>NZ_JAVXZD010000002.1:0-1189113 GCF_032460275.1 Mesorhizobium sp. SP-1A | reverse complement strand
GCAGTTCGGCTCGCTCGGCAAGGCACTTGTTGCTGGTGCATTCTTCGTCGGCATCGTCATGGTCATCACTGGCCTGATCAAGCTGAAGGCCGCCTCCGAGAATCCCAACCAGACCAAGTATTCCGATGGACTATGGCGTCTTGCAGTTGGTGCTGGCCTGATCGGCATACCTGCCGTTACAGGCGTCCTCGGCGCATCTCTCGGCCTCGGCGAGACCCAGTCGATCACTTCAGGTGGCGGAGAGACGTTCTAATTCGCGCCATCTTTAGAATAAGACACGAAAATAAGCAGGGTGAGCAGATGCTCAGGAAACTGATCGTATTATCTACAGCGTACTTTTTGGGATTTACCTCAGTAGCATTTGCTCAAGAAGCAAAACAGGGAACCACTGTTGGCACGCTTCTGTCCAATTTTATCAAGGAATCCTGGAATCCTATATTCCTGCTTATTGTCGTCGCTATGGGGGTCACGGGCATTTATTTCATAGCTCGTGGCCTCACTAATTTGGTCGAGGCGACTCGACAGAATGGCCGCCATAACTATTCAGCTGGGATAGTTATGATGCTTGCGGGCGCAATGTTGGTTTCATTGCCCGATGTTGCAGGCGTAGGTATGACATCGCTACTGGGTTCAGCTCGTGGCGGTGGCGTACTGGGTTCCGCCGAACTTGATTATAATGATCAAGGCATGGGCGGCGATTTCCTCAACAGCATTGCCGGACCACTAGGTAGCGTCGGTACCGTAGAAAACTGCATCGGACATGCCGCCCCCGCGACCTGTATGGCAGCTAACGTTGCCAGAAACGTGGTGCCGATGGCCGTCATGGCGCTGTTTTCCATTGTTTTTCTGGCTGGTCTTATTTCGTTCGCAATGGCCATCATTGAATTAGCTAGAAATAGCGAAAGAGGGGACAATCGCCCTGGCAAATTAACAAAGCTGATTACAGCGGTGCTCCTGATGAATGCACCACTGTTTTATACGATACTCACAACCACTCTGCTGGGCAGTGTCGACAACCCAATTGGCATGAATGGCCTAAATACCAGCTCTGACCTCCTAAAATATCCGATTGCTTCGAATCTGGAGGTCGTACAGAGATTCGCAGAACTAATTGGCCATGCTTTCACAATCCTGACGTTCTTTGGAGCGTGGGCGTTCGTTCGAGGCATATTTATGGTGAAGGGTATCGCGGAAGGAAAAGACAACAGGCACTATGGCATGGCCATAACCTACATGGTGGCTGGTATTCTTATGGCGAACTCGAAATTCAGTGCTTGCGTGATCCTAGGCACCTTTGGTGGATCTGAGCTTGCAAAAGGATTTTGCTAAAGAATTAGGGGCCTTTTCGGCCCCTTTCTTTTAGGCTGCGCGGACAACCCGATCCTTGGGAAACTGCAGTATTACAGCCTCACTGCACGCAACGTTGGTCCTTGTGCGATGATCAAAGAACGGTATGACGTTCAATCCTTCCTTACGAAATTCCTCAGTAGCAGCGGCATGAATCTCGTCTAGATGCAACCAGCCGCGATAATCGAGCACAACATCAGCTATCCAGTGCCGACCTTCATCGTCTTCATCAGAGATATTGACGTCACCTAGGCGGACATCATCACCCTTAATCATTTTGGCGAACTCCGCTCGCACGTCAAACGTGCTACGATCCGACGAAGTGGTGAGCGGCATAAAGCCAATCAACTCAGCCACGAAATACCAACCAGCAGAGGCCATAACCTCCTCGGCCGTCTTTACCCCTGGACGCTTGAACGTCATGCCATCGGGCATGCGCACCTCATAGTCCGGCTTCTCCTCTCCAGTGGCTTCGTATACGGCCGCATTCAGCGCGCTATCTAGAGACGTGAAATCCCAAAGAACTTCCCACCGGACACCCGTCCAGTCCCTCTTCATAATAACCCAGGATTTGTTGGTACCCTCGTCATTGTTCAAGACTCGAACGCCTTCTCCCTGCGGCCCCACGACCTCGAAAGCGCCGTCATCCAGCATATTCACAACAATTGCAGCCATTTGAAAAACTCCTGAATTTCCTGTCGCCTCGATAGCAATTTAGCATTCTCATCGTCAAGCGGATTTAAAGGAATATCCCGTATTTCCTATGAATTTATCGGCAAATTACCTCGTTTGGAATATCAGTTTTAAGCCGCAATTATCTCGTTTTCCCCATTTCAACGAAAAAAGGCCGCTTTCGCGACCTCTTTCCCACTTAATTCCGATCAAGGAATATAGACGTCATCAAAATCGCAAGGTCGGCCCGACAGCCGCTCAACAGCCTTCGTCATAATTTTCACAGCGGTATAATCACCCAGAAGATCCGTTACGCCCCAATGCAGAGGGGAGGGGAGATCGTCGAGCGGTACCCATTTATGCCCAGCAGACTCATTGGTCTTCACTGGCTCGAATTCGTCAGGCACAGTCAGAAGGAACGTGTCGTAAAAGAAGCGGCTCATTTCCTTGCGACGAAGATGCTGCAAGTCGCCCTTCAGCGATACGCCAGTCTCTTCAATAGCTTCGCGAAGTGCGGTATCCTGTGGATCGACTTCACCCGGTTCGGCCTTGCCGCCCCAGAGAGACCAGGTACTCGGCTCATCGACGTCATCAGGGCGCAAGCTGAACAGGAAACGTCCTGTACGAACACTAAGGATCATGCAGCCAGCAGCATAACTTGGTGCCTGCGACATTGATCCGCGATCATGAAAGGTCATCTTTTCCTCCGGATTTATGGAGTTATTTTTGGATATGGGTTCTCCCGAATTTTATCGGTATCCAAGTTTATTGTTAAATATCAGGGATGGTCAACGAGCATTAAGCGGCAATCAGCTTAATTGCTGTATCCATATCCAAGGAAGCCACTCGGCTGACGCCGCGCTCCATCATTGTCACACCAAATAATCGATCACATTTGGCCATCGTCAATGAATGATGGGTAATCATAAGGAATTTCGTGCCGTCCTTTGCCATGTCAGCAACGAGCGAACAGAGCAGATCGACGTTCGAGTCATCCAAAGGCGCATCCACTTCATCAAGAACGCAGACCGGAGCAGGACGGATCAAGAACGCCGCAAAAATCAGGGCCAACGCCGCCAGAGCCTGTTCTCCGCCCGACATCAGCGACATGGTCTGCAATTTCTTGCCAGGCGGGCAGGCGTAAATCTCCAAACCCGCATGCAGAATATCATCAGACTCCGACAACTTCAGATAGGCATGCCCTCCGCCAAACAGACGCGTAAACAGATCCCTGAAATGACCGTCGATCAAGGCATATGCCTCTGTCAGACGCTCGCGAGACTCCTGTTCGAATTCGGAAATGGTTTTACGGAGACGACGAACGGCCTCACGAAGCTCTTCCTTGACCTTGCTGGCGGCACCAAGACGCCCTTCAACCTCCACCAACTGCTCTTCGGCGAGCAGATTGACAGTACCGATGCCATCTCGCTCTTTGATCAGCCTCTGCAGGCGAGCGTCACAGATATCCAATTCTGGAAGCCCATCCGAAACGGTAAGCCCCGAAATCTCTTCCAGCACGGACGGCTCACAAGACAGGCGTTCACTAATCTCGCGCACCAATTCCTGTTGCGCTTCCTGCGCCCCCTTCATCTCTGCCAGAAGGCGAGCGCGCTCCTCCTTCTGAGTGCCAAGTTTAGCCTCTGCATCCCTGACCGAGACGCGAGCGTTACTGAGAGCCTCCTCAGCAGCCACAGCTGTCGCTACTGCGCCTTCATGAATAATGACAGCCTCTTCCAAGGCTTCCATCGCTTCCTGCTCGGCCCGAGGCCCCAGAGCCTCTGTCGCGGCCAAGCTTTCCATTTCAAGCTCGCCCTCGGCCAAGCGTTTCTGTAGCTCCGCGATATGTTCTCGCGCTGCAACCATGCGCTTATCGAAATCACGCATTTGCTGTTCGATGTTCTGGATCATCAGATGGCGAGCTTCAGCATCGCGCCTCGTCTTATCCAGCTCCTCGCGTGCCTTTTCATAGGCTGCATTAAGCAGAGACTGACGCGACCTGACATTCTGAAGCGCCTGCTCATCCTTCCTAATATCAGGCAAGGAAGAGAGCAGGGCGTCTGCATCAATCAAAGCCTCTGCCTCCTGCTCTGCCGAGAGAGACAACTGCTCCATTGACGATGTAAGCGAGATTACCTGAGCCTCCAGCTCACGCCGCTTGGCTTCGCCAGCTTCCTGACTACGCTTTATGGCATCGAATTTCTCGCGAGCCGCTTTGACAGCATGACGAGCCTGGTCGGCCGCCAGTTTTGCATCACGGACGGCCGCGCCAACTGCCTCCAATTCAGATTTGGATTTGGCAACTTTGCCATCCAGATCGGAAACCTGCTTTTCCAGCTCTTCGATACGCGATGTGCGACGAATTTCCTCGTCTGAGCCAGATACACCTTCTGACCGATAGCCATCCCATCGCCATACGCCCCCAGCCAGAGTGACAATAATCTGACCAGGCTGAAGCGAGGCCGCAAGCTTCACGGCGTCATCAGTGGAACTAACAATTCCCACGCCAGAAACAGCTGCCAACAATTCGTCTGGCACTTTGAGCACTTCCGCCATGGCGCGTGCGCCTTCCGGCGCTGAAATACGAATTGGCGACTTTTGCCACCAGCGATGCTCACCAGCGCCAATGCCTGCATTCAGGCCCTCGCCGAAAGCAGCCGCGACCGCCGCCTCATATCCATCCTGAACACGGATTTTGGAAGCCAACGTATCGACCTCGCTTCGACCAGACAACAATACCGACAATTCTGCCGACAGTGCCGCAAGTTGAGCCACAAGGGTCGCGTGATTAGTTTTAACCTGAGTTTCGTCGTCCAGCTTTAACGAGTAGGTTTCTGACGTTGAAACGACAACCTGCTCGGCCTCAGAAATCATCTCCTGAGCCAAACCAAGCTCCTCCCCAATCTTCGGCATAGACGCGAGCAATGATTGGGCCTCAGAGAGACGACGTTGCACGTCGGCAAGTTTCTGGTCCGTCGAAATCTTTCGCTGTTTAATTTCAGCGAGGCGACGCTCCGCAGCCGTTCGTTCGGTCTTTGCCCCAGCGAGTGCTTCTGCAAGCCGCGAAACTTCCGCCGAAATCTCGGAGAGCGCATCCCTAGCCTCAACAGCTTTGATGTTGGCTTCCTCGATCAGAACCTTGTCGTAGTCACGATCATCAATCGTGAGCGCCAAGCGATCTTTCAGCTCTTCATATTCTTCGCCGGAATTGCCGATCTCTGCCTTCTGACGGGCGATATCAGTCTTGGTTCGCTCAACCGCTTTCAGCGCAGAAGCCAAAGCCGCCTTGGCAGCCTGCGCTTCTTTCCGAACGCTCTCTACCTTGGTCCTTGCAAGAGCAAGCGCAATTTCGGCGTCGGCCTTAGCCTTGATTGCCGGAGCCGCTTCCGCCTCTGCCTTGGCAAGCGCCGCCTCAACAAGCTGCAGAGCCAGCATTGCCTGCTTGACCTGTTCCTCATTGGCTTCAAAGTTCGCCTGTCCAGTCGCAAGCCGACCTTCAACCGCGTTCCAACGAACAAGCAGAACGGCGGCCTCTGCCGCACGGATCATCCCGTCGATATCGCGGCGACGCTTTGCCTGTCGCGCCTGACGACGAAGAGAGCCAAGCTGATCATTCAGATTTTTTTCCAGATCGTCAGCGCGTTCAAGGTTCTGTTCGGTTCCCTTGAGCCGAAGCTCGGCCTCATGTCGACGCGACGACAGACCAGCCACGCCCGCAGCCTCTTCGAGGATATTGCGTCGCTCAGTTGGCTTTGCGTTGATGATCGCCGCAACCTTGCCTTGGCTAACGAGAGCAGACGAGCCAGCGCCAACGCCAGCATCCTTGAAAAGCACCTGCACGTCTTTGGCGCGAGCTGCCTTGGCGTTGACCTTATAGGAGCTACCCTCACCACGGCTGATCCGACGCGAAACCTCAAGACGAGCGTCGCCATTAAATTCGACCGGAGCCTTGCGAGCGGAGTTATCGATGGAAATCGTAACCTCTGCAGATGCCCTCGGCATTCGCTTGTCTGTACCGCCGAAAATGACGTCGTCCATACCGTCCGCGCGCATGCGCTTTGCGGAAGTCTCACCCATTGCCCAACGAAGAGCTTCTATCAGGTTCGACTTCCCGCAACCATTCGGACCAACAATGCCCGTTATCCCTTTGCCGATTGGAATCTCGACAGGGTCAGCGAAGCTCTTGAAGCCCACTATCTTAAGCGCATCAATATCCACGCAGATCTACCGCCCAATTAGATGCTTATTTCTTGCTTCGTGCAGCGTTGATGAATCCAAGCAACTGGTCATAAGCGTCCTCACCAGCGCCACGCATCACAGCGTCATTCTGAAGGACGTAGACAAACGGAGTACCCGTGACGCCAGCTTTCTCGGCGAGGCTCAAATTCTCCTGCACCAGCTTGGTGGCCTTCTTCATGATTTCACTGTTCTGGTTTGAAGCTTCAGCCAAAACAGCCATGGCATCCGTCGCACCCAGGACCTCAGACAATTTCACTTCGAGAATGTCGTCGGTAAGAGAACCCTGATTGGCCATCAAAGCATCATGAAATTCGCCGTATTTTCCAGGAAACATCTGCCAAACGATGTTTGAAAGAAGAGCGGCAGATCGGCTACTTTCAGCCAAAATCGGGATTTCGCGATGAGAAACGCGGATATCCTTGTTTTCCTCGACAATCCGTCGCATGGCTGGGTCCAGACGTTTGCAATAACCGCAATTCACGTCAAAGAAATAGACCAGCTCAACGGCCGCTTGTTCCGCACCAACAAACGGTCTCCCGGCAGACGCGGCGATTTCATCACGGGCGACAACCGCCTGACCATCCTGCTTCTGACGTTCAAGAGCCTGCTGCTGCTCGACATGCTTATTGATCGCATCGAGAACAAAGCCCGGATCACGAGCAATCTCAGCTCGAATAATCTCGATGACAGCTTTTTCATCCAAGACCTTCGTATCCGATGCCTTTGCCTGAGCACCCAGCAGGATTAAAGCACCTGCTACCGACACAAACGAAACGTCTGCAAGAGCGCGCAAAGAAGGCATTCTGATTTTGCGTTTAATGTTCATTCCGATTAGCTCCAGTTCTCTTATCTACAATATTGCGTGCTCAGTTATGAGAATGCAAATTTTTAAACACCAGTTTAGTCAGCACTGAGATTAAACCAATAAAAAAGCCCTCCCAGAAAAACTGGAAGGGCTTTGGAATCCGTGAGGATCGAATTAGCCGTTGACGGAATCCGCCAGCGACTTTGCAGGCTTGAACTTCACGACGGTCTTCGCCGGAACCTGGATCGTGTCACCCGTAGCCGGATTGCGAGCTTCGCGTGCAGGCTTGTTCTGAGTGGAGAAAATACCCACATCGCTGATGGTCACCTTGCCGTTGGCCGCGAGCGCATCCTTGATACCTTCAGCAGTCGCATCCACGACCTTTTTAACATCGACCTTCGTCATGCCAGTCTTCGCGGCGACAGCTTCGATCAATTCAGCATGCTTCATAAAACAACTCCTATTTGTTGGTCAGGATTATTTTGATTCCACAAAAACAATAACCCTGCAACAAGGATTTTTCTTATTAATCAGAAGTTGTCAACCATTTTTCTACATCGAGAGCAGCCATGCAACCCATAGCGGCTGCGGTCACTGCTTGACGGTAATGACGATCCGCAACGTCTCCTGCTGCATATACACCGGGAATCGCTGTTCTTGTGGAACCCGGTGATACAGCAATGTAGCCATAATCATCAAGATCGACGTGCCCATGGAAAGGCGCTGTCATCGGATCATGCCCGATTGCAACAAACATCCCGTCGACTTTCAGGTTGCGGCGAGCACCGCCATCGACCTTATCGATGACAATGTGAGTGATCGGGTCCATAACGCCCGCACCGCCAGCAACCTCCTTAACTACTGAATTCCAATGATAAATTATGTTCCTCCGCCCCTTGAGGCGCTCCTGCAGAATCCTTTCAGCCTTCAGACTGTCACGACGATGGATGAAGTGCACTTCCTTGCAGATTGACGAGAGATAGAGAGCCTCCTCAACCGCCGTATTGCCACCCCCGACCACTGCAACTGATTGACCGCGATAGAAGTAGCCATCACAGGTCGCGCAGGCCGAAACACCGCGTCCACGATAAGTCTCTTCACCTTCAACACCCAGCCAGCGAGCCGTCGCGCCAGTCGCGATAATGACAGCTTTTGCCTGATAGTCGCGCAAGTCGCCCCGCAGGATCAGCGGCTTTCCGGTGAAGTCCACGCCCATGATGAGATCGTTCTCGATTCGCGTACCTACTGCGAGCGCCTGTTGTCCCATTGATTCCATCAGAGACGGGCCGTCGACAGCCTCAGGGAACCCAGGGAAGTTCTCGACCGAGCCAGCGATAGTCATCTGACCACCTAATTGTTCCCCGGTGATCAGAAGTGGCTTAAGACCTGCACGCGCTGCATAAATTGCGGCCGTCCAGCCCGCTGCACCAGAACCTATGATAATAAGATTTTCGATTTCCATTTATTTCTCCAAAGAAAAAAGACCATGCATGATGGTCTTGTATTTTAATTAAACGGACAAGCGATCACATGCTCAACCCGCTCGAATATTCATCTTCAGGTCCTGTGTAAACCTCAGGCAATTCAGGGGCATAGGTATCAAAATCATGATTCCATTTCTTCATTCTTTCGATGGCCTCAGAGGCAAGTATCGGCTGGAAATCCCACGCATCTACGCCGACGTCAATTGAGCGGCCGACACCAGGCAATTTCCCATGAGTGTGACCATACAGGTGGAATGCACCTCTATACATCTTATCCCAAGACCGCTCTGGATAGTGCCCAAGAATGAATATCTGCCCATCAACTTTCAGTTCGCGCCGATGAGCCACCTGAGACGACCACCCCAGACGCAACACATGCTTATTGTCATGATTGCCGACAATCAGGTGCTTGCGACCTTTCAGCTTGTTGAATATGTGTGCGAGATATTTTGGGTCATTAGACCCACTGAAATCACCAATAAAATAGGCATCATCCGAACGCTCAACGCGATCATTATGACGCCTGATCATTAACTCATCCATCTCTTCGGCGGACTCAAATGGCCTTTTACACAGGTCAATAATGCCATGATGACCAAAATGATGGTCCGCCGAATAGAATATTGTCATTTCGTCTCCAAAATCCGCTTCGCAATTGGCACCATGGTGCTGCCGTCGAAGGCATCACCAAAGCGCTCTTTCAGTGCCTTGTTGACCATGCCAATCGCAGATTTTGCCTTCGGATCGTCCAAACCAGCCACGATTTCCTCGACGGCCTTCTCGACTTCACCGACTGGCACAGCAGCAGGCAGGTATGTTGCCAAGATTGCGATCTCGTTCTGAATAGAACCAGTGTCACGGCCATACTTCGTGAGGTCAACAAGCGTCTGCTCCGCGTTTTTCACGAATTTCTTAACTACAGCCATGGTTTCAGCATCAGTCGTCTCGCGATTACCGGCATCTTTACCGACGCGGGCGGCTTCGCCGACGAGCGTATTCAGAAGCATAATCTTCGCATTGTCAGTGCGAGCCTTACGAGCCTCAACGAGGTCAGAGCGGATTTTTTCCAAAAGCGACATCTTACTTTTCCTTTCTATGAAGGCGACCTAAATGCCATAGCAATCTAACTTTGAAAAGCTATTTATTCCTGTGGTTCGATATTTATTCATTTCAAGCCAAGCCTGATCGAAAACAAAAATGAGAACTCGGGCTACCCCCTTGCTCCTTCTTCTGCGATATATGGTTTAACGGAGACCTCCATGAACGAAGACATCAGACACTGGCCCCACACTGAACAATTTAGCGTAATGGATATTGAAGGTGACGGTCACCTTTACAACAGGCCCGTCGAAATCTCGGTCCTGGACTACGATAGGGGTCAGATCGTCGGCCGCCACTATTGGCTGATCAATCCAGAAAGGCCAATTCAGCCATATGTCCGCAAACACATCCACGGCATCACCGACAGGATGGTGAAATCTTGCCCGACCTTTGCCGATATCGCGAATGAGTTCAGAGCGGCTATCGAAGGTAAGACGCTTGCGGGGCATGCCATCAAGAATGACATGCGTATCTTGGCGTCCGTCATGTCGGAACCTCACCTGCTACCAGCGCGCATGGTCGACACAGCTACGCTCGCCAAGCTGACTTTACAAACCAACACCAAAGTCAGCCTTGAGAAGGCCTGCATCGTCTTAGGCATCAGGGTTCCTGACGAATACAGAAGCCCCCGCCCGCAGTTTCACGCAGCCGAAGAGGACGCCTATGCCACTGGCCAGCTTCTCCTCGAACTTCCCAAGCTCCTTCCAGACAACCCTTCAATCGTGAAGCAAGTCTCGCACAACGTCATGGTGAAGACCCAACTCAATCCAAAGCGTGATCGTAACATTGAAACCGAGACTTCATACGGAATGAAGCCATGACCGAGCCGAAATCCTTTGTCACCGACCGTACAAAGCTGTGGGCAAAGCGCTCGGCTGTTCACTATCTTGGAACCTACTCATCGAGCGTTGAAAACCTGCGCCAAACGGTGGAGAAGAGGGCGCTTCGCAAGTACGAGGGCATTAGTGAGGATGAGGCACAGGACCTCGCCAACCATGCTGTCGACTTCTGCATCCAGAACCAGTTCATCAGCGACGAGAGTTACGCAGACACCAAAACGGCCGCAGGAATCCGCAAAGGATACTCTCGCGCGCGCATCCAGATGAAGCTTGAACAAAAGGGCGTCGACCGCGAGATTGCCGTCACTGCACTCCAAGACGTCGACGACCTGCAGAACGCCATCATCTTCGCCAAGCGCAAACGACTTGGCCCATGGCGAACCAAGGAACTGGACATCAAACAGAAGCAGCGTGAGCTTAGCTCGTTTGCCCGCAACATGTTTCCAGGTGGGGTCGCCAGCAAAGTGATCCACATGGACCTGGACGAGGCCGAGGAGATTCTTCAACCAAGCGAACCACGGCCCTAATTAAAGAAAAACCATTTCTCCAAATTAATTTGTCCACAAATTACCATTTTCCCTTGATTTCCCGCATAAATCCCACATTTAATATGTGCGGCATGAATGAACTCACTTTGTTCATGGAGAGAAAGGGCACAAATGGAATTTTTCACGAACCCGAGCTTCGCACCGTTTGCGATCTCTTTTTACATCCTTGCTGGCCTACTCGCGATTGAAGTTTTAATGGCAGTTTCTGGCGTCGGTGGATCGTCGTTTATCGATGACTTTATGCCGGAAATTCCAGAACCGCCAGCTGGCGTGTTCTCGTTTATCGGGGCATTGCATTATTTCGGGATTGGCAAAGTTCCCGTCCTTATGCTTGTGGCGATCTTCTCTGGATTTTTTGCTGCGTCTGGCCTCGTAATCCAATCCCTGGCAATCAATATCCTCGGAATTGCTCTTCCTGTCTGGGTTGCAGTTATTGCCAGTATTCCAGTAGCCCTGTCTCTAACACGTCCGACAAGCAAGGCACTTGGAAAGCTCTTGCACTCTGAAAAGGGGCACGCGACCTCCAGACAGTCATTAATTGGCCGCGTCGCAACGATTACCGATGGCACTGCATCAATCACAACTTCAGCCTCCGCAAAGGTTTACGATGCCGAGGGATCGGCCATCGACATTTACGTAAAAACCTCGAAGGAAGAGCACCTGTTCACCAAAGGTGACAATGTTCTAATCATCTCCATAATCGACGGTTTTTACCTGGTTTCACATTCCGATTAATCCGCAACAATTAAACACCCTGAAAGGAAATAATTATGGGTCTTATGGTAACCATCGCTCTAGTTGCAGTGGTTGGAGTGATTGGCACTCTGGTCCTTGCACTGATAATGACGCGTTTCTACAAGCGTGCTTCGAACGAAACTGCTTTTGTCCGCACTGGCATGGGCGGTGAAAAGGTCGTCCTTCGCGGCGGCGCAATCGTTTTCCCGATTTTTCAGGAATACACCCCAATTAATATGCGGCCTATGAAAATCGTCGTTGATCGTCGAGAAGAAAGCGCCCTCTACACGAAGGATCTTCTCAAGGCAGACGCCACCATCGAGTTTCACGTTCGCGTGGGCCGCGAAGCTGAATACGTCAGCAAGGCCGCCTCTCTTGGCCGCCTGACCGAAGACTCCAACGCCCTCAGCAATCTCATCGAAGGCAAGCTTATCGGCGCAATTCGCTCCGTTGCCGCTCAGATGGACCTGAATGATCTGCATCAGTCTCGCGCCAAATTTAATAGCGAAGTTCGGGAAGCAGTCTCGGCCGAGCTAGAGAAGAACGGCCTCGAACTAGAATCCGTTCAGTTGACCAACCTCAACCAGACCGCAAAGCAGTTCTTCGACCCCAACAATTCGATGGACGCTGAAGGCCTCACCAAGCTTACCGAACTGACGCAGGAACGCCTCAAAACGCGCAATGAAATCGAGAATAATACCAAGGTTCAGATGAAGCGCACCGAGGTCCAAGCCAACAAGGAAGCTCTCGCCATTGCCCGCGACGGTGAAATCGCCGCCATCGAGCAGAAGAAGGAGCTGGACGAACAGCGCGCCAAGACTGAATCCCTGATCGCCATCACGCGCTTCGAAGAAGAGCGGAAATCCCAAGAAGCTGAGATCGCTCGAAACAAGGCGATTGAAGACGCGACCATCGCCAAGGATCGTGACATCGAACTTGCGAAGCAGGATCGCGCCATCAAGCTGCACGAAAAGTCGCAGGAAGAAGCTGCGGCAAAGGCCAAGGCTGAAGAAGCTCGTGCCAAGCAGGTTCAGGCGACCGAATCCGTCGAAACGACGCGACTGACCGAAATCGCCAAGCGCGAAAAGGAAATCGCAGTTATTGCCGCTGAAAAGGTAGCTGAAGAGGACTCGGTTGGCGTTCGCGTCAAGGCTGCTGCCGAAAAGGCCGCCGCAATCGACAACGCGGAAGCCATTCGCACCACCACTGCTGCCGAAGCCGACCGCATCACCAAGCTCGCGGAGGCAAACAAGGCCACGGCTCTCGCTGAAGCCGAAGGCCTCAACGAGAAGAACAAGGCTGAAAACGGCCTCTCGCCTGAAGCAATGGTCCTTCGTCAGCGCCTCGCCACCATCGAGCGCCTGCCTGAGATCATCACGGCAACCGTCAAGCCGCTCGAAAACATCGAAAGCATTCGCATTCTCGATGCAGGCGGCATTGCTGGCGGTGGCTCTACGGGTGAGGGCACTGCACCTGGTGGTGTCGACGGCATTGTCAATGCTGCACTCAAGTACAGCACGCACAAGCCACTCCTTGAGCAGGTTCTGGGCGACCTCAGCCTTGGAAAGAACCTCGGTGAATTGACTCGCACTGGTGGTGGGATTGCGGACGCCTTCAAGACCACCGTTCCGGCAGCTGAACCTGTCGGTCCAACGACCGAAAAGTAAACAATCGAAACAAAATAGGCCGCTGAATAGCGGCCTATTTTTCTTTCAGTCGAAGTCACACATGTACTAACGCAATCCGTCCAGCAACGACTTCCTTGCATCAGCATTCTTTTGAACCATATCCCAATCCACTTCTAGGATACTCCGCCGCCTCATTTCTACTGCCGATTTAAATCCAAAATCAGCAAGCTCATTGAGATCCGAATAAATCCTTGCTTCTGCTGCATACCTATCCAAACCGGAGATCAAGAGTGTCTCAGCGAAACCTTCAAACATCTCTTTGTGAAACACCGGATGTTGGTGAACCATAAAGAACAAGGCCGCCATTGGATTGTCACGCTTCGGGCCAATAGATTTTATCTGGAGGTTATCAACAACCTCCGTCTGCACTGCGATTTCACTCTCCCCACGGCTCTTCGTAGCGAAGAGAATATCGTCTTTATGCACTGACCCTTCTGCAAGGGCAGGGGTTCCATTCGGCACTCGGTTTGCGAACCAGACAGCCTGCTCTCTGTCGGTGGTCCACGAGTAGTCATCATATGGCGTCTCCATGGACGTTCCACGATATATCTGAACCCGCTCTGGAAGCTCGCGATAGAATTCCTGATCTGCCTTCGCAAGCAGCGGCATAACGCGCCTAGCATGGATGTCATACTCATCGATCAGGCTATCGATCAGTGGACGATGGAGATCGTTACCTTCACTATCCACCCACACGCGGACAAAGGTCTTCAGAAACAGCCTATCTGGTAGCTGGCTCCAGACATCATCCAACGCCTGCCAGCGCTCAGACTTATCCAACCTTCTCCAAATTGCCCTGACGATATTGTCCGCTTTCGACATCCTTCAGTCCAACAAACTACCAAACTAACAAATTAGCAGGGTGATAAACTGCGAGGAGCATAAGACACAAGCCATCACCCGCATTGGCTGAATCAATTCCAGCATGACGGCTTCGGCCGAAGAGCAATGCCTTCAGCAGTCAGAGTAGGTCTCGTTGAACTTTTCCTCGTCCATCGGATCGCCAATTCTCATCATCTGGATCACCGACGCATCGAAAATAGCGTCCTCACGCTTTTTCCAGACGTATCCTCCACCCGTTTCGTATACATGAGGCGGGATGTCGATTGAGAAGACGCCGTCATCGAGCAGCGCAACTACGAAGACGTGGTTCTCGCCAATTGTGGTATGAACCGTCGTGCTGGATTGAACACCCGCGCCATCAAGGACTTCCAGCATCCTGGACGCGATATCCTGGCAAATGCCGCCAGCGCCCAAAACGTCATCAAGCCCATCTTCGTCCTGAAGCCACTCGTCATAGACGGACTTGGCGGCAGCGGCCAAATCCTCAAACCTACTCTCGATGTCACAGGACGATGGGAACTTACCGATTTCCAACTTGAATGTCATGGCGCTTCAGAACTTTGGGGCAGGGGACTTGCCAAAGAACAGAGCCGTCACTGCCTCGATATGGCTATCTTCAAAACCA
Organism: Mesorhizobium sp. SP-1A; assembly: GCF_032460275.1. NCBI lineage: Bacteria > Pseudomonadati > Pseudomonadota > Alphaproteobacteria > Hyphomicrobiales > Phyllobacteriaceae > Mesorhizobium > Mesorhizobium sp. SP-1A. Next base: position 1,174,190 of record NZ_JAVXZD010000002.1, on the reverse strand, counting down.
GCTATTCTCATTGCACGTTCATTGAGTTCAGGCTCTCCTTCCTTCCAAGGAAAGTTCTTGGTCAGCTCCACACCGAAACCAGACACGAATATCCGACCCTCACAACGAAGACCACGAGACGGCTCTGTGAACGACTCCGTCATTCCAAAATATGGCGTTCCACCTCTCTTCAGGATTTCGATAAACTCCGAAATGTCATCAATCGGGTCACCGCAATATTCCAGATCAATTTCTGCGGTTCCACCAACTTCCTCAGGTTCCCCTGAAACCTGGGCACCGCACTCAGAAGCGGCTACTTCAAGTGCAGCTCTAACATTCCCATCCGCTGGAACGATATATAGGACAGTGGCTCTGGCCATATTCAAACTCCTTGCCTGCAAAACTCATAGTGGTTCTCCGCTTCGAAAACAACAAGTTCACCAGGACGTACCTTCTTTCGCTATGAGATATTCCAAAAACCAAAGGCAGATTCTTTTCTGCGCAAATTTGTATTGTGATAATTTAAATTCAAACGATGTTGACAATTGCAATCATTAAACCCAATATGCACCAAATTTTAATGTCATGTAGCAACAAGAAAAAGGAGATATATATGACAAAGACCGTATCGCATCTTCTCCATGATTATGGAGTCGCAAAATTTGGCGAGCTTTGGACACCTCGCAAGCCCGATGACTGGCTTGATGGAGACGAAGGCAAGACATTGCGCGACCTTATTTCGAGCAATGATGCCAGCAATCCTGAGACAGCTCGCCTGCTCAACAAGCTCGGTGTTTCGCTTTTCTGCGACAAGTGGCGTCCAGAAAGTGCTGTTTCGATACTCGGCGAAGACGGGGCCGCAATGGTCCGCGAGTTCCTCGAAGCTGATGCTGCGCCGACGATGCGCATGTGAGGTCAGATGACTGATCTCACAACCGCTGAAACCAAAATCACCTTGGATATCGCCCCTTTCACCATGGAGCACGGCGCTTCGGTGATCAATCTATGCAGGCATCACAACGGCAAACTTGAGGCTGACCGCCTAGGGATTGCCGATCTTGTGACAGAGTACGATACGGTCGTATTGAAGTTTCCAGACGCGATCTGTTCAGTTTCCCCAACCTACTGCAGGGGCCTCCTAGAAGACGCACTCAAGGTTGTTGGCACGATGGAGAACCTGCGAAAGAAGGTCCTCTACGACTGCTCACCAATAGTGATGAGGTGGATGGAGATTGGACTTCGGAATCTCAATAGCGGGCGACCATCTTAGGTCGCCCTTTCCTTATAATAGCTCCGAGACCCACCCCCTCGTGACTACTTGCCATTTCATCTTTACATCTCTCAATAAATAACAAAGACTTGAGTTTTATTCCATTGGTCACTTGTGGGGAATTATGGACAGTCCAGTTAATTACGTTAAATACGACAAGCTGAAATCTGTCGGATTACGCGCAACAAATCACCTCGACGTCAGAGGGCGCAGGATTGTCATCCACCATGAAACTCCGGTGCAAATCAACAACGCGCCCATGCTCATCTACAAGGACATCTACATTGGCGCATATTCATTCATGCGCTCCGGCATCGTCAAACACGTCAGGAAAATTGGTCGATATTGCAGCATCGGACCAAACGTTACGATTGGGGAGGGGGAGCACCCGACCACATGGCTAACATCATCCCCTGTTGCCTATTACGACCTCTTCAAATGGGACCCGAAAGAGCAGGGTCTCCTCAAAAAGCGGGCAGTGAAGCAAACGCCTGAGAACGATAAATCTGTGACGCACGGCCTGACAACCATTGGCAACGACGTCTGGATCGGCGCGAACGCTGTAATCCGACGCGGAGTCACCATTGGCGATGGCGCGATTGTTGCGTCCGGCGCTGTGGTGTCGAAAGACGTTGAACCCTACACCGTCGTTGGCGGCATACCTGCCAAGATCATTCGGAAAAAATTTGACGACAAAATCGTCGAAGACATGATGCGAGTTAAATGGTGGGAATTTAATGTCAACGACCTCGCTGGCATTCCCTTTGATAACCCAGCCACTTGTCTTCAGATGATCGAAGAACGTGAAGCCAAGGGCGAGTTGAAGCGCTGGCCAGAAAAGTTTGGAACCGTTGCTCTGTCATCCAAGGACAGAGCCGAGATCATCAAGAAAGCACCAGGGCGATAACCCGTCGTACACCACGTATTGCAGGGTAGGGGCCATCATATCCCCTACCCTGCAAGCGGCGCTGAAACCCACCCACTTGCTGTAGCCTCCATAAGCACGCACTTCCGTAGTCATGGACATCAACCAGAGAGCGGATGCAGCTCCTGCACCAACTTCTGCGCCCGCGAGATTTCGACGTGCGTATAAATCTCGGTTGTTTTCAGATTCTCATGCCCAAGCATGAGCTGAATTGCCCTAAGGTCCGCACCATTGGCCAACAGATGGGTCGCGAAGGCATGCCTCAGAACGTGTGGTGTCACGTCATGTGGTCGCGGAAGCCCAGCTGCTACAGCCGTTTCCTGTATGTCACGATAGGCCGCCGAGCGATTTGTTGGCTTGCTACCATCTCGAACTGAATGAAAAAGCCACTTTGGCGAAGCGACACCCAACTCCTTAGCCATCTTTCGCCATTTGTGCATCGCTTCGACAGCTCGATGGCCAAGTGGGACCATGCGCTCCTTGTCCCCCTTACCCTTGACGATCAATGCCCTGCCATTGCCAGTCAGGACGTTAGCCGTGAGCTTCACGGCCTCACTGATCCGCATTCCAGACGAATACAAGGTCTCAAAGAGCGCAGCGCGCCGTGCATAACCAGCAAGGCGGTAAAGCGACAAGGAACCGTCATCGGCCATTGCATGCGCCGTGTTCAGAAATCTCTCCACCTCACCAACGCTAAGCACCATTGGGATTTTCCCCTCGCGCTTTGCAGGTTCGATTTGAGAGGCAGGATTGTCTGTTGCGTGCCCTTCCAAATAGATAAAATTGTGCAGCGTTCTAACGACAGCTCTTCGAAGATTTATCGTGTTCTCAGCGTATCCCTTCCCATCGAGATAACCCATGTAGGCCACGATATCGGCATGCGAAACGTCTGAAAGGCTTTTGGATTGACGGCCTAACCAAGCCAGATAACAGTCGAGAGCGAAACGATAGGTTTCCAACGACGAGGCCGCCACATCGCGGGTAGCCAGGTCTTCCAGCCAGTTCTCGGCAAGAAGTTCATTTTTGGTCAATCACTCACTCACAGCGGACAAATCGTCCGGCCAGCCTAATGGCTAAACCTTTAGGAAACTGTGAATGAAATAGCTTGCCCCACCGTGAACGAGCCTCGAATTCACCGCCTCTCACGCCAAAGGGTAGGGTAGGGAGACCCCTACTCCACCCGCTTGATGTACTCCTGAATTTTTTCCTGAGAGATCAAGGGCATAGAACAAATAGAATAAAGGAACAAAAAAAACGGTGCTATCCCAACGAACCCTTTGGAAAAGCTCCTCACTCCATCCTCGCCAAACATAATAGACGGAAGTTGCAGGCTTAAACTTACCACCATCAAACCGAATAGGCCGAATCGCGTAACTCTGTACATCCTGTTCGAAATAGCCCTTCGGGCGTATTTCTCATAAACAGGAACGGTCATCTCCCTCAAACTCGGTGCATAGGCCTGCCAAAAGAAAATCGCGACCATAGAGGACAGCACGACGAAAGTGATGTCATTGAACAGCACCAAATCTTCAGAACCAAAATCTGAAAAAGATGTCCGAGAGGCAAACCAAGTGGCTGAAATCGAGAACGCCAAGGCCACCAGGAGGATGAAACCGTAGCGAACACGGAATCTGTACTGCAGCCATCGTGCGAAGTCGTCGACGGCATCGATCATCGAATTGTCAGCAGAAATCAGGATTTTTCGTATCATTCGCGACCCATATCACAATCCAGCAAGCCATAGCGACCGCTTTCCGCGCGCTATCTTCAACCAATTTTAATGAGCGTGATGCTGGGTATGCGTGAGTTCAACCAGATCGGTGGAAACATGAACCTCCCAGCGGAGACGACCAGCAAAATAGGTTTTCAGGAAACCTTCGAACGTTTCAACGATCTTGTGCTCCGAAGGTCTGGACAACCGTTTACTCGATTTGACCGAGGCCTAATACACGACTGGGAGAGCTACAAACCCCGCCTGAGAGAACATGCGCTTGGGCTGCTTGCGGCCGATAGATGGCAAGAGAGCGACGTCGGATCGGGCAACATACTGAACAGCACCATCGCAGCAATTGAGATTGACCTCAAAGCCAAAGACCTCACCAACAATCTCGTCTCATGGCCCAACCGCTACGGCCATGCGAGCCGCGACCACCGCGCCTTGATAGATGCCAAAGTCACAGGGAAGGGCAGGAGAGAGCTAGAACGCGCCCTATTCGACCTCTACAGATCCAACCGCGATGATGGTGTCTTATTCGACGAGCTTTCCGAACTCACTGGTAGAAAGTACCCTCTTCTCGGCTATCTGTTCTTCCTCAAGAATATGGATCGTTACCTACCTATCCATCCAACCGGGTTCGACAGGTTTTTCAAAGCCACCGGAATCGAACTCACGACGCTGTCAAACTGCTCGTGGGAGAACTACACCGCGTTCAATCGCACAATCGATGGATTGAGAAGTCGGATCGAGCTTGCGGCTGGTATATCCGGCGTTCGTCCAATTGACGCCCATTCATTCGTTTGGGTCTTCTCGTACCTCCTTAAGGAAGACGCCGAAGGCAAGCTCAACCAGGTCGACCGCAACGACGTTCGCTACCTTGGTGCCAAGGAGAAATCCATCGCAGAGATCAAATACAGCGTCGGCCAGACCACCTTCAAATCGAACGGCCAAGTCGTCCAACGAACGGTCAAGAACAAGGAATTGCTACTCGACAGCTACGAACTCGACAGGCTCATTCGCGAGCTGTTCGAAGTCCAAGGTGACTGCTGCAACATCACCGGACTGCCATTCCAATTCCACGGGACGCACACCGATCCCAACATGCTGCCGTCATTGGACAGGATCGACAGCGACAAGCACTACGAGAGAGGCAATCTCCAGATCGTATGCCGCTTCATCAATTTCTGGAAACAGGCTTCGCCCAACGAGGAGTTCCGCAGACTGATCGCGGTTGTTCGCGGTGTTGAGCTGGAGTAGGCTACTGCTCCTTACAAGGCGCTCGAAGATGGTGCTCCAAGCCATTGGTCGGTATGGGATCAAGAGTTCGCAACAAAACAGTTATTATGCGACTAACTCTGATGGAGCCAGCTCTCTTCTCCCTCTCTCTTCATTCTCCGCCGTATGGCGATCTCGCTCCTCCTCGCCATGAGCAGACTCTGAATCAGAGGTACAGACGGTCGACGAAAAAGTTACTATCTCTGTCACGGCGAATGCCGAGCTGATAAGCCTCCTCGTATTTCACTTTGTTGAAGAAGACATCTCGGCCGTCGACCGTGATTCTCCCGACAGGATCGCGACGACTTGGATCTGCTATGTTCTCGAAGACAACCCGATGGCTGAGATATATATCCCCGTTTTCGGTTCGGATCGCTTTTGGCTTAAACACAGCATGAGGCGTGCTAGTGCTAGGATAGTGTTGATCAGGGTCTCTATATAACGAGATAGTCACGTCAACTCCTACACCAGAACCCGGCAACTCCAATGTTTTCGGAAGCACCTTGTATGCGTATCTCTCTGCGTAAATCCTGAACCCAAACTTTTCCCAGAATGGTATTGACGTTTCTGGCGCGCACTCGATGTCGAGAATGCATCGACGATCATCATCAATTTCCCGCTGCAAAGCAGCCTGCGCCAGAGCCTTGCCATAGCCCAACCCCCTGCGGTCAGGCCGCACTTCCAGAATACCGTTACGCGTCAAACCGTAGGCGATGAACGCGACAGGCACGTCGTTCTCAATCAGGGCCACCATCTCACCATCATCGTGAGCGTCCTTGATCACTGAACGGTTGCAGTAAAAGCCCTCGCCCGTTTCATCACGTTCAGCCTTCAGCCAATCCATGATCTGTTGGAAATCGCTTTCGGATGTATTTCGAAGGACTAATATCATTCTACCGCCAGGGACACGTAGGAGTCGTACTTAGCTAACTTCCTGCCAAGTTCAAACTGACAAGTCAAAGTCTCTTATGGCTCCATTCCCAGTTCTCCGTGGGGATAAGCCATTCACGGCCGCCGTTCCGCCAAATCGGCCAGGACGAGCATTTGATGACGTTCCGCTCCGCACCAGGTAGTCGATTCAACTCTGCTTGCACAACTTCAGCGTAGTCTGGGCGATCAACCCAAGCCTCCAGAATCATCTCAGGCAGGATTGGTTCATAAACCTGCACCTCGGCGTCGGGATATGTCGGCAGACTGTTGGGCATCCCCGATGGACGGCCGTCCTCTGTGAAAATCTCGCTAAATCCCCAAGGACCGCCCAGAAAGCCTCTGTGGTTTTTGATCTCCTTCTTCCCTGCGTTCCGGCAGAGGAAACGACACCTGTGAGTCCAAAGTATGCTGGGATCAAGCAGGATGATCACCCAATGAGGATGCCCAACCGATTGTTGCTTGGCCATAAACATCTTGGGGTAAACGGCGGAGATCGACAGAGAGATGGCCTGGTCTTTGAGGTCGCGCCGATGACCACTGCTCCCGTATGCATCGAGGCCGCGCTCGTTCAAAGCCGTCCGCGATAGAAGCCCGTGGGTTACGATACCGTGCAAATTCCATATTTGCGTGAAGTGTAAGAGGCCTTGAATGCCGCGCCGCACGGCCTCTCTCTGGATTTCGGCTGCACTCACTCGAAAGACTCGATCCATCGCCGAACAGCCTCGCTGCCAGCATTGATTTCAAGCATGCCGCGACCAATCCTCGACGGCTCGAAGTTGACGTCTGGGTGTTTCAACAGGTCGGAGGCCATAGACGCAACCGCGCGATTCAGGTCGCCCTCCTCCAAATATTCTAGCGCACGCTCTTTGCACCACTTCAGATGCTCAGTTCTCGAATTCACGATATCGACCCTACCCCTGCCGCACTTCACAAGCTTCAGGCCTATCACATCAGTTCCAGATGGTCACCATTTCTAGCCAATCAAGGATTTGCGAAATACCCCATCCCATTTTCGATTGGGCGCAAATTGGGCTATCCGACATCTGAGGTTGATGCAGGTTCCTGATTCAGCGCTCCATACCTGCCAAATGCAATTGCATCTGGCCCAGCAGAGGAAGCTCCACAGGCGTTGACAGGAATTACTCCCGTCCGTTCGGGCATAGCCTGCCCTACGTAGTCTAATCCATAATTGCGCAGATTAAGCGCTGCGTTAAAGTCGCGATCCGCGACATTTCCACACGAGCCGCACCGATAGGTGCGCTCGTGAAGGCGGAGACGGTCTTCTCCGCTTCTCGAATTTCCACAAGCAGAACATTTCTGAGTGGATGGTTCAAACCGTCCGACCTTGATGTGGTGCTTGCCTGCCCATTCAGCCTTGTAGCTGATCTGGCGTAATGCTTCTCCCCATCCTGCATCTGAGATGGATCGGGCAAGGCGTTTGTTTTTCACCATGCCCTTGATGTTGAGATCTTCGGTGACGACGATATTGGCACGGCGCACAAGCGCCGTTGTCGCCTGATGCAGAGCATCAGCGCGATAATCGGCCACCTTGGTGTGGATGACAGCCACACGAGCCGCCTGACGGCGTCGGTTGGCACTGCCCTTCTTCCGCCGCGCCAGGATACGCTGCGCACGTCGCAGCCGCTTCTGCGCCTTGCTCAATCTGCGTGGGTTGGCAACAACAACGCCGTCCGAACAGACCATCAGTGACTTAAGCCCAACATCAACGCCGATGACTGCATCGGCCGAGACAGATGATGCGTCTATCACATCAACGTTCTGCTCAACCTCGCACTGAACGACACACCACCATGTTCCAGCCCGTTGCGATACAGTCGCGGATAAAATCCGTCCTTCAGGTAAGCGTCCAGAACGGAATTTAACGCCCTGCTTCATCTTCGGCAGAACGACACGATTATTCTCGATACGCAGACCTTGGTTTACGACATAAAACGCTTCTCTCGAAACGCCACGTTTCTTGAAGCGCGGGAACCCCGCGCCTTCCTTGAAACATTTCTTCAAGGCCTGATCGAGATTCCTGCAGACCCGTTGCAATGAATTGGATGGTGCTTCAGCCATCCACGGATATTCCCGTTTAAGCCCAGGCAACAATTCCTGCATCTCAGCGCGGAAAATGAATTTCTTTTCCGCCTCATATTTCTTGTGCTGCAGGTCGAGCAGATAATTCCACAACCAGCGGCATGATCCAGCAAAACGAGCAAATGCATCCGCCTGTTCTACAGTCGGATATAGCTTCAGCCTGTATGCTTTCTGGATTAATGCCAATGCCAATGTTCTCGGTTTGTCCCAATTAAGAACTGAACTCATCAGTCAGTTCTGTCAATAGGTTAAAAACGTCCCGTCAACCTCCGATGTCGGATAGCCGCAAATTGTAGCTTGCCTTGATGTCAATCATCCTCATGAAATCACCAAAGATGGGAACATACGATGTCAAAGACTATTTCGCCTGAAGATTGGTTTTCTCTCACTCACGCAGAACAAGAGTGCATGTTCAAATCTCACGCGGAGAGTCTACCTTCAAACGAGATCGATAAAGATTACATTTTCATGTCCAACATCTACGGCCATGAAATTGAAGGCCCTTACGCGGAAGGAGAGGAAAAGGACGTCGAGAAGCTTGAAAAACTCTACGACGACGCAGTCATTCACGACTGTGGCTGGGCTGTGAGGTCCGTGTACACGAACCAGATTGGGTTCTTGGCACGCGAAGAGGCAAACGAGGGCTTCGAATTGACCAAAGAAGACACTCAGGCCTTTTTCGAGAAGCATGGTTGCACCCTGCAGTTTGTCCCCGATTGGCCCTGTTACTCAGGAACACACCCACTCGTTCTCTGCTACGTGCCGATGCACCGCATCGATAACGTCAGAGAGATAATGGACGCCATGTATGATATAGCCAACGCTCCCTCACCATCAATTTCGATGTAGGATTATCGCTCTCTTGCCTTAGGGACCGGACTGTTTTGTATTTTCGAGCGAGAGAGCCATATATCTAGCCGACGCGTGAATATCCACAATTCCACCTGATTTTCGCATTCTGAAATCTGGGCAATTTTCATTAATGCGAACATTTGATAGAAATATTCGTTGACGCAGTTTATTTTTTGTTTATTTTACAGCGCCAATCACAGGCTTGTGTTTTGATCTTTATTTCTCAACACACGGCCAGAAGGGGCAGAGCATGGTCCAATATTTTCTGATCGATCCCGGCAATGCAATGCCGAGATGGTGTCAGACGCACCGGAAAAATGATGGCAGCGGATTTCAATGGATGGACTTCAAACACCGTTTCATCGATCTGCAGACCAGCGCAGTTCTGGCAGTAGCTGAAGGCGAGACAATCGACGATGCACAAAAGTCTGTCCCAGAAGACATTGTTAAACTGGAACAGGACTTCGCGTCGATGTACCTGCTCGACCCCTGGTCCGAACAGGGCTGGCTGTCTCCGACAGGCAAATTCTACGGTTGTAAATACTACAACCACGATGACATTGCCTACGCTCTGCTGCGCACTTCCCCCTACGGGCTTGAGATGTCAGGATGGATCAGGGTCCACGAAGACTTCTACAAGACCGGAGGCCTACGGGACCGCGCTTCTCGCGCGCAAACTCGTGTTCTGCTGGATCTCGGCTTCATCAACCCTCCTGACGACCACAGGCGCATCAAGGGGTTCAAGGTCGACCGGAGCGCCCCTGCCCCGCGTTACGCAGTGAAGCCATCTGCAAGCGTCATGCTGAACCCGATAATCGCGGCCCACTTCAAGCCAAAGATGGAAGACCTCATGACGGACGTCAAAAACCGCCTGCGACAGGACGACACTCTGCGTGCGCTGTTCGATCTGTACCACGAAGACGTTCCCGACGTCGGGCCAGGAACGTGGATGTGGCTCTTCCATTGGGAGGACTTCGACATCGGTTGCCCTGAAGAGCCATCTGACATCCTGCGGTATAACGGCATCACACTGATCAAAACGTCATTTAGCACGCTGGAAATTGAGGCATGCTCCGAAGCCGGAATACATTTCGCTGACGGCGCAAAAGAACTGCTCGAATCCGAACTTCATCAAATGAGGAGGATGGCTGCCTAGCCACCTCCCCTTGCCATTTAAAGCGAAAGCGAACAGATATCAGACAATGAGTACATTTCTTACAGCAGACCCCCACTTCGGGCACGGGAACATCATCCGATATTGCAAACGCCCTTTTGCAGACGTGGACGAAATGAACAGGACGTTGATCGAGCGCTGGAATGCGCGCGTTAACAAGCGCGACACCGTCAAGATATTGGGCGACTTTGGCTTTCACCTCTCAGACAAGGAAGCCCTCGAAATCTTCAACGCGCTCAATGGGTCAAAAGAGCTGATCATCGGGAACCATGACCTTGATCGCAAGGGTAAGGTCATCCAGTCAGTTGCGCGCCTGCCATGGGCCAAGCCGCCGACACATTACAGCGAGATAAAGCACGACGGGCATAGGATCGTATTAAGCCATTACGCAGCTCTGACGTGGAACGGCTCTCACCACGGGTCATTCATGGCATTCGGACACAGTCACGACACGTTGCCGAGCCTGCCTGGCTCCATCGATGTCGGCGTCGATGCCCAGAACTACTACCCGATATCGGTCGAGGAGTTCGTCCGGCAAGCGAAGGAATCGCTACTCGACGCCCCTGCCCGAATAGCGAAGGTCAAGGAAATGCTCGATGGGATGACCTCTCGCATACTTGAGCGTGCCGCCAAGCTGAATGAAACCAAAGAGAACAAGGGCTGAAAACAAACGTTTCGGCCGTCGCTAGAGCGGCCGAAACTGCTCCCTGTCGATTTATTGAGACAATTTAACGATTCGCATAACTATTTGATTTCGCAAAATTTATTTCATTTAATTTCATTCCCTGCCTTCGATTTCTTCATAAAATCGATTGGGAATTATCTGGCATTTTAATTTGTTAATGCTGTATTCATCGTAATTTTGCTAGTGTACATTACACCGTCACAGGCAAATTCCACCTAAGGTTGGCATTTTCTGTTAAATCGACACTAAAATACGGAGGAAGCTATGAAAAAGGTCATTGCTACAGTTCTTTCAATTGCAGTTTTAGGTGGAAGCGTAAGCTCCTCTTTTGCCGATTCCAATCGGCGTCATGACAACCGCGACAAGGATCGCCAGATCGAGCAGATCGAAAAGAAGGCCCGCGACGACAAGAAGAAGAAGGAAAAGGAGGCGATTGCCGCTGGCATTATCGGTCTCGCAGCTGGTGCAATCATCGGCGGTACCATGCTCAACAACAACGCTCCGTCAGCGACAACTGTCAGCCCGATTTATCCGCCGCAGCCAACATACCACCCACAGCGCCCCTATTTTGATCGCTACGAGCATCAGCGTCATCGTTATCGTGATACCCGCTATTACAACAGCAAGCAGTGGGGCGCTCCATTCTCCCCTGAATGGTACCGATATTGTGCAAGCGAGCACCGCTCATTCGATCCGAAGACCGGAACTTATCGCGCTCGCAATGGTAAGATCCAATTCTGCGAAATCCCTGACCACATTCGCGGCCGCCGTTAATTAAACGGTCCTGAAACGAAAACAGCGCCCTGATCTGGATGATTTGGGCGCTGTTTTTATTTGGATTTCGGTTCGGTCAATCAGCGATCTTTTCACCACGCGCAAAAATTGCATTCGTGACGTCGCGAGCCTTCTTTGGTTCCATCAAACCAAGGACCGAACCAGCTGCAGACGGCGACATGCCGTCGATAATCTCAACCGCCATTTTGATATCCATGGTGTTGATGATTGCGGCAGCGTCTTTTGCTTTCATGTTGGCGTACATATTCGAAAGCTTCTCGATGTCGACCCGTTTACGCTTCGAAATCGTACCTACAGCAGCTTCAATATCCGTGCTGATACCCTTCAGCTCATCGACCTTCACATCAACACGAGCTTCGACTGCCTTTAGGTTCTCTTCCTTCTCGGCGGCGGCCTTCTCGCGTTCCAGAAGAACTTTTTCACGCTCGCTCATCTCAGCCGCAATTTCAGCGCGAATCTTCTCCTCAAGCGTCTGCTCCTCCCCCTCACCCGTTTTGACTTTAACGGCAGCAGGATCGAGTTCACCCGACTTAGCGCTAACGCTTTCGACCTCCATGACAGGTTCGACCTTTGGGGAAATCGAATCCGCCATCGCATACAGCTTTCCGAATGCGCCGAGGCCTCCCAGAACCAAAAACAGGACGATTGTTCTATTTTTCATTAGCAGACTTCCAATCCTGTTTTCTTAGTTCGCAACCGGGAACTTAACAATGTTAGCACCCTGATCGTCCGACATGGCTCTCGGAAGCCTGGCAGTCAAAGGCTTTTCCCGCATGACACCTTGCCTACGCGCAGGGGCGGGCTTCACCTTAGGCATGTCTTCGAGAGCAGGCTTAATCACCCTATGCAACTCCGCTGCGGCAGACACAACTTCCGTGATCTTCGAGCAGGTCCGGTCTGCAACCTTCGCAGCAGACTTCAATTCCGTCGTAATGCGCTCGCTATTTTCTGCCTCTGCTTCAGCCTCGGAAATAATTACGGACAGCTGATCACCAGCGTCCTGAGCACGCACCTTTTCCTTCTGCAGGCGAGCAGTTTCATTCTTCAGTTGCTCAAGCAGGACGCGACCTTCAGATACAGCGTTGACTGCACGGGCGTTTTCGAACGCCTGCTTTTCCTTGTCCTTCTTATAGCGACGCTCGAATACGTACAGCTGATAGCCGACGACTCCAATTGCGCCGAGGAGAGCCAGATTGGCAATTTCACCCATGTCAAACGCCATCATGCTCACTGACCTCCAATTTCACCGAGAACGCCCTTGGCATTCTTTTCCTGAACTTCATTGATGAGAACGCCCATACGCCCGTTAAACCTACCCACGCGGCCCTTTGCCAGGACACGCTCATTACTGACGAGCTTTGTCGTCTGATGGCCAATGGGGGGCAAAATCAGTTGGGTGCCACGCTTCCACTCTAGAATGGCCGCAAGAGGCATTTCCAGAGATCCGATAACGGCGTCGACAGACATTGGAGTTTCGGATGCCGATTGACGAAGGTCGTTCATCCAATGCTCTTCCGAGTCCACAACCTCCACGGCCAGCGTCGAAAGACTTTCACGGATCGGATCGAGCGCACTACGGGGAATGATCACCGTAACCTGCCCCTCGACTCCGTCGCAGACGACCTCCTGCCTCAGAACCGTCACTGGAGTGACCGAAGACAAGACAGTCGCAAAACTTGGCCTGATGTCGGTGCTTTCGATTTTCGGCGTGATCTTGAGGACAGAAGTAAATGCCTCAGCGACCGCCATCAGCATTCGCTCCAAGACGGATTTTGCAATTCCTCGGTCAATAGTCGTAAACGGCGATTTTTCATTCACCGCATTTTCTGACCGCCCTCCGAGCATGTAATGGATAATGCGCTTCGTCAGTGCCCCGTCCATAGCTATGAAAATCGAACTACGCATTTCCGGAACTGAGGCCACTCCAGTGACGCAGTATGAAGGAAGACTGGCCACAGCGTCACTATATCGAACGGTATGAACGCCATGCTCATTCACGGTCAATGGTGGAAGCGTGCCTTGGCGAGCATTCAAAGGGAGAAGAATGGAAAGACGCTCCGAAATGCTGCTCAACATCGGCATGTTATTCGCCGACGACAGAGCCGATCCCGAAATCGACGCCAAAGCCGCTGCCCCGCGAGCCTTAATTGGCTTTATCGTTTTATTGGACGATGAACTCACGGATGTAAATCTCCTTAACATTATCTACGCCGAGTGCGTGGCGTGCACCCGAAAGCAGATGCGACTTTAAATAATCCAAACCAGCGACGCCTTCCAAATCGGACTTTTCGACTGTTCTCAGATAGCTAACTACGGCGTCACGGAGAACTTCATCTGTCGAATTATCGCTATTAGATTCTTGATTTACAACCACAGAAAGCGAGATTTTCAACAATGATCCGCTGGCCAGGTTGGTCATCATATCGTCGATTCTGAGAGTCTTGATCTCATAGACCGCAGCTTTCTCATGGGTTAGGTACATATATGCACCAAGTCCCACGCCCGCTGCGCCCACAAAAATACCCGCCATCAACAATGCTGTTTTTAGGTTCGCCACTACATTACCTATCTATTTTGAATTTCGGCACATTTCCTCAATCGGATTTATGCTAACTTATTGTTCGAATTCCGTTCAATAGCCAATGATAATTCCTTGCGCCATCTCAAATTCCTGTTCAAAATAAGCGTCTACGAAGGGAATTATGCGATTTTTTATATTCTCGCATTGCAAGGTCGACCTGAACCTGCTTAAAGGAACGAACTGAATAACGTCCGGGAGTCAATTTTGGCAAAATTAATCAACAATCTGAAATCGCTTGGAACCAAGCGCCTGATCGCAATGGGCGTGGTTTTCCTGGCCGTCATGATGTTGCTATCTGCCGTCACATATTTTGCGACGCGCCCAGATATGACAACTCTTTACGCAGGCATGGACCCTGCTGACGCCGGACAGGCTATCGCTGCGCTTGAAGGCGCAAATATCCCTGTTCAAGCGACAAACAACGGAACGGCCCTGCTCGTCCCGAAAAACATGAAGGACAATGCCCGCATCGTTCTTGCTCAGAAAGGTCTGCCAGCGACACCCGGCGTTGGGTATGAGCTTTTTGATAAGGCGGACGGGTTTGGCCTCACCACGTTCATGCAGCGCGTTAATCGCCTTCGAGCCATGGAGGGCGAACTTGGACGTACGATCTCCAGCCTTGAAGGCGTCGAAAGCGCTCGCGTTCATCTTGTTCTTCCAGATCGCGAGTCATTCTCCCGCACTGCTCCCGATCCGTCCGCTTCTGTCGTTGTTCACATGAAGGGTGGCCGCACCCTCGAAACAACTCAGGCTCGCGCCATCCGTCACCTCGTAGCAGCCGCAGTTCCCGCTCTAAAGCCAACCTCCGTCACTATCGCCGACGCGGCAGGCAATGTCATATTGACCGAAGGTGAAGCACCAAAAGCTGGTGCGGAAGCTCGCACTTCCATCGAGACAAAAATCCAGAAAAGCGTTGAGGACCTTCTCGTTGCGCGCCTGGGGAATGGAAATGTCCGCGTTAGCGTGACTGCAGAAATCGAGACCGCTCGTGAAGTTCGTCGTCGGCAGGAATTCGACCCGAATGGCCGAGTTGTTCGATCAACACAAACCGTTGAAGACAAGCAGCGCGCTTCTGACAACAGCGGCGACAACGCGACATCCGTTCAGCAAAACATTCCGAATGCCGACCTTTTATCAGGCGGTCCAACCACTCCCTCTGCGTCGACCTCTGACCGCAACGAAGAAACCGTGAATTATGAAATCACCAATGAAGTGGTTGAACGCGTTCTAGAGCCTGGTGATCTACGCAAGGTCGCTGTTGCAGTTCTCGTTAACGGCTCTTATTCAACTGCCGAAGATGGCGCTCGCTCATATCAGCCGCGTACCGCTGAAGAACTAAAGAGCTTGGAAAATCTAATTAAGACTGCGATGGGGTTTAATGAAACTCGCGGCGATCAGGTATCCATCGAAAGCCTGCAGTTTGCAGAAATTCCGACCGATGACACTCCTCTAACCCGTTCTACAACCGAAATTCTTGCCGAGAACTCGGGCACGATCATCATGTGGACCATTATTGCACTGGTGATTATCCTTATTTTTGTCTTCGTCGTTCGCCCGCTTATGGCAATGATTACCGCAGAAAAAGCAATTGCGGAGACCGCAGTTGACCCTGTCATTGACATGCCTGCACCGACCTCTGATGAACCTGCCGTTCTGGTGAATGTTTCTACCAACGCAGATCAGATTGCTCGCGATGACGCCCTGAATAATCTTCAGGAAGCTGTCGATGAAAACATCGAACAGGCTGTCGCAGTCCTGCGGTCATGGATTCAGGAAGGCTGACCATGACCGCCAACACCGAAACGTCCAACTTGGAGAACACCATGTCTGAAAACGAAAACAACACCAAAACCAACCTTTCACCGTTCGACGAAATCCAGCCAGTCGACGGCCCTGATGGCACCGCTCGCGAAGCTGCCATGAGTGTGCCCGTCAATGTCGAAGTGGTGGTTGGCCGAAGCAAGATCACCGTTGCCGAAATCATGGACACTCGTCGCGGCAAGGTCCTTGAACTGGACAGCAAGGCTGGCGATCTTGTCGACATCACTGTCAACGGCAAGGTTCTCGCCCGTGGCGAACTGAACGTCTTCGATGACGGCCGTGTCGGCGTCACGTTCGTAGAAATCCTGTGAGGCTTTCGTGCAGAAAACCCTTCTGATTGGCGTAATTCTACTTCTGGCGGCACTGGTTGGCCTCAACGAGGCCGCAGCCCAGAGCATTACGTTCGATATGGGCACTGGCGAGGGTGGCAACACCCTTACTGGCCGCGTCATTCAAGGTTTCATGATTATTGGCATCCTGAGCGTTGCGCCTGGGATCGTCATCATGTGCACCAGCTTTACGCGCATTGTCGTGGTTCTCTCGCTCGTTCGAACGAGCCTTGGCCTGCAGAACTCTCCGCCGAATATGGTCATGACGTCGCTAGCGATGTTCCTGACGTTTTTCATCATGCAACCACACCTCCAACAGGCATGGGATAATGGCCTGCGCCCGCTGATTGATGACGAAATTTCGCAAGAAGCTGCAATCGATCAGTTTATCGAACCGTTCAAGAAATTCATGTTGGCAAACGCTCGCGACAAGGACCTTGAACTGTTCGAAGGCCTTGCCGCTGGCAATAAGGCTGTATTCGACAAGAACGTCAAATCGAATTCCGATGACAAGGCCACACCTGCTGCCGCCGAGAAAAAGGCGGAAATAAAGGCAGACGACGTGTCTATGCGCGTTCTTATTCCCGCTTTCATGATCTCTGAGCTTAAAAGAGCATTTGAGATCGGATTCATGCTCATGATTCCGTTTCTGGTAATTGACGTCGTTGTCTCGACACTACTGATGTCGATGGGCATGATGATGCTTCCTCCAGTAATGATCTCTCTTCCATTCAAGATCGTGTTCTTTGTTCTGGTAGACGGCTGGTATCTGGTCGCAGGTTCTCTCGCGAGGTCATATGTCTAGAGAAAATAAACCTCTCAACAGGCTGGTCGAGGTTCTGGAAAATGCTGGCGAGAAAGACATGCCACCAGTCAGAGCCATAGCCGCAGTAGCCGCCGCAATTACAGTTATTGTCGAGAATGACAGCAAGAAGTCCGAAGGAAATCGTAAATGAGCGCAATCAAGGTAAATGAATCTGTCAGCACCGCTCGGAATTTCTCCGCACTGTCAGGCGTCGATAAATCTGCTATTATTCTGCTTATTCTCGGCGAAGAGCGCACCGATCAGATTTTTCAGAGCATGGAAGAAGCTGACATTATTGCAGCGACACGAGCCATGGCCGCAATCGGCAAGGTACCCACGCATCTAATCAAGGAAGCATGCGAAACCTTCAGCGCGAAGCTGGTCGAAGGCGAAGTCATGGTCGGCTCGCTCGCCACCGTTGAGCGCATCCTCAAGAAGTCGATGTCGGAGGACAGAATCTCCTCGATCATGGACGAACTGAAGGCTCCTGCGGGCAAGACAACATGGGAAAAGCTATCGTCCATCAATGCTGGAACCATCGCCGCATTCCTTGAGACTGAAGGCGCGCAAACTGCTGCCGTCGTTCTGACGAGGCTGCCCACGGACTATGCCGCCAAGGTTGTTGAGTCATTCAGCAATACGTTCAATGAAGAAGTCATCGAGCGTGTCATGGACCTCGACTCTGTTCCGCGCGACACCCTCAATGAGATCGAGGCCGTACTGCAGAGCGAATTCATGCAGACCCTCGGTCGTGGCGCGGTAGGCTCCGACTCTACGCTACTGCTCGCAGAGATCTTCAACCGTACCAGCAGCGAGTTCACTGAGCGCACTCTGGCCAAGATCAGCGAAAAACGGCCAGAACAGGTCTCTTCAATTCAGAGCCGCATGTTCACGTTCAATGACATCGTCAATCTGGACGCCATCACGGCAGATCGCATTATCTCGTCGGTCGACCAGATTACTGTCATTACCGCCCTCAAGGGTGCGCCGCAAAAACTCGTCGATCATATCGTTGCCGCCGCAGGCCAGCGCAAAGGCAGCTTGATCAAGGATGAACTCTCAATCCTTGGCTCTAAGCGCAGGAAGGACATCAAGGCCGCTCAGAACGAAATCCTGAAGGCCGCCAAGAAGCTGGAAGCCGAGGGCGAAATCACGCTCAAGGTTGAGAGCGAAGACGATCAGCTGGTTAATTGATAGGAGCCAAAGTGACGAGACAATTCGAAACAATTAGCTCAATCGTCCAAGCACCCAGCGCCTTCAAATCCCGGAGCACTCCACCTTCGGGATTAGAAGGAACTGTCGACGCTTTCTATAATGGCATCGTTATTATCAAGACACGTCTGGGAGAAATTATTCTCAGACTGCTGGACGGCGATCATGTTCAATCCGGAACCAAAGTTCATCTGTTTCACGAAAAGAACAGCGACTTGGTCAAAATTTCGGCTACGCGTCGGACAGCGACCACATCGCTATCTTCGACCTCCAATCTGAAAGATGAGGCCCGCGTTCGCCACGTAGCAACCACAATCTACCATCCGAAGCCTGCTCAAGTTGACGAGATCAAAGGCCATCACACGGCAGCGGAAGCAACATTGGCTAGCGCTATTGCATCTTCGTCAAAAGAGAATGCATTCGACGTCGCACGTTCGATCTGTCTAATACCGGACATGGATCGTGATCGTGGCATGATCTCCATCATGACGTTTCTGCTGGTAAGCCTAACTCGGGGAAAATCAAACGCATGGTTTGGCGGTGGAACAACGAATGCTGGAGAGACCCCCTGGGATCACGTCATGATGGAACGCATCATCGACGGTCCTGATACAAAGAAATGGAAAACACGCCAATTTCCCATCAATCTGCACGATGAGACGCTCTGGGCGATCTTTGCCACCCCTGTGGAGAACATAGGCCCCGTTTCCCGCTTTATCGTTGAAGTGGCAACCAGCTCGTTTGGCATAGTTCAGGTTAAAGCATTCGGCCAAGGAAGCACGTGCGAGATTGTTATCACGTCTCATACTGGCTTCAATGACGATCTGAAGGTTCAGTGCCGCTCGGCCATCATGACCGTCGCCGAAGAGATCGACGCCGAAATCGAGGTCAGTTTTGTCAGCGATCCAATGATGCTGGCGAACTTATCTCAAGCGAGACGAACCAGCTTTGAAGCGTAAAAAAAGGCGGCCATCGAGCCGCCTTTTTGTTTCCCTTTCACATTCCAGGCGCACTCGGCGCTGAATCAATTAATCCCGCTTTTCCCCAAGCATCGAGACCGACCTTGTACGGGTCGTCGATATTTTCAAAACAGAAACCGATCATTTCGTCATATTCTTTATTGAGCGTAGATGGAAGGCCTGGCACATAATCCTCTGCGCGCGTGTCTGGATGAAATCCGGTTCCGATTTCTACGCTAACCCATCGCAACCAGTATTCTGCGTATTCTGCCGCCAATGTGGCTTCGCCGCGAATTTCCACCTCATAAGCCTCGTGACCGTTAAAAGCAGGAGCCTTAAAGATCACTGTGGAATTCAGGTCCTTCGCGTCTGCCTGAATTACTTCCAGGTAGCTCGTTTTCGACTTGTAAACGGCCGAGCCGTCCGCCATAACGGTCTTCTTCAAAAACGGCAGATGCATAACTTCCTCATCGGCAACAGGTTGATGGCAGCAAACTACCACTCACATCGGCAAGGGACCACACGCCCCTTGGGCCACCTACTGGTAACGCATCTTGCTGGCCATCGCCAGGACACTAGGATCGATATGAACCACCTGACGGCCTCTCAACTGCCCCTGAAAGAGCTGAATGGTAGGATTGGATGCTATTGCGTTATCCCTATCACCCAGCACTGCGAAGCGCTGCACGATTGACTTCACTTTTTTGGGGTCCTGCAGATCTTTGATCGGAATCCGCTTCTCAAGAAGATCGGCCAGCTTGTCGATATCACCAAGCCGCGCCTCTGGCGGAAGGCCGAGTGCAGTGATCACCACTTCGGACAAGGCTTTATCCGCTAGCACCGAGTACCAGTCCTTCATTGAAGAGGCCTTACGCTCAAAATAGAGGCCGAGACGAACATTAGCGTCTGCATTCCCCTTCTCTTCTTCAAACGAAAGCACCTCGAACTTTTGCACCAATTTAGCCATGAAATCGGCGTTGCCAAAATTACCATTCTTACCATCAGCAAAGCCCATGTCATTGACGAATTCTTTGATTCGTGAGTCCACGAAGCTATTGGCAAATGCCTTTGGATCTTTTGTACCTTCAACGAGTAACTTCTTGATGTAAGCTGGGTACGGCTTGTCATCCATACCATAGGCCTTCAAGACAAAATTAAAGACCTGTCTGTTGTTAATGAAGTCGTCGATATTTTTGATCTTCGGCGCATTCTCGCGAATTTCCTTCAGGTCCCTCGCGATCATTGGCGACGATTTAAAGTTCTTCAGCTGGCTATCGTATGAATTCCATACGATTTGAAGGTTCATTAACGTCGACATCGTGCTCCTCCTTTAGGGATTCCCCATTTTGTTTGATCAGCTGCGCCTCATATTCCAATACCGGACGCAAGGCGGCCAAAGATTTATAGAAATCCCCTGCCGAAAATTGATTCATTGAGCTGAATATATTGTCCTTCATGTCGGAACGTCCAAATGCGCCGTACAGCTCGGCAGCTAAATTGAACGTCTGCTCTTTCAGATCGCCATTTTCTCCCTCACCCTCAATCAAACATTTTTGAATGAGGAAATAGAGCTTCTTGACCGCAGTATCGACCCGCCCTTCAACCATGACGTCTTTACCACGCAGAACATTTGCCTGATTAGCAATTGTCAGCGTCGCGCGCCTGTCGCCGTTCTGAATAACCGCACCGTTGACGACTATCTTTTCATTTGCGTTCAGACGAATTTTTAAGGGCATATCAAGCTCCCGCCTGAGCTGTCGTAGCCTCACCGGACAAACCAGCGATAACCCTACGATTTAAATCGATCAGATCCTGCACATCAGCCTGTCCTGTGAGAACCGAAATCGTATGGCGCTCGACCCACAGGCTTAGAGACACCAGATGCGCACGAAGTGCTACTGGCAGAGAATTACCTTCAGAACCGGTATCATTGCGCACAGCAACCCAAAGGCGTTGATTTTTAACGAGATAATCTTTCAAAAATGAAGATTTACACCCCTCTGGTGCGTGCCGTTCCAGACCTTTTGTAATTGCCGAGAAAATCTTCGCCTCAGCATCTTTTGGAGACTGGATATCTCGCATCGTTTGTTTATAGGCCTCAATACCGTGCATTATTATCTCCAGATACCGTTTACGGATGAGAATTTCCATTTATCTTAGGCACATTACGAACCGGCAGGAACCCCCATATAAAAAAAAGAGCAGGCTTTTGCCTGCTCTTTTCCGTTATCCGGTGTGAACCGCTATTAGCGGAACAGGGACAGGATCGACTGCGGAGCCTGGTTGGCAATGGAGAGAGCCTGCGTAGCAAGCTGCTCCTGAACCTGGAGAGCCGAAAGACGAGCTGCTTCCTTGTTCATGTCAGCGTCGACGAGCGCGCCAACACCGGAGTCGAACTTGTCGACCAGCTTGCTGTTGAAGTTCTTATGGTTGTCGATACGCTTTTCGACCATACCGAAGTTTGCTTCAGCTTCAGTGATCTTGGCCATTTCGCCTTCGACAGTCGTCATCAGAGCGTCAAGAGCGGCAGCGTCTGCGGCGGCTGAAACGTCGATGCCACCGAGAGCCGTCGAGACAGCAGCAGCGTCAAACTTGTCAAAGGTGAAGTTGGTGGTCTTGAAGGTACCGCCTTCACGAGTCACACCGGTGACAACCGTCACGGTATCAGTGCCGTCGATCATCGACTGACCGAAGTACGAAGTCTGAGAGATGGTGGAATCGAACTGGCTAACCAGATCAGCAATATCCTTCTGGATTAGAGAGCGGTCAACCGACTCGTTAGCCTGAGCAAGCGAAACCTTTTCCATAATCTGCTTGGCGATCTTACCAAGTTCCTCAGTACCCTGACGAGCGACCGAAACAGAAGCGCCAGTGATTGAGAGGTTTTCAGAAAGAGCATTAAAAGACGCGCTGTCACCACGCATTGTCTGGGCGATGGAGTAGTAAGCAGCGTTGTCCTTTGCGCTCTGAACCTTCAGACCAGTCGAAACGCGACCCTGCGTCTCAGTCAGGTTGCTCTGAACCGTCTTCAGGGTCTGGAGAGCGGTCATCGAAGCGTTGTTAGTGATAATAGAAGCCATTGGTGAATTTCCTTTTTCTCAGGGCTAAATTGACGTGACTTTCTGCCACCGGAGTTGTGTTGAGGAACAACTATTTATGACGCTAAATTAAAGACATTAAGTTCAAGTTCAGATTTTCATAATTTATCCGACCAAGTTTTTGTCACGATATGCCCCACACACCGTTTCTTTGTAAATATTTTTTGTAATTAACGATATTAATGCTCAAAAAAATAATGGGCCGGATGTTAACCCTCATCCGACCCATTATCGTTTACTTCAGAATATTCAGACAGCCGCGCCGAAACCGACAATCGTCTTATCCCGAGCGTCAACTTTTCTAGCCAAACGATTGTACATACCCTCACTCCCATTGTCCGACGCAGACCTGCGGATCAACGAATTGACATGGTCGAGCGCATTTTTTGCACCCTGAAGGGATTCCGAGTTCCTAAGAGCAGCAGTGCGTAGTCTCTCAAGAGCCACCTCCACTGCCTTCGCCTCTGGAGTTTCACTCTTCAATGAGAGGCCATGATCAACGGCTTCTGCGGTCGCAAGCTTGATCTTACTTTCCATTTCCCGTTTCTGCTCAAAGAAACCCTCCAGGGCGAGTGGACCACCCTGCTCAAGAACATCACTTTCCTTGTTAAAAAGATCCGCGGCCGCTTCTATAGCAGAAATAATTGACTTCACTCGATCATCAAGAACTAGCTCGCTGGTTTTCTTGCCGCTCCGCTTAATTGGTTTTTTCATCGGTCGAGTTCCTTATAAATTTTTTCGGCCAGCCCTATGCCACCCGATTTCGCTACACCCTTGGCCATTTCGTCTACCATCAACGATTGCCAGATTTTTTCAGACTGACCACCGCCTGCCATCGATGGCCCCTTCACACCCTTAAACATCTGCGAAAAGGATTGAGACAGCATGACAGCTTCAAACTGCTCCGCAGCATTTTTGGCGGCCAATTTGCGGGAGTTTACCTGCCCCACATCCTGGTTTCCGCCGACTACTTGGACAGGATTGATCTCCATTACAGGATCTCCAGATCAGCACTCATTGCCCCAGAAGCCTTGATCGCCTGAAGGATCGCAATCATATCGCGAGGCTTCACGCCAAGCTGATTGAGACCATCAACCAGGTCTTTGAGCATGACAGGGCCGTTCACGATACTGAAACCGCCCTGCACTTCCTTCATTTCGACGTCAGTCTGAGGAACAACGACGGTCTCCCCGTCCGACAAAGGCTCTGGCTGAACAACAGCCGCGTTCTCGCTAACCTTCACAGTCAATCCACCCTGCGAGATTGCTATGCGCCCGATGCGCACGTTTTCTCCAATAATTATCGTGCCAGTGCGATCATCCACAACGACTTTCGCCTTGGCATCCGGCTTCACCTGCACGTTTTCTATCATTGCAATGAGATCGGCCGCAGAGGTCGAACCTCGATTTACGGCGACAGTCGTGTTGTCGATTATTTGAGCAGCCTTCTTTCGCAAACGAGAATTAACCGCCTGCTCAATTCGCTTCGCTGTCGTGAAATCTGGATTCTTTAGAATGAGCTTCACATCAGTCATATCGCTCAATGCGAATTCAATTTCCTTTTCGATGATCGCACCATTGGCCACACGAGCGACTGTCGGAATATTCTTCGTCACAGTCTCAGCAGCGCCTGACGCCTGATCGCCGCCAGCGACAAGGGAGCCTTGAGCAACTGCATACACCTCGCCATCTGCAGCCAATAGCGGTGTCACAAGCAACACACCACCCGAAAGACTGGTCGCATCGCCTAGAGACGAGACCGTAACGTCCAGCGTGCTCCCCTGACGTGCAAACGGCGGAAGCGTGGCCGTAACCGTGACCGCAGCAACGTTTCGGGTCTTCAATCCGTTCCCACGAACACTAACGCCAAGGCGCTCAAGCATGCCGCGCAAGCTCTGATCCGTGAACGGGGAATTTTGGCTCTTATCGCCTGTCCCATTCAAACCCACGACCAGACCATATCCAACCAGCTGGTTACTCCGGACACCTTCTACGTCGACCAAATCCTTCAGTCGGGACTGAGAATTAGCCGGGGTGCTGACCGCGATAAGCGACGCACAAGCGACCGCAATAATTCGGCTGAAACGCATATTTTCTTCCCATCTGTTACGCCGGTGAAAGTTCACGATAACATAAACCTAACGGCGGGCAACACTGCTTATATATCCACATCAATGCCAGGGTAAAAATGCGGATAGACATATATTCTCTACAAAAATCTCATAGCTTTGCAGTCGCCGCAAGATTTTCAACGAAGAGCATCCGTAATGTCTCCTCGCGCGTGATCACGTCCCTTGATGATATTTCCATCTCATCAGCCGAATCCATCGATGATGTCGGCTTGTTATGCGTCGGAGCGAACCTGCATCAGATCATCGATGAAGTTAAATCCGCCAAAATATCCGTCCCTATCATTGCAATGACCGAGAAATCGGATATTAAAGAAGATATCGCACTTCTCGATGATGGATATGACGATGTAATTCGAACGCACTGTGACGTCGAAGAAATTGCAGCACGATTTCGCTCTATTGCCCGCCGCGCCACGGGCAACTCGTCGAACAAAGTCAAACACGGTCGCCTTGTTACCTTTCTTGACGGTCGTGACCCTGAAGTAGACGGTGTCCGGGTGAAACTCACTCACATCGAACACACTATCCTCGACGCAATATCGCGCCGAGCTGGAAGCATCATCTCCCGTGAAAAATTATTCGAAAGAATTTACCCGGATGGTGACAAACAGCCATTCGACAAGGTGCTCGATGTGCATATTTTCAATCTGAGGTCAAAGCTCAAAAAAGCAAGCGGCGGATATTCCTTTATCGAGACCCTGCCTCAACGAGGCTATCGACTAATCGATTAAACGCCCTGCTGATCCAGATTCAAGGCAACAAAAAACCCCTGATTTTCCCAGGGGTTTTTTAGTGAACTCAGCTTCAGATCATCATGGACGCTAGTGACAGGCTGGCCATTTTTGTTGTGAGCACCAAACTCGCCTGCAACTGTGTTTCGAGAATGCTCATCTTAGCATTTGCCTCGATCATGTTCACTGTTTCGAAGCCGACAATACGCTCGTTCATGATCTTGATCGCGCTATCGTGTGCCTTGATCTGCTGATCAGCGTCTTTCTGGAAGCCACCAAGCTCTGCCTGATCCTGACGCATTTTAACCGAACCCGATGAAACAGCATCAAAAGCTGCTCCAACGACCACAGCATAGGCTTCTGGCGTCATCGAATCGAGATCAAGGCTGGCAATCATATAGATGCCCTTCAAGATGTTCTTGAAACCTTCGTCATTAGCCTGCTTGCCGTAATTCAGCACACGATCATGGTCAATTCGGCCGCCAACACGGGCGTTCGGATTGCCAGCAGCATCGTTGGCGGGCGTGCCATTATAGAAGGTGCCCTCAAAACGAAGATCGGCGGGGATGGAAGGATCATTGTTGAATGCGGCGTTAATCGCATCCACCAGTGCCTGTGCAGATGTGGCGTCCGTTGGCGGCGTATTTGCGGCCAACTGCTGCATTGCACCTATAGGCGAGCGTCCGGTGGCCGGATTGACCTTGTCCGGGTCCTGAATTGGCGGCTTGGAGGCATCGACGCCTGAGAAGAGGAAACGATCACCAACGGAAACGTTCAACTGCTGCTGAACCCGCGACAAGACCGATAGAGCCTCATTCTTCATGATGCTAGCGAACTGAGAGTCGCCCTGCATCGTGGCGAGCTTACCAACGAAATCCCTAGCCACTTCATCGATGCCATCATAAGACGAGGCCATTGTGTCCATACGGATATTGACCAGCGTGATGTTGTTCTTGAACTCACCGATCTGGTCAAACAGGTTGCGAAGCGTGATATTTTCGCCGAGACGTGTTCCAACGGAAGCAGCGACATCGGCCTTATTGCCCGAACCAATTTCACCCGACAGCTTGGCAATCTCAGCCTGTGCGACCGAAACCATAGATCTAGTTCTATAGGCCATGCCCAGAGTAGATACGGAATTCATTTTTTCTCCTAAGCGATTGACAGCAGTTGGTCGAGCATGTCCTGAACTGACTTCAGAACAGCGGCCGACGCCTGATAACTCTGCTGAACGGTTTGCACTTTCATCAATTCGTCGTCGACATTGACGCCGTCACGATTCATTCGAGTTTCCTGCAATGTAGACAGGGATATCTTCGAAATTCTCAGCGAACTGTCGGTCGAGGTCCTTTCGTACTGCTGCGCAGAAACGAGCGAGACAGCAAAATCCTCAAGCTTCGAGTTGTTAGGCAACTTCTCTGAAGAACCGAAAGTCATGGTTGTCGAGAAAGCTGAAACAAAGGCTGACACCTGAGTTGCGTCCGCATTCGGCAACGGTGCAGTTGCTCCAATACCAGCGGAAATGCGCCACACATCACCACCTTGCGAAGGAATAACGGCTGAGTTGACCTTGATCCGGCCTGCCAGCCCCGCATTATTGGCCGCGTTGTAAGGATTACCACTGTCGGTAAATAGACCAGCTTGACCAGGCGCAAGCGAGCCGTCAGCCGCTTCGAACTGACGAATAATACCAGATGCCAGATCGTCCAGTTGCTTCATGAACTCCGGCATGACGTTGTCACGGACATCAAACAAGCCTGCCAGTGCACCCGACTTAATGCCGCTCGGATTGCCATCCTTGGGCGTCAGCAATGTTCCGTCGCTGGTCCTGAGATCCCCACGAGATGTGAAATCGAGTGTGACGGCCGAGCCATCGAGCAAGGTTGCCCCACCACGCGTCAAAACGACCATTTCACCATTATCACGGAGGTAAGTCGTAATACCGATCTCGCTGGAAATTCGGTCGGCGATCATGTCCCGCTCATCCATCAGATCACCAACAGCGGCTACATTATTGCCAGAGCCAGCAATCGTCTTGTTGAGCGCTTCTAGACGCTTCAGATCAGCATTGATGACGTCGACACGAGCCTTAATCTGACCGTCCGCATCGCCCACCATTCTCTGCGCTTCGTTGTTCAGAGAATTGATCTGTGTTGCGAGTTTTTCCGCTGCACGAACGACATTAAGCTGATCAACCTGCGAACCAGGCGACCCTTCAAGCGTCTGCAGAGCAATCTTGAAGCTATTCAGAACGCTGGAAACCGAGCTTTCATCCTGAGGCTGACCAATCTTCAAGGACCAAGTCTTCATGTATTCAGCCTTCATGGAGAGCGCAGAGTGCTCTCCAGCCGAAATGCGCACGTCACGGATCAGCTTCTCGTCCACATCGCGGGTCACATCAACTTGCAGGCCAAGATTATGGCCTGCAACGATACGAGACGAGATAACCGCATTTTTGCGTACGTAATGAGAAACCTGAACGTTCTCAATGTTTCGGGACAAGATTCCGTATTGCGTTTGACTGGCTTTTAATCCGCTATAAGCCGAGTTTAAAGCTAATGATAATGACATGCCTACCTACCCGTCTTAGCGCTTCAGCCTCGTTGTTTCTTCGAGCATTTCGTCCGACGTCTGGACGACCTTTGCGTTGACGCTATAGGCACGCTGCGTGACGATCATGTCTGTCAGCTCCTCCGCGATATCAACGTTCGAACCTTCGAGAGCACCACCAGCAATCGCACCAGCGCTACCCTTACCAGCATCGTTCAAGCGCGCATCGCCAGATGAAGCCGAGACATTAAAGGTATTGCCGTCAGCACGAGACAAGCCATCCGGGTTCACAACTGTTGCCACCGGAATCTGCCAGAGCGCTCGACGAGCGTTATTGGAGAAGATGCCAATCAGCTTGCCGTCTTCCGTAATCTCGAATGACTGCAGAACGCCAGCGCTTGAACCATTCTTGACCGTCTTGGGAGCGTACTCGCCAGCAAACTGCGTTACGCCGTCGAATTCGCCTGGTGCACCAAACTTGATCGTCATCGGCTGAGCACCTCCGCTGGCAGTTCCGTTCAATGTCACCTGACCAGTTGCGGTATCGAAAGCGAAGCCGCCTGAGGTCGAAACGACGTTGGAATAATTCAGAGGAGCGCCAGCGCCTGGATTTGTTGCGCTGAATTCAACATCGACTGAGCCATACTCAGCGCCAGTGGCGTCTGTAACACGCATGGTCCAATTGTTTTCCGTGGTCGTCGGCTGCCATTCAATGAAAAGACGCTGAGCGTTGCCGAGTGCGTCGTAATACTCGACCGAAGAACGGAATGGATCGGCCGGAGCGCCAGCACCTGTCTGAGCTGATGGCACGTTACCAGTAAACTTGATTTCGGTCGTAGCTACGGCCGACATCCCAGCAGCGGCGGTATTCACACGCTGGAGGCCGTTGAGGCTCTCATAGTCAACGTTCCCGACACTTCCATCAGGGCCAATAGGCCAGCCCATCAGATAATAACCAGCAACGTTTTTGAGGTTGCCTTGCTCATCAGGACGGAAAGAACCAGCACGCGTCAGTGCCTTAGAGGTTCCAGCCACATCTTTTGAGACTACGAAAAAGCCATCGCCTGAAATAGCCATGTCAGTCGCGGCCGAACCTGCCTGAACCAGGCCGAGCTTCGAAACTTCAGTGCGAGACGACGAAGACACGCCGCCAGCCTGATACGAGCTACCGCCATTTTGACCAATAACCATCGAACTGAAGTTCACAGTCGAACGCTTGTAACCAACCGTCTGTGAGTTTGCGATGTTGTCAGAAATCGCACCCATTCGTGAACTCTGAGCGGCCAAACCGGAGACACCCGCACGCATTGCGCTCTGTACACTCATCAAATACTCCTTAGAAATTTTGTCGAGTAAATCTAATCACTCGTGATTAAGTTTAAGTTCAGTTCTTTCTCAGCAGGGTAACACTGATACGCCGATTTCTCGGATCGTTTGGCTCATCTTTGACCAGATGGTCTCGATCAGCCAAACCCTCAACTCGACTTATTCTATCGACATTTACCCCTGCTGCCACAAGAATTCTTCTTGCAGAGTTAGCTCTTCCCGAAGACAAATCCCAATTGTCAAAGCTAGCATTATTTTTATAGCCCAGACTATCGGTATGGCCCGTAATCGCTACATTGTTTGGAACATCAGCGACTGCTTCTCCAATCGCCTTGATGATTTCAGTTGCAGCGGCCGAAACACCCGTCGACCCAACCGGAAACATCGAAATCTTGTCACGATCCGTAATCTGAATTCTCAGGCCTTCATCCGTGATCTCAATGATTACGCTTTCAGCCAACTGCTGCATATCAACCGCCGCAGACATTTTCTTCTGAATTTCATCCATCACTTCGGACAGGATTTCATTTTCAGCCTCTATCGCCTTTGCTTTCTCAAGAGCCTCCTTAACGGCTTCTTCTTTTTCCAGCATTTCTTGCTGAGAAATCGTACGCGGTTCGCCAGATTCCAGCTCAGCCGCAGTCCCCTTCACAAATGGGGAATTTTGAGCGCCCTCGGTATCGACAGCCTTACCCGCAAGCATGCCATCAGACGCCGATTGGGTTTCCTTGAAGGCCATTGGATTAAACCAATTGGCGATACCCTGGCGCTGCTCCTTCGTCGTGATGCTGACGAGCCAAAGCAACAGAAACAAGGCCATCATCGCAGTCATGAAGTCAGCGAATGCGATCTTCCAGGACCCGCCGTGATGCGCGTGATCGTGAGAATTATGACGCTTTTTCTTGATGATGACCTTTTCACTCATTAGCTTACAGCCCTCACCTTCGAGGTCGCCTCCTCAACATCAAAGAAGCTTGGACGAACATCGGTACTAATAACCTTACGACCATACTCGACGCAAACCGCGCTTGGATAATTTTGAAGATATGCGGTTAGAGTAGCGCGAACGCAGGTGTAAAAATTCGCTTCGGCATCACGACGCTTCTGTAGCACAGTCGACATCGGACCAAGAACGCAATAGCAGAGGAAAATACCCGTCGCGGTACCAACAAGCGCGCCGCCGATCATCATTCCGAGAACAGCAGGTTCGGCGTCAATGTGACCCATGGTTTTAACAATACCCATGATTGCCGCGATAATGCCGAGCGCTGGAAACGCATCTGCGATGGTCTGGATCGCACGCGGCGTGGTATTCAACTCATGTCTGAGTGTCTCGATTTCCTCTTCCATCAACTCGGTAACTTCGTGCGGGCTTTTCGTTCCAAGCGCAACGAGACGCAGATAGTCACATATGAAAATGATGATCTTCCTATCTTCCAACAGGCGAGGAAACTGCTTAAAGAATGGAGACTGTTCGGGATTATCGATGTCGGACTCAAGCTTCTTAATGCCGCCCTGCCCTTGAACCTGCCGAACGATCAGATAAAGCAGCGAGAGAAGTTCCAGATAATCCGCCTTCTTGCGGCTGACTTTTTTCACGCCAGGCAGAAACGAAGTCACCGTATCTTTCAAAACCGACACAGGATTACTGATGATGTAAGCGCCAATAGCTCCACCAACAATGATTACATATTCAAACGGCTGAAATAGAATCTTGAGATTGCCACCCATGGAGGCAAAGCCACCGGCGATACAGGCTACCGCTACCAGCAAGCCAATTATAATTTTCATTCAGATTCTCCATCCGACGCGTTATTAAACGGCAAGACCACGCCTGAGTTTATGTTCGTTTATAAAATGGTAACGGGGTCACAACCCCGTCGCAACTGCTCTTTGAAAATACCTATTATTTTTGCTCTTTGAATGAGCGAACAATATCATCGGCTTCGCTCAAGGACTGATTAATCGACTTTATGCTCACCTTGCCCTTTGATGGAGCATTTTTCTCGTCGGCCCCCTCATCAAGAAGCCAAGTCGGCTCACTTTTTTGAATCTCGGGTGCGTTATCCTCGGGCTTTTTCTGCTTTTCTGCTTCCGCCATTCGCTTCTCTTCCTCAGCCTTTTCAGCCAAGGCTATTTCCTCAATCAGCTTATCCAATTCGAGAGAAATTTCAGCCTTCCTCTCGACATTAGGCTCAATCTTCTCAAGCGAGCGAAGCGCATTAATTTTATCAGCACCTGTGACATTATCGGCCAAAATACGCAGAGCGCGACGTTCTACAACATCATTAGTCCTGATATTCACAATGTCGGTAGCCGCAGCTGCAATCTCATTTTTTGAAAATGCACTTCCCTTAATCCCTGCTTCCAGCAATTCAAGCTTGGCTCTCCCTGAAACACCGCCAAGAACCGACGTCGATGCCAATTCAAACGCCGACTTTGCTTTATCAGTCTCGCCTGCCAGCTTATGAACATACCCCTTGATCAACGGAAGAACGGAGGGGTTCAGAGAACCAGACGCATTCAAGCGATCAGCGACCGCGATAAGGGCGTCCGACGACCTCTTATCAACAAGCGGAGCAAAATGACGGATCACCAACGCCGCCAATGGGTCTGGCCATTTGGAGACCTCATCGACGGCAACAAACACTGAATAGGCTGGCTTCTCGCCAGAAATGCCAGCACGTGCGACTTCCATTGCCTTCCAATCCACAGGGAAAGCTGCCCCACGAACGATAGACGACTGGACCTCTTTGCCAATCAACACATCGGCGACCGAGAGAAGACGACCAGCCTCCGCGATCTCACCAGCTTCAGTCGCCTTATCCCTAGCGAAGGCAATTTCAGCCACCGCCAAGTCAGGTCGCCCCTCAGACATAAGCCGCCGCGCTGCGGCCGTATGGAAACGGAAGCCTTCGATGCCCTCTTCCCAATCACTGTTGGCAAAACCGAGAGCCGCAAACCCACGAACCACGTCTCCAGACGCCTCAGCAGGTTTGTCGACCTGAGGCGTCTTGGCCTGCTTTTCGACCTCAAGAATCTCAAGTCCCTTGACCGTCTGCTGAACGTTTTCCTTGATCTGTGAATAATCCAGTTTTTCTGGCACTGGAGCAGCAGCGGCGGCTGGCAATTTTTTACTCGGTGTATTTTTGCGATACACGGGCTTAGTGGGTTTCGCGGGTTTGCGCTTCTTTCCAGGTCGAACAGACGGAATGGGAGCCTTACTTGGCAGAGAGGCGGCCGCCTGACGGGCCTTGCGTTTATTCACCACTTTGGAATTCTGGGCGCTCTTCACGCTCACAAGATAGCCGGGATCGCGATCTGCATTTCCTGCATAAACCCCACTGGTCGATAGGCTTAATACTACAAAACTCGCAATTAGAAGCGCTGATCGAGGGAATTTGCCTTGCATTTAGAACCGCTCCGGTCAAAAATTTATCTATATCGATATATTCTGCATTCGTTCATTAATTGGCAAGGCTATAATAATGTGCGTCTGCGTTCCTCCCACAGGAGTTTGCAAAATCTATGGATAATGTCGGCTACGTTTCCCTCTCAGCAGAGGTATCTCTGCGTCGCAACCTCGACGTCGTTGCGAACAACATCGCGAATATGAATACGGTGGGCTACAAAGCCGACCGCATGATTTTTGCCGAAGTCGTTAATAAATCTGCAGGGACAAAAAACACGTCCCCAACCTCTTTCGTTCAGGACAAGCATACATGGACTGATTTCTCTGCCGGACCTCTTCGTCAAACTGGGTCAAACCTGAACGTTGCCATCACAGGAGAAGGCTTCCTCGGCGTCGAAACCGAAAATGGCATTCAATATACTCGGGACGGTCATTTCCTTGTCAGCAATGAAGGTATCCTCGTCAATCTCGATGGCAACCCAGTCCTCAACATGGATGGCGGACAAATCCAGCTACCTGCAGGCGCAAATGACGTTACCATCAGCAAGAATGGCACGATCACCAATAATGGCGTTGTCGTTGCCCGACTTGGCGTTTTCACCTCTGAAAATCCACAGGCAATGAAAAAGGTCGGTAGCGTTGGCTTCACCAGCGACGCCGATCTCGCACCGAACATGAACGCTCAGTTGCTGTCAGGCATGTTGGAAGACGCCAACATCAACAGCATCTCGGAAATGACCCGCATGATCAGCATTTCCAAGGCCTATGACGAAGCTAACAACCTCAGTGAAACGGCAGACGGCCTCCGCAAAGACGCGGTCGCCCGCCTTGGCCGCGTATAAAGGAGATCAGACATGAAAGCACTCGCTATCGCCGCTACTGGCATGACCGCCCAGCAGACCAATGTTGAAGTCATCGCCAACAACATCGCCAACCTGAGCACGACAGGCTTCAAGCGCGCCCGCGCTGAATTTTCCGATCTCATGTACCAGGCACACCGTCGTCAGGGCGTAACCGCCACCGAAGGCGGAAACGTCGTTCCAGCTGGTGTCGAGATCGGCCTCGGCGTAAAGCCGACTTCCGTTGTCCGCATCATGTCGCAGGGCAATCTGCAACTGACCAGCAATCCGTTGGACATCGCCCTTGAAGGTCGCGGCTTCCTGCGTGTCACTCTCGCGGACGGCACAGACGCCTACACGCGCGCTGGCAGCCTCGGAAAGACGCCAGAAGGCCTCATCGTCACCAGCGATGGCCATGAAGTCGCCCCTGGCATCTCGATCCCAGAAAACACCCGCGAGCTAACGATCAACCGTGGTGGCGAAGTTATCGTCCTCCTCGATGGCGAAACTGAACCACAGACCATCGGCCGCCTTGAACTCGCAACCTTCGTCAATGAAGCTGGTCTCGAAGCACTCGGTGACAACTTGTTCCGTGTCACGGGCGCATCCGGCAACCCAATTCAAGGCTTTCCAGGCGATGCTGGTTACGCAACCGTCCGTCAGGGATATGTCGAATCGTCCAACGTCGACAGTGTGACGGAAATCACATCGCTTATCACCGCGCAGCGCGCCTATGAAATGAACAGCAAGGTCATTGAGACTGCTGATCAGATGGGCCGCACCGTTTCGAGCATGAGGTAATCGTCTTGAAGCGCTTAGTTGCATTCATGCTACTTGCTATGACCTCGGTGGCATCCGCCGAGGTCAGTTCTTCTGATGTCGCGGCAGCACTCGAAGCGCGCTACGGCCCACTGGCCCCAAACACATCCCTCGCTGTTTCGGTAAACAGTGTCGGTCCTTACAACGGCAAGAAGACCGCACATGAGGACGGGCTTCCACAAAACTTCCTCGCGATCATCTGGGACCAGAAATCCGACCGTTTTGCCGCGCTGGTGGAAGACCAGTCCGGCACACCTATGCGCATCGCAGGCGTGGCGGTCGTGGAAACGAAAGTTCCTGTCCTTAAATCGCGAATGAACATCGGGGATATCATTTCCGAACGCGATATCGAATATGTGAATATGTCATCGAACAACAGAACTTTGAGTGTTATCGAAACCTCCGATTCATTGATCGGAAAGGAAATTATTCGCTCAATCACTCCTGGGCGACCAATCCCTACAGAGAATGTCGCGGCCCCGACCGTCGTAAAAAGGAATCAGGAAGTCCAGATTATTTACAAAAAAGGTGGACTTGAGCTTATTTCGAAGGGAAAATCACTTTCAAACGCGGCTGTTGGTGATACCGTAAAAATAGTCCGCAAGGACGCTGCTCGCACCCTTGAAGGAATTGCAGTGTCCGAAGGTGTAGTTGAAATCAATTCCGGAGTATCAAATTGAAATCCCTGAAAATCCTTTCCTGCGTTCTCGTTGCAGCGGCAGTCAGTGGTTGTTCGACCTCTCGCATGGGGGCTAGCCCTGATCTCAGCCCAATGTCCGACCTCAGCTCGCGTCAGGCAGAGACTGTATCCATGCCAATGCCGGAACCAAAGGTGACGAAGCGCAACAAAAACTCACTCTGGCAGGGCGGATCGACGACATTCTTCCGAGATCAGCGCGCCGCACAGCCAGGTGACATTCTCACCGTTCTCGTCGACATTCGTGATGAAGCTCGCCTGAAAAACGAAACTTCGCGCAATCGCCAGGCCAACGAGAAGATCGCCGCTCCCAATCTACTCGGTATCGGCAACAAGGCCGCACCGCTTGATCTCAATGAAGGCATCGGCTTGACCAGCCAGAGCAACACGACTGGCAAGGGTGAAGTTAAGCGCGATGAAAAAATCCGCCTTAAGGTCGCGGCTGTTGTTACGCAGAAATTGCCGAATGGAAATCTGGTTATTCGCGGCAAACAGCAAATTCGCGTAAATTCAGAGCTACGCGACCTGACCGTCACCGGCGTAATTAGACCCCAAGACATCGATGGGCAAAATACTGTAAGTTATGATCAAATCGCTGAAGCCCGCATCTCGTATGGCGGCAAAGGCGTGATTTCAGACGCGCAGACGCCACGATACGGTCAACGAGCTGTGGATGTGGTTCTGCCTTGGTAACAAGGGAAAACCACATGAAGAAAAAACTTATCCGCTACGGATCTATGATTGCTATGGCCACATTTGGCCTTTGGAGCGGCTCGACGGCCGCTCTTCACATTGAAGATCACGCGAAACTTTCTACTCCAGAGACCGAACACGTAAAAGTCGATCTCCCTGTGCTTGTCACGTCCATCGCTAAATCCGGCGAGCCTCCGATCATCGTGCGTGCCACTTATTCCGTATCGGTCCCGGTGACGTCTCAAGCCAATCCTGCGCTCAACGACATGCTCTCCGACGCCCTTCTCAAGGCAACAATCGAGACTTTCACAAATCCTAGCAAGGAATTGCTGCGCGTCCCTGAGATTGCTGCAAATAAGATTGTGAACCTCACCAATGACAAACTCGTTGATGTTGTTATTGATGAACTTCATGTGTCCAACTTGGCTGTCTATAAATACAGCAGAAAATGAGAATAGAAATGTCACATTCTTATTCTCTTGATGAAACCGATTATCCTAGCGCTACAATTTCAGATGACGCTTCTGGCGAAGTTGTCGCGACATTTCACGCCTCGGATTACGGAAATTATAGAGATAATCCTGCGTTCCAGACTTTTATCGAAGGCATCATTGCCACCAAGGGAACGCTCTGGAACCCGCACCGCGCATCCTACGAGATTCAAGACGGTGAAAAAGAGGCGGACTTTCGACCGAATGCTTAAAACCAGTTGAAAAAAATAAGGCCTCAGAGTTTTCTGAGGCCTTATTTTTTAGCTCGATGGTTGCTGATCTTTCAGCAGCGGCCTTCGCGCCGCCACCACCATATCAGAATCGACAGCAGTTCCGTTTTCATAAACCAGCACTGAAACACCGTTTTCGGTGATCACTTCCTTCACGACACCCCGCATCGACACGACAGACTGGACATCCTTGCCGTCACTATCGACGGCCTTGATTTTGATCTTGTAGTTGCCATTCGCAACCAACTGCCCATCGTCTCCACGGCCGTCCCAAGTGAACTCCTGCTCACCGTTTTCAGCGCTTCCTTCAACAGTCCTGACGACCTCACCCTTGTCATTGCTGATGACAATTTCGACCTTGTCGGAACCAACAGTCACATAGCGAAAATCGGTTGGATTGCCCTTAAAGGCAAAAACATCCAGCTTCGCCTCGACGTCCATCCCGATATAGGACAGGTCTGCTCGTGACATCACGGCCGACATCACGCCACTCATCGATGCAAGCTGCTTATTGGTTTCGGTCTGCTGCTCCAACTGAGAGAACGTCGCAAGCTGGGAGACATACTGCGTCGGGTCCATAGGCTGAAGTGGGTCCTGGTTCCGAATTTGAGCGATCATAAGCTTCAGGAACATGTCCTTGTCCTTATCGATTGCCGCTCTATCCGAAACAGAAGTCGACCCTTGGTTGGTTATGGACGGAATCTGACTAATAGCATCTGTTGCCATGATATTCTCCTTATACTCTGATGTTCAAAATGCCGCCGCGACCTTCGATTGCTCGCCGTGGAACATCAGAAACTTCACTATTATTTTTCCCACCCGCACGAGGCTGGTTTGAATTTCCGTCGAATGCCTGATGTCCTGCATCCGCATCTCCTGACGAAGATTTTAAAGCCAAACTGATTGAGTTCGACCGCACGTCGATGCCTGATTCGATCAGGGATCTTTCCAGCGACCGAATGTCAGAGCGAACCATTTCGAGGGTCTCTGAGCGATCTACCACGACGCGAACCATCGTCAGGCCATTCTTTTTGGCCAGCGTCACTTCGACATTCCCAAGATGCTCGGGGGTAAGTTTGATAACGACCTTACCGCCCTGCTTGGTTGCGACCTTCAACATTCCGTTTGAAAGCTGCTCAACAACTGTCCTCTCTGTAACGGCAGTCGACGACGACACCTGGCGCTCCGTGACGATCTCCTTCAGGACAGTTGTCACCCCAGCGGAAAATGATGAAGGCACCGTCTCGGATCGCAATTGCGCCGAAGGCTGCCTATCACCATCTGCCGCCAAACTCTGAACGCCTGTAGCCTGTTGGACACTTGAGACCTTCAGCCCGTCACCGCCCTTCACAGCGACACTCTGGCCAACGAGGACCGCTGGATCTTCTCCAGAAGACTTCGAGTTCGGCGTCACAACGCGCTTCATCTCGGGTAAAGCAAACTGCACCGCCGCAAACTCGATTTTGTCAGCTTTCATCGCAACAGGAGTGCCAGAAGCCGGAACCTCCACCTGCGGAATATCGAGAGGATAGGCAGGACGACGCGATCCTGTCGTAAAGTCCTGTACGGCTGCAGAAACTGTGACCTGATCACCTGCGACCTGTTTCGGCTGCACAGCAAGAGGCACATCCACGGCTACAGCCCCCAATACAGACTGGACTTCGTCACTCACAACATCGTCCACGTTGTCAGAAGCCGCCTCATCCACGGGAAGAACGCCCTCAGTCAAAACTCCAACGCCATCTACTAGCTCAGGAACTGTCTCACCTGTTGTTGGTGGTGACTGAACCGCCTCATTCAGCAGGTTGGTCACGCTATTCAGAATGCCAGAGAAACCTGATGGTGCTGATATCTTTGTGCCCGAAATCTGATCTAGGGTGTCCCCTGACATCAGGTGTTTTTGGAATGCCAACGGGTCAGTCTGGCCAGCGGCATCTCGCACTTGAGCGCCGGTGATCGTCTTCATGATATTTCCCGTTAATAAGGCTGTTGGATTCATATTATCCCCAGTAATCCGCATTTCTGTTTGAAAACACAGCGACTTAGCCGCATCAGACCCAAATTCCAAATACGTTTGAAACCTGTTTAATTCATAGATTGTAGCATCACTTAGGCCTTTGCAATCAAACAAAAAAGGTGGAATATATGTTTCTGCGCAATCATTTTAAGCTCGCCTCTGTCAAGGGCAATTTTTAGGAGAAATAAATGGATATTCGCGAGATTGGTGCGATTAAACTCAGCGCCCAGAGGATCGATTACCTCTCCGAAAAGCAGCGTATCATTGCGAAGAACATTTCCAATTCTGACACGCCTGGTTTTCGCGCTCTCGAAATGCGTCCATTTTCTGAAGTTCTCAAAGGTACATCAGCCTACCAGCCCGTAAAAACTCACCCAAATCACATCTCTGGTAGCAGCGGCTCTCGTTCGGCCAGCGTGGTGACCAACAAGACTTCTGCGATGAAGCCTAATGGGAATAATGTAAATCTCGAAGAACAGACGCTTTCGGCTTCCCAGACACAAATCGATCATTCGTTCGCGACATCGCTTTATAAGAAGGCGGCCAGCCTTGTTGTGATGTCCTCGAAGTAAAGGAAATCAGCATGGACCCGATCAGCGAAACCATGAAAATCGGCTCGGCTGGAATGAATGCGCAAGCAACCCGTCTGCGTGTCATTTCGGAAAACGTTGCGAACGCTCAATCGACAGGCAACAGTCCTGGTGCTGATCCGTATCGCCGCAAGACGATCACTTTCTCGCAGCATGTTGACCGCGCCTCTGGCGCTAATACCGTTCAGGTCAAGAAGATCGGCCGCGACATGTCGGCATTCCCGACTGAATACAACCCCTCACACCCCGCCGCAAACACGCAGGGCTACGTCAAGATGCCGAACATCAACTCGGTAATCGAAATGTCGGACATGCGCGAGGCGTCTCGTAGCTATGAGGCCAACGTCAACATGGTTGAACAGGCCAAAGCCATGCTCAATCGCACTATCGACCTCCTCAAGTAATCCAAAATCCAAAGGAAATCCAAATGGACGGAATTTCATCCATCTCTTCAGTCTCCCTGGAAACGTCACTCCCCGCTGAACGCGTATCGTCGACATCAGCTGTTGCCAAAACCTTTGGCGACTATGTCACCGACGCGGCCAAGGAAACGGTCGCAACCATTCGATCTGGTGAAACCGCCATGATCAACGGCCTTAGCGGCAAGGGAAGCATGCAGGACGCAGTGAACGCGATTATCGCGGCTGAATCCAGCCTTCAGGCGACCATGGCGATCCGTGACAAGGCGATAACCGCCTACAACGAAATCCTTCGTATGCCGATCTAAGAGGGTCTCCGATGAACGAAGCTGACGTTGTACAAGTTTTGAGCGATGGTCTCTGGACCGCACTTATAGCCGCTGCTCCCGTGATGGGTGTTGCGGTAGCTGTTGGTCTAACCATCGCACTCTTTCAGGCACTCACCTCCATCCAGGAAATGACCCTGACTTTCGTGCCGAAGGTGGCTGCAATCATCGTTGCGACCATTATGAGCCTGCCGTTCATTTTTCAGTCGCTATCCTCGCTCATGGACAGAATGATTGATGCAATTCTTGGCCTCTAAATTTAAAGAAGTCGCCATCGCGTTGATGATCCTGCCTTGTGCGGGATCATTTGCCTTTGCATCCGGACAGCAACTTTGCGATTCCGCCCTCAACAGCCAGGCGGCTAAATCAGGCCTTCCTACGTCACTTGCGCAGGCCCTCGCCTCAAATCTCTCGATTGGCCCAGGTGGGAAGATGTACCCTTTTGCTGTCCAGCATAACGGCAAGACATACGTCGAGAATTCCCCTGAAAATGCGCTGCGCCTCATTCGCCAGTTTAAGTCCGAAGGCGCACAGGAACTTCGCGTAGGATGCCTTGGCATCACAATCAATCGCGGACACGACGACCAATTCGTCTGGAATGCTCTTAATCCAAACTGGAACGTATCCAGCGCCATGTCTGGTATTAATTCAAGCGTCAAAACCGATATTGGTGCACCTCTCGCGGCTATCACCAATAATTCTGCACCACCAATTATTGAGGAGCAGGCCTCTCCCCCTCCGAGCGAATTCAAATTCGCCGAAACTCCACCTTCAGAAGACATTATTCTGGACAAAAATGTTGGAAACGAACGGTCGACAGCCGCCGCTGGTGCTGTAAAATCGACCTGGGGATTATTTAATAATAAAAAGCCTTCTCCGCTAACTAGTCCTTGAAATCCATAAATGCGGTGATATTGTGCGCCGACCTATATTCTGGAGTTAATTAATGGCGAACACGAACCCAAGTGGCGGAAAAACGGCGAAATCGCCGCTTTCGTCAATTGCCATGGACAACCGCGACGTCGCATTTGCAATCGGCGTGGCGACCATCCTGGCAATTCTCCTGCTACCCCTTCCAACGTTTATTCTCGACCTTGCGCTCACGCTCTCCTTCTCGGTAAGTGTGCTTATTCTCATGGTCGCTCTATGGATTCCGCAGGGATCTCATTTTTCGTCGTTCCCAACAGTTCTCCTTGTCGTCACAATGCTGCGACTGGCGCTGTCCGTTGCCACGACACGTGCCGTTCTAACACACGGGCATGAAGGACCTCACGCCGCTGGTGCGGTTATTCATGGCTTCAGTACGTTTATTATGTCCGGTAATTACGTTATCGGCTTCGTCATCTTCGTAATTCTCCTGCTCGTAAACTTCATCGTTATTACCAAGGGTTCTGGTCGTATCGCAGAAGTTTCAGCCCGATTTACGCTCGACGCCATTCCCGGCAAGCAGATGGCAATCGACGCCGACTTGGCGTCCGGTGCAATTACCGAAAAAGAAGCCAACAAGCGTCGTCGTGATCTCGAAGAGGAAAGCGGCTTTTATGGCGCGATGGACGGCGCATCGAAGTTCGTTCACGGTGACGCCATCGCCACTTTGATCATCACCTGTATCAACCTTATCGGCGGGATGGCCATTGGTATTGCCCAGCGCGGCCTTTCGGCTTCTGAGGCTGCGGCAACCTTCTCCGTTCTAACTGTGGGCGACGGTCTTGTAGCAACCTTCCCTGCTCTTCTCGTGTCACTCTCCGCAGGCCTTGTCATTTCGAAGGGTTCGACCCGAGGTTCTGCTGAAAAGGCCGTGTTTGCACAGCTCGGCGGTTACCCGAAAGCGCTCTTCGTTGCTGCTGGCTTCCTTGCAATCATTGGCATCGCCCCAGGCCTACCGCTCGTCCCATTCTGGTCGCTCGCCGCCACATTCGCCTTCATTGGCTGGGCCGTCCCTCGCTACCAGAACAATGTCGAAATTGAAGAAGGCATGACGCAGGCTCGCGAAGAGAAGCCAAAAACTGCCGAAGAAACCGTGCAGGATGTCCTTCAGCTTGAAGAAATCTCGCTTGAACTCGGCATGGCCCTAGTTCCATTGGCCTCACCCAGCGGTGGCAGCTTGCCTAATAAACTGCGCACACTTCGAGATCGTTTTGCCTCTGAATTTGGCTTCGTGCTTCCTACCATTCAGATCAAGGATTCGATGGAGCTTAACAATTTCGAATACAAGCTCCTTATCCATGGCCTCGAAGTAGCAAAGGGCGCTGTCTATCCGAGCATGAAGATGATGATGGCTCCTAACGGAAGCCCAATGCCGCCTCTGCCTGGAGAAGACACGACCGATCCGGTCTTTGGCATTCCAGCGAAATGGATCGACGTATCTCTCGTTGACGAAGCGGATGCCCTCGGTTGCACGGTCGCGTCTGCAGACGGTGTCTTGATCACCCACGTCTCGGAAGCGGTTAAGGAAAACATGAGCCAGCTCCTGACTTATTCCGCTGCAGAACGCCTGATCAACAACCTTTCGGCCGAATACGCGAAGCTTATGCGCGACAGCGTTCCAAGTGTCGTGTCGATGATCACAATCCAGCGCATTCTTCAGGAGCTGCTTTCTGAACGAGTTTCAATCCGCAACTTGCCGACCATTCTGGAAGCAATCGTAGAGGCCGCTAGCTTCACTCGAAACATCCCCGTGATGGTCGAACACGTTCGCCAGAAGATTGGGGGCGTGATCTGTGCGCCTCTCCTCGATGAAAACCGCACACTCAACATCATCACGGTCGTTATCGACTGGGAAAAAGAGCTGGCTGAAGCCGTTCAGATCGACGCCACCACTGGAGAGCGCTCATTCAACCTCGATCTTCAGCGCTCCAAGGCGTTCTTGCAGGCTACACGCGAGAAGATCGAAGCAAACAGTGGCGTTCACCCAATGCCACCAATCGTGGTCAACGAGATCGCCCGTCCATTCGTGAAGGCACTGGTCACCCGCATCAGCCCAGCCACCACGATCCTGAGCCACAGCGAGATTCCGTCGCGCATGCGAACCCGCGCAATCGACGTGGTCAGCTATGTGGATTAGGAGGTAGAATGTCTCTGGCCGCCGCAGCGGAGCTTCTGTCTCCGCTGTTTTACACCTACTTCCTGACATTCTGCCGGATTGGAGCAGCCTTCTTGCTGTTCCCTGCGTTCACAGATCATGTGCCACAGCAAGCCCGCCTTCTGTTTGCGCTCGCCGTATCACTGCCGATCTCCTTGATCGTCGGTGACGGCGTACAGATGGGCGAAGGATCACAGGTATTTTCTGCGATTATTACCAATGTGACCCTCGGCATCTATCTAGGCCTAGCGCCTCGCCTGTTTCTCTCCTCTATGCAGATGGCTGGCCAGGTCATTGGCCAGGTCTCCGGTCTCTACAACCCATTCAACATCAACGGCCTTGCATTTGAAGGATCGACAATCGTTTCGACCTTGATGGTCGTCGCGGGCACTGCCCTTATTTTTGCGGCCGACTTACACGTCACGTTCATCCAGGCACTGACTTCATCATTCTCAACCGTGGGTCTACATGGCGTGCTAGATTTTGAAATCATGAATAAAGGCGTGATCCTGATCATTTCGCAGGCATTTACGATGGCAATTTCGTTTGCAGCTCCATTCCTTGTGCTTGGTCTCGTATTCAACCTCGCACTCGGCGTCGCGAACAAGATGATGCAGGCACTCCCTGTATTCTTTGTCTTCTCTCCGATTTTGATGTTCCTCGGCATCCTGCTGATCGTCATCACCTTTGGTGCAATCGCAACGATGTACACCGAAGGCATGCGGCAAGTGATTGAAGGACTTTAATCTGTGTCAGATAAAACAGAAAAACCTTCAGAGAAGCGACTTCGCGATGAGATCAAGCGGGGCAACGTTGCTCAATCTCGCGAAGTCTCCATATTCACTGGCGTCATCGCCCTTATTGTCCTGATCGGGATCATCATTCCAAATTCCGTGGGATCAATTTCAGATTCTCTTATCCCGTTCGTAGACACACCTCACGATATTCCGGTTTCAAATTTTGGCGATGCATTAGCACTGGCCTGGTGGCTTACAAAGGCTATTGGCGCTGGTTTTACGGCCTTCATCATCGCAACAATGGCGCTAGGTCTGGTAGGTGCGGCCGCTCAGGGGAGGATTGTCGTTTCCTCGGAACGCATTCGGCCGAAATTCAATAAGATCAGTCCGATGGCTGGCATTAAGAGGCTCGTATCTCTAAACAATCTGATCGAGTTCATTAAAGGCATCGCTAAAATCAGCATGATTGCCTTGATCACCGCCGTTATTCTGATCCCACACTTTAAAAGCGCTGACCGAATGGTGGGACTTCCAGCTCAGACCGTCATGCCCGCAATCATGGTTCTTGCCCTGAAATTGCTTGGGGGAATGGCTCTTTTCTCCGGCGTTCTCGCCATCCTCGACCGCTTCTACAAGCGCTACGAGTGGGAAAAGCGGCTCATGATGACAAAGCAAGACGTCAAGGAAGAAATGAAACAGAACGACGGTGATCCGCACGTCAAGGCCAAACGTCGTGACAGAGCAAGAATGA
The DNA here is from genome assembly GCF_032460275.1 of Mesorhizobium sp. SP-1A. Classification (NCBI taxonomy): domain Bacteria; kingdom Pseudomonadati; phylum Pseudomonadota; class Alphaproteobacteria; order Hyphomicrobiales; family Phyllobacteriaceae; genus Mesorhizobium; species Mesorhizobium sp. SP-1A. Next base: position 1,129,842 of record NZ_JAVXZD010000002.1, on the reverse strand, counting down.
TGACCAAGCAGCGAATGATGTCTCGTGTTCCAACCGCCAGCTTCATCGTCACAAACCCTACGCACTACGCAGTCGCTCTTCGCTATGTGCCAGGCGAAACCGACGTTCCAATTTGCGTCGCCAAGGGTATCGACAACGTGGCCCTGAAAATCAGGGAAATCGCGACGGGCAAAGACATTCCCGTCATCGAGAACCCACCGCTGGCGCGAGCGCTTCATGCTACGTCAGAATTGGAAAAAGCAATCAATGAAGAGCACTTTGAGGCTGTTGCCCAGGTCGTCAACTTCGTCATGTCACTCAATGGGCGAGCTGGGACAATCAAATATCCTGGTGCAGGTGACTAACGAAAGAGGCCAAGAGATGGAATGCTTGGCCTTCGCTTTTTAAAAGGCTGGCTTTCTATTTTCGACCAGCGCCACGAGATCGGGAACATTGTCTAAAAGGGTTTTCAACCCGCGATGTAGCGGATCAGGAAACTCTCCATGCTCGAACCAACCGTAATCGCAGTTTTCCCAGTTGAGCTGCGGTTCAAACTCGTTCTCAACGATGGCGATATAGTTGTCGTATACGAAGCCGCTGGCTTCATCAACGAATCTGTAGGCGTGGATCATCTCGGCTTCGCCGTCAAACATTGTCTCTTCGAACAATTCGACAAGCGCACTTTCTTCAGGTGTCATCCCGCTTGGGATCGCACCACCCCAAGTGCCCCATGTAAGAGGTTCAAGGACATCCTCTGATCGCAATCCAATCAGAAATCGACCAGTTTGTTTTGCATAGAGAAGACAACCCGAACCAGCCCTCCCCCAGAAACCAGTCTCCCTGAGAGCCGAATTGAACTCTTCATCTGGGTCAAAATCACTCATTATGCAGTCCTTAAATTGCCATTGAAATCGGCCACTTGCTTCACAAGCAGATGACGCAGCATACTTATGCTGTCTTTTTAAAGAGAAAACTACAAATGAGCGGCAATCAAATCTCACTTCTTGAAGGACATGGGTTCAATTCCAACATCTTTTTATTTGGTTCTGCTAACTCGAATCCTACCGCATGGTTGGGCTTCAACCTGGATACCATCGGTGGAATTGTCGCAACTATTCACTTTTCAGCTCCAAATCTGAGCGGTCGCATTGCGGTCATCGCATCCGAATCCCCATCCTTGGAGACCTTATCATGCCCAAGTGACGGCCTCTTCATCCAGATTGAGCGCAATCCAGAGAGATCCCACATCAAATCTCTCTCGGATGGCATGTCCAGGCTATCCCATCCTATGGGCCACCTCGAAGCATCTTTCATCGGCGGCGGATATCACCTCGACTTCATCCGTGGGAACTTCGCAACTTTCGAGAATAGCGATACTCAGCGCTTTCCACCTCTTTCGTCTCCGCCAGCCCTTGAATCTTCAATCAGGCATTCACCCACTAACGGCAATTTGCCGAGGATCAAATCCAAGGTTCAAGAAGCGAAGTTTGGTGTAAAAATCAGTGGGGTAGAGGGCCTCATCATTTCTGTCGCCGAAGACGGCCAACTGCTGATCGCTCATGACGGTAGCATCCACACCACTCCAACATCTGCGACCATTGATCGTGATGGACTGCATGCACACTCGGCAGATGGCGACCTGGTTTTCTCGGTCTTCTCGCCAGAACTATTTTCGAAAACCAAAACGCCACTCTCAGAATCCCCCTATTTTGTCGCATTTGACGGCAAGGAAATTCTGGAGTGGCGCGAACTCAAAGTTGCCGAATGAATTAGGTCGGCAGCTTCTCTCTAGTCTTGGCCCAACCATCAATTGCGAGATCGATAGCTTCATCGATTGAAATCTTCTCATCCGCACGTATCCAACGGCGAATGCAGTCTTCAACAAATACCTCAGCCTCGGCAAAATTTTCTGCTTCAAGACGGTAGGCAAGAATTTCCAGATCACGCTCCGGCTTATGACCATAACGCTCGAAGGCCATGTGCAAATACTGCTCGTATTCCACCGTTTCAGGGTTTGGCAGATTCACGCGCACAGCAAAACGACGCCAAACAGCCTTATCGATCATGCCTGGGTGGTTCGTTGCGCCAAGGATGATTACGTGAGGCGGGATGTCGTCAAGCTGAACAAGCAGCGTCGACACGACACGCTTCATCTCGCCGCCCTCGTTTTCGTCTCCGCGATCCTTACCGATTGCGTCCATTTCGTCGAAAAACAGGATGCAGCGGTGCGTTTTAACGAAGTCAAAAATCGCAAACAGTCGTTTCGAGGTCTCACCAGCCTTCTGCGAGATAAGCTGGTCGTATCGCACAAAATAAAATGGACAGCCCATTCGGTTCGCGATTGCCTTTGAAAGAGCAGTTTTACCGTTACCCGGAGGACCAATCAGCATGCACTTGTTTCGCGGATCAAGGCCTTTGCTGATGTATTTTTCGTTATGCTCCTGTTCCTCGATGAACGCATTGATAATTTCCTTGACCTCTTCGGGCAGGATCACATGGTCCATATGAACATTTGTCTTGGTCATCACGAGACCAATTGGAATGTCTTTAACGCTCTTGAGGGTCTTATTGAAGGCGTCGAGCTTATTGCTCGAATCCGTCTTGTCCTCGACCTTGCCACCCTCTTCCGTGCGAAGCGTTTCTTCAATCAATGCGGCGAGCGCACGATCATTGTTCCCTTCGGCAGCCTGGAGCGTATTTTCAAGTTCTTCGAGGAAGGTAGACCTGTCGCCTTGAGAACCAGCCTTGAGAAGATCGAGAAAATTGGGGTATTGAGATAAATCGGACACTACTGTTCCTCTAAAAGGCTATTTTCTTAATAGAATGCCTCTCAGACGAACACGCCGTCAACAAGCTCAAGGTCGATGTGACGTCCAAATCACTTCCCCAATGAATGATTGGGGATCGACAATATCCTTTTCCTCGCCTCGGAAAGCCGGATTATCACATACCGCCTTCCACTGTCCGTCCGTCGTCTGCATCACTCTACGGACCAAAGCACGGCCTGCAGAAACTAGAACATAAATTCGTCCATCTTCTGGATCGGCAGTCATGGGAACAAACAATGTCTCCGCATTTTCTGGGATTGTCGGCCTCATCGCCGTTCCCTTCTGCAGCATACATCGTACATCACCTGGGTCCGGAGTTAGCGACGACAGGAGTTCACTGGTATAGGCGACGGACCCAACGGAGTTAAATTGGGTATCTACAAGAGGAACGGCTAGAACCGCTTCGTTTGTCGTCGACTGGGTTTCTTCACCGTTGATGTACCACCGAAGATCGATTTCGAGGATGTTCGCAATCTTGATGGCAACATCAGCTGGTGGGACGGTTCCCTTCAGATAGGAATGAGCGGTCGACAACGCGACTCCGAGCTGTTCAGCAAGCCAAGCGATAGGGCGGCCGCGCATGGCGTCCTTAATCCTATCAGCTCTGGATGCTTTTTCGCTCATTTTTCCTCTTTCGGTTTTCCGAATATTTTGTTCGGAATATCGAAAATGCCTCACCGTGTCAACTTATTTACCCGAATAAAGATTCGGGATTCCGTAAATTTTGTAAATTTTCATTCGGGATTCCGAATTTTTCGATTGAAGCAAAGAATGTTTACAACTCTTTGTTGATTCGATTTTCCGAATAAAGATTCGGGATTCCGAAAATCATCGTTCATGCCCCGCACAGGCGTTACGCTGCTACAGGAGGTTTGTTTTGATAGCAGTCGTTCTAAGGAACGTGAGGACAAAAGAAAACCCCCGCTTGATCAACAAAACGAGGGCGCTCTTTGTAGCCGTTATGCTTTCTGCTAAGTGACAATAAATCATAGATTTCAGTCCCTTAGCGGTCATCTCCCCTGTAAGAGCCTGTACACGGCATCACTTAGGAATAGATCATGGGCGTCACCGCAACTCCTTGGCTCTCTACCATCGGTAATCGGAAATCGCGGCTGGTCCAACCAAGCATTCACCTACAATGCCTTCAGCTGCGCCATTCGTCAAACGATTATTGCAATAATGTTGACCGCCCCTGGATTCGACAATCCGAATAAAAGGATTCGGTTTTCCGAAAACTCAAGGTTTTTCAACGCATTAACTGTTTCGGAATCTCGAAATTTTGGATTCGGAAAACCGAAAACCACATACCCGCATCTGCAAAGTCGGGCACTCTACGCATAATCAATTCCGCCGACGAGTATCTCGCCCCTTCCAGATTCGGAATCTCGAAAGTCTGGATTCGGTTTTCCGAAAAACAATTGTATCTCAAATAGATAGCAGATTCGGAATCCCGAACGACGAGATTCGGAAAATCGAAAATACACATCCACGCATGATGAACCACCTCGTGAAATTTGATCTGCAAGAATCGGATCGTGCATTATTGGAGTAGCAAACACATCAACCGGACTTAGCTCGATGGCTAATACGCCCAAACTGATACTTCTGACGGTTCTTCCGGCGATTTTGGCTTGTGGCATGGCCCATGCTCAAGAGCAAACGTGGACTCCAGACCATTTTGACCACGGCCGTGCACCCTCAGTCTCTCTTCCGTCGACGCCAGGGGTCTCGGTAGGTGGTGGGTTTAGTGGCTATTCCGCTCCAACTTCACCTCCTCCAACGGCTCAACCAGTGCCGCAACCTGTGAAGAAGCAGCCTCCAGCACCGTCAGACAAGGCTCAAAACGGTCAGAAAGGGCCTAACACGGCCTCTGACGCATCTCCTGCAAAGAAGGACACGGCAATACCTACAACGGCTCAGAAACAGCCTATCCAGGCTCCTAAGGTGGAGAAAAAATACCGGAAGGGAATGGTCCTGAGTGGCAATGCAGTCGTCGTAGATGGTCATAGCCTCGTCGTAGACGGTCATCCAGTGCGTTTGAACGGTGTTGAGGCTCCTGGTCTTGCCCAGATGTGCAACACCGCTTCAATGACCGTTTGGCCGTGCGGTTCCAAGGCCGCACATCGGCTGGTTCAGTTGATCGACGGGGATGCAGTAACGTGTCAGGTCGTGGATCAGGCGGGACACGGCGCTGCAGCAGTTTGCTCGACCCGTAGTATCCGTGATTTAGGGGAAATGCTTGTATCTGAAGGGTTTGCCGTACCGAACAGCCACGGCAAAACTTACGGAGCTGCAGCTCTATCCGCGCAGCAGGCACGTAAAGGGCTTTTCATCGGGTCATTCATCCATCCAACCCGCTGGAGGATTCAGAATCCGTCATAATCCTTATTGAATCCTATTTTTAGGGATAAAGCGGAAGCTGACCGAAGGGATTATTACTGGAAAAGAATCTGCTAGGACGTATGCGTGCCCGCCTGCTATCTTTTCAGGACTAGGCACTAGGGATTTTCCAAGCATTAATCGGTGAGATTCAGAGTCAGTTATATTCTTATGATTCAGGAATTTCGAACGGACCTTAAATCATTGAATCATAAAAACAATGTCGAAGGGTCTCCGATGAAGTTCACTAAAATCCAGACGGTTTCCCCTGGATCTGGACGCAAAGCCCCTGGTTTTCAGACATAATTAATTCCTTAAAAAATGTCGTTTCCCCTAATGTTTCTTGCACTCGTTAGGGAAGTAATATAGGGAATAAGAACTGGATATGATGAAAGAGGGCATATTTTGATGACAAACGAAAGCAGGCAGGACGTAATTCGCAAAGGCAGTAGCATCATTTCGGCTACGCCTAATGACAGCGTTATGTTCGAACCCATCGACAACACGCTTTTCAATTATCTGGTCCTGCGTACCTATTCGGACATCAGTCCCGAGCAGCAGATTTATAGGGTGCCTGTGAAGGAAGTCATGGAATATTTGCGGATTGACCGCATCGGCAAACTGCAGGCTTCTCTTGAACGTCTAGGCAAGGGTTTCATCGAAATTGATTACGTGGATGCAGAAACGGGTGAGCCTCGATCCATGTATGCCCACTATCTGTCCTCGGATGTTTCTTCGACTGGCTCTGGCATGCTGAAGTTTGCTTTCGATCCTATCCTTGTTCACTTCCTGTCTGAACCCAAGGTTTTCGGCCTCATCAGCGTCAGCCGCGTTCGCGATCTAAAGACAGTCGCGTCCCAGAAGCTTTATGAGATGATGGCACTTCAATTCCGGAAAAAGACTCCTGAATGGCGTTGCTCAGTCGAAGAACTCCGCGCCTATTTCCAAGCGGGCGACAAAAATGCTCGTTTTGATAACTTCCGCATCCATGTCATCGAGAAGGCAATCTCCGATGTGAATGCTATTGCCGAATTTGACATCGTGGTCGACTACATCCGTGGCGGTAAGGGCGGCGGTGTGACTGAGATTGTGTTCAAGGCTTTATCCAAGTCCCATACCCGCCTCATTGAAGCCTCTGCGATCAAATCCCCGTCCACTCGCAAAAAGAAACCTGCTGATAGTCATACTATTGATCTACTCGACGGAAAGACATTTGAGGAGCGTGGTGGACCTGCAGAGTTGACGATGGCAGCAATTGAAAGTGCCCGCGACATGATCCCCGATGATGCAGATATCAATCATCTGATTACTGAGTGGCGTGACATCAATCGCGGTAGAGCACTCACGAATCCTGACCAGTCGTTCCTGAGCTGGCTTGAACTCAAGCTTTCACAGGAAAACGATCCTCTGTTGAAGGACATTGATGGCGACGTCTTTGGCTTGCTCGTTGGCGGGAGGGACTAGTTTTGATCGATACAGAAGCCCAGAAGCGTCTTCTTCGTAAGCGCGTAGAGGCCCTGAGTTTTGGCGATGACGTTTTGAACGAGGCTTCTGACATCATCCGCGACGCAGGCATGAAACTCGCTGATGCTGCTGTCATTCTGCGCAAGGAATGGCTCAACGATCTAGTCGCATCGACCAAACCGTCAGAGTTCAAGCGAGCATCAGCTAATCCTCGCGTCCACTTCCTGGCGTGGGTTGGTGAGCGCGCCAAGAAACCGTTTCATGTGACCTATCGTGCAGTCGATGCGGTTGAGCGTCGGTTCGGCAGTGACCTGGCGTCTCGCTTTGCGCATATCGTTTGGCCGCAGGAAATTGCATGGGCGCAGCGTCTTCGTCTTTCGGATAACCCCAATACGGCGACCCGTGCGGCTATGTTTTTGCGTGAAACTGAGGGCAATCCTGCCAAGATGTTCAGCAAAATTGCTGATCTTTATTCCGATGCAGTTGCGAAGGTCGGTTATACGGACAATGCAGCTCATGAATTATCGCCAGATGAAATCCGGTTCAATCCGAGTGTGCCGGAATTCAATCCGCTTTTCCTGAAATATGCATCACGGTATTATTCTGATGTCTTGCACAACATGACCCGTGACAAGATTGAAATTCTCGCTGCTCGCGCCGCTAAGGATGAACGTCAGGATCGTTCTCTGATCATGGCTCGAAACGTCGTTAAAACAACGAAGCGTTTTCCTATGCGCAGGCTTCCAAACGTAATTTCTCTCGCGAAGTCGCTTGGGCTGACGGCCAACCAGCTGTATCAGCTGGAAATCTCGTTTCTTGTAAGGATGGAATGCGGCGAAATCGAACTGGAACAGGGGTTGAACTCCCCACATATCGCCTTCGTTACGGCTCTCACCGATGACAAAACGCGGCAGGAGTTGTTGGCCGCCGCTCCGCCGATTGATATCGAAGAAGCCAGTGTTCAGTGGGAAGTCGCTCATATGGACGGACGGCGATGGGCAAAAGACCTCCCTGCGTCGTTCAGCAAGTGGAGCGACATTGCGCAAAGCGAAGTCGAGAAGTGGCAGGTGGCCATCGTGGAGGAAGAACGCGAAACGCCAATGGATCTCGTATCCGATTTTGCATTCTGGCTCATGGACATCGCTCTATGACGACGGACATCACTAAAAATATCCCTGCCGAGATTACAAAGCGGCTTCTGGAGCATGGCAGCAGAGTTGCCATGCGTTCTGCGTCTTTGGCGTCCGAATTCTCGAACTCTCGGGTCGAGATCAGGGAAAGACTGGATGATGTGATTAGCGCAGTGCCTGATCACGTTCTGGACGGTCTCCCTGCCCCCTCCGTAGCGGCCGTAGACGGCGCTCTGATCTGTGACGCCAAGAGCATTGGCGATCTTTGTTCTGCTGTCGGAGTGCGCGTCGGCCCTGACGAAGGCCAATCGGATTCGGATGTCTGGATGGACCTCGTTTCCCGCTCTGTGACCAACCGCGACATCCTAGGAGGCGTTATGTCGTCGATGGAAATTCGGCTTGCTGCGGAATCCAATGCCGATGTTGTGTTGATCGATGGTTCGATGCTTTCGACCATGCTCAACGTTGCCAAAGGCCTGGCTGCCTCGCGTGGAGTGTCGAATGAGCTGTCGGTGCGTCTTGGTGCTATCGCTTCGCCCGACTTTTTTGAGCAGGTGATGACGATCCTAAGCTCGGCCCGTTATGTGGCGATGCCTAAATATACGACAACGAACGAATTTGCTGATCGCATTCCTGAAAAATTCGGCTCTACGGATGCCCGAACAATCATGACGCTCGCACTTCGTCCTGGTGAAATGACATATTTCTCTGTCCGAGAGCGCGAACAGAATTCCGGAGACAAATTCAAAGCTCCATATCTTGGCTTCAACAAAGAAAATCAGGCTGAATTTACGGATGCGTTAGAAGGCGTCGTCTCGTGCTATTATCGGCCGCATGCGTGGACGCCCGCATTTCGCCTCGACATGATTGCGGATGCTCTGCATGACGATGAAGCGTTACTGCGGGCACTGAAGGCTGTCAGGGATTCCACGACAGTCTCCGGCATGCGTGAACCAGTTCCGCTTTATCTTGTGGATTTATTTGCAAAAAGCATTTCCGAAGGAACGGCACCCGTTGTGGATATGGCGGTTCTCTCTGAAATTAGTGATCCCGAAGTCAAGCTTCTGCTGGCTATGGGCTATAGAACGTGAGGAAAGATGGAAAATAACGATAAAAACATTGCGATTGCAGCTGTAGGCAGCCCTTCTTCTACGGAAGAAATGGCAATCAGCATTTTTGACAATTCCTCGCAGCGCCGTCTTGTCGGAAGCCTTGTTTATTTGGACATGCAGCAGGAAGGCCATCAGGTTCGTGCCACCGGGCAGATTGTCAGTCTGGAAATGAGAAATAAATGGCATGAGCACGACATTATGCAGAATATTATCAAGCAGGATGGCTCTATTCCGTTTCTAAGCGGGCGTCAGGACGTCATCACGGCAAATCTCTCACCAGGCGCGGTCTTCTCCCGGCATTCCGATATGGACATGTGGGGGCATGAAGTTCTCGGCACCGTTCCCCCTACTGGAACGAAGATCAAACGCCTCGATCAGGCCACGCTTGATGAATTGCTGCGTTCGCAGAAGGATGATCTGTTTTACATCGGCCGTGCCTATGGCGATGCCAGTGTTTCGCTTCCGATGTATGTCAAGCATTTCGGAAATCCGGCGCGTGGCGGCCAGGGCGAAGCCTATCACAGCCTGATTGTGGGCAAGACTGGCTCGGGCAAGTCGACATTGGCCAAGTTCCTGCTCGCAGGTTACGCTCGCCACGAAGATATGGCCATCCTTGTTGTCGACCCCAAGGGTGAGTTCGCGGACGAAATCTCCGGCTATGCGGTTGGCGACAGTGGTCTTCCTTTCCGTGGCCTTCTGATGGGGATGAACCGCGCTGCGCGTCGCTACGGCATCACTCAGGTTCGCTTGGAAGGCTACGAGCTGTTCGAGGACGTTCTTTTGTCTCTCGGCCTCGACAAGAGCCTGAACATTCGAGGAGCGGACAACAAGCTCGAACTCGCTTCAGCCATTATCGAAATCATCCGTGAAAAGGATGGCATGACGTTGGATAACCTGCGTTCTCGCGCCGTTCTGAAGGAAATCCTTGAGCGTATCGCGGACGAAGAAGACGGCTATGTCGACCGCATCTACAAGTCGAAAGAGCCGCAGGATGCCTTGCGCAAGGAAATCGAACGCATCCTGAATAACGACAAGCACCGCATCTGGCAGGTTTGGGACTTCCTTGCGTTCCTGTTCGAACGCGGTGACGGCACCCGTCAGACGGTCGGCCAGATCGTACGCTCGCTGATGGAAAGCCCTGAAGGCGACCGTCCGATGATCGCTCTCGATCTTTCGGTGCCTGGCAACCGTCGCGATCTGGAGGATCTTGGCGATCAGTTCGCAGCCCTGCGCGAGGCCGATGAGGAACGCGATCTGTTCACCGATGCCCTTCAGAAGAAGATCATCTACCGCATCGTGTCGGACATGCGTCGCTTATCGGAAACCATCGTCTCTGAGCGGATGCGTGCCGGGAAAAAGAGCAACGTGAATACGCTGGTCGTCTTTGAGGAAGCTCACCGATATGCCCCTCGCCAAATCGCGTCTGATGATGAAGACGGCAAGAAGCTGAAGGCAAAGCTCATCGAAGCCGTTCGCGAGACGCGCAAGTTCGGTCTCGGCTGGTTCTTCATCGATCAGACGATTGGTGGCCTCGATAAGGAAATCATCCAGCAGGTCCGTTGCTCGTACATCGGATACGGTCTCTCAATGGGTGAAGAGCTGAATGCGGTTCGCGAAATGGTAGGCGGAGATGCACGCGATGTCGCTCTCTATCGTTCGTTCAAGGACCCAGCATCCTACGGCCGCCCGAGCGAGAAAAAGTTTCCCTGGATGGCGTTTGGTCCGGTTAGTCCGATGGCTGCCAATCACCCATTGTTCTTCAATGCCTTCGACGGCAAAGACTTCTCCAGTTTCAACGTTTTGCCTGTCGATGACAGTGTTCGGCCGATGCGTCTCCCACCTCAGACCATTGCAGGTCGTCGATCCAAAGGGGGTGGTAACATCAAGCCCGTGTCGATGGACGAGCTGCCTGAAGATTTGTTTTCGGAAAATATCTGACTGTCTTAAAATCAGGAATTTAAGGGGGCTTCGGCTCCCTTTTTTTGTTTCATTCAACGCCAACAAGCATTTTCGATACTAATGGATTATTGAGGAATAGACATGGAACAGCAGTCGGAACGCCGCCAATTAAAAATGCACCCACGCCTGTTATGGGATGTTATTCACAGACAGGCTGGTACTATTGGGAAAGCTATCCTTGAAGGCGTTATGAACTCAGTTGACGCTGGAGCTACTGAATGCCGTATTAAAATAAATCGTGAGCGTTTTGAAATTCACGATAACGGCAAGGGCTTCGCCTCAGATCAAGAAATCGAAGATTTTTTCGAAACATTTGGTCAGCCCCATGAAGAAGGGGACGCAACTTATGGCCGTTTTCGTATGGGTCGCGGTCAGCTGATGGCATTTGGTGTCAACGTTTGGCATACAAATGGCTATAAAATGGTGGTAAACTTAAAACCTCAAGGTAACGATAAATCTAAAGATCACACACTAGGTTACGATTTTTTCAAAATAAATGAAAACAACCCAGGCTGTCACATTGCAGTTGATCTTTATGATAAATTATCCCCATCTGCACTTGAAAGCGTTACGCGTGAAATCAGAGATTTTATTAAATACGTTAGTATTCCTGTTTATTTGAACGGGAAACAGATCAGCATCGACCCTTCGACTGAGGAATGGGACGAAATCACTGACGACGCCTATATCAAGCGTAAAGGCGGCGGCACGCTCGATATCTACAATCTCGGCGTATTGGTCACCAAGCAGTCACAATATATATCGGGTGCATCAGGTATCATCGTCTCCAAGAAGGCACTGGACGTGAATTTTGCCAGAAACGCTGTTCAGGCTAGCTGCCCGGTGTGGAAGCGTGTCTTGAAAGTCCTCAAAGATGACAATCTGCAGGCCTTGAAAAAGAAGGTTCCTCTTGATGACGTGCAGCGCGACTTCTTTGCGCGTCAGCTTGTTTCAGGCGAACTGGACGTCAAAGAGCTTGGTGACAATCGCATTGTTACTGACATCACAAATTCCCATCATCCATTGTCGATTTTCACCCGTCTGTCCAATTATCAGAATAATGTCACTGTCGCAGATCGCGGGGACCGCGTTGCTGAGATGGCGCATACTCGTAAGCTGTCGTTTGTTGTTACCAAGGAAATGGCAGAGCGATTTAATGCATCTACATCGGAAGAATTTGTAGAAGCTGTCAAAAATATTTTCTCTGAAAACAGACAGCATGTTCCTCGATTAAATGCGGTGGATCGTGGCCACTTTGACAAGGTCATTTCATCTTCGCACGAGCCTATAGCGGAAAAGGAGCTTAACAAAGCTGAGCGGGTCGCACTTCGGGCGTTGAGAGAAGCCAATCGGACCATGTACCAGCAAGGTTCCTATTACGATTTCAGATCTGGCACACAAACGTTCAGTAAAAGCGAAAGAAACGCATACGGACATACTGCGTATCGGCCACGCCAAATAAGCGTTGGAGCTTCCGACACCGCTTTAGCTTGGACTGATGGCGATGCAAACATTTGGTTCGAGCGTCGTCAGCTGAAGCTAGTGAAGAAAGGCATGCCTGGGATGATCCAGCTTGCGAATATCATGATGCATGAATACCTCCACAACGAGGCGTCGACAGACACTCATGAACATGGCGTCGAGTTCTATAATCGACATCATAATCTGAATGTTTATACGACCATCATTGCTGATAGTGCCAATGCAATGATGCGATCTGTAATGAAATCACTGCGCGCTGATGATAAAGCCCTCAGTCAGCAAATGGCCAAATACGAGGATACGATCACAGAAGCTGCGGAATTTGGTGTCGGACAGTCACTTGAAGAGACTGTGCTGCATGAAACTGACGAGACCATAGTTTATCCGGATCATGCGCCGTCTGCGCCCATGGCGGCTCTCGCTCCCGCAATTCGACCTAAAAAGAAGAGGGTCGAGCCAGAGCCAGAAGAAAACTCTCCACAGTTCTCAATGTCGTTTTAACGGGAATTGTGGTAAATTGAATCTTCCGGATTGATGTCCACCTTGAGGAGATAACGTATGACCAAAAAATTGTCTGACACCGATGGTCTGGTCAAGACGTTGGAATTGGGAGACCGTGGAGACTGGTTCGAGATTACTTCGGACGAAGGCGTAGCAGCGGCAGCAGAATTAACCCAAACTGCAATCGCTCTTTACTATAAGCGGGAAAGTGAGACGGAGGGCGGGCATCCTCGTCGGTGGTTCGTATTGGTCAATGAGAGCAACGGAAAAGAGATAGGCGATGTTTGTCTGGCTGTTGAGCCTGACGGTGTCGAACTGAAGAACCCTAACCTGATTAATGGCAAGTCTCATGTCACTGGTTATCAGAACAAGCCGCCCTACCCTGACTTTGAGTTTGAAATATCGGAATTGTCAGACGCAATCGGGATTGAAATCGAGCCAAATTGCATGGGCCGAAGAATTTCCTGAATAATCGGATTCAAATCCACCAGAGAGCGCTTCGGCGCTCTTTTTCGTTTAAAGTCATCATGAAGATCGACAAAAACCAGATGACAAAACCCTTATTTCTCTATATGTTTTACGGTATTTTGAATTGAAACGGAGTTCCCATGCAAAACGCGACGATCCAGGATACCCAATCTGAGCGCAAGTTTGATCTAGCGGATTTGGTGTCGTCTCTTGTTTCGTTGAATTCTCCAAACCGGGCGGTCGACCAGGTGGTTGAAGTCATGTTGGGTGGCGACACTGCTCGTGCCGAAATTGCCCCTATCTCCGTCCTCGGAAACAAGTGGCTTTATTCGGAAACTCCATATTATACTCGTGACATGAAGTCTGTTGAAGGACTTGCAGCGCGTCGCGGAGTTACCTTTTCAACTGAGAGGGCAACTACTGGATTTTCCGCTACGGCATCAATGCCGAAAACTGGCCAACACCGGACGGCATCGTCACCGTTGGCTACTGCCGCTGCAATCGCCGCAATTGCTAGTTTGAGCTATGGAGTCTAGTGTGTTCGATATTGAGAAGTTCGTTGAGGAAAATGGAATAACGCTTACGACGTCCGTGGTGGACTTCAATCCATATATTCCCCATGAAGCTGAGGATATGAAACATTGTCTGTGTCAGCTTTCTGGCGAAACTCTCAACAACTTCGAGTTCTACCTCTCTTTCGTGGATACCCAGGAAGGCTACACGCCTGATGCGACGTTCGTCCTTGAGCGTTTGCTCGACGATGTTCGCAGCTTCCGTGACTGTCAGGGGTATGACGATTTTGCGCGACTGTTGGGGATCGAGGACGATGATCCAAGCGGCATTGTAGCGTTTGAAGAAGCTGGCCGACTTTCAAATCTGATCGGCCAGCACTTCACCTTCGACGATGAAGCCATTTCCGTACCAGTCCTATAGCCCAGGACTAGTCTCGTCGTATGCAAGGGCAATATCCTTAAGCTTGAATTCACGACAGGGTTCGACGGTGCCATCACTATGATAGCTTGTACCGTGCGACCACAATGATCGCAATTGCTGAGCTTCTGGATGATCGCTTGAGATATCGACGTAGACGTCAATGACGCTTCCGCCGTTGTTTCCGTTGTCAATCCTGTAGCAACTTGCGATATGCGCTTCAGACAGCTCGTCAACGACCGCAGGGATGCCGTCTTCAAACGCGAAGATCTCCTGATCGGACGTATCGCCTTTGTAGGCACTGACTTTTAAGAGCGTGATCTCTCTTCCAGACAATTCCAAGAGATCGGCCGTAGCCAACTTGATCAGCTCATCGTCGGAAAGGTGTCGAGGTCGTGGAATTTTGGCCTCATCTTCCTCCTCAACCTGAATCCAGCCCTGCGCGTTATAGGTTCCGTCTGGATAAAAAATTGGGGTTTCAATTACCACCATCGTTCCCCTGTGTTCGCCAGTGAGAACTTTACCCTCCATGATCGACAGCAGGCCTTCCTTTTCGGCCAGAGGATCAGTCTGGGTGCAGGATTCAGTGCCATGAATGCCTTCCACATGAACGAGAATAGGTTCATCTGACATGTATATGCTGCCGTCCATCGTCATGATCTGATGCGTGGCAACGACCCTATTCTCGACCTTGGCTTCGAATTCCATGACCTTGTTGGATAGATCGTCCGAACTCAGAACTGCAGGCACATAAGAATTCTCATTCACGGGAATGACCAAATTCATATTGGCTGCGAGGGTTTCAGCCACACCGATCATCTCCGTGTTCTTTGCCTTGGTTCCAAGTGGATCAAAGGAAAGTTCGCTTGAGTTCGCCAGCTCAGTGAGGAATGCGGTTGTGCGCAATAGCGACATGAATTTTCCTGTAAATCGGTCACAGATTACCTGGTAGTGAGCAGGGTGATTTTCCTTGATGTAGGAGTATTGGCGGTCGCACTCAGATAATAGTTTATCCAAGGCTTCAGGTTCAAAATTCGACAGGCTGAAGCCTACCTTTTCCATTAATTCGTCTGCAAAATGCCAAAAAATATCATCAGCCTCATATTTGGCCTTTATTTCTCTGCTGGACATACGACTTCTCCATTTTTCAGATATCCAATTCTGACCATTTTCAATGAATTTCACAAAGCAGTCCGCCATTTTTAACGATTATTGATTGAATATTTCACGCCGATTTGAGAGTCTGGATATATGAAGGTTTTGTGCCTTCTGGAAAGGCATTTGAATGGCTGCATTGAGACCTAGAATTGATCTCTCGCCACATTGTGGATGCAGTCACTCGCGGTCCTTTTCCCAATTGGGACAATTCAAGGAAGGCATGCTTGGTTTCGAGCGTGCCTTTTTTGTTGCCTGAAATCCAACCAACACCGAGAGGGTGAGTTTATGGGTAGACGAGATATTAGAGCAGCTGAGCACCGCAAGCGTAAGAATGAACAAGCCATGGCAGTGGTGAACGAGGAAAAGTTTATCGGCAAAGGTACTAACCGCAGGCAAGTTGAACAAATTAAGGCTCTTAATCCGTCCCAGAAACAATACATGAAGGCCATCGATGATGCTGACGTCACGTTTGGCGAAGGAAGCGCAGGTACTGGCAAAACCTATATTGCAGTAGCAAAGGCAGTTGAATATCTAGCAGCAAAAAAGGTTGAAAAGCTGGTATTCACTCGCCCTGCTGTTGAGGCTGGTGGCGAAAAGCTCGGGTTCCTGCCTGGCGACATGAAAGAGAAGATCGACCCCTACCTCTTGCCGATCTATGACGTCCTCAATGAGCGTCTCGGGAAGGCCAATGTCCAGAGGATGATCGACGACGGTGTAATTGAGATCAGTCCTCTCGCATTTATGCGCGGGCGCACCTTCACCAATGCCTTCATCGTAATGGATGAGATGCAGAACGCTTCGCGATCTCAAATTAAAATGGCCCTCACACGAATTGGCGAAAATACCAAGGTGGTCTTTACGGGCGATCCACAGCAAAGTGATCTAGGGGACGAGTCTGGGTTTATGCCAATGGCTAAAGCTCTGGAAGGTGTGGAAGGGATTTCCGTCGTTCGCTTCGAGAGCCGTGATGTCGTCCGGAGCAAAATCGTTCGCGATATTCTCGCTCGGTTGGAACAGAGCCACGCCTAAGAAGAAGGCCCGAGACAAAATCTCGGGCCTTCTTCCTTTCAGAGGTGAATCAAATCAATTAAGCGTTGATTGCAGCGAGGAGATCCTTGCCAGGCTTAACAGTGACCTTGCGGCTGGCCGGAATGTTGATCGATTCACCAGTCTTCGGGTTCTTGCCGACGCGAGCCTTACGATCCTTGACGCCGAGCGTAGCAAAACCAGTCAGTCGAACCGATTCACCGTTGGCGAGCGTGTCAGTGATAATCGCGAGCTGGGCGGCCAGAACATCAGCCACAACTTTCTTGTTGACGCCCGCCTTTTCCGACACTGCTGCTTCGAGTTCGATCTTGTTCATTTTTTATTCTCCAGAATAATTGATGTGGAAACTGACGCTTTAAGCGGTCAAACTTATGGTTCACGGCAGTTCGCCATACTGTCAAGCGAGCAAATTCAAAGTTTTCGATAAAAACACAAAAAAGGAATTTTCGATGGATATCGAAGAGTATGTCGATGAAGAAACAAGAAAGGTCGATGAGGGCATCGAACGTCCTGTTTCATTCGACGATTTCAATGGCCAGACTGAGGCTAAGGAAAATCTCTCGATCTATGTGACAGCGGCGCGAAAACTCGACAAAGCGTTGGATCATGTGCTGTTTTACGGTCCTCCCGGTATGGGTAAAACGACCCTCTCGCAGATCATCGCACGGGAATTGAATGTCAACATCCGAACGTTGATAGCGCCAGCAATCAAGAAGCCGTCTGACATTGTCAGCGTTCTTGCTGGTATCCAACGACGTGATGTCGTCTTCATTGACGAAATTCATCGACTACCGGCGGAGATCGAAGAAGTTCTCTATTCCGCAATGGAAGATTTCGTTCTTAATGTCCTCGTTGGAGAGGGTGCTGGCGCTCGTGTCGTGGCGATCCCGCTTCCTCCATTCACGCTGATTGGCGCAACGACCTTGCCAGGCAAACTTACAAGGCCTATGCGCGACCGCTTTGGCATCCCGGTTCAGTTGCAACCCTATTCCGATGAGGAGATGGCGGCTGTGATCTCACGGGGCGCTGAGAAGCTCGGCCTTCGTATGGAGGAGGCTGCCATTGCTGAGGTAGCTCGCCGTTGCCGCAGCACTCCTCGTATTGGTTTGCGACAGCTTCGTCGCATCCATGATCATGCGGTCGCAGCTGACCGTGACACCGTGACAGTTGAGCAGGCGGATGAAGCCCTACAGCGTCTTGGAGTCGACAAAGACGGGTTTAATGCCGCTGATCGGAAATACATCAGCATGCTTCAGAATCGCTTCAAGGGAGGGCCAGTTGGCCTTAATACGATTGCCACGGCTCTCGGTGAGAATCCTGAAAATGTGGAGGACGTGATTGAGCCATACCTAATCCAGAAAGGTATTATCGACCGAACCAGTCGCGGCCGTGTTATAACCGACCCTCTTCGAAAGGCTCGATCTTTAAGGGAACAAAATCAGGGAATTCTCCCTTTGTAATGTTGCGCACGTAAACAAAATGGATATCATTGCATTTCTATTTTGGAGTTAAATCTGGTGAATTTTAGTAGATCATCGGGCTTTAGTCGTCCAGCGTCTCTTTCTTCAAAGCTGTCCGTCGCTGAGGAGAATGTTCAGGATTCTCAGCCAGCCGTGGTAATGCCTGATCCTATCGAGACTGACGACGAAACCACAGAAGTTGGCTCAACGCTACCGCCATCAATTTATGGAGGTAGCGTTCGGTTGCTTAACTGGAGCAACACCGCTCGTACTGGAATGAGCGTAGAGCTAGGCATTCGTGATATCTCACCTCAGGACGTCCATCCGTTTAAAGGGATGCTCTGCGGTAAAGAAAATGGGCAGCGCCTGAAAGTTTGGATTGGGCCTGGTTCAGATCATTTGCTCCTGAACCAGAATTCCGAGGGGGCATTTTATAGGGGTGATGGCTTGTTGATGCGCTGGTCCGACGACAGCGTAAACGGCATGTCGATCAAGATGCTGATCGACGGCTCGATTGATGGTAGCGACGGAAAGCACCCTTTCGATGGCTTTATAACTGGCCGCAAAGAAGGGGAGATTTTAACCTTCCTCGCTTGGGCTGTAGCTGATGACGAAACTGTCCAAGACCCCGCATTCGTACGAAAGAAGCGGCCATTTGCGGAGCTTTCCCCTGTTTCGCAATCTCAGATTCTGTGCGGCGACAATCGTTTCATCTCATTTTTGGCTAAGAATGAGCACATGCTGCTTGAAAGGCCTGTCTCTATCCGTCCCGTCGATAACCCGAAGTTTTATGCCACTGAATTCGTTAAGTCGTATATCGGCGTCGAGAGCCGCGCTGAAATGAACTACGAAACGCCTGAAGGGGCAATGGCTCGAAGAAAGTGGCGAGACCTCTTGAGCTACTACAACAACTCACGTGGCATATCGTGATAACAGACGGCGCTCTCGCCGGTGAATGTCAACGTATAGTCGTTTCTTGCAAAGTGATGTGGCATTAGTGAGTATCTATCTATTATAGTCTCATTATTGCAACAGGTCGCGTGAATAAGAAATGCACAAGGTATGTAACATAAGGGAAATAGGCCTTCGGGATAGCCTGCCTCCTAGCGAGCGCTGGCGTTCCTATTGCGCTGATCTCGACAAGCTTTTTTCCAAGGCTGTTGAGGGCGGATTTGGCAATTTCCAATCAAATTCGAATTCTTATGGGCGTAATGCCGCTTGATTTTGCGGCAACCGCCTCAGTTTGTTAAAAATTTATACAAAAAACTCGTTGACCGAACCATTATTTGCTATCTACCATCAACTTAATTGTTGCCCCAATGGCATTCGGTGAATCTCTGCACCCCTGGTGTTCGTCCAAGCTCTAAGCACGCCCGCAATGGCGGCTTTTGTTGTTGGTTTGTGCCTAGAATGGTGTTGGTGATGAACAAAGTTGAATTCTTTTCGTGGTGCGAAGATCGCGGCCTCTCTAAAAACGGTGAAATAGCCCGTTTATTCCGTCTTTCCAGTCAGACAGTGCGCAACTGGCGCAAGAAAAAAGTCGAGGAAATGCTCCCTACCTGGGTTTCTTGGGCATGTGCTGCTCTGGATTCAGAGGAACAGCGTGAATCGGCATCGAAGATCGCCCAAATGACAGTTGAAAAGTTATCAGCTTGGCAGCGTCGTCACGAGTTCAAAACACTCGATGACACTGCCGGCGTTTTCGACATTGAGCGGCAGGCCGTTCACAACTGGTACAAGCGCGGTCGTTTTCCTCGTTGGCTTTCATTGGCTTGTGCTGGGTATGACCTCAAAAAGCGCGCTAAATCTCGCAAGGAAAAATCGATAGCCGCTTGACGCTAAACTGTAGCGAATAGAACATCGTAATTAACGTTATCGGTCGATATTCGATGTAACTTCAGAGGGATACATATGTCTCGTAATAAATTGAAAGCTTTTGTCGGGGGTGTTGCTCTTTTAACGGCTGTATCCCTTTCTGGAACTGTGATGGCTGCGTATGACGGTTTCGGTTCTGACATCCCTCTGAACCTCGCTGCACGCGAGATCATTCCTGAAGGTTGGACGGTGGATTACGGCGACGGTGTCGACCGGGATGCAAATGTTTCGTGGTCCTCGGCAAGTGACTGGAAACAGGCGCTTCAAAACGCAGTCAGCAAGCGTGGATATGCCGCGAGCTTCGGCACAAATTCCGTCGTCATTTCGAAGGCTTCTGGTTCTTCTACTAAACCTTACTCGTCAGACGCAAAAACGAGTTCGGCAACCTCGAAGCCGCGCGCTCCTCGTTCGGCTCCAGCCAAGCGCAATCCAGCTCCTGCCCCAGCAACTGCAGCAGCTGAAGCACCTCTTCAGGGCGGCGGTGGTTTTACCATTCGTCCGTACAAAGGCGGCAAGCCTGTAGAGGACGTAAAGGGACCCGCAGAACGGCCTGATGAGGGGCGCTTGGCCACTAAGGGAGAGAAGTTTGAACCCTACAAGCCAGCGGCTTCGCAGTTTACCGTCTCAGCTGGGCAGATGTTGCACCCTGTGCTTGCTGAATGGGCTTCGAAATCCGGATGGACCGTTATTTGGGAGTCCGAATACGACTACCGCATTGAGGCGAATGCGAGCTTCAACGGCAACTTCGTTGATGCTGTTACTCAGATCGTGACCGCAATGGCAGAGGCTCGCCCTGCGATCACCGTCGATTTCTATCAGGGCAATAACGTTGCCGTAGTTTCAAACAAGGCTGCTGACGCAGTCAATTAAGGATTTCGGAGTTAGTAAATGTCGTCTCGTGCCGCAAAACTTTTTATTGCCCTTCTTGCCACGACAGTTCTTGGTGGTTGCACTCTAAACCAGGAAATGACGAATGGCGTGCGATCTGTCCAGCGTGAAGCGACGGCTGGCCTTGCGACCGCCGCAAGTCCGATGCCTGTTGCTGACAAGACCCCAATTAAGGTTCAGAGCGGGGTGTATGTCGGTACCAAATCGATCCGCAATGAGAATGGTGACCCTCTGCCGTCGAAGCTTGAGGGCAAGTCCGGTATCACCATCGTTAAAACCTCTCCGCAAAGCCTTCGTGATCTTTCGGTCCTGATTACTCAGCAGACGAAGATTCCAGTCGTGATTTCTGCTGCGGCTCCTACGGGCGGCAGTGGCGCTGGTGCACCAAATGCTGACGCTGCATCTGCGTCGGGTGGTGCCCGTCCTCAGGCAGCAGCGCCAAATCTTGGCATTGCCAATGGTCCGGTCCCAGACGGTTTCCCGATTGAAATGGCTCTGTCACAACTCCAGGGATCGTCAGCAGTTGCTGCCCCGTCTGCTGGTTTGCCGCCTGTTGCAACGACTGTATCGCTGCCTCTGAACTATTCAGGCCCACTTTCCGGTCTGATGGATTTGCTGGCCTCTCAGTACGATGTCGCCTGGAAATATCACAACGGCCGTATCGTCATCGAAAGCGTTGTAACCCGCAGTTTTGACGTCCCTGCTCTGGCAATGGCTTCGAGCCTCAAATTCGATCTGTCGTCGAAGTCGAGTGCTACTGGTGAAGGTGGCTCCACGCCTCAGGCTGGTCAGGAAGCCAGCGCTACGTCGTCGACCGACATTCTGCAGGAGATCAATGGCACTCTTGATAAGATGCTTCCTGGTGAAGGTAGCAGTTTCACGGTCAACCGTTCGACGGGTCTGGTGACTGTCACCGCGACGCCCGCAGTTATCAATCGTGTCTCTGATTATATTTCCACGATCAACAAGCGTCTCTCTGAACAAGTCGCTTTGTCCGTCAAGGTATATTCCTTGGTCATCGACAACAAAGAGGAGTTCGACCTCGACGTAAATGGTCTTTTTAACAAGGCCACCAAATACGGCTTGGCTATGGGCACGGCCGGATCTGGCGGTGTTGTTCCTCCAGTGGGCGGCCTTGGCGGTCCTGGTCTTGGTTGGGCGCTACTTGACACTAAGAGCAAGTGGGCCGGGTCGAATGCTCTCGTGAATGCTCTGTCAGAAAAGGGAGATATCTCCGTTGTCACGACTGCCTCGGTCACGACTGTTTCTGGCGTTCCTGTTCCGCTTCAGGTCGGAGAAGAGCGTGACTACGTGAAGCAAGTCGAGGTGACGCCTGGAACTGACGGCGCTCAGGCCACGGCCAGCATCACTCCGGGCACTGTCTCTACTGGCTTCAGCCTTCAGATTAATCCTCGCGTCGAGCGCAATGGCGATGTTCTGGTTCAGTACGGCATCAACATTTCGGAGCTGTCGGGTTCTGAAGATGGCTTCGAGTCCTTTGAAACCATGGGCACGAAGGTTCAGCTCCGCCGTATTTCCCAGCGCAACTTCATTCAGCAGGCGCGCATCCCGCATGGAAATACGCTCGTCCTGGCAGGCTTTGAACAGGTTCGCAACGAAGCCAAGAAGCGTGGTCTTGGACGTCAGGCACTGCCGATTTTTGGCGGAGGTGCTAAAGCAGGCGTCAAGCGTGAAATCATTGTTATCATGATCACGCCGACGCTTCTGAAATAAGGGGCTTGGAGGGTCGAATGGCCAAAAAAAATGATTTTGGGATGGGAGACTATGACGATGCCTCGTACGAGGCATCGGTCAATGACGTAGGTGTTGTAAAAGTTGGCAAGCGCGAATACGCAATTGGCCTTCTTTGGCATAAAATCGACGACGTCAGCAAAGCCGCCAACGAAGCACGTTCTCTCGCCACCAGTGAAAATCAACGAGCTGATTTTTTCTGCCTTCGCTTGACTGGTGATGCGCAGTTTGGTCTTGGATTTAAGGCGCGCGGGCATAAAAACGGTCTTCCATCTCTTGCAGCACAGTTGGCATCCGCTAAGGGTGGCAAGTGGATTGGTGTGTTTGAAGTTGAGAATGGGTACTATCTCGCTGCCGTCTATGAAGACGCGATCATGTCTGAATGTGATCGGTTCTTTAGCGATGCTGATGCAGCAAAAGAAGAATTCGAAAACTTCTATAACAGCACCGACTGGAAAGAAACCATCGCTCCAGAGAGCTTCGAGATTCCAGGAACAACTGAGGTGCCAATTGCTCGGTTACTCGAAGATCGGATTGCTTGCCGTCTTCAGGCGGTTAGTAAGCGTGGCGCTCTTATCAAAACACTCGTCGGGCTTGGAATTGTAGTTGGTACCGTTGGTGGTGTTAACTGGTACCTCAAGCATCTTGAGGACATCGAACTCGCACGCATCATGGCAATTGAAGCTGAAAATGCAAAAAAACAGCTCTTTGCACCCAAACAGGATGAAATCAAGATTCCAGACGCACCATGGATAAGATATCCGGTGGCTTCATACTTCATCGATAGTTGCGTCAAAAATGTGAATTCATTCCCACTCGATATTCCGGGTTGGGAGGTGAAGGAATTCATTTGTAGCGATGGCTTAGTTGCCGCTGCTGTGGATCGCTCTGGTGTGCTCGGAAAGGGTGGTGGTAGCTTTAACTGGATAAAGATGATGGTGGAGAAAGAAGGCTTTAAGCCGACAATTATTCCACCTCCAGGTGGCAACGGCAATCGCGCTTCAGTCCAGTGGGAAATTGGTGATCTGCCTAAAATTCCAGTAGATCTGGAAACGATAAAATGGACCAAAATGCGTGATGGTTTAATCGTTGTGATGGATGAGCGCTTTGTCCCCATTTCGATCTCGGACGGACCATCTAACAGTGACTTTTTCCGTGGAATTGCATTCTCGTTTTCTACGACCGAAGACCCGCGCAATTTTACAGATATAATTTCGGCGCTTCCAGGCGCGTTCGTCACTAGTTTATCATATGAAGTAACAAATAATCTTTGGACATTGGAAGGACAAGCCTATGAACAGCTTCCGCTACCTACGACTCAACCTAATTAGCGTTGCTTTGGCTACCTCGGCTGCAGCTATGGCTTTGGGATCTGCTCATGCGCAGCAGGCGCTGCCGCCTGCGACTGGTGAAGTTGAAACTGCACCAGCGCCGATGCAGGCTCTTCCAGAAGGCGCGACTATCGAGGGCGCTCGCGAGAAAATCAGCAATATGTCTTCCGAGGCTGGAAAGTCTCTTGAGAAGCTGATGGGTGGAAGCGTGACATCCCGCACGGCCACCGAAGTCGGTGCCATGGCCGAACGTAAACGCAGTATTATGATGCTCGAATTGCAGCGTGATGAAGCCAAATTGGCAAAAGAACTCTTTTTCGAGCTGGAAGGTGGCAAGGACAAGAACGAAGAAGAGTTGAAACAGCTGCGCGAAGAGAACGAAGGTCTGAAATCTTCTCTTGAGGCCGCGCAGAAATCGCCTAAGGCGGCTCCGATGTCCATTCCAGTGAACCCTGTTGTTACGGAAATCGTGGGCGCTGCTGGCGGTCTGAAAGCATCGGTGTCCTATCCAGGGTCTGGGGTGATCCTTGCCTCCCCTGGTACTATTCTGCCCAACGGCTGGAAGGTCATATCCGTTTCGAGCAAGGGAGTTGTCGCTATGGACGGAGACGTTCGTAAAACTCTCGGCTTCGGATCACCTCTTAACTAGCCGATCAATCCGCCGATTTTTGTCGGCGGATTGTATCGTTCATTTTGTGTGTAATATCTAAAGAGGATGGACGTGGGAGGCTATGTTGAAAGACTTCATGAGCATTTTAAAAGGGAAAAAGGATCAGGCTGCTGATAAGCAACCTGTCCAGACCCCTGCTAAACCTTCGCCTCAAAATGTTAATGCTTCGGCAGGTGCCACGCGGCCTGCGCAGGCACCACAAAATGGCCAGTCCCGTCCAGCTCAGGCAAGGCCTGCCACGCCTTCCCAAGGTCAGCAAAATCGTCCTGCACAGGCCGCCCAACGGCCACGGCCACCTCAAGAACAAGGATCGGCTCTTAGCCCTGTTAAGGCTGAGCAACGTCATGGGCGCGCAATAGTTGCGACCGAAGAAGAGGCTCTGGAACTTATAAATCATTCCGGTGATCTTATTACTGCTCCCAATGGTTCATATCCGCTCACTCCAGCGCTTCGCCAGTATGTCGCCTTGATTTCCCCAGGCGGCGAAGTCACGAGAAACATCCTTGCCATCGCAAAGGGATATCATGTCCATCCTGAGACATCTTCCGCAAAGTCGTATTTGAGGCAGAGCGGTCAATCTTGGGTTAAGGAAACCCTCGTTGACATGGATGTTGTTCGCCAGATTTATGCAAATCACGAACAAAAATACGGATCATTTTACAGCAATAATAGCAGGGGAGCTACGTCGCCCGCTGCTGAAACCGCTGTCCGCCAAAGAGAATTTCTCAGCTTGGTGCAGCGCGCCGCCGACATGAAGGCATCGGACATTCACTTAACGATTGGTCGAAATATTGCCACTGTTCGCTTCCGTATTGACGGTGAAGTTCGCAAAATCCCTGAGATGCAGGATTTGCCAATAATTGTCGCGAATGAGCTGTGTATGGCAGCCTTCGCAATGGCTGACGCATCCGATCCGACTTATAACCCACTGGATTATCAGGGCGCACGTGTAACCGACACATCTCTAAAAGGATTGAAATTTCCAGAGGGCGTGCAGTCGGTTCGTCTACAGTTCAATCCTCTTCCTTCTAACGGTCGTTATATGGTTGCTCGACTTCTGTATTCGCAGAAGATCGGATCAGATTCAGACGTTGATCAACTGGGATATGCGCCGATCCAAGTTCGACAGATACGCTCGATGCGTCGAAAACCATATGGGATTAATATTATTTCAGGTCCTACTGGTTCAGGTAAATCGACGACCCTGCAGCGTGGCCTCACTGCATTGATGCGTGAAAAGGTGGGCGTGAACGTTGTTACCATCGAAGATCCGCCAGAATATGTGATTGAAGGAGCCGCCCAGTTACCAGTTACGAACGCTAAAACGGCGGAAGAACGTTCCGAAAAATTCCGTCAAGCGATTACTGCCTCGCTGCGTTCTGACCCTGACGTCATCATGATCGGCGAAATTCGAGATCAGGCTTCTTCGCAGCTTGCGTTCGAAGCGGCTATGACCGGTCACGGTGTCTGGGCATCGTTGCATGCTAATGACGCGTCTTCGATCCTTGACCGCCTAAGAGACCAGAAGGTTGAACTGTACAAGCTATGCGACGCAACTCTCGTCACAGGTCTTATCGGCCAGAGGCTTTTGAAAAAGTCGGTGCCTAATCATACAGTCGGCTTCGATGAAGGTGTGGCTCTTGGCTTTATCCCCAAGGATGTAGAAGAATTTATGCGTACAAATGCGGCTGAATGGATACATAAAATCCGTTTTGCCGGAACTCATAAATTCGAAAAAAACCCTGCCGATGCATATGCTGGTCGCCGTGTTGTGGCCGAAGTTATAGAGCCTGATCAGACCTTCTTGGATCTAATAAAAGAGGAAAAAAAGGCAGAGGCTGTAAAATATTGGAAAGAGCAATTGGGTGGCATTAGTATGCTGGAGCACGCTTTTGTTCTTGTTTGTATGGGGCAGCTCGACCTTCGAGAGATGGAAAATGGCGTTGGCAGTGCCCTGAGAATAGACAGGAATCGAATTCCGACCATAATGAAACTTGTGTCGGAAGATATGTAGATTAGTGGGCCATTAAATGATCGGTAAATATGAAAGAATGTACCTGAAGTTTGCTTTCAATGAAAAGCAGCGGATGCGCGTGTATAGAAAACTAAGCCGTTTTCTTGCAAACTCGGTTACATTGTCTTCCGCACTCGAAATCATGCATAAGCATGCGACTATGGACGGAAAGAAGCCAAAGGCTCCAATAGCGCGTATTCTTGGGGAGTGGCGGCGTCAGATTACCAACGGTAAAAGCTTTGGCCAGGCCGTTCAGGGATGGATACCTGATAGTGACCGCCTCGTCATCGAAGGCTACGAGTCAGCTGGTGCTCTGGGAATGGGTATCGAAAAGGCGGTTTTGATTTCGTCTTCTGCAAAGCAGATTAAAAACACCCTGTTTGCTGGTTTGGCTTATCCGGTGATGCTGATCGTCATCGCAATTTTGATGCTGGTCCTTTTTGGATTGCAGGTGGTTCCAACCTTCGAAGAAGTTCTACCTCGTGAAAGCTGGACTGGTGTTGGCGCGCAGATGGCGACAATGTCCGACTTCATCAGGGATTATATCATCTACATCATCGGCCTGATGGCGGTCCTTATTGCGTTGACCATTTGGTCCATGCCTCGATGGACAGGCAAATGGCGCGTGAAGTTTGACCGCTACCCACCTTGGTCCTTGTATCGCCTAGTTATGGGTGCTGGCTTCATGGTGTCGGTTGGCAGCATGATCAAGTCTGGCATGGCCATTCCTAGCATTCTCAAGATGCTTCAGCGCGGTGCGAGTCCCTGGTATGTGGAACGTCTTTCTCGGGCCGCTTACCATGTCAACAACGGTAGCAACCTAGGTGATGCCCTTCATCGTGCCGGACACAATTTCCCAGACGTCGAAACCGTTCAGGATTTGCGAGCCTACGCATCTCTGACAGGGTTTGATGAAACCCTAGATCGTCTTGGTACCGAATGGCTCGGGGAGTCAGTTGCTAAGGTCCAGCAGCAGACTGGCATTATGCGGAACTTTGGCTTCCTATTTTTGGGCGTTGTCTTCGGTTGGATCGCAATGGGCATGTTCTCCTTGCTGCAGCAGATTACGACGTCAATGTGAGGTAGGGTAATGGTCGATAACGATACAAATAGAAAACCAAATGCCGTCGTTCCGAGAAAAAATGAAGCTGGAGCGTTGAGGCGAGGTCATCCACATCGTTTGAAAGATCTGGAATTTTCAGATCTATATATTGCAGAAGCTTCTGGGCGCATTCAAATTCGTGGAGCCGTCGACAACGATGGTCCTTTGATGGATGTTCCGGACAATGCTGTTTCTGATCTGGAAGAGCTTCGCTTCAGCGTTATGGCTTTAGGGAAGAAGACCGAAAAGCGAGAATTCTTTATCGACTTCGACGGCGTCCGTTATCGTGTTTCCAAGATCATTTCGCATGGGGGCATCTGGTATACTCTTCGAAAATCAAAATCGGAAATCCCTGCCCTAAAAGATTTGGGCGGCTTTAGACCTTCTGTCATGCGTCACTTGGCTCAATTGGGTCTTCAGACGTTTAAATCGTCGAAAGGTGGAATGATCCTTATCGCTGGCTCTACTGGGCAGGGCAAGACCACAACTGCCTGTTCGCTATTGCGCGAGTATCTCGTTCACTTTGGTGATGTCGCCGTCACCATTGAAGACCCGCCAGAAATGATGATGGACGGCGAGCATGGTACATCCGGGCGTTGCTTTCAGCTCGTCCTAGAGAAAGGTGACACGTTTGGAAGCTTGCTAGTGAGCGCTCTTCGCTTTACACCGAAGTACATTTTCTTGGGTGAGTTGCGAAAGCCAAGCGATGCAAGCCAGGCACTTCGAGCCGCAATTTCAGGCCATTTGGTTATCACGACTATTCATGCTGGTTCCATTGAGGAAGCCCTTAATTCCCTGATTAAATTAGCATCTGCAGACGAAGGCGGCGTTGTCTTTGCAAGAGATCAGCTTGCTTCCGGCATTGCTGGTGTCATTCATCAGTCGCTGCAGACGACAAGCCGTGGTAAAATCTTGCGCGCAGATACATTGTTTTTTGGCAAAGAAAACGGTCTTAGAACAATGATCCGTGATGGCAACATCAACCAATTGTCTACCGCCATTGATCTACAGCGTCGGCGAGCCGAGCAGAATAAGCCGCTGTTCGACTGATATGAATGGTTTCTGTTGGATTCTGACGGTCAAGGGGCATACAATCTAAATATTCTCTGGAGATTACCTAGATGTATGCCCTTTACATTGTGTTCTTGATGACATTCCTGATGTCTTTAGCTTTTGGCTTAAATGCACCCGCCGAGCAGAAGATGCTGAGGCCGGAGGTCGTCGCAATGCAGATGAGTTCGTGGCACGTTGCTGCGCAAAAAAAGTGCGGCCTAGAGGTTTGCAATGGCGGGACTGTCAATCCAGTCAACTATCTGAATGACATGGTTAAAAACGCGGAATTCGTCACCAGAGGATATTTTAGAACAAATTATGACGTTGGGTCCAAATATGTTCTAACCTCACTCACGGGTGTTGGAATGAGCGCTGGGAACATTAATAGCGCGACTGTCTCATCATCATTTCACAAACTCCTTGGTGGTGACTCTTCTTCGAGCATTGGATATTGGGATCAAACGAAAAAGCGGATTGAGCTTCCAAGTCGGCGTTATGGGAAAACTAATTTGAGCGTGCCAGGTGATATTTCGGCCAATTTACTCATAGGCGTTCCTGATAAAAGTCCGGTAATGATCAATAAAATCGTCGACCGTTGATTTAGGCACACTCACTGACGATAATATTGAAAAATAGCAACCTTTTGGAGGTTACCATGAAGAGACGGCTAGTTGATGTGATTAGATCGCGGCGCAACAAGGGCTTCTCCCTGATCGAAATCGGCGCAGCATTGGTTGTCGTCGGACTTATGTCTGCTGCGATCTCAGTAATGATTGCGGAATACACCGAGCAGCGGAAGGCTAAGACTGCGGCCGAGAAGCTTGCGGAGGTTCATGAGGCGGCAAGTGGTTATATCAAGGCCAACTATTCGGCTTTGATGACTAATACAACTGGCGGTAAAAAGGTTGTCGTTGCGTCAGGTCGTAAATCGATCACTGATCAACCCCCAGTCGGTTCGTTGCAACGTGACGGCTTTCTGCCTGCTGGATTTATCGATAATAACGCTTATGGTCAGCAGCATTCGGTGATTATCCGTCAGGTGACGCCTCCTAGCGGTGGCACTCCTTATTTGGAGGCAATTGTTACGACGCATGGTGGTAGAGCCATTCCAGATGACCAGCTGGCGCGTGTCGCTGGTTTTGTCGGCGTCTCGGGTGGTTATTTTGGCGGGTACGACATTAATGCTACAGACAACGGCATGATTGTGGGCAACTTCGGTGGTTGGCGCACCCAGAAGAGCGCATGGGACGCAGGTGGAATTACCATCCAACCTGGACACGTGCAGTCAACACTGGCCTTTGAGAATGGTAATCTTCTTACGGACTATCTCTATCGCAATGACGTTCCAGGCGTTCCAGAAGCCAACACCATGAACACCTCGATCAACATGGGCGGGAACAATATCAACAACGTGAATACTCTCAAAGGTGTGGCTAAATCTGACGCTAAGTACGGCGGCAATAATGTCGTAACAATCGATGGACATGTTGAAGCTATCGACGTGTGGGCAAGAAATGCCACCTTGTCCAACAACCTCACGGTCAACGGAACTTCGACAGTTAGCGGGAACGCCACTTTCGGGAAGGACGTCACGGTTGCAGGCAGTGTAACGGCAGATACCGTTAATACGAAGAACGCGACTGTCAGTGAAAAGCTAAAGACGAAGGATCTAGAAGTTACCGCAAAGGCTGATATTCAGGAAATTGATTTATCAAAGGCCTATTTGGTTATGTCTAACAACGGCGGGCGTCCAGATGGTCGCTTTCCTCAGACTGGTGGTAAAATTCAGCTTCGTGATCTTCTGCCTCGTACCGTTGCCCATTATTCATATCAGGTGACCGAATCCAAACCTAAGGTTTACAAGCCTGTTTGTGGTAGTGGCGGCACGCAAAAAATAATGGTTTATAGGCAGGTTGAGTCATACACAGGTGATATTGAAAATGCCAAACCTGTCATTTCCAATGGTGTGTTCGCAACCAGTTTAGATGCTAATTTTTGGGAAGTTAAATGGGAAGGCACGCCGAGGCACGGTACCGTTGAGAGAGCTGCAATCGCTCAGACGTTCTGTTCGTATCAATAACTTTTTTCATTGGAATTAAGATCGGGGGCTTCGGCCTCCGATTTTTTTTATTGTCACTTGCATCGGCCTAATAAATGATTTCCCCTAGGTGTGTAGACCTTCATTCAAGGAAAAATCGACATCGAACCGTGGATTGAAGACATCGAAACCGTAATTGTGAAATCAAATCGACAACGAAAGGTCTAGAACATGGCAATTGCACTCACAAAAAGAACCCGCTCGGGCGGTAATAGTGGCGGAGACTCGCGTCCCGTTTCGTGGAACCCTCTCCTCAAGATGACTGCTGATCGCGATGAAAATCGTGCGATTTGCGAACTTCAGGTTGATGCGTACGGCCTGCCTGCTGGTTCGCAGGTTGCTCTGACGCTGCTTCCTGCAAAGGCAGTTGCTCCTGGCAAGAAGGCTCGTCCGGAGCTGAAGAACTTCCGCGCTGGCAGCAAGATTGGCTCTTCTCCAAAATTTGGTGATGAAGTCCTGATCATTGCTGAGCGTAGCTACAAGGACAACAAGGAAACCATCGACGGTCTTCCAGTCATCAAGGCAAACTGGATCAAGGCCGCGATCCATGACCTCGCGGATGCTGGTCCTTCGGCTTATGCAGTTGGTTATGTCCATGTTGGCAAGATCCTGGAGCGCAAGAACAAGAACGACGAAACCTACTTCACGCAGAGCCGTAGCGTTTACATCGATCAGACTCCAGATGGTCCTGACGCCTTCGCGTTCAACAGCATGGAAGAGTTTGTCCACTTGGCAGGCCAGTGGCTTGAGCATGTTGGCCGGGACGGTGAAATCATCGTTCGCGTCACCAACAACAACGCAGTTCTCTCCGGTGAAGTGCCTGAGGGCGAAGCCGAAATGCTGAACAAGTCGCTCCGCCTGTTCTGGAACCGCGCTGAAGAGCGCCAGATGACGATTGAGGAGAGCATCGAGTTCTTCCTCGATGGCCCAGAAAAGCTCAATAGCGGCGCAGACAACCCTGACCATGGTCTCTGGAGATCGCTTGTTGAAGCTGCTGGCACGGAAGATGCCAAGGACTACTCGTTCGACGCTGTCGTTAATCGTGTTGCCCCAACTGGCTCGACTACGCTTGAAAATCTTCAGGAAAAGCGCGTTACCCAGTCCAATGAGGAGCAGGCTCTCTTCAACATGCAGAGCGGTGGGGAGTCTTCTTACACTGACCGCGTCTTCATTAAGGGCACCTGGCTTTACCGTCACCAGCCGCTGCAGGACGATCCGTCTCAGACCCGTCTGATCTCGACTGATACGTTCCCGTTGGACAGATATGGGCCTACCTATTTGGCCGCTGAGCTTCCTGGTGCTCGCCCAGCTGAGGTTCAGGCTGTTCTTGATCTGCGTGCGAAAGAGCGCGGCGAAAAGCGCTATTTCGATGCGAAGGCCGCACGGAATGCTCAGAAGGAAGAAGCAGGTGAGAACCTGAACATGGATAACAACGATAGTCCAGCTCCTTCTGGTGGTCTCACCCCATCTTAAATAGATGGAAGTTTCGGATTTAGGCCCCTTCATGGGGCCTTTTTCTTTTGTTTTTTAGTTTTTTTGATCTCACTTTCGATCTTTTCAGGTACGCTGTTTTAAACTATTTCGTAATTCGTGGTTTGAGATGGCTGAAAACACAAAAACACAGTGGGTAAACCTTGGCGTTGAAGGTTTTGACATTGTCCTTGCCAGTTTTGAGGATTCTCCCGGTGAAAAGGCAATTGTCATTCGAGGTGAGCGAAAAGCGACCGAATGGGAGGCCGCAGCTCTGAGGCGTGCTGGCTTCTTTCAAATGGCCAGCACTAATTCCTTGTGGGCTAGACGCGGTGGCAATTTCAAAATGCGTGAATTGCGACCAATTTTCCCGGCTATGAAAGCCGTGGACATGGAAATATCCGAGACAAGAATAAGTGTCCGTGGGCGCAGTCCATTTATTTCGACCAAAACAGCCACGGATCGCTTGCCGGAAAAATATGTTTCCGAGAATAAAAAACTGGATTCCAAGGCGGTCAACCAGTTCCAGGTTGTCTACAAGCCTGCTTCTCGCTTGGGTAATCCAATTGCCATGATTCCTGTCAATATGAGCGAAGCGACCGCCAAAGCTCTTGATCGCATCGTGGAAACGCATGGTCCCATCGATAATTTCGTGGCGACAAGCTTGGATATGACCCTCCACGAGTTGGAGAAATATCTGTCTCCTGAGCAGATTGATGCTGTAGGCATGGGTATTGCCGCCATGCTGCGCGACCGTGAATTCATTTTGGCTGACCAGACAGGTCTCGGTAAGGGGCGAGTGCTTGCAGCTCTTGCTTTGGCGGCGCGCGTGCTGGGTAAGAACGTGGTCTTCCTGACAGAGAAGGCAAACCTGTTTGCTGATTTCTGGCGTGACATTTCGGACATTGGTGCTGCCCCGCGCATGGGCACCCCGTTCCTTCTAAACAACGACTCTAAGATCATCGACGTTATGTCGCCGACTGGCGACATCCTGTTCCAATCAGAACGGCCGGACGTGATCAAACGCCTAATCCGTGCTGGAGGCATGCCAGAAGGCCACAATATGATGATGGCCTCATACAGCCAGTTTAATCGTGCGGGTTCGGCAAAATCGAATTATCTCGCATCTGTGGCCGAAGGGGCATTCGTTCTCACCGACGAAGCTCACAATGCGTCAG
Source organism: Mesorhizobium sp. SP-1A (assembly GCF_032460275.1). Taxonomy (NCBI): domain Bacteria; kingdom Pseudomonadati; phylum Pseudomonadota; class Alphaproteobacteria; order Hyphomicrobiales; family Phyllobacteriaceae; genus Mesorhizobium; species Mesorhizobium sp. SP-1A. The sequence continues at coordinate 1,096,514 of NZ_JAVXZD010000002.1, read as the reverse complement.
GAGACTCCAATACCAAGAAAATTCTCGATGAAGCGTTGGCTGGAGCGTATGGTGTCATGCGCTCTTCGGCGACATTTGCTCGCAAGGCAAAGTCGTTGCTTTCGTACAAGAGGGTTCTGCCTCCGTCTCTTCGCAATGAAGACGTCGGAGAAATGCTTGATGCAGGCGGCAACCCGCTTGCGGAGGCTCTTTCTCAGTATCTGGCGGAGGACGGGGTCCTTATCCGTCGCGAGCACGACCTGTCGGGCCTGAAGATCGACGTCATCATGGATGATGCTCGTCGTGACAGAAATCGCGGCTACTCTGACGCCTTGGCTCCGATTCTGGCAAAAATGGCTAAGTTGTCTCGTCTTGTCGACGATGAAATCAACACTCGAAACGAAGAGAACGAGCGCGCTGGCGGCAAGGCAGCGAAGGAAAAGTGGTATACGTCTAACTTTGGCTCCCGCCTGTCACCATTAATCAGGCAGTTCGTTACGGCATTAGAAGTCGACAGCTGCGTTGAACGCGCCATTATGGCGCTCCAGAGTGGCGAGAAGCCAGTTATCGTCATCGAATCTACGATGGAGTCCTTGATGAGGGAGCTGTCGGGTGAAGGTGGCTCTGATGATGACGATTTCGATGAAGCTGCGGACATTGAAATCACCGAAGAAGATATGAAGGCCGAGGGTACTCGCCCACCGGATTTCCGAGCTGCTCTTTCGGTTATGTTGGATCGCATCATGCAGATGTCGGTCAAACGTGGGAAGGAAGACCCCGAAAAGTTCCCAGTCGAGGACCCGTTTTGCATTGCGGAAGCCGACGACATACGAAGGATGATCGAGACCTTCCCTGATCTGTCACTGTCGCCGATTGACGATATTCGTGACCGTATTGAAGCGGCAGGCCGCGAACTCAAGGAGAAAGGCCATAACCCCGAAGGCTGGACTGCCGATGAAATTTCGGCCCGCAAGATGCGCGTCCAAGATGGCGTCTACGAAGCTCGCAAATCCATTGACCGCAACGAGACAATCGTTGCTTTCAATAATGGCGGCATCGATGCCCTCGTCATCACTCGCGCAGCATCCACGGGTCTCTCGTTGCATGCTTCCGAGCGTGTGAAGGACCAGCGACGCCGTCGCATGATCGAATTGCAGATTCCGGTCAACGTGGTTGAGCGTGTTCAGTTCTGGGGGCGCGTCAATCGTCGTGGACAGACGTCTATCCCCGCGTTTGAGACGCTTTGCACGGGCTTGCCACTTCAGATGCGTATTATGGCCATGGAGAACCGTAAGGTTGCTGCATTGTCAGCTAACGTGTCCGCGAATGCCGAAAACGCAAATGCGATGGATGTCCCTGACCTAATCGATAGTGTCGGCAATCAGGTCGCCCAGCGAATTCTTGAAGATAAGCCAAGTTTGGCTGAAAAAATGTGTATCGCCATGCGAAACATTGATCAGGAAGTAGCTGACCAGGAGCTTTATTACATCAACAAGCTTCTGCAACGCATGTGTATGCTGATGTCCGATGAGCAGGATGAACTCTTCACCCAGCTGACCACCGAATATGAAGACGCTATTGCCAGCATGAAGGCGGAAGGTAAGACACCTCGTGGCATGCGGGAACTCGAAGGGTTTTGGAAGGAAGTTTCGAGGGAAATTTATGAAGAAGGTAATCCTGATGATGGCGAAGTCTTCGGCCGCCCCGTTGAACTCGTCACGATGGAAGGCCATTTCGACAAAAACCCATTCACCAGCGAAAAAATTCTAAGTCTGATTTCGACAGCGAGAGAGGAGTTGGGCAGGCAATCCGGGAACGTGGTTGGCCCATTCTTCAACGAGGAAATTAAAGCGATTAGGAACAACCGCAAGAAGATATTGAATGCCTCCTTGTCAGCACGACTTGTGTCGGTCGATTTTGCCTTGAAATCCAAAGAGCCGAATGCGGTGAAGAATGCAGATGAACGCCTTACGAACCTGCAGGCCGCTCTTGCTGTCATTCAACCGGGGCAATCCATGACAGTGCCTTCAGAAGACTTAGGCAGTGTCACAGCTGTGATCGTTGATGTTCGCAAGCCTGATAAAGATGAAATTCATCTTCCAGGTCGCTGGTCCATCAAATTTGCAGTTCCCGGCGAAAGCCACACCAAGGAAATCTCACTGGCCACGTTGATCCGTGACAAATCTTATTCCTTGCATCCACTGCAGCCTGGTCGTCTTCCAGAGCCAAACCTGGCTGTGTTCGACAACGCTCCACGTGGTACTGTCGTTGAAACCAGACAGTTCCTGGATGGGAATCTCGTTAAAGCAGTGGCGATAGCCGCAGAGGCTCGCGCTGGCAACATGGTCATTTACTACGACGATGATGGAAATCGTCGTAGGACTGTAATGCTTGGGCGTAATGGTTATAAAAACCTGTTCGACCGTAATCGCAAGATAAAGTCCGGCGACGAAGGATTGGAGATTTTAAAATCCAACCGCCCTCTTTATACAAATCACCTTGAACGCTCGAAGGGCCTCACGATTGTCGCAGAAGGGAACACACTGACTGTCTCCATCCCCAAAAATAAGGATGGAAAACAGTTCGAGGATTTATTGGTTGGAGTGTGCGGCTTCCGAGCTGGAAATACGGACAAATTCTGCCGAGTCACTTATGAAAAGCTCGAAGAAATCCGTATTGCACTAAATTTTGGAGGTTTCTCCCTGCATTTTGAAGGAAATCAAGTCGCAAGGCAGGTGAAGAAGCCATTCCAGCAAAGAGGATTTGGGCAAAGAAATAACGGATTCGGCATGAAGCGCTGATTGAAATCCTTGACGAGCGGTACGGAAGGGGCGACTATTTTTCCGTTAAAAGGAGATTATTTTGCCTGAACATCTTTATATCGCCGAAAAACCCTCGCTCGCAGAAGCACTTGCCAAGGCTCGCGCGTCTATTTTGGGCGTAAAAGCACAGAAGGGTCAGGGCGCATGGACCGTTGGAAATGACGCGGTCACTTGGCTGTTTGGCCATATGTATGAACTCGCCAATCCAGATGATTATGATGCCAGTCTAAAGCAGTGGAAAATGGAGCATCTGCCCATTATTCCAGATAAATGGCGTCGTTCTCCTCACAAGGACAAGGCAGCGCATCTGAGGATCATCAAGGACCTTCTCAAGAATTCGAAATACGTCGTCAACGCTGGCGACGCGGAGCGCGAAGGTCAGCTACTTGTTGATGAGCTTCTGGAGGAGATGGGCTGGGACCCGTTTTCACCAAAGACGAAGCGCGTCTGGGTTTCGTCTATGGCGGAAAAGGATGTGGTCAAGGCTATTAATGATCAGTTCCCTAACGTGGAGAAGCGCAATCTTTCGATTGCCGCCGTCTTGCGTCAGAGAGCTGACTGGCTTCACGGCCTGAACCTGACACGCATGTATACGATCCTTGCCCGAAACTCGGGTGCAAACATGCTTATTTCCGTGGGACGCGTTCAGACGCCTACCTTGAAGCTTGTTGTTGATCGAGATCGTGAAATCGAGTCTTTCAAGCCTGTCGATCACTATTTGCCAAGCGGCATCTTCAAGCATGAAAATGGTTCGTTCCGCGCCGATTATATTATACCTGATGACTGTGAAGGCTTGGATTCTGAAGGCCGTCTGACAGACAAGAAGGTTGCTGATGCTATTGGCCTGAAGATTTCTGGCAAAACTGGCAAGATCACTGAATTTTCGACGGCTGTGAAGTCGAAAGCACCTCCTCTGCCATATTCTCTATCGGCACTGCAGGCTGAATGTTCCAGCAAGCTTAGCTTGACCGCCCAGGAGACGCTTGAAGTGGCCCAGTCGCTTTATGAAACCCATAAGGCGACGACTTATCCTCGTTCAGATAGCCGCTATCTGCCTCGTACCATTCTCAACGACGAAGCTCCTGGGATTATGGCTGCTTTGGCGTCGACACCAGGTCTTGATGCAGCGGCTCAGAAAGCAGACCTGAAGCTTCGTTCAAAGGCATGGGACGACAGCAAGGTCACCGACCACCACGGCATCATTCCTACTTCAGAGTTTTCGGCTGCTAAGCTGGCAAAAATGTCGCCTATGGAGCGCAAGGTGTTCGAGCTGATCGCAAAGGCATTTATTGCCCAGTTTCACCCTGAGCAAACATGGAAATCCGTTACCGCCAAGCTCAATGTCGAAGGTGAAAACTTTAAGGCCACTGGTCGAATTCCTATCGCTAATGGCTGGCGCGTTGTTTACGGCGCGGAAGCTGACGATGACGATGAAGACGAGAAGGAATCGGATCAGAACCTGCCGACGATGAGCAAAGGTGATCCTGTGCTCGCCGAGAAGGGGGACGTCACTGCGAAGCGCACGACGCCTCCCCCGTATTTTAACGATGGTACGCTGATTGCCGCCATGACGAACGTTCATAAGTTTGTCACGGACCCAGAAGTGAAGAAGCGTCTCCGTGAGAATGATGGCCTCGGCACCGAAGCTACTCGCGCCAACATCATTGAAACGCTGCTGAAGCGCAAATTCCTTGAGCGTAAGGGTAAGACCAAGCTCGTTTCAACCAAGGAAGGCCGTTCGGTCATTGATGCTCTCGATAACGACGTGACCAGCCCCGGCTTGACGGCAATTTGGGAAGCACAGCTGCAGAAGATTTCTCGCGGTGAGGCATCTGAAACCCAGTTCACCGAAATTCTGTTGAAGTCCCTTCGATCAATGATTGAAAAGGGGAAGGGTAAAACCGTCACAATTAAGGGTGCGTCCATTGAGCCGCTTCCAGGTCATGGTGAGACTTGCCCCAAGTGCGGCGTCGGCAAGATGGTCACTCGGATGCTGAACAAGGGTGAGCATAAGGGGAAAAAGTTCCTTGTTTGTGATGCCTACAATAAGGATGATCCGAATTCTTGTCGTCATGCAGTTTGGCCTAATTCGCCAAAGAAGGACGTAAAACCCATTGAAGGTCATGGTGAGACTTGTCCGCAATGCGGGAAAGGTAAGTTGTTGACGCGTGAAGTTCAGAAGGGCGAACACAAGGGCAAGAAATTCCTTTCGTGCGATGCGTGGTCGAAGGATGATCCGAATTCATGTAATTTCAGCAAATGGCCTGAGGTAAAAGTCACACCACTTGAAGGTCATGGGTCTACCTGCATCAAGTGCAACAAGGGGACGATGGTTACCCGAATGATCAATAAGGGTGACAATAAGGGTAAGACATTCCTGTCATGTAATGCTTATCCTGAATGCAACAATGCTATTTTCCCTGACAACCTGAAGAGCGGAAAATCGTCAAAATTTAGCAAAGGCTCCGGCAAAATGAGTTTTGGTAAAAAACCATTTAAAAAATAATGGCCGACCGCGATATTATAGGGGGAATTACCCCTATAATTGGTTGACGAGACGAACAGCTTCGTCGACAATTATGGAAAAATTGGAGTTCCCGATGAAGTCGTTTCGTTTTCTATTAGCCGCTGCAACTGCGCTTGTCGCCATCCCTGCAATTGCACAGGAACGTAACCCTTTCGCTGAACGTGAAAATCGCGTCGCTCCAATTATCAGCTATTTTCAAAGCAAGGGCGTCAAGCTGACTGCAATCGGTGATGCAGGCGGACTTCTTGGATATCTTGGCGAAGACGCCACTGGTAAGCAGCAGGTCTTCTACGTCACCCCTGATGGCAAGCATGTCGTCGCTGGCCTTATGATCGGCATGGGGGGAACCATCGTTACTGGTATTCAGGTTGGCGAAATGCGTGCTCGATTTGAAGCCGCTGCGAAGTCGTTTGAAGCTGAAGCTGAGAAGGCGCAACCTCTCCTTCCGAAGGAGGGCGATGAAAAGAGCGAGCAGGCCAAGGATAGGACCGATGAGCCAGTTCAGGAAGGTCAGTCTCCAGCGCCTGAAACTCAGGCCGCCCCTGCCCCAGCGGCTGAGAAAGCCGCCGAAGCTGCTGGCGCTGGTGCTTCCGATGAGCAGACTGCAATGCTACTCCCGCCTGCTATGGGGCCAGCAGCAGGTGAAATGGGGAACATGTCTGAGCTTTGGATTAGCAAGCTCAACAAGGAAGATTTCCTGAAGAAGGCTGAAGAGCTTCCCTATTTCGAAGTTGGATCGGTTACCGCACCGAGCACGTTGTGGATGGTAGCCGATCCCCAGTGTCCTTTCTGTCACAAGGCTTGGGATCACATCAAGCCGTCCGTTCTGGACAAAAAGCTGAAGGTTCGCGTGATCATGATTGCAGGTCTGAAAGGCAGTGAGCCAATTGCCACTGACATGCTCGCGCATGTTCGTCCAGCTCGCGCATGGTTGGATTCCAATGGCGGACGCAACTTGAAACCATCGATTGATCAGGAAAGCCCTGAGTATCACAAGGCTCAACAGTTCTTGGAGAAAAACATGGACTTCGCTCGGAGTATGGGCTTCGACCGCACGCCATTCCTTGCCTATGTGGCCAAGGACGGCAAGTTTTACTCGTCGCTTGGACTTCCGAATGATCTGAGGTCTTTCTTTGCTGAATCTGGAATCTAAGAGAGAGTGGTTCGATATCACAAATGAACGTATCCGTACCAGCTTCCGAAATAATTAGAGAGGCAGAAAAGCAGTTAATTGATGCGCATAAGATGCGTATTTCTGCTTACAACCTGTTGCGTGAAGCTGCATCTGTTGAAGAGCAGGCTCGAACCATCACCATAGAGGCTATGGGGCATGAAAATGGCCTTATAGCTTTTGAAATGGCAAAATGGTCCATGTCTGGCGTTGAAGGTTATGCGGTAAATATCGATTTGCCAGCAACGAAGCCTGCTGAAGTCCGGCCTGTTTCAGAACAGAAGAATTCCGCCCCTACGGCAGCAATTACTGAAATTGGGGTCACGAGAACGGGTACTTCCCATAAAACAGCTCCCGAAATCAAAACGCCGCTTCGGACTGAATCCACTCATAAAGAGCAATATTTTGGTGAGAATGTGCCGCCCGCGCGTATCGCTGAAGCTGATGAAATAGTTGCGCAGGCGTCTTCCTATGTCGCGCAGGGGCGCAAAGGAAATCCGTATGGCAGTGATCGCGGCAAAAACGCGTGGCGTAAGGCACTCTTCACCGCTGCATTCAACCATATTGCTACAAAATCCGGTGTCACTGTTGTATCGGAAGATGAGGCTGACCTTACTCAGCCTGGTCCTTCGGTCGAAGCAATGGAAGTGAAGGCCGATGATGTGAACGTGTCGACTTCTCGTGAGCAGGCCGAAGTGGCTAATGTTTCGGTCGCCGTCGCCGATCTCACGGCCGGACATCAAGCTGAAATTGAAGAACTGACGGCAGAGGAGGCCAGTGCCGCCACCGCTTCACCTGCCGATGAAGATTTAGCCTCATATGAAGAGATTTTGAGCGCCGATGACTATGAGTATGGTCCTTCGATAGGCGATGACGTTCTTGATGATGACCATCGCTTTGGCGAAGACACTCATGAAGTTGAGAACGTCTTTGACTCTGAAGCAGAAGAAGACGTCGAGAATGGCTATTTTGAAGAAGTTTTTTTGACTGAGGATCAGCCAGACGAAGTGACTGAAGATGATACTCTGTCTATAGTCGAAGATGAGCTGGTTGCTGATGTATCGGTCGCAGAGGAGATCGTTAAAGCGGTATCCGACGAAAACGTCGAAAAAACACAGGCCAGCGCTCCTATCGTTGATCCTTTCGATGACGTTGGAGAACTTCCACCTGCGAATCCTGCTCCACCACCTCGCGGCTTTTCGTCTGCGCCGACAATTAAGCCTGTGGAAGCTTCCAAGACAGCCTCAGGTCAGGCCAGCCCTAAGCCATCTGCTCCTAGTATGGGCGGGTTTGCGAAGCCAACCCTTGGTGGAACTCGACCATCCGCAGAACCGAAGCCCGTTGATGGGCCAAAAGCTCCAGAGGCTGCGAAGCCCACTGTCTCGAAGCCATCAGGTTTTTCGTCGCCTACAATGCCAACGGCGCATACTCCACGGCCTATTCCGCCCCACAGGCGACCAGGAAATGGTCAGGTCTTGCAGCAACCAATGACTTTGCCGTCTGCGATAGCGAACGTGAAGCCTGCAATTGGTGGTGATAAGCCAAAGCCCAATTCGTTCTCATCCCCGCCAAGCTTTATGAATAGAAAGGCATAATTAAACATGTCGAAGCCAAGACTGATTCTTATTCATGGCCTCAAAACTTCAGGTAAAAGTACGCTCGCGTCTCACCTAATCGAGAAACACGGTTATGAGCGTGTGAAGATGGCAACTCCATTGAAAAACATGGTGCGTAGCCTTCTCAGAGATGCTGGTATTCCGGAATACCGCATTGAGGATTACGTTGAAGGTGATTTGAAAGAGGTGCCAATTGCTGAACTCGGTGGCACCACGTCGCGACGCCTGATGATGACCTTAGGAGATGAGTGGCGGAATATGCACGGCGAGAAGCTGTGGGTAAATATCGCGATGTCCAAGATCACTTGCCTCCTAAATGAAGGTAAAAATGTCGTCATAGATGACATTCGATATGTATTCGAGATGGAAGCATTCTCGGCACTCAATCCGTTCAACTTCGTAATTACTCGTGGAAATCTTCATTTCGAGAAATATGGTGAAGACCGCCATCCTGGCGAGCGGCCGATGCCCGTGTCTCGGTTTGACTTCCATTTTAGAAATGACTCAGATAGTAAGGATTATCTATGGGCGCAGCTCGACGAGGTAATTTCACTGAGAGCCAGCTACGAGGCGAATATGCAGAGACTGATGGAATGTGGTGTTTATTCTGAAGCTGCGTAACCCATCCGACCTCCAGTCACAAACAAAATACGGCCGCGAGAGCGGCCATTTTTTGTGTTTGCACAAAGATGACGAGTCATTGTGTCGCACAAAATAAAAGGCGCATATAGCGCCCTTAATTTAAGTCAACCAGCTCTTGAGATTAATAATCAAAATCCGACCCAGTGTCGGCCGCCTTACACGACATGCAGAGGCGGTTGTGCGCCCCTTTTGACCAAAAATTGCGCCGACATTTAAGGCACGGGCGCTGCTTTTCGACTTTTCTGGTATCGATGATTTTCTTCTCATGCGACTTTATTGGTGGCAAGTAGGTTGCCTTGTCTACGAGGATTTTCGAAAAAAGTTCCTCTTCTCCACCAAGCATATCAGCCAACTTGGCGGCAACTGCATCAATGCTGCGACCGATATCATCGGCTATTTCACAAATAGGTATAAATCCATCATCTTTAACTCGCTTCTCGAAGGAGGCATCGAGATCGCGGTTATCTTCTGGCGTCCATTTACGCCGATGCCTATCATTTCCTTCCAAGCGCCGAGGAAGCCCTAGCCTGCTCGCACGCGTTTGAACACTAGAGCTGGAACGCTGAAGTGCAAGCGCAATGAGAACAATGCTGCCCACGCGAGGCCAGAGGTCGATCAGAGATCGATCATCGGCATCGGTCCAGGGCCGTCTGATTAGTTCGGCCATTATTACGCCTTTCTCATTGAACTAGGTTGACTACCTATGAATCTTCGGGAGAAATGAAGAACCGTCAAGATTGCAAATGGGTATAATCCCGATTTAAATTGGATTTATCGGGATTTGAGGATAACCAATGGCTCTTTCACCAAAACAACCGGCGAAAAAAAATCAGGCCGCGCCAGCCAAAACGAACAAGACCCAGACTTCTAATGGCGCTCAGTCACATATGGACTTGGCCGCTGCGACGGAACTAAGCCGTAATGCCTTGGCAAGAGATCGGTACATATTCCTTCTGAAAGTGATTTATGGGCTGATTGCAGCTCTGTTTGTTTCGATTATTGTGAATGTTTATCTCGGAACAAGGCCAGTCGAATTCCGCTACTTTACGACAACTCCAACCGGAGCGATCCGCGAAATTCAGGCTTTGAACCGCCCAGTGCAGTCTACGAATGAGGTTTTGAGCTGGACCACGCAGGTTATTACGCGAGCTTATTCCGTATCTTTTGCTAATCATGAGCAACAACTCGCCGATATCAGGCCAAATTTCACCGAGCCTGGTTGGCGTGGATTTGAGCAGGCTCTTAATCGTTCTGGATTTATTGAAAAAATCCTTTCGCAGCAGTTTGTTTCTTCAGCCGTCCCTCAAAGTGCGCCGGTGGTTGTAGCAGAGGGGCTTGTCGACGGTGCCTACGCGTGGCGACTGCAGGTTCCAATTCTCGTTACTTATCAGTCGGCGAGTTCTCAGACTTCCCAAACGGTAAATGTTCAGGTTACCGTTGTAAGAAGGCCCGAAACTGAGAACCCGAAAGGTCTTGGCATCGCGCAGATCGTAGCTAATTGAGGTCTAAGCAAATGAAACTATCGAAAAAGGCGTTGTCAGCAACAATAGCCATCGCTCTGAGTACGACAATGCCTGTCTTTGCTCAAGACGGCAGCGACCTGCTATTGCCACCGGCGTCTTTCCCTCAGAGTTCTGGGGCATCTGCTGCAGCGCCAACGCCAGTGGTTGGTTCGCCAATCGAGAATGTTGATCCATCCGATGCAACATTTCAGGAAGCTCTCAAACATCTTGCTCCTTTGACTCCTGGTCAAATTAAGCAGATGCGTCAGGTTTTGGATGGAGTGGATAAGGCAACAGGCATGCCTCTATCCCCTATAAATCCTATTACGCGTTCGATTAAGGTCAGCCTTAAATCGGGCGAACGCCCTGCTTCCCTAAAAGTTTCACCAGGTTGGGTTTCTACCCTGACATTCTCCGATGTCACTGGTCAGCCTTGGCCTGTTCTGAGCATCGTTAACGGCAACCCTGATGCTTATCACGTCCAGAAGTCTGTGGGTGACGAGAGCACGAACATCGTAACGATTTCGAGCAAGCAGGCTTATGTTCCGACGAACATTGCGATTAATTTGGCAGGAGCCAAGGTTCCCGTTGTCATGACGCTTAGTCCTTCTGCGGGCGAAGTCGATTTCCGTGTCGATGCCCAGATGGACCAGCGCGGCCCCAACGCCGCCTACGACACTGTTGGTGGCAGCTCTCTGGCTCCAACGAATGACAGCGTGATGCTTGGTTTCTTGGATGGCGTCCCACCCGAAGGCGCTCGAAAACTCAAGACCACTGATCGTGATGTTCAGGCCTGGCGCTACGACGACATGCTCTATGTCAGAACCTCTAAGCCCATTTTGTCGCCTGCGTTCGTTGCCAAGCAGCAGAACGCTAGTGGCGTGCATGTGTTTGTCTTGAAGGAAGCCCCTGTCCTGATCGTTTCCGATGCTGGCAGGTCATTGTACGTAAAAATTGACCGCTAGGCGTAGAGAACAGGAGAAATATAATGCTGAAAAAACTTAAAGGCACAACAACTGGTTCTCGCAAGATGCTCTTGGGCTTGGGCGCTGTTGTTGTTGGTGCGGTTGGATATTCCATTTTTTCAACTTCTGAGGTTGCTGCCCCTAATTCGTCCGTCAGTGCCCCTCCCAATTCTGGTCCTACCATTCAGGGCGGGAATCCAATTCCGCCTCAGTATGATCGGGTTTTGGCAGAAGCCGACCAGGAACGAATTACCGAAGCCAAAAAGGATGGAATTTCGGCCATGCCTACCGTCAGGCCAAATCCATCTGAGCAACAGATTCCTGTAATTGACCCAGATGAGCCAGAAGAAGCTGCACCGGAGGTCGAATTACCAGAGGTAAAGCCGCCTGTTGTTATTCAGCAGCAGCCTTTGCAGACATCGATTCCGATTGTTCAGCCGCCTCAGCAGATGAGAGACCCTCAGGAAACTGAGCGACTGCTGGATAGAATTAAAGATTTCCGTCGCCCAATTGCGGTCGCAGAAGTGATCCAGTTCACGACCAACGCCGCTGTTCAGGCTGAAATCGACGCGCGTCGCGAACAATCTGGACCTGCAGCTTCGGCAGCTGATTTGACGTCGAGAGTTGGATCTGCAGAACAGGCTTCGAAAATTAAGCTGCCGCTGGCAGGGACCATTCTTTACGCGGAATTGGTTAGCCGCGCCAACTCGGATTCTCCTGGTCCTGTATTGGCCCGCATACTTCAGGGTGAATATACTGGTGCGACCCTTATCGGTTCGTTCCAGACTGCTCAAAATTCCCTGATTATTTCCTTTAATAAGATGACGGTTAAAAAGACCGCTTCTGGTGAAGAGATCAACGAAACGGTTCCGATTGAAACCGTGGCGGTTGACACAAAATATATCGGAACTGGTCTCGCAACCAAGGTTGATCGGCATCTCTTCCAGAAATTGGCGATTGGTTTCACCGCATCCTTTGCCGAAGGTTTTGGCGATGCCCTCGCAAATAATGGAACAACAACAGTCGTTACTGAGGGAGGTTCTACGATTTCCTCTAGACCTAAACTCAATACCAACGAACAATTGTTGTCAGCGGGTGGTAAAGCTGTTTCCAGCGCGGGAAGTATCCTGATGGATGAGTTCGGACGTCGCCCAACCACGGTAATTGTCGAAAGCGGAACCGCTATCGGCGTTCTATTCTTGTAATTCTGGAGCTTTGTGATGGTCGATAATCCAAAAAACAACCCAGCTGATGATGAACCATTCGACTTCGGCGCAGATTGGGGTGGTGCTGAGACATCAGCCGATGATTTCAGCCCTGAAGATATGGATTTTGGGAACGGACCTTCAGGTTCCGGTGGATCGGACGTTGATAATCCGTTTGCTTTATCTGGCGATGACAATCCATTCGCCCAGGGTGGCGATGATGATATTTTCGCCAATGCTGGGGCGTTTGAAGAAGACGATAGTTTTCATTCTATGCCGACGCCGGATAATCTGAGTGCTGAAATGGAAGGTGAGGCAAATCCGGCCGACGATTTTGGTGATCTCTCAACTGATGTAAGCGGAGACGCTTTTGGGGAACCGTCGACTGATGGCGGTTTCGGCGGTTTCGATGACTTCGGAAATGAGAACGATGAACCGCAGTCTTTTGCCTCGCAGGACGGTTTTGAGAGTGCGGATGGTCTTTTTGGCGGCGATGCATCTGGAGATGCTTTCGCTACCGAAGACGATGGTTTCGGTTCCCAAGAGGAAAATGTCTACGCCGAAGGCGAAGGTTTTGCCTCCGAGGAAATGGGCGCTGAAGAAGTCGTTCAAGCAGCACCAGTTGCAAACTCCGGTGGTCGCGGAAAAGGAATGCTGGTTCTCGCAGGTATGGCAGCGGCTGTGCTCGGAATCGGCTACGTAGGATACACGTCAGTGGCTCCTATGTTCTTCGGCGGCGGTGACCAGCCTAACACGGTTGTCTCGGATGTACCTCAGGCACCGATCAATCAGTTCCCAACCGCTCTTCCAGGGCAGGATGGTGGCTTACCGCTTCCGGCTCCAGCTGCAGAGGATGTGGCCTCCCCTCCACTTCCGACTGTTCCAGCTCCCGTCGATGCGGCATCGCCTGTACTTCCGAGCATCCCTAGTGCAACTCAGCAGGAGCAGAATGTTGCCGACGCTGGGTCACCTTTGGCTCCGGTTCCAGATCTTCCTAGCTTGGGTGATGAAAAGGAAGCTCCTTCTTTGACAATACCAGAAGTGGGTGAAGCGTCTGCACCGCCTTTGGGCTTACCTTCAGTCCCGACTCCTGCGTCAGAAGACGATTTGGTCTCTGGAGATCGTGGCGGGATTACCGCGATGCGTGAACAGGAAGACGCTGCTAAGTCTCAGCCCATCTCCGCTGAAACGGCTGCCGAGCTGAAAGCCGTTTTGGAGCGCATCTCGTCCCTTGAAGCATCGGTCGATGCGAAGATCCAGTCGGTGGCTGATGATCTAAATGGCCGCCTGTCCGATCTCGAATCGAAGCTGACGTCTGGTTCAGCTGTGGTCCGTAATTCGGTCGCTGGTTCATCGGAAGCACCCGTCAGTCCTACTCGGGTAGCCACTGGCAGCCAGCCTCCTTTGAAGCCTACCATCGTTGAGCACATGAGCCTCAAGGGCGTTTCTCGCGGAATGGCTTGGGTGAAGACCGATACTGGCATTATCGAGGCTCGCGTTGGTGATAGTGTTGGCGACGTCGGCCGCGTGCTTGGCATTACTGAATACAATGGTGCTTGGATGGTCTCGACCGAAAAAGGCCTAATCTTGCAATAAAGGAGTTCGGCGTTGGCTGCTAAATTACTTGACTTATTTCTGAGCGTTAAGACGACCAATTGGCGAATGAACGATGCAGAATCCGCAGAAGCCGACGCCGAGTTCGCAAAGGTTCGAAAAACCGCGTTGGAACGTGATAAATACTCCTGTCGTTTTTGCGGCTTTAAAGCGAACAAATGGCAGGAAGTTCACCACTTCAATGATGATCATGCCGATAACCGCCTTGAGAACCTAATCACCGCGTGCACCTTCTGTCATATGTGCCAACATATTGGCCTTGCAGGTCGCAACAAAGAGGCGGTTCTAATCTGGCTTCCTGAAATTTCGCAAGCTGATCTTCATCATCTGATCCGGACTGGCTTGGTTGCGACAAGATCCGCTGAACAGATTAAAAATACGGCGCGTGCTTCTCCAGCGATTATCAAGGCATATCGTGAGGCGTCGGATACAGCTAAATCCATGACAGCGAGCTTTCTGGATCGTCAGGTTGAGGTCGAAAAGCTGTACGGAACATCTGATCCATTGGAAATTGCCAATTCCATGATGTTGCTGCCTGATGAAATTTATGCCAAGCGGAGAGACTTTCTGGCTGGAATTCGATTGTTGCCCCTTGGCCGCCGCTATCAAGGTACCGAGGACGTGATGGCGAAACAAATCGATAGCTGGTCGGAGGCTGGGGGTCCGTACTCCATGCTCAAGCCGAACTCTTGGCTTGGATTGATGAAGTCTGTCCTGGGTTGATCTTCATATTTGTCTTGACCTTTTGTGCGCTGTAAATCCTATAATTAATGGGTATTTGTGGCGCACGATTGATATTTAAGGAGGATTGCCTCGCATGGACACCGAACTAGACACGACTAGGCGATTTGGTGTTGTCATGTTCGATGACGACAAGGAACCAGGTCCTGGCTGGGCGTGTGTTGCTGGCGACAAAACTCCTACCCGCATTAGTAGCCCTGAAGACCTTTCCACTGGCGTCATTTGGTGGAGCAACATCAACTACGACTTCTTCTATAAACGATCTGATATCTGGCGTAAGACATGGTTGCGCCACGATAAGTATCTCGTTGTATCGCATACGAATGCGTTAAATGAGTGGAATTATGATCCAAAGGTGACCTCGCCCGACTTCATATGTTTTATCCTTGCGACCTTGTTTGACCGGGTAATGCGCTTGGCATATGGGCTAATCCGTGAGGTCGATCCTCGAATCGGCATGGACCGCGCCTTTGTTGGCAAGACACTGCGCGATGATTTGCGTATTGTTCTTCCTGAGGCCGAGTATCCGAAATCTGAAGCAGCTTCGATTATGAAGACTGGTCAGGCTTGGGAAGAGTTCACGGTTACGAGTGTCCGCTCGGTTCGTGGCAGCTCGCGCATCATGCTGCGCAAGCCGCGTATCCTTTATGCATTGGAGATGCTGAATACTCCTATCCCACATGGACCATTTGAACACTACAGCAAGACCCAACTCCGTAGCATGAGTCCTGATCGAGTGGCTTTCATTCGCGACCATGTTCAGCCATGCATGGTTGAAGTCTCGGTCGAAAAAATGTCGCCAGAAATTGCACCAGTTTATGGATTTGGCAACGCGACGGACCAAGGACGCAGAACGTTACGCAGCTGGGTGTCGCATCCCGAATTTGTCATTCTTGATCGGATGGCTGAGGTTGATGTTCGATCAGTTTGGATGGGCAGAGAATACGGTTCTTTGAGTGGTGAATTGCCCGATCCTGTTAAGGAATTCCTTTCTGATAAGTACAACGAGAATTCGTGGTCAGCAGGTATCATTGCTGAAACGCTATGGCGTGCAGCTACGCTTGCCGAGGAAAAATGGAAATCTGGCCCCCTAAAAAATGGCGAAGATCGAGCGCAGACCAGCTGGCAGGGAGCTTGGATCAAGGGCGCTGACAAGAACTCTATGTTCATGACGGCTCTCGAACTCTCTAAGATGGACTATGCAGTTGTGTCGTATGGTCTCGGTTGGGTGCAGTGTGCTGTTCCCGAAGAGGCAATGACGGCATTTTTGCGAGATGGCCTTTCACTAGGATTGATTCCTAATTTGCTGGATATTCCAGATAATCTGGCCGACCCGCAAATTCATATCCAGTGGGGTGGGGATAAGCGCTCGCATTCCTACGCACATTTCCTTGTTTCCAAAAAGAGAGACCTTCTTTGGAATTTGGATCGCGTGCCGATGCTTAAAGAAGACAAGCGAAAGAACTTCATAGCCAATTTGATTACCCAAAATAAAAAGGGCCTAATCTAGTTACATTTTCATATGCTCGTGATAGAAATGGCTCCAGCAATGTCGCTTGGAGCTATTTCTATGGAACACAATGAATTTCCGTTGCCTCTGATCACTAAAAGTCTCTCGCGCTTGCTCCGACACAATCCTGATGGTGTGCTCTCCATTGATCGTAACGGTTTTGTGTCAGTCGACTCTGTTATTAACTACCTGAATGGATTGAAGGCGTTCGACGGAAAGCTGGATCGGGTTCATATTGAAGAGGCTCTCAATGATTCTCATAAGACACGTTTCGCTCTGAGCGAGAATGGATTGAAAATTCGGGCGCTCTCTGGCCACTCGTTTGAAGTCGATTTGGGATATGAGCAATATGTGCCTACTGGAATGCTCTACTTCGGAACGACGGAGGAAGCGCGGGATCAGATCGAGGAACACGGCCTTACTTTGTCAAAGAAGCACTTCATTCGGTTGGTGGATACATTTGAGCGTGCTTTAGAGATCGCAGAGGCCCGACCTGGTCCTGGCCCCATGGTCATTGAAGTCGACGCCGTTGCACTGGCTAAAGAGGGGCATGAATTCTTGCATGCTGAAAACGGTGAAATCCTCTGTGAGAAATTTGGCAAGAAATATCTGCAATTACCGTCCCCTCCCACGGCTACATTCAAACGGTAATAAAAAAGGCGGCTGAGGAGCCGCCTTTTTTATTTGTATGCGGATATGGCATCGTTATATGGCTTCTCCGACAGATACGACACCGTCCGTGGCTTTAATGGCGTTCTCGACAGACAGATCGACCATGTAGTTGCCTTCGAGCAGGACGTCTGTCGAAGTTCCATTGACGATTGTAGTAAGAACGATCTGCGTCGCAGATTCCTTTTCATCGGCCCGAACTCGACCCAGCATTTTGGTCAATGTTTCAGTCTTGCGCCTCGTACCCGCTGCTCTGACTTCAGCGATTGCGTTCTCTGCATCTTCCGTCGAGATAGTACCCTGAGTCTGCTTTTCCTTAATGTCGCGAATTTGCTTCTGCTCATCCATCGAAGGAATGATCTGATCCGCGTCGATTTTTACGCGAATTTTGCCTCGCTCGCTGACTAGAATTTCGTCTGCATCGAGAACAGCGTTCCCCCAGATTGCCATATCTTCACGATCACCGCCGTCAGATCGAATGGAAAGATTCGCCACGATAATGACAGGTCGACGGCTTATTTTGGCGTTCTCAAGGGTCTGTCGAACCTTGTCCAGATGCTCGCTGTCTTCATCACTCATGAAGAATCGGACGTAGAAGTGATCATTCTTTTCGGCAACTCTGGCCGTGATAAATGGATCTCCATTGCGGGTCTGTTTACGCTCGATGAATTCGACGAGGCCAGCAAGACGCTTGTTCTTCAGGGATGCAGCGTTGTTTTCCTGCATCCAGCGCGCCAACGAGGCCTTGCGCTTTACCTTCACCTTGCGAAGGCGAGCTTCATAGGTGTCGAGAGGGTGTTCACCGAAATAGAAGCCAACAGCGTTGAACTCTCGATCAATACGGTTTCCCCATTCGACCTTCTCGTTGAGTTCCTTCGGGAAGGCAAGTTCCAGCGTTCCGCCAAATAGATCGGTTTGAGCAGCGTTTGTCTTTTTACCACCCTTGGACAGGTAGGCGAGGATGCTCGCAGCACAATAGCGGTTTCTGGCGAACTGCTTGCCATCAAAAGCGCCAGCCTCAACCAGACGTTCGAGTTGCCCCTTGTTGAACTGAGTACCAGCGCGTGAGTAGAAGTCAGTCAGGCTCTTGAACGGACCATCTTTACGAGCGTTTTCCAGGATCGAAAGGTCTTTCGAAATTCCGTTGATCGCGGCCAATCCAAAGCGGACGCCAAAGCCATCACCAAACTTCTCAGGTTTGAAACGAGCGCTCGACAGGTCGATGGACGGCATGAGCATTTTTATGCCGAACGCGTCCATGTCTTCCTTAACCTTGGCCATCTTTTCAGGCTTGTCTTCGTAGGTCAGGAGTGCGGCCATGAACTGCGCCGGATAATGCTTCTTCAACCACGCCGTCTGGTACGCAATCAGCGCATAAGCGGCTGCGTGCGACTTGTTGAAGCCGTAGCCTGCGAACTTATCGATGGTGTCAAATAGAGCGTTGGCTGTTTCGGCAGGCGTGCCCTTCGCGACAGCACCATCGATGAAGGTCTTCCGCTGAGCAGCCATTTCTTCGGGAATCTTCTTGCCCATAGCGCGACGAAGCATGTCTGCGCCGCCTAGCGAATAGCCTGCGACTACCTGCGCCACGAGCATGACCTGCTCCTGGTAGACCATGATGCCGAACGTCTCTTCGAGAAAGAGCTTGGTTTGATCCGCAGGTTCCGGGTAATGCGGCGTTGCCTTACCGTTCTTGCAGTCGACGAAGTGTGGGATCATGTCCATCGGACCTGGTCGATACAGCGACACAAGCGCGATCAAGTCCTCAAAGCGGCTCGGCTTAAGGGCGCGGAACCACTTTTTCATTCCATCAGATTCAAACTGAAATACGCCGTTGGTATAGCCTTCGGCGAGCATTGCGTAAGTCTGTTGGCAACCGAGATCGATTTGTTCGAGGTCGATCTTTTCACCAGTCGTGTTTTCAATGTTCTCAAGGCATTCACGGATGACCGAGAGCGTCTTCAGACCAAGGAAGTCGAACTTCACGAGGCCAGACTTCTCAGCGTGTTTCATGTTGAACTGGCATACAGGCATGCTTGACTGGCTATCCCAGCCGACCGGGACCAGCGAGTCCATTGGACGTCCAGTGATGATCACGCCAGCAGCGTGCGTTCCCTGACTTCGATAGAGGCCTTCAACCTGCATCGACTTCTGGATCAGCAACTTGTTCTTTTCCGAGCTGTTTACGAGCATGCGGAAGCCTGGATCATTTTCGTCCTCCATAGCTTCAGCGAGCGGTTTCGGTTCTGGCCCCTTCTTTGGGATGATTTTTGTGAGAGCATCCACTTCAGGATAGCTATAGGTGCCGTGTTCGTCCGAGTTCAGAACGCGACCGACGTCTTTGATTGCGGTACGCGATTTGATTTCACCGAAGGTGGCAATCATCGAAACATAATCGTCACCGTACTTCTCGCGAACGTACTGGATCACTTCTCCTCGACGATCCTGACAGAAGTCGACGTCGAAGTCCGGCATCGAAACGCGCTCTGGATTGAGGAAGCGCTCAAACAGTAGGCCCCAGCGAAGCGGATCGAGGTCGGTAATTTTGAGACTGTATGCGACGAGCGAGCCAGCACCCGAGCCACGTCCAGGACCTACAGGAATGCCATGGGCCTTCGCCCACTTGATGAAGTCCGAAACGATAAGGAAGTAGCCTGGGAACTCCATGCCCTCGATGATGCCGAGTTCGTATTCAAGGCGATCAATGTATTGCTGTTCGGTGTAGCCATCTGCCATGCCAACAGATGCCAGACGTTGTTTAAGACCCTCGTGAGCCTGAACACGCATTTCCTCACCCTCAGAGCGGCCGCCCTGTGTCTGGAAAGGAGGAAGAATCGGTTTGCGGCCGCTTGTTTTGAAGGCGCAACGTTGCGCGATGGCAGCCGCGTTTTCAAAAGCTTCTGGCAGGTCGGCAAAAAGTGCCTTCATTTCGTCGACGCTACGGATGTGATATCGACGGTCGCTACGAGCGGTGATGACGCCCCCTTCGATATTAACGACGCTCTTGTTCGTAACGGCATTCAGAATTTCAAAGGCGTCGTGCCGCTTCTTTTCTGCGTACCAGACTTCGCTAGTGCCAACCAGCGGAACAGAATTGCGGACGACCCCGTCAGAGCATTCAAACTCCGCAGCATTGTAGGCGAAATTGATCAGCTTCTCTTCGATTTCGATGTCTTTTGCAGTCTCGTCGCCGAAACGCGTAATTTCGATATAAATACGGTCACAGAATTCGTACCGCAACCAGTTCAGGAGCTGTTCTGCGTCGTCGTCGCGGCCCTTCAACAATAGAGTGCGAATGCAACCATCAACGCCGCCTGTCAGGGCGATGACGCCTTCGGTATTTCCGGAAATAACCTCAACAGGAATAATAGCCATGCCACCCTCGTTGCCCTCGCGAGGACGGTGCGACTGAGCCAAAATATGGCAAATATTCTCATAGCCCTTTTCGTTCTGAGCCAGAAGAATAATGCTTCCCTTCGTATTCATGCCGTTATCAAACCACAGCTTTACACCGATAATTGGCTGAATGCCCTTATCTGCGGCAGCTTGCGAAAATTCCATGGCTCCGTACATATTGCCTTCGTCAACCATGGCAATAGCCGGGATTTTTGCGGCCTTTGCAGCCGCTACGAGCGCCTTTACCTTGCTCGCGCCGATAGCAAGCGTGAAATCAGAGTGGACATGTAGATGGGCAAAAATTTCCTGCATTATTTCCTCTTATTGCGGCTGGCGAATAAAGATACAAATTCCTGACGCGCCAGTCGAGAACTCTTTATCCTTGACATATTCCCCTTATATTTGTCAACTAATTGGCACTTGGAGTTTTTGAATGAAAATCGAAGATAGAATCATTGAAATCACAGGCAAACTCGATGCCGACCAGGCTGCTGCAGCCGCTGCGCCACAAGGAATTTCGCTTATTTCTGCCGGTGCAGGTACGGGCAAAACGACAACCCTTACGGCCAGAATTTCGATTTTAGTTGCTCGCGGAATTCCCGCTTCGTCAATTATGGCAGTCACTTTCACCAAGAAAGCGGCGAAGGAGCTTAAAGAACGTGTGGAAAAGCATGTCGGTTCTGCGGCCGAAGGTTTGCGGATCGGAACATTCCATAGTTTATCGTCAAAAATTCTCCGTAAATATTCAGAGTTGGCTGGCTTGCAGAGCCGCAACTTCATGATTGTTGATGAAGACGAGGCAAAGGCCTTGATGATTGAGGCTGCTGTCGTTGACGGGGCATTCGGTCCATTTATCACGCATGAAGATGCAACAGAGGCTGAGATCAAGGTTCTAAAAAAGGATTATGACGCTGGTCTTCGCAACTTCGCTGAGCGAGCACTGCGTCAGGTTTCGCTTTGGAAGGGATGGGGGTTGTCCGATGTAGAGGCATCCGATCCGGCTCGCGAGGCACGTAGCCCTGAAGAAGAGCAGATGGCCGTCGCCTATAGCTCGTATCAGTACGAACTCGAACGGCGCAATATGGTAGACTTCGGCGACCTGATCTTGAAGGTCGTCACCTTACTCAAAGGGAACCCTGACATTCTTCAGGCTGAGGCCTCTGCGATCTCGCATATGCTCGTGGACGAGGCGCAAGACGCCAACCAGGTTCAGGTTGAGTGGGTGCGGTTGTTGACCTCGTATAATGGCGGTCTGACTGCAGTTGGCGACGAAGATCAAAACATCTTCGGGTTCCAGGGCGGTTATACGGGTGCAATGAGTGACATGGTTGGGCCGACCGCTAGTCGCTTCGTTCTCAAGGCCAATCGTCGCTGCACTCAACAGATATTGGAGCCAGCGAACATCATCGTTGATTACAATCGCCGTTCGACCCCGAAGGTTCTGGAATCTCATCGTTCTGGTCAAGCGGTTCGGTCGACGGGTCATGCAACCGATATAAGCGAGGCTTCCTGGATTGCTGGGCGCATCAAGGAATTGATCGACGGCGGGGTCCCTCCGCATGAAATCGCAGTTCTGTTCCGTTCGGCCTACGTCATACCTCCATACGAAGAGGCGATCCTTCGGAAGGGCGTTCCAAGTGTTGTCACTAGTGGCTCGTCCCTATTGGATCGTGAGGAAGTCAAGGACGTGATCGCCATGGTCCGTATGGCCATGAACCCGTTCGACGACCTCTCGTTCATTCGTGTTGCCTCCCGTCCGACCAGAGGTCTCGGGACCGCTGCTATTGAAGCGATCACAAACCTCGTGCTCGCCCGCTCCATACCGTTCCACGAAGCGTGCATCGTTGCGGCTGATGTCAATTCGGGTGTCGGACTGCGCAAGGACGTTCGCGATGGCGCAGCTTCGCTGGGGCACGCTCTCGCGATCTTGGCAGAGAAAGGTGAGTGGTGCCACCACACGCATGACATCATCACGATTGGCCTGGAGAAGACTGGTTACATGGAA
This sequence comes from Mesorhizobium sp. SP-1A, assembly GCF_032460275.1. Taxonomy (NCBI): domain Bacteria; kingdom Pseudomonadati; phylum Pseudomonadota; class Alphaproteobacteria; order Hyphomicrobiales; family Phyllobacteriaceae; genus Mesorhizobium; species Mesorhizobium sp. SP-1A. The sequence goes on along the minus strand of NZ_JAVXZD010000002.1, from coordinate 1,074,150 downwards.
TGGCTTTCAAACCAGTCCGATGGCGACAAGCGCCTTCAGAACGTCGAGGCGGTTCATCGACTGGCCGATGGCTATGAGGATGCGATCCAGTTTTTGGAAGACCTCAGTCTTCTGACTGAAGTTGACCGCAGCATGGTCGATCTGATGGGGAAAGTGCGTCTTTCCACGATGCACTCTGTGAAGGGCTTGGAATTCGATTATGTGTTCTGCCCTGCCTTCGATTACGGCGTTATGCCTAATGCTCGCGCTATGGAAGAAGGTCGAAGAGGTAAAGCTGGCGACCGCTGGAATGGCCCTGCAGGCGGCGGTGTGGAAGAGGAGCGTCGCTTGGCTCATGTGGCCTTCACGCGCGCTCGTCACGGTCTCGATGTCAGCTTTGCGTGGCGTCGAGGAGGATCTCATCAGAAGGCCAAGGTGGGTGGCCCGTCGAGCTTCATGGAAGAATGCGAATTCAAATGGCAGGAAATTGGGACTGCAACGACTGCTGATCTCGGACGCAAGAAGGCAAAGAAGCGCGCAGGTCGTTCAGGCTTCGCTCGATAAAGAATCAGGATCGCCTCAGGGTCTGGCTGGGGCGATCCTGATGTGAACACAAGGCTCTGCGCCGCAGCGCTTCTCACGAATGCTTTTGACGACCAACTTGTCATCTTCAAATACGATGCCGTTCAACGCGTCTAGCACTGACTTCTCAAGGTTGTCAGCGTCACCGTCCAGTCTGGACGTCGGCCAAATGTCATCTTCACCCTTAAGGACAAAAATCAGGCTGGTTTCAACGGGGCAGTAGAACATCGCCTTCCCAGCCATGGCAATTTTCGCGTGGTCAGCAACAAGCCGTTCGTAATCAAGGGTGGCCTGGGGAGTGTAGGTGCGGCTGATCTTTTTGTTCACCATCTCCATAAATGCTCCGACATTGCCTCGGGCGGCAAGAAAGCAGCTGTGGAGAATATTGCGGTCTACAACCGTGCGCGGGCGTTCCTTGGGCTTGGGATCGTGGTCCAGCCTCACAGTGAATTCGACTGGTTCGAAATCGTATTCACATCTCTTTGCGCGTGAACGCCCTTTTGCCTTGGTGGGTTTCTTTTCTCCAGAGGCCGATTTTTTGCCCAGATTTATTCCAAGTTTTTTGGCTTGCGCCTCGGTTATTCGGACCACTTTACTTCCTCTTCGCAATCTTTCGAGAGGCAAGGTCCTCGCGAGCAATTTTCATGACTCCATAGGAAATTCCAACAAGAGCACGGTCAGGGCACCCGGCCTTATGCCATTCCTTGATGGCCCTGTCTTCTTTCATTTTGAGATACCGAGCTGTCGGCCGATAGTCAGCAATTTCAGCGCGAATGGATGCGTCAGCCAAATTTGCAGCATGTAGTACGCATTTCAGTGTGAGGTGATTATAAAGGCCTACGGTGAAGGCCAATTGTTCGGCTTCTGCCGAATGGCTGCCACCAGACAATGTGGAACCTTTCCACGCCAAGGAGCACGCGAAAATCCAAATCGACGCCCACATAATTCCAATAAACTTGGAACGGCTTTTATTGTTTAAATTCGTTGACAACGCATTCTCCAGACAGATACTTTATTCCACGTTCGATATTACAGTAAATATTGACTACTGAAAGGAAAATGATGTCTGAAGCGCCGCAAAAGCGATTCATCGCTCTAGATACGGAAACGACTGGTCTTAGCTATCAGGACGGGGATCGTGTCATTGAAATTGGTGCGGTTGAGGTTATCGGCAATCTAGAATCAGGCCGCCGTTACCACACATATTTAAACCCATATCCTCGCCAAGTTCACCCTGACGCATTTGCGGTTCACGGGATTTCAGATGAAATGCTGAAGGATGCCCCTCGCTTTAGGGATATCTATCATGATTTCTTTGAATTTATCGGCGACGCTCCCTTGGTTATCCATAACGCGTCGTTCGATATGGGATTTTTGAATGAAGAATGCGCCCGCCTCTCCTTGAAGCCGATTCAGAACGAGATTATCGACTCGCTGCGAGTTGCTCGTGAAAAGGAACCAGGTAAAAAGGCTTCGCTTGATCATCTCTGCCTTCGATATGGTGTGGATAACACTGATCGTACACTCCACGGCGCATTGATCGATGCCACCTTGCTGGCTCGCGTTTACGTCAAGCTTATGGGCCTGGATAAGCTAAATCTCGACGTCGCCGAGGAGGCCACTGAGATCGAAGCAATCACTTCTAGTGTAAATCATAATCGGATTTTCCGCCCATCTCGTGGGGCCATCCAGCCGACCCCTTCAGAATTGGCGGCCCACCAGAAATTTATCTCTGGGATTAAAGATTCCGTTTGGGGGATTTTCCAGCAAAATTAGTTGACTTCCCTTTATTAATGTAGGCACAATTAAAGGGTGAAAAGGAATCCCTGAATGTCTCGCGCTCTCTTGATCGAGCAACCGCTTGTTAGCGAAAAGATGCCATCTGAGCAGTCTTCTGATGCTGCTAAAGTTGCGATTTCCAGACTATTGGAAATTCGTCGAAACTCGGCCGAGAAAATGTCCGAGGCCATTGATGGTGTTTCGGAGAAACTTCACAAGGCGACTAAGGAGCTGATTGAGGAGCGAACATTTCGTTCTTCAGCCGAACTCGAAGTCCAGAATTTGTCAGCTCAGTTGAATAGTCTTAAGCAAAAATATGCAGAACTTCATGAAGGCCTGGTCAAGGTACTTACCCTCAAATTTCCAGGTGAAAGCGAACTTTCCCTCGAAACTCGTTTGGAATCATTTCTGCTTGCCTCAAATTCAGGTGCCGAAGTCGGAAATCAGCCAAATCTGACATCGCCTAAATCGATCTCTTTTCTCAATCTCATCGAAGACAGTCTTAATTAAGGAGCCAAAATGACCGTCAGCAATAATACCAACCGTTTCGTCCAGACGCTGAATACCGTTCTTCAGAACGGCCAAAAAGAGCGTGAGAAGATTTTGTCCTACCTGACGGCGGCGGTTACGCAGATCACCAAGACTCGCGAGGAGCGAGATGCTGCTTTGGTACAGCTTCGAGAAGTGAACACCAAATACAAGACGGCCACGGAACAAATTCGTCATCTGCAGCAGGTCAATCAGCGCCTTGAACACGACGTGCAGACCATGATGTCTGCCCTGGACGCAGCCACCCGCGAGTTTGCTCAGTCAGATGCTCAGATGGTAGATCGAGTTGTGGCTCTTGGTTCCGAAATCAATCTTCCTGGGTTCTCTGAGCGCCGCCAGCAAGTCGAGACGGCTCCTCGTACTGCTGCACCTGCTCAAACACAGGGCGTTGCCACACAGCGCCGTGCGGTCGTTCGCGGTGCACCAGTTTCTACGACTGAGTTTTCAACCGATGAGGATGTAAATCGGCGCTTGGAAGAGCTGGGGCGATTGCTGAATACTCCTTCCGCTCCGAAGCGCATGCCCTTGCTCTAGATAAAGAAAAAGCCCCCAATTGGGGGCTTCTCCATTTTTAGCGCTCCAGCTCTGATTCCCAATAGAGGAAATCGATCCAATCTTTGGGTGCCGGACTGCTCCTGATGAGCTTCTTTGCGTTGCGAGCCAATTCAAACTGAGTTGGCTTGCGCGGCGTTGGATCAGGAAACATTTTGCTTTCCTTTGGCGTCCTGTTCGCCTTGCGCAGGTTGCATGGCGTGCAAGCGCAAACAATGTTCTCCCAGCTCGTGTCGCCACCCCGCGACTTTGGCATCACGTGATCGAACGTCAGTTCGGCGGTCGTCAGGTCCTTGTTGCAGTATACGCACCGACCATGATCGCGCAGCCAGATATTGGTTCTGGAAAACGCGACGCAATGCGGAACTTTTTTGTATTGCGTAAGGGCTACGACGCTTGGCAGGCGAACAGATGAAGTGGGGCTTTTGACCTCGACATCATACTCTGCCACGCGCACGAGCTTGTTCAGAAACAGGCCGCGAATTGCCTCCTGCCACGTCAGCGTCTTCAGAGGGAAGATGCTGATAGGGCTGAAGTCGGCGTTTAAAAGTAAGGCAGGATAACTGTTTTCGTAGATCATGATATTCCCCGTAAAAATCTGTAGCCGGAGAACACCAAGAATTAGTATTTTGTCCGGCTAGTTGGCCGAACCGGACGATGTCCCTTCAACCAAAAGAGTATTCCAAATCAGAGCGCAGGAATTCACCTGCCGGGAGCATCGCTGTCCCGCCATCATAAATCCCGACCGAATTGATCTGCATTGCGCTCATTTGTTCTACCCTTTATCCCGCAAGAGGGATGACTTTATTCCTGCCTGAGCGCATTGAGAAAGTCAAACAGAAACTTTACCTGGTAGGAACGGGCTTGAATGTAGTGACATGGTTGTCGTTCAGGCTTCCTACTTCTCCGTTTACAATAATTGCCTTTATCTGTTCCTTATTGAGCTGAGTTGGTATGACCGCATCGATATGCGGGCCGTCAGTTCTGAGAGTCTGGTGAAGAATGCCAACAAGACGGTCGCCAAGAATGCTCCTTGCCACGGGACCGAGCTTGTTTTCAGCGAGATGGAGGATCGCCTGAACGGTGTCGGCCGCCGACGCTGCGTGAATGGTAGCGAAGACAAGGTGTCCGCTTGTCACTGCTTTAAGCAATTGTTCTGCAGCCTCAGGAGAGCGGACTTCACCGATCAAGATATATTCTGGGCGTCGACGCATAATTCCTCGAATGCTTTTAGCCCAATCTTCTTCATTTTTAATTTCAGTTTGGAGGCAATATCCTTTTTCAGAAATAGCGCCCTGAAGCTGGTACTCGACAGGATCTTCACACGTAATTGCTAAGCCGCCGAATTTCTCCAGATAATATTTTAGCGCTGCTACGGAGGTAGTGGTTTTCCCGTCGCCAGTTCGTCCACCAACCAGAACCAATCCCCGTTGCCTGCCCCATCCCTGGATATCTTTCAGCAGATTTGCATTAATTCTCAAGTGATCGAGGTCAGGAAGATCCAAGGGAACAGCGCGGACGGCGGCCCATTCCATGTCTTCAGCTGCCTTAAATCGAGAGTATCTGAGACGGAGCGCGCTGTATTGAACAGTGCCATCGTCCTCCTCTCTTTCCCTAATCATATTGCGAATTTTGTTAATCGCAGGCTGGTATTTTCGGGGAACAATGTAATTACCAGTTTCTTTGACCTTAGTTGGGTCTGGTCGAAATCGGGTTGGAACGTGCAGATGAGCTTCACTCATAGTCATATATAAATCGGTAAAAGGAAGCTGCATGATATCGGCTTCAGGCAAAATCTGAGCGCTGGTATCGTTCGTGTCGTGGGACATCTGGTTTTGCCTTCTAGTGTTTCGTTCTCTTTGATAAGGATAACTTGATAACGCTCATTGCCAAACGCCGGCGATTTTGCTTGATATGAAATGGGCAAAATGCAATAGAGATCTAAATCACTAACTCAGGAGGCTTAGATGGCTGGGCTTCATATCGGCTCATGGAATTTGAAACCTACTAATCAGCAGGTTGTGGGTGCGACACTCAGATTTTTAGACGCTTACAAGTCTCGTAACAATGTGAGTGATGATTCTCTCGCTTCATTGAGTATGGAAATCCTTTCAAAAGCTGACAATGCTTTTGAACTTGCAAACAGGGCATCGGACAGTTCGGGTGCAGTCGTTGATGCCGCTGAAACTGAATTCAGGCGCTTTTTGGCTTCAGAGGGGATTACGGTCTCAAGGGTAACGCCTGTTCAGGCCCCTTCTGCTGCTCCTGTATCGATAAGACCGCGAGATATCTCTCCAGCGCCTGTGATTGCGGAACCAACCGTCCAACCCGCGCCACGTCCTCGCGGGCGTGCTCGGAAGCTCCGCCCCATGATCAATGGGCACGAACTTCCGAGGAATGTGACGTCTCTTGAAGAAACGATTTCCATGAAGTCAATTGTATGTCTTGAGGACGGTAGGAAGGTGAAAGACTTGGCCGCCCACCTCAAGTCATTTAATATGACGCCTGCACAATATCGCGAGAAGTGGGGTCTTTCTGCAAGCTACCCGATGCATGCTCCTCTGATGATCTTGCAACGCGGAGCTACGTTTGATGTCGATTATACAACTGGTACTCGTCGTCGCGTTCGTATCTGACCGCACCTGACATTTAAGGATTGTAAGGGCGCGTCCTGGTTGGAAGCCTTTTTGTTTGTGCCATTCGTGGGCGCTCTTCACCATTGAATTCGAATGGTGGAGTTTAGCTCATGTCGACATCGTCGAATATTACCGCGCTTATGCGAGAGATCCCTCGTGGGATTTCCTTTGCAGATCGTTTGACCTGGCTTGAAGCACGGGAAACGGCTGTCCGCAAGGATGTGAAGCTGCATTCAGATGGCGTTGCGCGCTTTGCGACGGTGTTGGCTCATGCGGTGGGTTTTGATGTGGATTATGTGGCTACTTTGAACGATGCAGCTCGTTGGCACGACATCGGCAAACTGGCGACCCCAGATGCGGTTTTGAACAAATCAGGAAAGCTGGACGACAGTGAACGAACGATCATGCAGCGGCATGCATCGGACGGAAGCGTTTTGCTCGGCGACGATGCGCCCCAGATTTGGAGAGACGTCGCAAAATACCATCATGAGCGCTATGACGGCTTTGGCTATCATGGCCTAAAGGGCGAGAATATCCCAGTTTCTGCTCGTTTGATCGCTATTGCGGATGTGTTCGACGCATTGACCCAAAAGCGTGTCTATAAGAGCGGGATGACGGCTGAGGCGGCCTTGTGTTTGATGTCTGCGAATGTTGAAAGCCCTGGTTTCGGCAGACGTGCATTTGATCCCATCTTCCTTCGAGTGTTTGTTGCCGATTATCTCAACAAGGCTAATCACAGTTTCACTGACGATGGCCGCAAGATGTTGGAGACCTTTGCCGTCTCCGACCCGATGAATGACCTAGATGGCGATAAATACAAAAATGATGGCTGGTTGTTGAAGCTGAATGGAAAACGATTGAAGTACGCGCAGGCAGAAAACGGTAATGACAGGTTACTGGAAATTCACGGATCTACAGGTGAGCTACTTTTTGATGTTAGGCAGCCTGAATTATCAAACTGCCGAAAGCTCGCGTAAGGATGGCTAGCTCGACTCTGGCCTGATGTTATCTTAAATTTGGAACGAGTTCCTTGTGTTTAGAAGGTCTTCCAGAGTTTCGGTTGGATCGCCTTCTCTTTGCTTTCGAACTCTCTGTCGATGTGAGTGCTTAATGGTCGACATCCAGGCGTCGCCGCCCCCATCCCAATAGACTGTATCGCCATTTTTCAGAATATAATGTTCGCGAAAATCGCCGAAATCTGCCCACGCATTTTCGGTAGGAACAACTTTGACGATTTCCTCGGCATATTCACCTAGTTCGCCATGTTGCAGAATGACAATGTCGCCAACCTTAAAAGAAGCGCCTTGAATCGGGAAGTCGTCGACGTTGCCGATCAACTGCCCTCTCGAATTGGCCATGACTTTGACATCTCCGTGCTTCTCGAAAAACGCTTTTAGCTGGTCCTCCCACTTCTTGCTGCCTTTCCCGACCATCCATTTATGGCGGAGACAGGTGTCGCCGCTCGGATAGTGGGTGATCCGGACGCGGTGCGGGTAATCAACCTCGAAATATGGTTTGCTCCTATCGACTTTCATGACAACTCCTCTACATTTGCAGGAGATTGGCATATTCTCAGGCGAGTTACATCATGTCTAAAATAAAAAGGCGAGCCATAGCTCCCGCCTTTTATGAGTTATGCCAGTCGGTAGATTGAGAAACAATCGTATCTCACCAAACCCATATCGAGCTGATAAAACAGGAGAAAACCTCCGTCGACTCAGGCGTCTAATGATGCCCTGCAGTCGTCACTACGGATTAGGGCCATAACCCAATTAATACTAATTGAAGAAAATATAGCAATGGAGGTTTTGGAATGTGGTGCTGCAAGAGAGGATCGAACTCTCGACTTCCTTCTTACCAAGAAGGTACTCTACCACTGAGTTACTGCAGCATCTGGACATTGATGGTGGAAACGATGTTTTGGTGGCAGTAGATAGGATTGAACTATCGACCTACGGCTTATGAGTCCGCCGCTCTACCAACTGAGCTATACTGCCAAAACTTTGATAACTGGTGTCAATGGCAAGGATCGAACTTGCGACCACACGCTTATCAAGCGCGTGCTCTACCGCTGAGCTACACTGACATCAATTCTGGTGCGTGCAGGAAGGCTCGAACTTCCGACCGCTGGTTTATCGGACCAGTGCTCTACCACTGAGCTATGCGCGCAAACTGTTAAACTGCGTGGTGGGTTCGGGAAGGATTGAACTTCCGACCTTCGCCATGTCAAGGCGACGTTCTACCACTAAACTACGAACCCGAATTGGCCTGCCGAGCGGGATTTGCACCAAGAGCCACCACAGCTCCTTTTTCGCTACCTTCCACCCCACTGACCATTTGATGATCTCGCCGCCCTGGTGAGGGGCTAGATTTCATCGGCCGAGTTCCTCACGGAATCCTCTGGTGGCTGCCCATCGATTGGGCCTTCGACAGATTTATGATGCGAGATCGCCTGTAGTGGCGCTTCATCGCGGAATATGGTGGAGCCAAGCGGGATCGAACCGCTGACCTCTTGCATGCCATGCAAGCGCTCTCCCAGTTGAGCTATGGCCCCATATGAGTGAATGACTTTACCGCCGTGCAGGAATCGAACCTACCTTGGAACCGACAGGCCGCGCCCAGGTTCTCTTATGGATTCACCCCACCCAGTTGGAGCATCCGGCAGTAAAGTCTCCGACGCATTTGCGCATCGGGATGATCGATGGCCGTGAGGCCGAAGTGGTTGAGCTATCTGGCTGCTCTATCCTGCCAAAGGGTTCGAGGCCTGATTGATCCCAGTACATCCGTGGTAATCGCTACGGGCCTCTACGCGGCAACGAATGCCGCTGTCTCATCGACGTCGCAATCAATGCGCCATCTTTTTGAAGAATGGGAAACCGCTTATTATTTCACACACTGCGCAGACGTTTCGAACCGCCGCAGGGCTACTTTACTCGCGATTTCCCAAGCTTGGTTGCGGAGGTCGGATTCGAACCGACGACCTCAAGGTTATGAGCCTAGCGAGCTGACCTGGCTGCTCCACTCCGCGATAACTTGGTTGCCGTTTCCAGCAAATTCTGTAGGCGTTGCTCTCCACGCCCCAAAGTCTAGGCCATTCTGACCACGGTAGCCCATTAATAATTTCGGGCGTCTCGCATCCCTAACGGGAGCGGAATATGTCGACACTCGGTTGAAGGCCGACATCTGGTTGCGGAAGTGGGGATCGAACCCAACGACCTTCGGGTCATGACCCCGACGAGCTACCACTGCTCCATTCCGCGTTTCGTGTGACGTATTTAAACGTCAAATTCAGTGAATTTCTGGAGCGGGTGAAGGGAATCGAACCCTCGTCATCAGCTTGGAAGGCTACTGCTCTACCATTGAGCTACACCCGCATTTGTAATCTGCCCCAACCGTGGAATTTTCTCCCGCGTACCTGATAGATTCCTCGCATAATTACGTTGAGCCGCCCTTAAGGCATGTCGCTCCCCTCGCCCATTAATGAGCTACAAATTCTGGTGGAGAATATCGGGTTCGAACCGATGACCTCATGCTTGCAAAGCACGCGCTCTCCCAACTGAGCTAATTCCCCATAGTCCTGATGTTGTTTCTCAAATCGCCGCCCGTCAAGGACCAGTTCGGAAGGCAATTCGTGGAGCGGGCAAAGAGATTCGAACTCTCGACTTTCACCTTGGCAAGGTGACACTCTACCACTGAGTTATACCCGCAATTATCGACATTCAAATGTTATAGATCATCTGTTGCGCGAGAAGAATTTCTCAAGCACGACATTCTCGGCGCTAAATGTATCTTCAAACTTCCTAACTGGCTGTTTTAGAACACTAACTGGACATGCACGAACGAGCTTTTCACCCGATTTACGTCCTGCCGAAGCCTCATTTCTTTGCATTTCCATCTCCTCTCAATTGCAATTTGGTGCGTCCTGACGGGATCGAACCGCCGACATTCTCCGTGTAAAGGAGACGCTACTACCAGCTGAGCTAAGGACGCGAATTCTCCGCTCGCCGCGACAATCAATATCCGCGAGCTTTCAGGTTTACCTGAAGTGAAAATTGGCTTGGATGGCAGGGTTCGAACCTGCGACAACCTGGTTAACAGCCAGGCGCTCTACCAACTGAGCTACACCCAAATATGCGAATGCCTTGCTTCATTTTATGCACGAAGCAGCCAATCTATCTGGCGCTAAGCACAAATCTCAGCAGAAGCATTCGCGAGATTTTATCGTTTCCATCAATGTCAAAGAACATGCCCTCGGTTGAGAGCGGTAGTGAACGTCGTCGTCGTCGGTCGTCGTTCATGTTTACTAAGTTAGCCTGGCCAAAAACGTAAGTCAACAACAAAAATCAAAAAAATATAATTATTTCAACGACTTAGCTTATGGCGCAATACTTCCCCGTTCGCCTCTTTTGAGGCGTCCGAAAATTTGGTTAGTGCTTGGTGTCTGCGGCGAGTGACCGCCGCCCCGTTACCGTCGTCGTCCATTGTCGTTTTTCCCCGAGGCCAAAAAGAAAAGGCCCCTTCCGTTTCCAGAAGGGGCCTTGGTTCTTCAGAACCTTGGGGATTTTGCTACCTCGCGTTAATCCCTACTTCGACACCCTTCTGTGCTGAGCGCACGACAATACCACGTCCGCCCGCCATATTGGCGGTGACGTTGATGGTATTAATCGCGATAGCGCGCACGGAATGCATCTGAATACCTTTTCTCCTGAGCTATTTAGCTCTTTCTACAATATACATCGATTGATGCGCAATCGTCAAGGGCTTGATGAATAATCATCTTGGTCCCGGTTTTTTCGCATCTGAAGTGATTTCAAAATTATCTCTTAATATGCCGAAAATTCTTTCGTGTAGCTCGTTCCCATCCTCAAAGTTGGTAGCTATGACCATTCTGTCTTCAACGTGGGCAATCAATTGAGGGCTTTCGCCCGAGTTGTCATAAATAAGAGCAGTATCAACAAGCTGTAGTGCTGGAGACAGATTTGAAAAGGACTTGTCATATCTTCGTGTAATGGCTTCGATTGGGATATCATGCCCACCCTGTTCAACTCTGCTCTGAACTCGCTTGACGTTGAGGAGAGTGGAATTTACGCAGACAAAAAGAAGATCTACGGTGTATCCGTGATCTTTTGCACTCCTTATTACATTCATAGACTGATGGCTGCTTAGGGTTGTTTCATACGTGAACGATTTTCTGGTTTCGATCTTATTGTTTATTGCTTTTATAGCTATTTTGCCCGCCGCAATAGACCCAGCATTGGGGTTACCTTCCCTTTTAAGGGCCGCCTCAATATGGTCAGCGTTTATGAATTCTCCAGGCGTTTCAATTTCCTTGGCAATCGTCGATTTACCTGATCCGTTCGGACCTGCAAGGATTACGCAGTATAACTCATCTTCCCATTCGTGCTCCATTTTGCACCCCCTCTTCCTCTCCCTCGATGTGAACTCTTGTCCCGTCTGGATTTTCTTGAGTAATAGTTTTTCCCTCGCCCTTTTCTACATAGTAGGCTGGCACGCCCTTCTTCTTGCTTTCTTCGATAGCCTTTCGACCCATTTGACGGATCGATTCTGAATTCTTTTTAATAGCATCCGAGATTCTCATTGCATTCTCCCTTTCGAGGCGATCCTGTGCATACATAGTGTGTCTTGCGGCAAAACGTAAGCCTGACGGCTCTCAAACCTTCACTTCAGCGATAAATTGTTTCTCATTCTTAACGGTCCTAGATAGCAGGCCGAGAACAATGTCTTGGACCTCGACCGAGGTTTTCTCTCGCTCGAATTTGTCCTTGATGTCTTCAAGGAGGATCGAGCCGTCGTCGCTCTTGGCCATTTCCATGGAGCTGTTGGCGTTCAAAAGGTTTACGAAGGCGCTATCGAAATCCTTGTTCGATTCTGGAGTCGGTGCTTCACCTGGCGAGATAGCATCGATCAGCTTGCCCGTGAGGTCAAAGATGATCTTCTCATGCGGGATCACGAACTTTTCGAGGCTTCCCTTGGCCGTCAATGCGAAGACGGCGGGTTCATGATCGATGGCGTCGACATGCTGGCGGATGATGTTGCCTGGATTAAACCAAACAGTCGCCCCTACCCTCACAACGTTCTTGCGCAGGTGCATATGGCCGTTCACGACCAGCTTGCAGCCGATGATCGCTTGAGGAGCCACCGATCCCGGATAAGGGTTCTCGAAGGCGACGTCGTGATGGGTGAGCCAAACGATCTGGTCCACCTGACCGAAGAATGGGCGAGCGTCGGTTGGGAAGCTCTGGCCGTAAGGTGTCGCTCCGAGGCCTACAATCTTGTCGCCGATCTTGAACGTCTCGAACGCCCCTGCCTTGGTGCAGACGTTTAGAACGCCACTTTCTGCGATGATCGCCAGCGTATCGGAATCTGTCAGTGTGTCATTGACCTTGTCGTGGTTGCCCACATTCGAGATTGGTGTCGTCCAGCATTGTCGCAGGATGCGGATGAGTTTTGTCTTGAGCGATTCATCCTTCTCAACAGCGTCATCAAACATGTCGCCGAGGAAGCAGGGTACGAACCTGCGTTCATTGCAGATGTTGATTGCGTACTCGATCTTCTTGAGAACCGTCGCACTGAAGTTTCCGTCCTTGCGTCGACCAGGCTTCTTGGAGCTGAGGTGCGGATCTCCGATAAAAAGGATGCCTTCCACTTCACGATAGGTTTCAGTCATGTGCGTGCTCTTCCGTGTGGCTGTGGCCAAGCAGGGAAGCCGCGCTTCCAATAGTGCTGTGGCAAAGTGGGCAAGTGTGGCCCATCGAGCCGACAACCGTTTCCAGCTCGCTCTCTACATTCTTCATCTCGATCTCGGTCTGTGCCAGCTTCTGCTTTGTGGCTTGAACCCGCGACGACGCCTTCCCGATTGAAGTCAGGAGATCTTCAGGAACCTTATTGTCGGCAAGCTGAGGCATTGCGTCTGGAAGAGAGGCCAAAATTGCACTCCGTTCTTTGACCTTCCCTACATAGATGCGCGTATCCCGAAGCGCCTTTCCGCATTTGATGGCTTCTTCATTCCTGATGATCCCCGGCATTGCCTGAGGCAGATGCTGCAGGATCGCCAACGTCCTTGAATTGCGTTCGATGGTTTTTGTAGCCGACACGATGGTCGAGAGCGCTGAGTTCAGGGAACGGATGTCATGAAGCTCCGGTGCGACAGCAGGCAGTGATGCCAAAGCCTCGGCGACCTTTTTGTTACGAGCAATGCGTTGCGAACTGGATTCGATATTTTGCGCAACATTGACGAGGCGTTCATTGTTAATAAGTGCAGGCCCATTCGCAGGCAGGTCAGCAAGGGCACTAAGAACGGCTCGCTTCGAGGACACCTTCTGACTGGAGGCCAAAATCGCGTCTGCAAGCCCCTCAAGCTTAGAGATCGTCGAGGCCTGCTGTTCCATTTTTCGGACAGCTTCAGCGTCTGGTAGCTGTGCCAGTGCGTCGAGCTTCCTGATGATGGACGTTTTGACTGCGACCGCCTTGTTCAGACTATCGGCTGCAAGCTCCAATTTCGATGTCTCTTCGGCAGTGGTCTGGAATTGCTGAAGGAGCTGGCTCGCCTTTTCAACCAGCAGTCGACACTCTGGCAGTGCGGACAGCTTCTCTAGGCGACTAAGCAGAACGCCCATTTCAGCTTCGCCTTCCTTTACCCGTGCACTGTCGGCCGCACACTGGTCCTTATGAAGGGTCAGCATCGTGCGGATGTGGCTGGCTTCTTGGCCAATAGACAGCACTGCAGCGCGTTTGGAAGCAGGCTGATTCAGTAGGAAGACTGGTTCTTTTTGTTTGATGGCGTGAATGTCCATGCCTTCAAGAGACCCGATCTTGAATTCAGACATGATCCAATCAGGAACCGTGCGGCCGCCAGTGTTAAACTCTTCGCTCACAAGAGATCCGTCAGCTTCAAGGTAGCGCCAGCGATTGATTGGATTACGCTTTGCCTGACGGTCCCAAGACAGAACACGACCACCTGCCATACCGATTTCTACGGTGCACATGCGTTCGCTCCATCGAATAAGACTGTCGCGCGCCTCACCGTAGAAAACAGCGCGGAAAGCGCGAACAAACGAACTCTTGCCGATATTGTTGGTGCCGACGAGAGCATTCACGCCAGGTGTCAGGTGGAGAGTTTCATCAACATAGCCCTGAAAATTTTTCAGGCGAATCCATCGGATGCCCGTTTCCTCATTCGTCCATTGATAAGGACGAGGATTGTTTTCGATCCGGACACCTTCTGGGTGTTCTGGATGACCAGAGAGCTTTGCGATTGAGATGCCGTCATTAAATGTAGCTACGTCGTGGTGAGACACAGCGAGACACTGAACGCCGATCTTGCGCGCAGCGTCCTTGACCACACCATAGAAAGCTGGGACGCGTTCTGTCGCGACCCAGCAATCGCTTTCGTCGAGTAGCAGAAAACGATTCATGCCCGAACGAACGACGCCAATCATGCGAAGGCCAAGAGAAACAAGGTTGGTAAGCGCTCCGCCCTGATCCTCGTAGATATCCTCAGAACGGTCGTTGGAACGCCTGGAAACGATATCGAGAGACGGCTGGCCGCGTTCAATCTGGAGATCGAGGCCAATCGGTGCTTCGTTCGGAAGCACTTCGGTCACGAGGGCAGTAAGCAACATCTCATAGTTCGAGACGAGACGGGCATTGGCATCAGCCTGCAATTGTTCGAGGAAATCGCTGACTTTTGATTTGTTCGCGAGACGCCCCTTCGCAAGTCCGACTTCATTTGTCAGAATTTCACGCCGACGAATGAGCGATGTCTGCTCGCCGACAAGCTCTGCGATTTTACGTTCGGCTGCGGATAGATGGTTTCGATGAGTAAGGACGTCCACGATCATTTGCGTCACCTCAAGCGCCACCCTCGACAGCAGCAAGCTTGGACGCAATGGTTTCTAGAACCGAACTGAATTCGTCGACGCGCTTCGTATTTTCCTCGTAATTCTGAAGAATTTTCTGACGGATTTCGTCTTCGTTATCAGTGCCAGCAACTGCAATTGCCTGATCGCGAGCGGCCTGAAGATCAGCCTCGGCACGCTCCAATTCAGCGCCAGTTCGAATTTTTAGATCACGAAATTGCTCGTATTTTGGGCGAAGCGCTTCCAGGCGGGCAACGTTGTCAGAATCTTTCATTTGATTTCACTCCTAATTGCTCGATATTATAAAGTAAACCAATCTCCAATGTCAACATAATTGGCAGATTAATGTATTTAAGCGCCCTATCTTAATGGGGTTATGAGAGAGAGTCATATGTCTGATATTAATAAAAAAAAGCAGCATCCTCAGTCATTGTCGGATGAGAATGACGCTAAAACACTAGCAAAAAAAATCGTACTTGAAGACTTGGCTGGCACTCAAGATTGGAAAAACAGCAAGCTTGGTTATTTGAGTGGATATCCGGTAATTAAAAAATCGGTTTCGTCGGTAGTTGATAATGGGATCCAGTCGTTTCGAAACGTACAAAATTTATGGTCGTCATTGATGGCTGGCGATGATACACCCTCACTGGAGGAAGGAGGAAGCCCTGCTGAACGATTCGAATGGTCCATGCAATTACATAACAAATCAGAAAGCGATTTGGCGCATATAATTGCAAACACATGGAAAAGTGCAATCCTGTATTCGATACTTTCCCTAGTTGGCGCAATTCTGATTTCTTTTTCATTTTTGTATGTGGGATACAAAACATATGCAGACGGACTTATGCGTTTTGCGCCTTTGTTGATAACCATTCCCTTGATTGTTAAGCACAGTTATACAAACTGGATGGTTAGAAATAGAAGGCTAGACACGATAATTAATTATCTTATAAGCGGTGACATCTTACCAAAGAAAAATGGCGACCGCTGAGATTGGTCGCCATTTATTGCTCTTTAACTGTTAACGTACTTTCTTTTAATCGCACCAACCTCTTGCACTCCAATCGATCATCTTTCCGAAAAAACCCTTTTCGTTGTAGTCCTTGCATATCTCCGCCGAAGCCGACTGAGCCGCAGGAGCTGCGCCGTAGCGGTTATGCGCGTGATGTATAGCACCCCAACTGCCTATCATGGCACCAGCAACTATTGCGAGCGATATTCCTATTATGGCCGTCTTTATGAGTTTACGCATTTGTTCGTCTCCTTTTTTGTCCCACAGCGATTGGGATGAGGCATATATATTTGCATATAGAAGGCTTGTCAACTTATTTTTTGGATATTTTGAAAATAAATCTGTAATTGCGATTTGCGTCTTCTTAACTTATCATTTTGTAAACGCCAAAAAAGGGTGTGTTTCATGACAACTGATTTGTTAGCCTTGCCAGGCACTATTGGAAACGACGGCAAAACCGAAGATATGGCCTATCGATGGCTTGAGGTCTTATTCGCTACCGGAACAGACAGCGGTTTCGGGCAAGCCTTTGCTACGTTTACCTCGATGCTTGGCCTTTTGGGCGCGCTCTTTTTGGGGTGGCACATTATAATTGGTATTGTTTCCTCGGCATATAGCGGGAAAGTGTTAGGTGAGAGATACCACCAAATTTGGGCACCATTACGAGTCGTTTTGGGCTTTGGAATGATGATTCCAATCGCTGGAGGTTTTTCATCAGTCCACTATGTTCTAAAAGAGGTTATTGGCCGAGCTGCTGTTAATATGGGCAACGCTCCAATCACGGCGTATATAACCCATTTGGGAAAAAATGGCGGTGATATACACGTTGCATCAATGAGCGGCGGGCCTTTGGTTCGCGATATTATTGAGAGAGAAATTTGTGTTGCAGTTAGGAACGGCCTCTATCGTGCATCATGGATTGGTATCTCTGGCGAAATCCCACTGCCAGACCCTTCGCAAACTCCGAAGATCGGATTTGATCCTCGCGAAAGTTGGACTGGCGGCACTATGACAACGACTTGGTCTTATGGATCATGTGGCTCTATTGGGTTTAAGACTGCGAAACAAGATGCAGGCAGTGTTATTGTCGTTGATGGTAATAAACTTGAAAAATTTCATAAAGCTAGAGATGCCGCAACAAAAGAGTTGATCGAAGGCTTTCGCGCTACATTCCCTGAAAAGTCACAGATTAAGTTTGGTGACTATTTTGGGAAGACATCGTATAAAGATAAAACTGGATTGCAGGTATCTCGTGCACTTGAAGACTCGGGTGTTCTTCCTCGCGATATAGGTCCAACAATGCAGAAGCTGGCATCAGAATGGAATCGGAAAGTTGCCGCTGCGGTGCATGAGGTATTCTCAGGCGATGAAAATAGAGATAAGCAGGCTAAGGCTCTTGCGCAGCGTATCGAAAAATATGGATTTATGGTTGCAGGTTCTTATGAAAGAGAACTTTCTAAGATAGCTGGTGTAACCTCATCATTGGCTAATACTCTACCGTATAAAACTATTCCCGCTCCAGGTAGCTCTTATATGGAAGCGTTCGAGGCGGCAATGGCCTCTGTCTATAGTGCACGTAATCTCGACGGCGTTAACATGGCTGAAGAGGGCACGCAGATGGCGTCAGACGGCGGCGAGCTTTTCTCAGGTCTATTCGGAAGCGTTATAAATTTCCAAGACCTTCCAAGTGTGGAACAATTGAGTGCTGACCCAGTCGGTGGAATGATCTCCAGGGGACAGATATTTCTCGCGTGGGCATTTGGTATAATGGCTGCTGCCATGGCATTGTCTGCTGGTGCAGAGGCTGCCGCTCAAGAAGGTTCAAATGGATATACAGGCTGGATTCCTGGTGCCGCTTTTGTTGCGGGTGCTTTGAAAGGTACTTGGGTTTATGCTAGTCAGTGGGTCTCGTATGCAGTCTTGATTCTTCTTATTCTTGGAATTCTGCATACATGGGTTTTGCCTATGATCCCTATGATCATGGTGTTCATCATGGGCATGTCTTGGCTGATCATGTTCTTAGAAGCGTCAATTGCTGCGGTTCTTTGGTCGTTCGCATTTATTCGAATGGACGGCCAAGAATTCTTTGACAGAAACCAAGCGCCTGGTGCTACTTTGGTATTTAATCTCTTCCTTCGTCCCGCAATCGGCATGCTGGCATTTATTGGTGGCTTGTTGTTGTTGCCGACTTTGCTCGGCTCTTTGGCAACTATTTGGGACGAATCGTTTTATTCACAAAGCAATGGCGGTGTGTTTGATTACATTAACTTTGTTAAATGGCTTGTTTCATGGGTTATGTTCTGTTGGATGCAGTGGCATTTGACGCTTCGTCTTTTTGGTCTTATTCCAACCATTGCAGATCGTGTTGGGCATTGGATGGGCTTCCAGGGTGGAAATGGCTACAACGATGGTCATGAAACTCAGGCGGCAACTACCGCGATGGTTGGCGCTGGCATGGCCATGGCTAAAGCTCCCATTATGCCTCAGAAAACGATGTCCAGTAAACCTAAGACACCGACACCACCTCAATCTGGTGGTGAATCTGGAGGCGGTAAAGAAGAATAGGATTGAGGCCCTTCGGGGCCTTTTTCATTTAATGGATGGATGCAATGTAATAGCCGACGTCTGGCTGCTTCCATGAATTCAATGTGAATAGAATTCATTGGTGGTAATTTGGTACCGCTGAGGAGAATCGAACTCCCATTTTCTGATTGAAAATCAGACGTCCTAACCATTAGACGACAGCGACACATGGCGGCCATGATGGGAATCGAACCCACGACACCCTGATCGACAGTCAGGTGCTCTAACCACTGAGCTACACAGCCTTTTTTGTCTGGTACCGCCAGCGAGGTTCGAACTCGCGTCACCGCCTTGAGAGGGCAGCATCCTAACCACTAGAAGATGGCGGCTTATCAATTTCGATCTTGCTGAGTTTGTTGGTCAGCTCGTTCTTCTTCGTTCTTGATGATCTATATATGACATACTGCAAAATCGGCGTCAACAACAAAAATCCAAAAAAGATAATTATTTCAATGACTTAGTTCTAGGCGCAAGCTTCATCGTTCGCTGCCTTTAGGCCTCGGTAAAAATGCGCTGCAATTTGGTTTCTTCACGTTCTCGTTCGTCGCTATCGTCGTCGCCTTCCGGCATCGTGTTCTCCTTTCTGGTTGGTTTCAGGTTTGAACCTGGAAAATAAAAAGGGGCCGCAAAACGCGACCCCTAAAAAAGAATTCAGATATCTTTTTGAGCGGCCGCGTGCTTGACGGCCGCCGATAAACGGCTACCGCCGGGTGGTATCGTCCTCCCGACGTTCTTCAGTGCGCAGAATGTGCTGCATGCCGTTCATGTTTTACTCCAAGGTTTCCATACGTGTTTAATAAATGTCGCCGCCTCAGTCAAGGATCGCGTTTTTGGCCGTAGGTAATTTCGTCATGTTCGGTTACATTCGACATAAGCAATTTGAGGTAAACATGAAAATCTCGATATCGGATCGTGGCATCCATGCAATTGGTGATCTCCTTTCGGCAGGTGGATTTCAGTCCCGCTTGGTCGGAGGTGCTGTGCGTGACATGGTTGTCGGCATGCAACCGAAAGATATGGACCTTGCTACAGACGCTCTGCCCGAGGTCGTAATGGAACTGGCCGCGCGTAAGGGCTATCGGGTTATTCCGACTGGTCTGCAACATGGTACCGTCACCATCGTGTATGAAGACGTTGGCTATGAAGTCACGACGCTCCGGAAAGACGTTGAGACTGATGGGCGTCATGCGACTGTGGAGTATGTCACTGACTTCGCGGAAGATGCGGCTCGCCGCGATTTCACCTTCAACGCGATGTCGGCCTCTCTCGACGGGCAGGTGCATGACTATTTTGGAGGCTTGAAGGATCTCGATGAAGGCCGCGTCAGGTTTGTCGGCGATGCGCGCGAGCGTATTGAAGAGGATTACCTGCGCATCCTGCGCTTCTTTCGCTTTCGTGCTCGTTTTGGTGGCGAAGAGACGGAGCATGACCTGCAGGCGATCAAAGACACAGCCCATGGGCTTTCCGGTATTTCGGTCGAGCGTGTCTGGAGCGAAATATCAAAGGTCTTGCAGCATTCGAATGGCACGAAGCAGCTGCGGCCCATGGCAGACTTGGGCGTTGCCCAGGTCATTGGTCTGCCGATTGACGAGGATAATATCGGGATAGCGTCTGATGCCAGAGAGTTCGGCGCGCGGCCATCGGTGATGTTGGGCATCCTCTCAGGGCATGAGGGCTATGCCGAAGAGCTTGGAACTCGCTGGAAATTGTCGAATGCCGAGCTGAAGGACGCTGTTGCGGCAACTCAGGTCCTCGCTGCAGCTGAGTACGACCCACACTACTGGCTGACTGAGGCAGTGAACGGCCTTGATCCTACTGTCGCTTGTCCAATTCTTTCCGCGCTGGGCGCTCACGCGGCCGCAAAGGCGTTGGCTGGCGATATTCCGGTATTCCCCCTTAAAGGCCGTGATCTCGTAGGTGTCGTGGACAAGGGTCCCGGTATGGGTGCGGCTCTGAATGAGGCCAAGACCAAGTGGATCGACTCCGGCTTTACGCTCTCAAAAGAGGAACTGATCACTGAGATAATGAATAGCGGCCCCGCTACCAGGAGGTTGTAATGGCGCTTAAACTTAGACGACCTGGAACTAAGCCGGAGGATACCGACGATCTGTCGACTTCGTCTCGTTCGTTGGCGACTTCGGCTCCTGAGCGAGAGGTAAAGCGGAGTTCGAAGTGGTTTGGTCGTTCGGCACCTCCTCCACCCCACGGTAGCGGCTACTCTGAGTTTTTGGATTGGGCTTCGAATGAAGCGCTTGATCCTTCTAATGAAGATCGCATTTTGGCAACTACCTTATGGATGGGGAGAGAGCCGGAAGCTGAAGATATTGAAGAAGCTCCAGCGATCAAGATTTAGCCTCTTTCTCGGATATTTTCTCTTTTCATTTGCAGATGATTTTTTCGTAATTTATCATCGCAGAATATCATTTATTCAACATTTTTCTCCATACTTGGAGGGTGAATAGGTAGGCTGCGCATGTCCGTTCCAGATATTTGGAAAAAGTCGGCTCTAATTGACGTTGAAGCCAGCGGTCTGATGAAGGGTTCATTTCCAGTCGAGGTCGGTTGGCTGGTTGATGATGTTTTTGGGCACCTAATTATTGATCCGTCGAAACATTGGGATACGAGTCGATGGGATGTTGATGCTGAAGCCATGCATGGCTTGTCGCTGCAGACGCTTACGATGAAAGGCTTGCACCCGGTAAGGGTGGCTGCTCGGCTCAATCAGTCCTTCAAAGGAAAGAAAGTCTTTTCTGACTCTCCAGAGGCTGATTCCGATTGGCTCGCTGAGCTTCATCGAGCGGCTGATGTGAAGCGTGATTATGAAATCGAAAGCGTAGGGCGGTTACTTGGCTTTTTGGGAGTCGAAGCACACCGGGCCTACGAGATTTTCGATACCGTTCAAGAGAGCATGCCTTCTCGCGGTCGAGCGCTTGTTGGCGTGCGCTATCTCAAGGCTGTTGTCGACTATGCAATTTTGGAGGTTCGCGGGAATGCTCTCTAGGCTTGTTCTCATCGTGGCTTCACTTGCGGCTTTTTCTTCCCCAGTCTTGGCGCAACACAAGATCACGATTACTCGCGTGGAATCTTTGCGAGCTGTTCCGTCCGGCAATGTCTCTCGGGATGCCCTTGAAATGATACCAGGGACGACGATGGCTCCTGCCGACAGCAAACCCATGCGGCCGATCCCCGAGTATGTCTATTCGTCGAGAGCAGGAAAGAACATTCCGCTGCCGTCTCCAAACCCTCTTGGTGTCAGCTTTTGCGATGTAGACATTTATCCATTCGAAGACTGAAGGAAAGGGTAATTGACCTCAGTCTTCGTCTTTCGGCTTTCGATTGTAGATACCCGCAATGTCCATGTGGGAATATGATTTCCCTTTTGTTTTTCAAGAAAGCTCGGCATTATTTTCTTAGTTCAAAAGGTAAGGCAGTATCTACATGTCTGCAGATTATGAAATTATTGGTGACTTAGTTGTGAAGAACAGACCGAGTGGCAAACAGGATTACGTCTGCCATATTGGCGAATTACTGTCTATCGGATGGGACAACTCTGCTAACCAGATGATCGCACATGGCGATGTAACCAACGTCGCTCGTATCATGCAGGTGTTTGAAGACTTTGCAGAAAATGCATCAACTGATGCCGGATTGAGCGCAGATTTCTCCATTCTATGTTTTGAGGCTACCGAAGATTCTGTTTGTGCCCTTAACTCGGCTATAAACGATCCCGCTTGCGGTGGCGCTCTCCTTGAGAGAGCAGAAGTGTACGACGAGATCAGGCTCGGTATTCAGCCTCGTATTTAATTGTTTGAACGCCCGTGAACTCCCATAAGCCTATATTTTTATTGAGTTTGTCAATTTTTATTGTTGCATAATTCTTGAACCTGGATATATTGGCCCCATTAAAGGAGCCGATTTTGAATTTCTCAACCTCGAACAAGAAAGTTCCCGTCTATGTCTATGTAATGCTGGCCGTTACCTTAGCATATCTGACTATTGAAGTTCCTTTCTCTGTTCATTTGATCGAATTCATGGGTGGTAACCCTTCGATGTCGGACATCGATGACATCGAGGTTTTTGGTCGCATTCTGACTGGTTGTGCGGTTGCAATCTTTGTTGTGGGCGCGATTGTTCTTCCTCGCATAAACTTCAGGCGTTCCAAGTTTCGCAACGCTTTCTGGATTGCAGTTTGGACGTCGCTATCAATTGGCGGCACCTTTAACGCTCTGAACTACATTGCCGACTATCTGGGTGCTTCCAGCACGCCTGAGCAGCGCCGCGTTGCATTTCAGACGAATGTTGTAAAGCGTCAGATAGCTCAGAACGGATTTGGCGATATCGCTATGAGCAACTCCAATGACTGGCTTACGTTTGTGTCTGCAATACCTTCGCTTGGCGCATCCACTGACGAGCTGTTTGAAATGTCGAATGTCACTCTTAAAGACATGATACGTGAGGAAGCTTATCGTGCGCTTGGCAGCCTAGAAGCTGGCCGCAAGCTATTCTCCACTGAGAGCCGCACGGTAGCTAAGGAGATATATGCTAAATACCAGGTTGCTGTTGGCAAGTATCACGAAGCTCTTCAGGAATTGGACCGCGAAGCCAACAGGGCCGTAAGCAAGTTTGAAGACGCTGCTAGGAAGAAGGCGAATGGCTTGTGGTACTGGTATGACAAGGAAAAGAAGGCTGAGGTTGCTCGTACTGAATTCCGCAAACACGGCCTGCACTTTACGAATAAGCAGAACCCACTTGATCGCGATGTGTTCGCCTATGAATTCGGCAAGAAGTACAAGGTCGAAGTTAGGGCATCTTTTGATAAGGGCATACGTGAACAGTTTGGTTCTGTAATAGACCCCGACCTCGGGTTTGAGGAATTCTTCAGCCATCCCGCCGTTCACAACAAGCTTCGCTCGGTGTTCAAACTTCCGAAGTCATCCATCCCTCTGAGCGATACGATGTCCGATGCAGATTTTTCAAAGCTGGTCTATGAGCCGCTTGCTTCTAGTAATGCCGACATTTTTGCTCGTGCGTTTGATGCGCCTGCCACGCAGTTTGCGAATGGCAACGAGTTCGAGAAGCTCGGGACCAATGCAGTGAAAATGATCCAGGTTCCGGTGATGGCCATCCTTCTTTCGATAGCAGGTGCGATGTTGCACATATACAAGTTCTCGACCTATCTCATACAGGTCTTGGCTAGCCGGACGAAGCTTCAGTTCATAAACACTGGCGTTCGCCACGCCCTCGGTTTCTCAGTCATGGCTATTGCCTTCATAGGCATGGGCATATCTGGTAACGTAGTCACCTCGAACGCCGCTTTCGCTCAGATAAAGAGCGATGCCCCTGTTGCTCACCTGATGCACGGCGCAATAGCGATACAGCCGGAATTTTCGAAGCTTGGCCGTGGTCTTGGTTCGATAGGCCCTTGGAACCTCATAGTGTCCCACCTGCCTGCTCCAGTCCTTTACGAGGACACTAAGATTGCAAAGGCTGCAATCACTCCTGTGGTTGAACAGGCGGCCATGGAAGCCGAGAACATAACGCTGGAAAACATACCCGTTCCGACTCCGCGTCCAGACCGCGAGTCAAATTGACGGGCTAACAGTGAATTCTGGATAATCTGCCAGGACTTCGTTTGGCACTTCGAAACCGTTGTCGATAGCGCGTCCAATCGCGATCCTATGAGCCTTCTTGAGGCATGCTCGACCTGCTTTTGTCAGCTTGTGCCCAACGTTCATTGTATCTGGATGTTTGATCATCGCGTCGAAAGCTCGAATGAATAACTCTGCTCCGAGGCCAACTCCATGGTGGGCTTCATTAACAGCGATCCAATGCTTGCTGATGCCACCGACAAACTTCCTAGCCCCCTCTTCATAGATGGCAATGATCCCATCTTCATCCGGTTCTTTTGGGCTGATCCATACGTATCCACTTTCTGAGAAAGCATTGAACCTGTGCCGCTTCTTAAGAGTCCGATTGG
Organism: Mesorhizobium sp. SP-1A; assembly: GCF_032460275.1. Lineage (NCBI taxonomy): Bacteria > Pseudomonadati > Pseudomonadota > Alphaproteobacteria > Hyphomicrobiales > Phyllobacteriaceae > Mesorhizobium > Mesorhizobium sp. SP-1A. The sequence continues at coordinate 1,049,622 of NZ_JAVXZD010000002.1, read as the reverse complement.
CATGATTTCTGAGTAGTTCAAGCGGATTGTGAAGGGCTTCGCCGTTCCATGTCTCTCCAGACAGGGCAAGCTTCAGCATCTCCTCCTCGTGACTAGACGCGTTTTCTGGCTCCATCAGAAGAGATAGAGGAATGTTGTGTAGAGAAACGGGTTTTCTGTTGCTCGGCTCAATAATGAAGGCACAGCACTCCTTTGGTCATGCCTTCATATTGGTTTGCTGGCATGCAAGCATCAATTCAGAAGGTTCTCACGACATCATCTACTGTCGTCTTCCAGCGATTTAATGTCTGGATGCTCTCCTCTGAGTCCGCTTCGAGTTTCTTGAGATCGTCCTCTGAAGCTTCCAAGGCCTGGAGATACTTCTTATGCATGTCGCTTGTTGTCGGCACTGCAGACAGGTTTTGGCGGATGCGGGTCTGCTGCTTGTAGATGACGTCAATCTGTCTATTCAGGTCCTCCACTCTAAACTGAGCGTCAATCTGCTTCTGTTTGAGGTCAGCCAATTCTTCGAGCTTTGCCTTCAGGGTCTCGTCCGTGGTGTCGTTGGCCCACATCGCTATCATGGAGGAGTTGATGTCGCCGACAGTGTAGCTCTCGTCAAGCTTCATCTCATCCACGACGGTGACCGTTGTGCGCTCTCCTGCTGGCGCTTTGACCTTTATGCGATAATGGGTCGTCGTTTCAGTGACGTCGGCGTCTGAAATGAACCTCCAGCCGCTCAATTTCGGATGTTCAATGATGACGGCTCGTTCCGCATCTGGTGCCGTTGAGACTGTGTAAGTGGTCGAATTTCTCATGACGCCTGAAGTCGTGATCACACCGTCGACGACTTTGATGGACCGGATGGTTCGGCCGTTCTTCGCGTCGGGGGTGACAGTCACTTTCTTGTCGGTAGCAAAGCTTGCAAACCTGGTTTCATCAGGCGCGAGGCTTGGTAGTTGTGCATCGCCCACATAGCCGTTGTGCTTGTCATAGACCGTCAGGATGCCCGCTGGCAGACCAGCGCCCGTCGAGTTCTTGAACATGATCGCAGCGACGGGATTCTCGGATGACTGATGCATAGTGTAGACGGAAACGAGTTCTGCATCGACGTCCTGATCGATGATAGGTACTGAAAGCGTGTCGCCATTCGTGACATCGTGCGATCCTTTGAGGGTGAACGAGGTCGAGATGTCGTTTTCCACTGCATCGGAGACTTCGGCTTTCGCCATATCGTAGCTTGCGACTTCAGCACTACCGAAGGCCATGGCTCCGGCCGCTTGCATGGTTGGCATCGGGGCTATTGCCGCTTTTGCACCTATGCTGCTGGCGCTATTGCGCCTCGCTAGTTCACCTCGATCCACCCTTGGGGCTGCGTTTGCTGTTGTGCTGATGGCGACCTCTGCCCGATCCTTCCAGATGCGTTGGTGGAGACGCTGTTTGAGTGTTACAGGAGCGCCTGACGACAGGGTGATTGAGACATCTTTCCAGTCTTCACCGCTGGCGTTTTCAAGTATGGCCCATGACTGAATGCGCGTCTTCTTGTCGTCCCCAACCACCACTCGATATGCTGTTTTCCAGACAGGAGCCGAGACGACGTAGGAAACATCGATGTCACGGTTGCCTTTGCCGCCCATCTCGATGGCTATAACGCGTGAACCATCAGATTTCCCCTTCCCTGCTGCGTCAACTGCGGCCGTGATTTTTGCTTGGATGTCTGGGTCTTCAATGATGACTTCCGTCGAAGTATCCAGCGGCATGCTGGTCAACTTACCTGACGTGGTCAGCAAACTGAGAACATATTGAACGCCTCGTTTTTCACTCTGCGTTGATGTCACACCAAAAACTTTGCCTTGAAGCGCCTGGCCGGATGATGTGACAGACACCTTGGCTCCCTGAAGGTTGGAGAGCAACTGTGGAAGGCTCTGCAGGTCTCCAGCCGAGAACGGTAGTGTCCGGAATGTTTCTTCGACTGGCTCTGGACCAGCGAGAGAAATCCCTTTCACGGTGCCTTCCTTGTCCTTCACGATTAGGCTTTTCAAAATATCGTCGACCTGATCAAGGGGAACTTCAATGAGGATTTTTCCATCATCCTTGATGGAGGCCGTTCTGTGAATTTCAGCGAGACCCCCCGAAGAGAGAACTACGGATCGGATGGGGCCTTTCGTGTCAGCGTATGCAACTGAACTCAGTGACGTCGAAATAAGTGCCGCAACTAGTATCGATTTAAGCATGATGAGAAGCCTTTATTTGAATGTTCGTTGCGAACATACAACACAATGCCACCGGCATCCAAAAGATGGGTTTTTTCGTCATCAACAATAGATATGGTCTTGGCCAGCTAGCGAAATGTTCCGAGTTCATCCAAGGGCTGAACATTATGATGGCCCAAACCTGGGCGTATAATCGGTGTGTTGTGGATCTTCATCGCGAGCGGATGACGGCACTTCTTGCCTTGCCAAATCCGGCATCATTCGACGAAATAACTCAACCAAGCGTCCGACCAGTTCGTCATCGCGATAAGCCAGTTCAAGATCAGTGTCTCGAAACTTCCGATATCCGACGCATTTCCATGGCGCTTCCAGGCGATTAAAACGCGCGATAAATGCTTCTGACGGCATCGGGCCATCGTAATCCCAGAGTTTTCCATCCAAGTGAACGACAGCATGGCCAACTGTATCGTCCTTGTCCACCAGACCGACAATTTCGCCGCCAATGACTGCTTTTAGAGCTTGCGCAACGATAACGCAGCCACCATCGAATGGCCCGCATTCAATGTTGGCCTCCAAATCCGCACGAAAATCTTTGTCGATCAGCCTGCGCCGCATATTCCAACTACTAAAATCCATCTGCTTCCTATCCGTGTGACACCGCCGCAATTAATTAAAGCGAAGGGCCAGATAGCTCCTGGCTGTATTCCAAATGCGCTTCGTAAGCCTTGCGAAGAGTAATGATATCGGCCTTCAATGTGTCGCTGTCCTGCGTCAGGCACCAATCGCGGAAGCTATGAGCAAGCTCGATCTCGGCATCATCAGGCTGCTCACCATCTGGTTTACGGGTATGTGACCACGTGAATTCCGTTCCCTTGTCGCGGGATGCAACAATACGATCCTTCACGCCACGCATCTGCTTCCAGAACGCGTAAAATGGTAGCTTTACCTTCGTCATATACCCAGCCGCGTCTTCGATAACCAAGCCTTCCACATGTTCTCCGCCTACGCGGTAGTTCATGTCGGTGGTCGCCTTCTTGTACCAGCCAGCGAAGGCAGCGGCATTCTGGAATGTCATCGCCAGTTTCTTCGTTTCGAGACCGAATTTACGGCCAACGGCTTCAACCACGTCAAAGCTCGCTTTCTCAAAATCTGAAGAACGATGAATTATATCCAACAGTACGATTTTCGGCTCGTCATATTCGATCATATGCGGGTCATTGACTGGATCAATGACCTCCCACGTCATCGACGATTCAGTGTCGCGAAGATATCGACGTAGTTTTTCCTGCTGAACGCTGGTCAGCTGCTGAGCGATAATATTGCTGAAAATATCTGCAAAATCTCCATCTGGCGTAGACTTCGAAGCGACGAATAAGCTGTCTGTTTTTTCGTCGTAGCCCATATTTCCGAGAAAGCCGTTGTACTTCACATAAAGCCTGATCGGGAATCGCAGATTCTTTGCGAGATTGGTAAGCTCAGTTTCTTCTCGCTCGCCTACATTAAAAAATTTGTCATATCCGCGAGAAACGATTTTGCTCGTTTCCCGGTCGACAAATAGGCCGCGAGCCTTCACCACAACATCATCCCATGAACGGTCATAAAAAACCTTCTTGGTGAAATTTAGCGAATATACGTGCGGGAAACGTTCGCTCGCCTTTTGACGAACGCCTTCATGCTCGTGCATAGACTTCAGGAGGCTTGCGTCCAATTCCGTCGACTTGCCGTCAGGCTTGATAATCCAATGAGGCAGCATCTTGCGTTGGGCCTTTCTAACTTCTGTGATCTGGGTTTCGAGAGCTAGACGTTCCTTGAGCGGGCGATAGACATAGTTGCGGAATGCATTGGTGCTCCAACCATTGCCATCGAGAGTGCAAATTCGCAGATTTCCGCCGTGTTCGACTGAGTCTTCGAGATTGAAGGAGTGTTCAGTGGCCGCAATATCGACGTTGCCGTGATTGCGGTGTCCATGAACCTGGAATCCTCGCTTGCTGTTGCGCTCGAACTGCTCATCAATCGGATCTTCCCAATAGCCCGTGCCATGGGAGTATTGATCCAGAGAAATCAGGTGCGGTTTATCAGGGAACGTGCTTAAGCCAGCGTGGGTAACGAGAACCTCAGCGCCCTTGAAATTGTACTGAAGAAATTCCTTAGCCTTCTGACAGACAGCTTCAGCGTCTGCAGGAGTGATCCCTGCTTCCAGAAGCTGTGGAAGCGTTCTGAGGGCGAATTCACCGCTTATAGCATCTTCACCACGCGCCCATCGGTCGAGATGGTCTTCGTGATTACCCCAGAGAAGGGTGACGTTTTCCCGTGAAAGAGCATTGTCGACGAACCAGCGCATCACCTGGCCGTTTTCAATGCCACGATCAAGCAGGTCTCCAACAAAGACATACTTGTAGTCGTCGTCAAATCCATTCGCCAGCGGGCCGCCCTCTCCCGCGAGAACGGTGAAGCAGCCTTGGAGATCGCCAATGTGAATTACGCCTTTGTAGCGGTCGCTGAAGTCATGAACAGGCTCACGCAACCACGCATCCAGCTCGGCAATGTGGCTACCGTCTTCCTTGCCGCTAATAATAGTGATGTCATCGACATCATCTCGAATACCAGCTTCCAATAGCTTTGCATGCATTTCTCGAATTTTGAATTCAGGAACTCGATTGATCTCCTGCCGCTCGCTGTTTTGCTTGAGCGTCAACTCAAGCGGGATGGTCGACATGTCGAGCACGGCGATTTGGTAGCGATGAGGCTTCGCCATCTCCGCCAAATGCTTCAAGTTCGAGCGCTCGATGAGGGTCGAGTCAATCGCCAATGTTTCGCCACGTGACATCCGTTCTGCAGCGAATTGATTGAGCATCATGAAAGCGCGGGATGAGACGTCTTGATTGACAATCATCTGACCCTCACTCGTCAGGAATGGAGCTGCGATTGTCGACCGAATGTTGTCGGCGGACAGGGTCCATTGTTCCATTCCAATTGCCTTGAGAGCGTGGGACTTGCCAGAACCAGGCTGGCCACGAGTAATAATCAGCTTTCTCATATTTCTTTCATTCGCTTTTTCGTATTTTTGCCTGATAATAATTATCGAATTTAATGCAAGGAACCAAGCGCAATTAAGTTGACAATTTTATTTTTTCGAGGGATTTAATAAAAGCTTGTAACGGGTCTTTCTTGCCCGAGTTTGGAGATTGGAATGGGTAAAGTGGACGACGTTCTCGGTGATGAGATCAAAGCGTATGAGAAATTGAACTCTGATCGCGCAGCGAACATTGGCGAGCCGATTGTTGTGCGCGTTGACGGGGCCTCTTTTTCGAAGTTCACGCGGAATGCGACGAAGCCATTTGACGCGCGCATTTCTGCGGCGATGATCCACGCGACAAAGTCTACAGTTGAGGAATTCAACTGCCGGATCGGCTACACGCAATCAGATGAAATCAGCTTCCTGCTTTATAGTCCAGATCAGGAGTTGCCTTGCAGTGCTCGGTACGAGAAGTTGGCCAGTCGCTTTGCGGCTCACGTGACGGCTCATTTCCTCATGAAGGGGCTTGAACTGTTTCCTGACCTGATTGGTGATCGCTTGCCCTCTTTTGATGGTCGCGCAATCGCTTTTCCGACCCTTGATCTGGCTGCCAAGGCGATCCTTTGGCGTGAGCTGGATGCGCGTCGGAATGCTGTCAGCATGGCAGCCCGTTCGGTCTGCTCGCCAAACGAACTTAGTGGGCGTTCATCCCGTGAACAGCGCGAGATGATGTCCGAACGCGGGCTGGAATTTGATGGATTCCCCGAAGACTTCCGGTGTGGCGCTTTCGTAAGGCGGGTGAAAGTGATGAGAGAACTGACACCCGAAGAGCTGGCTCGCATCCCTGAAAAACATCGTCCATCTGGACCAATCGAGCGCTCCAGCGTTGAACAGGTCCAGCTTCCGAATTTGTCGTTGATCGAAAATCTTGCAGATGTCCTCGTCGATGGTGCTGAGCCAGTGATCGCGGAGCGAAAGTTTGCACTAGCAGTAACGGGGTAATTTATGGGCAGAGAGGACATCCTTCAGGGTCTGAACAAGGAACAACGCCAGGCGGCCGAAGCGGTCGACGGCGCATATCTCGTGGTTGCTGGCGCGGGTTCGGGCAAGACCACGGTCTTGTCCCGCCGTGTTGCAGCTCTTGTCGAGGCGGGGATCGAGCCTTCCTCGATTTTGCTTCTGACCTTTACGCGTTTTGCGGCCAAGAACATGCTGGACCGCGCTAAGCGCATCACGCCTGCGGCAGCTGACGTTGTTGGCGGTACGTATCACTCGATTGCGCACAGGTTGGTCCTTGAAAACCATCGCATGTTCCGTCTGCCAGAAAAGCCGACATTCCTTGATCCAGACGATGTGACGTCGGCTTTCAAGAAAATCGCCGTCTCTCTTGGTGGCAAGGATGAGAACATGCCGAAGGGGTCGGCCCTGGCAAAAGCTCATTCGTTCTCGGTCAATACGAAGCGCCAGCTGGACGATGTGGTCCACGACCGCTTCCCCGAATTTTCCTATGCCGTCGACTTCTTCCAGAAGTGTTCGGACGAGTACAAGACTTACAAGCGCACGCGCGGGCTTCTGGATTACGACGACTTGCTGGTTGCTTGGGACAACATGATGGACCATCCGGCCATCGGAGAGGCTGTGCGCAAACGCTTCAGGTATGTTCTGGTCGATGAAGATCAGGATTCGAATGCTATCCAGTGCTCTATCGTGGCGAAGCTCGGTGGCGAAAGCCCGAACGTCATGGTCGTTGGTGATCCTGCGCAGTCGATCTATGCATTCCGAGGTGCTGCTCCTCGCACAATGTTTGAGTTCATCGAGCGTTGGCCGCATGCGACGACGATTAAGCTCAACACCAATTATCGTTCAACAGAAGAGATTCTTACGATAGCAAACGCAGTCGACCGCGACATGCGCGAGCGCTTTGATCGTGAACTGCTTCCAGCCCCAGGCGCTGTCGGTGAAACTCCTATCATGACTCAGGTCGTGGATTATGAGACCGAGGCAAAATACATCGCCGACAAAATCCTTGACCGCAAGGTCGACGGTGTCGACCTCGGGGAGCAGGCGATCCTTGTTAGGTCGATGAATACGGCTCGACACATTGAAGCTGAACTGGTTCGACGTCGGATTCCTTATAAGGTCTCTGGGGGCATCAAGATCAATGATGCGGCGCACATTAAGGACATGCTTTGCATGGCTCGTTGTGCAGCAAACCCGTTGGATGAACCCGCATGGCTTCGCGTGCTGACTATGGCTCGCACAGTCGGCGAGAAGAAGGCTTCGCAGGTTTACAACAAGATTGCTGACGCAGTTTCGGAATCATTCCTCGGTGATCCGTGCGAAATCATCATGGATATGTGTAAGAAAAGCCCAGATGCAGGCCCCATTTCGGAAGCATATCGGATTTTGGCTGCGGGCGGCCCGCCTGTCGAAATACTGGAACGCGCAATGGCTGTCGTTGAAGACCTGTTCAAGCTTCGTTATGACGACTGGAGCAGTCGCAAGAGCGACATCAACGCTGTAATTGGCCTCGCCGAAGGTCAGGAAAGCCTTGATAGCTTCCTCTCGACTATGTCACTCGACTATTCGATTGATAAAAAGCGTGAAATTACAGGGGAAATGCAGGAAGAAAACCCTGTGACAATTTCTACTGTTCATTCAGCGAAGGGGCTGGAATGGGACGTGGTTTATATTCCTTCCTTTATTCAGGGCCACATACCATCGGCTTACGCCAATGGGTACGAGGAAATCGAGGAAGAAAAGCGCGTGCTTTATGTGGCTGTGACGCGTCCAAGGAAAATTCTTGAAATCACCAAGCCTACGACTGGTTTCAAAGGCGTGTTCCTTCAGCAGTCGAATTTCGAGTATCTGATTGCTCCTTTTTGTGAACAGCAAAAGATTGGTGTGGTCAGTAGGAATTCTCAGTCTTTCGCCTTCGGCTTCGAAGACGATTATGTAGATATCTTCAGGTGATTAATGGAAAACCACCCATACGATCATGTTGTATCGTTTCTGATTTATGAGATGTCGGTCGATCAGAACGGACATCAGTTTACCCTGACGGATCGTCTGCTTGTTGATTCTAGCAGCACTGAGATGCTTCAGGTGGGTGGTTTCGATGGCTATGTGCATATGGCCGCCGAAGGTCTTCGCGGAACATTGACTAAACCTGGGATGAAGGCCGTGATTGATATGGTCACGATCCGGGACCAGTTGGTCTATCTGACGTCGAGTGAGGAGCGTTCTGATTTCATCATGCACTCACAGATGAAGGACATTCTTTCATCGCTTGCAGATGCCTTGACGAAAGACGGTCATTTCGAAGTGGTTGGGACGGAGATCCGTCGCACCGACCGCCCTGCCCTTGTGGAGCGGTATGAGAACCCTCCAACGGTTGCGGTGCTCCTTGTGGAAACCCAGTCGGGATTGGTTGTTATCCGCAGAGGTCTGAAGGACGGCTTTGGCAAACTGGCCTTACCTGGCGGGTTCCACGTCAAGGGTGAAACATGGCAGGAAGCTGCCGCCCGCGAGGTCCTCGAAGAAACTGGTCTTGCACTCGATCCTTCGAAGATCGTTATCCGTGATCTCGTCACGGTCGGGGAAGGCTCTATCAATCTTGCTTTCGGGCAGTACACCGAAATCGCCGATGATTTTGACCCAAACTTCGACAGCGAAATTCTGAGCGTAGAATGGGTGAAATCTCCTGTCGAAGCGGCGTTCCCCACGCATACAGTGATGATCAAGGCCTTCTTCGACGGCAAAGCTCCTAATTGAAAAGAGAAACTGATGCCCAAGACACGACACCCTCAAGATGTTCCCTTGAACGAATGGACGGATGGATGGTTGCAATTAAGCTTAGCAAATCATCTTGGTGCCAAATATTTATTCGCACACAACCATGAGAAAGCCGAAAATGGATGGCCCGTTTCGCATGATGAAATGGTCGCTTTTCTGATCGATAAAGGTGAAGTCCCGCAGGCAGGCACAGGTTTGCCTGAGGCATCTTCCAACTAAAGTAATTTCCCTTGTTATTTGTGCGAGCAAGGGTCAGAATGCCAATGTAATCACGATCACCGGGTCGAAAAATCCGTTTTTCGGACGGCCGTGAAAGAGATAGAACCCTGGGACAGGCGTGAAATACCGCTCCTCCCGGGGTTTCGTTTTTTTTTGGATTGCCCTGATAAAATCATCAATATGTCGGGATTAAAGGGTCGAAATTCGGCTTATTTATAGGCAAATCCGGCACCGGCGGTTGCCAATCCCGTTTGTTTCTTTGATCCTAATTGTGAAGATGTCGAATTAAGGATCATTAATGTCCGACAATAGACAGCCATTTGACTGGTCGGAAGTTGCGATTGCTATGGATCGCGGCTTGCGTGTCTTTGCGGATTTTTCCAAGCCAATTCTAATTGCGCATGCAGCCGACACTATGTCGATCACCAACCTGCTTTTCTTGGTTTCGGTTGGTGAAAATGAAGCTCGCGTGAATGATCTGGTCAAACGTGGTCACTATGTCGGTTCGAACGCTTCTTACGCCCTAAAGTCACTGCAGGACGGTGGTTTTATCGAACGTCGTCAAGATCCTTCGGATAAGCGAAACGCTATCGTTGTCTGTACGGATCGGGGACGAGCGCTTGTTGTTGCAATCAAAGAGGCCTGCGTTGCCAAGGGCGTAGCTCCTCGTGATGTGATAAAATCGCTCAAGATGTTTGAGGACCACTGCACGAAGCTTCCGGTCACCTAATGAAAATAAGAGTTTTGCTGCCTCACATCTCATCCAGAATTGCTGCTGGCGAGGTTGTCGAGAGATCAGCCTCAGTCGTTAAAGAACTCGTTGAGAATGCAGTCGATGCTGGCGCTAAATCGGTCACGGTCTCGGTTCGTGGACCAGCGCTTGAACATATCAAGGTGTTTGATGATGGTCGCGGCATGGATGTGGAGGATTTGGCCCTTTCGATGCATCGGCATGCGACATCCAAACTGACGGATGACGACATTCTGAAAGTTTCGACGTTGGGCTATCGTGGAGAAGCTTTGCCTTCCATCGCGACGGTCGCGGACGTCTCGATTATCTCTCGAACTGCCGAGATGGATTGCGCATTTGTGATGACAAGCCGTCATGGGGTTCTGCAAGGGCCACGACCTTCAGCTGGGCAATACGGTACAATCGTGGAGGTCTCAGATCTCTTCGGACGGCATCCAGCTCGACAAAAATTCCAGAAATCAGCAAAGGCTGAGGCGGCCGCCATTCGTGAGGTCTTGGCTGCGATTGCGCTTTGTTTTCCGAATGTCGATTTCCGTTTTACGGTCAATGGCACCGAGGGCCGCTATCAGGCACGTGAGAGCATCAAGGATCGCTGCGCTGACGTTCTGGGCAAGGATTTCCAAGGGAACGGTATCGAAGTGGCTCATCAGGTCGGTGATATCCGTATCGACGGAGTCACCTGCATCCCTACTGCTGCGCGCTCTGACGCATCTGGCATTCGTCTTTCAGTAAACGGACGCCCTGTTGCCGACAAGATGCTGAAGGCTGCTGTTCAGGCCGCCTATGCCTCCTTGATCGGCCCTGGAAGGCACCCGCAGGCCTACATTGCCATCACCCTTCCTTCCAGCCTGGTCGACATCAATGTTCACCCTCGGAAGGCTGAGGTGCGTTTTATGCGACCTAACGATGTGGCGGCGGCCGTGAGACAGGCAGTTGAGCACGCGCTTGATCATTCCGGACTGCGTTCGCCAGTCTCTCTTCCCGATCTCGCTCGTACGCTTGCCGCAGAGAACGACATTGGCGTTGATGATCGCCGTCGTCTGCCGCTCGGACAGTTTGTTGGCCAGACGAATGGCTCGTGGCTGATATCCGAGACCGCAGATGGCATTGTCATCATTGACCAGCATGCCGCCCACGAGCGAGTCATTCTGGAGCGTTTGAAGCAGCACATGGATGGCATCACGATCCCTGCGTTCGTCTATCCAGAGCCTGTCTCAACGGAAGTCTCATTCTCGGATGCGGCCTGTGTTGATGAAGCGGCCGGGGTGTATGCTGAACTTGGCTTCAAGACACGCGTCGTTGGAGAAGTTGTCCAACTGATCTCGGTGCCGAGTGTCCTAGCCGATGTCTCGCCTAAGTCGCTTGTCACTCTGGTCGTTCGCTGTGCGGTCGATGGTGTTGGCGCTGGCGCTTTGAAAGAGGCGTTGTGGGAGAAGTTGGCGACAGCGGCCTGTAAGGCGGCTATCAAGGCTGGTGACGATCTGACACCGGAACGAGCTGACCTGCTGCTTCGTGAAATCGAGGCGACCCCCAATGCTTCTTATTGCAACCACGGCAGGCCAACCGTTGCGTTCCTGAAGAATGAGGATATCGCTAAGCTCTTTGCCAGAGGCTAGGCTTGTTGATTGCGACTTCAGCACTCAATCTGATTGAAAATTTGGAATGCTCAAATGACGAAATTCACTCAATCCCAACTGCGCGCATATATCGAAAAACTGTCTGAGGATCACGGCCTTGGTATTACCATTTCCGACGCTCCGATCCGTTTGGAAGATCGCCATTTTAATTTCAAGGGCCGTATCAAAGGTGCTCGGGGAGAAAAGGTAATTGCTATCCCATTTGAGAGTTTTCAGTACGGAGTTATTACGGCTCGTTCGGTGCTCTACGGCACTCACGCACGCGATGTGACTTGGCTCGTGAATGGACAGGCTAGCGGACGCCGCACTGGGGAGGCCACTTGTTTTGTTGGTAGAACCCCTCCTGTGTCGCTCCATATCTCTAAAGCACAGCTGAAAGAGTGGACTCATGCAAATCTCGAAAACGCTCCAGAAGACAAGAAGGCTGCGTGGCTGAAACACTTCGATCAGCACTACGAAGGCCTTCTGGAGAAGGGATTGTATGCCGACGAAGCAAGCTTTGGCCGCTATGTCGATGACGGTGGCAAATACCTGAAGCTTCAGTTGGACCCTATATTGGTTGCGGCCAACGAGACTGAACCTGAAGCGGTTTCCACGCTGAAGATGTGACACGAAAAAGGGCGCTATGAGCGCCCTTTCACTTTAATGCTGGTGGCTATCCGACATCTTAGGTTGACAGGACATTTTTAATCTATTGACAGAACTGACTGATGAGTTCAGTTCTTAATTAGGACAAACCGAGAACATTGGCATTGGCATTAATCCAGAAAGCATACAGGCTGAAGCTATATCCGACTGTTGAACAGGCGGACGCATTGGCTCGTTTTGCTGGATCATGCCGTTGGTTATGGAATTACCTGCTCGATCTACAGCAGAAGAAATACCAAGCAGAAAAAAAATTCATTTTCCGCTTCGAGATGCAGGAATTGTTGCCTGGGCTTAAACGAGAATATCCGTGGCTTGCAGCAGCTCCGTCCAATTCATTGCAACGCGTTTGTCGGAATCTCGATCAGGCTCTGAAGAAATGTTTCAAAGAGGGCGCGGGTTTCCCGCGCTTCAAGAAACGTGGCGTTTCGAGAGAAGCTTTTTATGTCGTAAATCAAGGTTTGCGCATCGAGGACAATCGCGTCGTTTTGCCCAAAATGAAGCAGGGTGTGAAGTTCCGTGCAGGACGATTGCCCGAAGGCCGCATTTTATCCGCGACTGTATCGCAACGAGCTGGAACATGGTGGTGTGTCGTTCAGTGCGAGGTTGAGCAGATCATTAATGTGGCAGACGCATCATCTGTCTCGGCTGATGCAGTCATCGGCATTGATGTTGGGCTTAAGGCGCTGATGGTCTGTTCGGATGGCGTTGTTGTTGCCAACCCACGCAGATTGAGCAAAGCGCAGAAGCGACTGAGACGGGCGCAGCGCATCCTGGCGCGGCGCGGCGCAAAAAGGGCAGTGCCAACCGACGCCGTCAGGCCGCTCGTGTGGCTGTCATCCACGCCAAGGTGGCCGATTATCGCGCTGATGCTCTGCATCAGGCGACAACGGCTCTTGTGCGTCGTGCCAATATCATTGTGACCGAAGATCTCAACATCAAGGGCATGGTGAAAAACAAACGCCTTGCCCGTTCCATCTCCGATGCAGGATGGGGTGAGGCCATTCGCCAGATCAGCTACAAGGCCGATTGGGCAGGCAAAACACACCTCAAGGTCGGACAGTTTGAACCATCCACTCAGAAATGTTCGGCCTGTGGGAATTTGAGAAGCGGAGAAGACCGTCTCCGCCTTCACGAACGCACCTATCGGTGCGATTCGTGTGGGAATGTCGCAGATCGCGACTTAAATGCAGCGCTTAATCTGCGCAATTATGGATTAAACTACGTAGGGCAGGCTATGCCCGAACGGACAGGAGTAATTCCTGTCAACGCCTGTGGAGCTTCCTCTGCTGGGCCAGATGCAATTGCATCCGGCAGGTACGGAGCATTGAATCAGGAACCTGCATCAACCTCAGATGTCGGATAGCCATGCTGGTGCTATGTTTAATTGATCGAGAAGCCTTTGTGCGACTATTTTTGCATCCGCCAGTTCCATATCGGTGTATGGCGCGAGCGGTCGCTCGACTTCCAGCTCATTGTCATCGTCCACATAGATTTCGATCAATTCAGCAGCGGAAGACAATTTGTCGTCCGAGTAGGATTGTATGTGAAGCCAGTTTTCCATTTCGTTTTGGACATCTGCTAGTGGTCGGCGGCCTCGAATGTCCCAAGCCATTTCGTCATCGTCGATGCAGAATACATGGCAGACAGCCGCGATATAGTCGTCTTCGTCATCGGGATTTACCCAGTGTGGCTCGCCATCATCGAGGACGACGAGCATTTTCCAGCCTGTTAGCTCATGAATTGCGAGAGCGAGCACATGGCAGGAGCCAGTCGTGTAAGCATCAATCTCGGCTTCCGATGCGTCGCTCAATTCCATGATCATCTCCGGCCGAAAGACATCCTTGGAGATGGACGGTCGTAATCTTCCTCGTCATTCTGATCACCTGAAGGAGTGCCGTACTTCCGACCTGCCGATGACGACGGCTTGGAAGGTTCGGGGTTTTCATAGCCACGGCGATCAATGCGTTCGGAGTTCATACGCTTCAGGGCTTCATCGTCATAGAGCTTCAGGATTGTGTTCGGAGTTCCACCATACGCACGCTTGCTTGTTGGAAGACGCTCGGTGCTTACCGGATCACGCTTGAAGACAGGTGCCATTGAAGAGATAACCGGAATGATTTTCCCAGTTTTGCCACCAAATGCCCACTCCTCTTCCATGGATACAACTACCAGTGATGGCAGAAAGCCGATTTCATTTCCCGTCATGTACTGGGAACTGAATTTTCCAACGACAGCCTTACCTGTTTCATTCTTCGGGTTTACGTCCTTGATGACCTGTTCTTTGCCCATCGCAAGGGACCAAGCTGGGATCAGTTCGAGTAGATAGTCGGCAGCAGGGGCGACGTCTGCGTGAAGCAAATCCTCGATCAGGTGATCGATTGTCTTCTCTGACGTCTGAAAGAAGGTGTCGGTGTTTCCATCGTTATCACGGATGATGAAGCCTGGGTTGCCTCCTGGCCAGCGCTCACTTTTGATCCGATCAAAAGCGGCCCGAAGACCTTCGACCGAATTCACGACCATCGCCTTTGCGCCGTCAGCTATGATTCCAGACTGCAAAGCGCCTTTCTTGTTTACGACGGCTTTGGTTGGCCTAGTCATTGCGGTCATAACCTGCACTTCACCCAAAAGTTTGTCGTGAACGCGAGCTGCCACGGCACCAACCATGACTTTATTGTTTTCAACGTATCCGCGTTCGAAGCCGATGATGTCACCTTTGACCAGCGGTGCGACCCAGTCGTTGCCAGCGATAGCTGTTTTCAAGGAATTACGCTCAGAGGTATGGCCAATAGCCTGCTTTAATGTGATCCGCTGACCAGCTTTCACCCCAAACGTATCGACGAGCAGATGCCCTTTGATTTCGTCAGACCCCACAATTTCGTCTAGGGTTATGAAGATCGGTGAACCAGAGACTAACTTTCCTTTACTGGCTTCAACAGCATTGTCATGTGCCTGCGCGCTATGTTGAGACATGGCTGCGCTTCTCATGCGTGTCTGCATGGCATTATCTGTCGCAATCCTCGCTGCTTGTCGAGAGATCATCATATTCATAATACCTACCATAAATAGTCTCCGAGAAATTCTTCTCTTTGATTATTTCACAATCATTTGCAGGAATCTAATCGGCGGGGAAGTGGAGGACGCACTCGGGTTCGAACCGAGGACCTGCGGTTTAAGAGACCGTCGCTCTCCCAACTGAGCTATGCGTCCGTAGTGGTGAACGCGGTGGGATTCGAACCCACGTAAGACGGGGATTAAAAGTCCCCCGCTAAAACCTACTCAGCTACGCGTCCATTTGATGATCTATGTATCGCATGCCGGAAGAATTAAGTCAACAACAAAAATAGAAAAATGTTGAATTTTCAATGGGTTACTGTATCAGACAAAGGGGTTCCGTGGCGCAAAAATAAAGCGCGTCGAAAGTCATCGAATTCGAGGGATGGTTTCGCACTGCGCATTTAAAAAGCCGCGAGGACATCGCGGCTCTGGTCAAAGAGAACGGATATCCTGCCGCTATGACGCGCAGTGCCAAAGTTTTCGTTTGAGTGCTGTGAAAGTGACGGACATTTTAAGTTCCTAACGTTTATCTCAATAGCATAGCCGATTTCGCAGATACGAACAAGCGACGTGGTGACCGACTAGAAATATTCTTCCTAAATAACTGAGAAAGGTATATTTCAAAGCAAAATTCGTTGCGAAGTCGCTATTGCTGAACCATCATGGAATTACAGTTTCAGGAGAATTCGACTTTGGCCAAATTGCGAACGAGCAAAGGGCAGGACGCGCTTGCTGTGATCGCCCCTGAGTTAATAGCCTTTATCGGCTCAGTGTCCGCTGTCGAACGCTGCTCGGCGCTTGCTGTTTCGAATGCCTTGCTTCTCAAAGCTGCCTCGCATTGGGGGCGTGAGATTTCTCATCAGCCAATGAAAATTCAGCCTGACACAATCACTACGGTGCTGGACGCATTGCATGATCAATATACGCGCCTTGAAGGGGCTTTTGATAACACTGACGGAAGCAATATGAAGGACATCTATGTGATGGCCTGCAAGTGGGAAATGGTTGCCACCCAGGTTGTCATGGTGACTGTTGGAGCCAGCCTTTCTCGGGATTATGCGAATGTGGCTCGTCAAGCCTGGGGGCTTTTAGCTAAGTCACGACATGTTGCGCAGGACGCCGTGAATGCGCTTCTTGAGTATGGCAAAATCTACCAGGATTCTCCTGTCCCGCTGTTGCCGGGTAAGCAGCCTACAAAGAGCTATCTGTTTGCACTGGCTACTAACCTTCCTCCTATGTTCAGCGCCAACAAGAAGGCGAATCAGAAATGAGTTTGGCAAAGACATTCATGTCAGGGATTTCTGTCCTTGGTTTGACTGGTGCGGTATTGGTTGGCTCAACCTCCATTGCCTACATCAAGCAGGTGGAACAGACACTTCCCGACCACAAACAACTCATTTCATGGTCTCCGTCTGAGGGGACGACCATCGTGTCGAGCGATGGAGTAACGCTCGGGGTTCATGCCAAAGAACATCGCAAATTCGTTCCATTGAAGGCTATCCCGAACGTGGTTATTTCGGCGTTCATCGCGGCAGAGGACGGTAACTACTGGAAGCATCACGGTGTCGATGCCAGTGCAATAGTCCGCGCGACTCTGTCCAATTTGAAATCAGGTCCTTCCTCTCGCCTTGAAGGCGGCTCAACCATCACGCAGCAAGTGGTCAAGAACGTCCTTTTGACATCTGAGCGTACCTTTGACCGTAAAATCAAGGAGGGCATACTTGCCCTTAAGGTTGATCGCGATGTCGGCAAGGATCGTGTCTTAGAGATCTATCTCAATCAAATTTATTTCGGCTCCGGAGCCTATGGAGTGGCTGTGGCCGCTGAAACCTATTTTGGAAAGGAACTATCCGAGCTGACCATTGAGGAAGCCGCTATGTTGGCAGGCCTTCCTAAAGCACCAAGTGCAGCCAATCCATTTATCAATCCTGGTCGTGCCCTTGAGCGTCGGAACTACGTGCTTCGCAGGATGCAGGAGAACGGGTTCATTTCGGCTCAGGAACAGCAGGTAGCTTCTTCCGCACCGATTATGACCCATAAACCTGATGTTGCTCTTGCTGAGAACGATCCAGCGATGTGGTACGCACAGGAAGCTGTTCGACGACAGTTGTTACAAGAACGCGGCGCAAAGCAACTTTATGAAGGTGGCGGGCAGGTCGTTTCGACCATCAATTCGCGGGTTCAGAGGGCCGCACATGCTGAATTGCGACGACACCTTGTCCTTGAGGATCGCAAATCTGGTTGGCGTGGACCTCTAAAGCGAGGATATGCAGGTGTGATTGATTGGTCTTCCCCTCAGTTGGCAAAGCCTGAAGGAGCTGAGGACTGGATCGTATCTGTCGTATTGAAGTCTGATCGTGACGCGACATTAGCCACGGAAAACGGCGAGGTGACCATCAAAGGTGCGAGTCTGTCGTGGGCAACCTCCAAGAAGCGTGCGAATGCGGTTCTCAGACAAGGCGACGTAGTCTTGCTTGCCGATCTCGGCAAGGGGTTGGAGCTTGTCCAGTTGCCTGAGCTTCAAGGGGCTGTGGTCGTTATGGACCCTCGTGATGGATCGGTGCTTGGCCTTGCTGGCGGGTTCAGCGGCGAAACGAGCGAATTCGATAGGGCTACACAGGCAAAGCGTCAGACTGGGTCGGTGTTCAAGCCGTTCGTGTATATGGCGGCCATCGAAGCGGGATATAACGCTGTCTCTCCGGTACTCGATAGCCCGATAGCAATCGATCAAGGGGCTGGCATGAAAGACTGGCGGCCGAGCGGTGGTTCGTCTGGTGGCATGGGGATGATCACGTTCCGTCGCTCACTGGAGTTGTCTCGCAATCTCTCGACCGTTCGTCTCCTCTATGATCTCGGTATGGATCGGATAGTCAATGTTGCCACCCGAGTTGGGTTCACGATGCCTGCGAATGCCTCATATGCAATGGCTCTAGGCGCTGCCGAGGCGACACCGCTTGAAGTTGCCAGCGCCTACTCCTCTTTCGCAAATGGCGGATATCGAGTGGACGCCAAGCTTCTACCCAGCAAGGATGTCGTTAGACAGCGTGCATTTGATCCTATGGACGTCGCCAAGATGACATCGATCCTTGAGGGCGTGATCAAAGCTGGTACCGCGCAAAAGGCCTTCGCTGGCTTCAAGAAACCATTGGCAGGCAAGACGGGGACAACGAACAAGTCTCGCGACGCATGGTTTGCGGCATACGGCCCTGAGGTGGTCATCGTCGGGTGGATTGGAAGGGATGACCATGGCCCCCTCTATAATGGCGCAGCTGGTGGTTCGAGTGCAGCACCATTGGTGCGAAGTGTTTCTGATGCAATTGATGGCGCGGTTTCGTTTGATGAATTCTCAATCCCAGCAGAAGCTGAAACCGTCCGAGTGAACCGAAAAACGGGTGCTATCGATGAGAATGGCGACGTCCTTGAGGTTATGACGGCCAATGAAGTCAGGCAGCTTGAGCCAATCGTTCCAGAGGAAAATTCTGAGCAACACGTAGAAGCTGAGCAAAATTACACCGATGAAACCTACGATTACGATGAGGAATAATGTCGGAATTCGCTACACCAACATATTTATAATTGCGAATGACAAATAAAATCATTGACTTTTAACTAGCCGACACGATCCACTGTGGTGGGTGGAATATATTGAAGGAAGTGATTTTGGTACATTCACGGGATTCTGCCTTGGCGGAGCCTATGTTGAAACCCGATGAAGAAACAAGGCTCATCAAGGACTGGCAACAACACCAAAACGAGCGCTCCAAGGAGCGCATAGTTCGGGCGTATATGCGCTCTTGCTACTCATTTGCTGCGCGTTACACGAAGAATGAAACACATATGCGAGACCTTGCGCAGGAAGGCAGCTTGGGTATCTGCCGCGCCCTGGACAAATTCGATTTCAGTTACAATGTGAAGTTCTCAACATACTGCTTTTATTGGATCGAGAATTTTGTTGCGGATGCCGCATCAAGAACTATGAACGTTGTTTATGTGCCATCGCGCGCCTTCCTTGAATCTAGGATGGGTAAACTGGAAGGCGAAAAGGCTCACGCTGCATTCAACGCGACGAATAATCTGGTAGCCCTTGAGGCGACGGTAGATGAAACCGGACAGACTTATTCGGAAAAGATAGCTGATAAGCGCCCGAATCCTGAAGACCTGATGGTCGAGTCGACGCTTCAAGAAGAATATAAGCGTTTAATTGCTCGCGCCATGTCGGGCCTGACGCCGAGAGAGCAGAAGGTTATTTTTGAGAGAAAACTAACCGAGCCTCCGCGCACTCTGGAAGATATATCCACCGATCTGGGCGTTACGCGAGAGCGAGTCAGGCAGATTGAGATTGCGGCCCTACAAAAAATGGCCGCGACGCTTTCTGAGTTCGACGTCGCGGCTCATTTCACTTCTTGATCACTTCACGCCAGTGGAGCCGTAGCCGCCTTCGCCGCGTTCGGTGGAGGATGAAAACTTCTCGACTTCCGCAAGTTCCGTTCCAACGATTGGGAGGAACACCATCTGAATGATACGGTCACCTGGCTGGACGATGAGTGGTTCTCCATCGACAGGATGCCATTCGAGAACGGCCGCAATTTCACCTTGGTAATCGGAATCGATCAGGCCAATGGTGTTGGCAAGGCTCAGCCCCTTGGAACCTAGACCAGAACGCGGCATTAGAACTGCTGCAATATTGGGATTGCCAATGTGGATGGCGAAACCAAGTGGGATTTTCACTCGATCACCTGTTCGCAGTTCAAGTGGCTTCGAACCGCAAAATCGGATGTCGTATCCTGCAGCGCCATCGGTTGCCCTCCGTGGCAACGCGTCAAGCTCCTTCAGCAACGGATTTTTGATTTCTATTTCGATTTTATGCATTCGTTTTCCCAGTATTCAATTTTCAGATTAGGGGTTTTTTCTTCGACTTTGACCAATTTCCAGCCAATCTTAGAACGCAAGTCTGGCATGAACGTATCGCAAACGTAAATCCCATTAATCCTGCTTATCTCCGCCGAGTTGCAGAATCCCAAGGAATATTCATACAGCTTGGCACCGCCTGCGATAATTAATTCGTCGACAAGTATCTCTTTAAAATGAGAAATAGCTTCCTCAAGCGATCTGAAGTCGCCGTTTTGGGACGAAAGTGAGTGAACTCGCCTACCAGTCAGCGGAGGCAATGTCTCCATGGTGGTTCGGCCGAGAAGAAGGTCCTTCCCCATCGTTCTCGTTCGGAAGTGTTTGAGGTCTTCTTTGTGATGCCATGGGAGGTGGCCCTTTAAGCCGATCCCCCAGTTGTTGTCGGCTGCTGCGATCAATGTTATGCGCATGTCAGACCGCCACGGGCGCTGCGATTGCGGGGTGAGGATCGTAACCAGTTACCTCGAAGTCCTCGATCTGATACCCGTCGATGGAATCTGGTTTGCGAAGCAATTTCATTCTGGGAAGCGGGCGAGGCTCGCGCTTCAGTAACTCTCGCGCCATATCTTCGTGGTTCGAGTAAAGATGGACGTCGCCGCCAGACCAGATTATTTCACCCGGAATCATGTCGGCTTGTTGAGCAATCATCATCAATAGCGCCGAAATACCGCATAAATTAAATTTTAGGCCGAGGCCAATATCGACGGACCTTTGAAAAAGCATAGCAGACACCTTACTTTTTTCTCGTCCATCAACTGGGTCGGTATACTTTTTCGTACTTGAATGGAACTGATAGAGAAGGTGACAGGGCGGAAGAGCCATTTCGTCAATCTCGGCCACGTTCCAGCCATGGAACAGCATTCTGCGGCTGGCAGGATTGGTCTTCAGCGTCTCAATGACCGTAGCGATCTGATCGTATTCCTTGCCATCTGCACCTTTCCATTTGCGCCACTGCTTTCCATACACGGGGCCTAAGTCGCCCCACTTTTCGGCGAAGCTGTCGTCCGCAAGAATGCGCTCTTCGAATTTCTGCTGGGAGATGTCTTCGCCAGTCGCTTTTCGGTACTTATCAAGCGGCCAATCGGTCCATATTTTTACGTTTTCCCTCAAGAGAGATTGGATGTTGGTTTGCCCAGTAAGGAACCAAAGCATCTCTTTGACGGCCGTTTTCCAATAGACGCGCTTTGTGGTCAGAATCGGCACAGTGCCGTCAGATACATCGAACCGCATCATTGCCCCAAAAATAGACTTTGTGCCTACGCCTGTACGATCCATGCGGTAGTCGCCATTCTCCAGAATATTTTCTAGCAGATCGAGATATTGGTATTCAGGATGCCTTGGCATTTCTATTCTCCATTTTCAAAAGCACGCCTTAGTGTGATTCAATCGGCTGAGGCTCACAAGCTAATACGGTCTCTTGATTAGTGGAAGGCAAGCGTTGATCATATTGTTTTAAGGCAATCAAAAATGCGCTCCCAGGAGGTTCTCCTTGAAGAATTTAACAATGAATGGGTTTCAAAGAACGCTGGCTGCTGCGTGTTCCGTACTCGGCCTGCCAGCTGAAGCCGTTCAGATTAATGGGTCGGCACTTCTTATTCCTTCCGAGAACATTGCGATAACTCCAGAGCTGTCGGGTAATACTCGTGTTTGGCTCGTAACGACGACATTCAAAGTTGGTTCGATTGATGGTTTAACGGATCGAGAGATCACAAATGTCCTCTTTGAAGAGCCGCTTAATGACATTTGGGCAGTGGCTCGGCGGGTGGCTCTATATTTAGCTGAGAGGAATATAAATATTGCCATCGAAAATAGCCTCTAGGCACCGGCATTAGTTCTTTGCCTTTGGTGTGATCATAATCTCCTGAATATTGATGATTATTGGAGGAGACGACACATGGCAACGATGGCGATGTCCCGAACACAAAATGCCTCGTTCTTGAAGAGGCTCACCAGCACTCTGTCCGACTTGACGAAAAATTTGATGGGGACAACTTCGCTTGTTGCACCTTCGATGGCAGCGACGAAGAAGATTGACAATCCGTTTGGAAATTTCGGCGTCCTCGCGTCTGCTGACAAATTTAAGGCCAATGCCAAGCCGATTGCCAGATCATCGATCCTTTTCACGATTGACGATGCGCGCAAACGCATTTCGGAATTCGTCGAAAACAAGTTCAAGCCAGAGAGTATCGCTGAACTCAAGGAATACCTTTCTGAGCGATTCCTGCGCCTCGAAACATGGAAGTTGCCTCCAGGCCCGATGAACATGCTTGTGGACACCAAGTCCAGCGCGGCAACGCCTGCTGCTGCCGTCGACAAGCGTCTATCTTACTGGAATATGCTTGAGGAGAAGCTCCGTGGGGATCTGCGCCGCGAAATCGGCACGGCTGAGCCAGCAAAGGCATTCGGCAGCTGGGAAGGCATGTCCATGTCCCTGTCCAACTCTCGCGGGAACATCGGCTACTCCGTCTCCAAGGGGCAGGCTTATGTTGGTAAGGTCTTCGCCGACCAGAATGATCGCCGGACCATGCATGAGATCGTAGCGGCTGCGAAGCAACAGGGTGTAGAACTCATACTCCCAACTGATGATGGCACGATCAATGGACGCCGAGTTCCAGGTCTTCCCTTCTTGAAGAAAATGGAGTCCTTGAAGGCCGAGGTGGTCCATTCAGGTCTTAAGCACGATGCCTTGGCTACCGCGTTCGGAGGTTTGGGTCTTGTAGAAACCATCGAAAGCAAGATCAAGTCGAAGCAAGCGCGCGAAGCTTCCCTTGATGGCAAAACGCAGGAAAGCACTCAGGAATTTGATCTGTCACAGTTCTTGCGTAAGGAGCCAGAGCCATTTGCAGCCAAGACAAGCGATCCAAATGTCAGCTCGTTCGGTGATTTCGGCGAGGAACTCGAAGAAAACTATGAATCTACGCGTAATCTGAGCATCCGTATGTATGCTGAGACTTCGAACGAATTCATTGTATATGATCGGGATTTTGACGAAGCTACCCAGATTCAGTTTAATGATATGCCTGCGGGCCGCTATGAGCGCGAAAACGTTCATGGTGTCGTCGAAGGATATACCGAAATTCTCGAAGACGGTTCTCTGAAGCACTATGACCATCGCGGAAATATCGTTGAATTTGAGAACAAGCTGGAGGACAAGCAAGACCAAGAGACCGAATACGGCAGTGACCTGCCAAAATTCGGTCGATAATTTTGCTTAGATAACGTGGCACGGGCTATCTTCTGGATAGCTCGTGCTTTTTTGTTGCGCGTCTTTCTGATGTGTGTCAACATTTTTATCCAATGAATATTCCCGTGAATATTCCTTGCAACGGAGCATTTAATGACAAAGAAGCTTAATCCCATTGAAAATGGCGGCGACATCGACGCACGTCGAAAGAGCCTCGAAAGCGCCCTCGCGCAGATCGAGCGTGCGCATGGCAAGGGGTCCATTATGACCCTTGGTGCAAATTCCAAGGTTGAAACAGAAGTGGTGTCGACAGGTTCGCTCTCACTCGACATCGCGCTTGGCATCGGTGGTTTCCCTCGCGGCCGTATCATCGAAATTTATGGCCCTGAAAGTTCCGGTAAGACCACGCTTGCGCTGCACACGATTGCTGAGGCCCAGAAGAACGGCGGCACCTGCGCATTCGTTGACGCAGAACATGCCCTCGATCCAATCTATGCCCGCAAGCTTGGCGTTGACCTGGAAAATCTTCTGGTTTCTCAGCCGGACACTGGCGAACAGGCTCTGGAAATCACCGACACTCTGGTGCGCTCCGGTGCGGTCGATGTTCTTGTTGTCGACTCAGTTGCCGCTCTCGTCCCGAAGGCTGAAATCGAAGGCGAAATGGGTGACTCCTTGCCAGGTCTGCAAGCGCGTCTGATGAGCCAGGCGTTACGCAAGCTCACCGCTTCGATCTCGCGTTCGAACTGCATGGTCATCTTCATCAACCAGATCCGCATGAAGATCGGCGTTATGTTCGGTTCTCCGGAAACCACGACTGGCGGCAACGCGCTGAAGTTTTATGCATCGGTTCGTCTCGATATTCGCCGCATTGGCTCGATCAAGGATCGCGACGAGGTGGTCGGCAACCAGACCAAGGTAAAGGTCGTCAAGAACAAGCTGGCAGCTCCGTTCAAGCAGGTTGAATTCGACATCCTGTACGGCGAAGGAGTTTCCAAGGTGGGCGAACTCATTGACCTCGGGCTGAAGGCTGGTCTCGTGGAAAAGTCGGGTGCGTGGTTCTCGTATAATTCGCAGCGCCTCGGCCAGGGTCGTGAAAATGCCAAGCAGTATCTGCGTGACAACCCCGAAGTCGCGGATGAAATCGAGGCAAAGATTCGCGGCGACCAGGATGAAATTTCCGAATCTCTGCTGACTGGCGATACGTCAGATGACGGCGGTTCGGATGAATAATGGCATAGCTGGATTTCAGGTCTGGTCCGATGGTTCCTGTCTTGGGAACCCCGGTGCAGGCGGATATGCTGCCATTGCGTTTGATCCCGATGGAAAGGAACTCGCGGTCGTAACTGGTCGCGAGAAACGTTCCACTAATCAGCGCATGGAGATGGTTGCGGCCGCAGAAGGATTGGCTCAACTCCCTTTGGGGGTTGAGGTCACAGTTTGCACGGATTCAAAGTACGTCGTTGATGGCATGACGTCGTGGATTTTTGGTTGGAAGCGTCGCGGTTGGAAAAAAGCTGACGGCGAGCCAGTTAAAAATCTTGAACTCTGGCAGCGACTTGATCGCGAAGTCTCCAACCGCAAGGTTAAATGGATGCACGTTCGTGGCCATGTGGGTATTGAATTAAACGAGCGATGCGACAAACTTGCCAATGAGCAAGCCCGCCTCGCTAAAGCAGGAGAATAATGTGCGAAAGTTAGCTTTGTCGGTTCTGGTGGCGCTTGGTTCTCTTATTTCGGTAGCTATGGCTGCCGATGACAAGTGGGACCCGTATGCCCCAATGCCTCACGACATTGTAGTGGGTAATCCTTCTGCTCCGATCACCGTCGTAGAGTACGCTTCGTTAACTTGTCCTCATTGCGGCCGTTTTCATAAGGAAACGATGCCCTCTTTCAAAGAGCAGTTGGTCGATACGGGACAGGCAAAGCTGATTTATCGCCATCTTCCGCTCGATCAATCCGCATTGGCTGGGTCCCTCGCGGCCTCCTGTGCTTCTGAAGATATTCGATTTGAGGTTGTTTCCACACTGTTCGATCAGGTTGCTGTCTGGGCACCAGACATCAAGAAAATGGTTCCAGTTCTTCAATCGAAATTTGGTGACCGGATTGATGCAGCTGAAATGCTGAAGTGTGCTTCGAATTCAGAATTAGCCAATGAAATTGTAAATGGCATGACGAAGGCGATTGATAATGGAGTAGCCTCGACTCCGACCTTCTTCATCAACGGCGAGAAGTTTGACGGCTTTATTTCCCCTGAGAATTTCTCAGTCCTCGTAAAAGCAGCTGGGCCGACTGCGCCTGAAAAATAAGTTCCCTACCCAAACGTGAAATAAAAAAGGCCAGCTAGAAATCCTCTCGCTGGCCTTTTCGTTAAAAAGGTTTTCTTATTTGCAGTTTTGGTCAATTTCGTTCTTTGCCGCTGAAAATCCTGACAGACTATATCTGTCTTCGGCGCTTTTCCCGTCTTTGTCCGTCCAAGTAATTTTAAACTCTTTCCCGCGTAGCATGGCGGCAGTAAGGTTCGCTTCCGGTTTACCCGTCCCGACGAAAGCAGCTTCCGCATAGGTGAGAGTGGCGAATTGCTTGCCGTCTACGTCGATGACCGCCTTCATTTGGCTGGCATCAACGCCGCCATTGGTGACTGCTATCGAGCCTCTCACGCCCTCAGATGGATGGTTCTGGATTGATAGATATGGAGTGGCTCTATTTTCAAAGGTGCTCTCACTTTGATGTGGCATCGTGCTTGCCCAGCATGCCCCGTTCTCTGAAACCACGGACCAATCATAAAAGCTTTGCTGGGCCGCAGACGCGTAAACCGTCCCCAAAATAATTGTGGCAGACAGGGTGGCGGTTTTGATCATAACTAATTCCTCTCTGAAGATTATTATTTATGAAACCACCACGGCCGTCTCGTCGCAATAGCTGTGTTAAATTTTCGACCTTTTGATCGGCAATGGCGTTCTGGTTCCTTGCAAAAATAACGACGACTATGAATGAAATCGAGCATTTTTTGATATGGAGATTGTGGGTATGCGATTACTCCTAGAGCTTAAGTCAGTCAATCAGAGTGTTGTCTCTAATGGCCGCACTCAGGTTCGTCTTAAAGGGGTCGATAAGAATGGCCGTCCAAGCAATGCGATTGCGTATGGTTTTACGGCTGAAAATATATTGAAAAGCCTTTATAAAATTGTCGATCCAAAGACGGACCTGTCAGAGCGCAGTGTTACCATCGACCTCCACGGTGACTGGAAAAATGGCAAAGAGTATGAGAAGGAAGGGCAGAAGTTTACTTATCGATATTTTGAGATCGATCAGTTTCAGTTCCTCCTCGGCCCTGCTCTTGAACTCCAGAAAATTCGCCAGGATTCTTTGGCTGCGTTTCATCGTGCTGAAGCGTTCCGTGCAGAAGGCGACTTCCGTTCTGCTTATCGTGAGTTGCTCGCGCAAGCGGGTCGTACCTGTAACATGATCGATGAAGTTTCGGAGATCGTTGAAAGCCTCAATAAGTATGACGAACTTCCGGACGATTTCGACGTCCCCTCGACTGAAGAGTCGCCTGCGACGCCTGAGGCATCTGCTTTGAAGAAGTTCTCTTCAATGAACCGCGTTGAAGACGCGATGCAGTTCGCTGGTGACGCCCCTAAGGAGGAGGCTGCTCACGAGGAGGTTGCTGAGGTATCTGGCGTTGGCCAAGAAGCACCAGCTGACGAAGACGATTACGTTTTCGGTGAAGTGGTTGACGATGAGCCGTTAGCTGAAGACGCGCCTGCTGCTGACGAAGCCGAGGAAGGCTTGGATGAAAGCCAGTCGGACGTGCTTGATGATGAGCCTGCAGCTCCGTCCGAAGAGGAGGCTCCTGAAGTATCCGTTAAGCCATCTCCTGCCCCAGCTCCAAAGCCAACTGGCTTTGGCCGTCCGATGGGTGGCGGGTTTGGTCGCCCAGGTGGGTTTGGCCGTCCAGGCTAAACGGCTCCAGCATGGAAGAGAAAGGTGGCCTTCGGGCCACTTTTTGTTTGTCTGCCAAACTATCAGTTTGTGTGACTGACAAACTCTGCGTTTTCTCTCGATGAGAGTTAGGATGGTCGGAGTGCATGCTACCTAGGTGGATGGGGCATACCAACCTGATAGTTTGACAGGCTCGCAAACTATCAGGGCTTTGGTGAAGCTACGTTCTCGACCGTGCTCTCAAGGGTTATGGTTTGGAAGCGAAGGCTGCGCCCGCTATCGTCGAACGCGACGACCGACAGTACGCCGCTACCGAAACAACCGCTGTCCATCGCGATCCTGTTCCCATGGTCGCAAGGGTTCTTCTTGTCGGGCGTGTGGCCGTATACGACGACTTTTCCGAAGTCATGACACGAGCGATTGAACTCACCTCTGATCCACATCATGTCATGGAGCGACTGCTTCTCCAGATCGACGCCTGGCCTTAGCCCAGCATGGACGTAGATGTGCGTGTCAGTTTCCGCCGTCATGGGAAGCGACCGCAGGAATTCAGCATGTTCCTCTGGAACAAACTCATCCAGGGTATCTGGGATCGGGTTGTAGAGCGGGTTCCAGCCGTAACTCTGCAGAGTTTGTTGCCCACCATGCTCCCACCACGCTGTTGCCAGATTGTGTGAAGGGTCGAACCAAACAGACGAGAACATGTCGTCATGATTCCCCTTGATGGGATGCCAGGACATGTGACTTTCTTGAGGTCCTGCAATCAAGAGGTCTATGACTTCTCTGGAGCTTGGGCCTCGGTCAACGTAGTCACCAAGCAAATGCACTCTGCCTCTGGTTCCGCTTTGTAAAGCGTCGGCGGCGCACCAATCGAGTGCGATCCTGAGCTGCTCAACACAGCCGTGGACGTCGCCGATTGCGTAATCAGTAATATGGTCTGAAGTTTTGAATTTCTGATGCATGTGAATTGACCGATCCTTTCGTCAATCGTAGTCAATCTTTTTGAATATATCTAAACTCCTAAGGTTTGAATGAAGACTTTTCCTCCAGCTTTTCGAAAAGCTCCCTTCCCTTTTCCTCATCGCAATCAATTCCGAGATTTCGAGCATACAGGAAAGCCTCATCCAGATCGGCATCCAAGAATTTGGCGTACATAGCCGCAAGTGTTCCGACAAATGTCGGTCCATGCGAAGCTTCACGAACTTTTCGATATAATTTCACTACATAGTGAGCGAGTTCATGGATTATGGTGCCACTGTTCATCATGTGGCTGGCGAGCACTATTCCTTTGGTCGCAGAGAAGTAGCTATGGCTTTCTAAATTCGATGGCCCTTCTTTGATCGGTACTTCTTTGACGCCTAACTCCTCGCAAACCTGATCGGCGTAAGCTCTACATTCATCAATCGTATTGAATTGCTCATTTCTGTAATCAAACGTCCATTCCCACCGATAGACCAACTCACGTTGGTAATCGCGAATACGGTTCGACTTTGCCCGAGCCGGAGGATCAAATCGTTTGGCTATCTGTCTGGCTTCTAATTCAGCCGCTTCCATGAAGTCGTGCTGACTTAGAACCTTGATGTCTCGCGTGTGTCGGGTGTCTGGCCTCCATCCAACGAGTATATTTTTGTCATCCTCGAAGATGACTATCTCACCCCGATCCTTGGCGGGTATGGACATCTTTATGCCAAAGCGAATGTTTGCGTATTCTGGAGGGGTAATAGGGCTTGGTAAGTGCCGAATGCGATGACCAGGCATGGGTCTGTCAACCAAGACAACCGTGTTGGCTGCTACAGCTTTGCTACTGGACGGTAAATCGAGAAAAACGCGCCCGTTGTCATGGCGTTCTAAGAAGTCATAGATCTCGGTGAAAGGGTGGGTGCCAAATTCGAAAGCGGATGCTGATATTAGCGACATTCCATCGCCCTGAATTGCGCCTTCGTATAGATCGCGCGCGGTGAAAATCCTATGCCGATGAGTCGAGTAGAATTTGATCCAGTTCTTCGATGCTTCTAATGAGGTGAATGGTCCCCAGATGCGTCCGTCGTCCGATGTAACGGAATGAATGATTTCAGGCGCGAAAAGACTGCTTCTCGCGTCAATGTTTTCAGACTTGTTCTGTGGCGCAATAGGCGCATTCAATAGATGAATCATGGAACCTTACCTCACGATTTCATCTATTGTAGCGCTGCCATTTGCATTTTTGAATTCAGGCTGCCTGTTTGCCTTCTTTTAGACGCGCAGACAAGCCCGTAAAGCGTTCGTTGGCCTCGGTCGTCCTTACAGAGTGTAAGACAGCCTGATCGTGGCCGACAACAATGCAGAGCTTCTTGGCGCGCGTCACGGCGGTGTAGATCAGGTTGCGTGTCAGCATGTGCTTGTGCGCCCATGGGCAAACGAAGATGACGACTGGAAATTCACACCCTTGACTTTTATGGACCGTAGCGGCCCATGCCAGTTCGATGTCATGAATGTCGTCAGGGCCGTAGAAGGCTTCGAAACCTGAATAATCGACAACCAGATATGGTTCTTCATTGTTGTCTTTGTTCGGGCGTTTGCCGACGCGCAGGATCGTCCCTACTTCACCGTTATAGACCTTTTTCACATAGTCGTTTTTCAGGTGCATGACACGGTCGCCGACCGAGAACTCACGTTTGCGAATTTCCACGGTCTTAGCGTTGCTCGATGGATTTAGAGCCTCCTTGAGCTTCTGGTTCAAAGCGAGGATGCCCAGATCGCCAACGCGCATAGGCGATAGAACCTGCACATCCGAAATGGGATCAAAACCAAGCTCTTTCACTTTGACCGACATGAAATCCACGACAGTTTTTGCGAAAGATTCGGGATCTCCAACAGCCTTGGCATCTGAAAACACTTCGAAGCCGTTCAAGTCATCCCGGCCATTGAGAGGATGTTCGCCAGCATTGATGTTAGCCGCCGCGACGACGATCCCGCTGTCACCCGACTGACGATGAACTGTCTGCAGGCGAGCAACAGGGATGACGCCGGACTCAATCAGATCGCGCAGCACCTGACCAGCACCCACTGACGGGAGCTGGTCGACGTCGCCGACAATGGTTACGGCTGCATGCACTGATACGGCATCCATAAATGCTTGTCCGAGTCGAATATCGACCATCGAAAATTCGTCGATGATGATACGATCTTCTGGGAACGGATTGGATGCATCGTATTCGAAGCCGCCTTTGTCTGCTGAAAAGCTAAGAAGGCGGTGACAGGTGCTTGCCGGATGCCCTGAGGCCTCATACAGGCGCTTTGCTGCACGGCCAGTGGGAGCGGCAAGAATGGTTTCTTGCTCCAGCTTTTCGATGGCGTGGACAATGACTTTCTGGGTTGTCGACTTACCAGTGCCTGGGCCACCCGTGATGATCGAAATTGGATTCATGACAGCCATCACGGCCGCGTTGACCTGGCTGTCATCGCGATTGACCTTCAGCTCGACCACAGCTTCTTCAACGACCTTGCGAGCGAGTTCTTCAGGGATGCGAGGTCCGCTTTTCACCATGTCCAGCAGACGCTTGGCGAGCCTGCTTTCGGCTTGGTAGAGGCCTTCGGTGTAGAGGAGGCCTGTCACCTTGTCATCGACGATGCCGCCTTCTTTGACGACGGTGATGATCGCTTCCTCGATCAGTGCCTCATCGACCTGCAACAGGCGTCGAGCCTCGCCAACGAGAGCTTCCATAGTCAGTCCACAATGTCCTTCTCGACCTGTCTTCTGGTCGAGCGCGTAGCGAACACCTGAATTGAGACGAGCAGGGCTATCCTTGGCGTGTCCTGCATCGAGAGCAATTTCGTCTGCTGTGGCAAATCCAATACCATCGATGGTCTCAGCGAGTTCCCATGGTCGCGTCTGGATCACACGCCGAGCTGCCGCACCGTAGCGTTTGATGATCTTGGCAATGGTCATTTCGCCAAGCCCGAAGCGGCCAAGGAATTCGATCAGTTCAGGTTGGGCTGCGTTGCTGTTCCAAGCTTCCGCAATCGCCTCAGCTCGACGCATAGGAATGCCCGATTTCACGAGTTCGTTCGGGTCTACAACGGCCTCTAGAAT
This sequence comes from Mesorhizobium sp. SP-1A, assembly GCF_032460275.1. Lineage (NCBI taxonomy): Bacteria > Pseudomonadati > Pseudomonadota > Alphaproteobacteria > Hyphomicrobiales > Phyllobacteriaceae > Mesorhizobium > Mesorhizobium sp. SP-1A. The sequence goes on along the minus strand of NZ_JAVXZD010000002.1, from coordinate 1,018,204 downwards.
GGCATCGCCAAAGAACTTTGCGATCTTTTCGGCTGTCGATTTGCCGACGCCAGGAACAGAACCCATCTTAAGCCAGGCTACGACACCTTTCGCCCCTTTCGCGATTTCCATCATGAAAATCGCGGCTTTGAAAGTTTCCTTGCCCTTGTACTGAGACCACTGTCCTTTTGCGACAATGCGGTCACCGCGCTTGGCTTTGATGTTGCTGGTCACCGCAACGGTCGTAGATTTTCCACCGTCGATTTTGACGCTATAAACGGCGTAACCGTCAGACGTCTCATAGATCACACGCTCAACCCTACCAACCACTTCCTGTAAAGTAGGTTCGGCAGGAGCTACAGGTTGAGAAGCATGCACTTTTGCGACTGGTGCTTGCGGCAACGAGATGTCCTCATGCTGCTCCGGCTGAAGAGACTTTTTCAGGCCAAACCCTGAGGACGAATTCGGTCGGCTAAAACCTGTCGACGCAGGTTTGGGAGCCGCGCCAAAAAGATCGCCCTGATTATTGCCCAAATTGTTCGGCGTCGACGCCTTTGAAGTTACGCCCGAAGCCTTATTTTTGTAGGAGAATGCTTCTGCAGGCGGTCGCTTAAAATGCATTGATCTTCCTTCTCTAAAAACGCAAAAAATATTGCTCTTAAATCGCCGCTTGCGCAAGACTGAAAACAAGATTTCAATATAAATTCAGATTTTATGAGGGCGCATAATTGTCGCATCAGTGGCATCGGGAGGTAATTCTTTTATGAAAAATTCGTTGGCGTTTATAATCGGCGTATTTATCATATTATTCGGGATGGTTCCCGCTCAGGCGATGTGTAGGCTCGATGTGAACCAAGTGGTCGCGTCGAGTTCGTATTTCAACACGCGTCTAGTTAAATCGCCGGAAAAACAAAAAGACGGATCAGTGGTCTTTAGCCATGTGGATGATCCACGTATGGTTGTCAGTCTTTCGTTCGGCCGCGCCGATCCCGTTGGACACATATCCCGAAGTGCATACGTAGCCAAGGTCGATGAGTTCGCTGGCTTTATGGTGGGCAAGGCAAAGGCACAAGGACGATGGGCTGAGAAGTCCGTTCATCCTCATGATCCCGTGGCGTCGGTGGTCGTTGAAGAGACGAAGATTGACAAGGTAGGAGATGCGCTGGTGGGGCATATGGAGGCCCTCTTTACACCAGATTGCATCCTGATTGCCGACTTTGTCTCTCCTTCATCTCAGAACCTGCGGTCAAGATGGGTGCAGATGGCCCAGGAAATCACCACTCTCAGGTCGTCTGCGGCTCATATGGTCGTTCCTATTAGCTGGGAAGCAGAAGACACCTCTCCTGCAGGCTGGAAAGCTGTCTTAGCAGGACTCGGCACCCCCTTGGTGGTGATGATTCTGATTAATGCTCTGCTTGGTCATGTGAAAGAGCTGGACCCTCCAAGCATCCACACACGCACCGTTTTGGGCACTAACGCCTTCCTGGTATTTAGCGCATTGATATACCAGTACGGTTACTACCTCCCGATTGCATCCATGCCGTTTGAAGAAATGAAGTATCTCGATAGCTTTCTTCTTCTGACACTTGTCGGCATCCTTTGCGTAGCTGGCGCATTGCTCGCGCAACGGGCTGCACGTCTGGGTCTAATTTCTGCGTGCGTTGGTGGCTTTGCCCTTTTGTCGGCGAGCTATCTAGGGTGGACGCCCGACGTCAACATAAGCTTGGCCGTTGGCCTGTCAATGATCATTATGGGCGGCTTGGCCTATGCTGCTTGGAGTATGGCATCTAAGCCTAAGAAGAGCGTGATTGAAGGAAATTAACTGCGCGAGGCATATCTAAAAAAGAAAGGCTGGAACGAAAATTCCAGCCTTTCTTTTTGTTACTTTGAGTGTGCCGCTCTCAACGCTTTTATCGCATCGAGGACCATCACCTCGGTGATGTTTCCATTGAGAGCCTGGACTTTGTCGCCTACCGCAATGACTATTGCAGGCTGTGATTGCAGGCCTGTCTTCTTGGCAAGTTCGTTGTTGCTTCTGATATTGAGCGCTGCCGATGGAGTGTCGAGTGACAGCGGCACCAGACCAAGGTCATTAAGTGCCTTCAGGCGGGTCTCAGGTTGAATTCCTTCATTCAGGAATGCCTGTCTCAGGTGCCTCCAATCTGCGCCTGCCGCATTTGCCGCAATTATCTCACTAGACGCTTGGACGGCCATCACGTTACCGCTTCTCGGGAGATCATGATGAACAATGCCGACCCCATTATCATCCGACGCTACCTTGTCGATGATTTTTGAAACCGCATTACAGGCATCGCAACCATAGTCTGGGAACTCAAAAATCGTCACGTCACCAGACTGATTTCCTGACACTGGCGTTGGGAATTTTGGAGTCACGGCGGCTGTCTCTGCCTTTTGTCGCCATTCCATTATGGCTTCAACAAGTTCCTTTGGGTTGGCTTTAAAATACTCAACAACCTCCCCTACAATGGCTTTGCGATCTTCGGGGGACAATTTTTTGAAAGCGTCTGCTGCAACGGATGTATTCGGCGAAGAAAGGGCTAGAGAAATAGCCAAGGCTGATGTTAGCATTTTCATCAGAAAACTCCTTTGTTGACGAAATAGCCTCATGGCTCGGCTGCAGTCAACGTCGATTTAAGGTGGAAAATGAATTCTTACCATATTTTAGGCGTAAAACCCGGTGCCTCCAAGCAAGAAATAACGGCCGCTTTCCGCAAAAAGGCGAAGGAGTGCCACCCTGATATCAATCGACACGATTTGACTCTAGAGAGGAAGTTCAAGGAGTTAAACGATGCTTACCGCAAGCTCCTTGAAAATCTGGATGAATCACCTGCAAGTGAACGGCCGTCTACCCATTCATATCGCTCGTCTCCGAGACGGGTAAATTCGATAAAAGAAATTCATCTGACGATTGATGAGGCAATGAATGGAGTTCACTACCGAATTGATGATGCACACGGTCATTGCGACACCTGCCATGGAGATGGATTTGTCAGACTGAAGCAGCCGACCGCCTGCCCCTATTGTGGCGGTACTGGGAATTCGGCCTATAAAGATAGAGGCCCATTGCAGATCAAGATCGTTTGTTCGCACTGCGAGGGTAGCGGAAAGACGACACGGCGTAAGTGCCTGGAATGCCATGGTTTCGGAACTAAGGCTGGTGCAGGACTGGTTATTGACCTTCCCGCTGGTTGTTTGGCAGGCGACAGCTTTGTCGTCGAGAACGGCTTCTCTAATCTGGATAACAATGTGATAGGGGATCTGGACCTGCTGATCGCTTTGAAGCCTGACCCTCGTTTCAGGGTTCTCGGCAGGGATATCGAGATGCATTTAAAGCTCGATGTCTGGGAAGCGGTGTTAGGTGCGAAGAAAGATGCCCTTGGCCCTGATGGGGAACGGTATACGTTCAACATTCCCAGCGGCACGCCACAAGGTCGGCGTATCCGGTTGAAGGATATGGGAATGCGAAAAAATACAGATGACGCCGAAAAAGGTGACCTGATTGCAGTGGTGTCTATTCTGATCCCATCAGGCGACGATCCAAAAATAAAGGAGGCGTATGAACGCCTCCGGAATGATCTCACCAATTGATGGAATCGAAACTATCTGCTTCCGGTCAGGTTGAGGATCGCCCTGAACAGATTAATGATGTTCAGATAAAGATTGATAGCGAAGAGATACTGCAGCTTTTCTGTCTCTTCGCTTGGCAGATTCAGGCCGTAAGTCTCTTTCAACTCTTGCGTCTCCCATGCAGTCAGACACGTAAAGATAAGAACTGCGATGCAGGACAGAGCGAAATCCAGGGCCGAGGAGCCGAGGAAGATGTTGATGATTGAAGCTGCAATCAATCCAAAAAGGCCCATCACCATGAACGCGCCCATGCTGGCCAAGCTTTTCTTGGTCGTGTAGCCGTAGAGGCTTGCCCCCATGAAGGTGGCAATGGCAGCGAGTGCTGCATTGATCACCGATGCTCCTGTGTAATGCCAGGCGGTCACGGCCAAGGATGGGCCGAGCAGGAGAACCAAGGTCCAGAACACGGCCTTTGTCGAGGCGAGAGACTTGCCTACGATGCCAAACATAAAAAGCAGAAGGACGGCCAATGGTGCGAGCGAGATTGCTGTACCAAGGCCCGTAAATCCACCTTCTGCCGTGACGAAAAGATTCATCAGATTGGTGCCGCCAACGACCGCAGCTGTAAGAGCAGTCGCGACCAAGCCCTGCGTTACGAGCGAGTAGGTGGAAATCATATGTTTCCTAAGGCCTTCGTCGTAGAAATATGCATCTGCGTACTGATTTTGTGAATTCTTCATATTTGACCTCCTGTTTATTTCACGGGTAATGTTGATGTAATATATCCTTTTTAAGGCTGCAAGTCCATGGAACGAAAAGCATTTCTCCTCCTTCTATGTCCATTTTTGTTCCCTTCTGTTTCGGCAGCGGCCGCATGCGATCCAATTGCACCTAGGATCAAGGTGGATCAGCTATATCGCGGCTACCAGATTGATCGGTCGGTCGACGGTAGGAATCTTGAGCGAATTGGCAATAAATCCGTTGGCTCGAACAAAGAAATGATGGGGCTGACTGTGAGCGGCCTCAGCTACTCGATGCAGTTATCAACATCTGTTGCCCAATCTGGAGGCCGTTTTTGCGGCTCTGTCAGCGACATTAATGTTCAATTTGGAGCTAAAGACCCTATCAAGGTTTATATAGCTTCCGGTGTCGCTCAAGGCTCCTGTGACGACCGTGTTACGGTCAAGCATGAGCTGCAGCATGTTTCATTCATTGAGCACGCCATCGTTACTGGAAGCTCTCGCATAAAGTCGGCTGTATCGAATTCATTGGCAGGTAAGACTTTTGTCGGGTCTAGCCAGAATGATGTCGTTGCCCAGGCAAAGCAAATGATTGCTGGCGTTATTGACCGTGAATTGGATAAGGTCGCATCGGAAATGAATGCAAGGCATGCTTCAATTGACACCGATGAGGCCTACTCGAAGACTTCTGCTATTTGTCGAGGCAGATAGGCCTTTCAGAGGGAAGACCGTGGATAGCAAAGTGCCGCTCGCGGCCTCCTTTAAATTAAGCGGCTATATGACATCTGAGGTTGACGTGACATTTTAAATCTATTGACAGAACTGACCAATGAGTTCAGCTCTAAATTAGAACAACCAGAGAACATTGGCATTGGCATTAATCCAGAAAGCATACAGACTGAAGCTGCATCCGACTTTAGAACAGGCGGATGCATTTTCTCGTTTTGCTGGATCATGCCGATGGTTGTGGAATTACCTGCTCGACCTGCAGCAGAAGAAATATGCGGCAGAAAAGAAATTCATTTTCCGCGCTGAGATGCAGGAATTGTTGCCTGGACTTAAACGGGAATATCCGTGGTTGGCTGAAGCACCATCCAATTCATTGCAACGGGTCTGCAGGAATCTCGATCAGGCCTTGAAGAAATGTTTCAAGGAAGGCGCGGGGTTCCCGCGCTTCAAGAAACGTGGCGTTTCGCGAGAAGCGTTTTATGTCGTAAATCAAGGTTTGCGTATCGAGAATAATCGCGTCTTTTTGCCGAAACTGAAGCAGGGCGTTAAGTTCCGTGCAGGACGCCTGCCTGAAGGCCGCATTTTATCCGCGACTGTATCGCAACGAGCTGGAACATGGTGGTGTGTCGTTCAGTGCGAAATGGAACAAGATGTTGACCCAATAGACGCATCATCTGTCTCGGCCGATGCAGTCATCGGCGTTGATGTTGGGCTTAAATCGCTGATGGTCTGTTCGGATGGCGTTGTTGTCGCCAATCCACGCAAGTTAAGCGAGGCACAGAAGCGCCTGCGCCGTGCGCAACGCATCCTGGCGCGGCGGAAGAAGGGCAGCGCCAACAGACGCCGCCAAGCAGCACGTGTGGCGGCTATCCACGCCAAGGTAGCCGATTATCGCGCTGATGCGCTGCATCAGGCGACAACGGCGCTTGTGCGCCGGGCCAGTGTCGTCGTGACAGAAGATCTCAACATCAAGGGCATGGTACGAAACAAGCGCCTTGCCCGCTCCATCTCCGATGCGGGATGGGGTGAAGCTATTCGCCAGATCAGCTACAAGGCTGAATGGGCGGGCAAACAACACCTCAAGGTCGGACGGTTTGAACCATCGACCCAGAAATGTTCATCCTGCGGAAACATCAGAAGCGGAGAAGACCGTCTCCGCCTTCACGAGCGCACCTATCGGTGCGGCTCGTGTGGAAATGTCGCGGATCGCGACTTTAACGCAGCGCTTAATCTGCGCAATTATGGATTAAACTACGTAGGGCAGGCTATGCCCGAACGGACAGGATTTATTCCTGTCAACGCCTGTGGAGCTTTCTCTGCTGGGCCGGATGCAATTGCATCCGGCAGGTACGGAGCATTGAATCAGGACCCTGCATCAACCTCAGATGTCGGATAGCCAATTAAGCATTAGAAGGATGGCTTCGACGTCTGATCGTTCACTTTAGCTTCCAGTTCAGCGAGCTTTTCTGCCGCACCCTCGGACTTTTCCATTGAACTCGGATCATTGACGGTTGAATGGTATTCCGGTCCTGAAAGGCTGTAGTGGTCAGGAAGTGTGTTTATCAGAGCTTCTCGCGCCGTTGTATATGGGCCTAGGTCCTCTGATGGGTCTCCGTCCTTCTTGATCATGTATCCGTCGTCGGTCCAGTATAGACCGTCTCCTGCTGAGTTGCGCAATCCTTCGTTTTCGGAGGCATCCTCGCGCGTGGCGGCCACTGCATGAGGCTCTTTGTTTTCTACGGCCTCTAGGAACTCGCGCCAGCCTTCATTGATGCGTCCCAGAATGTGCTGCACGATTTGAGGTTCAAGGTCGCCAAGGGCTAGATCCACTTCCTGACCATCTTCCACTTTTTCTGCCAAACCGCTGACGTCTATTCCTTCGCCGGATTGCGAAACGCCTACAGGGCTAGATGGGTAGCTGGACAAAGCGAAATAATCGCCATCGCTGAAAACGACCGTATAGCGGTCAGCGGAAGCTCCGCCGTTGTCTGTGATACGGAAAAGGTACTCGCCCAAGTCCTCTGGTTTTTCAAAGAGCTTTGTCATCTCATACTCCAGTGTTCATCGAAATAAGGATGAGCATCTGGATAGCAATTGACAACCAGCTTATCCCGAAGCCTGATCGATCATCAAATGGATGCCCTGCTCTATCAGGCGCTCGATATTGATGCCCATCTCGCTCTTGAATCGAGCCACTCTTTCGACATCGCGTTTCTCAAACCAGCCAGCCAGTCTGATTTTGCCATTCCGTGAGTTTGCAAGGCTTGCGGATTCACTTGCTTTAGCGACAGATCTTTTCCGATTGATGATCCGGACTCTCGAAACTTTCAGTAAGGGCGGTCGTCCATGAGCAGCCGCAGCAGAGTTTACAGCCTCTGCGATGAATTCTTGAAGGGTAATGTTTTTGTGCTTTCTCAGGCGATGGGCATCCGCCGCCAACTCTTCCTCAAGATAGGCAACAATTTGCTTCTTATTTATTCGGCTTGGCGGCCGTGTCATTGGAGCTAGCATCGATATGTCCTTTTTTATAAGAATAATTTGCCACATAAAAATCGTCAAATGCGGCATATTTATTCGAAAAATGATGGACAAATATGCGGATTAATGACCTCCTAGATCTAATTACGGAGGCATTATGCGTTTTTCTGATTTTTACGCGGGTGGTGGCGGTTGGTCGCTTGGTTTGGCTCTTGCGGGTATGCAGCAGGTTATGTCTGCTGAAATTTGGCCCGTAGCCAATCGGACGAGAGAGTGGAATTTCGGGACCTCAGAAACTGAAATTGATATTCGAAAGATGGACCCTACATCCGTGCCTGACTGCGATTTGATCGTAGGAAGCCCGCCCTGCACACAGTTTTCCTATGCCAATAAGGGTGGCAACGGGGATCTTCATGACGGTATGCAGGATGTTCGTTCGTTCCTTCGTGTTATTCGGGAAAAGAAGCCTCGATACTGGGTCATGGAGAACGTTCCTCGGCTTGCAGACATCCTCCGGTCTGAACTGAGAGAGGACGGCTCTCTTGCCGAATTCGCGGACTTGTTTGCGTCAATCGATGTCTTTGACATGTCGGATTGGGGTGTTCCACAGCGCCGCCGTCGATGCATCGCGGGGCGCTACCCTCGTGAAGCTCTTCTCGCGCTGCGCGGCCGTCGTGCTCCGACGCTAGCAGAGATCGTTGAAGGCTGCGCCAGTGGCGTAGATCCAGTCTGGGGCTATTTGTGCTCCAACGTTACGGACAACGATCCAGGCGCGTCACTCACATGGGAGGAGGAGCGCATTAATAGGGAGAAGAAGCAAAACCATCCTATCTACAACGATATGGCTTTCCCTGACGTTCCAGATGCTACCGCACGCACCGTCACGGCAACCTGCACCAAAGTCTCTCGCGAGAGCATTGTCGTTCCAGATGGCAAAGGCGGATATCGTCTACTGACGGCGAGAGAGATGGCCGCCGCGCAGTCTTTCCCATTGAGTTACCAATTTCCAGCAAAGAGCCAGACGGATCGCGTGAAGATGGCTGGAAATGCGATTCCGCCACTCTTCACCTACCTGGTTGGCTTGGCGGTCAAAGGTGAAGCCATCCCTGACACTCTACCCTCCTTTTCCCCTGTCGGCGGTGCCGTCGCATTTGCGGCTCAGACGCGCGCTCGCGGCAACAGCAAGAAGGCTGATCGCTCCTTCCGAGCTGCTGTCTCCAAATTGCGGTTCAAGAGCGGGATGTCGTTTGAGGTGAACAATGCCAACGGGCGTTGGAAGATGGTCTTCAATCTCGGCGGACAAGGTCGGGTGGAGACGCTGTCACCTGCAGATATCTCTGGAATTGTCGGGACGCTGTCGGATGACGTTCTAAAAGCCATTCCGGAAATCAATGCAAATGACGTTCAGGACGCGTGGGTTAATTCCACGCGAGCGGAGCATCATCCGTTCATGATCGTTGATATGATCGAAGGTCTCATTCCTGCGGTTGAGCTTGATTGGGGCGCAGCAGATAAGCTCCTCGAACGCGCCTATGCGATTGCTGGCAGTGATGTGCCTAACAAGGCGTCACATAATCAGGAGTTGATTACTATAGGACTGGTTTTGGCTGATGCGTTCAACCGCAAAATCGGGTGAACAAAAGCGCTGGGAATGACCTCGGCGCTTCGAATGTCCTATGGTCTAGATTCAATCCAGTTCCGTAAGGAATTTACGCTTTGGGTGCCGACTTTGACGTCGATTATGTCTCCGTCCTTAGCCAGTAATAATGTAGGAATGGATTTAATACCGAACCGGACAGCAAGCTCTGGATTTTGGTCGATATCGACCTTGATGACTTCGGCCGTGGCTTCGCTATCAATTTGCTGGAGTGCGGGTTCCATCTGTTTGCATGGCCCGCACCAATCGGCGTAAAAATCTATTATGGCCACGTCGGCATTTGCGATAGCCTCATCAAAGGCAGCGACATCGACTTTCTTCATGGTAACTCCAGTCAACCAGACATAAGTTGCGTATTATTGCTCCAGAGACTGGTTGAATGCAATATGTTCTACATTGATTACATGCGCATTACGGTCGGGGAATTATCTTCTAACTCTTCTTCGCATGGATTGTTGTCGTTATCATTTACCTCATCAAAGGATTCGTCATCATCTTTCCTGCGGGCGGATTCGGCAACCTGCGTCAAATCGATGTGCTTCGGTTTTGGATAAATTGCTTCATCTTGTGGGGTCAGGATTACAGGGCCATAAGGATTGCTCAGCCGTCCGTCCGATCTCCTTAAAACTACGGCCGATCCATCCCTACCAGCTCTGACTGTGTGCGTTTCAGAGTTGAAGTCGAATTCCGGAACATCGTTATCGAGAATAATCATGCGCATGAAGAAATCCATGGCCTTGTTTCTCTCGGCCTCGCTGCATGCCAAGCGTGGATTGACATCTCCAGTTAGTCTTTCGCCATTTTTGTCCCATTTGACGTACGCTTCACCGTGTTCTGAATGAGACCAAAATGCTTCGGTAGTTCCATCCGTATTGAGGACGAAAATCTTTGGTCCGTTATCATCTTTGTCTTCGACGCGCGTGATGACAATTTTTCTGTCTGGCGGGGCACGATTTACCATAGCATCGCACATCTTTGCCAAGGCCTCAGCCATAGACTTTCGGTCGCATATCATCACCTCAAGCTCGCCTTGTATCGTCGCTTTGATTTTGTTGAAGATGGTGTCTTCCGCATTCTTCATGTAGCTGGCTATCAGCTTGCTAGTTGAGCGGCTTGCTATCACAGCTACTAAGCTTTCGAGGTTCTTTCCGCGATTATATGCTTCTGCAAATGCCTTTCTGATTTGCAAGTTGCACTTGGCATGAATTCCAGAATAGGTGTCTTTAAGGAAGTCTTCCAGTTTGGATTTCAACAGCATACTCGCGCCGACTACGAGTGCGCCACCACCAATCTTTGACATTAGTGAGCTTCCAGCCCATCCGACCGCTGTCGCTGCCATCGACAGGCCTGTAGCTCCTCCAGATGTGGCAGCATCCAGTGCGATGCCGCCGAGAATAGTGGCTGCGGCCCAGATTTGATAAGTTGATGCTTTGCCCCAAAACCTATCGTTTTTGAACTGGGCATTGCCTTCGCCGATCTCTGTGTCCCTGAAGAAATTGCCGTATACGGTCGCACGCAAGGTGCGATCAGGCAGGTGTTTCCCCGCAATCGACATTGTTGGCGTCATATCAGCCCTAGAGAAATTATTTGAGATGATGCTGCTTTCGACCCAATCGACGTTATGAAGGACGGACGAAAAGAAATCTGTTTTACGCACGGTAGCGCCTACGAATGAGGCGGACGACATGGTGGAACCATTAAATTCAACGTATTCCACACTGGCCCCGTCCCACTTAGAGGATGTTAGGGTTGCATGATGAAACGTAGTTGGCTGGTTGCCACGTTTCTCATATTTCCCGAGTTTGGCTTCGGTGAAATCAGCCTGGACAGCCGAAATACCAGAGGCATATACGCCTCGCATGCTGGCTCCGCGAAAGACACATTTGTCCGCGATGCTACCTCTGAGGTCGGCATAATCAAGGTTTGCTCCAGCGAAATCAATTCCAGACAAATCCGTGCGTGAGAGGTCGAAGCCAGACAGATTTGCATTGGCAAAGGAAGCACCCTTTTTGATTAGCGTGCGGACAAATATCTTTCTCGTAGGCGTCTTACCCTGATAAAGAATATTGCCATCGTTGTCGTAAATGATCTGCGTTTTCACGGCTTCCCTCCAAATTCGTTTTTACATTACCCTGCACATCTGCAAGGGACATCAGATGCGCGAGCCGATGAAAATCATCCTTTGATATTCATTTTGCAGAGATTGCCGCGTAAATTTTGAGGCGTCGATTTGTCCTGTTACTGGTGGGTATAGAGCCAGCAAGAGAAATGCGGTAGCTGAGTACCTTCCAAAAATTGACGGCAAGGTGAGGAACTCCCATAGAGTTCGCGGGGTTCCCGTTGCCATAGCCCAAGTGCACATGATGGCTCCGACGATTGATAATGCTGGGCTAAACATCGCAGTCCAGGTGAATATCGCGAAACTGGCTATCGATTGGGCGATGTGTACTGACTTTTTCACTTTTCGCTGTCGACCGGAATAGACTCGGCTGTGTGTTCTTTTGGCAGCTTGTGTTGCTACTCTGGTCGCATCTTTGACCGACACCTCAAAGAATTCTCGGCGCTGGTTAATACGTCGGGAAGATAGATGCTCGTGAATGATCCGTTCGGTCAGAGATGGGTTTTTTGTTTCAACAACAGTTTCCAGCTTAAATGGCATGGCTACACCAGTGGCAGAATTCAGCTCTTTCAGGCGCGCTTCTGGTGTGCGTACGGTTTTTCCGATCTTGACGATCCCAGGCATCGTTGGATTTGAAAGGATATAAACATATCCCTCTTTCTTAGGGGACTTCATGGTCCAACTCAGATTGTGCTTATATCGAAATTATTCTCCAATAAATGTATGAGGACAATTTAAAAGAAAATGGCCCCGAAATTCGAGGCCATTTGATATTAGGCGGATGCCTTGCTCTGATGCCTTGGCATGCAGCGTGGGTCTTCAGGGAAGTCCCAATCTTCATCCAATGTGGCAACTGCCTTGCCGATGACATAGGACGAACCTGAGCCGGAGAAGAAGTCATGGTTTTCGTCTGAGTTTGGCGACAAAGATGCCATGATGGCCGGATTCACACGACAAGCTTCTGGCGGCATCAGCGCGTCATATCCGAGGTTCATCATTGCCTTGTTGGCATTGTAGTTCAGGAATACCTTGACCTCTTCGGTCAAGCCAACTCCGTCATAGAGGTCTTCCGTGTACTTGATCTCGTTATCATAAAGCTCAAGTAGCAGGTCCATGGCAAAATCCTGAAGATCCTGCTTTTCGATTTCGGAAAGGTTCTCAATGCCCTTCTGGTACTTGTAGCCGATATAATAGCCATGAATTGCTTCGTCACGAATGATGAGGCGGATCAAGTCGGCCGTATTCGTAAGCTTGCCACGGCTGGACCAGTAGATCGGGAGATAGAAGCCCGAATAGAAGAGGAAGCTCTCCAGGAACACGCTCGCGATCTTGCGCTTATGCGGGCATTCGCCGTCGTAGTTCGCCAGGATGATAGCAGCCTTCTTTTGCAGGTATTCGTTTTCTTCGGACCAGCGATAGGCGTCATCGACGTCAGGCGTCTGACAGAGAGTCGAGAAGATTGAGGAGTACGAGCGAGCGTGGACAGCTTCCATAAACGAGATGTTGGACAGAACAGCCTCTTCATGAGGCGTCTGGGCATCTGGAATAAGGCTGGTTGCACCAACGGCGTTCTGGATGGTGTCGAGCAGCGTCAGACCCGTGAAAACACGGATCGTCAGCTTCTTTTCCTCTGGTCGCAGGGTGGACCATGCCTGAATGTCATTCGACAGCGGCACCTTTTCTGGCAGCCAGAAGTTCGACGTTAGACGGTTCCAGATATCGAGATCCTTGTCGTCTTCGATGCGGTTCCAGTTGATCGCCTTCACGCGGCTCAAAAGCTTGGTTTCTTCAGTCATTTAATTTCCTTTCGAACTCTTAGAGGGCGCAAGAGACGCAGCCTTCAATCTGCGTGCCTTCCAACGCGGCTTGGCGCATGCGGATGTAGTAAATGGTTTTGATGCCCTTCTTCCACGCGTAGATCTGAGCGCGATTGATGTCGCGGGTCGTGGCGGTGTCACGGAAGAACAGTGTCAGAGACAAGCCCTGGTCGACATGCTGCGTTGCGGCAGCATAGGTGTCTATGATCTTTTCCGGCCCAATCTCATAGGCATCCTCGTAGTATTCGAGGTTGTCATCGGAGATGTATGGAGCTGGGTAATAGACGCGGCCGATCTTACCTTCCTTGCGAATTTCGATCTTTGAGACAATCGGATGGATCGAAGAGGTCGAATGGTTGATGTAGGAGATCGAACCAGTCGGCGGCACAGCCTGAAGGTTTTGGTTGTAAATGCCGTGCTCCATGATGAGCTTCTTCAGCGCAAGCCAATCTTCCTGCGTTGGAATGGCGATGCCAGCCTTTTCGAAGAGACCCTTGACCTTCTCCGTTGCCGGAACCCAAGCCTTCTCGGTGTACTTATCGAAATATTCGCCAGTGGCGTATTTCGATTTCTCGAAGCCCTTGAAGGTTACGCCGCGTTCGCGGGCGATGGCATTTGAAGCCCTCAGGGCGTGATAGGTCACCGTGTAGAAGTACATGTTCGTGAAATCGACGCCTTCTTCAGAGCCGTAGAAGATGCGTTCACGAGCGAGATAGCCGTGCAGGTTCATCTGGCCAAGACCGATGGCATGGCTCTCGTTGTTGCCGCGTTCGACGGTTGGGACTGAAGAAATGTCGCTCATGTCCGAAACGGCAGTCAGGGCACGAATGGACGTCTCGATGGTCTGACCGAAATCAGGGGAGTCCATTGTCGTGGCGATGTTGAGCGAGCCGAGGTTGCAGGAAATGTCCTTGCCGAGCTTGGAATAGGAGAGATCGCTGTTGAATTCGCTGGCTTCACTGACCTGCAGGATTTCCGAGCATAGATTGCTCATCGATACCTTGCCGTGGATCGGGTTGGCTGCGTTCACATGATCTTCGAACATGATGTACGGATAGCCGGATTCAAACTGAATCTCGGCAATAGCCTGGAACAGCTTACGAGCGTTGATCTTCGACTTCTTGATGTTCGGATTATTGACCATCTCATAATATTTATCGGTGACCGAAATATCGGAGAATGGCATCCCGTAAATGCGTTCTACATCATACGGAGAGAAGAGGTACATGTCCTCATCGCGGGACGCGAGGTGGAACGTGATGTCAGGAATAATCACGCCAATCGAAAGCGTCTTGATGCGGATTTTTTCGTCAGCATTCTCGCGCTTGGTATCGAGCAGCTTCATGATGTCCGGATGGTGGACATTCAGATAAACCGCACCAGCGCCCTGACGTGATCCGAGCTGGTTTGCGTAAGAGAAGGCATCTTCCAGAAGCTTCATGACAGGGACGATGCCAGAGGATTGCCCTTCGATCTGCTTGATCGGGGCCATGTGCTCACGCAGGTTCGTTAGGTTTAGAGCAACGCCGCCACCGCGCTTTGAGAGCTGCAGAGCGGAATTCACGGCGCGGCCGATAGCTTCCATGTTGTCTTCAACACGAAGCAGGAAGCACGAGACCAGTTCGCCGCGCTGCTTCTTGCCAGCATTCGCAAAAGTCGGCGTAGCAGGCTGATAACGACGGGTGATGATTTCCTGAACGAGGTTCTTGGCCAGCTTTTCATCGCCGCGAGCGAGTGCCAGAGCGTTCATTGCAACGCGATCTTCAAAGCGTTCAAGGAAGCGCTTGCCGTCGAAAGTCTTCAATGCATAAGAGGTGAAGAATTTATACGCGCCAACGAAATTCGTAAAACGATATTTAAAAGAATATGCGTAATCAAAAAGCTCATGGACGAACTCGTCCGAGTACAACTCGAAGACTTCCTTTTCGTAGTATCCGTTGTCAACGAGATAGGCTAGCTTTTCCGTGAGATTGTGGAAGAAGACAGTGTTCCTATTCACATTCTCAAGGAAATATTGACGGACAGCCTGCTTATCTTTATCGAGCTGAAGTTTGCCGTTCTCATCAAAGAGATTCAGCATCGCATTCAGGCCAAAATAATCGATTTCATTTTCACTAGCCATTACATTCTCCTAAACTTAACGCTTCCAGAAGCTTTCGAGGCCGTTCTGGACATTGGCCACATCCTCAGTCGTGCCCATCAATTCAAAACGATAAAGGAACGGGACACCATAATCCCTCTTAATCACGTTTCCTGCAATTGCATATTGAGCACCGAAATTCGTATTTCCCGCAGCAATTACGCCACGTATATTCCTGCGATTCTCTTCATGGTCCAGAAAATTCAAAACCTGTTGTGGGACGGCCCCTTTACCTGCGGTATCGCAGTATGTGGGGACGACCAGCACAAAAGGTTTTTCAGCGATCAGGAATTCTTTCGCATTGATCGGTATGCGGGAATTTTCGATACCGAGCTTCTGAATAAAGCGATGGGTATATTCGGATTTCGTTGAAAAATAAACGAGCATACTCATCGCGTAGCCCCTTAAGCGGCCAGCGAGCTGATCATGTCAGGGCGGAAACCAGCCCAATGGGTTTCACCAGCGATGACGACTGGAGCCTGGCGGTAGCCGAGACCAGTTACCAGTGCATAGGCGTCCTGGTCCTTCGAAACGTCGATGACAGCATATTCAACGCCCTTCTTGTCGAGAGCGCGGGTGGTTGCGGAGCACTGAGGGCAGGCTGGCTTGCTATAAACGGTAATTTGCATTTCATTCTTCCTTCTATCTGGTCTTAGTTTTTTTACCCTGAGGCGCTCGCAGACAAAGGCTTTGCAAACAAGGGTTTGCACCCAAGTTTTTCATGCCCCATGTCTTTGGGAAATTTATGATCTCGGAAAGATCACGTATTCTCTATATCTTGTTGAGAATATACGGGGTGATTCCGAAAGGAAAGTCATTATTGGACGCAAAATTTGTTGCCCACAATGAATTATTCCTACATAAATTCCTTCGACAATTTATCCTTTCTCTGCGAAGGCCTCACATACTATCTATGGTATACCTGCCGACGCATGTCACAAAGGAAAGTGTCCGCAAGCGTGGAAAGCTACATTGGTGGACTCGCTCGATATAAATCAGGCTTTGTGTATATTTTTGGCTCGATTTTTTCTCGATGCGAATCCGAAAACCCAATGATTTCAAGGTTGAGAAAGGGTGCGTCAAGTTGTCATCCTTTGACGGTGATGACTGGACGCACTTTGGCAACCTTGTTGACCATTCCAGTGTCTTCCATTGGAGCGACAACATTTTCAATTGGCCGATAAGCATCAGGAGATTCTTCCTTCAATCGGCCGACGATTTCACGAACGATATCCGATCTGCAGCGCACCTCAGGAGCATTGAGATCGATGGGTGTAATCACCCGGAGGTCAGCAGGATGATTGGCCTCGGCTCGTGCTTCTTGGCGCGATAGGCGTCGTCCCGCTCCATGAGCTGCAGACTGTAGCGTCTCCTCATTGCCAAGTCCTCTGAGCAGCCATGTTCCGTCTCCCATGGAGCCTGGCAGGATGACGGGTTCCCCGAGCCACTCGTAAGGCGAACCATGCTGGAAGCCTTGACCTCGTGCTGGGCAGGACCCCTTACGATGCATGTAAGTGTTGCCATCCGACCAGATGACGTTGTGGGGAGCGTCATAGACCAATTTTGCGTCCACCTGCTTCCCCAGTGACTTCTCGACGGCATGGATGGTCGCAAGGCCGATCAGAAAGCGGTTTGTAAAAGCGATGTTGACAGCGTTCGCTTGGCCGTTGAGGAAGCGCTGTAGTTCGCCTGCATGGTGCTCTGCAGAAAGAATGCGATGGTCGCCGTGTCTAGCCAGCCCTCGCATTCTCTCCTTCGTCGTGGAGCCAACGTATTGGCCAAAATCCAGAGAACCAGAATGAACGACCATGACAACGGCACCAGCTTTTACGCCAGCAGTCATGGCGAACGTGCTGTCTGCGATCTTGTCGATGACACCGAGTTCGACGAAGTGATTTCCTCCACCGATTGAGCCTAGGATGGCATCGTAACGGTAGCCGTCAGTGAGGTTCCCGTAGTCGAGAAACCCACTATCAATGCCTGAGGACGGGAAGAAGCCATCATCACAGGTCCTGCTGACGTCATTCCATGCGGACGTTAGCTCTAGGTTGTCCAGAAGCCCCTTGGCGTCCACAGCCAGCGCTTCCAGCAGCCCTGGGATGCCTTCCCTGAGGATTGCGTGGCGCTGTCTTCCAGAGAGCGCAATGTTTCTACCGCCTTGGAAATGGACATGACGTAAATGGCCGTCCAGAGCGCTAGCGGCCAGATCGTCCTCGGTGACGTCGTTAAGTACGACCATTCGCATGCCGCATCCAATGTCATTGCCGATGACATGTGGCATCGCAGCGCCTTCAATGGACATGGCTACGCCGACTGGAACTGGCTTGCCAGCGTGAAAGTCCGGTGTGGTCACGATCCTTTTGACTGCCGCTGCGGCTTGTTCAAACGCATCATGCGTCGGAATGGCGTTCGACAGATCATCAAGCGCCAGCCTCTTGTGCCGTTCAGGCTCGTTATACGAGGTGATAGTGTGAACGTCGTAACCGGAAACACGGGCGCGACTATTCGCAGGCAAAATGCCAGTGATTTTCATGATAGTTCTCCAGAATTGATGGGTTCAGCAGCCGCAGCAATACGGAGACCTCATTTCTTTCTCATATTTTTTCAGTTAGTTCAATGAGCAATTTGATCCCTCTGGGATAATCTGTAAAATTGAATGCACTAATCGGAGGCATCACGTGATTGAAAAACTGAAATCAATCTTCTTGTCCAAGAAAAAAGACAGCATTGAAGTTGCTCCGAACGATGAGACCTCACTGCCTCCTCCTCTTTCATTGACCGACCGTATCTACGGCTGCCTTTATGCGGGGGCGGTTGGTGATGCGCTGGGTTATGCTATAGAGTTTGATTCCATTTCTACCATTCGGGAAAAATTTGGACCGAGTGGTGTTTCCATGCGTGCGATCTCACTCGTATTCCCAACTTGGGAGCGTTGTCTGGTTAGTGACGACACGCAAATGACCATGTTTACTGCGGAGGGTCTTTTGATGGCCCATCAACGATGGGGAGATCGCCTCACAGCAGAGCGCTCATTGAATTGTATTCGTGACGCCTATCTTGATTGGTATATAACCCAGCAATCTAACCCTTCGCAGGTGCCTGTTGGGCAGTTAGGGCATTCCCATTTGATGAGGGCCAACAGAGCACCTGGAATGACCTGCCTGTCGGCCTGCAAGGCTGGTGCTATTGGCACCATTGAGCGCCCGCTAAACGACTCCATGGGGTGCGGAGGCGTCATGCGGGTTGCCCCCATAGGTTTCCTGAATCTTTCAGATCCTTCACACTGCTTCATGCTCGGAGCTAAGGCGGCCGCTATGACTCATGGGCACCCAATGGGGTATATTCCTGCTGGGTCGCTAAGTTGGCTGATAAACAGGCTCGTTCAAGGTGAAAGCCTGAAGGCAGCTGTCTTTGGCCTTGAGGAACACCTTAGGGGCGTAGAAAACGCTGGCCTGATGAGAACGCTCATTCTTTCGGCAATGAAGATCGCCCCGATCTGCGACATTGCTCCTGAACACGTTGAGGTGCTTGGTGGCGGGTGGGTAGGACATGAATGTCTTGCCATCGCTATTTTGGCCGCCCTTGCAGACGTGCCCTTGGAGCGAAAGTTCGAGATTGCCGTCAACCATTCGGGAGATAGCGACTCGACTGCAGCGGTGCTTGGCAACCTGATCGGTGCAGAAGTTGGCCATCGTGCGCTGCTGGAGGTTCCTGCATACAAATCGATGGTCTCGAAAATGGACGTCGCGCCGCTTTTGGAGCCATTGGTCAAAGATTTTTCCGACTGGATAGAAGGGACTTCACCCGCAGGAATCACTGCGGATAAATGACGAGGTCATCAGGGCGGCTTTGCTTCGTCAGTTTGCAAAGAAGCATGAAAATTCGGACACGTGATCGTGAACGAGCTTAAGGTGTCCAGAGGCTCCGCACCCATCGATCTTGATGCACTCCATGATCGCGTCAATGGTTTCGAGATAAAGAGCTATCACGACACGCTTGCTCGCCTCGTCTGCAGCCATGGCGCTTCAATTCCCTGAAACTTCTTAAGTTTCTGACGTTTCAAAACTTGAAGCCTAGCTCAGACGTCAAAATAGGCTCCAGCTTTTCAACATATTCTTCTCCAAGCATTTCTTTCATCCGCCCAAAATGCTCATCGGATGTGAAAATCACAGTTGGACGATAAGCCGATTTTACGTCGATCACCAAAGTTTCAAACCACAGTTTGGGCGACGGCTTGGAAGCCTCATCAACAGGAAAATCTGCTATCCACATGTCGAATTGTTTTTTGTCGATCCATTCTCCATTGAAAAGACACTCGGTGTTTTTGATAACAGACACCGCTTCGGAAAGTCCGATTTCACATGCGGCCTTCAGGGGATCAACTTCATTATCGGCTGTAAGCGTTGTAATGCGTAGAATAGCTGGTTTGGTGATTATGCAATCTTTGTGACGTGGAGCCACGTAGGCGTTCCTATCGACATAAAGTCCGCCCATTCTGTTGGTGGCGTGTGCCTTAATGTTGATCAAACTGTCATTCAGTTTGCAAATGTGAACGGACACTGGCTCTCTAATGCTCTTCGTGGCCTTGCAGCGCTTCTGAACTTCAAATGTGGCACTAACGAGAGGCTTCATAAGTTCGGTGGCACGCTCTTGAAATCCGTCGAGGTGATATCCTCTATGTTCGTCATCCTGTGGCAACGCAGTCGGTTCATCACGGCCTATGAAATTGTACGCATTGTCGACCTCAGGAAACTCTTCCAAGAGCTGCATCATCACAGGTGCGTAGAGGCGGATATGCTCATCCAGCAATTCGACAATATTGATGTTTTGATTCTTTGAGGCCATGTGTCCGCTCCTTTTTCAAAAGGACAACGGAGTTGCCGCCGATAAATAGAGTGAGGTAACCGATTACCTCACTCTAAATGGTTTAGACTCTTCCGGCGTCCAGGTCATTTCCGGCTTCGCTTCATCGAAATGTCGCCGCCGACCGAGTGTTTTGATGGTTGGGCAACCGAAAGAATAAGTCAAATCGAAAAGATGGCGACCACGGCAGGGTTCGAACCTGCGACCTTGAGCTTAGAAGGCTCCTGCTCTTCCACTGAGCTACGTGGCCAAAGTGCATGGGATGCACTAGAGATATATTTGGAGGCCTGACCGAGAATCGAACTCGGGTAAGCGGATTTGCAGTCCGCCGCGTAACCACTCCGCCACCAGGCCGTACTGGCATTGCTGCCAGTTTTATTTCTACTGGCGGGGAAAGGCTTTTAATCCTTTAACGACCGCACGCCAGATTTTGGTGGACTGAAGGAGAATTGAACTCCTGCCAGGCAGGATCTCTGCCCCTGTTATCCTTTACAACAGTCTCAGCCCAAAAATGGAGCCGTTGACAGGGGTCGAACCTGCGACATCCTGATTACAAATCAGGCGCTCTACCAACTGAGCTACAACGGCACATGACGTCTCACGACGTTATAATTTCGCGGGGCAGTTGATTATCCGGCTCAACCGCCCGAAAAGCCATGGCGCAACTAATTAGGGTTGCGCGGAATCCGCATTTTATAGCGGACCTCTGGTGCCGAATGAGGGACTCGAACCCCCGGCCATCGCTTTACGAAAGCGCCGCTCGACCACTGAGCTAATTCGGCATTATTACTGTATTAATCCAAGTCAAAGTCAACAGTGAGAGGTTCTCCATTCTGTATTCTCTGACCAATTTCTTCTAGTGCAAGCCTCTTTTGCTCCTGCATTTTATTCCACGCATCCTGAAGAATACTGCTATCGGTTTCTCCTTCAAGCATCAACTCCAAAAGTCTATTTACCATCATCTTATCTTTCGGTGGCAGGGGTGGAGGGACTCGAACCCCCGATGGCGGTTTTGGAGACCGCTGCCTTAACCACTTGGCTACACCCCTAAACTGAATTCCAGACAAAATAAAAGCCCCGAATTTTCATTCGAGGCTTCTTTGGTTGCGGTAACTGCGCTCAACGAGTCAACAGACGTCTCCGCCTCCAGGGAAGCCCCTGTAGGTTCTCCAACATGTCCATGTCGTTCTCGTGTTGCGCATTGTACTCTCTCAAAGTTGAATGGACGGGCATCCGCCCAATCGCTTGTCCCCTTTATGAATGGTCGGCTAGCACTTGTCAAACGATATTTTTTCGATTTCATTTAAATAAATCGCTGCCGCATTTTTTCTGCAATATTGTTGACGCCTCGTATTATTGTCGTCACAATATCTGGGATATTTAAAGAGAAGGAATAAAAATGTCGGATATTGACGCAATTCAGGCTGATCAGATCGACCCACAGCTTGTAGCTGATAATGGTGAATATGGTGCCGATCAGATCAAGGTCCTGAAGGGTCTAGATGCAGTTCGCAAGCGCCCAGGTATGTATATCGGTGATACGGGTGATGGTTCGGGTTTGCATCACATGATCTGGGAAGTCGTCGATAACGGTATCGACGAGGCTCTAGCTGGGCATGCAACTCTCGTCACTGTCGCACTGAATGCCGATGGCTCGGTTACGGTCACGGACGATGGTCGCGGTATTCCGGTCGAAATGCATAAAGAAGAAAATATGCCGACCGTTGAACTCGTCATGACCAATCTGCACGCTGGCGGTAAATTCGATCAGAATTCCTATAAGGTCTCCGGTGGCCTTCACGGCGTTGGCGTTTCGGTCGTTAATGCTCTTTCGACGCGTATGGAAGTTGTTGTCTATCGTGACGACAAGGAACACGTCATCGTTTTCGAACATGGCGTGACGGTTGAACCGCTGCGCGTCGTTGGCGATGCACCAGGCAAGCTAGGCACCAAGGTTACCTTTACTCCGTCTCCGGAAACCTTCGATTCCGTCGAGTTCGACATTTCTCGTATCGAGCGCCGTCTGCGCGAGCTGGCATTCCTGAATTCAGGTCTTCGCATCCATCTCTTTGATAATCGTGAAGCTGGTAAGGAGCCAATCGAACTCTTCTACGAAGGTGGTGTGTCGGCATTCGTTTCCCACCTTGATCGACATCGTGAATCTATGCTGTCGCGTCCAATCGTTTGCCGTGGTGAGCGTGAAGTGCCCGTTGGTGGACGTAATGTTACCGTCACCGTCGACGTGGCCCTGCAGTGGAACGCAGGCTATATCGAAAATGTGTTCGGTTTTACCAACAACATCCCGCAGAAGGATGGCGGTACACATATTCAGGGGTTCCGCTCTGCTCTGACCCGTAGCGTTCAGTCGTATGCTGAAGCCAATCTTTCGCAGAAGAAGAAGACGGAACTGTCCGGCGATGACATCCGTGAAGGCTTGACGGCCGTTGTGTCGGTCAAGGTTCCCGATCCGAAATTCTCGTCTCAGACCAAGGAAAAGCTGGTTTCGAGCGAAGTGACCTCCGCTGTCCAGTCGGTTGTTTCTGATGTCTTGTCCACGTGGTTCGATGAAAACCCAGCCGAAGCCAAGGGCATCATTGAAAAGGCTGCGACGGCTGCAGTTGCCCGTGAAGCTGCTCGTCGCGCTCGCGAACAGACCAGAAAGAGCACGCTTAGTGTTGCTTCCCTTCCTGGTAAGCTTGCTGACTGTCAGGAAAAAGATCCTGCGAAGTCAGAAATCTTCATCGTCGAAGGGGACTCGGCAGGTGGCACGGCCAAGACTGGTCGCGATAAAAAGACTCAGGCTATCCTTCCTCTTCGCGGCAAGGTCTTGAACGTCGAGCGCGTTCGTCTTGATCGTATTATGCAATCTGAACAGATCGGCACGCTCATCACCGCGCTCGGTTGCGGGCTTGGTACTGAACACTTCAAGCCTGAAAAAGTGCGTTACCACAAGATCGTCATCATGACCGACGCTGACGTCGACGGCGAACACATTAGAACTCTCTTACTGACGTTCTTCTATCGCTACATGCGTGACCTTCTCGACCTCGGTTACATCTATGTCGCACAGCCTCCGCTGTTCATGGTCACGAAGGGCAAGAAGTCGATCTACCTTGCAGATAAGGCCGCGTTGGATAAGCACATCCTGTCGTCTGGTCTGGAAGGCGCTAAGCTCGTTCTTGCTGACGGCAAGGAGATCGACGGCGAAGCTCTCGTGAAGCTGGCTCTTTCTTCCGCTGACGAGGCTGCTCAAATTGCATCGTTGGAAAACTTCACCGGAAATACCGATGTCGCCAACGCGCTTGCAGTTTGCGGTTTCCTTGATCCCGCTGCCTATGAGGAAGAGGATGATCGCGCGAATATCAGTGGCTGGCTTGCGCAGGTTCTCGAAGCGAACACAGAGCGTACTCGCTGGGCTGGTGAAGCTACGGAAACGGGCATCAAGATCAGCCGGACACAGCGCGGCGTGACCAACTATTTCACGATCAACAGCTCTATCACTGAAACGTCAGTCGGCACCGCTCTTCACCGTCGCCGCGACAAGCTGGTGAGTGTCTATGGTCCTGGTGCAACCCTGATCGACGGCAGTGGCAAAGAAACGCGTATTCTTGGCCCTGCAGACCTCTACAAGAAGGCCGAAGCTCTTGGTCAGAAGGACATTAAGATTCAGCGTTATAAGGGCCTTGGTGAAATGAACGCAGAACAGCTGTGGGATACGACCTTGAACCCTGAAAATCGCGTTCTATTGCGAGTCACTGTTGAGGACGCAGCTCGGGCGGACGAAATCGTCTCAACGTTGATGGGCGATGACGTCGCTGAGCGCAAGGCCTTTGTAGTGTCCAATTCAGAGCTGGCTGAAATCGACACGTAATCTCGAATATCGAGTTTTATGAAAATGGCCTCTCGATGAAAACCGAGGGGCCATTTTACTGAATAACATCCATTTTCCTGACATTTTGTTATAGGCCTGCTTGCCAGATGTGGAAAATCCTTCATCATCAATATGTGCAATAAAATAAGGATAAATCCATGTCTGATAACGCTATCCATAACGTCGAGCATGAAGACGTCGGAGTCGCTGCGGAAATTGTCGTTCCGGTGGAAGCTGATGACTCGGAAATTCAGGTTCGATTTGAGGTCGGGGGAACGAAGCTTGATCTATCTCAGGTCAATCGGGTAGCCCGCCGCCTCCTTGAAGGCCAGGCCAAGAAGTATCGGGCCAAGTATGCGGATATGGTGGGACCGAATAACGAGCGGCCGACCATTGTAGTTCGATCTCCCCGAATGATGGATAAGAAGGTCGAGATCGTTCTGGAATACCCCGAGAGCATGAAGGGCGCTGTTAAGAACCACGACAAGGCGACTCGTATCGCCTGATAAACTTTGCGCATAGCCTCTGTAGCGCCCTCAGGGGCTATGCAGCCCTCTTATTTGCGTCTGGGGTTCATCTCGTTTTAGATGCGCGCCCATTGCGCTGACTCATATTTTTCTAAATCCAACCGCCTCTCTAATTATTTTTCTTTTAAATAACGTTTATTTCCTTCAACATTGTTGACACAAATAGACGTGACAAATACAATTTATGCAGATTTTTGTCGCCTTTTTATGGGGATTTTTATGAGTCGAGAAAAAATGATCCGTGATCATGATAAACAGATCAGCCTGAAGGAAGACTTCTCTGGCTCGATTGTTTGCAAGAAACTCTTGGTGCCGCTTGGCATTAAATTCGATGGCCATGTCATTGCTGAGGAAATCTACGTAAAGGGCCAATTCGACGGCTACGCGCAGGCAACGACGTTCTATGCGGATGAATCGGCCGTTTTGGACGGTGTAATCATTGCTGACAAGGTGAACAATAAGTCCCTGAGTCAGAACGCCCGCATCAACACCCGACTGTTCAAGATGGTTGACCCTCTTTTCTCGACGGAAGCTCAGATTGAGGCACTCGTTGAAGCCGCTGTTCAGGCGGCTCTGGCTGAGGCATCTGTTGTAACGTCCCCAGAATTGGGAATTGAAGAAACCGATTTTCCAGAATTCGGCGCAGAACAGCATGAGGTTGTAGAATCTGTGAATTCTGCAGCTGAAAGGTTGCGGGCTGAGCGCGTTCAGTTTGTTGAGCAGACGCCAGTCAAGCCTGCTGTCGACCTTGAGGTAGAACGAGTTGCGATCTCTGCCCCCGCATCTGCGGATCGCTCTGGCCCCATGCCTTCTCTCTTTTAACTGAGAGAAGGTGCCAGACACGAATTAAATAGAAGGAATGGATATGGAAATCGAACAAAATAACGAAAAGACTGGCATTCTCGATGTGACTATCGAGAACATGATGAATAGTTCTTATCTGAACTATGCAATGAGCGTTATCGTGAGTCGTGCAGTTCCTGACGTTCGTGATGGTATGAAGCCAGTCCATCGCCGTATCGTTCATGCCATGAACGAAGGGGGTTACCATGCAAGTCGGGCGTATAATAAGTCCGCAAAGATCGTCGGTGATGTCATGGGTAATTACCACCCGCATGGCGATGCTGCAATTTATGAGACGATGGTCAGACTGGCGCAGCCTTGGTCGCAACGTCATCCGTTGATCGACGGTCAGGGCAACTTTGGTTCTCGTGACGGCGATGGCGCGGCGGCAATGCGTTATACGGAGTCGCGTATGACGCGCTTGGCCCATTATGCCGTTGCCGACATTGATAAGGATACGGTCGATTGGCAGCCGAACTACGATGGCCGCCAGCAGGAGCCGAAGGTCCTCCCCGTCCGTTTTCCTAACCTTCTAGTCAACGGTCAGCAGGGCATTGCTGTTGCCATGGCGACGAATATTCCGCCACACAACCTCGGCGAGACGCTCGACGCCTGTCTGATGGTTCTCGACAATCCAAATGCCACACTTGACGAAGTCATGACTGTGCTTCCTGGACCTGACTTCCCAACGGCTGGCACCATTCAGGGTACTGGTGGCATCCGTGAAGCCTATCGCACGGGTCGAGGTTCCATCCGCATCGCGGGCAAGGCAGAGATCGTTGAACTGAAGAATGGCAAGACGCAGATCATCGTGACTGAACTGCCGTATGGCTATAGTTCGAAGGCCTTCCAGGAGCGTGTCGCCGAGTTGGCTAATAAGAAAGAGATCGAAGGTATCACCGAAATTCGTGACGAAGCCGACCGAGTTTCTCCGCTTCGGGTTGCCATCGATCTTCGCCGCGACGTCGATCCGAATATCATTCTGAACACGCTCAAGAAGAAGACGAGCCTCGTATCGTCGTTCGCTTACAACGCAACTGTTCTAAATAGCCGTGGCAAACCGCTTGAAATGCCGCTTCTCGATATTCTGAACGAATTTGTCGCATTCCGCCGTGTCGTAGTTCGACGCCGCACTGAATTCGAACTTAATCAGGCTCGTGATGCTCTTCACAAGCAACTCGGATTGTACGCGGCCGTTTCGAAGATTGATGAGATCGTGAACACGATTAAGACGTCTCCAGACGTCGAAACTGCTCGTGCACGGTTGATGGCAATGGAATTCCCGACTTCTGGTGATTTCGCTCAGCTGCTCCTTGAAGCTGATCCCGATAATCCGGTCGGTGAAGTTTTCACGCTGTCTGTTATCCAAGCTGATACTATTCTCGAAATGCGTCTGTCGCGTTTGACGGGTATTGCGCGTGATGAAGTTGCGACGAAGGTCCGTGAACTTTCGCAACAAATTCAGGGTTTTATTCTGATCCTTAACGACATTTCCGTAATGAACGACGTAATTCGCAATGAGTTCGAGGAAGTTCGTGCGAAATTCTCATCGGAGCGTATTACTGCAATCAGCCCGTATGATGCTGAAGACATCGACGATGAAGACCTCATCGAGCGCCGTGACATTGTCATCACGATCAGCAGGTCTGGCTATGTGAAGGCGACTGAGCTTTCGGCTTATCGCGAGCAGAAGCGTGGTGGCAAGGGCCGCAACGGTATGGAAACGAAGGACGACGACTTTGTTCAGTCGACCATCATTTGCACGACCAAGACCCCACTTGTTTTCTTCACTAGCCGTGGCATCGCCCATTCTTTGAAGGCTTACAAGCTGCCTGAAGGGGCACCGTCCTCGAAGGGCCGCCCTCTGGTCAACTTCGTGCCGCTCCGTGAAGGCGAAACTATTTCGGCTGTTATCGCGATGCCGGAAGAGGAAGCGGCGTTGGAAAACAAGAGCCTTGTGTTCGTCACTGACTTTGGCTCGATCCGTCGTAATGATGCGAAGGCGTTCTGGGGTATCAACAAGGCTGGCAAGATTGCCATCAAGCTAGAGGATGAGCATGGCAACCCTGAAGGCCGTCTGGTTGAAGTTCTGCTTTGCTCGAACGAAGATGACGTGATCGTTGTTACTCGCGACAAGGAATGCGTTCGCTTCCCAGTTGATGACGTTCGTGAAGTCAAGAGCCGTAATGGTACGGGTGTGAAGGCCATCACGCTGGCAAACGGAAACGAAGTCATTGCAGCATCCGTCCTGAAGCATGTCCCAGCTTCGGCCGACGAGCGGAAGGCATATCTTGCGGGCGGCCGTACGACGGTCGATCTTCAGGAGACTGGTGAAAGCTATACGGTCGATCTGTCTGATGAACGCATGGCTGAAATGCGGGCAAACGAAGAGTTCCTGCTCACGATCTCGGCAAAGGGTTTCGGTAAGCGCTCGTCTGCTTACGGGTACCGCACGACCGCTCGTGGTGCCAAGGGCTTCGCCGCTGCGAACGTTAGCGCCGCAACTGGTCCGCTCGTTGCATGTTTCCCTGTGGTTGATGACGATGGTCTCGTCATGATTACAGACGGCGGCCAGGCAATTCGTACCCGCGTCAAGGATGTCCGCAAGACGGGACGTGCGACACGTGGCGTCAAGATGTTCCATCTACCTGAAGGTCAGCGCATCGTGAGTGTTGCCAAGGTCGGCGCGGATGACATCGACGACTCCGAAGTGGTGACACCACTCGCTGATGCTGACATCGAAATCGATGCCTCAGAAAATGCGGAATAAATAATGTTTTTGGGTGACGAATGCGAATTTGTCACCCAAAATAGTTGTCAGAATAATTCGAAAAATTCAGGAGCAATTAAAGATGACCGATCTTCGAAATCTGATTATTGGTAAGGGTAGTGAAGCCGCTCTTGCTGTTGATAAGGCAAAGGCTGGTGTCGAAGAAGCCAGGGCTGGCATCGAAGAGGCAAAGCAGCGCCTTGAAGAGGCAAAATCGCATCTTTCCGATATGAATGCTGCGTTTGATGCTGTTCTGGTTGAGATGGAAGAAGCAGGCCTCTCCAAGGCTAAGGCTCGTAAGGCCATCGAAGAGATCAATCAGACCCTTTTTGCGATTGGCGCGATTGCTGGCGAAGACACCGTGACGGCGACCGCACCAGCAGCCGAGAAACCTGTCCGCCGCAAGCGCAAGGAGAAGTCCGAAGAAGCGTCTGAAACCGAGGAGCTGTCTGGCGAAACGAAGCCGGAAACGCCTGTTACTGTTGAGCCTGCAGTCGTTGAAGAGGCTCTTGGTGATGCGGCTACGGAGACGGTAGCTGAAGTTGCGCCTGCCGCCGTGGAGGTTGTTGTCCCATCTGAACCAGAAGCTGGTGAAGCGGAAGTGCAGGATCAGACTTCTGTTGCTGGAAATGACGCTGACATCTCCGAGATCGTGGATCTCATTGACGAGGCGACCGCAGATTTTGACGTGGCCCGTGTTGAGGCTGTTAAGGCCATTTTGAATGACGCGCTCTCTATTGCTTCGAGCGTAGCAGCCAAGGAAGGTGCACATCTAGACCTCGAATATTTCCGCGCATTTTTGTCGGATATCGCTCGCGATCCAGAGCAGGATGCATTCAACGCGAGCGTCTATGACGCGTTCGGTAATGTGATCACGGCTGTTGAAGACCAGGCCGCCGAAATTAAGTTCGTTCTTCCAGCTGAGGAAGTTCTGATTGAAGAGGCAGTTGTGGCTGTCGTTGAGGAAGCCGCTCCTGAAGTCTCTGGCAATGAAGATGTTGTGGACCCAATCGAAGAGCCAGTTGCCGTAGTGGCTACCATCAAGTCCGCTGAAGCACCTGCAGCCGAAGAGATCTTCATTGAGGAAGCTGCAGAAAACCCTTCTGAGGAAGAGGCTATCGTTGAGGATGTCGTTGACGACCTCGACCAATATACTGGCAATGACGACGAAATGGTCGATGATTATGAGGAATATCAGAGCGACGATTACGTTGGCATTTCTGATGATGAAACATTCCCGATCAGCGGCGAGGAAGAAGTCACCTCTGCTGATGTGTCGGTTGTCGACAATATCGACGATATGAACTTCCTGGAGGATGCTCCGGCCGCCGAGACTCCGGCTGTTGCGGCAGAAGAAGCACCTAAGGGTGAGGCAACGGTCATTGAACCTGTTAAGGTTGAAGAAGAGCCGAAAAAGGAAGCGGCCGAGGCACCAAAACCTCGTAAGCCTTTTGCCCCTCCGCCGTTCCTGAAGAGGTAATCTTCAATTGCATGCGAAAGCCCTCGGCGAGGTAATCTCCGAGGGCTTTTTGTTGAGCATTTTAGTTGGTGAGCCGCTGCCAATTACTGCGTAAACAACACTCACATAATTAAAAAGCCTGCCACAATCATTATGGCAGGTCTTTTATCGTAATGAGGTTCTGGTTCTGCTATTTATTTGAGCCGTACTCGACGAATTTCTCTCCGTCCCAAGTGAAGATTTTGCTTTTTCCCGATGCCTCGGCAATCGCTGCTACGAGTGTCACGTCCTCCACTTTCCCATCCTTAAATGCGATGTCATAAGCATGAAATTCGAGCTGTTTGAACCATTGTTGTCCAATCAAGCTGTAAATCTGGAATAGACAACCATCTGGACTGCAATCACCTGGCATTCTGGAGGCGACTATTAGGTCATAGAAGCCGCGTTTAGTGATATAGGCTTGAGCGATTTCAATGCCAAAACCGAGAGGATTCGGCTTTCCATTCCTCTGTTCGTAATCGGGTGCAGCTAATTCTTCGTAGACTTTATCTACCAGTGAGCCGCTATTGATCCAGTTCGGTAGCTTATATCCTCGTTCAAGAAATTTGTCGGTGTGGGTTTCGATCTCGGGATCGTCCTCAATTTGGCCAACGACGTTGGTCGCATCGGCGGCGTCTTTGATGACTATCTCACCTTCGGCATCAGGTAACTTCAGCACCACGGATTCCGCGAAAGCATACGAGCTAACGAACGAAAATACCGAAGCAAGCAACAACTTTTTCAGCGCGGTCAATTGCAACTCCTGTATTTGCCCCACTCGACATGGAAGTGCGCATACGTGCCCGCATATTCGCTCCAGAGCGGCGAGAGGACTTGACGGAAAGTGGCACAAGCCATTTGCCTCGCCTGTACGACGATTGCGCCTTCTGGAGTGGCTGGCTTATGGATCATACCAAAGCTGATGCGACGTCCTCCGACGATGAGGCCTGGGATGTCGACTGCTCGGCCGTAGCCGTGTTCTGACATGTTCTTCTTAACCCCATTCTTGGTGCGCATCTGGCGGCAGCTTAGGGACTGCACGTCCGAATAGCCCGTGACCCCAAGACCCTTCAGTTTTTGGCCCCACTGTTCCAGTGCAACAGCCATGTCACAGGTCATAGTCACCCACTTACCGAATGGAACCGCAGCACCGTTAACCGATACGGCGTTCTCGACGACACAGCTTTGGCCGCCAGTGCTGTAGTTATACTGACCAAGAACGCGCGGCTGAACACCCATGCCCTTAAGTTTTTCAACACAAGCTGGGTCAGACATCGGGCCGTCAGGATTCTGCTGGCCGTCTTGGTCAGCAACGAACTCACCACCAAATGAGCAGGCAAGAACGAATGACCAACTGCCCGTGCCAGGTCCGAAAGAAAGGTTTTCGCACTGTTCCTTGTTAGGGCCTTTCTCTGCCTTTTCCGCCATGCTTTCTGCGTCCGAGCACTCAGAGCGCGTCATGAGATATGGCTTGTAGGTGTTGCAGAAGCTTTGCAAACCTGCAGGCATTTTTTCGCATGAGATCGCTTCGATCATCGGCATCACGACCTCGCAGGTTTTTTTGTTCATGTCCTTTGAGATGGTTTCGCAACCTGATCCTGCGCACATGTACTTTCCAGCGCAGGTGTTATTTCCGTCGATGGTGTTGTATCGAAGACGATGGCCGCTTGGTGAAACCTGACCCGCTTTGCCGCAGAAACCGCCAGATTTGAGATATTCGCTGGCACCGCCAGGGCCGACAAGGTGAGCGCCCATGAGCATTCCCGACTGCGTCAGCGGCTTGCCGCAGCTGAGATTTGAGCCGAGAAACGAATTTGAACCAGACATTCTCTGGCCCAGCAAGCTCTTCCAGGATTCTTGGGCTTTTTCTTGGACAGCTGGACTGTTTTTGAAGTCAGCTTTCGAATAGATGCCATCCTTGCCTGTCCAGCTTCCATTTTTCATGTAGCCAAGATCGGTCAAAGCTGACTTGCCCATCTGATATTTACCAAGGTAGCCATATCGGTTTTCAGCTTGGTATCCGCCTGCTCCTTTTGATTCGAAGCCAGCCAAAATATCATTGAAGTCGCACTTATTTTCAGACACCACCTCTCCGCCGCCTGGAGTGCCGCCAGCGGTATTGGCTGTCGCTGGATAGAGTGAGCTGGCGGATATTAACATGGCCAGCGCGCTGACAAAGGCTATTCTCATCCCCTAGCTCCTTATTTTAGATCAAGAGGGATAATTGCATCGCAAGCCATCAAAGCTTCGTGGTCATCGGAAAGCTCATGATATTCATAGGCGTCGCACGCCATGCCCTCGCTAATTACCAGTCCCTCTTGCATAATTTTGATCGGGCATTCGATCCCGCCACAGTGCATCGATGAAAAGAGCTGACTGACGACAAGGTCCTTCTTCCCTGGCACCTTCACCTTGGCGATCATCGCCCACGGTTTTTCTTCTCCGAGAGGAGTGGCGTCATTGGATTCTGCTGCCCAGATTTGTTGAGCCTCAGGACTGGTAAGAGGGAATTTTTCGTATTTGATCTCGACATCAGAAGCCATCGACTGCATTGGAATGACGGCAATTGCTGCGGCTATTGCGTGATACGCCAATAATTTTGTTTTAAAATTCATGATTTTCTCCTTCACGCGCAATTTGCCGCATTATTATTTCAATGATTCTACCTGCCTATGCTCAAGTCAAGGTAATTTGGGGTTGAACCATTGGCTCATCGTGAATAATATATGTGAGAATAATGCCACACGGGATTGAAAATGCGTAGCATGAAATTCATTCAGTCATGTCTAGCGACTGCCGCGTTGGTGGCTGTGGCAGGCTGTTCGTCTGCGACACAGAAGGCTACTTCGGCATCGTCACACGTGAAGACGTTTAGCGGTATCTACAAGGCCCCGAAATCCGTTGCCGTTCAGAACGATATCAAGGGAATTCTGGTTGCGGGCGGCCTCAACACTCGTAATCCATCTGCTCCAACACAAACTACCAAGGTTGCGGAGATTATGAACTCCACCAAGCCAAGTCAGGCTGTTACTCAATTGGTGGCAAAACTTGAAGGTTCGTCTGTGGGGCCGAGAGGTCTTGTGCCATCTTCGAATGTCGGTGGAAATCGAGTGACTCCTGCTGCGGAACCCACAACCCTCATTGCCAGCATTCAGCAACATCAGCGTTCGCCGCAACCGAAATCAAAAACCTTGGATCGCGAGAAGCGAACAGTTCAGCCTTCGCAGCCCGCCGATCCTGTGATGCTGGCCTTGAGTACGGTGGCCCCTACCCCAACTGCGCGCCCGCGTGAAATCACTGAAGAAAAATTTGATGTGACGCCAGTCGCTATCGCTTCAGAGGCTCAAGCTCCGTCGAGGATTTATACCGCTCAGACGGATGAGCTGACCACGCGTTATCCAGATATCGGTGTAGAAGTCGCATATGCAGCGCCTGCTGCAAGTCCAAAACCGAAGGCAGCTCCAAAGCGCGCACGTCCGGTTCGGGCAGTGCCGTCTCCTGTTGTTGAGGCTCCAGGGCCTGTTATCCAGCAGGCTAGTGTTCAGTTTACGAAACCTCGTCGATTCTAATTTCGGTGAGCAATGGCAGGTGATCTGAGGCGGTGACGTTTCTGATCACCTGTTGGTCTTCAATATGCGCCCCTCGGCCCGCAAGAGTTCTGTCTAAAGCGAAAATCGGCTTTTTTGCAGGGAACGTTTTGAGCTTAATAGCTTGGCTTCCCAAAACATTTTCGAGAACTGAAAACTCCATACTTTTTCCCCACCAATCATTTGAATCACCTGCAACTATCGTTGGGATTGGTGCTTTCATTGCAATGACTGATGCGATTGCACCTACCTGTCTTCGCCTGTTGATGCCGAGAAGTCCGAGGTGCATGCCGACAGCATCAAAAGATAGTCCATCCTTTTCCAGTTCCCAGATTACAGCGCCGCGAGGCTCTAAAGATGGCAGGGAAATGTTGGTTTGCTTTAGACAAACGATGCCAGGTTTCACCAAAAGCAGATTTCCACGCCACCCGATAGAACGGTTAGGGCAGGCTTCCGATAATATGGCTCGCATTCCAGAAAGCTGTTCCAGGTCATTTATGGGCAAAGTCGCTCGTTTGCGACCAACCTTTCGGTCGACCTCCTGAAGGATTGCGATATCTGGTGATATTTCCTTGATCGTTGAAAGAATGCGGGTTGAACACCGTTTTTGGTCACTTCCAACACATTTGTGGATGTTCCAGCTCAGTGCCCTAACAATCATTTTCCCCTGCTCTCCAAGGCTAAATAGGTGACGTAGGAGCCAATCACCTTCTGGACGTAATCGCGTGTTTCACGGAATGGAATGCTTTCAGCCCAATCAACAGGATCTACCGATCCTCCTCTTGGGTCTCCGAAACGTCCAAGCCATTCATCGGGCCTGGCAGGACCTGCATTGTAGGCTGCAGCGGCAAGCATTGCGTTGTTGTATTTCGACATCTGGTCAGCAAGATACCTAGAGCCGACGACGATGTTGTAGTCGGCATTGTTTCTCATCATATTTGTGTCGATATTTACGCCAGCATTTTTGCCAACCCCACGGGCCGTCCCGTCGAGAACCTGCATCATACCTCTGGCTGCCTTGTTGCTGAGAGCGTTTTGGTTGAAGCGAGATTCCTCTCGGATAATCGCGTGAACAAATTCTTTTCTCACGCGGGTGTCATACCAATATAGCTGCCTTATGGGGTATGACGACGCTAGATGCTTAACTTGGTCGTATCCAATTTTATAGCCGATTTCGGAGGCAGATAGCTGTCCGTAGAAGGTGTTTGGATAAGCTACAGATGCTTTGAACAGGCGCTTTGCTTCTTCCGACCTTCCATTCTGCTTAAGTGCGCGTCCAAGCCAATATCCAGCCTTTGCCTTTGCGGCCGCATTCTTCTCCGCTCCTTTAATAGTGACCGTTGACATGGCCATTTTTGAGAAGTGAGTAGTAGCGACGTCTGGGCGGTTCAGTTTCCTCAAGGCGATCCATCCAGCCACGAATTCTTTATCGAATAGGTTCTCACCTGACGCCCTAGTACCTACGACGACAGAATATGCCTGCTGTGCCCTGCCCTGCTCTGCGAGTTTCATCGCGGAATCGCGAACGGTGTACCAGTTCTGGGCCGTTGCAATTGAAGCCGATAAGAAAAGAAAAATGGCTGTCAAAGACAGGCTGATAAACCTTGGCAGCATTGGTATTAGCGCTCTTTTCGTGTGTGAATAATCAATATTGTGCGGATATATGTCCGTTTTCAAGTTTTAAGCGTTTTCGGCGTCTTCAATGGACCGGGTAATGATCCCAGTGGCAATTTGAATGCATATAAATGAAACAGCACTCGAAATGGCATCCGAAGGGAATGTTGCAAAGGGAACCTCAGGCGAATTTGCGTTGAAAACTTGAATCCCACTTTCGAAATCTACGATATAATCCCTGACGATTACGCAGTTCTCTTCTTCGACGATATCGAGATTAATGTTCACCGCCTGAAGGCCAATGGACGTCAGTTGCATGAATTTCTTGATTACAGCACTCTGCGACATGTGAATTTCCTATTTCTTGCTCCTGCATCGACTTCAATGACATTGGTTTCGAGAAGTCGGTCCAGCACCACCTTGGCCCCGCGAGGGGTGATGTCGAGACGGCTAGCAAACAGCTTTGCTGTAAAGGTTGGGAATTCGAACACAAAATTGATCGCTGGTTCGATGCTCGATGAAGTTCTCGTTGGCGGGCATAGAGCTAATAAGGCCGCGCGCTCTGCGTGTACGTCCTTGAGCTTCTGTCGCTCCTTAGCGAACCCGGCTCTCAAGGCGCTGGTCAGCTCACTGCTCCAATGATGACTGATCTGAGCTGCATCTCGGAAACGGTCGAGATTGGATTTCACTTCATCGGAGAGGCCATAGGTTGGCCAGCGACACTGGAAGCCCTTGGCTATCACCCACGATGCGATCAGAAGCGCCATTCTTCTCGATGTACCTAGGAAGCGTCCAGAAGCCCAAACCGTTCGGATGGTTTCCACTGCAGTCCATGGGTCACAGCTTTCGTTGAGGACCTTTATCTGCTCCACGATCCACATCGAGTCTTCCTCGATGCTCCACTGGATGTCTGGGCGCATCAGGCGTCCGGTCGACGCATCTGCCGTTGAGAAGAGTTCGACCACGTCAGAAGTTGTTGGACCTTCCTCTGGCCATGCTTCAACCAGGCGGAGGGCAGCGTAGATATCTGCAGCCACGCGAGAACCTCGCTCGACGTTTGTGATCTCCGGATCGCCAATCACTCGACAGAGGGATTCCATTCGAGCGATTGCGCCATCAACAGCCGCAATCGCCATCGCTTCTCGGCGTCTGGCTCCAGGGGCGTAAATCAAATCGCTGGACTGTAAGTGGCGTTGAGCTTCATCAAGACGTGTGATCGCCATCGCAGCTTCAATGAAACCACGTCGATCATCCGCAGGGATCAGGTCTTTGTCTAATTCTTCCATCTGAAAATTGTGATTCAAATGCGTATCCACGTCCAGTCAGTTGTCTGAAAGACATTCAGTTTGATCACTCATTCAATAAATCGACCTCACTGTTGGTTGGCGCTCGATTTGTAAACAAAACAAACAAGAGCATAGGGGCGGTAATGAAGTTAAATGTCCTTAACTACACAAGTGTCATATGAATTGAATAATCAGGCAACCTGTATATTGACGTCGCTGCCGTATAGCACCATATCCGTGATACGCAGCACCCCTTTTCTAGCTTCCGATAACCTTCCTTATCGGTAGTTGGTAAGTTATTATGGTTACTATGGTTTTCGGCCCGAAAATTGCTCGAAATCGCAGTGAAGCAGCACCGAATTCGACGTCGCATTTAATGATTGGCATCATAGGGTTTTGAACTTAATTCCAGTTAAGTTCATCGATTCAATGTTTCCCCACAATTTTCAAGGGCTTGTCCATAATTTGTATAAATGAATCGGTTGTCACCGCAGATTGCACGAATTATCATTTAAATGTGCCTGCAACTTCCTTGTTTGCACGACGTCAAATTAACGATGAGGGACCAATGAGCGGTTTGGACGAACGACGTAATTCTTTTGAAAACAAATTTGCCCACGACGAGGGCCTGCGTTTCCGTATCACGGCACGCCGTAACAAGTTGCTGGGTCTGTGGGCGGCTGAGAAGCTGGGTAAGTCAGGTGAAGCCGCTTCCGCGTATGCTGGCGAAGTGGTTGCTGCTGACGTCGAAGCTCCAGGCGGAGCAGGCGTTCTTCGCAAGGTTGTCGCCGATCTCGGCGTCTCGGAGGCCGATGTGCGTGCTCAGATGGAAAATCTGCTGAAAGTGGCAGAAGCGCAAGTCACTTCGGAATAAGAAAAGGGGCCGCGAGGCCCCGAACTTTAACTAATTCGCAGTCTTTGGAGTCAATGTCGATGAATAATAAAGACGTTCGAAAAATCACTTATGTGCCTGCAAATGAAGAAGTTTATATTTTATGGGTCGGAGAGGAAAACCGTGCCGCATTTGCCAAAGTGATTGCTTCAGATAATTTGAATGATCTTAGTATCCATGTTCCTCATGATCGAGTTGTCTCGTGGCGAATTGAGGAGATTCTTCCAGATGAACTGGATCATGCGGGTACCCTTTACGCAACTCCGGTTAGTGTTAGCGGAACTCCAGAAGCGGACTATCTAATATATTGGAAGGCTTCTGGATATTTCGAGGTGCCTCAATGGTCATCAGGATTTGGTATGTCTTTTCTTAAATCATATTTAGAGCGGGTTACTTCGGAATAAGAAAAGGGGCCGCGAGGCCCTTTCAATTTGTCACGTTCGGAAAGCTGGCTTCGTGAGCGTTAAGGCCTCAGGCCCTGACCTGCGGTGATTGCCTCTCTGAGGCGGACTGAGACCTCCTCGCCGGGGAAGACCTGAAGCTCGGCCGATGTGTCTATGTGGGTGAAACAGCTTCGCGTTTAATAATCAGATACTGAACGGTCTGCTAATCTCAACACCAAGGTCTTCAAGCGTTTTTCCGATGAAGGCCTTGCCCTCGTGCTTCTGGTAGGAGCTGAAGTTGTAGTTCGTGAACGGCAACCGAACACCTGCTTCCTGCAGCTCTTTGCAGAATGCGAAGTCGCACGCTTCTCCGTAAAGGCGCTTATCAGGCATGATGGTCGCCAGAGGAAGCGAGTTGTCGCTCACCTGGTTGATGACCTCATTGTGAAAATTGTAGACGACGAGATGAATCTGCCAGCCGTCCTGATAGACGTGGTGGGTGTTGCGATCTGAGGTGTAGCCGTAGAGCAGCGTCTTCGAGTCATCGCTGATAGCTTCAACGAACGCTGGGCCACCGCCAGACGGCTTGGTTGGGTCCTGTGCTGCGATTTTCAGTACACTGAATTCATCTGGAGACATATCGACATCCTCGGCTTTGTTTCACTATTGAGGCCGAGGATGAATGGGACAAGCGGGCGGCTTGTTGTCAGGGAAGCCTGAATTGCAGGTCGTCCGCAATCCCCTGCCAGTAGTGCTGCGTGGAAAACTCAAGCTTCGTAATGCCTCGGTAATCGGCCATGAAGTGGACGGGGCCGAAACGGGATAGTTCGACCACATCATGGTAGACCAGCTGATCGCCGCGATAGGCTTTGACGTCGAAGCCTTCACCTTCAGCGCTGTCGAAGGAAACCGAGAAATAGCCGCCGACGAAGTCGAATGGCTCAGTTCGCGAGATGGATGCTGGGTGCCCAGAGCTAATGTAGGCGACATAATCTCCTGAGACGGCACCGTTCTTGTAGCCTGCGCCTTTGTAGAAGTGCTTGTGCGTGATGACCCAGTTATTCCAATCTAGGTGTGCGTAGCCGTTTGGAATCTTGAGCACCCCTTCATCGCGGATCATGTCGTCGAAGGTGACTATTGTAATCGGATCGCTTGGGGTCGTCGCCTCGGTTCCGAATGTCTTCGCCAACTGGACGGGTGTGTCTGCGACGTCGGCGGTGATCATTCGATCTTTGGACTTGATCGTCCAATTTCCCTTCGTGACGGGTAGTTCAAATCGTCCGCCAGCATCGATCTTCGCCATTTGTTTGCTGCCATCTGGTGATGTCGTTTCTACCGATAGGTCGTCGATGGCAGTGGCTCGACCAACAAGGGTGAGTTTACGCTTGAACCCCGATATTCTCGGCACATGATTGGCAATCAGACCACCAATCGAGCCTTCTAAAGGAGCCACTTCCACGGTTTGCATCAGCGTGTCGGTGGTCAGGTCGAACTGATCAGGAACGAGAACACGCAACGAGTATCGGCCGGGTTTGCTGATGGTTTCATTCATGCCCTCAAAGCTCGACCCGTAAAAATTCACATAGCCGTCAACGTTGGTTTTCTTCACCTCAATTAGGTTCCCACTCTCATCGAGCAGCGCTACTGGGATGTCAGCCAGTGGCTTGTCTCCTAACTCGTAGACGCCGTTGCCATTCATGTCCTGATAGGCAAAGGACGAAAGTCCGAATTTGCCAGCTTCTGGCACTCCCCAATCTCTTTTCCCGTTGTATTGCTTGGAAAGGGCATCGAAATCTATGCGATCCTCGGCCCCAGCTTGGGTGGCAATAGTGAGTGCGACTACAGCGCCAATGAATGTGCTTAGTAATATTTTCAAGGCAATTTTCTCCAGTTCAGATTTCTCATTATTGAGCTTGATGGACGACGTGGCAATAAATCGTCCTTCAGTTTAAATTCCTTCGGCGTTTTGGCCCTTGCTAAAACTGAATTTATAATTGCCCTCACAATTATTTATTCGGACATCTTCGCATGGCCAATTATGGTTCAACAGGGAAAGAAATTACGACGGCGCATCCTGATCAGTCGCGCTCGTTGGGTTTCGTGTTGGATCAGGGTACGCGCGAGCGTCTGCGTCGCGTTATAGATGACGGCACTCCGCCAAACACGCGCCGAGCTTATGAATCGGATCTTCGATATTTTTGGTCGTGGTGCTCGGCCATCGGTTGGACCGATGAACCTATCTATCCGGTGCCGCCTGAGGTCGTCGCACGTTTCGTTGTCGACCACCTGGAAGGGTTGGACGAGGACGTCGATCAGGATTTGATTGATCGTGGCGTCAAGACGAAGCCTGGCAAGCATGCGATGAATACGATTGATCGCCGTGTGTCCGCTCTGTCTGCGCTGCACAAGACGAAAGGCCTGCCTAGCCCGATTATGGACCCGATTGTCTCTCAAGTTCTGTCTAAGGCCCGAAAGGCAGCAGCTCGGCGCGGAGAGCGGCCGAACAAAAAGAAGGCTGTCATCAAAAAGACGCTCGATCTGATGCTGGAGACTTGTGAAGCAGGAAGCATGCTGGATTTGCGTGACGCCGCATTGCTGCTCTTTGGGTGGTCAAGCGGTGGACGCCGTCGTTCCGAGATCGTTGGAGCAGAGATGCTTAACCTCGAAGAAGTCGGCGACTCCTACATCTATCATCTCGGGATCACCAAGACAGAGCAGGAAGGCGATGGCGGTACCGTGCCGATTACGGGCCGAGCTGCTGAGGCTCTTCGTGCTTGGCTGAAGGCGGCCAATATCACTAAAGGGCCGATCTTCCGGTCTGTGAGCCGCTATGGCTACGTTTCAAAGAAGCCTTTGTCGGATCGCGCAGTAGCTCTGATCGTGAAAGCTCGTATTAAGGCGGCCGATCTCAATCCGGAAATTTACGCTGGCCATAGTCTGCGCTCAGGGTTCTTGACTGAAGTAGGCCTTCAGGGAAAGAGCTTGCTCGAAGCTATGGCATTGTCACGACATAAAACGGTTCAGGTCGCAGCTGGCTACCATCAATCGGGCGCAGCGCTTCACAACGAAACGGCGTCGCTTGCTGGGTAGGTAGCAATGGGGGGAACAATGGGGGGAACAATGAAAATTTGCGTGCCTTTTGATCGTCGCACTGGTGAGGTCTACCTCAATGCCATCGGCTCCAACGAGGATGAGGCTATGAAGCCGTTTGTGGACGGTTGCTTCGAAAGCATTCGGATCGATGATTTGGATTTTATCGGTTGCGTCGAAGCGGAACTCATCACTGGATGCGATATCCATGATGGCCTGTTCCCCGTATCACTTCCTTTCTCAAAGGCGACAGGAAAGCCTGAGTTGAGTGCCATCGGCTCAAACGCAGACGAGGCAAGAGTGAACCTCGGCTATGTCGGTCTCGATGAAGAGGACTACCTCTTTGAAGCGGCAGGAATTCGAATGCCGCTACTGCAAATCGAGCACCTGCACTCGCCTATCAAGGCCTGAAGCTAGACGTCATAATTTCGCGCATGATCTCTGTTGAGGCTTCTTCCGATTGCATGAACTGGTTTCGGGTAACTGGGTGCGTGCTTGGAAACACCAATCCTCGTTCATTGCGCTTCTTCACGAACTCGACAAACTCTTCTTGCTCGTATTGAGAGACAAGGCCGTGTCGCTGCAGTTCTTTTTCGAGCTTATGATATTCGTCCCATTCGTCAGTTGATATCGAGTCTGCGAGTTTGAGATCACGAAAGCGATCCATCTTTTCATTGATGCCGAGAGCCATCTCTGACATCAGGCCGACAGGTTCATCACCAAAGCCCCATGTGCATCGGCGGAGTAATGCGCTTATTGCGTTCCCGCGCATGTGTTCTTTAAAACCAGCTGTTCCCCAGTCAGGTTTCACTTCAATGCCTATTCGCCCTTCGATGACCTGAACCAATCCATTGGATTGGAATTGGAAGACATTGTCTTCATCGATCTCATCGTCAGGGGAGAATGCCGTCAGTCCAACAAAAGCCATAACTACCAGACCAGGTTGTGACGGTTCAACGTTCGTACGACGGAAGAATCTCTGAAGTGAGCCGCGAGTGGCTGGCACATTCCAGATGGATTGCCTTACCAGATCTCCAATGCCGTACGCTTGATAGTTCTCGCTATGGCCCCAACTGTCGACGACTTCCAAGGGCAGCGAAGCAGTAGCAATCAATTCTGGATTGGCCGAATTCCTTTCGAAGCCCGTTAAAGAGATGATTTTCTTTTCATCTGGCAACTCGGCATCCAAAGGAAACTCTGCGAACCCAGCGGTGATGACCGTTTTGAATCCGTTCTGAATATGTCCTGTATCGCGATAAACAAGCTGGGTTTTCATTTCACTATTCCGCTACCGTTGGTGTTAGCATGAATGTGTTGAATGCAAGACGCCAGCGAATGCGCATGCGGATTATGATTTTGATCGCCCCGAAAGAGCTATTAGCATCGCCAGATATTTTTCATGTCTACCGTAGTACAGGTTGATCATCGCATCGAAAAATTCGATGACGGCATCGTGCGAAGTCAGGATTTTCTTAGGAATATGGTATGTCCATTCTCCATTGTAATCGAACTCAATCCTTGCTCCACAGGCCTTATTCAATAAAAGGCGTGCGAGAACTGTGCGAGTTTTGTCGACGCAGCACGCATGGCCCTCAAATTTCGTGAAGAGCTGTTCCAAGTGATGATACACGAAATCGTATTGCTTGATTAGGAAGGAAATATCAGAATTTTCTCGCGCTTCGCCGAAAACATGCTCCACAATTCCTTCGATGAGGTCTTCGGATTTCCTGACGATTTTCTCATGGAATTCCTCAAAGCGATTTTTTTCGAGGTCCTCTATCGATGCCGCAATATAGGAGTTTTCGATAATAATCGAAATCAACTTAGCACGATTCTGCCAACCCTCAGTTGTAATCCGTTCAATAAGTTCTGATAACACTGCCTTGAGGCTGTTGTGGTTGGTATCAGTCATTTTGACATCCTTCTAGCTTATAGAAGGTTCTGATTATTTTCCTCGACCGTCAACGTGAATTTATTGACATTTCTCCGTAACTTCGGCTAAATGCAGCGCATGAACCATCCATTTCGCACGATTTTCACTGACCCAGATTTTCGTCGCTCTCCGAAAACAGACGTTTATTGCTGTGTCTGCCAGAAGGACATCAAGGGGAAGCCAAGGTTTTATGCTCGTTGGGTTGACGGATGTTGTTTTGTGCATCCTGAAGATGAGCACTTGATCCCAGAGAATTATCCTGAGGACTACGGAACACTTCCGGTAGGCTCCGATTGCGCGAAGAGGATCGGATTGGAGTGGGTAAAGAAGGCTTCTGACCTGCCTTAATGGATCGAATCTGTAGCTTGTTTCGGGACCCTGAGCATACGATTGACATTGGGAAGGGGCCTCGTAAAACTGCTCCTTAGGGCTTCATACTCAGGGCCTCTTCGTAAAATCCGTCTGTGATAGCAAAATATTCTGGAAAGCTTCTGCTGCCCTTTCGCATGTGAAGCGTCACCTCTTTTCCGACAGGGAAATTTGCGGCATCCTGCGCTCGCATATGTTGCGAAATCCAGAATCCTGTTCCGTTTGGTTCCGTTGAAAATTCTACAAGCACGAGCCTGTCACCATCGTTCTGCACGGCAGCTGCATACGCGATGGTTCGTCCATCCAGATCGACATCACTTTCAATGTGGTTTTTGCAAACGAACATATGAGAGCGCGAGATATCTTCACCTTCATGAAGTTCAGGACTGTCGTCTGATAAATAAAGCTTAGCCATCATTATTCCTTTTCTTGTTTTTCACATTACGAATGAAGGCGATTCATCTTTTTGCCAATGCTGTCCCGTCGAAAGTAACTTCCGTATTTCATAGGCATCGTCATCGTCAGAAAATGAATTAACCATCACAGGGGCGTCCGTTTTCATGCGAATTTCCGCTTCTTGATCGCCTGTCATGTAGTCCATTCGGGCAAGTATGGTCCCACGCCAATCTACGTCATTTCGATTAACTGTGACTTCCAATCTAATTTCGTTGGGCTTTTCCTGATCAAGCCAGAAGCCGCCGTCCACGTATGGATCATCACTAAAGTAAATGCCCGTGGTGACTTCTCCTGTTTTCAGGTCGTCGATCCAATCATCATCGACACGCATAACACGATAAAGTTTTAGCTGCTCGCCTTTCGGCAGATTTTCGATGACTTCGGCATATCGTTTCTCAAGCCATTGCCAAATGACCGCACGCATTTCTGGATCGTCGCCAGCTTCAATCACATCAACATTCTTCAGGTGATCTGGGCAGGCTGGAAGCCATGCTGCCCCGTCTTGGATATCGGCAATCAGCTCGCCAATATCCGATCCATGACCAGGAACGAAGTTTCCGTTTTCCATTCCTTGGTTGAACCATTCTTCGGTAATGAGTTCGTCAAATGTCGGGATACTGGACATGTTTATCTTCCGTATCCGAACTGTACTTCGTTCGCGTCGTCGGGGGCATAGTCGTAGCCTTGGACGTGATCCTGCAGACGCTCGGTGTCGACTTGATACGTGCCGTCCTCGTTGTAGGTAATCGCTTCCCCTGCTGCTTCTGGATCGTTCGCCGTAGCGAGAGCCATCAGGCGTTCCGCTGGTCGCGGACCTGGCTCCTTGTCCATTGGCTGGACGACTGCTCTGCCGCTTTCGTAAGCAGAGAGAACCGCCTTCACTGACTCCTTCATGCGCTTGTTGGCTTCGCTGAAGTCGTAGTTGATCATCAGGTCGGTCAGAACGCCCGCATAAGACTCATTGTGGTAGTGTTCCAGAACGTGGGC
Organism: Mesorhizobium sp. SP-1A; assembly: GCF_032460275.1. Taxonomy (NCBI): domain Bacteria; kingdom Pseudomonadati; phylum Pseudomonadota; class Alphaproteobacteria; order Hyphomicrobiales; family Phyllobacteriaceae; genus Mesorhizobium; species Mesorhizobium sp. SP-1A. The sequence goes on along the minus strand of NZ_JAVXZD010000002.1, from coordinate 973,988 downwards.
GACTTCATGCATGGCAAGTGCCTGCAAGTGCTGACGATCCTTGGCATCCGTCACTGAGTAACGAAGAACACCGTCTTCCTTGATCGGATTGAGAAGGAACTTGTACTCGCTGTCTTTCAGAGAGCACATGGCCTCAATCGATACGGATCTGGATCTGTCGCCTTGGAAGGTTTCTTCTGGCACCGAATATACCCACCCAGTCGTCCATCGAAAGTCGCTCGTCGACGGTCTGGCTCTCATTAGGGTCTCAACAGCTACCGAGCATGCAGCAGTCCAAGAAGATAGCAGAGCGCGAGGCACTCGGCCCTTTCCAGTTGCAATATCCCATTTCCTCGGATCGTTTCGACGAATGGCTGCGCGCGTCTTCTCGTTGGTGGACACAACAGAGATGAAAACGTCATTCATGTCCTTCAGGCGCTGTTCGTTCTCGGCCTTGGACTGTTCAAGCGCTTTTTCATTGCGGTTGCCAAGCGTCTGGATGACCCATTCCTTGAGCGGAGCGGAAGCGTACTTCAGGAAGATGTCGGCCTTGGCATCGCCTTCATATATTCTGTCCTGAACGGAGTTTATGAACTGTTCGACGTCGTTCTTTAGCGGGAAATCATAAGACCACCGCATCTTTGAAACGATGCTCTCGCCCCAATGAGTTTTCTTGACCAGTTCCTCAATTGCATCCTGCGAGATCCCTCGTTCCTTAAGGTCTTCAAGAGTGTTCACCGAGGATGATTTTACGCGTGTCGATATTTCCACTGCTGCGTGTTCTTCCTCGAACGACAGATTATCAGAGGTGATGTTGGACAGGCTTGGCAGGGTAGCAATCAGCATCCCCTTATCGCCCTTGATCTTGTAGTTGTCCTTACTAACCTTATCTGCCAGAGCCGACGTGTTGTCGATGTTCAGCTCGGTGATGAACTTATGGAGGGCATCGCTGAAGCCTTCCTTCATGCCATCTCGATTGGAGGTGAGTGCTAGACGCGAGAGCTTAGGGTTGATCTCGATGATCACCTGGACCTCTGGGTCAAGCGAAACAGTGTACATTGACGCGCCGTCGACGCGGATAATCGCCTTTCCCTTGTGGATGGCCTTATCGCTTTCGCTGATGTGGACGGTGGCGAATTCCGTCATTTGACCGTCGACTTCGGTTGCGAGTGTGCGCTTGGTTTGCCCACGACGAGCCTGAATCTTGTTCTCGGTCTCGTAGTATTCTTCCGGCGTCTTACCATTGATGGTGACGTTAGGCTTGATCTGGCTTTCAGACAGATATGTCCTGAGCCGCTCATTCATCGTTTCCGTCGTCGGTTTGTTTCTGTAATTGCCAGTGGATTGGTCCAGGTCGACCTCAACACGACAACCGTTGAAGCCGCCGAGCGCCTTTGCCTCTTGCACCATCCGTAGATCCCGACGAAGGCCAGCACGGCTTACTTCATGATTGATCCGGCTTTCGTCGTCGTCTCCAGCTGGCTCAGGCAGTTCGTCGAGTGCTTTCAGGAGTTCGGCTTCCGCCTCGTCGAGGCTGAAGTTCACATAGTCTGGGCCATTGCCCATAACGAATCGATCTTTGGTAAGGATCGAATAACGGTCTTGGGAGAAGCAGGTCATCAGTCGAGCGCGGCCGTAGCCACCAACGCTTGAACCATCATTTTTCGTGGTCTGACCAATAGCGAAGTAGACCTTGTTGAGGACCTCCTCAGTCATTCCGCAACCGTCGTCAGTGAACACGACGCGCGTTATTTGCTTGTTGGCATCGCCGATCTTATCGAACTCGCCTCGGCCTTTTTCCGCGCTTATCTCGATGCTTATGTTCTTGGAACCCGCGTCCACCGAGTTTTGGAAGAACTCTCTCCAGAACGAAAGCGTCCACAGGGAATAGAAGGAGTCGCGTTCCTTGACGAAGAACTCTTTGGGCGTCGTGACGCGGCTGATTTCCATGCTCGTCTCCATGCCGAGATAGGCACATGATGTGGCTCGGCCTGTCAAGTTGTGATCGTTCCCCATTTTGTGCCCGAAGGATGAAACCGACAAATGCGTCGGCTTGTGAGATGCGAGGCACAAATCATAATTAGGATTTAAAGGTGTACAGGAAAGCGATCTGAATGACTAAGACAGTAGAAAAGATGCCTAGCCTTGGCTTCCCTCTTTTTGAGACGTCGCTTGTTACGGGCAGTGAGATAGATGCTCTGAAGCTCGGGATTGGAAAATCATATGATGATGTTTGCGATCCACTTGCTTGGATCAATGACGCCAGAGATTTCGATTATAAGCTAGTATCTGTAAAAGACGGCTGGAGCAGTTTGCCTACAGGCTTCGTATCTTTCGATATGTTTCCACGTAAGGAGCTGGTTGGAGACGAATGGGTAGCCAAACTTGGTTATAATATTCATGCGGTTTTCGTGAATCCTGAATTCAGAGGCAAAGGACAGGGGAGAGCACTTCGCAGAATGATGTCGGACCTCATTGAGACGAACGTTCAGTCCGTTCAGAAGCGCGGTTTTGCTGACAAGGTCGAGATTTTTATCGAGGCAGAATGCGTTACCGCAGACGGCGCTGCCTTCGTTCATTCTCTCGTTTCGGATTGTGAGAAAATGATCGATAAGATGTCTGAGCGTCGCTCTGCTAATGATACCTTCAGAATTGAATTCAAAGATTGTGTTGACTACGGCGATTATGAAAATGGAGCAGGATTTAGCTCCCCTGCTCCATGAATTTTTTAAAGGCTCCATATGTCGGAGCCTTTCTTGTTTTCAGATCGAGAACACGCCGAGTGCGTCTTTGACCTCGGCAAGTGTTTGTACCGCTGCTTCGCGTGCCACCTTCGATCCCTGACGGATGATGTCTTTGTAGTCGACATCATTAGCCGCCCGCTGGTCACGAATAGGCATCATGACCCGTTCAAGGGATGAGATCAGTTCTTTCTTGATTGTGACATCGCCCAAGCCGCCTCCACGATACCGTCTCTTCAGGTCTTCAACCTTCTCCTGGTCGTTTTCGAAGGCGTCCAAGTACGAAAACACGACATTACCTTCGACCTGTCCGGGGTCACTGACGCGGATGTGGTTGGGGTCGGTGTACATCGCCATGACCTTGTCCTTCACCTCTTTCTGGCTGTCCGACAGGAATATGGCGTTGCCAAGAGACTTGCTCGCCTTCGCTTTGCCGTCGATTCCTGGAAGGCGTGTGACCTTGGACAGGAGGCTTTTTGGCGTTGGTAGGATTTCCCTTCCGCCTGCGCGGTTGATCTTCCTGGCGACTTCCTGAGCCAATTCGATCATTGGGAGCTGGTCATCGCCGACCGGAACACAAGTGGCCTTGAACGCGGTGATGTCAGCCGCTTGCGATACTGGGTAACACAAGAAGCCTGACGGAATATCACGCTCGAATTCCCGCATCTTGAGTTCATCGCGGATGGTCGGGTTTCTCTCCAGGCGGGACACCGTGATGAAGTTCATATAGAGCATCGTCAACTCTGCGAGTTCAGGCACGGCCGACTGCAGGAAGATTGTTGTCCTGCTGGGATCGAGACCGATTGCGAGATAGTCCGAGACCACCTGCGGAATGGCGTTTCTGATCTTCGCGGTATTGTCTGCATTGTCGGTGTACGCCTGCATGTCGGCAATCATAACGAAGCATCGATATCCTTCATCCTGAAGACGAAGGCGTTGCTGCAGAGAGCCTGCGTAGTGGCCGAGATGAAGAGGTCCAGTCGGACGGTCGCCAGTGAGTACGATTGGGGCGTTGTTGATGGTAGACATTGGATGATCCTTTCCTGATGGTTGAGGACCGCCCACAATGTCGGAGTTCGAATAGAAGCCCTTCCCTGCGGAACGGTCCCATTCGTCTACGTGTTTGAAAATTAAACATGGATACGTTGTGGGCCGCTCAGTTGACTGAGCGCCACCAATTCTTCGACGCAGGATTTCCTGCTGTGATTTCCAATAATTTGCACATAAAGCCACTTATGCCCTTTGAAGCGGGCAATTGCAAGTCTGAAGTTCAGTCGATCAGAGTTTCGCCCGATTTTCTTATTTCTTCGGCGATGGTTATTCCATCTTCCGTGAGGGAATATGTTGTGGTTGATTTGCGCCCCAGTCCTTCAGGTGCATTAGGAAGCCGTTGCCTGATACGGTGAATTATCCCGCTGCTGTAGAGTGCTGAAAGATGCGGATTAATCGTTCCCTCTTTTAATCCGGTGGTTTCAGCTATTTCACGTACTGTCATTGGGTGACCGCGAGAGACGAGCGCTAACAGCAATCTGCGTTGTGCCTTTGGACGAGTGGTCGATCTTGGCCCTGCCATATCTGGCCGAGGAGATCCTTTGCGCGAAGGGCCAGAGACAAACTCGAACCCATGCTTCTTAGCCATCGTTTCCAGCGTTGCGACAGCAGCAGTGATCGCGCTTATCTCACTCATCGAGAGCGTCTCGAAATCGATACGTCCTTTGAAATAGATCGACGCCATAGCCCGTACTCCTTTGCGGGCATGGCTAGGCTTCGCAATTCCCTATGTCAATAGGCAACAGGGCTTAAGCTATTGATTCTGTTGGACTCTTAGACTCTGCAGGTGGATTTCTACCGCATTCCGAGAGAGAATGCTGCGTCAGAGTGATCTGGCTTTGACGACTCCCAGGAGCGCCTGAATGCTTTCCGTCCCTCTTCTTCATGATCGCGGCAAACTGCAGCTTGCTTGCGAGTAGCGCCATTCACGGCAGGAGCGATTTCAACGATGCGTTCAACGCCGTCTTGGCGGCAACAAGGACACCTCATTCGGCCGTGCTTTTTGAGGAAACCTTCGCCTATGGGAGTGAACGGCACGTCGTCTGGGTCTGAAATTGATGAAATGCCAGGCAGTGTACTCATTTTCTGCTCCTATCATTGCTTATCGAGGATAGGGGCATTTCTTGCTTTGGACAAATCTCTCCCGTTCGGGAATTCAGTAGGCCTGTGGCGCACGCACGCCAAAGAATGACGTCGATGGTGGCAATTCTATATCCAGTCTCGGCAGCGAGTGTCGCGCACATATCATGAACGGAAGTGTTCTCTCTGTCAGCTAGTCGCTGGAGATGGACATCAGGCTTGGCGCAGTCGACTCCGTAGTTTTTGGCCAGGTGGTATTTCGTGATTTTGCCGATCCACGGCATGGTTTCGATATATGAGAGCTTGTCATCAGCATTATTAAATTCCTCGAAAAACCGCTGCCTTTCGCTCCAGATGGTCTCCATGGCGGAAGCTTTGCCTTTGTGACCGAATACCTCGTGAATGGAACGTCCTGATTTGATAGCGGCGAGAACTCGCCCTTCGATTTGCCTCGCAATCGTGGCCTTCATTCCGGAATTACATATGATCCATATGGCTTCGACAGCAAAGTCTTCGGCATTGGATGGAGGAGTTATCGTTTCTGACCACGCAATGTCGTCTGATGCGATCTGACCAAGTTCGCCAATCAGGAACGATATGGTTTCTGGTAGGATTAAACGGTTATTTTTCGCTGCTTCAGTCAATTTGAAGCCTGATCTCGGTCGAAGATTTCACCGACACTCCATCCATCATGACGAACATCGCGAATGTGCATTTGAGGGCTTGAGTGTAAACAGCTGGCATCAACTCACCTAAATGGAAGTGCTCACCGTCATACACCAAAAAAATATGGCCGCCCTGTATCAAGGCGGCCTGAGGTATTCGTGGTCCTGCGTCGCAAACAACTGTAAGGCGTCCACCTTCTGTTACTACGACATCACAAGCCACGACAATTCTCCTGCTTAGCGACGACGGTCAGCTTCAGCTTGCCTGCGACGCTCGCGTTGATAACGGCGAGTGGCTTCGTTCTTTTCGCGGCGACGCTTTTCCGATGGAGATTCATAAAACTCGCGCTGGCGCATCTCACGGAAAATGCCTTCTGCCTGCAGCTTTCGCTTGAGAACTCGAAGGGCCTTATCAACCTGATTATCGCGAACCTTAACTTCCACTTGCTGTACCTTCTTTGTTAAATGGATTTTGCATAATATGTTTAATTCGGCCATCGGCGCAATAGATACGCTTCTCGATAATTCCATATATCTCTTGATTTAGGCAGTTTCGATAATTCGTATCAATTTAAAATCACAGACGCAGGTGCAAATTGGTTGACAATTTCAGGTGATTAAAACAGGATAAATTTAGCTTCATTACCTAATTTTGACAACGATTTGGTATGGCAGATATCGAATTGGCAGGGATTATGACTTCTTTAGATGGTCAGCAGGCTGACAGCATAAATGTTGAAATTCGTCGCCGCGACGTTGTGCGCTCGTTGGTGACTTGGCTTTGCGTGTCGGGACATCCAAAAACGTCCATTCCGAAGATAAAGTCGGTTTTTTCTGACGCCTTGAATAAGGTGGATATGGCTGACGACCTTTCACCTTCCGCCTTGATTGAAAATGCTGAGCTTGTCGCCCTAATTAATGCGGACACTGATCGCGTCACATATGCACAACGTCTTCTCTCTGTGTTACGGATGATGAAAGAAGATTCGTTGGAGCTAGGGGTGGCCGACCAGGTCTTTTCCTTCACAGAAATTAATCCAGGACTTGGTGCACTTGGCTTAGCGTCGATGAATATCGGCGGCGTTCCGCACGGCTCCTGTTTGGTTGCTCCTATGGCGCGACCCACTTTCAGTGAAAATCGCGGTAGCGATAGTCTTTTGGAAACGGATGTCAGTGTTGATTTGACGCTGGTCAATCTGCCCTTTTCGGCTTTCGTAGGTATTGGACAGGTCGATCCCGCAGTCACGAAGATCATTGAAGCCGCAGCAGGCCGTCGAAAGCGAACAGCTTGTACTTTGTTCCGTATCGATTGGACAATTGGTCAGCGAATGGGAATAAACCCAGACGCATATTGCAAGGTCATCGCCCGTCATTTCCGTAATCACGAAGTCCAGTCGATGGTTATTGACGTGGAATGGTTTGTGCCCATGGAAGGCCACGAGTTGTTTATCGCGGTCGCACCGTCATTCAACACTGTGGTTCGTCCGGTTGGTACGGATATTGTTCCCCGGTTGGCCTCTTCTTTCATAGACCGCGCAGCAAATAATGGACCTGTGCTCTCATATGTGTCGGAGGGCGCACGCAAGTTCCCTCGACAGCATGCTGGTCGCATCGATTGCGACTATTGGCACGATCCGTCTGCAGCGGTTGTCAAAACCGACATCGGCCATCGAATGCTGACGGTAGGTGAGGTCAAGAATCTGTTGGGGATAGACTCCGATTTCAAGGTTCCCACCCACGAGGAGACCACTTACCATCTTCTTGGGGAGTCTGTTGTCGTGCCTGTCGCAGAGCGCGCAATCCGTGGCGTTCTTCGTGCTCTGAAATAGGTGTGGCAATGCATTCGATTATTAGTTTCTTCACTGGCGCTGGATTTCTCGACCTCGGCTTTGAGCATGCGGGTTTCCGCGTAGATATGGTCAACGAGTACGCTCCGGAGTTTCTGGACGGCTATATGCATTCTAGAGAGCTTCTTGGCTCCCCTCGCCCGCGTTATGGCCATCATCTCGGTAGTATCGAAGAATTCAATTCCGGCGCTCACCTGGCCATCTTGAAGGCTGTTGTCGACGATATCCGCCGCTCTGGACGAAAAGTTGGCTTCGTTGGTGGACCGCCCTGCCCCGATTTCTCGATTGGCGGGAAAAACGCTGGTTCTGAAGGCGACCATGGTCGATTGACGTCCATCTACTTTGGTCTGATCAGCCAAATTAAGCCGGATTTCTTTGTATTCGAGAATGTCGAAGGGTTGTGGCGAACCAAGGTCCATCGTCAGTTCTACGATGAGCAGAAGGCTATTGTCGGTCATGCAGGATTTACCCTGCATGACCGACTGACCAGTGCTGTAGCATATGGCGTCGGCCAGGACCGCAAGCGTATCTTTCTGGTCGGGGTTCTTGATGGCTGCCAAGACTTGAAGTTCCCGTTCGAATCCACGATGACGCATTCTGAAGACGTTCTCGCTTTGGAGTGGCCGACCGTAAAGAGCTTCGCTCAAGGTGATGAACTTGACTTCCCTGAGGGGCTTGGCCTTCCGCGCGAGCTGACTGTGCAGCATTGGTTTGACCAGAATGACGTCGAAAACCACCCGAATGGCGGAATGTGGTTCAATCCGCAGTCGGATAAATTTCACACGGTTCCCGAAGGGGATGTGAAGAAGAAGTCCTTCAAGCGCCTTCACCGTTGGCGCTACAGCCCCACGGCCGCATATGGGAATAACGAGGTTCACCTTCATCCATACGAACCGCGTCGTATCTCCGTATCGGAAGCTTTGGCGATCCAGTCACTTCCGGCTGAGTATCAGCTCCCAGAGGATATGCCGCTCACCGCATGCTTCAAAACCATAGGGAACGGTGTCCCCTATCTTGCAGCGCTTGGTCTCGCAAAAAGCCTGGAAATGCACTTGGTTGCAGAAAAGGAAGCGAATAGCGGCTCGATGCTGATGGCGGCGGAATGAGCTAGGTGCTCCTCTTCTTTCTGAAGGAAGCCAGGCTCACCAGATTGTCCGCTTTGGCGATGCTGAGTTTCACATCTGGCCCCGGTATCTGCTTGGCTATCTGAGCAAGTTCTCCCATCCAGAAGAGGACATCGCTTTGGGAGCTGTTGACGCTAATTGTTGCTTGTATGGCTGACATGGCACGCTGGAATGCGGACGCCTTACGCAGATGGTCTAGCGCTCCTGCAAATGCAACCTGTGGGTCTGCGTAGAGCGCGTCATTAAGCGCGTAGCGTCTGATTTCGAGATCAAGGGACATTGCCCGAACGATCTCCCACGTATTGGGATCAACGCCAGTTTGCTGCCAGGCATCAAGCTTCTTGCTTCTGGAGATAGCTTTTCCTGCCCAGGCAAATGATATGGCGAGATCGAGGCTATTTACGCTTAAATCGTCTGCAATTTGTTTTGTTATTGCGAGACGTCGAAATTCAAGCGCGGCCTCACAGGGATGACCGTCTTCCGCTAATCCGAAACTGGCAACAATTGACTGGCGCATGTAATTCTCAATCAGCTTGAAACTACATGTTCCCCGTCAATTCCAGATCGAAGCAAGCGCCGGTGATTAATTTCGTTCGCGGATTTCTTTGTATGGTATTCTAAATACGTGCTTCGGCAAAGGCGTGTTGACCTTCAGGTTATGAACGACAACGGTCGTTTCCCGTCGAGCTTCATCCAAGAGGGTCCACTGGCGCAGCTCGTTCGTATTCTTGTCAAAAAATATCTCTATGGTCGAATTGCCGAATGTCTTTTGATCAGCAAGCATTACGGCGATGAGGCCGTCCTTTTCGACCACATATTTGATGATCCCCTTGGTCAGGTCGATCCTATCGCCAAGGAGCAAGTTTAGTGGTGTTCGCGAAAGCGGATAAAGGTCCCATGTTTTGAGTCGCCTGTTTTCTACGGCCACGGTCTTCCCGTCCGCAAGGATGTTGAGACCACCTTTGCGATAATCGAAGCGAGCCATGCCTGGGCGAAGGATTGCAAATGTCCCTTCTGATGGGTTTCCTTTGTAGTCGAATTGCACGAACTCGCCTGACATTGAGCGTATTTTCGTGAATTTATCTATTACGTCGCCAACGTTAACCTCGTCAGCAAAGGACACAGATGCGGTCATTCCTGTGACTGCGGCCGCAGTCAACAAGGCGAGAATGCTTCGGCGACTGAATGTCATTAGATCGGCCTACCCCATTGGCGAATTCGGCCAGTGTCCATATGTGTGAAAGTGCTATATACACCAAGGCCGCCAATATTTAGCGATTTGACATAACGAGAAACAACGGGAACTGGGACGCCTGGGATTGAAAAATCGACAGCTTTTGCATAGAGATGCTGGCTGTTCACAGCAGGAGATTCTGCTGTTGCTCGTCCACCGTTTCTGGCTATGGAGTTCCCTCTAAGCATTCTGTTTGTTGCGTCACTTCTAAAGCCAGAATTGATAGCAATCGGAGACGATACGTTGAATTTGCGCTGAATGACGTACAAAGCTGCGTAAAGTTTGCGATCACAATTAACGACTTGTTTCTGACGCCAGTCCCGCATCATCCAGTCGCAAACGAGGAGACCTGATTTATTCCACTGAGAACCGGAAAACAGTTCAACAGAATAGGTTTCTCCCGTATGCGGATTAAAGAGACGCAGTGGCACCATCGGTTCAGCAAGGGCTGAATCCGGCAGCATTAGAGATGAAAGCGGACATAGAGCAGCCGTCGCACCAAGCGTGGCGGCAATTTTCATAAAAGAACGCTTACTCAGGTCTATTTCTTCGTGTTTCAAGACGTCGAATTCCCTAGAAGTGGTTGCAGTGTTTTAATCAAGGTAGCATGATGTATGAGAAAAGAAACGGTTTCAAGGACACCGACGATGCAAAATAGCATTTTTGAGGTTGAACATCCTTATATCCCTCCAGCAAATTTCCGTTCCCGCTTGGGAGAGATTGTCTGGAATACGTTTGCCTCTGATGAATTGGCTGGATGGAAAAATGGCGAAATAGTGCGCCCATTGCCAAGCGATAGCCAAGCTCCGTTGTTGTTTGACTTTCCTTCAACCAATCAATCTTTCTCACCTGGCGATTGGGTCATTTCACTTATATCGGCAATTGACCAAGCTTTGCCGGACGTTGACGTTTTGCTCGATTGTCTTGAGATCGACAGCCTCACCATACGACCCTACGCTCCTGCATTTCGCCTGCCTTCTTCCCCATCCACCGAAGCCGCTGCTCATTGTTTGATCGTTGCCCGCATTCTGATCGCATGCCGTGAAGAGCTGATACCTCCCGCCTTTATGACAACGGAATATACGCTCGGCTGTTTGGAGACCGTGAGCCAGCTCGCGATAATGTTGGGAGGCGAGGAAGCTTTCCTTCACGCGATGTCAGTGATCCAGGAAGGTGGAACGTATCATGTGACAAAGATCGACACCGCCGAGGAGCACGTGGATGCGTAATTTGACCAGACGCCTTTTCCTGCTTGGTTCAGCTGCATTGCTATTACCAGCTGTGGCGGTTGCTCAGGATGCAGACAATTCGCCTCTCATCATTCGGGAAGACATTCCAGGCGTCGATCCGCGCTATGCGAGTTATGCTACTCAAGGGCCATACGTATTTTCAGCGTCGCCGACCACCGTGAAAGGTCGCGGCTTTGACTATATGGTCTTCTTCCCCAGAAATCACAAAAGCCCTCGCCTCATTGTTTTCAGTCATGGAGCCGTTGCCGAGCCGCTTGCCTACCGCGATCTCCTTTGGCATTGGGCAAGTCATGGCTTTGTCGTGGTTGCGCCACTTCATCGAGATTCAATCATCGAAAACGGTCCTTCGCTGCGAAAGACGTCTGTCGACAGCGTTTCGGATTGGGCGATCTCTGCCTTGCTTGAAGATCCCGTCGCTTGGCAGGAGCGCGCTGAAGCCTGCGTTAGTGTGCTGGACGACCTGCGGCTGATCAAAGAGGCTGTCGGGCAGGAAATCAACGTGGAGCGACCGATCATCGTTGGACATGGATACGGTGCCTACGTTGCGCAGATGCTCCTTGGGGCCTCGGTCAAGGACGGTGAAAGCAAGCGTAGGACTTTCGCTGATCCACGCTTCTTCGCGGGCATCATGATGTCTCCACAGGGGCCTGGTGTCATGGGATTGGACGAGTCGTCCTGGGCCAACATTAGCGCGCCAAGCCTCTATCTGCTCGCCGAAAACGAGATCGATTTCACTGGGCAACCCTATCAAGAGAAGGCAAAGTCCTACCGACTTGCAAAGCCTGGATATAAGCACGTTGGCCTACTGAAAAATGGCAGTGCTAACACTTTTTCTGGACAGGGTGCCCGATCAAACGCAACGGAGAAGAAGCTCTTCGAGGTTCTGAAGGCAATTTCGACAGCTTTTCTCCTCGCCTATGGTGATTATGAAAAGCAGGCGTTTCAGGACATGACAACCGACTTCTTCGAACGGATGTCACTTGGGGCAATCGACGAAGGCCGCAGGTAATTCGCGTCAACTTATTTGACATAAATAAATCATTCGATCATCATCAAAATTGAAAGGATTATGTGATGATCGATCCGTTTAAAATCACCAATTATCAGCGTACGACTGAAGAGCTTGAGGAATTCTGGCTATTTTGTCTGGCCGTCGCTGGCAAAAGGGCAACGATGATTGCCGCGAAAATTGATGAATTTCTGAGCGGCCGTATTAATGGCGAATCACCATTCGAATATGTTGATCGTTTGGCCAATTCCGGTGAACTGCTTGGTCGATTGAAAGAAGTTCGAATGGGGAAGTATGCCCTCTTGGAAGCGGCTTTCGCTAACTCAGCTGAAGTCGGTCGTCTCGATCTTAGAGGGGTTTCTCCACAGGAATTGGAAGAGCTACCAGGCGTAGGACCGAAGACGTCGCGCTTTTTCATCATGCATTCTCGCGAGAACGCCCACATCGCGGTCATCGACACTCATGTTACAAAGTACCTCAAAGAACGCGGCTACGACGTGCCTAACGGCGTTCCTACGGGTAAGGTATATGCGAGACTGGAGCAGATCATGATTGCCGAGACAAAGGCGTCTGGAATGTCTCCTGCGGACTTCGATCTTGCGATCTGGTCGCACTACGCTTCAAACGGTGAGAAGCCTCTACCAACAGTGCCTATGACACTTGCAGCCTGACATTCTCGGGCTGATGCTGCTGATTCGGGGCAAAGCTGTTTGGCGATGCGGGCGCATATGAAAAAAGTGCCATCAACTAGCACTTTTGTGCGAGTGATTAGCACGAAAATACCTGCGATTGGCATTTTCGCAGTTTTATATGACGTCTGTTTCGTTTGAGCCTACAAAGCGACGATGAATACGCCGCCGCCGCCCTTACTGCGCCTCGCTAGGATTGGTCTGAACCTCAGTCAGGCAGAACTTGCTATCGCGGCACGCGTCAGCCCCAAGACAATATCGAAATTGGAAACGAACGTCGGTATACGTCTTGAAACAAAGCTACGCATTAAGAAGGCGCTGGAGAAACGTGGCGTCCAATTCATCGAGCTGGATGAGAGTGGGGGATTTGGCTTAAGATTTCCCAGAGACTGGGCAGTTCCAAACGCTTACTCACCCGTCAATTCCAAGTGATATAAGTTTTGTAATCATGGCTAAAATTGGATGCCGAGGTGGGGGTCGAACCCACGTCCTGTAGCTTCAAAGGCTCAGATCCTACCATTAGACGACTCGGCATTATCAAAAGTCGTCTAATGAGAGAAAGACGACTGCCTACGCGACTTGTTGTTGTCGCGCAGCAGTGATCGTTTCATTGTGCTTTCGGATGTAGCGCATGAGCATCATGCCTTTCTCCTCGGACGAGAAAGTCGCGTCACCCATATCCGAGAAAGGCACTGGGAATTCAAATCCAAGAGCAGTTCGATACCAGAGATTGCCTGCTCGCGCGCAAACGAGTGTGCACGGTCCTGCGGTGACGTGTTCTTTGATGTTGATCGACTCATTGCTCATGGATTTTTCCTTATTTAATAATTGGCGGAGCCGGGGAGGTTCGAACTCCCGAGACCTTGCGGTCTGCTCGCTTTCCAAGCGAGTGCATTCAACCACTCTGCCACGGCTCCAATTTAACGAATTAACTACGAAAATGGCTGGGGCGGGAGGATTCGAACCTCCGCATGTCGGTACCAAAAACCGATGCCTTACCGCTTGGCGACGCCCCAATTTATTTCGTAATTCCTGGCTGGGCATCCTGGACTCGAACCAGGACCAACGGATTCAGAGTCCGCCGTTCTACCATTAAACTAATCCCCAACGTGCTGGCGGAAAGAGGGAGATTTGAACTCCCGAAGCCTTGCGGCTTGCTCGCTTTCGAGGCGAGTGCAATCAACCGGACTCTGCCATCTTTCCAATTCTTTGGCCCATTTATTAGGCCGAAACTCCTATTATTGCAGTGCCTTATTCACTGCGATTTCGACTGCTTGACGCTCTGCAGTTCCATTAAGCTGCTTCATCGTCTGGCCAACGAACCATCCCCTCAGATTGGATCGTTCTCTGGCCTGTTGAGCCTTATCAACATGGGCTTCCACAAGGGCCATGACAGCTGCGTCTACGGCATCAACCGGAGCATTTATTTCGTGTACTGTCATGGCCCTTCTCCCATAAACAAATAAGCCAAAATTGTGGCGGAGCTGGTAGGATTCGAACCTACGGCGGGGTTAGCCGCATCAGTTTTCAAGACTGCCACCTTAAGCCACTCGGTCACAGCTCCGTATTTGTTTGAATTCCCTGCGGACAGGAAATTCGAATTCGTGGCGGAAACAGGGAGATTCGAACTCCCGAGGGTATTTTACCTCCCTGACGGTTTAGCAAACCGCTGCTTTAAGCCTCTCAGCCATGTTTCCGCATACAAAAAACCCGCCTTTTGGGCGGGTTCTGAAACCTTTTGATCTGATATAGAGGTCAGATTTTCTGGTCAGTCACCGCGCACAGCACCGCGTTCGAGCTTGATGAACTCGACTGGCTGGATTGCTGTTGGGACGACTGAGCGAACATTTCTAAACTCCTTGATCTTCTCTAGATATGAATGATCGATGAAAATATGTCAACGGCTATTTTTTAATTTTTTCACATTCCCATTTTTGGGGTGTCGACGCCATCATTTTCCTCGCCATCGGGAGCACCGTCGTTAGGACTGAGGGACGCATACAGAATTGCGTTCTTTACGCACTCGACGTCTTCCCATGTGAGGTTTCCACCGATTGAAGGGCCGTCGCCAATCTCAAGAACAGGAAACTTTGCCTTCACGTCGTCAGGCATCTGCATCGTGTAAGGATCAACGGTTGTTCCATGCGGGCCGTCGATCTTAACCTCTACGGTTTCGTACTCCTCAAGCGTGTCCAGCCTCTTTTTGGGGCTGCACTGATAGCCTGCTTTGTCGGCCTGGATAGAAAGGCTCCAGCCATGGTCCCAGATCATTGGCGGGAATAGGCGTCCGTTCTCTAATGTCCTTGAGGTCATTGTTTTTCTCCAGTTCGTGCCCTCAAGGTTATGAGGATTGAATGAATGCGACAACGCGCTGTTCGCTTGCATAGGGAGTCGTTACAGTGTGAGGACTTGAAGGAGCATCAGGATGAGTGACGAACGAACCGAGTTGGCGAAAGAGATCCGAGCTTTTATCGATAATCATGCGAAGTTGTCGCCGAGCTTCGACCCTCAATTCGATGACCCCGAGGATCGTTTCACTGGCCCTGACTCTGCGCTCCTATCGGCCGCTGCAGATGCGCTGGAGGCGGACGCGGACTATAACTACGTTCATTCCGATTGGGGTTCTGGTTGTTACAAGCCCTACGCAGATGCAAAAGCCCAGGCGTGGCACGACGATCTCGTCAGACGTGCCAACGTCCTTCGTCCATCAGCGACACCATCATTGCGCTAGCTTGTTGGCTGTCTCTAAAACGTAAGAGGCGGCGGTGTTGAAGTCCTTGAAGGTCTTAAAGGCATAGTAGTCCTTCGGAGGCACCCCAAGGCGCGGTGATGAAGTGCCGCCACTTTGCGGGCCATATAGCCAAAGCCACAGGTTGGCGTCTGTGATTGTGCCCTGCGGGTTCGTGCGCATGCCACCACCGTTTCCCCCTGCTTCTGCAGCGCAGTTTTGTCCTTCTGGAATGCGTGAATCGCGCGCAATCCGTTCGATATCAATCGAGCTACTCTGTTTCACTATTGGATAGCAGCCGTACTCGCTCCTGAGCCTGTCCGCTGTTTCCGTCTTCCAGAGATCCATCAGAATTCGTTCCCCAGTGCCAGCGGCCCAGTACCCAGATGCCTTACCTGTCATCGCCGCAATCTGGCGAGCAGATGATCGTACCCTTCCTGGTAGAAACTTGTAGTCCCCTCCCATCAACGAAAGCCCTAGTGTCGCAAATGCGACTGCTCGGTTTTCTTCCTGGTCGGACAGAGCTGTGTCGAGGCAGTGCGCCGCATGATACAGCATCAGCCAACTTGCCGTTTCCGCACTCGATGGCAGATCGTAGATAGTCGGATACGGCGAACCATATGCATTGGCGATGAAATTGGGATCGATGTTCGCAATGGGCGGCAGGAGTGCGCATACCCTACGTGTCCCCTTCCCATCGAAGTTGTACTCGATTATATGAGACATCCCCATCAGTTCCGTATTGGACGTCATGAAGCGAACGTCCTCACTGCACCAATTCTGTTTTGTTTTATCACATAGAATTGCTGCGGTTCTGGCCCAGAATTCAGCCGGGTCATCACGCCGTTCGAGAATAGCAATCTGAACACCAGTGACGCTCTCCAGTGCGGTGATAAGCGCCATGGCTGCGGTAGGTAAATCTATTGCCATCGAAAAACTCCAATATTTTGTTTCATGATAGTGCCTGCGGTTGCTGGAAACCAACCATTTTATTGCCGACCCCTTTTTGCCATCCAACGGCCATCCGCCTCAGAGATGGATCATCGGCATCGGACATCCTCGGAATAAAAAAATCAGAAATTGCAAAAAATCATATTGACAGTTTCGCCGACGTCATTCATCTATAGGCAACACGACGAATTCCAGTCGCCAACTTTGAGGATAGAACGATGAACGCTCCGGCACAGACAGTACAGGGAAAGGTTGCGGCAGTTTCTGCTCGCGTCGCCCTGACGCGTGCCGTTTCCGCTCTGCCTCATCTCCCCCATTTGTTACCGCTCCCGTATCTGGGTTGCGGTCAGCGGGCTGTATTGGCGAAAGAAGGATTTTAACGCTTAAGTAAATCCTTCGATCAGACCAAGAAGAACCCTCGCTGGCCGACCGCTAACGAGGGTTCTTCTTTTTTTGCGTGTTTTTCCCCGAAAGGGGGTTCTGCTCCCGCAGAATGATCTTTGAAATTGTGAGCGAGAACAGAGCAAGCTGGCTTTGAATACCGTGGCCGTCACCGCGTTATTCTATGGAGAGCTGGTTTGCGAAGAATTGGAGGGTTGCCTGAGAGGCCGAAAGGGGCGGACTGTAAATCCGTTGAGAAATCCACACTGGTTCAAATCCAGTACCCTTCACCAATTAATGCGGCAGTGGCGGAATGGTAGACGCGGTGGATTCAAAATCCATTGTTTCTGACGTGGAGGTTCGAGTCCTCTCTGCCGTACCAAATTATGTAAGGGGGTCAGATAATGGAGTTTTTAAATTCGATCTGACCCCCTTGAAGAGGAAAAGGAAATATGATTTTTTGAATAAAACGGAGCATAGCGCAGTCTGGTAGCGCACCTGATTTGGGATCAGGGGGTCGCAGGTTCGAGTCCTGCTGCTCCGACCATCATTTTTCCTTTTTCCCTTCGGGAAAATATGCGGATGTGGCGAAATTGGTAGACGCATCAGATTTAGGTTCTGACGGGCAACCGTGGAGGTTCGATTCCTCTCATCCGCACCACAGCTTCAAAGGCTATACTGGGCAAATTCTAGAATAATCCCAGAAAGCCTGCGGAATGGCGGCTGGCCAGCTGCTGTTTCGGTGGCGCTTTTAGGAACAGGCGGCGGATCGTGGACGAGCCTGAAGACCCCTCTCCCGTGGAGAGACAGCGACTGATGATCCTTGACGTCGTTGTGAGCGCCTAAAGTTTCTGACCATCTATTGGTCATATCTAGTTTGTCTTGAATGTAGCGCAGTCTGGGAGCGCGCCTGGAGGGATTCCAGGAGGTCGCAGGTTCAAATCCTGTCGTTCAAGCCAATGGGGATGTCCGCCTGAGGTCGGCATGGGCACCGGGAAACGGAATCCGGCTCTGGTAAAACAGGGACGTGACAAATCTCGATTGGGGTCTTTGCGGATGCACCGAAACAGCCAGAGAGGGCCGAGTAGGGAAGCGCGTTTCAAACCAATTGGGAGCCTTTGGTAATGCGAAGGTCATCACGGTCTGCGCAGGTTCAAATCCTGTCATCTCCACCATTTATGGGGGACGCCAATAAGGATGGGCGGTCCTGTCACCCGGCTGTAAACCGGGTCCCTATGCGGCAAGCAGTTCAACTCTAGCCGTCCCCCACCAAGTTAAACTAACGGGCCGAGATCTGCTGCCTTGAGTGGCGCTGCTCGGCCCGTGCATGAGGAATTCGGAGTGTAGCGCAGCCTGGTTAGCGCACCTGCCTTGGGAGCAGGGGGCCGCTGGTTCGAATCCAGCCACTCCGACCACTTAAATGGCAGGACCCTGGCGTATCCTAGGTAACATTCGTCGGAGTCGGCGTACTGATCAAAGATCACGGATTGATCGTCCGCTGAGATCAAGTGCCTGTCCTGCCACCAAGTTTTAAGGGCCTCAGGGTCCTTAACAAAATTCGCTAAGTATGTCGGAAGTTGTAGACGACGTTGAGGTCAAGCCAATCACGGATGAGTATTCATCCCCCCGGTGCATGGCAAAAACCAATGGCAGATACGAACCAGACCGATTCTGCGTTAAGGGTTCGAGTCCCTTTACTTAGCGATGCCTGTTTGCCGTTGTAGCTCAATGGTTAGAGCGCTGGATTGTGGCTCCAGAGACGATGGTTCGACTCCATCCTTCGGTTCCAATACTCATGACTTCGCTGTCATTTGATTAGCGGAACTGTGCGGCTGTGGTGGAATGGTAGACACGCAGCGTTGAGGTCGCTGTGGGGCAACCCATGGAAGTTCGACTCTTCTCAGCCGCACCAATCTTCTTACTTACCGCCGAATAAAGAATGTGGACGTGGCGGAATAGGTAGACGCAGTGAACTTAAAATTCACCGCTTCGTGCGTGCGGGTTCGATCCCCGCCGTCCACACCAAGTCAAATGAAAGAATATGCGGCCGTGGTGGAATTGGAAGACACGCTGGGTTCAGGTCCCAGTGGGGAGCTTGCTACTCTCCGTGCAGGTTCAAGTCCTGCCGCCCGCACCAATATATATCTGTTCTTGCTCACGATTTCATGACTACTTTGGTTATGTCACCCGTTTCCCTCATTTTTGTGCCTTCTTTGTTGTTTGCTGGCTTTGATCTCATCATCGGCTCAAAGCACGAGCAAGGAACGATCCATGACAGAAGACCGCAAATCTCTCTATGAACGTCTAGTCGAGGCAGGTTGCCAAACCGACAGCCATGAGAGTGATCTGTACGTTCGAGAGACAGAAACAGCCAAACAGATTATTCGTGATTTCGAATCCGAAGGCGGCATCAGCAACAAGGAAAACTTCCGAAGTGAGCGCGATGGCCAAAGATGGATTGAGCTTCCTTTTGCTTTTAAGCCATTCTGGGATGCCAGAAGTCGCGCAGCCCCTGCTACCGAGGTTGAGGAAGACGAGACACTTGGCCCTCGAATGTGATGATCACAACAGGAACGAAAAAAGCCGCCTGAGGTAACTCGGCGGCTTTTTTGTTGAGGTAGATTGCGCAGCCTATTTGGCCAGTCTTTTCACCAGTGGAGCAATGGTCAGGCCCTGCACGATGATCGAGAAGACAACGACGACGTAGGTTACCGTCAGGATCGTACTCTTGTACTCATTCTCGGGCAGAGACAGCGCCAGCGCCACCGAAATGCCCCCGCGAACACCGCCCCAAGTCATGATCCGGACAGCGCCGTTGGAGAACTTCTGGCCAGCGGCCCGCAGAAAGGTCACCGGGGTTGCGACGGAGATGTAGCGAGCTGCGAGAACGAGCGGAATGCAAAGCAGCGATACGACGATGTGGCTTTGATCAAAGCGTAGTACGAGGACTTCGAGACCAATCAAAAGGAAGAGAACCGAGTTCAGAACTTCATCGACCATGGTCCAGAACGGAAACAGGTGGCTCTTGGTCTCTTCGGACATCGCATTGTTCGCGCCCCAGTTGCCCATGATCAGGCCAGGAATGACCACGGCAATCGGGCCGGAGAAGTGGAGCTTTACGGCGAGGCCGTAGGTGCCAAGAACGACCGCGAGGGTGATCAGGGTCTCAAGAGCGGCGTCATCGACCTTCTTGATAAGCCAGAGTGCCGCCACGCCAATGGCGAGACCAAGGGCGATTGCCCCGAAAACTTCAACGCTGAACACCTTGATGACTTCGAGGTAGTTCATCGCACCAGATGTGTCGACGAGCTGATGATTGGCAGTCGGCATGATGCCAGACGTCGCCAAAGCTACGGTCAGGAGCACGGTGAACGCTACAACGCCAACGCCGTCATTAAACAAGCTCTCGCCCGCGATCTTGGCTTCCAGGCTTTCAGGTACCTTGACGGTCTTGAGGACAGAAAGAACGGCAACAGGATCTGTTGGCGAGATCAACGCGCCGAACACAAGTGCCCACCAGATCGGAATGGCGAATCCAGCGATATTGGAAAGCGCCCAAAGACCCACGCCCACGACGACCGTCGAAACCAGAACGCCAAAAGATGCCATCAGAAGGATCGGCATCCGCTGACTCTTCAAGGACTTGACGTCGACATGCAATGCGGCAGCAAAAAGCAGGAACGCAAGCATGCCATTCATCACAGTGTCGAAGAAATCGATACTCGAAATCAGATGATTAAGGTCGTCTGTCAGCGTAAAGCCTGGGATGAAAAATGATGCCGTGAGAAGGCAAAGTGAGCCGAATAGGCCCATGATTAGCAGGCCAATGGCGTGTGGCAGGCCCAAGAAAACGTGGTTGATCCAGCCGAGCACGGCCGAAAGCACCACGAGCATTGCAGCAATTTCAATAATTGTCATCGTTTTTCCCTTCGAATGGGAAATTACTAAAATTCCACCAGAAAAATGTCAATGAATTATCGCTATGCAGCGATTATTTTTGGCTGAACATTCTCTTCGAAATCACCGCTCGGACTGCCTCGGCAAAGGCGCTTTCGGGGTTCTCTTTCTTAGAGCTAAGCACCATTTCCGTCCATTTTGAGACCGTCACCATATCCTCAACGCGCATAGGCAAATCTTGTAATTCGAATTTATTGACGAATTCGACCCATTTTCGGGACTGCGGCCCCAGATACGCCAAGGGGATACGTCTGCCTTCATGATAAATTCTCAAGGAAGGAGCAAGTCCGTTCTTCTTTTCCTGTGAGGCTTCCTGTTCTTTTTCAATGGTGCGCTCGATATCGTCTGCGATTTTTACAGCTGCGCCCATATCCATCCGATTTAATTCAAGAATCTTTTTCGCGACGGCAACGCATTCATTGGTGAACCCCTTTGCAATCGTAGCTTCTGCAGGGGATAGTTCGCGAAAATTCTTACCGAATAATTCTTCCGAATTGTTTTCATTCCAGACTTGATCTCTCTTCCAGCTGAGGATGCTTTGACATGTAGGGATATCAGACCATTTCCAGAGTGGTTTATACGCCTGTTGGACGGCTCGATTAAGATCGTTGATTGGCAACACGACTTTGCCAGCAGCGTTCAGTTGGTTGACCCACCTGTTCGGGGAGACCTTTGGCGTATTAGAAGATCCTTTCGGCAATCCGTCGCAAGCAAAGATGTTCTTGCTCAGATTTACAAGATCATCGCGGCTCCATGTGATGGCTGGTTTCCCCATTACATTTGGGGAGAATGTCCTGAGTTGGTTCAAGATATAATCAGGGTCAGACGAAGCCAGTTGAGCGCAAATATCTCTTTGCGGCTCAGCGTTCGATGGACTCGATGACATTAGCATTGCCGCGAGTATTAATTTGGCTTTTGCTCTCACCTGGATCATCCTAGTTTTGTTAGATTGTTATTGAATTGCGCTATCGGCGCAATATTTGGAGGTCAAATGCGCGATCAAGCTCTTAAAGTGGTGGATGCTGTCCGCGCGATGCAGCTAGTCCATCGCCATGGCAAAACCATATCAGAACTCGACATAACATCGTTGGCGCTCGCGCTCGACGGCGTTCGCAAGGCGATTGAAGAGTTTGACGCCAACACTGGTTACACGGCAGGTGAATTCAACATGAAGCATCGACCGGAATTCGCCGTTCCCTTGCAGATGGCCGACGACGGTTATGTCGAGGAAATCAGAGAGCAAAGTCCTACATTGGAAATGAAGCTTGAGATCCAGGCGGAGATAGAACATGAAGTCGAGCAAGAGCTTGAAGAAAAGCATGTTGAAGACATTAAAAAATCCAAAGATATAGATTCCCCTGAGCCAGAACTCGTTCTTCCTAAACCTGTTCTTGCAGCAGCCGTGCTTTCCCAGATGACAGCAAGGCCTGGCATGAAGTCCAACGGGCGAAGGAAAAAACTGGTCCAAGTTGGGAACGGCGTTTTTTATGACGGCAATCAATACGTTAATGAGCTACGGCTATCTGTGAATGCTATCAATGACAAGCTGACTTACGCAGTTAAAAAGATTGGCTGGAACCCTCGTCTGCGGCGGATGGCTGAAGCGTTGAGAAAGGCGCAGGAGAACTTTGCGGTCGAAATGAAGGGGGGTCGTGGTTATGTCTTGATTCCGGCCGACAAGTGGGGCGCTCTTTCGGTAGCCATCGCAGAAAGTGCACTGAACCAAGATTTGACGGTCGCGTTGCCCCAGCCAAAGCCAAGAATGGCCCGTGAACTGGAGCTGGAGAAAGAGCGTAAGAATGCTCCAAGGCCGCCTGCTCATATGTTTAAATGAGATCCTTAGGTCGGTTTGTCACTCGCTAAAAGAAGGCGATGCATCCCTGTCCCTTTTCGGAGGCCTCGGTGCAAACTTTGTCTGCTAATGCGTCGGGTACCTGCATGATCGACATGACGGTTATGTCGTCAACTGTATCGAATGTGGGCGTCATTTTTCTAAGAGTGGGGCCATGTTTTTGCATGACCTTCCAATGAGCAAGAATGTCGCCCATTTTCATGTTTTTATAGATGCCTAGCGTCAGATTTACAAAGCCATCGCTCTGCTTCGCTGGGTTCGTCCCATGTGGTTCAGATTCTGTTGTTCCGTTGCCGAGAATGTCCATTGCATCCTTCTCGCCTGGGAACATGCGAGCTATGTCGTCTGGATAACGTTCGCCAGTCTGTCCTCCAGAAATGGCAGCCAAAGCAGCTACCAGGCCATCATCTGAGCCAGCATCCCTATCAAATCCATAGTCGCTGACGGTTGATTGAGTGTTTTGAGGGCCGCTATTTGCCAAAAAAATGCACATGGCATACGGAAACGCATCCATGATTTTCTTGCGCTGCTCAAAAGATGCGGTAACAGGCAGGTCTTCTCGATAGACAATTCTGCCGTTAACGGTACAGGAGGCCCTGACGCTGTTTTTTGCGCCAGTGATTTCTGCAAGTGCAGCCGATCCGCTGAGAGCGGCTACACTGACGAATACGGCAAGAATGATCTTCCTCACCATGATCTCCGTTAAGCTATAAGTTCCACCGTGGGCTTTTCGTTTTCCACGGTCACCTTTAGATGCTGACCACGTCGGGGCAATGCGTCTAGTATGGGGTCTTCAACCAGCTTTTTGAATGCTCGCTCGACGGCCTTGGCGGTGCCGCTATCATCCTTGGCAATGGAAGCCAGGGTTTCATTGATGTTGCCTGCTATGGTTACCTGCACATCCCGTTTCTTGAGACGTCCGACCAGTTCAGTGACATGTTTCTCGGCAACTGTTACGAGCGCAACTTCCGGCATCGGTTTGAACTCGACTGCTACATCCACGGCATCGAGGAGCATGGGCGGCAGGCTCTCTGGACGTTCATCGGTTTCTTCGATCTGAGAGCTTCCAAATCCGATGGTCTTTCGCTGGTTTTCATAAGAAACAGACATGACCACTGTGGTGCCTGTGAATGAAACCACGTTGCCCATGGAATCGGTAATGACCCCATTCTCGATGGCCTGCAGGATGATGCTGGCGACATTCGGGTGAGCAAGGTCCATGCGATCCAAAAAGATCACGCTCGACGGATTGCGGCGTACAGCCTCTGACAACTGACCGCCCTCACCGTAGCCGACGTATCCAGGGGGAGCACCGATCAGACGCGACGTGGAGTGCGATTCCACGAACTCCGACATATCTATGCGGATCATCTTTGTATTCAGGATGCTCGCAATCTGTCGGGCGGCGTGACGCTTGCCTGAAGCGTCTGGACCATAGAGAAGGATTGAGGCCTTGGCGCGATCTTCACGAGCAAGACCGGAATTCGCCCGAGCGAGAGCCTTTGCGATCTTATTGCAGGCTTCGTCCTGCCCGAGGATTCGCTTCTTCAAATCGTCAAGGACGGTCGAGGCAAAAGTTTCGTTCGATGTGATCTTGATACCCGACATGCGCTGGACGACTTTGAAAAAATCAGCTTCTTCGACAGTCTTGCGTCCAGCTGCGGCCGCAGAAGCTCCAGCTTCGTCGATGACGTCGATGGCCTTGTCCGGTAGCTGCTTGTCGACGATGAATGACTTCGAGAGTTCAACGGCGAGTCGGGCTGAAGCATCGCAGTAGGCTAGATTGTGGAACTTGGCGTAGGTGGGGATTACCTTGTCGATGATTTTGATGGCCTGATCCACGTCCGGCTCTGTAATTGCAATCGGCTGAAAACGGCGAGCCATTGCGGGGTTTCGACCGAAATATTTCAGATACTCGCCATGGGTCGTAGCGCCTATCACACGGATACGCCCACTCGACAGCGCAGGCTTCAGAAGCTCTGCTGCGTCGGATGCACCAAGTGTGCCTCCGACGAGGGCATGAATTTCGTCAACGAACAGGATAAGGTTTGGATTGGCTTCCAGCGTCTCCACGAGGTTGGCGATCCTCTGCTCGAAGTCACCACGCTGACGCGTTCCAGCGATAAAGCGGGCAATATCAAGCGCTACGATCTCTGTGTTCTTCAGCTGACCTGGAACCTTGTCTTCAACAATCCGGACGGCCAGTGCTTCAACGACTGCGGTCTTACCCACGCCTGGCTCGCCAAGCAGGATCGGGTTGTTCTTCTTACGGCGCGTGATGACCTCAGTCATACGGTCGACTTCCTGATCTCTACCGAAGACAGGGTCAATCTTTTTCAGGAAGGCCTGGTTGGTGAGATTGGTGCAGAATTCCACGTCCTTGAACACGCGGTTATTCACGGTAGTGTGGTTGGAAGAGGGGTTCGCCCCGACATTTTGTGAAGGAATAAGCATGCCTTCGTGCCGCGTTTCGGATTGTGCATTTTCAGGCAAACCAGTCGGTTCGAAAACGAAGTTCGCGCGGGAGCAATTTCTGATCGTTTCAACGTCCTGTGCAAGGCACAGTTCAATTGCAGAAATAGCATAATATTCTCGGGCAGGTGTTGGAGGAACGTTCCAAATCTCGTTCAACAAATCGAGATTGGTGACCTCCTGCTGTGGCTTTCTAAGAAAAGCCTGAGAAATTGCCTTAAACAGAATAGACGACAATGAAATGCCGTCTCGACCGACTTCTTCAGGGTAATTACGGCTATCCAGGTGTTTTTCAATATAGAACCGAAGCATGTTGCAATCGATACCCTTATCGACCATAGCCTTGACGACCGACTTGTCGTCGAGCAGCGCATTTAATGCGAATACAAGATCGATATGAGCCGCGCCACGGTGTTCAACTTCGGCTTTAGCCCGCTCAAACGCGCTCTTTAGCTCTGGAGTGAACTGGGAAGCACCTTTAGAGACCTCTGCTTTTTCCATTAAAAATACCCTTTTATTGTCTGCATAAAAGGGTATTTATTCATTGTTAATTCGTCAACATTTTTCTACAATTATTCGTCGCTAATTGCCATATCTTTTGCAGGGCCATCCGACTTGGAATTAAGGCCAAAATCCGCAAGTTTCTTGCCTGCTTCCGGCGCGTCCGAGGCTGCTAGAGCAGCGCGTTCTCTGGCACGGGTTTCAACGATTTGCTTGAATCCCTCGTGACCAAATTCCTGGACTATCTGCAATAGGCTTTGTCCAGGACGACCGCTGGTTATGTCCTCGCGACCAAGCTCGTGAACCTCCTTGGGGTCCATGAGACCAGCAAAGGATTCATCGATTATATGGTTATTTAATGCTTTTCCCATTCTTTTAATTCCTTTTCTCGCATGGAGGTATTGGCGATTTGTTTAAAGCGACTGATGGCCGAGCCAAACCCGTCTTGAAGACTGATATCTGTGACAATGGCCATGTGCTTTGCACGAAGCAAGCGCTCATCGAAGTTTTTTTCGATCTCGACAAGAATTACTTGGTTGGTGGTCTTTAATACGTCGAGGCTGGAACGTTTCACGTTATCGACAAATCCGTACTGAACGCCGTTCTGTGAAAAAGCAACGTGCTTATCGCTCACCTGAACGAAGACTCGGCTATCGGGATCGAGACCAACATAGGGTACGGCCACAAAGATTTTATTATCCGAGGCCACAATGATGTCAGCGTGGTCTATCTCAGAAGCTCGTACAGGCTTTCGCTCTTTTGCCTCAATCTTCTCTTGAATGTCTTTGGCCACTGATGGCTTTCGAGCGGCGGCGACATCTTGTCGAATTTTTTTAGCGCCTGACATCCTGTTTCGCGTCGATTTCAGGAAGCTATTCTTGTTGACCTCTTGCTCAATCGAACGGAGCACCATTTCTCTGAGCTTCTGGCCCGAATAGCGATTCATAAGCCCTGTTGGGTCAGATTCTTTGAACGCTTCGACCGCAACAGAAATTCGTTGCTCATTTGACGGCAAATAACGCCAAATTGCACCCCATCCGATGTCCGGCAATGGTTTGTCTACCAAGAGAAATTGAAGGTCCCCACCGAGTTTTCGTGAGTTGGCCTTTGACCAATACTTCTCACGCACTTTCCAAGCTTGTTCAGGGATTCCACCAGGCTCAGCATCGGCAGCCCACCCCCATTTGACAACTGCTTTGTTAGCTTCCCATGCCTTCAGGTATTCGTCATTCCCATGAGCAAACGTGGCAAGGACTGCATCATGGACCAGATGAAACTTAATGGAGCAATTGAGGTCTGGTGCGATGATCCCTGTCGCGCTGCGACCAAGAGATTTTCGAACATCCGAGCAGGCAACGGCAAAAACGTCGTCAGGCAAATCAGTGATGCCCATTCTGTCGCGATCCAGGTATTCAACTGCTTTATGGGCGACCAAGGTCCCGTATAGCTTGCCGAGATGGCGCAACGACGTGGTTCGATAGTCGTCAAGCCAAGCTGACAACTCGATTATGTTGTTGAGTTTCAATCGATAGCCCTTGGCTGACGTCATTGCGAAAATTCACTCCTTAATACCAGTTAAGCCTTGGAGCGGGAAATATGGCAAGCGACGATTGCGCTTAAGGCATTTGATCTGCAGAATAATTCTATTGTCATTGGAAAATCAGGCATGCAGCGGGTTTCTTCACCTTCTATTTTTTCTTCACACTTAGATATTGCAAAGGAATTAATTGCCGGTGCAGTCGACGAAGACGACATTGAGGCAGTGCTTGAAACACTTGGAGAGTTTGATGGTGGTGCGACATCACCTGAAAAATTGATTGCCGCCAGAGCCGTCTCAGGAATGAAATTGTTGGCCGTTCCAGCCACGGAATGCGGAGGAGTTGACCTATCTGCCTTCTCCTCAGTCCTTGTGACTCAAGGCAAAGACACCGCACTCTCCTGCTTGGCAGTGTTCAATCTGGCAGAGCAGATGGAGGACATCAAAGATGAAATCTGGTCGGCACTCGATACAGGCCACGTTTGGGGGTGCGAAATCTCTGGTGAGGTTGAAAAACGGCTTCAGACAGCTAAAGAGCGTCCGAGTTTGGCAGGTCATCTCTATAGGTCCGCAACCGATCATTTCGTTTCGGATATCCTGAAGCTGCTTGACGAGGTTCCAGGCGTTTTCCCCATCGGGCCTTACGGCCGTGTCTGGTTTGCCAATCTTGCGAGCGATGCATTGGGCGACGCAATTTCATGGATCGCGGAGTCTCGTCTGACGCAGTTTGTCAGCTTGCTGGTCATTCAGGCAGGAGAAAGGATCTCAGACAATGACAATTGAAAATCGTGTGGCTGTGGTTGTTGGACCTGAGCAAATGAGGGCCTTCACAGGTGTGGAAGGCCTTCATGGAGCCTGTCTCATTAGTGAAGGCGTCGGGCAGTGTTTCATCTTCATGACGAAAGAGGAGTTGATGACCGCCGTCGCCGACTATGACGTGTGCCCAAGTGGGTACACCAGTAAGGTGGCACTCCTAGACGCGGATGCAGAGCTGGAGGCTGTTGCTCAGATTGCCGATTTTGCCATGACTCAATCTGCCCAGCTCGCGGCTGTTAGAAAGGCTGGCGAACAGGCTATCGGCTATGTCGACTTCGGGCCTCGCTATTACCGAGGTGTTCTCGCTCGGCTGACCACCTTCGGGCTGGATATGATGATTGGTGTCAAATTGGCCGAGAGTCTTGGATTGCAAGAAGGCGATAAGGTCAATTTGACTGTGTCACCCTGCTCGAATTTTTTTGCAATTGAGAGGTCCGACGCTGGCCCCGAGTTGACCCGGCCAATGAATGAGCCTGAGCATTACGTGCTAGACCGTGTTTTCTCCAATGTTCCCCTATTCGTCGAATTGAGTGACACGGACTGGAACACGGTGCCATATCATTTACTTGATGATCGGATTTTGATCTCCAGCGATTTTAAGCCTGCCACTGTTCACGACAAAAGCAAAAAAGAGGCTTCCATTGAATTTTCCAGGGACAGGAAATTTGAAGCAGCTAGATCCGGCAAACAATTCCCAATTGTAATTGGCCTGGCAACCTTAGGTGTTGTCGCCCTTATTATCAGTGTCGCCCTTTTTTAAGGGCGTAAATTTTGTGAGTTGCCACCATTTTTAATAGCTTGATTAAAGACGTATTTCTTGAACTTAGAGTGAAGATCGATGGCGAAGTGGCTTGATTTATCTGAATATGGGATGAAACTGCACCTTGCAGTTATGCCGACTGCACAAGTTTTACTGTTGGACAAAGTTCCTGATCAGCATATTGATGCCGTTCGCCGCCTTGGCTTTCAAAAACGACCAACAGGAAATAGTTGGATCAAGCCTAATGCAACGCAGCTCAACCCGCGTGAATTTCAGCGTGAGTTTCCGAAGCTGAAAATCCGTGAGCACGAACAGGGAGAGTACGTCCTCCGTATCGAGCCGCCTAAGCCATCTGCGGAGACTGATGCTTCGTCAGCTCTGATCAGTGCATCAGATATCAAGAAGGCTGTCCTCCTAGGCTACAATAGACAGGGTCAGAAGATCGTTGAAGAAAATGGCGAGCGCGTTTTTGTCGACTCCAGAGGTCGTCAGATCAAAGAGAAGGGCATGGCCGCAAGTAGCCCAGGCATGTTCCTGCGTGCCGTTGACGAAACCTCTTTCACCATGTGTGCCGAAGGCTTTGTTGAGACCGCTGTAAAGACGCATGGCACTGATCAGACGATCAGCATCGACACCTACATGAAGACAATTGGTGTCGAGCCTTCGCGTAAGAATGAATTCGTTACTGCAGTAAAAGAAGCAGCCCTTCGTTTCGTCGGACGCAAAGGCATCAAAACCCTTCGCGAACGCTTCTCGGTTTCTCTAGATATCGCTCGTGCTTTTGAAAAATACGATCTCGGCAAAGACTGTAATTTTGATCAGATCGTAATTGGACGCCGCCTCCTCGGCATGGATCGAGATCTTCTTGGTCATTCCATTTATTTATCAGGTGGTCGCTCCGATCTGTTCGATCAGTTTAAACCGAAAGCTGTTCGCGCTGCTGAAAAAGCGGATGAAGCCGACTTCGTTCTATCTTTTGCAGACAGCAAGGAAACGGCGCTCGCCGACCTGCGGGGGCGAAAGACGGGGTCGATGACTGTCAGCTTCGTTCCTGTTGCAGATGTGAACGCTGCGTCACTGGTTTTGGCAGAGTTGGCGAAGAACGGTCCAGTTGAAGCAGCGGCATTGGTCGATCTCGGTCAGTCGAGCAAGTCGCTGGTGGTGACATCGTCCATTGGTGATCCCGCTGAAGTTCCAGCTATCGTCGAAATCAATGACGAAGCTGCGTTTTGGTCGTGGGCATCAGTTACGGTCTCGGAGCGCGCCCGCGCGATGGAAAGCGTTCGCTCGGGCCTTTCTACTGGAGCGGAGCTTACGGCCGCTACAATGGCTCAGAATTCCCATCAGGTGCCGTATAAGTCGGCTTCCAAAACGAATGAACCAATCACGATGGTGCCGAAGGAGCTGGACGAGGCGACACGTTCTGCCCTGAGCCGCTTGGTCGAGAATTTTGAAGACGTCGACAAGCGTGTTTCTATTGAGTGCGGCATTCCGCTGGATGAATTGGGCGAGAGGCTTTCTCCGGAACAGATCGATGGTGTTGGTCTGGCAATCCACGCGGAAGAGCGCGGTCGTGCATTCCTGTTCGCGGATAATACTGGCGTCGGTAAAGGGCGTGCCCTTATGGCGCTGGTCAAGCGTGCGGCTCTGCAGGGACGCAAGGTTCTCGTGCTTACTGAAAAGGCAATGAACCTCTCCGACCTGATGCGTGATCTCAAACACATCAACGCACTTGGGGATGTCAAGCCAGTGGTCATGAACCAGGACGCTTCGCTGATCGATGAATCCACTGGTAAGGCGTTCGAACTCGGGGATCGTTCCATTCTTGAAAAGGCAATCGCTGACAAGACCTGGCCGGACGACATCCCTGTCGTCTTTGCTACCTACAGCCAGTTCAATCAGTCGCCAGAAGATTCTGCGCGTGCTGCGTGGCTCCGAGAAGTCATTGATGCCGAGACGCTTGTTGTGGGCGATGAAATTCACGTTGCGGCAAGCGGTAACTCGAACACTTCCGAAAACATTGCGCATGCAATCGAGGCATCCGGCCCTCCAGTTCTTTCGTCAGCCACATTCGCTGGAGACGCTCGGGCGATGGCATTCTTTGAACGGCTGTTCCCGTACGGGATGAGCGGCTCTGAAATTGCTGCGATGATGCGCAAAGGCGGTGAGCAGTTCATGGAAGTTGTCTCTTCTATGCTGGTGACCGATGGCGTCATGATCCGTCGTGAGAAGGATATGTCCAAGCTGGAGATCAGCCAGCATCTCGATAGCGAACGCGTTGAGAGAAATCGCAATCACATGGACGCTTTGGCCGCTGTCATTGGAGAGATGGCTGTCCTGTCTGGTGAGATGGACCGTGTCGTCAACGCTAGAAACAATACTGATGGCAACCTTTTGAAGGGTATTCAGCTTAAGCGCATGGGCTTCGGCTCTCCGCTTTACACGATGACACGGCTCTTCTCGGCCGCGCTTCTTGCTGAATTTGCCGCTGAACGGGCCGTAACCGCCCTGCAGAATGGCGAAAAGCCTATCGTCCTCGTCGAAAACACCATTCAAGGCATTCTCAAGGATGCAGAGCTTGATGGAGGTGACGCTCCTGACTTCAAGGACGTCATGAGACGCATCCTCGGCCAGCTAACCAAGATGTCGTACACTGATGACGAAGGGGATCTGAACCGTGTTGATGCTGCAGAAGGCAATGAGGCCGTGCAGGCTACGCTTTCCCACATCAACGCTATGATCGATCAGCTTCCTGATTTGCCAGCATCGGCGATTGACGTCGTTAAGGGTAAAATTCGTGATGCAGGGTTCTCCTGTGGGGAGATCACGGGACGAGTGCTTGAAGTGGTCGACGGAAAGGTTGTCTCGCGCAAGGAGCGCAACGTCACCAAGACCAAAAACTCCTTCAACGCTGGCGAACTCGACGCTCTCGTCATCAACTCAGCTGGTAGCACGGGCATCGACCTGCACGCCTCGCGCCGTTTCAAGGATCAGCGCCGTCGCGTGATGATCGAGTTGCAAGGGCCTGCATATGTCCTGAAGCAGATTCAGGCCTATGGTCGTGTCAGCCGTTACGATGAGGTTGTCCCATCTCGTGTTGAAGTTCTCTCCAGCGGACTTCCTGTTGAAGTGCGTCTTGCAGCTATGAGAAACCAGAAACTGCGCCGTCTCTCGGCAAACGTGACATCAAATCGTGACAGCATCTTCCTGACGAAGAACATCCCAGACTTGATCAACTCGGTCGGCGATCAGGTTGTCTCCAAATATGCGGAAATGCGACCAGATCTCGTAAAGAAGCTATGTCTCTCATATGTCGACGAAGAAGGCGCTGTGAATGTTCCTGGTACTGACGAAGATGTCGAAAGTGAAAGCCGTCAGGACAATGACCGTTCGGCGAACGAGTTCATGTCTCGCCTCGCGTTGTTGCCAACTGATTATCAGGAAAAGGTTCTGTCTGAGCTAACAGCCGAATACGAGCTGCATATCGCAGAACTTGAGGCTCGCGGCGAAAACCCGCTTCGTCCGAAGGAACTCGAAGGCATGGTTCACATTCGTGATGCACGTCTCTTTGAGGGCAATGAGAACTCTGCCGCAGTTACGGCTTTCGATGGCCCGATGCACATTCGTGATGTCGTTATCGAACGAGTTGCAGAATCCATTCGTTCAGAAGCGCTGATGGAAGCTGTTGAGGCTGGTACCGAGGTTTACGGTGAAGTCGAGAAGGCTGCTGACAACATTACAGAAAGCCCGGAAGTCTATCTCGAAATCTACATGCCAAAGAACATCAGAACTGTTCAGGAGGCACTGGAGAAAAACAACCCGAAGCTTATGCAGATCAAGAGCGATATGGAAATTACGGCGGCTGCATTGCGTGCGTTGATCCCAGGTCGTGAGGTTGAGCTTGCTCATGGCCTCGATGCGGAAAAGGTAAAGGCTATCGTGACTGCTGTATATGCGCCGCCGTCTGGCTATCATCACCTCCGTAGCCAGTACACAGTTTCGCTCGCCAT
This sequence comes from Mesorhizobium sp. SP-1A, assembly GCF_032460275.1. NCBI lineage: Bacteria > Pseudomonadati > Pseudomonadota > Alphaproteobacteria > Hyphomicrobiales > Phyllobacteriaceae > Mesorhizobium > Mesorhizobium sp. SP-1A. The sequence continues at coordinate 941,355 of NZ_JAVXZD010000002.1, read as the reverse complement.
TCCAGGTCAGACACGCATCACCTCTGTTCGTCTGAGCACGCTTTTGCAGGATATGCAGGTCGCTACTTTCGAAAAGGACGGCAGCGTTAAATTCAATGTATCTGACGGTCTGACGGGTTCGGATTATGACAAGGTGCTAGAGAGGTTCGAAGGCGCATCAGCAAAGAAACTGACGCCTGCTCGTATTCTCTCGACCAACATTTTCCGTGCCGTCCGTTTGGCGACCAAGTACAATCTCGGTCAGATGATTTCGTACGTGGACTCGGAAGGTAATCGCCATCGCGGTGTTTTGGTAAAAAAGAACTTTGAATCCCATCTCGAAAAACTGGCGGTTCGCCTTGACGGTGTTGAACAGGCTCTCAACGCGCTTGTTGATAAGCGTGCTGAGGTCACCAATTCGGCCACTTCGTCAAAGAATGCGCTGAAAATCTCTCCATTTGGGCGTGATACGTGGAACCTTACCATCCCAGCTCCGCGCAATAGCCGTGCAGGCCGTAAATGGCCATCTGAAGCATTTAAGGAGCTTTTTGAAAGCGGCGAATTGACAAGCAACACTCATTCATCTGTAACAATTACCAGTGTTGACGATCTGCGTGATGCGTTGGAAGTGTTGAATAATGCCGGAATTAACACCTTCTATGTCGATAGCAAATACCGCCGTGACTTTGTTGATGAAAACGAACATCAGGCTAAAGCCCTGGAGATGTGCGCATGAGTATTTTGGAAAAACTCGGGGTTAAATTAACCCCTATTTCCTCACCTACGGGGGAAGGGTATGCCCTTTCCTATCGTGACGATGTCAAATTGTCTGTTTGCATAATCGTTGGGAATGACGAGGGCGCTCTGACATATTCTTCGGCGACAAGTTTCAAACAGTTCCACATCGAAGACGCCATGCGTCTCCTTATGGAAAACCCGACAGATAGTCGTGCACATGCACCGTGGGCGTTCGCAATGGTTGGCGGTGATCGTGTCGATGATCTTATGGATCAATTGAACCTGCCGTTTGAATTTCGTGAAGAGGCAAGAAGTGAGCTTGCTGATTTGATTTCTAACGAAAAAAGTCGCGTGAAAAACTTCGATCACAAAGGCCTCGATGCTATTGCAAAAAGCTATCAGCAAACTAAAGCAGCTTACGAATTCTATTCTGGCGATAATGATCGTGCCCTTATTCGTCGTCAGGCTGCGGCGAGCTATCCGATCCTAGCAGACCTTTTATCCTCAAATTTGACTGCAAAAATGGCGGTGGACCGTAAGAAGCCAATTGCTGATACCGTTATCAATTTGCTCTCAAAAATCGTCGACGCTTCAATTACGAAGCCAGTTCTCAAGCGCCTTTCGACAGCCGACACCATTCCGAACGGTGTGAAGCTTTCGTCAGTGGTTCGTTTGATGTCGCTGGTTCCGCCAGATTGGATACCGACATCGGGCCAGGACTGGCGCTCGTTTTGTCAGGTCGCTGGAGGTCTATTTGAAGATTTGGCGGCTAGCGATCATTCTGTAGGACCGATGGTCAAATCAGCACAGGGCAAATGGACAGACTTTTGTCAGCGCGTAGTCAAGAAGGCGGGTGTAGAGCAGGCCAATATTGAGGAAGATTTCCGTCTCGTAATGTGGAATACGGCCGACATGCTTGAGGACTTCAAGAATTTTATAGTCCTCCCTCTGTCCGCCCATGGCGGTGACAGTGACGAGGTCATGGTCACTCCAGAGATGGGTATTGCCTCCCGTGAAGCGGCATTCGAGATGCTCATCGCGGGCAAATCGCTGACCGACATCGCCGATCAACAGCGCCGCTTCCACCTTGGCCGCAATGGCATCTTGAGTGGCACGGCGCAGATTGAGGCCGAGAACCGACAAGAGCTGAGACGTTCGATAGAGGCCAACACTTGGCCTGGTTTGACTGAGCCTGTTCAGGCTCCCAACGGCCTGTGGCTTGTTCCCCTTCGCAGTACGATTGAATTGCAACAGGAAGGGGCGGCAATGAAACACTGCGTCGGTGGTTACACCCGTGTCGCAGAAACGTGCCAATCGTTTATCGTGTCGGTTCGTTCGTTGGATGAAAATGGGGCCATAGAACGCCGCCATTCGACAATCGAATTCGACTCCCTAAATCCTTCAAACGACGTGCTGCATGTTAAGCAGAACATGGCTCATGGGAATACAGCCGCAAGTCCTAAGGCAAAAGACGCCACCGCCTGGTACATGTCGGCAATCCTCTCGGGACAGGTAAAGCTCAACCGAAAGCTGATCAGCGCCTTCCTCGACGATATTCCGATCCCTGATGATGGTATTGAGAGGCTCTGTGGCTATGACTGGAAGGACCGCGACACCCTGAATCTAGCTGTCATGCCGTGGTTCCCGTTCGTGAACAAGAAGTATCAAGAAATGAACCTCGATGGTCTGATGGATTGCGAAGAGATCGCGCCAATTTCGGGGATGATTTCCCCTGATCCTGTGGCCTATCGATTCCGATAAGCGAAAGCCCGCTCAATGCGGGCTTTTCATCTATACCAAACTGGAGAAGATCCCTTCCAATTCGGGATCGAGAAGTAATTTTTCCGCTTCCTCGCATTATCAAAACACTCGCGAATGCGACCCTTCTTAGGAGAGGGTGATAGTGCCTGGTGAGTGACATTTTCGGCGCGCGTACCCGACAGACCGCCTTTGGTTTGTTCGAGTAGCATAATTGTCAGCAGGAACGGGATTTCCGCAGTAGCGTCTCGATAGCTCCGCTCTTTTGCAAATGGATCGCTCCCTGTCAGAATGTCGATTTCATCATTGAAGCCAGGCGGCATCGTAACTTCGATGCAGTTCATGATCCGGCTCAAACTCGCTTCTGCCGTTGAATTTCTACGCGATCTCGCAATTTTGGAGACTTGCGACATCGTTTCGGTATCAAACAATGCCACAGCAAATGCATGTCGAGCATCGACACCGTCCGTGGACCATCCAGTGACAGCTAGCATGAGGTTCTCGTCGAAGTCATGAGGAGCGACAAGGCAACCAGTTTTCACATGCTCATTACCTCCATGACCGGATCGTGTTTCAAGGCCCCACTCGTACCAAACAGGTAATTTGGGGCGCTGGATGAAATTAAGACCACGCTCGATAGCATGTGGATCGTTGTTTAGAAGATGTCTGATCTCAATCGCCGACTGCGTGTCGATGACATTTTTCTTCGCGTCCTTTAGAAGACCAGCAATCTGCATGTGCTCGTCGGACCCGAAATTTTTCATGCTGCTCTTATAGAGCATGTCGGCAAGTAAATTATCAGACAATTAATACCTCTTGACGCGACGCGGACGCTCGTCGAGTTCCTGGCAAGTTACGCAACGGATACAATTTGGCATTGCATGGCGGCGTTCTTCAGGAATTTCGTCACCGCATTCGATGCAGTAAATGTCTTCAGGTTCAAATTTCAATTCCTTTTTAATGCTTAGAAGGCTCTTCTGTACGCGGGCCAACTCGATGTCACTTGCGCGATCTGCATCATCCATTCTTACTTCTCCGAATTCCTATCAAAAACATTTGGGTTCCATTTGTTGGATGGGCTGGAAATTAGGTCGTAATTAAAGGAAGGTCAAACGGAAAATCCATAATTAAGCGCAACAAGCCCAAATTGTCGCAGACAAAAGGCGGCGTTTCTTGTTTATCAACGCATTAACCGAGGAATTTCAGTAAATTATCTTGTGAGAATTCCGATAATTAGGGGTATCCCCTGAAATTGACGCCGACGCTCCTTGCCTTCAGAATTTGGGAAGTGTGTTTTTATAGGTGATCTATGCGTGCAACTTTTATCGCAGTTTTGTTGTCAGCTTTGGCTCTCGGCGGCTGTAGTTTTTCAACTCCGAAGCAAAATCATCTTGGTCTCGTAGCCGCACCTCAAGGGGTGGTCGTAGATAGCAAGAGCGCTTCCAATCCTGCTCCAATTGCGTCGACTACCAGACATTCGTGGAAGAGAACTGGCCTACAAAAGCAAGCCGAGTCGAAGAGCATCGAGCGCGACGCGCCCTACTCATCGTTGAAGTAATGGATGTTTCACCACCCTGAAAGATGATTTATGCATCAATTGCCTTCAAGGTGGATGCATAACCTCATCGGATATAAGTTGAATGAGCAAGCTATCTACTGATTTCATTTTGGCATCGCCATCGCGGTTCAATTGGTCTTATGTGGGCGATCTGGATAAAATCATTGTCTATCCAGAACCGTCCGACGACGATCTCTTTGATGCTAACTATTCTCCCGACCACCTTGTCGCCACTGGCTGGGTGGTTCCAGAGGATGAGGAGGAGGCCTATCGCTTCGCCGTCGCATCTTTCAGGGGGACGGCTAGTCACGATGAGTGGAAGCAGCAGTTTCATCCCCAGATGACTGTGTTCTGGCCGTGCACGCCGACAATCGACCCTCAGGCAGCCGCGAATGCCATGTACGCGGCCGGATTGAATTGTGTCTTGATTTCAGGTCAGGTCGACGACATCGCAAATGTATCTGGGTTCGCATTGACTGCTGGAGGATCAGACCTGTCGGATCATCTGGCAGCTGCATATATCTGTAGCGGACAGACACCGCCGGTGGTTGTCACCCAGCGCGCACTTGCTCTTAACAGGCCCAAGGTAATGGAGCAGGAGCTGAAGGAAGCTGCTGAGAGCATTGGCCAATATCTTAATTCCACGATCACTCGCTTAAACGAAACCCTGGAGGACAGCAGGGGGCTGCGACCATAATTCTTGACTGTTGTCGGGACTTGTATATAAGCTGGTCTATCTAAAAGGGAAAAACATGTCAGTTGGTTTGATCATTCGTCGGCGATTTAGCGTTATTGGACATCCGGTCGGATGGCTTCCAACGCGCTTGCGCATGACATGATCTAAGACTGATCACTGTCAAAGCAAAGGCTGGGGCTTCTACCGGAAGGTACGAAGCCCCAGCCTTTTTTATTGTTTTGAAACTGGAGAAAGCGATGCGACGACGACGGCGAAAGAAGGCTCGATTTAGGAGCAAAATGTTTGATTTTTAGCCTTGGGAAGGTACTTTCCGAGAAGCCCTTTTGCATACCTGTTTTATGGCTAAGCGTTTGAAAAACTTGTCTTTTTCTGAATTTTTGTTGTTGACTTAGGTTTTTGTGTCTGGCATAGTCAAATCATCGAAAGAGCGAGAGCACTTTCTAAGCCATTGTAGCTCAGTTGGTAGAGCGTCGGTCTGAAGAGCCGAAAGTCGCGAGTTCGATCCTCGCTGATGGCACCACAGTTTAATAGTTTCGATTATTTGGCGCTGGTGCAGCAGCCTTTTAATTGAGATTGCGTTTGTAGCTCAGCTGGATCAGAGCGTCGGTCTACGAAACCGAAGGTCACAGGTTCGAATCCTGTTAAACGCGCCACTTCTTTATTATGACGATCTGGACCGACGTCATAATAGCAATAGATGCAAATTCGCGCACGTGGTCCAAGGGATGTGGCATCGGTCTACGAAGCCGATTTATGCAGGTTCGAATCCTGCCGTGCGCTCCACCTTAAATGCGGCCGTAGCTCAGTGGATAGAGCACCTCGCTCCGAACGAGGAGGTCGGGAGTTCGATCCTCCCCGGTCGCGCCATTTTCAGTTCCGTCTTGATTTTTGGGTTCGCGACAACAAGAAGCATATTTAATGAGCTACGGGTCACCACACGTCCGCAAGGAGTGCAACAGGGTGGCCCTTTTTTTCGAGCTGTTTGGTCAAGGGCAGTTATTCGCTCACGGGAACCCTGAAATGACAAAGGCGCAGCCCTGAGAGCTACGCCTCGTTGTATTCTGTTTAGACTCTCAAGGTGCCACGGTGATTGCCGTAGGCTCGCGTCAACAATGTTCCACCACCAAGCGAGTAATCCAATTATGAAATCTCTATGCCTAATTGTGCAAGGCTTTAGTTTGCAAGCCTTGCAATGTACCTTGTCTGTTGCCTGGTATTCCTTGAAATGGGAAAGAGCTATGAAGCGGTATAATTTGGTAATCTTAAGAATCAAATCATTACTCTCACCGAAAGATGGAAAGATCACTCGTCAGTCAGCACTTTGAACGCAGTATGCAGTGCGTTGAAATCGGCCATATTCCGAACAGCTGACTTGGACGTAGATTTGCAGCCACGGCTGGGTAGATAGAGTTCATAATCGTATTTTGGTGTCGATCAATTGACACGTTCTACGCCGGGAGCGATCTTATAGAGGTCGGCGGTATCCATTCCGCAAGTGTCTGCCTCATGCGTTGCGTCTTGTGGGGCAGATCTGGCTGTGGCCAGTCAAGCTCTGACGAAGCTTTTCGTTACCAAAAATTGCATCTAAGGGTGACCAAGGGAGTGGCTTTGCTACTCCCTTTATAAATTCGGCATCTGGTTGTTTTCCAGAAAGCTACGCGGTCTTGGCAAGTCCAAGTTTCGTGTTTAAAAATCAGCCACATTCTACATAGTTTTTGCTATGCTTAATAATTATGCGAGCCATTCCTCCCATGCATAGCTACTGTGCGTTTTATTACCTAGCAAATATTTAATCCTCAACCCATTTATTATTCAGAGAATTATTCATGTGAGGAAACGAAATGAACATTCGTAAAAAAGTAGAGCAGTACCTTAATCATCGCCGTGCTGTTTATCAGCTCAGTCAATTGGACGACTATCTTCTTGCTGATATCGGCATCTCTCGTTCGCAGATCGATAACGCGGTTGGCGGTCGCTAAAAGCATTCTCTTCAAATGCAAACGCCCTGAACTCGATGTCAGGGCGTTTTTCTTTGGCGCAGCATCAGCGAACGGCCGCCTGCTTGGCAATGTAAGGGATATCAGCGCGTGAAATGCCGAGATCGATCAACTCGCGGTTGGAAAGTGAGTTCAGTTCGTTCACGGTGTCACGATATCGACGCCAGTTGTTGTATGCTCTCATAATTTTCATTTGGATTATCCTTCTGTTTACAAATAAATAGATAATCAATGAATTGCTTTAATTAAATGGATGTTTGCGCATGGCTGCTCTGTGCGTAGGGCCTGGGTCATTTTTGCGGCCAGCTTCGGCGAACTGCCTATTGATTGCTCGGCTTGCGCAACATAAATGCCGCCTTTCCATGACAGAACGCATCTTGTCATGGAAAGGGTGGAGGTCTTTGGGTTGTGGAGTAATTACGAGGAACCTCATATCGAGTTTTAAATCGAAAATCAATCGGCGCTACGAATATAAATCAAAAATAATTCTAGATGTGGATATGGGCCTGCCGTTCATTTTGTCCATCGGGGTTTTTCAGGGGAGTGCCTTGCAACAACAAGCATTAGCCTTGTCCTTAGATCGACGGCGGCAAACTGAACTGTGAACTGGATGCATTAGGCTGAGAATTGCTCCCTTTTCATGACAAGATGGCAATCTGTCATTCAAAAGGTGTCATGTTCTTGCTTCTTTCCATGACAGACTATATGCTTGTCATAGAAAGGGAGCAGAAATGACCACTCGCGCAACCGCCTTGGAATTGTTGAAGGCTGCTGATGGCCCTATGACGATGGCCGATCTCAAAAAGCATGGGGTCACTAAGACCATCATGCGTTCTCTTATCAGGGCGAATGAGGTCGAGAACCCAGCTTGGGGTGTCTATCGTCTGACATCGTTCGAAACGAATGTTCATTCAGACTGGGCGCTCGTTGCTAAGAAGTACCCGAGGTCGGTTATCTGTCTTCTGTCGGCCGCTTCATTCCACAACATGACGCAAGAGCTTCCAGGGAAGCTGTCGGTCGCAGTGCCGAGAGAAATGGGGGGAAGCCCTTCAATGGGTGCTAACCAGTGGATGCTTGAGATCGACACGTTGATGTGGCGAAACCCAGAAATGTTTGAGATTGGTGTCGATGACCACGTGATCGACGGCGTCAATGTCAAAATCACATCTCCAGAGAGAACCCTTGTCGATCTTTTCAGGTACAGCACGTTTAATCCAAGCATGCGCACGGATCAGGTACGAATCACGGATGAGATGTTCTTGGAGTCGTTGAACCGAACGAATTCAGAGAACATGGAGCACTTTTCATTCGACACGGTCGCTGCGATTGCTCGAACTTTTAAATGTTACGAGGCGATCCGCCCATATACGAAGACCGTTCGTTATGTGCGCTCAGAGGTTCCTTCCTTCTAAATCTCCGGTCACTTCCGTCTTGTTCATTTCAACGCCGTCTCTCACCTTGGATTCAGGAGAGAAGACATGGCTGAGACTAAGAACATCGGAGCGAGCGTTTATGACAAGCTGAAGGCCCAGGCTAAGGCGTCTGGTCTTGATATGCAGTCGCTTGTTCGTCTGTACGCCCAGCAGCGACTTCTCTATCGAATTTCCGTTTGTGACGCCGCCTCGAATTTTTGCCTCAAGGGAGGTCTGATGCTGGCCGCCTATAACAACGGCGATGTCCTGCGTCCCACTGAGGACATAGACTTTAACGGTTTCGGAGAAGGCGGCATCGAAGAGATCGAGAAGACGATCCGTATGGCTATTTCGACGCCTGTTCCGGATGACGGTGTTACCTTCGATCTCGATACCATGAAGACGCTCAAGGATCGCGAGGGCATCATTCCTGGTGGCAAGGTGGTTTTGACGGGCAAGGTACACACTGCCCGTATTCAAATCCGCGTGGACGTTGGTTTTCAGAACGTCATAACGCCCGACGCCGTGCCAATGGAGATTCCAACGTTATTGCCGGACGTCGTCCCCTGCCCTGTTATTGCTGGCTACCCACTTGAGACGATTGTCTCTGAGAAGCTTCATGCGATAGCTCAGTTCGGCAGCGATAACACCCGACACAAGGATTACTATGACATCTGGCGCATCCAGAACTCATACGAGATAGAAGGCAGTGTCTTGGCGCGAGCTATCGCAAATACGTTCGAGCACCAAGGCCGCGCCATCGATCCGAACATGCCAGGTTTGTCAGATGAGTTCGGTCGTGAGAACGAGCGTGCATGGCGCGCATTCTTGCGTAAGACGAACCTCAAGGACGACATAGCCCTTGTTGCTGTCATCGCAGAGATGCGCGAGTTTCTAGTCCCCGCGATGTCCGAGGACACCGCGACGGATGCACGATGGGTGCCGTCAGAAGGTTGGGACGGTCTAAAGGACGAGCGTCTACCTAGTTTTGGTTAATACGACCACGTTGTCCTTGTAGGACTTGGCAAGGTCACCAGCTTCGGTTGCCGTGAGAGGGTGGAACTTGGCTACTTGGTTCGGTTCCACGCGCCGCTTCACTTCGCTTTCGATGAACGACCTCCGCCCCTTGGCGCTGATGCGGTCGACCATGAACTTCGACGAGAGCTTCGCGGTGAAGGTAATGTCTTCCTTCTTTTTCCCAGCGTAGACTTCCTGCTTCTCGATGCTGTCGATGATGCCGAATTTGTGGAGGGAGTCGAATGCCTTTTCGACTTCCATCAACGAAGCACGCCAGCGTACCCTGATGTGGCCGAAAGACCTTGCGATCTCGGCCGCCGACAGTTGGATCGTATGACTGTCATCCGTCCTGTCAGCCAGTACCAAGGAAATGTACTTGAAGATCCACCGAGGCAGGGACCCCTTCACCTGCATCATCCAGTCGTAGTTGATCTGCTCGAAAGCGAGCGACTTGATCGCCTGAACGAGTAGCGGGTTGAGCTGAACAGACGCCGTGCTTTCGGGATCGCTTGCATCCGAGAACTTCAAAACAGGGTAGGCAGCGGCCGACAGAACTGGCTTCGGCTTGCGGCTACCCTCCTCGACGATCTTTGTGATCTCGATGTTGCTCTTGTTCAGGATGATGAGCGCCTCCTTGACCTCCTGCTTGCTGAAGGTATGGCCATGGCGCATGAGTTCCCGATGGATGGCATAGATCGAGAACGGTATCTCAATTTGGTCCTGATGAACCTTCATGCAATCCGCCGCCATCCTGCGGATGACGTCTTCAACAAGCTGTTCGCGCTCGCCAGGTAGCTCGTCTCGTTCACTGCCATCCTGCTGGATCACGCGTGCAGGGCTGACAGTCACGCGATATGGCTCGCCATTGAAGGTGAAATCCTTCTTGATGGCGACCAAGTACGCCGTGTCGTCCGGCCGCTCAACGCGGCTAATGAAACGCGGGGCAAGGTCGTACAGTGCCGTGCAATTGGTCTGGTTCTGTTCGAGCAAGGAGAATAGCGATGTCTGGAGATATTCAGTCACTTCGCGCTTCTCTTTCTTGGCTTTTGCATCAGAAAGAATTTTGACGTTGTTCTTGAGCGTCAATTCACTCGCAATTTGATTTCCCATAAATTGTTCTCCGTATGAGGAGCGCTGATAAATAGATCCGAAGGGGCTTTCAAGTAGAATCTACAAGCGCTCCTAATACCTACCTATGCGCCTCTTAAACCTACCCACTAGGACATACGAAATACGCTCATGGTCGTCGAAGTGCCTCTTAAACCTACCTGGTTGGCGAGACCTTCGATTTCAGAGACGTAAGCCGATTCTTTCGGAATCCGAAATCGAGAAAGAGGTAAGTAGGCTTGTTGCACAGGAAATCGGGCCGGAAACGCCAAGTGCCTCCTAAACCTCCCTATCGGTGGAGCCTAGCGAGGCCAAGTGCCTCTTAAACCTACCCCTCGCGCACCCACAGACGGGCAGCTTGGCGGCCAGCGAATGCGAATCATGTGCTCGCTAAACCTCCCTGCTCAGCTTGGTTTTCCAGGTTGAAGCGAAGCGCCTCCTATACCTACCCAGGCTCGGCACTAGGTCTTCGGCGTTCTCAAGTGCCTCTTATTCCTCCCCATCGAGCGCTCCGGGTCCCAAGCGCGGAACAGGTTGCCTTGGAGTTTGCACTGTCGCCATCAGTTCGGTGATGGTGGGCCGTCAGGGCATGGAGAAGCCAAGTGCCCCTTAAACCTCCCTGTCACCGACAGAGGCAGCCGAGGTCCCGACAAGTGCCTCTTAGACCTCCCCACGGATGCGCTCGGACTGCTCATAAAATGTGCATGTGCCTCTTAGACCTCCCGGCTCCGGCCCGTGAGGGACGGGGTAAGAGGCCAAATGCCTCTTATACCTACCTTCTGATCGGGCACTTCGGGACCCTGCTACACGACCCGCCTCTTAAACCTCCCTAAAATGCGGGCAGGTCAGTAGCGCAGAGAAATGGTGATGGGAGTATCTCTGGAGAGCGAGGCGGGCGTCTATGCTGGGTAGGTGGTCTGCCAACCGCTCCTTAAACCTACCTACAAGACCTAAGATTGCCTGCAACCGCGAACTTTAGGTGCCTCTTAAACCTCCCTATCGAGGTTCAAAAAAGTGCAATCTGCCTCATAAACCTACCCCTGTGCACGCAATACCTCCCGATGACTCCTGCGACAAGAATCGGGTAACCCTTTGTGACAATGGCACCATTGTACACAGGAGGTGGTGATTTGAGAGATTTCTGAGGCTGGAAGCAAAGAAGCCCGACGTGTTGGCGCACATCAGGCTTCTCATAATTGGGTTGGGTTTTGACCACCACAAGCAGGTTCGAAACTAGCCCACACATCGTTGGAGAGCAAGCACTTTCGGTCGCTCCGGAAGCACGAATTTTTGTGCCTTGAGACACCAATTGCTTGCCACGGGCGGAGCGCTTTTGCGTCTCCGAAGGGTGGAGCTATGTCCGCAACGTTACCAGCGGAGCTAGAGCCATATATCATTGCTGGTTCCCCTGCAGAAAGCCTTCATGCAGCTACAGCTGCGGCGGAACGGGGCGAATTCGGTTATGAGATTGTGGCCAAATTGGCGGCCGTCATTGCGCGAGGCGATGAACCTCGTTTCGCAAAGACGAAGCCGATTCCTCTGCATGTCCTCGAATACATTCGTCAGCGCCAGGACCAGATGCCTCCGATGCAGGCGATCTGGGTCGGTTGCCGCGATGGCCTGTGGTCAGTCGAAGTCGCAGAGGCGTTCTGCGAAAACCAAGTCGCACTGAGCGAGGCCAAGAAGCGGCCTGCTCCACGTGGCGTCTATCTCACTCGGAACCGTCGCAAGAAGCGCATCCTGCCAAGGACTGACGGCATGTTCGTGCCGAAGATGTCGCTCGACGCGCTTTTGGACGGCTTTGTCCGCGATGGGGCAAAAACCTGCCTCGCGTTGTTGCTGTCAAAGGCAGGTAAGGCAAAGTCCTTGATTACATACACGTGCTCGATTGCGACGCAGTTGGGACGAACCACACGCACGATCCGCAACTATTTCATCGAGCTTGAGCAGGCGGGGCTGATCCGCCGCAGACCTGGCAAGGCTCCTAACACCGTTGAGATCAGCTTTGCAGACGCCTGCAGGCCGGAGCCATACAAAGAGCCATTGGACGTCAAAGCGTTCAAGTTAGCTCGCCGCGCGACAAACCCCGTCCTTCGTCAGCTGGCTGATGCGCTGACCGTAATGTCGTGGAAGGCGCATGAGGCAGAACTGTGCCTAGAAGGGGGGCGGAAAGAAATTTCCGCCTTTAACCCAGATTCTATTCTGAATCGGAGAGGTGACACCCCAAAGGTCGTCCGCAACGGGGTAACGACCCACTCTGCATTGACGACTTCGCGTCCGAAAGCGTTCTTCAGGCGACTGTCTGTTCCAGTTGAAAGGTCGCAGGCTCAGGAAAGGGCTAGTTCGGATAGTTTTTCGTCAAGGAGAGATACCTCGCCCATCGAAAGTTCGCGTCCTGCATTGAGGGAAGCTACGAGGAGTGCCGAACTTTCAGCCACCCCGAGAAACGCGTTTACGGCTGGGCCACCTGAGTTGGTAGCCTTCAGGTCTTGATGCAGCATGAGGGCGCTTATGATCTTTTCGGGCGAATCTTCTTGCTCCTTCAGCCTCATTGCGGCGGAAAGGATGTGATCGGGTACGTCACCGTAAAGGCTGAAAACTACTCTCTGGTAGAGATCCACGAGCCGATCATTCGCGAAAGCGGCCTGGTCGAAGCTGGTTCCGAAAAAGTCACCTTCAGCAATTTCGCCTTTGGTCGGGAAGCGGGTCACGTTTAGTTCGCGAGCCAGCGTGTCCGCGAATTCTTCAGCTTGCTCTCGTTGGTCGGCCGCGAAGAACGCGGTGTTCTGTTTGTGCCGTGGGGTTCCGAGGAATGGCTGGACGATCAGACCTGCATCGCGCCCCTTCGCTTCCGTCACGACCCATGTCGGCTCTGGAGTTGTACGAAAAACTTCTCCCTTGAAGAGCATCAGGTTTTCAGTTGCCTTCGACAGCTCCGACATCAGTGCCTGTACGTCATCCGCCTTGAACGCAGATATCGGCTGAGGGTTTGGATAGTCAGCACTCATGAGAGGTATCGACTTATCGAGCATCTTCGTCAGACCTGCATCGCTGCAATTCTGGAGAATTTCTGCCGTGTCTGTGTAGAAGCGGTCGTTCTCGACCCTCCTCCAGTAGGAGTTCTCGAAGTCCTTGATGTCGACGATCTTTGGGATGTTTCGATTGGGACCTCTATGGAGGATCGTCACCCGCGCATAATCCAGAACAGAGTTTTCCTCGATTGGGTCAAGTTCACGGATCGTGACGTCGACGGAAAGGAAACCGAAGGCGTGCTTTCGAGCGTGCTTCGCGAGCGGGAGTGTAGCCCGAAGGCTAATGGTTTTTTCCGTCATAGCGGTCCCTGTCCTTACATCTTCATCGTGTTGGTGGTTTCGAGCTTTTCCTTCAGCACGGGACCTGTGCCTTTGGTCCAAGAGACCAGATCTTCAACGGTGAACCAGCCGTAGTTTGCGGTATTCGAACTGGGGTTGAGCCAAAACATCACTGGGTGTTCCGTTGCCTTCTTCTCATCATCGAATGCCCAGCGTGGAGACAAAGCAAAATAGCCGAATTCGCCACGGCCTTTGACAGTATCAAAAATCTCATAGATGCCAGTTGCCTTTGCAGCTTCCATCAAGCGCTTGTGGGCAAGATGAGCATTGAGAACGTCATCCTTCACGGCTTGTGGTACCAATGAAGGGATCGACAGGTTGAGGCCACCGCCGCCGAAGGGATTTGCTCTGCCGCCCATATGTGCTGAGAAATCGCCTGCAAGTAGTGCAGCGTGCAGTTGTTTGATGAACGCGCGGGATTCATCAGAGAAACCTGCGACCTCGAATCCTCCGCTGTCGAAGGCTCCGTTCATCTTGGTGTCAGATCGTGTGTCGCTTTTCCCGCTAGGCTTTTCGTCAGGATAGCCGAAACGGAGCCTCGCAACGGTGCCCTTCACTTTACTGGCCCGATGGGTCTCGGTATTCCATTCGTAGTAGGTCTCGATTTTTGACGATGCTACGGTCAGGCGACGCACGCGATCCTTGGTGTAGTCGTCTGCCGCCATGGTGTAGCGGCCAATGCCGTCCTGTTCATCGACAGGAGCTTCCAGGAGCATATGGATGCGCTCGATGCCCCATTCGTGTTCGGCGCAATGGTCGGCCTCAAGATGGACCGCATATGGGTTGCCATTTTCGTCCTTGATCAGCCTTACGCTCTGTGCTCGCCGCATATTACCCTCGTCTTTCTGGTTTGAAATTAGTGTAGCTATCAATTCTGCAAATTACCACGATTTCTAAGTCAGGAATTTCGTCAATAATTTTGCAAATAAACCCTTGCCAATGTGGGAACAAATCTACACCATCATAATTGTAGTGCTGGACAATGGACGTTGTTGGCGCTTCACCGATGGCATGGCCCTGGCAATTATTCAGTTGCCAGGGCCTCTTCCTTTCAGCTTGTTGCTTACAAGGTGCCTCCCTATCGTGATTTCATGGATAGGAGTCCTGGTCGTGGAACTTATATTTGAATTGCCAGAAAATAAGGTCGTTGGCGTGCAAGGGCGTGTCAATAAGGCGGCGTTGCGCGCTCGCAAGAGCGGTTTGCCTGTTCCTACCATGAATGTGGATCAGGTGATTGAGCGTGAGCATTACGTTCACGACGCCCTGGCTCGGATCAACGGGAATTCATCCCAGACTCGACGCGTAGTCTCTCGAATGGCAGTTGTCAGATTGGCAAACTTTTCGCCTGACGTGGGAGATTTTTCTTTCGTTGGCTCTCGATATTACAAGCGAAATAAAGAAGGTGCTATTGTCACTTCGAATTTCGGTTGTATTCCAGTTGAAATTGGCTGTCGAGACAAGCTGTGCTGTGACCATTGCGGATATAGTCGTAACCGCTCGATTTCGTGGGTCTTACAGAACAACAAAGACAATAAGCACTTTGAAGTCGGTTCGAGTTGCGTGGAGGCATTTACCGGATATCGTCTCGGGAACGCCTTTCACGAAGGACTGCAGGAAGTCGGCAAGATTTTGCACTCGATCAAACAGTTCGCTGATGAGAATCCTGAAGCCGATCCAATGGCTTTTGATGAGGACGTGCGCCTTGTCCTCGCGGTTGCAATCCGGCACGTCAGCGATCATGGGTTCGTCAGCTCCAGCCAGGCCAAGCTGGATTTCATCGACGCTTCGTGGCGTCATGTCATGACGGATCTCGTAAAATATCGTCGAGATGACCTCGGTGATGACGAGATTTTGGTTACAGAGGCAGATTTTCTCGCGGCCGACGATCTCGTCCAGCATTTCGTCAACAATTCCGACCGAGATTTCAATCGTAATGTCGTGGCGTCGACAATGAAGAAATATGCCAGCATGCATGATGTAGCCATGCTTACCGCTGCCGCCAACTCTTACGTGGAAAAGCTGAAGCGTGACCAAAAAGCCGCCAATGTTCGTTCTCTGGTTGAACGGTCACTGCCAGTACGCGACGTCGGTGAACGTTTTGAGTTCGTCGGCAAGGTGTTCAGTGTCAAAGAGTTTGCGGGGAACTATGGCATGGTCAGCTACATCACCCTGATAGATGCCGATAACAACCTCCTGAGCTGGAAGGCGAGCGGCACTTCAAAACTTGATCAAGGGGAAGCTTATGTCCTTCGTGGCACCGTTAAAAAACATCGCTTGTGTGAGCGGGGATATTTTGAAGGTATTCCTGAAACGGTGATCACGCGCGTGGCAGTAGAGCGAAAGCTTGGGCCTGCGTCGTTCATACCAGCAAACGATGTGTCCACATTGTCGGCGGATGACGAGGACGCGCTCGAAAGCCTGCTCGGCACGATGAATTTTTGAGGAATGCGTTTGATCCTTGCAAGACGAAGAATGATTTTATTCTTAGAACCCCGCCTAGGTGGCGGAAGCGAGAATTGGAGATGATGATGGCCGGAGACAATGCGAAAGCATTTTTTGCATATCAGAGGGAAATCAACACAGTGATGCAGCAGCGTTTTGGTGTTACATACTCTGACGTCAAAAGCGACCTGCATGATGACAACCAGCTGATTAAGACATCGTTTGACAATGGTGTTGCGGCCCCTGATCTCGCGCAGGACATCGGTTATCAGTCTGGATTTAAGTCGGTAGACGAAAAGGGAGTTGACTACGCGGCCGGATACAACCGCATGAAGGCGGCGCTCTTGCAATTCGCATCCGAAGACAACCAATTTCGACGGGGCAATGAAGGGACGCTGTTCCTGCCTTATGATGGAGGCGTTGCCACTCTGTATCCGGTTCATAAGGATGACAGCAACCGTTGGGCGTTCCGCGCAGAATTGCGTGATGGTGCAACACTGACGCCGTCAATGCTCGAAATCGTCAACGAAGGTGTCGTTCGCGAGAGTTTTGATGGTTGGGATATAGAAGCTTCGACGGACTGGGTTCAGCGCAATGTCGTTGCAGTTGCATTCGACGCATCTTCTCAGTCTGATGAAGAAGAGCTTGCTTCTCCTGGGTTCTACCGGTAAGAAATACCTGCGGATCGCAAGACCGTCTCAATATCTCTCCCGTCTGTAACTCTGACGATTACAGACGGGCTATTTGCATCTAGCGTTCCCATCACCTCTACGCCTGGAACCTTGTATAATCTTTCTAGCGATGACTGATCGAAGGACTCCAATCGATATTCGGTCCAGCCATCATTGAAACGCTGGCCTGTGATCTCAACCTTGTCTTGGGCGACAGCGATCTCGTTTGGCTCCGAGTACCCGCTGAAGATTTCATCGATCACCCCGAGGGCGGACTCCCGTGTAGCACCAGATGAGCTGACAAATCTCCAGGCAGCGCCTTCTCCTGACACCCATCCTGCGACTGCCACTTGCTGTGATGCGTCTTTAACGGCAACTGCGATAGCGGGTGCCTTGTACTTTCCAGCGAGCTTGTTCAGCGCGTTGACATCCATGTTCTCAAGGTGCCACCCGAGAACCATCCGTTTGTCGTCTGCATCGCCAGTGATGGCTACCGTCTTCGTCCCAGAAGGGGTTTGGCGCGGGACGATCCATTGTTTGAGCCAATCGTCATCCTTGTCCCAAAGAACGATGTCTCCGGCTTCGGATCTCCGAGCTGGGATAACCAGAACCCATGATTTCTTTGAAAGCGAAATGTAGGATGCCTCATCCGGCCACGACCCCTGTGGAGCAGCGTGAGCAGTCGACAGCGACATCAAGAGACCTAGCAACGCGAAGGTACAGCGCATTTTCACTCCAATTTTGATCTGAGACTTCTCAGAAGATATTCTTTGCTAAATAATTACTCAATAACACTAATGCCGGAAGGGCCGAAAATGAACATCGATAAACAATTTTCGCTGATTACACGACGAGGATTTGTAGCAGGGCTAGGCGCATTGATGTTCATGACGAAGGCATTTGCTCGTGTCGGATGGTCCGCATCGCCTGAATTATTAAAAGCATTCCAGGCCATGCCTCATGTCCAGGATGGGCACGCAGCGAATGTGGTCTATGTTCTCACAACGCCATGGTGTCCACAATCTCCTGAACTTTACGAAGCGAGCAGAAGTGTGATTGAGAGCGGCAGAGTGACTTTTGCATGGATACCATTTTCTGGAGGACAGCCTGAAGGTAGTAATGCGGTGGAGAAGATTATGGCTGACCCGCGTTCTTCTCCTATTTCTGAGATGTTTCAGCCCATAAAGATGGGGGCAACGAAAGGGGAAACGCCTTTAGCCGACAGACAAGATCACCTTGTAGCGACGACACTGGCTTCATTAATTATCAGGGACACTGGGATGGGGATAAAAACGCCTACGCTTGTATATTCAATTGGCTCGCAAATCAGGATTATTCCTGGTGCTATTGATCGTGGCGATATTGAAACTGTTGCTGATTTTGCGACTTAGAAAATGCTGATTGCGAACGCCGTTTAAAAAAAAGTGACTTTGCGGAGCAAATTCATTTGGTGGCGTTCGCAATTTAAGGCGAATTAAATCGGTATTATTCGAGTCCGAAACATTGGGACTGCATGGAGCCGATAGCGCGACCAGGAGGGCATTGAGTGACTTTACCCTCGTTTGCCAGATAGCTTGCAATGAGTTCTTGGTCAGTAGGATGTCCTGGTTTCAGTTTGTATTTCTTGCGTCGACGACGCTGAGCCATTCCGTTGGGGTGGGAAGATCGAGAATTAAGGCCCTGCATGCTTACTCCAGTACGGTTAGATGTTGATTTAATGGTTGAGGCGCTTAAGGCGCATGAAGGCTTTAATATCCCTTTTAATTTCGTAAATCAAGCGATTTTCCTTTGAAATTCGCATTAATCTCCCATGAGAGATGAGGATTTTTGGTAATTAAATAAATGCTTGAAGGATTCCAATTGATTAGTCAGAATCTTTGGAAAGGCTGTTGCCGGTGGATGAGTGGCTTTAAAATCCGTCCATAGGCAGTTTTATGAAAGGGATTCAATGTCCCAGAAACAAATGCGTGGCCCTGAGGGCAGACAAGAAATTAGGGCTATAGATCTCGCTAGAGACGCTCGGCCACTAAGTAAGAAAATTGTCGACTGGCTGAAAGTCCCTCAAAATTTGGCGACCTTTCTGCTATTCTTTGCCGCGCTCGCATTTATCATCCCGGCGGTTGCGGATTTCTGTCTGATTTTTGCATGTTTATTTACGTGGTTTGGTTTGAAGCAAGAGGAAACCTCGCCGCTAAAATTGCCTATTCAGTCAAAAATGATGGATGCGAATGAGCGGCATCCTGCCACGTCCAAGCCTTCGATAGCACAGGGCATCTTTTTCTTGGGTAATGAACTAAAAACGGCAAAAGAGGTTTGGCTTACCAACTCTGACTGTCGTCAGCACTTTCTTGTTTTGGGTACCACTGGTGCTGGTAAGACCGAAGCGCTACTCGGCTTCGCAGCTAACGCCGTCGCTTGGGGTTCCGGTTTTCTCTTTTGTGACGGTAAGGGTGACGTTGCTCTCTTCTCGAAGGTTTATGCTTTGTGTCGTCGTTTCGGCCGGGAAGACGACCTCCTCGTTCTCAACTACATGACGGGCAACCAGGACATCGGCGGCGGTGGCGGAAAACTCATGTCTAACACCCTGAACCCGTTCGCCACTGGTTCTTCGGACACGCTTACTCAGATGGTTGTCGGCCTTATGGATGATGCTGGCGGCGACGGTGCGATGTGGAAAGGTCGCGCTGCAGCCATGTTTACGGGTGTCATGCGTGCTCTCACCTGGCTGCGTGACAATAACTATATCGATCTCAACGTTTCGGAAATTCGCGACCATCTCCAGCTGAAGCGCATTATCGACTTGGCGGATAAAGACAAGTACCAAGAGATGCCGCCTTCTATCCGAAAAAGCATTCGGTCGTATATGACCTCACTTCCTGGCTTTCAGGAAGACAAAGGATACAAGCAGTCTCAGACGACACTCGACCAGCACGGCTATCTGGAAATGCAGTTCACCAAGATTCTTGGTTCTCTTGCTGACGTTTATGGACACATCTTCCATACGCCGTATGGTGAGATCGATATGGCTGACGTTGTGCTGAATCGCCGTATCCTTGTTATTATGCTTCCTGCCCTCGAAAAATCACGAGACGAAATTGCTAACCTCGGCAAGATCGTCGTGGCCACGTTGAAGGGCATGATGGGTGGTACCCTCGGTTCTGAAATTGAAGGCACTTGGGACTCGGTCGTTGTTAACCGCCCAACCAACTCGCCTAGCCCGTTCATCGTGGTTCTCGACGAAGTGGGTTATTACATGGTCGACGGCATGGATCTCATGGCTGCACAGGCTCGTTCGCTTGGTTTCTCGCTGATCTTCGCGGGTCAGGACATCAACGCTATGAAGAGCTTGAACGAAAAGGTTTTTGGTTCGGTGCGCGGTAACACCAACACCAAGATCATCATGAGAACTGAAGACGAGGACACTGCAGAACTTGGTGTCAAAGCTGCAGGCAAAATGTGGCTAGCCCGCATGAAAAACTTTGATGGCAAGCCTGGAGAAGTTGGCGGTCGCTCTTATCGGGATGACATGAAGGCTGGTGCCGAAGAAGTTGATCGCATTAATCCGCTCGACCTGAAAGATCAGGACGAAGGTGAAATGCACATCATTCATAAGGGCTGGGTTGTCCGAGCAAAATCGTTCTACGCGAATCCAGAAGGCGCAGTTAACAAAAACAATTTGAAGCTGAGAGCGAACTATTTCATCACGGTGGCAAAACCTGATCGTGAAGAGATCGAAAAACAGCAAAAAATGCCTGAAATTATCGCAAAAATGGCTGATCCAGAATTTGCGAAGCAGGTCAAAATCATGGCTGCCAATGCGATGCAAAATATCGCAACGGATACTGACATTGGCATTATCGCGCATTCGCTGAAGGAAATTGAATCCTCCAAGCGTGCCCCGGCTCACCGTGCAGATATCACCTGTATCGCTTATGCAAAGCTCAATGCCGAGAACCGCAAGACGTCACAGGCTTATGCGCGTGAGATTGGTGCGGCTACTGGGGCAGGGATGCCTGGTGAGCACAGTGTCCCACAGGACATCGAGAATATTCCGTTCGATGATGGCGCAAAAGTTCCTAGCGAAGGGCGACCAGGAACCGTTCGTCGCCCACGGCCAGAATCTATGCCCGAAGAATTTAGCCCTGAGCCGGAAGAACAGGGTCGACCGCCATTTGCTTCGCGCCCACGGCCGATTAATAGCGGTATGAAAAAGGATGTTCCTCATGGCACTGAGGTCGGGGGAGATATTCAGAAGATGACGGATAGAATGTCATCGAACCAAAATGTCCTAAAAACCTTGGCAGCTCTGAATTTTGATGAAAAAGTAGAGACTAGAGAGAGCGTTGATAGTTATATCGAAGAAGCTCTTTCATCGGACGATGGTGATGAGATTGAGGATGATTTCGATTTCACGAAGAGTGATATCGCGACTTCTGCAACTGCATCCGCCTCGGCCGTACATGTATTTAACGACGACGGAGATGACGGTAAGGACGACGACGGTGGTGACGGTTCTTGGGACCCGAACAGTGCGCCTGTAGAAGACTTCCTGACCTCCCTTCTGCAGGATGAGGACGATTAATAATGGCCACAGGTATTGGTGCCGCTATGGCTGGCGGCAAGAGGGGAACAGGGGCGGAACGACCTAGGCAGCACGCTGATTGGTATCCGACCCCTGACGAAGTCACAGAAGTGCTTATTCCTCATTTAAACCGGGTTCAGGGGCCAATATCCGAACCATGCTGCGGAGATGGTGCTTTAGCAAAAGTTTTGGAACGCCACGGCCACGAGGTTATCGGCACAGACTTGCATTATCGAGGCTATGGCGTCGGGCACGGGCCGGAATATGACATCATGAAGATGGAAAAACTCCCGGCTCCAAATGTAATTACAAATCCGCCCTTCAATATTGCTGGACCAATTATCAAGCACGTCCTTTCTTTGAAGCCCGATTATATGGCGATGCTGCTTAAAGCGTCGTTCTGGCATGCAAAATCGCGACATGCATTATTTGAACAGCATCCCCCTTCAAAGATAATTGCACTTACATGGCGTCCGGATTTCATGAATTTAAAGCGGCCAACCATGGAAGTAATTTGGTGCGTGTGGGATCGTGGACATAATGGTCATACAGAATATGTCTTGGCTAAAAGACCTCCTAAATCTCGTAGAAAATCTTCCGAATCCTAATATTTATTGGGTTTCCGGTTGACATGTCTGCATAGAAAAATCAGCATAAGAATGTCACTGGAAATCCACATTTTGCAAGGTTTTGAAATGGCTCATGAAAATGGGAAAATAGCCATTCTATTTAATGGCCCTCCGCGTGCTGGCAAAGACACTGCCGTAAATGCCCTCGTCGACACGATTGTTGAAGACTTCGAAATCATTAAATTCACAGGCCCTGTCAAAGACCTTACGCATCGCAATCATGGGTTTGAGTGTGCTCAAGATGCGTTTGAGATGACAAAGGACACCCCCTTGGGAGTGTTTAACGGGATGACTCCTCGTGAAGCTTATATCGCGACATCTACTAAACTAAAATCTGAGAAGGGTGAAGATGCTGTCGCGAAGCTGTTTGTGGAGGCTGTCCACAATTCGAGCGCGTCTGTTATCCTCAATCCAGACGTCGGGGATGACATGGAGGCACTGGCTGTCGCAAATTCACTTGGTAGGGAGAACGTGCTGGTTCTGCGGATTCACAAGGACGGTCATGATTTCTCGAATGACTGTCGGACTTGGGTGCAGTCTGACGAACTCACGATCATTGACATCGTGAATGAAGACGGCAAGCGTCGTGAGTTCGAGTCTGAAGTGGCAGCCCGTGTTCGAGGCTTCCTGGAACGCGTTCTTGAGAACCGTAGCGTCTACGCTGCTTGATGTGACTTGTCTTCGTGGCGATACATCAACCTGATATCGCCAACGGAGCTTCCTGATCTCTTGAGGGCTGCATAGGCAGCCGCCTCGCAGGCCAGCTGTAGCTCACCTTCGAGCCTGTCAGCGTAACGATGTGGGATGCGGATCTCCTTCTTCTGGCCGTCGTACATTTCCTTCATGAGCCATTTGTAGAGAGCACTGGTCGGTTTAGGCCAGGTGATCCATGCTTTCCCAATCTCGCCATATACGCCGATCTTGGTTCCCGTCTCGGGATCGTTGATGACGAATTGAATCTCTTGGTGAGATGCCAGCCACTTCTCCCCAGCCTCATTGGCGGCGTCAATCGCTTGCTTGTAGATTGACGACAGGAGCTTGTCCGCGAGATCAGTTAGTCCCTCGCGTTTTTCTTCTCGCTCCTTGATGGCTTCGCCGATTAGCTCATCTGCCTGATCGCGGGTGAGACCACGGTTGCGATGACTGATACCAGTTAGCTTCTGCAGGAGGAATTGCTGACGTTCTGTCGCAGCCAACATGCCAAAGTTACTGAGGCCGACGTTCCAATATTTGCCGCCTGATCCATATCTTGCCATGAAGCAAAAAACTCCGCATTTGAATGTGCGGAGTTTTAAATCACATCACTTGATATTTGTCAATTAACCGAAGGTAGGCAGGCGAGAAATATCATATTTACGGCCAGGAAGAACAAAGACCGTTGGATGGACGACAGTCAGTTGTTCAGCGATGATTTGACCCAGCTTATTCCAGTCTCCTCCTCCGAGATCGGCTCCAATCATGGGCATGGATACCTCGGAAAATCCTTCTTCGAAACTGGTTCCGGGGATGCCGTCTTCTGCGGCTTGATTGACATGCCTCATACAGGATTCGAAAGCTTCATAGCTAATGTGCTGCTTCCCGTCCCGTCCAAATGTCGGCTGCGTAAGGCAATTTCCGATCAGCACTCCACGTGCTTCAACCCAGAGCACTGTGCCAAGATACAGATTATTATTCTTGAAAGCTGAATAATAGGCGTTTGCCGCTTCGGGATACAGGTTCTTCAGGACCCCAGCGAAACCACTGCCGAAACCACCCTTCATGTTGCATCCATGAAGAATTACCTTCGGGTTCGATTTAAACAGGTCGCCTTCTATGTATTTCAGAGCCATTCAGTGCTAGTCCATAACGAGAATGATGCGATCTTGGTCGGTGCAACCGGAAACTTTATTCGCGGTGTCGGCAAGGTCAGAAGGTGTGACACTCTGACCGTTCAGCTTGAAGAACCTCGGGCCGAGTACCTTTACATCTTGCCCGTCTTCGATAAGCAAATCAATGATTTCTTTAAGGTTCATCGGACGAACCTTCTTGCCTGAGCGATTAGCTTCGGTGACGATTGCTGCAGCGGAACCAAAGACTCGATGCTGAGTAAAGGCTGGGTAGATTTCTCGCTTCTGCTGAGGCTGTACGCTTTTTATGGCTTTCTTGCGCGGCTTTCTCTTCTTAGGGTTATCCCCAGCAAGGTATTCGGCTGGAACTCTGATGAGGATGGTATCGTCGACGACTTCTGTCCCAACCGCTTGCTGGGAAAGCTTCACTTCCTTCAATCCTAGAGTGGTGGTTGCGGCCTCAAACGCATGCTTTTTGTCGTTCTTACCTTTTGCAGCGGGTATCTTTATGCGGCCGTTTTCGTCCGCATAAATGATAATGCCTTCTTCAGTAAAGCGAGCAGAAACGCGGTCACCTTCCTTGATCGAAATTTGCTGTGCCATTTCAAGTGAAATAGATATTCGACCATACCAACGGCTGCCGTCGCCACGAGCCGTAATAGCGATTGTTCCATGCGATGTTGGCATTATTACCCGCCAATTCAGAGTTATTAACACTAAGCTAGCCCTGTAAAAAACGTTTCCGCAAGTGGCCTCACCAAAATAATTTCAATTTACATCTGGAAATTTGACCTCTTCATAAATAGCAGTCATGATTTCGAGGTGAAAATGGGGTCGAAAAATGAAGAAAGAAATTCATGATTTGATTGAATGCGTCAGGGCGCTTGGCATCGAGCTGACGGGAAATCCTGCTCCGAAATGCATTCGAATTTCTGGCGACACCAGTGAGTTTGCGGACAAGCTGAAGCAGGTCCAAATTGCACTTGAAGCCGTGGATGCATCAGGTGCGGCGTCTGACGGGAAGGATGTTGATGGTCCAGAAGGTATCAATGATCCTGTCAAGCTTAGAGCAGCGATTGATGGGCTGCTTCGTTTCGTGCAAGTGAAAGGTGACTTCCTTGCCGAGGCTGACGCTATCGTGCGTGACGCTCTCAATCTTGACCAGCCTGAGAACACAAAATCGAAAGGTGGTCTGCCGTCGTTTACGCCTTCGCGAATGAAAAAGCGGCGTGGAACGTATAAGCCTCGCCTCAATGTTTTTCCTGAACGGCCTGGGGAAGCGAGTCTGAATGATCTAAAGAAAATCGTTCATGAGATTTCTGTTACCGAAAGTCTTCTTGGTTCGACCATTGCAAAACCAGTTCAGTCTGCGCTTCGATCCCAGGCGAAAGCTTTTGGCAGGCCGCCTGGGATGTAATTTCAGTCAATAGCTTCGCTTATAGAACTCGGCATCGATCAGCGGAGCCATTGTGATAACCGCAAACAACGTTGGGAAGCCAATTCCTGAAATCATGGAAGCTGCAGTTATTATCGATCCAATAACCGCATATGGAAGTTTCCAAGAAATTCCATATTTCTCGGTTTGGCTTCGTTGAACGATCCGAAAGCCTTCGTTCATATCGAGGTCGTCCTCGGCTTTTTCTCGCTTCAGAAACTCCGGTATTTTGTGAACTGCAGATGGCTCTAATGTTGGTTTGGACGGCAGAGCCGAAGTCGCACCTTCGGCTGCATTTTTAACGTCGAGGGTCTCTTCATTGAGAAGCTTCGTGAGTATCCCTTTCATATCCATCATGTCGTCAACGGGCGATGCCGATTTCGTTTCATGAGGGGGTAACGGGACTATTGCGTTGGCTGTCTTGAGTTCGGCCGTCGCGGCAGGTTTTGCGACGGGGATGGTGACAGACGTATTTCTCGCCTTCATAGCCATCGCTTCGCGAACGTCCTGTTCAGCCATTGCGAAGTCTTCTTCGGAGAAGAGAGGGGAGTTCAGACTGCGTGTCATTCTATTCTCCTCGTCTTCTCTGAAGGATTAGGCGGCCTCTGGCGATTGCAGTAACGGCTCCATGTTCTTCTGGGTCTGTTTGAGCCATTCCATCATTTTGCGCTTGTGGACGCGGGTCGTGACCATGTCGAAGCCAGCAGCCTTTGCGATCTTATCTGATTCATGGACGATCTGAACCATGTCGAGGTTCATCGCCTTGCCATGTTCGAAGAGGCGGCTGTCGCAGTAAGGAATGTCGACTATGGTCAGCTCGCCGCGCTGAGCCATTGCCTGAATTTCCTTGTAGCTTTCGCTGTTGGTATAGGGGTCAAAGCCGCTGTAACCCACCATCTCATTGAGAACGATGAAATAGTTGGCGCAAACACCAAGAGTGTTGCGGGCGTCCACGATTGCCGACAGTGCCGAGCGAAGGGCCTGCTCGTCGGGCGAAGCGCATGCAACGAACTGGATGTGGATGCCGTCTTCAACAGCGAGCTGGGTGATGTCGCAGTGGCGGACCCAAGCCAGAAGTGAGGACGTGACGTTAGCACCGAGATCGGTCAACGACGCGCCTTTGGTCCATTCGATGTAGGCTGGATTGAAGAAAGCTTCAGCCTGGTGTGGTCGACGGCTAATGTCCTCAAGGTCGGGTGTCGCTGAGAGCGAAACATTGATGCGATCCTTACCCAGAACGGACGACAGTTTGCGCTGATTGTCGACTTCGATGACCTGAAGCGGGAAGCCTCCCTTGTCGTAAATCAGGGTCATGATCTGCGCGATCATGGACTTGCCGACGCCGCCCTTGTCTGAGCCGATAATTGTGCTGATCTTTTTGGTCATTACTCGTTCCTTGGTGTTGGATATTTCCCTGAAATTGTGCACCACACATTTTCTCTGTCAATAAAAATGTGGACAGGAATCAGGAAAATCAAGAAAAAACGGATTATTGCGACAAATTCCCTTCCCGCTTACAATTTTTGTCGAAATAAGGAGTTTTCATGCCGACCGTAGACTTTGGTTCCGTCACATTATCCGTTGATGCTGACCGCATAGAGGTGTTTTTCCCATTCGAACATGGTGAGCTTAGAGGGACGTCCAAGCGATTTAAGGGTCAATTTAACGGGGACAGAAAATCCTGGGTGATTATTCCAAGCCTGACGAAGAACACCGAAGAGAGTGTTGTTGAGGCCTTCGAAAAGGAATTGTGGTCGCATGCCCCCAATGGCTGGCGAGAGGCGGTCGGGAAGTTCTCTGCTTTTGCATGCGTCTCAAAGAAATATGCGATCAAGTTTGGTGCTGGTGGTCTTCGGATCACACTTCCAGACGGTCATGTTGCGAACTGGACGCTGCATGAGATGATGAAGCGCAAGGGGCGGCAGCCGCGTGAGACGACCTGGAATATTCCAGCTCGTGACGCAAACGCCAAGATCGTGATGCCTCTGATCAAGCGCATGGCGGATGAAGATAAGGCTGTCTTTGAGAAAGCCACAGAACCCTACGTCGGTCGCACGACCAAGGGAACCCTGCACCTTCATCCGGAGGAAGCGGACCAACTCGGCCTTGTCGTTGGTAATATGGTCTTCGCTGAGTTCTCGTTCGTGAAGGCTGCTGATCCGACAATCGTCCCGATGCCCATCCACTGCTGGCCATTTCTCGTCACCGCACGCACCGATAAGCCAGGGCAAGGGTACGATGAGTTGGAATATGGCGTCGAAATCACATTGACATATCCAGAGACGGGCAAGGGGCATTCAGCCGTTCGTAAGATGATCGCGGCAAATGGTGAAGGATATCCGCGCCGTCTTGATGCGCCTGACGTCCTCGGCAAATGGCACTCAAGAAATCGTCGATGAATTCATAAAAAAGCTGGCTCCCGCCAGCTTTTTTATGTTTCAGGTATGGACGATCAATACGGAATAGAAATGTCCTCATTATCGAATACCATGATCTGGAACTCACCAGTGTCGTCGTTTGTCGACGCGCCAGCGCTCTCATAGGTATCCTCTGTTGCCACGCCAGTTTCAGCGTGAAGGATGGCAGCTTCAGCGCCCAGATCTTCCTTTTCGACCTTTGCCTTGCCCAGTGTTGACCATAGCTTTGAAATCGCCAAACGGGTTTCAGCTTCAATCAGGCTGATCCGGCTTTCCTTTGACCCTGTCTTGTCGTCCTCGTATGTCACTCCACTCGGCACCGAGACCGGAACCTGACGGGTGCGCAGATTGTTGGCCCGCAGATGCTCGATGGCCTCTGGTGGCGTCGACATGAGAATCGCAATCGCACTTTCGAGTGCATTTTGCTCTTCAATCACGCGACGAGCATCATGGGTCCCGAGTGCGTCTTCGATTTTATCGACCTTGCGACCCATGGCGAGAGTTTGTGGCAGCGGCGTCGACAATTGCTCCAGCGAAACCACGGAACTTTCCATGTGCTTCTCGATGGCGTTACGTAACGCCTCGTCGCGATCTTTTAGATCAGCCCTTACGAATGAATGCCCTGTTTCACCAGATTTCGTTTTCCAACGATAAGATACGATCCCCCAAGCTACGCGACGGTCGATTTCACCCGTTTTGTCATTCATGCCAAGCTGCTTCATGAAGTAGCAGACACGTTCTTGAGAAGCGAAGAGATCGTCACAGACATCCGCCGCAATACGAGAGTCCAGAATGCCATGCGAACGACGCATCGCTTCCCAAACTGAGCCTGTGTTTGCCTTGACCAGGTCTTCCATGTTGATCAGATCGTCGACGATCACTTCCTCAGGGATAACCGACGACAGGCTAAACCAGATGGGAGCCATACCTTCACGATACACCGGACGCAGACGACCGAGGAACTGCAGGAGTTCTTCCTCGCGGTACTGACGCTGGATCATGCGACCCCACTTGCCTGGAAACATCGGTACGGGCATGTTGATGTCGTGGCCGGAGCGCATCTTGATGCGTTGCGTGCCAGTTGGAATTCGCAATGGTTGGTTATCGCGGCCGAGGCCTGTGCCAAGGCTGTCGAATGGCTTTTCCGGCTCATCGTCATCGTAAGTCAATGCCGCAACCAGACCGTCAAGCGTACGAACTGGAAGCTCCATTCGGCCTACCGAGATCGCTGCAGAATGGTACTTTGCAAAGTCGAGACCGCGCATAGCGCCAAAGTGACACCAATCGACGTTGTGTGGCCCTTCCCAAGCCATGTTGACAGCACGTCGTACGAGGATCGATCCGCCAGCAACTGTGCGGCTCCATCCATATAGAGCTGATACTGCGCTGATTGCGCGGCGAATGTTCGTCAGAATTTTCGCTGACGCCTGCTTGTCTTGTGCAGATGCACTTGGTGGTGCGATTACCGAGGAGTTCGAATAGGTTCGATCTGCGATAGCAACCGTTCGCACGTTAAGTGCGGCGGGAATGTCATGAACTTCGACTTCTTTGCCGGACCAGATTTTGCTGATCATTTCAGGAGCGGCAGACGCGTCAAGGAGGAGCATTGGGCGGTTTACCCAGTTTGGGGTGTCGCGCCACGAGATGCGGATTTTTGGATGTGGTTCACCATTGGGGCGAACATCTTCCACGTACTGGATACGATAGTCTCGGTCGCCCTTGGTTTTGCGTTTGAAATTCGGACTCAGTCGCTCGTTTTGGTATTCTTCGAGGCGCATGAGATAGCGTTCCTCGACAATTTTCCAGAAGCGATGCTCTTCACGAACCTGTACGCCAGTTGGCTGGGAGCAGAGAACGCGCAGGTCCTCCATATCGATGTCTGGCGTAATGTCACCGTCGCGTTGCAGGGACGCGCCACAGGTACGCAGAGCTGCCTTGATCCAGCTATGAACCTCGTCAGTTTCAAGCTTGCGTCCGTTGAGCGGCTCCATCTGTGCCTTGAGAAGCTCTTCAGCTGGGTCCTTATTGGTCAACAGGGCACGGTTTACGATACCAGCTGCACGTAGACGAAGCGGGTTGAACGATGTCGGGTCTTCGCCAGCTTCCTTTTCCTTCTTCGTGAGCTTTGGAGGCTTACGAGGCGAGGTGAAGATGTCGAGGTCAAATTCAGTCGTGTGCAGGAAGAGGTGATGAATGCGTTCGTCGGCCACTACGGCGCGGACGTGCTTCAGCTCGTCAGGAATGTTTAGAGCCAAGAACGCGTGCGGCAAGAAAACGACGTGAGAGTTCTGAATCTGCTCCTTCTGTGTGATGGCAGGGCATCCTTCGTAGAAGGGGCAAAACTTGGTATCCATGATCGTTTTGCCGTTATCATCCTTCTCCTTGGTTGGGATATCAGCCTTGCATAGGCGTGACGTACCCATGCCTGCAGCCATCGCGATTTCCATCTTCTCTTTCATCTGGCAACCAGCGCGCAGCTTGCCCTGATAGAGCATGGTTGTCAGGCCTGCATCTTTGGCATCCCGACGAAGTTCATCGATCTTGCCCGCTAGTGCATCTGCGTGGATCAATCCCATAGATTCTGCCTGAGCACGCAAGTCTTCATCACTCAGAGTGGGATCGAGGTTCAGCACCTGAGAACGGTGGCGGAGTTCTTCGATGTTGTCGTAGGTGGGCAGGAGGAACAGCACGGGGCAACGGCCTTGGTGTTCGATCTCACCGTCTGAGCCATAGATCGTATATTCTTCCTTGGTGCGCGGGTCTTCTGCGACGAACGAAATGCCGCGCGACGTCTTACCAGCACCCGTAGGAGCCTTGAGGATGTGGATGCGTGATTCGCGACGATCCATGTCGTAGACTTCATCCCAGAAACTGTTGAACGCCTTTAAGAGGCCGTCCTGAACGCTTTTTGCGATCCGTGTACGGTCTTCTTCGATTTTGCGCTCTTCGAAAGCTTCTTGGCTGTGGCCGAGCACTTCAATTCGCATTGGACGCCTTTGGTTAGGCGCGTTTGGATTGAAATTTGGAGATGTCGGATCGACGAAAGGTGGCAGAAAATCGAGAGAGTCACCTTCAGGATTGCGAGGCTGCGCAGGCACATAGTCACGAGCGGTAGACGCAATGATATAATCGCCCTGGCTGTCGCGAGCTGGAACGAACGGCTTGATTTGGCCAGCCTTCATCTTCTCGGCAGTACGATTTACCTTGGACTTGGCTTCGCGAATAAGGTTGTTGCCTTTCCAGCGGCCTGAGCATTCTGCAGTGTCGATGAATTGTTGAACGACAATCTTGACGAGAGTTTCTCTGCCCTGAGGTGTTGTCGATGTTCCTGGGTTTGCCGTCACGATACGAAAAGCGAGGCGTGTCAGATAGGCTTCACGACCGTCAACAACCTTGCCGTTTTCATCTTCAGTCCAGTCCTTGGCACCCGCAGCGGCACGGATCTTTGGGACGTTGATCTGGGCATCTTCATCCCATTCCCATGTCGCCATGGGTCCGTCAAACGAAGCAGACTTCGAAAATTGACGCAGGCTGTCGACGGCATCGAAAAAATCGTTGATTTGCTGCGAAGTCACGAGCGGTGCGTCTTCAGGTCCGAAGAACTGAGGATTTGCGTCGAGCCATTGGAAGTAGCGACCAGTTTTGTGGTGCTTGCCATAAAACGTCATTGGCTTGCCGTCAGAAATGACTTCGAGGCCTTGATCGACATTGTCTGGATTTTCAGGTGTGTCGAATGGCACGAATTTTGGCGAGCGGTTTGGAATCTCGTCATCTGGGTCATGGCGATAGACCAGAGCGATCTTGGGCCAGTTACCAATACGACGGAATGGCGTGTAGCCGAACATCTTGTCCGCCAGCTCCTGAACCTGACGGCTCAGTTCTGGCTCCACAATATCGACGTCGAGTACGAGGGAGTAGCCACTACCAGCCCCGAGAACGACAGCCACGTTGAGGCTTGGACACTGCGCGGTCCACTTATCGAGTGCAGCATCGGTCGGGAGCTGGGTCGCCAGTTTGTGATCTTCCGACCACTTGATCATTCGACCGTCAACGGTGCCAGGGCGACGATTGCCGTCGATCTCCTGAGGGAAAATGGACCAGCCCGCTTTGACCATGTCGCGAGCGACCGCGCCAAAGATCGATTCATTGGGTCGATACATGTGCTCGACCGCTGTCTCGAATTCCTTGTCAGCGTCAGAAGGGAGGGCCGCTAACAGCTCCTCCGGAATTTCGTCCTCGTCAAACACGGGGATGTCGTCGAGATTTTCATCATCAAACTCATCATCAAAACCCATGTCATATTTGTCGTTATTCAAGAAGTTCTCTCCGAATTTACCCTTGGATAAATGCCCATTTAGTGCTTGTTTGTCAATATTTTTCCCGTAATAATTATTGTGTTTTTCGGGGATTAATCGATAATGCCTGATAGTGAAGCTTTATGGAAGATTGAATGTCGGAGACTGCAGGTTCAATTTGGGACGATGAGTCGTGGGATGTCGAATGCCCGCCGTCTATCCCTTTGAATCTATGGGAAATGGTTCCCGAGGAATATCGCCGAGAATTTATTATCGAAGCAGCTTTCGCTCTGCGTCGGGGGATACATCCTATCGATACATTTGAGGAAATGCTTGAGGAAAAAGGCATTCAAAAACAGGTCGTTGAGGCTCCTGCTACGCCCAATTTCGACGATGATGAACCAGTTAGGCCGACAGGTCGGATGAGTTTTGGGAAGGCAAAGCCGACCGCAACTGCGCCGATGGAAAAGCCGAATGAGAACCCATCTTCAAGACAAAATGGCAACGCCATGCCCCAGCAAAATAGCGCGGCAGCTAAATTGTGGCCTGGCAAACCTGCAACGAATAGTTTGGCTTCACGTCCGACAAATGCGATGTCAGGCACAAATCCAAGTTTGGGTAGACCAAGTGTAAATTCTATAAAACAACCAGCTTCGAGACAGAATAATTTCGACCGCCCTGCCCCAACCGGATTGGCATTGAAGAAAAAACAACAAATAATTGTGGATGATATTGGTGATACGTTCTGAAGGAGAATTTCGTGAATTTCAGAATGCCTTTTGTTATCTCAATAGTTGCTCTCGTAGCTGGATGCTCGGTCGGCATGGATGTTCCTGTCCCTCCAGCTAACGTCGGCCCCTCGGTTCAAGCTCCAAATGCTGGATGGGAACCATATCAGATGCCCCCAAAGGACGAACCAGAAGTGCGTCAGCCGAAGGGCTGGAGGGGAGACTCGGCATGGAGATATCCGCCCGCACCTGGTTCGCAGGATGACGAGCTGACGGTAAAGCCTGTCCCCGATATGGAGCGCAGCTCTCTTCCAGATGTTCAAGCTGACAGCGGAGCCAACGAGTTCGCAAACGTCGCCTCAGAGAAGTCGCTTTGGGTGGATCGGCATGTGCCTGCGACCATGCGAGAAAGCTTTGATCGTGCTGCCACCGAGGCTGCATATCGCGGTTCCTCCACGGTCGTAGACGAGGAAACAGGCAATCAATTTGCCATGAGCCGAGTTTGGCAGGCTGGCAAATGCTCGGGGATTGACGTCAGTTTGCTGTCCCCAGGAGGAAAACTCCCAGTGATTTCAAGGGGAAGCACAGAAGTTTGCTCCTAGCAGGCAGCTTGTCAGTTTGTGTGTTTCACAAAGGGATGAGTTGATAGTCTGTGAAAATGATAGGTTGAGAGGAACCGGAATATGAAGACTGATGGCCCATACGTGATCGAGCATGGAGATGTCTGGTTCCGCGAAGGGCCTCGAACGGCTCTCAGCACGGGTCTGCGACACGTATGTGATGGCAGCGGCGAACTGGCTATCGCTTACGCGGGTGACGTCATGCTGCACATGGGCAGTGCCAGATCGGTCGACGCGTGGTTCAAGAAGAAGGGCGCGCAGTACATGCTGATTGAGGATAGCGACCCCGTGGAAATTGTTCGCTTTCCTGTCTGCGATGAAACCGTCGCTGAGATGAACCGGATGACGGCGAACCCCAATAGAGTTTCAATTCTACTCGATACACTGACCAAAATTGGTGAAGCGAGGCCGGACTTGCTGAATCGTCCTCCTTCGTTCTAATTAAAAGAGAGGTTCCCTCGCGAGGACGTATATGCGTTACCGTAGGTTTGATGATTTTGTAGCGAGCGATTTCTTCCTTCGCTCTGAATGGGTCAAAGAATACGGCGTACGAATTTATGTGCGCAAGCCAATGGTAGCGCTCCATTCAGCGGATTTCGAAATTGCGAATGTAGAAGCTGACAAACCAGGCAAGGGTGGTTTCACGAAATTCTTGGACGAGTATGAGCAAAAGTTCAAATTCTTACATGAGAATGTAATGAATGAACGCCTTTTGGACTATCTTCTCAGGCGCGGATATCGCCAAGTTGGAAAGACGGATGGGCTTGGTTTTCCGACGCTAATTCATGCGACATGCTGGCATTATACAGACGGGGAAAAGTTATCGTCTTTTTGAAATTGCCCTAGAGATGAATTCGTCTCTAGGGCGTTGGTGTTTAGGCTGCGTCCCGGTCAACAGCGTCAAACGAAGGGCCAATGATGGCGTCCTCGACAATGACTGTGGCGCGACGTTTGCCGCCAAAGCTGTCGATGCGGGCAGTGCCGTAGATGTCGACATAGCGGCCTTCACAGGCAGACAATGCATCACCGAGTGGCGTGCCGATGGCGTTCCACATCATGGCCTCCGTTTCGCTCCCACCTTCTGAGATGAAGAGCTTCACATGGAGTTCTTTCATGATGCGGACTGACTTCACCAGACCATTGAGAATGGCCACGCGCGGTTTCGGATTTTTCATGCCGAATGGTTCAAGCGTTTCGAGTGCCTCGACCAGTGCAGGGTTGAGCGCGCCTGCCTTGAAGGCAAGGTCGATTTCAGTTGCAGGATGCTGGAATCCAATAGCGCGTTCGCACAGGAACTTACGCAACTCATCGATGCGCTCTGGCAGTACCGTCAGGCCTGCGGCCGCTGCGTGACCGCCGCCCTTGAGCAGGATGCCAGCTTCACGAGCTGCAATGACCGCCCCACCGATGTCGAACCCGTCAACTGCGCGGCATGATGCCGAACCGCCCGCGCCGATAATGACAGATGGCTTGTCCAGCGCGTCCTTGACCTTGGAAGCGACCAGACCAACCACGCCAGGATGCCAATCTGGATTGTAAAGGACGATCACACCATCATCCGCACGCTGCCTGCCCATTTCGATGGCATCCTGCATTGCAGCCTTCTGGATGTCCTGTCGTTCCTTGTTGGTCTCGACCAGCGCCTGTGCGATCTGCTCGACTTCGGCTTCATCGTCTGACCAGAGCAGGTATGTTCCCTGGCGGGTGTCACCGATGCGGCCAGCTGCGTTGATGCATGGGCCAAACACAAAGCCGCAGGTCGTAGCAGTATAACCTGCGTCGCCGTTGGCGATGTTGAGAGCACGAATTCCTGGAATGCGTTCCATCAGTGGAAGGCCGACAGCGACATATGCGCGATTGAGACCGACCAGAGGAACAAGGTCCGCGACAGTGCCGAGGGCAACGATTCCAAGCCATTGCATTAGATTGATCTCAGGGCGCTCGGTTGTGAAATATCCGCGATTACGCATCTCGCGCTGAACGCCAACGAGAAACAGAAACGCCAGGCCTGCGGTGCAGAGATAGTCGAATTTGCGATCTTCATCACGACGCTTTGGATTGACGAGGATGCCGGGAGGATCACGATCATCAGGCTCGTGGTGGTCGAGAATAACAATCTCAAGACCGAGTTCAGCAGCGACTCCGAGCGGGCCGTGCGCCGTGGTGCCGCTGTCGAGGCAAAGGAGATATTCGATGGCTTCTTCCGTGTGAACTCGGCGGATTGCATCTGCATTCGGGCCGTAGCCTTCGGCCAGTCGGTCTGGGATGTAGTATAGGACCTTGGAGTAGCCCATGCTGGTTAGCCAGCGAAGCACGAGTGAAGTCGAGGTTGCGCCATCGACGTCGTAGTCGCCATAGATCATGATTTTCTTGTCAGCCTGAACGGCATCACAGAAGCTTTCGACAGCCTCTTTCATCGACTTCAGATGATAGGGGTCAGGCATTTCCCTGCGGATGGCCGGAGAGAAAAAACGTTCAGGATCGAAACCACGAGCCAGAGCAACGCTCGTAGCAATAGGATGGACGCCTTCAATCGCAGTGCTCTCAACGAGTTTCTTGATAGCCCATGTACGGCCTTTTACGGATTTTTCTGCGCAAAATTGTGCGTTGTCGCGATCAATAAGCATATTTACTCCAATCTAAAATGTTGACGGCTTTTTAAATTATCGTCCAGCTGAAGTCAAATTATTAAGCTTTTTATTTTTGCGGGAGACAATTATTTCTGCTGCTGTTGACGCATGGGTTTTGCTTATTTCCGAGCATATTTCCCCGCTTAGTGTAATGCGCGGTCGCATTTTAGCGACGCTTTGGAGATAGGCAGTCGAGCGCGTCCAGATAGAGAGAAAAATACGGAGATTGTTGGCGGTCGAATTTAGCGATCCGTCAGCCAAAATATCCTTCACGATGCCCACCTTCAACGGCGGCCGCTTCCCTTTCGCAGGAAAAGCTACTGGGTATTTTTCTATCAGCTCACGACGCATTTCCTTGTAAATACGGAATCGCTTCGAAGTTTTCATTTTTTTCATATTAACGCTCTTCAGGCGGGATCAGGCTTTTGCCACCACGCCTTCTGTAAACCTTCGGCATGGCGGTGTTCTGGTTTGGTTGTTCCGCCCTCTGTGCAGAAGCGGTTGAGGTTTGCTGTTGTTGAGGTTCAGGCGGTTGCTCTCCACCCGCCCACACGACGGCTCCTGTCGGTGCTTTCGAGATTTCGGAGAGATATGGAGACGGTGACTGGCTCTTTCCAAATCGGAATTTGGAGAAGGTTATGTCCACGGCTCCCTTGGAGCGCGTGAGTGCGACGTAAAATAGTCTGCGCTCTTCCTCGGGATCGTCAGATCGATGGTGAGGCATCAAGGAAGCTTCAGCGCCAGCTATAACGACATGACGCCATTCAAGGCCTTTGGAGGAATGGACCGTGGTGATCGATATGCCTTCGCCTTCCGATGTGGAACTCTTGGCAGCCATTTCGTTGATGTGACCGATGAATGCTGTGGCGGTATGGAATGTCGCTGCGATACCTGCGGCCGCCTCACAAGCATCTGACCACAAGGCGGCTCGTTCTCCAGTTACGCCCTGAGGTGGTTGGTCTCCGACTAATCGACCGACAGCACTGGCAGCCTCCTTCGGGGACGAGCCTTTCATCGTGTTCACGAGGTCTAGAACGCCCTTGAAGCGGGTCGCATTGCGACCCGGCTGTCCTTGTTCGATAGCATTGAGCACGTCTGCGATTGCTGTGACTTCCGGCAATTCCCAGAAGCTCTGAGTCCCAGATAGAGAAAATGGGATTTGCCGCGCTTCAAAAGCCTGCTGGATGGCAGGTGTAACGGAGGATGTCCGGATCAGTACGGCGATGTCTCGTGGCTTCGCGCCCTGCTTCAGATAGCGCTCAATGGATGAGGCAACCCATTCAGCCTCGTCCCTTTCCGTGCGGAATGGACGAATGCGAACGACAAAGTTCTTGTTATGCTGGCGAGATGGTTTCAGCACCTTGCGAACGCGGTTGACGTTATTGGCGATGCTGACATTGGCGGCCGCAATAATTGCTGGATCGCATCGATAATTGACTACGAGCGTGTAGGTCTTTGCGTCCTTGAAGAACTGGGAAAAGTGGACGGTGTAACGAACGTTGCCGCCGCGCCATCCATAAAGTGCCTGATCGTCATCGGCGACCGCCCAGATCGTCGTCCCTGCAGCTGCAAGTGCCTGAAGAAACTCGACCTGAGATCTGTTGACGTCTTGGAATTCGTCGACCAGCGCATGCGTAATGCGAGTTCGAATGAAGTCTATAACCTCTGGCGAGGTGCGCATTACCTCTAGAGAACGGGTGACCAGGTCGGAGAAATCCAGATCACCCCTTCTGGCCAATTCGTCTTCATAGGTTTGATAGTGCTCGGCCGCGAGGCTCAGAACCGAATTGCCCTTGCGGATCGCTTCTGCCATCGCATCCTCGGGCGAAGCAAGGGAATCCTTCCATCTGCCGATGATGTCGGTAAGGTCTCCATCGTCCGCATCCCAGACGATGCCTGCCTTGGCGATCAGTTCCTTCTGCGCGCCTGGATCGAGGACCTTGAAGTTCTTTTTCAGCTTGGCCGCTTCATTGAAACGGCGCAAAAGTCGAAGGCAAATACCGTGAAAGGTGCCGATCCAGGCGGACGAGGGAGCGTTTTTGCCCAATCGAGCCTTCAGCTCTTCGGCGGCCTTGTTAGTGAAAGTCGATACCAGAATATGTTCGCTGGCAATACCACGAGAACGGAGGAAGGAGTGTCGGGCGACAAGCGTGCTGGTTTTGCCCGTGCCAGGTCCTGCCAAGACGATGGCATGACCTGAATTGTGGGACGCAGCCGCACGTTGTTCCTGATTTAGTCCCGACACATATTTACTCCGGTAAATGCCCGATAATTAATATGCTGTGGGCATAAAGAGAAAGTGTCAACTGATTTTGCCTAAGTGCTTAATTCCCGAGCGTAGGCCTTAAAACTGGAAGCAAATCAAAAAAGTGTATTGCTATTTCGCAGGATTTTTGGCATTTATCGCCGCGAGTTAGAAAAGAGGTGTTCATGCTTGGAGCTATCTGTGGTGACGTGATTGGTCGCCCATATGAATTTGAATATCCAATCCGCACGAAGGAATTCGATCTGTTCCGTGACGGATCACGTTTCTCCGATGATACGGTGCTGACCGCCGCGATTGCACATGCTGCGATGACGGGAACGAGCTATGAGGATGCACTCGTTGAATTTGGTCTGCGTCACATCGAGGACGGTTTCGGCAAAGGCTTCAAGGCCTGGCTTCTTGATCCACAACGCACCCAGGGCGATTCATTTGGCAACGGTTCTGCTATGCGCGTGAGTGCTATTGGCTGGCTCGCTGGCAGCGTCGAGGAAGCAATTAAGATGGCAACCGAAAGTGCCATGCCGTCTCACTCGCATCCCGAGGGCATCAAGGGCGCTGTTGCCGTGGCTGTGGCCGTACGTCTGGCGGTCGAAGGGCGTCACGGCGAGATCAAGCAGGTGGTCACTGATCTCACGGGCTACGATCTTGATCGCACGGTCGACGGCATTCGCTGGAACTATCCACGTTTCAAAACCACGTGCCCTGACAGCGTGCCAGAAGCTATCATCTGCGCATTGGAAGCGACGTCGTTCGAAGATGCGGTTCGCAACGCGGTCTCGCTTGGCAACGATGCTGACACGCAAGCTGCCATCGCAGGCGCTATCGTGGAACCGAAGTTCGGCATTCCTGATGACATCGTGCACCGTTGTACAGAAAAGCTGTCGCAAGACATCCGTGATGTGCTGGGCAGGTTTCTTGCCCGCACAAAACCTGTTCGGGAAGCTGTTAAACTGCAGATGTCCTGAAATTAATTTAAGACGGAAAAGTGGGCGGAAAAATTAATTCCGTCCACTTTTTTCTTGAACGTTTATTATTCTGATGACACCCTCATTAAAAGGCATATTCGCATTTATGAAGGGCAGAAAATGTTCTCCAACGTTGATGAATCGATTAAGGCTCTATCGGAGAGCTTTCATAATTATCGTACCATAATGACGGCTCAGAGTGGCCGCATGCATGATCGCCTGATGGAGTTGCGAGTTGAGCGTGTGGCGCTTAGCGCAGAAGACGTCCAATCAGAAATTGACGTCCTGAACTTTGAAGACGATTTTCTTGTTTCGTTCGCACGTCAGTCCAACGACATTCAGGACATGCTCCACGAGGCGCTCCGTGCTTATGAAGAATCCCTGTCCGAACGAATTCCAGCAAGCCGTCCAGTTGTTCAGCAAGATCAAGATGGTTGGTTTGGTCGACTGATCGGACGGCAGAAGCAAGTGGTTCAAAATGAGCCTCAATTAAACGATGCAGATTATGAGGAGTTCAAGGCTCTTGTAGACCAGCGCCTTGGCATTGTTGCATCGTTGATTCATGAACTTGAAACGATGAAAACAGCAGGGGCAGCCTCCTTGTTAAAATGGATTTTCCATTTCAAGGAGCGTGTCGTCGACTTGAGCAAGCAAGGTCATGAGAAAAACTTGGTTGAAATCTCCCTCTACGAGAGCCTGGTTTCTGTCCTTTCTCATCATGCTTCGAAATATGCGGAGCATCCTTTCAAGCTTGCCAACCTGGAAGTGCCTGACCTCAAAACTTCTGATCAGCTTGAAGAAGAGATTGGCGCTGCGCTCTCGGAATCGCTGCATGAGGCGTTCGCGCTCTAGGCGTTTTCTTTTGCCGCCTCTTTCAGGAAAGTCTTAGCCCATGCTTCGAATGTTTCACCATGGGCAACGCTTTCCATTCCCTGACGGATGTGGTCGGGGAGGTTGATTTTCTCCCTGCCCTGCAGATTTCGAATTGCTCCTGAAATGGCCTGCCAGACGTAAGCGTCGGCGGGCTTTTCCTGTTTTGAGGCCCATTGGTTCAGGATGATCGCTACTTCCTCGTGACGGAGGCGGCGGCCGTGAATGCGTAGCCTGGTTCGGTAGTAGTCGTGATGTAGCGAATACGGAAAACGCGCATGGCTGGCCCTGAACCCTAGATCTGGCAGGGAGGCCATCACCTGATGAATGATGTCTTCTACATAATCCAGTTCTTCAGCTGATATTTTAAGCCTGTTCTCGTCCATAATCTCACCCGTGTTTCCTCTATGTTGGCGGCACGGCCGAAACGAGGCAATCAAATTTTGTGAATTTCGAAGCTATTCAATAATCTGAGAGAAATAGAAGGAGCTTTGAAATGGCGAGAAATGAATGGGAAAAAGGCGAGTTTACAATACCATCAGCGGAATGGGCTGGCTTTAAAGCGAAAATTCGCGACGAGATGAATGAACTTCATACCCGCCAGTTGGAGATTGCCAAGCAGCTGTATGATCGTCTGGTCGTGCTCGCCAAAGGCCAGAAGAATTTCGACATCAATTATGCTGGCTTTGAGGAAATCGAAAAGCTGCGCCTGCCAGAGAATCCTTGGGCGGTAAAGCCCAATAGAAACCTATCCAGGCAAGACGAACTGACTGTCGTGTGGGCACTGAGCGAATATTGCCAAAAGACGAAGAAACGTCGTCTTGTTCGACCTACCCAGAAAATGTTTCCGAAGCTTGGTAATAATGTCACTGAGTTTTCGAATATCAACTGCTCCCTCACGTTCGACAATGCTACCAAAAAGGTTTACTGGGATGTCCCCGAGAATAATCACGCCTGCGATGATGCACGGGATACGGCACTAGGAAAAATTCTCTTCAAGGCTTTGGATGGCGTTAAATGGACCCGAGGTTCTGGTGGTCGCGTATGGGGCAGTGATGAATATCGCGATGATGCCAATCGCGAGTACGGATATGGCGACAATTCTTATGAGAAGGGAAGCTGGGGGCCGAAGGAGGATAAGTCTACTCCAAGCAAGGCGGCTCAGGCCACTCGTGCCTATAATATCTACAACACATTTGGGAAGTAGCTTCCATGTCCGATCTTGAAATAGCACAACCGTACACTGACGCCGTCAACAAGCGAAATGATTTGCAGAATGCGCAGGCGAAGTTAGTCCACGACAACCTCCTTGCCTATGATCGGTATTTTGATCTGGCGGTGACGCTTACACCAGAGAAGGCGCGGAAAGAATTACCCAAAGAAGCGGCTATCGTAGACAAGATCGAGGCAGGAGCTTTGGCGGTCAGTGAGGCGCTCAATGCTATTTGGGTCGCGAAGAATGCCTGTTTGATCGAGAAGATGAAGATTGTTTCCAAACAGCCCGTAGATTGCACTCGCGGTGAAGCGCAGCTCATGGTGGACGCTCTGCAGGAAGTGGGGCAGTTCCGGATCGAGCATCTGGATGGGATCGACAGCAAGTTCGATGTCGTTGTCGAGCATGGGCACGGATTTCAGGCGAAAGATAAGGACCGATTGATCAATCGCCTGATCGTAGTTTGGGCGAAAGGACATGGCATTCCGATTAAGGAGCTGAAGCCCAAGGTAGAAGAATGGGCGCGCGCTGCTCAGGCCGCATCCGAACAGCGCAACGACTTCACATTTCGCTAAACTCAGAGTCTGCGTCTGGCAGAGTCACGCCGAGATCCTTCTCTGCATTGAGAATGCCCGCAGCGCGCAGGTCGTTTATGTCGGGTAGTTCGTCGAAGCTCTTGAAGTCGAATTGCTGCAGGAACTTGTTGGTCGCGACGAACGTCAGTGGATTGCCTGGCGTTTGACGTCGCGGCCCCGGCCTGATCCATTCGGACCATAGAAGCAGATCAAGGATTGCTTTCGCCACTGTGACACCGCGAATGCGCTCA
Organism: Mesorhizobium sp. SP-1A; assembly: GCF_032460275.1. NCBI lineage: Bacteria > Pseudomonadati > Pseudomonadota > Alphaproteobacteria > Hyphomicrobiales > Phyllobacteriaceae > Mesorhizobium > Mesorhizobium sp. SP-1A. The sequence goes on along the minus strand of NZ_JAVXZD010000002.1, from coordinate 899,306 downwards.
ATTTCTGGGCGGGTGACGGGTTGAAAATAGGCGATGGTGACCAGCGTTTCGAGTGCCGCATTGGTGAGCTTTATCGGCTTGCGCAAAAACCTGCGACAGAGGTCAGAAAGCTCAGGCTTGGTTCTCAATGTCCATCCGCCTGCGACTTCGATGACCTGTAGCGAACGCCCCTCATACTCGTCCATCAGCCTCCGTAGCGAGGCTTCGACATTGACGCCTATCGGTAGCCGCGTGCGTAGGTCATCCAGAGAGACCGGATTCTTAGACGAAGCAAGGATGGTCTCGACCAAATGGTGATCCTGAATGTGCTCACTCATTGCCGATCCTCTTCACGTAGATTGGCTCCATCAAGTCCGATTGCTTGATCTCTGCGATCCCGCTGCGCGCGAGTTCGAGCGTTCCGATCAGACTGGTGGCAATGTTGGATCGAAGGCGTAGACCGGATGCCTTCGGGATAAGGTCGACCAGGTTGGTCCATTCGCTGGGCATCTCGACCTTGAGACGCGTTATAGCCTCATCGACTGAAGCGAGGTCAAAGGGCTTCAGGATGCGAGGCTCGGCGACGAAGTCCTTTTCTTTCGGTGTTGGATACGCGGCAAGGAATTCGTGGAAGGAGACAACGAGACGGTTGCTCTGAACCCCTGCCCCGCCTGCACCACCTGGGCCAAACCAATCCTTGTTCAGCATGATTTGCTTCTGGATTTTATCGGCTGCGGTTTTGACGGCATCGAGGCGCTTCAAATGAAATGCCAAGGCGTCTTCAGAGAGTTCTTCCTTGCCGTCAGACTTGGGTTGTTTGAGCAGGATGCGCGACTTCAGGTAAGTCATCCATGATGCCATCACGAGCCAGTCGGCCGCGAGTTCCATTCTAAGGGCCATGGCCTTGCCGACGACGGCTTCAAACTGTGAAACGAGTTCCAGGATATCAATTTGCAGGAGATCGATCTTCTGGGAGCGTGCGAGTTCCAGCATTGCCTCAATCGGGCCTTCCCATGCTGAAAATCTGACAATGAAACGCTGATCGTCCTCATCGACAATCTTGTCTTCCAGAAACTCCAACCCACCTATCCCTTTCAAACAGAAGGGGAAGAGCTTGCGCCCTCCCCCTGATTTCGTTCCAGGCAGAGGAGCCTTAGAAGCGGATTGCCAGACCGACCGTGGACTTCAGGTCCTTGATCGTGACGTCGTCGTTCTTCAGGCGTGACTGGCTGACTTCGGTGCGGACAGAGATGTTGTCCTGGACCTTGGTTTCCACGCCCGCGCCGAAACGAATGCCATTGAAAGTTTCCTTGCTGCCACCAACCTCAATGTCAGCGCGCTCGTAACCGACGAGACCATAGCCGAGATACCTTGGCGAGAACTCATAACCGAGGCGACCCGTCGCGCCATAACCGAGGTCCTTCTTGATCTTCTCGCCACCGACTGACATGTCGAAGCCGCTGAAATCCAGATTGCCTTCGCCGCCGAGGTAAATCTTGCTGTAGGTCTTGCCGTAGCCAGCGTTCACGCGACCCGAGAACGAGCCATCCTTCTCGCCGTCGATCTTGGTGTTGCTGTAGAGACCATCGACGCCTGCGTAGAAGCCGTCGAATGCGCCATCAGCAAAGGCAGGAGCGCTTGCTAGAACGAGTGCGCCAGCTGCAATAATGAGTTTCTTCATTTAATTAGTACCTTTCTCACATCATGCCCTGCATGCACCTTTCGCTGCCTGGCGATGATTAATGGTTCAGGACTATATAAATGGTGTCAACTTAATTCGGCACGTTGTGTCCGGTAGTGTATTAAAGTGACTTTTATGTCCTCTTAGGCCTGATAAACCCAAATAACAGGTCATAAATGGCCTTTTACAGACTGCTCGTTGTGTGATTTCTTCCTTTCATCACGAGCATATATCATCTGACGCGAGCTTCCTCTGGAGATGAAACATGCGTTTGGATATCAATTTCGACTATACGATCTCATTTGTCCGTTACAGGCATCAGAACCCTGATGTGGCTCATGGCCGTTCGAATGTCGAAGTTGAAATTCGAGAGCTGTCTCCGAGCGAAGCACCATTGGTCGCCAAGATCGGCCAGAAGACAAACTCTATTCAGGATGAAGCCAAAAAATTCTCATTTAAAAAGGGCGAAGAGCCTCGTGAAATTCGATTCGTAGATGGGCGATATTTTGTAGAAAAATACTCGGTCGAAGAATTCAGTACGTGTCTTGAGAAAGGTTTCGAGGGGACTCTCTTTGATAAAGCCCATCCTAGGGTGTCGAGGGCTTTTGAACGTGAGATCAAGTACACGACGGGCGAGCAAATTCTGGCGGCCCAGCCATTTGGCGCACCTCATCGAACCATAAGTGACGACAAGGGTGCTCGAATGGCAAAAAGCCTCACGAAACTGGCCGAACAGCTTTTGATCGTCGATGGTGTTGTTTATGAAGAAATCCCCGAACCTGTGTTCACGATTTCTAAATACACCGACAAGCCTTCGGTCACATGTCGTGGCCAAAATTCTTTCTCTCAATTTGATTATGAAGAGCACTCAATCTACGGCCTACTTTCGGACAGAGGCGATACTACGTGCAATATCAACCTCGCACACAAGCATTCTCAAGGGGGAAATCGTAGAGAAATGCCGCACATAGAGGTCTTCGATCCCACAGTTTTTACATACGATGGCGACAACCGAGACACGATGCTTTTGGCGGCTTCTCTCAGAAATTGCTTGGACAAAGACGCCGCAAGCTTGCCTTTGCCGTACCTTCAGAAATGGTTCGATTTCCGCGACGCTTATGAAGACGCAGGAAATCGAGTGACTGACAGGTTAATTGCGGCAGTAAAGGAATTTTGTGAGATCGAGCTAAGCGCCGACTTAGTCGAAGACATTCGCATTGCTGCAATACGTGAAGGTGATGATCGCATGTACATGTACCGAGTGAAGAGTGAGGACAATCTTCACTCCGCTCGACAAGGAGTTCTTCGTGATGACCTAGATGGCATCAAATCTGCCGCTGAAAAAACTCTCAATCGCTGGGATAAAAGAGACGATCATGAAACGTGGCCGATCCTGTCAGGACCTATCTCTTCAATTAGCATCGGACAGAGAAATGTGATGGAACTCGGTTCAAAAGGGCATGTAGTTGATTGCTGCAAGCTCTCAGGAATGGATCTCGATGCAGCGACCAGAGCAGTCGAAAGTGGCAAGCGGATAATTGCATCTATTCACGCCTACGCAACAGGTAATCATGCGGTCGCTACTCTTGATGAGAATGACTTCATCGAGATCATTTCTCCGATTGATGAAAGCCTGCGTGTGGAAATGGAAGGCCATTTCGCTGAATTCGTTCGCGTCACCAATGAGGCCAGGCTCAAGGAAGAAGAGATGCTGGCATTCGAAACCATCAGCCTCGGGAGCTAATTAAATGCGCTTTGAAGTCCCAACTCATTATGAAACGAAATATCTCCTTCCGAAAAAGAGAAATGATGAAACGGCTGTGTTCTCGACGGTGGTCGCCGTTGACATTCGTGAGGTTCCTGCGGATGAAGCACCTATCGTTCATGTTCTTGGTGAGATGAAGCCGGAAATAGACCCTGACAGTTCGTTTCAGTATCGTGCACGATACCAAATGATCGACGGAAAATCTGTCGAAGTGCGCTCAATTGAAGGTGAGCTTTACGTTCAGATCGCCACTGTTGATATGCTTATGGAGCAGCTGAAAAGTGCCAAGAATGACGAAAATAATGTGTTTTCAGGCGGAACTTATGGTGGTCGATCAGCTGGTTTGTTCGGAGACAAGCGGTACCAAAAAGAGACATTGGCTTACTCGAACTTCCAGGACTATGAAGCTGCCAATAAAATAAACGGCGTGAGAAAGGTAAACTCACTCCTGGATGACACGACGCAGGCACTGCAGAAATATGCCGATGAACTGGCGATTATCGATGGTTTTGTCTATGAAAAAACTGTCGAGCCTGCGCTTTTGCTGACATACACGTTCGAAGGCAAGTTGCAGCTCTGCTTGTCTGAATCCCGTAAAAACCAGCTCTCGAAAACCAGGTATTATCTGCAAAGGAACGAGGACGCTTCTGGCATGCGGTTCGGCTTGGATGAATTGGATCGCGCGCTCGTTGAGGGCAAGCGGATTGCAGATGCTGCCGGGATTGAGTTTGTCAACCGGGTAGTTATTGACCGGATATCCCCATGGGAAATCGAGTTCCGTGGTGATATGGAGATGCTTTATAATACGGCTAAGAGTTTCGTCCATCATGTTTCGAAAAACGTCCGCGCCCTTGATAAGTATCTGGCAACAGCTTGGTATGATATGAGTATGGCGGTAGCGAAACATCATCAGCCGACAGCTGAAATGATTGATGCCATGAGGCGCGTGGAAGCCGCTAATTTGGATTCATTGGTTAACGACAGAGGGAATTCGGAATTCTCGACATTCAAGCACGACGTAAATTATGCCTGTCCAGCTAACTTCGTTAAGTCCGTTGCAGAGGTCAAGGAGGCGCTGCGTTTATGGGATAGCAGAACCCCTGGCGCTCTTGAATGGTTCGATACGAGCCTGAATGTTCTGCCTACTTACAGCGATAGCGAGCGAGCTTGGGAGGTTGTCGACTGTCATACGTTGCGCGACCTCGCGCTGGAGTATGACACCGATCTCTCAGAGTACCTGACAGCTGCCTTGGAAGGACGAGGCAACATTGTAGTTGTCAGTCCGATCAAGGGCGGCACCGAAGGCTCCAAGGCGATAGTGCTCGTTGAGACAAACGACAATGAGCCGAGGGTTGCTTCTTACGTCACCCGCCACGGCACCAAGCTTTCCGATGAGCATGGCACGCTTGCGCTTCAGCACGTCAGTAAGGGTCTGCAACTGGCTGAGGAGCAGAGTCTCAACGCGCAGTTCAGCCTGTAAGCAAATAGCCTGCCAAGCTGACAACTCGGCAGGCTGTTAAACTATCAGACGAACAGGTTATCAGGCCGCCCTAAGCGGCCTTTTCGTTTTCCTGCTCCTCGGCGATCTGTTCGAGCACGGTTGGAACCATGGCCTTTGCGATCTCGGCAAACATTGGAATGATGACCGAGTTGCCGAATTGCTTGTACGCCTGCGTATCCGAAACCGGGATGATCATCTCGGCCTCACCTGGGTACTCAAAGCCCATGAGACGTGCGCACTCACGCGGTGTGAGGCGTCTCGGGTTCTTGCCCTCCTGATGGATCAGGATCTCAGCGCCATCCTTGTAGTATCGAGCTGTCAGTGTGCGGGCGATGTCATTAGGGCCATGCATGCCGTAGCCGAAGCCGTTGCCCTTCTCCTTGTGGAGAGCGGCATGAGCCTGCAGGTATGCCCATAGACCGTCAGTCAGCGTGTATTTGTCATGGACCACGCCATCGGTTGCAAATCGATCATCGCCTTCAGGAGCTTCGCCTGGCGCATGTAGAATGTCTCCAAGCACGGGCTGGCGATTGGTTCTGGTGTTGACGGTGTCGAAATCGAACTGGAAACCGTCGCGGAAGCCGACAATCGCGATGCGAGGACGACGCTGCGGAACCCATGGCGTGCCTTCCATGATCTTCCATGCGATTGTATAGCCGAGTTCTTCCTGAAGGACGTTCTTTATCACCTCGAAAGTGCGACCCTTGTCGTGAGCAGCGAGGTTTCGAACGTTCTCAAGCAAGAATGCCTTCGGACGCTTTTCCTTGATGATGCGCGCGACGTCGAAGAACAGGGTGCCTTGTGTTTTGTCCTCGAAGCCATGGGGTGTGCCAGTTGAGTTTTTCTTCGAAACTCCGGCCAGTGAAAACGGCTGGCAATTATGGACAATAACGCCCTCTGCAACGTAGGAATTATCTTCTTCGACCTCGATATTGTAGACGGTAGCAGTTTCACCTGTCTTTTTGACGGACTTCACCTTTACCCAAGCATAATTCCCCTCGATAAATGTGAGGCCGTGATTGGTTGGGGCAAGCGTCGTGTGGTACTGAGCGCGCTGATTTACATTGCGTCCTTCGATCACCTTCGTGGGAGGGACGTTGGATCGCTTAACCGTCGCGACTCGACCGTAAACATTGCGAGCCAATCTCGCCATTTGAAGTGAAAGCGCTCTGTTGATGGATGTCGCCGAATATTTTTCAGAGTCCTTGTGCTTGTAGCCATCAGCGTCCATCCAGCCATTCCAAATCTCCTTCTGTGCGGATAGGGGCAGCGAGAAAATTCGTCGTGGAAGTTGCTTGCCGTCAGCACAGCGACCAAACTGAGCCAGAAATTCGACAAAATCCTTCGAACAAATGTGGAATTTAACGACGGTTCGCTCTGTAACTCTCGTGCAAGAGAACCCCGCCGCCTTAATAGCAGTTTCTAGATTGTCGGCGTCCTCTGTGCCAGTGCAAATTAGCACTTTACGAATACGAGAATTTTCTCGCCCTTCTTCTGTTCTTGGATAATCGGCGATCCATCCATCGCCTAGCCATCGACCTACAAGGTACCAGAAAGCGTTGCCGCTGAAAGGCTCATCGCCTTGGCTAAGAAATTCCGTGTCTACAGGCAGTGCGGCGTAGTGATCACCAGTTAGATCTTGTGCGGCGATCCATTCAGGCTCGCCAAATGTGTAATCATAACCACGACGAGCATTGTTCCATGAACGCTGCTTCTTGCGCACGTAGAAAGGATGTTCATCAGTCGTTTTGAACGATGGGATGCCTGTTATTTTGACGTCATAAAGTTCTGCATCATCGCGGCGCATGGCAGTTAGAACCTTGCGCAGCCGATGCTGATGAGTGGCGACCATGTCGCCAGCTCTGATGTCTTCGATAGGACGGAAGCGAGTCTCGGTCTCGATTAGAGTGCCAGCAGGGAAGCAGGGAAACCCTCCAACGAGAATGTCGTGATCAGGAATTTCCGAAGCTTCGACCTTAGTGATGTCACCAGCGACGGGATGCCCAACGCCGTAATTCGCCATGTAGGTTTCAAGCGCGTTTTGGTTCCATTCGCTCGTAAAAACGCATTCTCCACCTGCATTTTCGAAAGCCTTTCGAAGGCCGCCAATGCCAGCGAACAGATCGATAAAACGGAATTTATTCTGACTTTGATGTCGAGGCTCGGGCTGAAGAGCCTTAAGTTTTGTCGTAATTTCGACTGGGGTCGGCTCAGCGCCGTTCTCCCACTTCTTCAATTGGGCGGATTTAACGCCTAATTTCTTGGCGATAGCGGCCGTATTCTGCCCAGTGGCAGCGCGAAGCAGAAATGTTTCTGCATAAAATGGGGAAGCGTTTTCTGTACTCATACATAAATGCTTCCCCTTATTTCAATTTCTGGCAACAGGGAAATAATGAATAATTAAAGGAATTATGCGTTGCCTGCTGGAATCATGTCCTCCAAAGGAATATTTCCATCGGAAAACGCCTCTTCGACCTCATATTCATAGAGGTGCGGCATCACCAGTCCCAACGGAATTTCCAGAAGTTCCATTTCATCGAGGTTGATGTAACGGTCATCGCCTTCGTCCTCCATCTTGAAGTATGGACCGATAGGCTCGTTGTTCATGGCTTTCTGGATCAACATCGTGATCGGACATGACTCGGGTCCTGCCCCTGGAAGGTCTGGTTCGACCTCGATTGCCTCGGGGCGTGGCGACGTCGTAGAAACGATGGTCAAGTGGTTTGCATCCTCGTTTGAGGAGAAGCGCGCATAGCTTGCCTCATTGCGGATTTGAATCTGCTTCATCGCGGACTTCCGCAGCACAATCGTGCGACAGTCGGCAGTGAAGACGAAGAAGCCTTCGGAGTTCTCCGCCGTTTCTATCTCTTCGGTGAGCACCTGGAGATCGCCTGATGCGATACGATAGCGCCGCTCGTTGCCAGACTTAAGTTTCAGTATGACGAACCAGCGCTCAGGATCAGGATCGATGCCTGCGTCGACGAGAACCTGCAAGTGATCTTCCGATATCATGCGAGCGCGCATTTCTTCCAGCGAGATGCCTTCCTCGTCGAAGGCTTCTACGTGGCCCGCAAGCGTAGGGTAGATATCCTCAATGTCACATTCGAGCGCATCGGCGAGGGCGCAGACAGTATCGAAATGCGTGAATCCAATACATCGTTTGGCCATGGCGACCTCAAGCACGTCGACGTCTAGCTGTTCAGCCAGCTCGTGGATGGAGGTCTCGGCATTCTCGATGAGCTGGGATAATTTATTCACAATAATTCTCCGCACTAATTACATATTTATGGTCGGTGTGGGCGCGGTGTGGGTCAATCGAAAACGTATGCTCCGAAGGAAATATTCGCCTTTACATTCGATGTTTTGCTAGTAAACTTTCGACAGAAATCGCGGGGTATCGCGGTGCCATTTCGTAGAATATTTCTTTAACGCCCCGCGCTGGCAATTTTTCGCCCGTGTCAGTCGCGAATTCAAAGCCAGCTATCTGCTCTACGCCAATCCCTGCACGATTATGTTCCAGAAAAATTGGTGCGATGTGTCGCATATAGTCCTGGTTGGTAAGATGGCTTAAATCCACGATCCAGTAATCGATCTTGTTCATCGTCTTTGTTCTTTTATTCAGATCGACCATTTCGTTGTAGAGCGTAGCTTGATCCACTCTGGTGATGTGAGAACGATGTGCGTGTAGATCTCGTGCAAATTGCAGCTCGTCTTCTTCGGCTCGCAACATGCTGCGCGCAATTCCGTCGTGAAACGACATGTGGCACTTAAAACATACGATATAGAGGCCTTTTAATTGTTGCACTCCAATCGAGATATCTTTTTTGGGACGGTACCACTCCCAGACCTCATGGCATTCGACCTTATCAGCTCGATTATGGGTCTTCTCTGGAGCCATTCGATCCAGGAACTCTCCACTTCGTTTGCCGCAGATGACGCAACGATTGTCGGTCTTTGCGTAGTTGGTGGTGCGAATATAGTCCCACGTGACATCATCAAAGATCGTCCTGAGGTTCACCTTTTTTACGGTGTCCGGCTCCTGTGGGTAGAAGCGAAGTTTGGGTGGCTCCTGCCTGAAGGCGAGGGGCAGATATCGATCAAACGGCTTCAGATCGGTGTTTGCGGGGACGAAATAGCGCCCTGCTTTGGCGATATTAGGATCGTACTGGGCACCAATCGCCTTGGCATGAAATCCGAGGTTCTTCGGTATCGGAAGGTAGATGGGTTCGTGATACGACGGCTTATAAGGCAGGAGATGCTGATCAGTCGCCTTATCTTTCCTGATCACGGGAGGCATGACGATGGGGCGCTGTCGCCTTGCTTCATCCGCAAGCCCTTGTATAGCCGTGATCGCGTGGCCGATACCGTGCTCCGTGACAATCGGAAAGCGCTTCAAGTCTGAAACGATTGCGTGCATCTGCTGGCTGAGTTCCTGTGGCATCTCATCATAGGACGCCTTGTTCGCTGCCAAATCTTGCAACCGCTTGAGCATCTCTTGGATGCGCTGGAGCGCCTTCTTTTCGGTCGACAACACATTTTTCAGGTGCTTCATTTCTTTTGCATTTTGTAGGTATTGCTTTTTAAGAAGCGGCAGGCGGCGGTTCCATATTTTCCCGGAACCTATTTCCCACATATTTTTGGCCAAGGGTATGCGCGCCCAAGAAGGGCCTTTTGCGCTTTCTGTGATCGTATTTTTCAGCTGGAGATTGATTTCGTTGGTATTCTTGATTTTCTCGCTGAGATTTTGGATTCGCGTGCTTATGGACGCCTGACATTTATTGGCTATTATCGAAATTTGATCGACCGCGAATCTTATATTATTCGGCTGCTTCATCCGCCGATTCCCTTGACTAAATATTTTCCTTTAATTAAACCGCTAGCACGATCAGAAGAAAACCACACAGAGTGCTTGACCACTGATCGATAAATATGTCCTCATCTATGGATATGAAAACGAGCAGGATGCCGATGCTAACTAGAAAATTGCTGGGAATTATCTCTGCGGTCACATTGATGGTCGGGATTAACAATGCGAACGCACAGGATCGCAGCAATCCCTTCGTCGCGCCTCCGACCGAGGCCGAAGAACAGGCTCGTCAGGACGAACGCATGCGCAATATTGTGTGGGAACTGCAACCTGAGCTGAAATCTCTAATCATGCAGGACGTCTCTGCTGCGCAGGCGTCTCTGGAAATCAAAATGCGCAGACGTATTGATGCGGCGATCAAGGAAGTGTCAGCAGATGTTGCTAAGCAGGTCCCTGCGCCTTCCGCCGGTGGCGAAAACGGTGGTTCTGAAAATTCGCCGGTGGCCAGCAATATCCCAGAAAATTCCAAGTTCATTTCTTGCGTAAATGGAAAGGCGCTTTATCGTGACAGCAACAACACACTCTTCCAAGTGGCGGAAAGCGGCGACGGCATCAAGCATTGCTCTAATTAGCGCTGTTCTGGCTGGCTGCACGTCTTCGCTGCCAAAGCCAAACACGCTTCCCTCGACAAAGGCAGAGCAAGGGAAAATCGCTCAACAGTTCGTTGACGACACTCCTCTCGCCATTGAGCGGATCAAGGTGCCGAAGTCGTCGATGAAGGCTGTCTCGGTAGGTGCTCCGCTGCCGTCGCATATCGCCTCGATGCCTATCGATGTGAAGTTCCCTGCCGATAATGAAGCGACGCTTTCTTCGCTCGTACAGACATTGAGCGCTGTGAATGTCCAGGTGGCGTTCCAGTGGAGCAATCCGTCTCAGGGTGAGGATATTCTGAAGCGCAAACTTCCTTTTCTCGCATTCCAAGGCACGATTGGGGAAATGATGTCAGCCCTTCGAACGGGGCTTGGGATCGTGACCTGGTATGAAAATGGCCTGATCTACATTTCAAATCAGGAACGATATGCGATCACGCTGCCGCAGAATAAGGATATTCTTGATTCCGTTAAAGATGAGATCAAGAACCTTGGTGCGGACAATATCGTCGTTTCACTGCGCGGCGGTAAGATCATTTACACGGCGTCTCCGACGACGCAGGACCAAGTCATCGGTCCATTCCTTGATCGGATGGCTCGCAATCTAGCTGTCGTCAACCTTCAGGTTGCGGTCGTTAGCCTCGCATTGAACGATAAGTCCGATACTGGTTTTGACTGGAACAAGTTTCAGATCGCCCTCAATAGCACTCCTAAGGGCATCGATGATCTGACGCGTAGTAAAGAAGATACCAGTAATGGTTCAAGCGGCAACGACAACGGTAACGACAATGGCAGTGGCAGTGGCGAGTCACGCGGCACGCCTGGCGACCTCGTAGGTCATGCAATCGACCTGACAAACGCTGGCCTTACGTTGTCGAAGACCAATCTTGGTCAGGTGTTCGGCACATATGGGGCGGTAACGGTCGCTGGTGCCGTGAACTTCCTTTCGAATTTTGGAACGACCAACATTACCCAGAACGTCTCATTAAAGACGCTCTCTGGCTCTGTCGTGAAACTCCAGTCGGGTCAGGAAGTCCCGTATGTGAAGGGCGTTTCCAATACAAACAATGGCGACAATTCCATCGGCTCGACCGAAACTGAAAAGGTTGAGACTGGCCTCACTATCGAGATGAAGCCGCACTACGACTCTGATGCAGAAGTCGTCACGGTCGATGTCGATGTCAAGCTCGACGCGATCCTTGAGTTCGTAGAGCTGAAGGCTGGCAATCAGATCGGCACGTTAACGCAGCCTCTGGTCCAGAAACAGAATATGAACGACATCGTTCGTGTTCAGGCTGGCCGCACGGTGGTTATCGGTGGTCTCCAGTATGACAGCGATGAAAGCAAGGGCAATGAGCCTGCCTTCTTGCGCAAGCGCCTGCAGGATACAGGTCGCTCGGATAAGACCGCTGGTGCTCGTAGTCGGAATGTCACGCGCAACGCTCTCTTCATCATCCTCCGTCCAACTTTGACAGTATACGAAGCGGAGCGGTGACATGGCAGCTAATCGAGACAACTGGGTGCCGCTCAATGCCGTTGTTGGCTGGAACGAGGGCGTTGGAACCAAGAAGGACGCGGCTGATATTGCCAAGGGCTACATTGCCAAGCGCTTTACCGCGTCTGGTGCCAGCTGGTATGCAGTTGCTCCATTCCTTGGCGGCTATTTCTGGGAAGCTCAGGAAGGTGGTCAAGGCAAGGGGTATATTGAGTCCGTCATAGAGGCGCTGACCGAAGACCCTTCAAAGCAGTATTGGTTCCCGACAGGCGACCGTGCATTCCGGGTAATGATGCGCGACGGCAAGCCGATTGGCATTTTGCTATCTCAACGCGAGAGCCAAGAAGTCTTTGCCTCTGGTGTTCCTCCCCTTCTTCCGAAGTCGAAGATGTACCCTGCGCAGCGCAAGGGCACAGCAACGATGGCCGTGGGCATGGCAATGAGTGGTGCGGGTGCGCTATATTTCATTTCTGCGCTGACATTTTATGCTCTCGTCGCAAACCCAGGACCTTCGGTTCCAGCCGCAAACTTTGCGGAGATGCCGCATGCACAATGGAATCGGGTAGCCAACACCAAGGTGACTGAGATCGTGTCCAAGCTGGAATTTAAGGACAATGATTGGAACGCAGTGATGCGTGCCCATGATGTTCCAGGTTTGCAGGAATTGAAGGACAAAACGCAAAGCCTGCTCGATAAAGTGAAAGAAAATATCGAGCCGATGCCTGTGGCTGAGCCAGATCGTTTTTCGAACCTTGATGCCGACCCAGTTCCGCCACCAGCTGGTCCGCAGCCTGAAGGAGCGGCTAATGATCAGACAAAAGTTCCTCCGGTTGCAGGTAGCATCGAAGCCCTCAAGGAAGAGATTGCTAAGAAGAATGCTGCTCAGAACGCAAACGATGTAGGGCAAAATGGTGGAGCTGATCAGATTACTCCTGCCGCTGAAACGGAAGGAGAGAAAAAGTGAAATTTCGAACCGCTATAGGTGTCGGCCTAATTTTCTCTTCGTTTGCATTTTTTGGCGGTGGAACCTTAATTATTAGGGACGCAACGGACGTACAACTTCGTGCAGAACGGCAGATCGCGGCCACAGAAAGACAGTGCCTCAAGCTACTAAATACACTTCCGAATGCAAAGGTAACGCCAGTTAATGGCGATGTGACCGTTACAATCGGTAAGATTATTGAGCCTCGCAAGGCTTTAACTGACGCGACAGTGGCTGCTTTGATGTGCCCAAACAAGACGCTGGCTGATGTCTGCTTGGGAGATAAATGCCCAGGAGCAACGGATGGCGAGATCGCGCTCAGGCTTAGATTCGTGAAGGGAAAGTAATGCACTCTTTTTTCGCATGGATTTGGAATTTTGATTTTGACAATCCATATCTAAAGGCCTTTGATTGGATATCGGCTGTTGCAACCTTGCTATATGGAATTTGGGCGGAAAATACGCTTATTTCCATTGTCGGCATTTTTGGCTGTGCAATGGCTTGGTATCGTCCCGTCAGTCGTTATCAGCGCTGGCTCAAGAGTTTCGTTCAGAAACGATGAAAGGAAAATAATCATGGTCGATCTAAATTCGAAGAACGTTCGTATTCTGGACTGGGTGCTTGCGCTTGGCGTCCTTGGATACGGCATTTATTCGCATTCATGGATTATTGGCGCAATTGGTGTCGCTGGCCTCTGGGCAGCTTGGTACCGCCCAGCCTCGCGTATGTCGGCTTTCGTAAAGCGGGCAAAGAAGTAATTCTGACAGATTGAGTTTATTTATGAAATCGGACCTGGCGTCGAAGTTCTTAAAAAAGGTTGGATCGGTCTTTCGCCGCAACAAGGCGGTTGTGATCGATAGCACTGACCTGCTTGAACTCGACGCCTCAGAAGATACCGAAGCAGTCGATGGCGAAATTCTCACCCTCGACCCCATTGATCTGAGCCAGTTTAGAAAAGCGGCCGACGACCGACTTCGTGAAATCTGGGACGGACCCGCGTTTGATGAGCCTCGCGATGCTCTTGCTGGCGAAATAATAATCCATGGTGATCTAGACCAGCGTGAGGGTGATTACGCGAGTCAGGGGAGCATGCTGGCGCTGCCTGCCCCCGCCCCTATTCTTGCGGGAACTTCTTCTGCTGATTTCGATGCAATTTTGGTCGACAATGATCAGGGAGAGAGCTTGGATGAAGAGCGGGAGCCGAAGGCCGACCTCTCTTTTTCTTCTTCTTCAGAGGAAGACGCTTCACACGAACCTGCATTACCGATCATTGATGAGAAAGAGGAAGCAGGGTTTCCGGTAGATCCAGTCCCAGTTTCAAAGAAGCTTTTCCGTCCCGATGGCTCGGAGATGGGGCAGCATCGTTTTGGTCAGTATCTCGTCGAAAAAGGGCTGGTGACGAGCACGCATCTGGACGCGGCCTCTCGGGAGCAGGCGGTCACTGGTGATCGAATTGGTCAAATCCTGGTCAGCAACGGCCTTCTTTCGGATTCTGATCGGGTAAAGGCAATTCTAGCGACTTCGTCTGAGCGCATTGCACAGGAAAACGTCACCCGTTCGAAAATTCCGGTCGAAGTCCTTGAGGACATGCAGATCATTATTTCGGCTGAGACGGAGGACACTCTTTATGTGTCCACGGCGACTGACGAAGCGCGTGTGCTTGAAATTATCCGTGAATATTACGGTTTAATTGACGTAAAATTTGTTTCCTACGACCCGTCGCGTCTCGCTGGCTTTATTTCTCAAATGCAGAAGACGACCAATGTCGTCGACACTTCGAGCACAAAAGAAAACATGCTCAATAGAATTCTCTATCGAGCACTCGGGGAAGCTGCGTCAGATATTCACATCATGCCGCGCCGCAAGTCCTATTCGATCATGTTTCGTATCTTGGGCGTCCTGCGCATCGTTCATGAAGGTCCGCTCGATGAATATAACACCATGCTTGCCCAAGTTAAGGACAAGGCCTCGATGGACTTAGCCGAAAAGCGCAAGGCTCAGGATGGTGGTTTTAATATCGAGTATGCGGGTAAGGGCATTGATTTTCGTGTGGCTACTAACCCAATTGCCGATGGTGAAAAGGTTGTGTTGCGCGTTCTTGACCCTGATCGCGTCCAGCCAAGTCTTGGTAAGCTCGGTATTACCGATGTCGCCAAGTGGAGAAAGGGATTTAACCAGCAGCATGGCCTATGCCTTATCTGTGGCCCGACTGGTTCAGGTAAGACCACGACGCTCAACTCGTCGATCAAAGAAATCAATCGTTTCGAGAAGTCGATCTATACCGTTGAAGACCCCGTTGAGTATCGCATCCCATACGTCACGCAGGTGTCGGTCAACCCAGCCGTGGGCCTTACATTTGCTCAGGCTATCCGCGCTTTCATGCGATCTGACCCTGACGTCATCGTCCTTGGCGAAGTGCGCGACGAAGAGACCGCTCGAAATATGATCAAGGCTGCCGACACGGGCCACCTGGTTCTCGCTACCTTGCATACTGGTTCGATTGTCGGTGCCGTCAGCCGCCTTCGAGACCTTGGTGTCCCGCCTCGCGAGCTGCGTTACCTGCTCCGCTCGGTTCTTGTCCAAACCCTGGTCCGTACGGTTTGCACGGAGTGCCATGGAACAGGTGAAGGTCATGAAGGAGGTAAGTGCCTTAAATGTCATGGTACCAGGTACACTGGACGCACTGTGGTTTCTGAATGCGAGTATTTTGAAGACCCAACTGAGGTCGACAACATCATTAATGCGACTGAGCAGAACGTAAAACGTACATGGCCGACTATGGTTGAGGATGCCGTAAAAAAAATGCGTGCAGGTGTCACGGACGAATATGAATTGGTTCGTGTGTTTGGCGCGGCAGTTGAGCCATATCTTCGCGGTGACAAAGACATTCAGGAGATATACTCATCATGATGGCGTTGATAGTAGTTGTGATGGCAATCGCACTCTCAGCTCTCGTCGTATTTGGCGGAGTGAGTTACTATAGCCACGATATAGGTGTAAGAACAGAGACAGCTGCTGTTGTAAGGGCGAACTACGAGACACTTGTAAGTGGCGTCCTCAATTATAAGTCTGTGAATAATGGTCTAATGCCAGAAAATATAGATCAATTGGTTGGCTTTTTGCCGAACGGCAAGATTCCTCAGTTTCCGAAATATTCACGTGACTTGCAGCCTTATCAGTGGAAAATAGAAGGAGACCATTTATGTCTCTATCGAGTTCCCTCTAACCAGATTAATATGGGAATAGATCGTGGTATTTGGACATTTGTTAGTTCAATATCTAAGTCGCAAACGATCAAGGTTGATACGAATTGTGAGGATGCGGCGCATGGATCGGAAACGACGGAAAGCGTGGGGTTTAATTACCCATATCTCGCCGCTAGGCCCTCTATCGCACTACTCTTTAAGGTAAACTGATGGCGGTATTTATTGCACGCGTTGTGACGGACACGGGGATTAAATCAATCAAGGTTGAAGCTCTTGATTCCCAAGAGGCCGAAAAAAAGGCACTGCAGCAAGGTTCCCAAGTCCTTTCAGTAAAGCGTCGTTGGAATTTCGACCTTTCGACTGGAATGAGCGCAGGTGAGCGAAACACGTTCATGTTGCGGTTATCCTCGATGATTGGCTCGAAGATGCCTGTCACCAGAGCGTTGGATTTGATGGCAACTACATTTACAGGTCGAATCCGGAAATGTGCTCAAGGTCTGATGGCGCAACTTGAGGCTGGTAATACTCTGGCTGATGCCATCGACCATGATCGCAAAAATTTTCCAGTGGCAACCGCCGCTCTCGTGAAGGCAGGTGTTCAGGGAGGTGAGACTTGGAAGGCGCTGCGCGATGCGGCCGAGTTCGAATATCTGATATCTGGCATTCAGAAAGGCGCAGCTAAGGACATTGCCGCAGCAATCGGCACTTTTATTGTTTCAGCGGCCCTCATGATCAGCTCTGTCTATTATTTTGGTCCTCAAGTAACAGAGAACCCAATGTTCAAACAATCAGAAGCGGTCAACGTTGGCTGGATTGAAGTTGTTGGAAAAGTTCTGTGCGGAATTCAGGTTTTCATGTTGGTGGTTTTTGCACTTTTCTTATGGCTTGGCACTGCAGGGCGTGCGCTGGCTCCAGATTTTGCAGATAAGCTGATCCTTAAAATTCCCTACTACAAAGATCTCGTTCTCTCGCGAAACGCGTATGTGGTTCTCTATAAGTTTGGGTTGCTCGTTGGGTCCGGAATCCCCATGGAAGAATCCTTAGCCCTTACCGCTGAGGGGTCTCCAAGAGGGGCATTGAGAACGGATATTGAACGGTCACTTGTGTTCATCAGATCCGGTAAAACCTGGGCGAATGCATTGGAGACATTGCATCCGACTGACCGTGCCGCTCTATCTTCCTCGACAGACCGTGAGGACACGGCGAGGACGCTGGACATGCTGGCTCGCCAGTATCGAGACATGTATATGTCTCGCATCAAATCGTTTGCCCCTGCCCTTCAGATGGTCGCCGCTCTCTTCATGACGGCAGCGGGGGCGCTGTTATTCGGGTTGGTTATTTTGCCGATGCTCCAGTTTTCTGCGGGTATTTAAAAAAAACCGGAACTTTGGTTCCGGTAGAGACACATATTTGAGTCCGACGAAAGCAGCTACGACACACAATTGCCTTTTGAAAAAGCTGACATCTCGGTATATTAAAATTACTCGACCACGGTGCCCTCATGAGAGCTGTTGCGTCAAAGCCGACGTGGGAGAGTCTAAACCTGTCTAAGGAGCCTTCAAACGAGGCTCCTTTTCCGTTCATGGGGCGTATGATTGCTTTATCTCTGGCGGCTCTATGACTGTGATCAAAAGAGAACGTCCCGCCATTTTTGCCAGTTCTCGCGCATGGCGCTGTAGGTCACGCTTACATTCTTGAAAACATTCTAGTTCGATCTTGTCGCCATCAAATGTTCCAATGCGACCCCATCCCTTTTCATAGGCTTTCGCTAGGAACGTGTTTTGGAGTTCGTCACCTGGTTCGTATGAGTAATGACATGAGAAGATATGCCAACAGGGATGAGCATCACCAGCATCTTCCAGCCATTTGTTAGCCTTCTCGTCCAAATCTTGTTTTGCCAGTTCAAAGTATCCATTGAGGCCTTCTGGTTTGTCGTCCCCATCGTATGATTCAAAGAAATCTAGATGGCCGTAACTAGTCACACGATGAATCTCTCCAGATGGAGATATCCATCCGAAACAATCGTCACTGAGAAACGGCCGAATTATGCTAGCTAGCTCTTCTATCCTGCTTTCAACCTCAGGACTGTGATGTGAATGAGCGGAGGGTATGCCTGGTCGTGTTAGTCCTACATTTCTAACCATCGAATAGCTCCAATCGATTGGTACAAGTGTTGTTTGTCGGCCTGCATAGTGGAATCGGCAAATTGTAGCTTCGGCTCCTGCAGAGGAAGAACGTTTGTCTTTCTCATGTGCTGGGGGCGGACTAAAATTTATCTGAGTATTCCTGTTCAATCATAAAACGTCGGAATGCGCGTGCCGCAACCCGAGGTCGGTCATTTGTTTCTGTCGGCGTGTTTTCCAGATAAAAAAGGCCGACAGAAACCCTTTTTCAGAAATGTTTAGAAAAAAATGCATGCTAAATTTGTTGACCAATACAGACTCTATTTAAGTTTCGTAAAATCAATGTCTTAGACGCGAAATAAATCCCGTTTCGTGTGCTTGACGGTAATTAATTTGGGGCGAATTCTTAAGTTGTCAGGGTGCCAAAAACAAACAAACCGCCCCGGCAAGAAACATCATCAGGCTTAATTGTTAGCCTATTCAGGAAGGAATAATCATGTTTCAGCTTATCGTAGCCGTTATTTCCATCGCTCTTATCGCTGCACTCGCTATCGCCTCGATCTTCTACGGCGGCGACGCTTTCACGAAGTCTTCGGAAAAGGCCACCGTCACCACGCTCATCAACCAGGCTCAGCAGATTGCTGGCGCTGCCGCCCTGTACAAGACGGATTCTGGGGTTCGCGCGCAGTCCATTACTGATCTCGATGGTTCGGTCGCAAATTCGGTTCAGTATCTTTCTCAGATACCAGGCGGCACCAAGGTGACGAATAACGATACAGCGGCCGCAGGCGGCTGGCAGATTTCCACTGACGGTTATGCCTACATCCCGTTCCTGGGTAATGCTGATACCGTTTCCATTTGTGAGGAAGTTGTAAAGCAGCGAGTTGGCGTCTGCTTTGACGGTACGGATTACGGAACTGCCGTTGTTCCGACTGCATCGTCGCAGGCAACTGGCTTTGCCCTGTCTCTCTAATTCTGAGCGCTACCAGTTCTCGATTAGGGTCGGAGGGATTTCTCCTTCCGGCCCTATGTGAATGTTAGGGGTTTGTCATGTTTCAGCTTATAGCAGCAGTTGTCGGTATTCTGCTCCTCGCTATTCTCGTGATTGCAGCGTTGTATTACGGGGGCGGTGCCCATTCCGATGCGAAAATTCGTGCGGATTATTCTGGAAATATGAATACTGGCGCGCAAATTGAAGGTGCGTTGCGCCTATATTTCAATGACCATGCAATGTACCCGCCATCAGATCTTGAAAATGATGAATTACTTCAGTTTCTGGTTGATAATAAATATCTTAAGGAAATCCCCGCTGGCGATTGGACGGTGAATCCTCAGACGCTTTCACGGCCAATTAAGACACAGACTATCGAGGAATGCTCCGCGATGAATCGTGTTGCGGGCTTTAAGACCGACGCTTCGGATATCACGGGCGAACCCTACAAAGGCTGCCCACCATGTTCGGGCGCTGAGGGGACCCCTGAAGAGACGTTGGCCAACAAATATAAATCCTGGCCTGTCTGTCAGCTTATCAATTGATCCCTTCACGCTGTTCTCCTGTAAGGCGGGTCATATTGACCTGCCTTTTTTTACGCCTTTGTTTTTGGCCGATTTTATATCTTTGTTTTTAGATCCAGATCGACTGAGAGGTTATCCTAGTCACTCCAACTGGGATGGCGGATAGGTTTTAGTCCCACCAAAGAAAGTAGCTGGGGCCGAGAGCTTTAGCTCCTTTGGTTTTTAGCTTATTTCTCCGTCGAGTATCACTCGTTCCTAATAGGCGCATAGTCTGAAAATCTGGCGACGGTGAGGGCAAAATTCTCCTTCGGACACGACGCAAACTGAACAGCGAGTATCCGACCACGATCAATCCGCTAGGGTTTCCACGAATAATGGCTTTAACCAGAGTGCTTCAGGAATTGGTTTGCAACGCGGAGGGTCGGTGTATCCGGCGTGCTCGATTAATGGGGAGGTATAAGGGGCGGTTCGATCACAGCCCCTTATATTGTCAGTATGCGCAGATTGCGGTCGCCCGATGGGAGCCTGCAGACGGATTGATTGCCCAGGAACACGAATAGGACTGCGCATCTCGGTCAAGTTTCGAGCCAATCAGTGGCTCGCTACCTGCGGCCGAGCAACTGCCAGCCACGACCTTTGCTGTGGGGCCATATGCGCTACAGGTAGCTACGCATTCCGCACCAGAGCAGGACGTCGACACTTCTGGAAGCGGACTGAGCGTAACCGATGGGGTTGCAGATCCAGTGATTGCGAAAGAGATTTCGTTCTGATTGCCTTCAATCCGGCCTCCGCCACTAACCGATACCGTGTCCCGAGCGAAATCGGTTATAGAGGATGAGGCTGTGATCATTATGTTCGGCCTGCCACTCACGTAGAGCATGCCTCCGTTGATCTTGAAGACTGGCGAGGCCAAAGGAGCGACTGTCGCCGTCTGGTGTATCTTCACGGTTCCGCCTGCGATGCTCACAGGCGACGCCGACGCTGTGCCATATACGAAACTGTTTTCTCCGATCAGAACCGTGCCTAGGTCGTTTGTGATGGGGCCAACTTCTGAGTTGATGACGTCGAGAATGCCTTTTGGCTTCACTTCGAGGGTTGGAACGCTGCCAGTCAATTTCACGTTCTCGAACTTTACGCCGCCTGTGATTTCGAGCGGCGTCGCGGTTCCGGTGAAGTTCAGATTCCTGCTTCCGCTTTTATTGACAATTGAAATGCGCCTACCGTCGAGCTGGTTGGTGACATTATTGATTTCGTTAGTCGTGACGTTGACGTCCGTCTTCAGATTAATCGTGGAGTCGGATGGGCGATTGTAGGCAATGTTGTTGAGCGCGTCGGTCAGTTCCTCGGCCGAATTCACATCAATCGTAGTGTTGCCTTTTACGGTACCGAAGATGGGCATCGCGAACCCACCGTTTGCAGTCAGATTGAACGTGCCACTGGAGCCAAGGGACACTTCAGTACATACGAGGTCAGTTTCGGTATTCGGCGCAGGAGCAAGCAGATAGGCAACCACATTGGCGTTTCGGATTGCCGTCAGGATTTCTGGAGCCAGGCTGGGCGGTGCTCCTTCGGTTATATAGTCTCTACCATTAGCTGCTTCGAAGGCGTAAGCGCCCTGTGCTCCAGTCGGTGCCACGGCGCAATAGGTGATCTTTTTATCGTAGGCGGTGCGGCGGAAAGGGATGAATGAAGGTACTTCATTCGAGACAGCGCCGTTCGTCAATTCAACGGGAATCATGATCTTGCCATCATGAGTTTGAAGGCTCCCGCCAATCATATGGCTCATTTGAAGCATTTGCGCTTGAGTCTTTTGAATGCCAAGCGAAACTTCTCCCGATTTAATAAGGGAAAAGATGCTGTAACCAATGCCTGCGGCAAGGCTTATGGTAACAATCACGATGATCAAAAGCGCAATCATGAAACTCTCCGAAACGGCATCTACCTAATTTACGGCCGAAAAAGCTGTTAAGCAAAGCGCAAAACGTTTTAGATTTTAATGCGACGGAGTTTGAATCTCAAAATTGTCTGACGGGAACAATTCAGAGCGAATTCGTTGTGTCAGATGCACCCACAGGCAGGCTGTGTCTTCCGCATCGCCTCCAGCTGTGTGAGCAGTGCCTGTTCGTTCAATCCCCATCATCTCGAAAGCTTTGTTGAGACCGATTGAGGTTGTCGCACCAACCATCATGCTGAATTGCTGGCCAATGTTGTGGTACGCTTCGGAAAAGGGGTTTTCGATCTGCTTCCTCATGCAGTCGATCATTATGGCTTCGCGGTCATTTCCCCAAGCCATCCATGCTTTTGAAGCGGACCCCCAGTTCTTTTTCAGGGTATTGGCTACATCAACAAGCGGCCTTCCCTGCTTGCGCATGCGTTGCGGTGTGATCCCCGTCAAATTAGTGCAGTATTCGGAGATGGTTGAATATTCCGGCTTCACCAAATACGAATCTGTCTTCTTGATCTCTAGTCTCTCGACGTCTACCTCTGAGAGACCAATTTCGATAATCTCCGCCATCTCGCCCTCAGGCGCTTGGCCTTCCCAGCAGGTCAATTCGAAATCAACAACGAGAACGCGATCCTTCCGGACTTTGAATTTTCCAAGCATACGAACTCCAAACAAATCTGTGTGTTTCACACATGGTCACATAGGCCTTGGAATTTCCAAAGGTCGAAATCGTTGTAATGAGATTTTCGCCCCATTGACGAGGGCTTCAAAAAGTTCGAAATAGCGTTTGCGCGTAATCTGATAGGAAACAATCGCGTAGGGAGTTGAAAAATGAGTGCAGTCCAACAGTCGAAATCGACGGACGCAACGCTCACTCTTCCCGGTCCATATAAAGTCACCACATCTTCAAACGGTGATATGGCGAGCATATCAAGGTCCGGCACCAAGAGTGTTTCCGTCAAGACATCTTCCCTGGAAGGGATCAAAAGCGTTCTTACAAAATTCTGGCCAACGGGGAACGAGAAAATTGCCCCTGGCGCTACGATGGTCCTGATGGACACATTCTCAGGAGACGGGGCCAGAATAACGCTCGGCAGCCTTCTCGACCTTGCAAGGGTAATTGACGATCTCGAATTGATCGGAACAACTGCATCCGGCCAAGCTGCATCGGAAGCGCCCGCAAAGCGCAGAGGCAGACCTCCGAAAGCTGAGAAAGCAGAATCCTCCGCAACTGCACCAGCCCAAGCGGCCGCCCCAGCACCTTCAGCTCAAGCTTCTGAAGCTCCTCAAAAGCGCCGTGGACGTCCCCCTAAGAGTGCATCAACGGCATCCGCAGAGACGAAGACGGCCGATGCGCCCAAAACGGGCCGTGGACGGCGCAAGAAGGCCGTCACGGAGGCTAAGGCAGCCGAACAACCTTCGCCTCAATCGGCTCCTCAGAAACGGGGCCGCAAGCCAAAGGCAGCAGTCGCTACACAGAATGCGGCACCTGCCAAAGCTCCCAGCAGGCGAGGTCGTCCTCCAAAAACTGAAGCATCGTCACCGCTGTTGAGCGGAGCACCGTCATGGTTCGGAGGGCAATTCGAGCCTAGGTATGAAGGGAAGACCGCAAGTGGTGGTCAGTTCTCGTTGGAGAAGGTGCCGCTCAAGCTGGAAAAGCCAGGCTCAAGGCATGTGATGGGAGTCGCTAAAGAACCTCAGGATGTCATGGCTTGGGGATATGAAATCCGCTCCAGCGGCACTCATGTCGCTTGGGTGATCGTCTCGGGTCCAGCTCAATTGCATATCGTTAGTGACGATGGCACCCAAGCTGTGCCTCAAGCGTCTATTTCTGACGTGATGTCTACGATCTCAACGAGGGCACCTGCCAGTCGGAAGGCCGCCTAACCGAAGAGATTGAACTCCTGAACCCCTTCGTCGGGTTCGTCATTTCGGGTATGGCTCTTAACGGCAGTCAGCAGTCGAGAGCCATACTCCGAAACTTGGTCTCCTGAAATCGCTTTCAGTTTCGTGAGTTCCTCGATTGAGGTCGGTTGGGCTGAGATGATCTCTTCCAGTGCCCTATCCGTGACGACTGCAGATCGATCAATTCCGGACTCGGTCGCAATTTCCTCTCTGAGGCGGAGCAGGTCATCGAGCATGTTCCTCAAGCTCTCAGGCAAGCCAACACCTGCCCTCTTTTTCGGCATCATTCTGCGCTGGCGACCCATTGGAGTTAAGTGGACAACGTCGTTGCCCTTTATGAGGTCAAAGGCTTTTTCGCCGAGTTCGAGCGTGCTTGATTTGGTCGACCTCAAATATCCTCCGGCCACCAGTTGACGCGCCATCGACTGCCATTGCTTCCGATTGAAATCAGAAC
The DNA here is from genome assembly GCF_032460275.1 of Mesorhizobium sp. SP-1A. NCBI lineage: Bacteria > Pseudomonadati > Pseudomonadota > Alphaproteobacteria > Hyphomicrobiales > Phyllobacteriaceae > Mesorhizobium > Mesorhizobium sp. SP-1A. Next base: position 875,298 of record NZ_JAVXZD010000002.1, on the reverse strand, counting down.
CCAATCCAAAGGTGGCTACGTCCTGATGGTTGTTGGCCATCACGCGTTCGGTGGGAAGCCCCTGCAGAACTTCAATGAGATACCCTGCCCCATATTTTTGTCCGGTCACGCCAACGGTTCTGACCAATAGATTGCTTGGTTTGGTCGCATTGTAAGTGACAGCTGGATACATACAGCGATCACAGGTTCCACATGGCTCTGGGAGATTTTCACCGAAACATCTGAGGAGCGTCGTTTTCCGGCAGTCAGGGCTTTCAACGAATCCCTGCATCATCTGCAATTTTCTGATGCTCAAGATCGCCTGCTGTCTTTCGGTCGAGTTTTCAGCGCTGTCTTCCAATTTTACGCGAAGGTGGCGCATCTGATGAACGACGTCTTTTGGCGAATAGAGAAGGACAGCCCTGCTCATCTGACCGTCGCGCCCTGCCCTACCTATCTCTTGGTAATATCCTTCCGCCGTAGGTGGCATCGTTGTGTGGATGACTAGGCGAATGTCGGGTTTGTCTATACCCATGCCAAACGCGATAGTCGCAACGGCAACGACGGGCTTCTCGTTCAAGAACTTATCTTGGTTGGCCCGCCGCACATCGGGTTCCATGGCTGCATGATATGGGATCGAGTTGATGCCATTCTCAATCAGGAGGGCGTGAAGTTCCTCGACCTTTCTGCGAGAGGAACAAAACACGATGGCGTTCTCGTCTCCGTTTTCTTTCAAAAGCTCAATGAGCTGACTCGTTTCGTCAGTCTTGTCCTGGATATCAATCGCGATGTTCGGGCGATCAAAACTTTCTATGAATTTCCGCGCATCAGTAATACCAAGACGTGTTGCGACTTCTTCCTGTGTGTCGGGATCGGCAGTCGCCGTCAGTGCAATTCTTGGAACATTGGGAAACAGATCGAGGAATTTTCCAATGTTGAGGTAACTGGCGCGAAAATCGTGGCCCCACTGAGATACGCAATGCGCTTCGTCGATAGCAAAAAGGGAAATCTTTGCACTCGACATGAGGCGCTTAAAAGAACCGAGGCTCAGTCGTTCTGGCGATATATACAGAATGTCGAGATTGTTAGCGGTTAAGGCTGCCTTTATCTCATCGATTTCTGTCCAGCTGGTCGTAGAAGTCAATGCGACTGCGCGTACACCTTTCTTACGAAGTGTATCTACCTGATCTTTCATCAATGCCAATAATGGTGAAAGAACGACTGCTACCCCGTCGCGCATAAGCGCAGGTACCTGATAACACAGCGATTTTCCTCCACCTGTTGGCTTGAGGACGAACGCGCTATGCCCATTGGCAACATGATTGATAATGTCGTCCTGTCCCGCTCTGAAGGTTTGGTAACCAAACACCCGATTTAAGACCTCGGAGGCCTTTTCTCCTGGGTTCTTTGCGCTAAAAGGAGGCAAAGGGAGCGATTGTTGGGCAGAATTGTGCGATGTTTCCCTATTGTTCTCCGCTTTTGGGGGTGGATTGAACGATTGGGAGGCACCAGACTGCATTTTTGACTGTTTCCATTGGGTTATTTGGTCTGCATTGGTTAAAAGCGGTTGCCGTGGCTGATGTTTAACCTTCAACAATGCTCGATTGCGTGGGCGCAATTGTCAATCTTGGAAGGGTGAGCTTCATCAAAAGGCGTCAAAACCAGTGCTGCGGGGGGATTAATGGCCTTCGAACGGGCAAAATCACCAAAAAAATGAACAAACCTAGGTCTTTTCACATATTTGCCTCTTGAAGTTCGAAAAAAAGAGCATATACAAGCCGTATGAATAACCGAGAGACGCCCTGAAAACGAATGATCCATCAAGAGATCGATAGGGCCGACTGGGAATTCTCAAGGAAGCCAAACAGAGTTTAACGTGGGAAGGATCACTCACATGGCAGAAGAAAAAACCACTACATTCGACCACCTGATGAATTTTATGACTGCCTATGTGCAGCATAATCAGGTCAATCCGCAGGATTTGCCGAACGTTTTCGAACGCGTGAAGAACGTGGTTTTCAACGTGGCAGGTGAAACTGGTGCGGCTGTGGTCCCGTCTGGTGCTACGACGACCGCAGCAGCTGAACAGCATGCTGCTCGTCGGGGTCGGAAGCCTCGTTCGTTGGTGGTTGGTGAAGTCGCCCAGGAGACACCCAGCGAAAGCGCGGGTGCTGAAGGTGGCGAAGAACGCTCACAAGAAGCCCTGCCGTTCCTGGCAGTGGTCGGCAGCGAGCCTGTCCAGAAACGCGGCCCCGGTCGTCCGAAGAAAAATCCCGAAGTCAGCTACCCTGCTCCGGCAACAGGCGAAGGGCAGCAGGGATATAAGTTCGCGCACATCAGCCGGACGCCGTTCAATAATATGGACCCCGAAGCCGCCATCAAGCCGGACTCCATTGTTAACCTGATTGATGGCGTCGAGCAGACCTTCATCAAGCGCGCTCTGGCAACGAAATACGGTATGACGCCGGAAGAATACCGTGCCCACTTCGGTCTGCGCCCTGACTACCCTGTCGTCGCTCCGAATTATGCGAAGAAGCGCCAGGAGATCATGAACAAGACCATCGCCAACCAGCGCGCCAAGGCAGAAGACGTATCGGCGGACAAGGTTTCCGAAGGAACGTCGGCTCCGCGTCGTCGTGGTCGCCCGCCGAAGGCCGCGTCGGCTCCGAAGGCTAACGAGGCCAAGACCGTGAAGCGCGGCCGTCGTCCAAAGAGCGATGAGGCCAAGGCAGCTTAAGCCTCGGTAATCTCAAAAAAGAGGGCCTCTCATATATGGGAGCGCCCTCTTTTTTTATTTGAAGTGCAAACAGCTATTGCTTTGGTTTCGCTTCGAAATTCATTTCCTGTTTAAGAAATAATTTTTTGCCTGTTCTAGGCTTTCCCACTATTTTTATTCTTGGCCTTGTTCTGTTCCTTGGATTGGATCACCCTTAATCGAGTACATCGTGGGGTTTCCTATGTCCGATGAAGAGTTGATTATCGAAGAAGATATCGAAAGCGTAAGTCCGCAGGCCAATGATGCCAAAGCGCGTGCGCGGGCGAAATCTATCGTCTCTAAGGCCATTCTATCATCTGCACAGCCGCTCGAATTCCGCGAGCAGAAGGATCGCATGCTGATCGGCATTTGGTATGCGGCGATGAACACGCTCATTGAATGTATGCAGGTCGAGGACGTTCTCTTGGTTCTTGCAGCCAAGATGCATCAGATTACGGGAACTGGCGATAACGCATTGTCCCCTCCCCGCACAATTTCCGAGAAGGCCATGCAGTCGTATATCGACTCCGTTGTCGAGGCAGGCATGACCATTATCGAGTGCCTGGAAAAGGCCCAGGAGCAGCTCGAAGAAGAGGAACTTGATGAGCTGTTCCCTGAGACAGTCTTGGATGCCGCCACTGTTGTCCTGCAGAAAGCGTGGGGGCCAGACCATCTTCGTCGGGCTATCCAAGAGCAAACCGCTCTGTTGGTTCGTGGTGTTATACAGCCTTCGAACTTCATGGAACCCTTGAAATATATGACGCCTGCAACTCCGAGCACTGCGAAGGCAGAGCCTGTAGAAGATGCGGTTCCCGTTCACGACGTTTCAGAAGTGCCCGCTAAACCTACCCATGTCATCGAGTATGTCGACCCCTCGCCCATCGTGATTAAGCGACGGCAGATCAACGAGAGAACCGTCACTGCCTACATCGCCAATGACGTGTCCTCAAAAGGGCTTAACGGATGGGCCTGCTGGGTGTCGTCTTCTGGCAATGACAGAATGGAAGAGACGCTTCATTGTGGGACTGTGCAGGATCAGAGCGGCCACAGCGGATGGGTTCAGGCACTCCATGAGTGCTTGTCTGTTATATGCGCGAACACAATGTCTGCACGTGGGCAGATCGAGCTATATTCCAAGGACTTCATGAGGGCGATTGAAGGTCAACCTGGCATGCGCATGCCGCATCACGAGGAGTTGTGGAAGGAGATCGACGCCGCAATCGAACACAACAATATCGACTTCAAGTGCTCCGCATTTACGCTGACAAAAAATTACGCCGAACGCTGTGATATGAAAATCCGGATACTTTTGTCTGGAGAGTGATGATTAATGCTTGCCGATGCCCGATTAATTGAATCAACATTGGTTAACTAGCAAACTCTAAAAAGGCTACTCTTATGCCAGAAGAGAATTACGTTGTTGTTCTAGACAAGGATCGCGATTTTTGCCGCCTGTTCCGGTCTAATTCAGAAGATGTTCCTGCTGGAGAAATCCTGTGGAGCGGAATGGGCCTGCGCCGTGGTTACGACGCGATGATCCGCTTGAATAAGGAACGGAAACCAGTCGAGATTTATTCGGTTTGTTCGACAAAATCCAAGAAGGGCCGAGAGATTTTCAAGCTCGTCAAAGGGCAGCCAAAAAAAGAGATTCATGTGCTCTCAATTCACGCTGAATATAAGCCAGCATGTGAAGAGATAAAGCGTTTAACTGAAGCACGGAACGCTGCCGAAGAGGCTGAAAAAGCTCATGCTCGCGCAATCATGAAGCGCGTTGGAATTCATTCGAAACGCATCCCAAAGTGGACTGCCAGGGATCTTGAATATATTGCGTGGCTGAAAGAAACAGGGAAAATGGCGGCTTGAGCTGGAGATAAATCGGTGCAACAATTTTTAAGCACCTTTTTATAACCAGGACCAATTCAATGCCGAACATGAAATTATCAATTGCACTAGCCGCTGTGCTGGCGCTCGCTGGCTGCACTTCAACTGAGATCTATCCGATCCATTCTGCTGAAAGCCGCGCGCAGTTTAATCGTGATTACGAAGCTGGCTATCGTTACCAGCATGGCATTGGCGTCCCACAGAATTATGAGCTTGCTGCTTCCGCTTATCGGCGTGCTGAGAAGGCTGGTGACGTTCGTGCGATGAACAATCTCGGTGTCATGGCTCTTCGAGGACAGCTTGGTGGGTTTGGCGGTTCTGGGGCTTCTGGATATTTTTCGAAAGCTGCCAAGGCTGGTAGCTCGAACGGCTATTACAACCTAGCCCTCCTGCAGGAAGTTGGCCGTGGAAAGCCAGACTATGCTGGCGCACTGCGCAACTACAAGATCGCCGCAGAGATGGGCAATGCCGCTGCTCAGGTCCGGTTGGCACAGATGTACCAGAGCGGTATCGCCGTTCCGGCCAACCCGAGTGTAGCGAAGTCGTACTTCGACATGGCCGCGATGGCGGGCAATAGCGAAGCGGTCGAGAAGATGAAGGCTGTCCATGGCCGTACGCTCACCGAGGTCGACATCGCTCGCCTGGTCGGAAGCGAGAATTGTGGGTGCGAGAACCCATCCCAGAAGGCCATGGCTGGCCGTGGCATGGTCGATCTCAAGGAGCTTGCAGACTGGGGTGACGCCCCTGCCCGCTATAATCTCGGTGTCCGTTACCTGAATGGCGCAGGCGCTCCAAAGAATGCCTCTGAAGCTGCTCGCTATTTCACTACAGCTGCACGTCAGGGCTATGCCCCTGCACAGCGTCAGTTGGCGCAGATGCACCTTCGGGGTGAAGGCGTTGCGCCGAGCAAGATCCTTGCGCACGCATGGTTGAACCTAGCCGCCCGCTCCACTGGCACGGATGGTGCCGACGCTCGGGCCGAAATGCAGAAGCTTGAGCTTTCGATGACTTCCTCTGAGATCAAGGAAGCTCAGAGCTTGGCGCAATCTGGAGCACTTAGAGGACGATGAAGAGAAGAGATTTCCTGAAGTTCGCGCTGGCAGGCATTCCGTTTGCCACGCAGGCCCAGTCGTCTCCAATCTCCTGGATTTTGGATACCCTGTCTGAGGCGTCTTCCAATGCCCACGTATGCGGAGAGCAGGACGCTGCAGTTCGTGGAACGCTGAAGAGGCTGAAAGGCGTGAGCTTCCCAGCTTCAGGAAAGGTCCTCGTGGTCAATATTCCGTCTGGAGTGGTCACGGCCTACACGAATGGCGATCCGGTTATCGAGAGCCGAGCTGTGGTGGGTATGGATATGACCCCTACCCCCGAAATGTCGACCCGTATCACCTATGTGCGGCCCAACCCGACCTGGACTGTGCCTCAGAGCATCATTCGTCGAAAAAACTGGAAGCAGAAGCTCGCCAGTGATCCCTCTTTTTTTGAAGAGAACGGGTTCGATATCGTGGTGAACGGTCAGACGATGTCGCCATCGGAAGCCTCGCAATATGCAGAGTCAGCATCCTCATTCATTCAGCGGCCGAGTCCATACAACGCGCTTGGACTGCTGAAAATTGGACTCCATAATGCGGACGGCATATATCTGCATGATACCAACGAGCCATCCAGATATGATTCCGATGTGCGCGCTGGTTCTGCTGGATGTGTTCGCATTGAGCATGTTCGCGATGTCGCGGCCTGGGCTTTGAACAGGACACGCGAGGAAATCGACGCATTGATCGATAGCGACGACATGACAGATTACACCCCGCCTAATCCAATCACGGTTATCCTTGGATATTGGACTGCGTGGCCAGATGGTGACGGCATTATTCGCTACTACCCAGATATCTATGGTCTGGACGGAGAGGGAGCGAATTGCGCGGGTGTTCCGATGCGAGATTCAAGTGATGGCTATCCGCAATCTTCGTCACCGAACGGGCGCTTAATCTGGCGTGAATACTGAGGAAAATTCTATGTTTGAACAGACATTAAAGATCGCTGGTTTCACTATAAATCTCGTTCTTTTGGCATTCTTTGGCATTTTGGCGTTGGTTCTTACTTCTTATGGTTTAAGCTTTTTGGCTGCTGCAGGCGGCCTGCCGAGCGCTTCCTCAGTAAGTTGGGCGCTGACGAACCCCATTGGGGTCATAAACAGTGTCGCTTTAGCAGTGACCACTGGTTCAATTTTTAGTGCAGTTATCAATTATGGTGGGGCTTGGGTAACAATGATTGTCGCCATGGGTGCATGGTGGATGACTGCTCTCGGCCTTCGTTGGTTATATTTTACGATTTCGAGAGCAGTATCTTATTGAATTTATTGCAGATGCCCTAGGCTTTTTAGAAGGACATCTGCAACTGATCTCCCTCTTCTTCCGGCACGTATGATGGCTCGATTTTGTAATCGAAAACCTCTTCAGCCCAGTCCGCCCAATCACGAGGAACTCCGATTTCGAGCGCTTTCTTGATTGTCATGAAGCGTGAATTTGCTTCAGCAAATGGACGATCAAGGGCCTCTGCACATTGTTCTCGCAGCATGGCGACATCTTCTTCATGGAATGAAGCCTTATTAGAATAGTAGGCGTCTAGCAGAATTCGAGCCTGGAAATCTCTTAGGCGGCCGTCTGTGAAATTAATCGCCAATTTCTTTTCCCATGTGTCTGCTCGATGAAATGAAGTTAACAAGGGCTTATCTTTGTCGCTGATGAAGCCGGAATAGATCTTTTCTTCCGAGGTCATGTTTGCGAGGCGTGGATGCGCATGCCCTCTGTATGCCTCTACTGCTTGTTCAGCTAAACGTCCCCCCTTGATTTCTTTGGCTTTCGCGATTATTGATTTGGTGTCGATGGACGGATCGATTGCTTTCGCAGTCATTTCGTCCAAGAAAATTGGAGCCATGTTGCTTTTGACAATCGGGAACGGGGTGTCTTTGGTGAACAAGGTCGCCTTTATGTCGTCGACCATATCTGGTATGTTGTCTGCTCTGAGATCAGCTAGAATCCATCCTTTCTGGTCGTTTGTTCCCAAGACTGCGCAAGGAATAACTTTTGCTTCTGAGAAAAATTGGAACAATAGCAGAGGTTTGCCGTTCCTATACGCGCCCGATAGCAGTTCTTCTTGTCGCGCAGGAAGGCCGCATCGCATCAAAGTGTGCCAAGCATTCGGTGTAGTGTTGCGAACAAGAGCCGCGATTTCGAGTGTCCCATACGCGTCAGCCAAGGCATCGTGTGCGTCTAGTTGGATTCCGTTTGCCTCGCAAAGCTTCTCTAAACGCCAGGTAAGCTTGCCCTCGTCACCCATTGGGACTTCCAAGGCATTCTCATTGAGTGTTTTTGCCAGACGAACGAGATGGAATACATCAAGCTTTGATGTCTTTTTTCCTGATGAAAACCAAGGGTTATTCAGATTTCTGAAGAGAGTTGTACGGATCAATTCGTCGTCGAATGAAGGTCCGCGAAATGTTACCAATGTTCTTTCCTGTCCATATCCAGGAACAAGAAATTTTTCCATCTTGCGTGCAGCTTCATATTCGGAAACACCATCCTCGTTATCGAGGTCTCTGGCTTGCATTTTAGTGACGGTCAAAGCCGTTGGAGATGGCACTACCCATGGAAGCCGCTTAACCCGGAAATTGATTTCTTCACTGATATTGAAGTCCAGATCAGTCTTTAAGCCGCCAAATTGCGTAATCTGCCCATGACGGATGTCTGCATCCGTAGCTTCAGTATCGTAGATAACGAGGTCTGACATGAATTCACTCCAGCATTTACATCAGAGTCCAATGGAAGTTCGCAATAGGCAAGCAGTAATGTCTAAGTCTGCAGCGTCATTACCCAACGTTATCGCGAGAGTTGTTAGGTGGGATGCCGATGGCGCTGCGAAGGTTGAGGTTCTTGCTGATGCGCCTGGTGTGCGTGAGGGGCAGGTCTATGTAGCCCGAGTTCGCATAGTCCCCGTTGGCTTTCAGCCGAGCGACTTTTCTGTTCTGAAGAAGTATGGCCTCAGGCTTGGTGGCATTGTCCTTATGCGAAAGGCAGAGGTGTCCGAAGACGGCATCCTCTTAGTGAAATCGGTCGAGACCATTGTCGCCCGCGAGACCGATAACTTCCCCGTCCTACTCAACGATGCTGCAGTTTGCATTCTCCCCCCGAAACAGGGGACGAAGATGGTGGATCGGGCAATCGTCGTCATAGGGATGGACAAATCAAAGACAAATGACCCCGTAGCCGACTTCAAGAAGAACCAGATGGGTGAACTCGACAAGGCCTGTCAGTTTGGTGTCGCTGGGATCGTCCTGACTGGTGAGGATGACGAAGGTGAGGTTTGCGAGACCATGATTGGCGGGGACAAGCCTCGGACTGCTGAAGAATTGATCGCCTTGTTCGAAGAGACGGTGCCATCGGCGATGATCGATGAAGCGACGTACTCCAGGTCGGCTTGGCGGGTGGCCCCCTACTTCCATATCGAGATTGACCCCGATAGATCTTCCAAGTTGTCAGCGCAGCGTCTTAATATCGAATACGGCGAAGGCGATGAGCTTTCATGGACGCGATCAAACGTCGTATTGCGAACGCTTGGGAATAGTTGGTTGCTTTGTGATGCATCAGCTGGGAATGATGTTATCCGGCAGGAAGCAGGCCTGCTGTTGGATGTCTTCGAAGAGGCCTAGTTCGGCCTGAATAATTTCTCGCTTGGCGTTTACCGCCGACGCAGACATACTGAAATGATCACGGGCCGCCACACGTCCTCTCGGGGAGTGTAAAAGGGCGGCCCTTCTTTTTTGCTTGACGGTCTGCTTCGGCGCTGATGTGTATTAACAACTTACAGGAACATAGACTGTCTTTTCTCTAAGGAGGACCAGACCTTGATCCCGTTCCGCTCAGCTGTGATCGCTCTTTTCCTGCTGTTTTTCGGTAGTATTCCTTCTTTTTCGGCATCATTCGATGAGAAAGCGATCTTCGACGCAATGGGTCGACTGGTAAGCACTTGGTCGGATGGGAGCGGCTTCAACGCAGGCTGCAGTGTATTGCTTATATCTCCCAACCTCATGATTTCTAACAAGCCTTGTGAAGGCCCTACCCTGATGCCATCGAAAGGAAGTTGGTTATGGGTTGGATTCGTGGCAGTCATTTATGGATAAAAGCCAAATCGGAATATGCGGCTTCGTTAGAACCACTTGAAAAGGGGAAATATTGGCAAATATACCAAGCATTTGGCAGTCCTTCTAAGGCCTACAAAGTGGCGAAGATTGCGAAGTCTCCACCAAAGCCGGGTGACAAGCTAACTGGGATTGCTGGATGGAGGCGAACCCGAATTTAAGGAGTGTCATGTCGGATACATGGAGGTTGGACCTGGCACCATCGTTTTCACCTGCGAGCCAATTCGTAATGGCGGACGTCCCCACATGCTCTTTAACAAACAAGGAGAGTTGGTGGCGTTGGCGATGCCGAGGATGTTTTACCAACCCCTCGATGAGAACGCGAAGGACTATTGGCCAGAGGGCTACCAATCTGCCCAATTGGTTTCTGATCTGGTAGAGCAGAGTCCCATCCTTGCGTCCATAGCTCGTTCTGGGAATGGATTTGAAGGTCTTACTCCGGCTCTGAAGATTGTAAACTGCTTTTCTGACGCCTCTGCAGCAAACAGGAGTGTCACAATAAAACAGGTTTTCCAGTGTTCGGTTTTTTGGGTTACGCCTCGTGCTCTAATGATGTGTAGTCTTGGGGAAACCTGCCCCGCGCTACCTGACACGGTGGAAGGTAGGACGTCCCTCGACTTCCTACTCACCGCTGAAGGGCTTAATCGCGACAGTCCGCTTGTGCTCCGCCAGACTGATATTCCGCGACTGCCTGACGCCGAGACTATTCAAAATTGCGACCGAACGACGGGTTATAAGGGCGGGTTCCAGACTTGTGTCGTAACCGAAATGAGCAAGAGGTTTGACCCTATCCTCAAATGTTTTCAGGGCCTCACGGATGGCGAGAAACTCGCCTGCTTTGTATCTCAGGCCAAGGACCCAGAGCTGACCAATCTGGTCGGTTGTATGGGCGGGGGAAACCCATCGATTAGCAAAATGATGGGTTGCGTGAAGAAGCAGGACGCTGTGGCTTCAGCCGAAAAGGCAAGAGACTGTATCGCAACCTCAACATCTATCGACACTGGGATCGATTGCCTGGTTGAAGATTCTTCGAGCATTGAAGGTAAGGTGGCCCACTGCATGGCCGCCATGTCTGACGATCCAATTAATGTGCTTGGATGAAGTTTCGGCTAACCGGATTTAAATGTGGGATGAAGAAATTCACCCCCATCATGGAATCGGTTATTCGCGCCGCTTAAACCATGGCCATGAGAGACCGGGACATAGACAGTTCCTGGTCTGTGACGATGGTTTAAACGGCGCACCGCGTACCCGCCGCAGGCCGACAGGCCTGAGCGGAGATCAGGTACCGACGATTTTAGCGTCGGATGCGGACGGCGGTAGCCAATCTTCGCCGTTTTAATTGCCTGATGAACGTCCTTCCAAAATCCGCATTCAGCGGGCAGTGCCTGATCCTTCCATCGGCCTGACAACCACCCTTCCTCGAATGTCGGAAGAACGTCTTTACACCCGCCAGTCACGGCCAAGCCGCGTCTGGCGATCTCTGCGGCGGAGGCGCACGCATCGGGTGCCTCAAACGCCAAATTTCCAATCGTGGTGGAATATCCACCCCACACTTCGATGACCTTGATGCCAGCCAGACGCGCCTTGCGCGTCATCATTGCGATCAGCAATGACCTGACCCAGTAGTTGATGGCCCTGTTGCGGGCTTTGTTCTTTCCGCCGCTACGCAGCTTGCCCAAGCCCTTCTCGAAGGTGATGAGGCCAATACCCCACTTGCGACACAGCCGGATCGTCCTGTCACAGATCTTGGCCAGCGCCTCACGCACCGTTTCGGCCGATGCATCGAGCGGAAGATCGAATTGAACGAGCTGATGCTCCAAAAGCTCTGTGAGGCTGAGTGTCGTTGGATCGACTATGTTCTGAGCGACGCTAATCCCGACGAAGTTCGGATTGAGGTCAATCCCAAGGGCACGACCTGAAACGACCCTGATCGGCGGACGTCGTTCCGGATGATCAGGCAAATCCTCAGGATCAATCGTGACATGAAGCTTCTGATCATCGATGCGAAATGTGATGTTGATCTTCTTTTCCGCCGCGAGCTTCGCGGCTTGCCGAACGACCTCACCCGCATTGCCATGCAGATGAGCCAGATCGAGTTTAACCAAACGCCACTGCAGCTTCTGACCCGTTACACGCGGCATGAGCATCGAGAAACTACAACTCAGCCCATCTTCTGCCAGTTTGAAGTGTCTGTTGCCAGCGTATTTCTTATCGCCTCTTGAACAGAACGGTCTAAGTCGCTTATTCCTCCACTCTGCATTATCGATCAGATTTTTATTACGACGTTCGAAGTCTTTGCGACCACCAAACAGCATCGACCCATCTGGGACGATCTTGCGCAAATCTCGCGCTTCGAGCGTGGCACAATGCAATACCCATGCGTCAACAATACCGCCTGCGAACCTGGCTTTTACAAACTCACGTAATTCTTTTTCCTTGAGAGTTTTTCCGTCCCGATCAGCATTTGCATAGCCAGTCCGCACAGCTGCTGAATAGACCCGCCGAACCGCTTCAATAAATTCACGATCTTCTTTACTACAGCGATATGGAATTGAAATGGTTTGCAATAAATGTTCCCGGTTCGTTCTAACTGAGATTTAAACCATTAATACTAAATGTCAATCAATAACCCACATTTGAATCCGAATAGCCGAAGTTTCTTCACCTGTCGCGCGGGCTAGGTCTGCAATTGAGTGCATTGGGTCTTCACAAGGACAAACAGACACAATGTACTGCCTGTCTAGGCGGATTCCTGGAGACGGCGCTCGGATAGCGGGCTGCTTATCTAAACAGAACCCTGAAGATAAGGTCATCTGCATAGCTGGAGACACCCCAGAGGTCAGAGCTGCTCAACGTGTTTTCAAATGTGTATTGGAGGGGCGAGATGTGAGTTCTGCGTTGGAGAACTGCGCCGATGGTGTCCTCGGCGAAAAGTCCAGGCGCAGTTTGGCTTGCATCTCGCGGTCAAATGGGGATCGATCAAAGATAGCGGAATGTGCAGTAGGAGCGGTACTGCCTCCTGAGGCCGCTCGCCTCGCTGGATGTGCGACCAGCAGTCAAGGGCCAACTGAATTCGCTTTGTGCGCTGTTTCGCCTGCGATGAACGAAGAGTGGAGAATCGCGGCTGAGTGCGCAACTCAGTCTGGAGGCGAACCCGTTTCGTTTGTTAGCTGTACCTCGGGTCGCTTGACTTTGCGAGAGCTGACGAAGTGTTTTAGGGGACAGATTGGAAAGGACTGCTTTGGACCTAACAATACCATCGTAGTCACGTTGAGGAATGCATTTCACGACCTGACTTACGGGCCTGGTGAAAACAATGAGATCGTTAAGGCTATCCGTGCCATTGGGGATCTTACTGGCGGGCCTAATTCGGTAATAAACAAGCCTAGCCAGATTTGGGGCGGAAACGAATCCATCTTCAACAAACCTGCCCAAATCTGGGGTGGTGATCACTCTGTCTTCAACGATCCCGGTCAGGTATTTGATCCAAGTCGCTGGAGGTTCTAGAGACCGTGCCCTTGCGGTGGAATCGGTCGTCCGAGGTCATTCCTTTGGCCCTCTCTCATGCTCCAGTCGTTTGGAATTATCCCCTCCCCCAGGTTGCTCATACAAAGCGAGGACCTTGGGGTGGGGCTGATCGTCTATGGCTTGGCTTGGATGCCCCTCCCCTATCGCGTTTTGGCGGTTTCGGATTTGATACCCTGGTCTAGTCCGAATGACTGTTTGCCAATCAGCCAAGCTGGGAAACAGGCAACATGCTAGTCTGATAGTTTGTGTGGAGCGCTCTACGGTCGTTTGCTCTCCACGAACGATAAGTGGCACCGACCTTGCGCGTAGCGCGTCGTAAAGCGCCGCCAAGCTTTTATCCCCTCAATCGGTCTCCTTTGCGGATCGACCTAGTGCTCCCATTGATCCAATTTCAGACTGCCAAAATGGCACCTTGGCAAGCTCTCAAACTATCAGATTGGCAGAGTGGCACTTTGTGCGTGCGGCCCCTTAGCCAGGCTCACTGTTTGGCAAAGTGTGTGAAAACGGGTTTCGCAAATTCATAGAATGCCAGATCAACAGTATGTTCGCCTGTGAAGCTGTTGGCTTGTCGGATTGAGAGGAAATCAAACTGCCATCTTGACAGCCTTTCATCTTGCTAGTTTGGGACTTTCCGAAACTGGTTGACCATTAAAATCACAGAGTGCGAGAAAGTCAGTCGCACAGCTTCACAAACAACTAAATAGCGCCTTTGGTAACTCATCAAGCTAGTAAGCTGAGAGCTTACCAGAGTGCCAAAGTGTCTGTCTGATAACTTGGTAGGCTGTCCGTCTGCCAAGAAATCAGTCTGTTGGTCTCATAAACAGCGCCTTTGGGAAACTCCCAGATTGTTTGAACATCAGCCCGCCAATGTCCCAAGCTGATAAAATGATAGTTTGACAAACGGGGTTTCTGAGAAACTGCGTGATTGTGAAACTGCTTGTATGCTGGTTTCACTGTTTAATCGTTTTGTTGTTCCGCAGATTGGCAATTTGCGGTTCTCTCGACCGGAGAGATTGATGGCTTAGGTCATTGGCAATTTGATAGTTTGACTGCTGGAGATCATAACAGTTTGATAAACTGTTAGACCAGCCCATGAGGGGCGCTGAACCCGATGGCCTTTCGAGGCCTGGGTAGCTCAGATGCCTCGTTCAATCTGGCAAGTTGTCAAACAAACAAACTATCAAACGTAATAAAAACAATGTGTTATGAGTGTCGACCTCGATGGGGCTTCTCCAGTTGATTGCTCCGATCCGTGTGGGATGCACAAACTAACAGATTGCCAGTTTGATAGGGCAAGAGGCGTTGTTGGTCAGATCATGAGACCTCGGATTCATCAGTCTGGCTGATCAGCTGATTGATAGGCGACCAAACTCGGACGTTGCGAGTTTGGCATTCTGTGCCCCGGTGAAATTGATAAAATGATAGTTTGATAGGCAGTCATTTTTCGGCTTTTCCAGTTTGATTTCTTGGCAAGCTAATATGTTGGTTGTTTGAGAAAAGCTGAGGCTGTGAGGCTATCTGTTTGGCAGAAGGGCAGAGTGGCAGTCTGTGCTTCTGTGAAAATGGTAGGGAGGTAGCCTGTTAAACCCCGAAAGTGAGAAGTTGCCAATCTGGTAGGTTCGCAAAAACACAAACTAACAGGTTTGCATCTTGCCAGTTTGACAAGAGGGTAGAATGGCAAAAACAGAGTCTGGCCAATTGCCAATCAAATGGCATGTGTGATTGCTGGTTTGTGCGATTGGTCGCTTCGGAGATTGGCAGATTCGCAGATTATGATTCTGCTCGGTTGACAGGTTGCGAATGACGCAAACCGTCAGTTTTGCAGTTTGCCTTAGTGTTTGAATGATATTTTATCGACCTGCCAAACGCACATAAAATCAATGTGTTACATTGCCAAACTGGTCGCCACCCAGCTTCTGAGTTTGTGAGGTTAATAGTTTGTTAACCAATTGGGATTCTCATGGTGGGCAATTCACGGTATTTGAAATGTGGGGATCGGCCCCCTGATTCGGGTGAAACAAAAATGGAGGGAAGGCTCGTTATGAGCGGCAACAGCCAAACACTTGCGACGAACAAGCTAACTTCTTCCGACAAGAAGAGTGCGTTCATGAATCGTGAGCCGCCGAAATCTAAGCTAGACATACTGAACTCGGGCCTTGCCGAGCGTATGCGGCAGGCACAGCATTATCCTGACGCCACACCTAGTGGCACAATCGTCGAACTGCAGCGTATGACGGAGATGGCGGCCGAGACCATTGGCCAACCTGCTCCGGCTCCGCAACCTGTTCAACCGCCTGTGCCACAGGCTCGCGTGGAGCATCCGGCTCCCGTGGTTCAGCAACAGGTTCCACTGGAAGACAAAGCGTCGGTTTCTGTGCCGGAAGCGGCGGTGGTTGCGCCATCAAAGAGGCCCAAAACCAAGTCAGAAAAGTCATATTCTCTGGATGATAGCACCCATCAGTTGATCGCCCGATTGTCGCGAACCGAAGCCATTCGCTTGGATCGGCGAGTGCCGACGTCAGAAATCCTTCGCCACATGATCAATTACGCGAAGGCAAATATGAAAGACGATCAAGTCGTGCCTACGGATGATGGCTTGGGCCTTCACGTTCAACGCGTTGAAAGGAAATAAGATGACCAGCATCGTTGGTATCTTGGGACGCAAAGGTGGCTCTGGCAAGTCGTTGCTCGCGCACCTGCTGGCTCATGGCGTGATGTACATGGGCGGCTTCTCTGTGATGATGATGACGGACGTCCGCACTGCTCGGCCACCAGAATGGGTCGATGCGCGCAAATATATGCTCGCGAGCGTCCCTCAGGGTAGGGACATTAAAGACATCATGGTGCCAATTCTGACTTATATGGAGGCGGTGCCGAATTCCGTGATGGTCGTCGACGGCGGAGCCAATCGCCGTAACATCGACTTCGTCGTTTCTGAACTCTGCGACATGATCCTGATCCCAACCGGATCTGGCGCTGAGGAGATGCAGGTCGCGGAGGCGGATTATTTCGAATTGGCGGCCTACTTCGAAACAAAGGAAATGAAGAGGGATATCTTTATCGTCCTGAATAAGTGGCCGGGAGAAGCCCGTAAACGGCACGCTCTGGAGAGCAAACCGCGCATTCGGGAAATGATCCATCGTTGGGACAGGATGGGTATCCTTTTACCTGAGGTGTTCCCCTACATTCAGTCGTTTAGCGACATGGCCGATGGGCAAGACCCCAAATATACCCCTCTCATTGATGGGAAGGCACGGGACTTCGCCAGGTTGATCACGAATCGGCTGGGATTGGATATCGAGAGGGACAAGGCCGAAGAAGAAGCCCGAAAGGCCTTGGCCGAAAACCAAGGTGAGAATTCGGCATCAGGTACCGAGCCAGTGCAAACGGCCGAAACCAATGAACCAGCGAGATCGGAGACAACTCCATCCGAGGAACAGCTCGCTTCTGCCGATAAGAGCGAACAGGTCCGTCGTCAGTTGGTGGAGCAAGTTCATGAAGCGCGGCCCGATCCGGCTCCGGCCAATCACTATCCCGAATTAATGCGGAAGACTGCATAATTCGGCTATAAATAAGCTTGTTTAGGGCTTCCGCTGACCACATACTTGGTTGTCGGAGGCCCTAAAAATATGAATATAAAAACCAAAATAGAAATAATTCTGGCAGAAATAGCCGCCATTTCGGAACAAATTCCAGAATCAAAGCAATTTGGTGACTTTCTTTCACGTGCAATTTCGGCCTCGGCAGATCGTGCTTCCCTTTGGGACTCGCGTCTCTCTACAGCTGCGAGATTGACCGTTGCTTCAAGCGCGATGGACTTCGTGTCCTACTTCCTTTCCAGTGGCGGCGATCTGACCTCAATTGCGGGCAGATTGAACAGGCTTGTCGACCAAGCGCTTGAATTTGCGCCTTTGCAGCTACCTGAGCACAAGCATGAAGACGGTGTGGATGCACCAGACCTCTGGAACGGTCCTGAAGGCGGCCCATTCACATATCTGGATAAAGACTATCCATTGATGCTGGTTCGTCGCCCACATCTCCCTGGTGGAAATTGGACTCTGCTTTATTCCAATATTCCAGTTTCATTCGGCACGACTTCAAGCGAGGCGGCTGAGAAGGCTGACGCCCTGATTGAATTGAGAGAAAAAGCATCGAATCCTTGCCATGCAGTCGACGCTTAATGTCAAAAGATGTAATAAAAAGGCCGAATATGATTTCGGCCTTTTTATTACATCGAGAGCCACAGCTGCCGCCCGAGGTCTTCACTGTGATGGAGCTTCTGGTCCGCGTGGGCCGTAATTAAAGGCCTTGTCCTTGGCGTTTTCGAGGATGTTTTCCAAACCGACCGTTTCCCTATATGGAGCAATGGGGTCTGGTTTTGGATGAGGGGGTGTCTTCTCAACAGCATTCATCAGAGGCTTCTTCAGCTGATCCGGAAGTGCGTTGATGATTTTTTCCGAGAGGATTTCCCATGGCTCACGGTCTGGATCGTCCATCATTCCCTTCAGGACGCGATCACAGGCTTGCTCGATGGCGGCAGAGATGCGCGGATC
Organism: Mesorhizobium sp. SP-1A; assembly: GCF_032460275.1. NCBI lineage: Bacteria > Pseudomonadati > Pseudomonadota > Alphaproteobacteria > Hyphomicrobiales > Phyllobacteriaceae > Mesorhizobium > Mesorhizobium sp. SP-1A. The sequence goes on along the minus strand of NZ_JAVXZD010000002.1, from coordinate 857,402 downwards.
GAGAAGGGCAGGGGGGCTGGCCGCGATCCATTCCTTGCCCTTGCGAGTCAGGTTGAGATCCTCGTCGACGAGGCCACGGCTCATGAACTTGTCGATGTGGTTTGCCCAGGTCGAGGGTTTGCCTAGTCCAGCTTCGACGGCATGTTGCAAAAGGACGGTGTCAGCACGGCGAACAGTAACCTTGCTCTCGGGCCATGTTTCCTGACCAGGATACTGAGGGCCAACTTCTCGACGCCATTCCAGCTTTGATACGTAGGTTGCGACCTCTTCGCTGAACCCCATTTTCTTCAGATGGATGCCAGCCCGCTCGCCAACGCCAAACTGAAGCTCGTGAACCTGGCCGCTCTTGATCATGTCTCGGGCGATGAGAGTGCGAAGGCCTTCGTCGTGTCCCTGCTTAACTGGATCACGTGCGATTTCGGTACGACCAATCGGGTATGGAGCGTCGTGAACGTCAGTGTCGGGCTTGTCGGGTATAATATTCTCATCAAATTTGTAGCCGGACTTCTGAAGGGCCTTGGCGACCTTGCGTAGGACTGATCTGGAGATGCCGCGAGAGTTGGCGCGTGGATACGATACTCTTCCTGCCTCGTAGAGGCGCTGCATGGAGGTGGCGGCTTCCTTTGGCGACATGTCCATCTTGTCGCCCGCGCTCACCATGATGTCTGCAAGATTGCCTGGATGGCCCTGGGAACGTTCCTTGCGCTCAGAAGCGTCTAGGACAGGGAAACGCACGGCCTCAAGCTTCTTGGCGGTCTGGAAGTCGAGAGGGGCCTTTACGTCGCAGTCTGCGACCCATGGGCGGCCTTCTTTGGCAGGAGCCACTAGGCGAAGCCTGACGACAGGCGGCTCTTCCTTCTGTACCAAGCCGAGAAGTGCTGTACCTACTCGGCCGACAGCGACCCCGTCGCGTGAAAAGACCGAGCCGATCATTCGATCTACGATGGCTCGCGTACGGCCTGCAATGGCATCTCGCTTGAGAACATTTGAAGCGCCCTCGATGGATTCCAGAACGGACTCCTCATCCATTCCTCTCAGGCGAACTCTCAGTGGGTGAGCTTGAATATCGGCGATTAATTCGGCCACGTCCCATGCAATTACGTCGCCTTCTTCGTCAGCGTCCGTTGCGATAAATACGCGTTCTGCATTCGCAGCTTCATCGCGGATTCGTTGGCCGATTTCCGGTTCACGCAATTTGCGTTCGAATTCTCTAAATCCGCTGTCGATCCCGACAGGGGTCAGCCTGTCGGGCATTGAGTAGAGGTGCCCTTTCGTCGCTTGCACACGAGCGTCGATGCCGACGCTTTTTAGAATTTCCTGTATGTGCTTGGCCTTTCCTGGGGCCTCAATAACGAATAAATCGGGCATTTAAAACCTATTTACTTGGAGAAGATTCGCACCACCTTTTCGACTGCCTGTGCGATGACCTTACGCATCTTTTCCATCACCTGATCTAGGTGCTTCTGGAAGTCTTTTGCAAGGTTTTTGTCTTCGTTTGTACCTGAAATAGGTTTGTTTCCTTTTTGCAGGATGTCAAGCTGAGCATTGAACTTCTTGCTGAATTCTTCCGCATCGAAGCGGTCGCCATGGCTCTTTTCAAGCTTGGCAAAACTTGCTCCGGTTTTTTCAACCGCTTCCGCCATTCTTAGTCGGGCATCGGTGACGTTTTCCCACTGAGCGTTGAATTCAGGATTACTCATGGCATTGTCCAGCGCCAGCTTGGCTTGAACACTGGTGTTTTTGCCTTCCTGAATATCTGAAACCAACTGAGAAACAGAGATATTTTGCGCAGTGGCCATTTCAGCAAGCGCTTCGCCGCCGAGGCTTTTCCCGAACGTTTCATTCAGAATGCCGACTTCCTTGTCGAGAGCTTTGATGCTGTCCGACATTCTATGGAAATTGCTGTTCAACTGGGATGCTCGATAGTTCAGGACGCGCTCCGACAGGCCTTCTTTCGCAACCTTTCCGCTATTTCCAGTCTTGGAGAACATCTTGGCGAGAAGACCTGTGATACTAGGAGCGCCGCCGCCTCCCATCTGCTGTTGCATCTTTTCGGCAGCTTCAGCAGCCTTCTGAGCCTTTTGCTTGTTCTTGACCTCTGTCTGGTACAGCTCCTTCGCACGAAGCTTCTGAGCGTCGCCTGAGTATCCAAAATCGCCTGCAGCCTTTAGACATGCGGCGTAAATTGGATTGTTCTCGTTCAGTTCGTCTTCAGGCTTAGCTTCAGGGTTGGCTTCCGATGTGGCTTCTGGAGCCTGCGAAGACTCCCCTGAACCAGACGAAGGCGTCTCTGCTGCCTCTGCTGACGCAGCCTGTTCCGTGGACACCGCAGGTGCCTCGGCTTTGGCCTGTTGAGCCTGAAGATACGCGGCCTCTATCAGCTGATCTCGCTCACTCTTTACGGGCGCGGCTTCAGTAATAGGGGCCTGTGTCTCTGGGCTTACGACAACAGTTTCGTCATGAACTGCATCGCTATCGGCGGACTTATCGAGAGGTCCGCTGACGATGTGAGACTCTTCGTCAGTCTTTTCGATTTGTTCTTGAACCGCAAGGTCGCGCTTTGGAAGTCTCATTTATGCAGTCTCCTATTGTGACAATTAAGGGATTATCCGCTAATTAATGGCGGATAATGTCCTTTCGAGTATCGTCATTCATAATAGAAAGCTGGTTTGCAAGAATGAACCCGATTTTTTCGAGCATATCGTAAGATTCAAACTGCATGTACGTCTGCACGGCAACCATGTTTTTGATGCACTTCAGTGCATTGGTCGAAGTCTTGTCGCAAGCGCCGAGACGTTCGGAGTCGAGGAGGAAATTTCTCGACATGATTTTCATCCAGTCGTGATTGCTGATCCCAGCCTTATCGAAGTCAGCATTCTGGAAACCCGGCATCTTTTGGACGCTACCCTGCGCCCAATCGAGGAGTTTTTTATCCTTCTGTGCAACGCGGTTACCGATGTAGTCCGCAGCAACGCTAGTGGCTATGGCAGATCGGCTGGAGTAGCTGATGTTGTTTGCAGCCTTCTCACGTTCCGAAGGTTCATTGATCGTGTCCTTCGACAATGGGGTAACAGTCGAACCAGCGAATGCGTTCAGGACAAAGAGTTTTGCAGCGGCTTCGCGTTCTGGCGTATAGGTCGAGACTGCGCCGTCTTCCTGATAGAAAACCGAGTCAGCGGCACTGATGTCGGCATTTGGCTTCTCGCCAACCGCCGAGCAGAGACCAATATCAACGTCTGCCTGGGTCGCGTATTTGCAGTGTGCTTCGACGCGAGCAAGCATTGCAGCAGACTGGCCGTCCTTTGCGGGACCTTCTTGCCCCGTAAGGAACTTGTCGACCTCGACCGCGAGCTGGCGGGAATACTTCTTCGCGCCTTTACCAGCGGCACCGCCACGAGATCCGGTGATCACGCGGCAAGAGTTCGAACCTGATTCAGCATCACGGATCGCGTCAATACGAGCCTGCTCAATCGACTTGACTGTCGCACGGTCATCCTGCTGGTCGGCAAGCGTGTGTTCGGCACCGCTCTGTTCACGAAGATTGCCCGAGAGCTGACCAGTTGAGAGCTTCATTGCTTCGATGATAGCGAGCTGCATGGCCGCCAGCTTCTGGCTGAAATGGTTGGCGAGGTTCTTGGCGTTGCCGTTGGCATTACTATGGTCATAATATTTGCCGCAACAACTGCTTCCTGCCGTCTGAAAATCAACACTCAGCGACGTACCTAGTCCGGCCGGGTTCGATTGATTTGGCTGATTGGAACCACCTGTCGTGCCCGTGGACTGAGCAAAAGCGGCCGACGCCATTCCGAGGGAAGCAACGAGGGATAGACCAATTATTTTCTTTAGCATTAGATGCCTCCTATTATCTAATAATTACCGAAACAGCTTGCTCAGTGAAGCTCTGGAATTAATGTCATTGTTGTTTAGCGCATCGAATTTAGCAAACTTTGCGCCGTAAACGGTTTCTGCATTCGACTTCGGGTTATTGAACGGATTTCCGGTCTGAGCGTCCGCCATCGTCATTTCCGGTGTAAAACCGCCGTAATCTGCGGTCTGAAAGGCGTCGCTTCCGAAAGCGCCAGCGATCTGCTCAGCCACTGGAACGGCGGCATTACAGGACCAGTTTTGTAACTGATTGGTGAGATTTCCGAGCGATGGAGGTTTGAATAGAATATCTGCACCAGCATTCTGGAAGAGCTTGTCAAGGCAACTCATTCCGGCAAAGCCCGTCATGCCGCCCGTGGTCTGTGCCATACTGCTGAAACCGAATTCCTCGCTGGATGCCACCGAGACAATATCATTGACATGCTTGTTTGCTTGATCAACCAGGCCTTGCGCGATTTCTGGTTCACAGGTTCCGTCGACGCCTGTCGCGCCCGAGGAATTAGTAAAATTTGCGGTAGATTGATTTCCCAGCATGCCGCCATTCGGCGTGTAGCTATTGATAACAGACGACAGGTTAAATCCAGCGCCCTTTGACATCGCCTCACTCAGAATATTTCCGATGTTCGGGTTTGAAGAGTTCAGCTTTCCTGTTCTGAGGAAATTGTCGAATTCTGAAGTGCCAACTGTCATGGCACCCGCAATCATCGAAGATTCATCAAGCTTGAACCCGCCAATCGTGCCGCCAAGAAACTGATTGGTGCCCATGGCAACCAACTGCGACCATGTTGACTGAACGGCATCAACGGAAATCGGAAGTTTGGTTTCTCGCTCAAAGGTCTTCAAGCTAAGGTTATTTGCGCTCGCCAATGAGGCAAACAGCATTGTTGATGCAAGAGCCAGAGAAAGAACAAAGGTCTTTTTCATTAGCATTACTCCTTCCGATTGGACTCAATTCGGTCGGCAACTGTGTAGACGGAGCCATTCCATCCATAAGTTGCAAACCCCTTTGAGGTTTCCAAAGTTATATCGTTATATCCGTCTCGTTCAGTGATAACGCGAGACGCGTCTTTCATTGTCGATGAGCTGAGGATCGCATTCCATTTTCCATCAGTTTGCTTGACCACTCGGACAGGACATCCTGTCTTTGTTCCGCAAACGGACTTGCCGCTAAGTCTAAGGAGAACGAGGTCCTTCTTCTTCGAAATAGGCGTCGCAGAGTATTCAATCTTTACTCCGCTACCTGTGGCAAGCAGTTTGCCTGCGCCTTCGCCAAAGAACGACGCATAGCTAGCCGTTTGAGCAGCGGGCACTTCTTGCCACTCAATTGATGTCCACCGCTCATCTTTAGTAGGTTCAAACGATTTACTAAATAGATCCCATTGCCATTTCATTCCGTCGACGACGATATTGTCTGGTTGACGCTTCCCGACTTTGATATCGTCAATCTTTGTCGCATAGCGGTCGAAAACAACGTTCCATCTTCCGTCTTTGAAGTGGGAGATGGTTGTACGGCATCTCTGCATATCAGCGTCACACGAATTGGTGTGAACGAAGCGAGCGATGATTTCACCTACACCGTCGCTATCCAGATCTACGACAGCCGTCTGAACAGCAGCACCAACGCGATCAGCAAGGTATGACGAGAACATCACATTCACGAGTTCGCGTTCACGTGAATTCACCTGCTCTCTGAGTTCGACAGGCGCGGCATTTGCCGTGATTGCGATCAGTGAAGCCGCAAGTATTAGGGAAAGGCGTTCGATCATTTAAAGAGGTCTCCGATACGGGGAGTGCCAACGGAATCACCATTCGGCAAGCTGATGGAAACAGGGAAGGAGCCTGGGTTGCTACCCATGTTGATGCCGCTGAGAATTTCTCCCGGCTTCAGGATGCTACCGCCGTTGATGCCACTTCCGCCCATGGCCTTATTGAAGATCTGAGAAGCCTGCTCGCAGGCTAGATTCTTGACCATGTTGAGAATGCCGTCGAGGCTCGGTGGCTTGAAGAAGATGTCCATGCCACCGCCCTTCATCAGATTGTCGAGGCAGGTGGTGGAGGCGAATGAGCCTGGGCGCTGCGAGAAGTTCTTGGTGGCAAGATCACCGAAGGAGTCTACGTAGGCCGAGCGCTGTTGATCCAGCACGCTTTCCACTTCAGGCGCGCAGTCGTTCGCTGCCATGGCATTGCCCGCAACCGAAAGGCCAACCGTTGCAGCCACAACTGCAATCTTTATTCGCTTCGAAATACTCATATGCCACCTCCAGACTTCATTTCAAATTCACTTGCGACCTCAAAACCAGCGCCTCGAATAATTCCCAGCGTTGATGCATCGACGATGCTATGGGCCACCCTCGGCCCGAGCGATTCAACCAATGCTCGAATGTCTGCCATAAATAGCGGAGCCACTTTATCTGAGCCGTCTGTAGCACCGCCAGCGCTCTCTTCGTCAGTCATAAGCTGGATTGCCCGAACTACATCAGGATAGTCGCGGGCGGCGAACCAAGCAAGAAACCGAATGCGCTTTGGCCGACCAAAATCAGCGAAGATATCGGCCTTAGAGAGAACATACTCCAGGATTTCACGGCCGTTCTTTAGGGTCTCAAGTTCACGCACAATGTCGTTATCTTGATCAGTCGGCTTTAAATCCTGTTTGCTCATGCAAGAAGCGACGTCGTCCGGTAGGAGATCAAACCATTTTTCCATCGATTCTTTGCTTAACCAGTTCATACACTTGTTCCTTGCGGCATTTCGCTTGAAGATAATTCTATTAATTGAACATCTTGCAACAGTTCCAGGCAAGCATCTAGGAGAAAGAAATGGAAAACGTAACTCCAGCATACGGAAATAGGGTCGAACAGGGTGGTATCCTCGGCGATATTTTTGGACTTCCGTTTATGGCGGCCGATCAGGTCAGAGACCTTGGCGATGCCTTGACCCAGATGAATGAGCTGACTCCAGCTCCAGTTCCAACAAACGACGACACCTATGAGCTGACGCCTCCAGCACCTGGCCCACGTCGTTAAATTCCACGAAAAATAAGCCAATATTCCGGCCGAAAAATAAAATTCGATAATTAAGCACAAAAATCGTTGACACAGCTCGGGTTTGATTTCACCTTTAAATCATCCCGAGCAAACATTTAAGGAGCTTAATTATGTCGGATGATATCACCTCTGAATCCCAGACCATCGCCGTTGGTCAGCTGCGCGCCTTCATCGAACGCATCGAGCGTCTTGAGGAAGAAAAGAAAACTATAGCGGATGATATTAAGGAAGTATTCGCCGAGTTGAAGGGGTCTGGTTTCGATTCGAAAATTGTAAAGACGATTATCCGCCTCCGTAAAAAGGAAGATCATGAGCGCCAGGAAGAGGAAGCTATGCTTCAGCTCTACATGGATGCTCTTGGAATGAGTTAATTAAGACTTCCTATCCCATCAGTTTTACTGGTATAGTGAATGCAGGGCGGCTTGTTAACACAGGTCGCCCGTTTTCTATTGAGAAGATAGATATGCCAAGTTTAGGAGGCATCACCTCCTTCCACGGGTCGAGGCGTCCTGTGCTGACCGGAATAAAAACTCTTAGCTTAACGGGATTGAGGGCGCTTGAGTTCTTAATTCTGATATCAGGGCAATTCAACGCGATCCAGTCATGATTTTTAAGCCCGAAAACAATAGCGGCTGTCTTCCATTTAATACCCCCTAAAGCCTTGTTGTCGGTATCTGACCAGCAGAGAACCGGATTTTTCTCGTAAAGGCTTAGAGCAAATCGGCGAGCTGCCAAAGGTGTCAGATATAGGTCACCATTTTCATATTTCGCGCCGCCACGGATAATGAGACCATTGATCCACTGCATGAGGGGATGGCTTTCCATTTGTGACGACATTGATGACCTCGTTTTTCATCGATTTATTATTCAATGGTTGCGGTAGGGGCCGCCAGCTGTAAAGCTTTGAAGACAGATTGATTGATTGGGAGTGTCATATGACGTCCGAAGCCTCGATGATTGCGGATCTTGCGAACATTTTAACTGAGGGGTTGGATGGCTCGTTCACGGTTCTACCGGCGACTTTTTATGTTGCGATTATTCATCCAGAGCTAGGTCTTGCCGCTGTTGTCCCCACTGACAATGAGCGTCTTGCGCAGAATGCAGCCAGCGATCTTACGACCAAGGCAGCCATGGCGGGCATCGCCTGGCCTGCAGTTCATTTTGGCATCTCCCAATCGCGGGTAGCGCCCCCATGGTTGATCCGCGCTGGTGCAGGCAGCATTGTCGACATCACAACCAGCATGAAGATGTTGTCGGCGGCTCGCCCAGTCCTTGGAATGCAAGGGGCCTTGAGCGTCATCAATCAGCTGGTCAGCATCAAGAAGGCTGTGGAAGAGGTCGCGATAAAAACGACCGTAAAGCCGAAGCGGGCGTTGGATGAAAAGATGCAGAGGATGCTCAAAGTCAGCATCGAGCAGGTTCTGCAGGATCGCACGGCCTATTTGGCTGGTGTCGAGATAGATGCAGACGACCTTGCGTCTCCAAGTTTCATGCTGCCCGCATTGCTTGTATCCGCTGGGCTTAAATGGGCCATTCCTGTCGCATCAAAAAAAGGGCAGGGCGGGTTTCTGATCACGATGGAAAAAGATGACAAGGCGGTATTGGGATATACCGTTACCAAGATAAATCATTCGGCTCCGCTTCTTCTTTTCGTGCCGATGGTTGATGTTATTAGACGCTCATTCAAGAATGGCGAATGCATCATGGATGAAGTGGTTCAAGAGTTTTCGGATTATCTTGATCGGAATCAGCTTGATAACAGTGAACTTGGCGACATGGAAATAAATGCCGCGTCCAGATAAGGGATATTGAGGTTGGAGATATGACATTAAGACTGCCTAAAAGCCAAAGTAGAGATAATGGATTTGGCGCAGAAGCAGACATGATCTATCGCGAGCAGCGCGAGGAGAGATTTCGAACTAAGGTCGCGATTCAGCAGTTTCTGAACCACAATGGTCCGCTGTTCCGTGCTTTCGCCAAGGCAGGCACTTCGATCAATGAAGTTTTGGATGGGGACGTATTGCGCGTACATGCATCCAACGCCATGAAGTTGGCGGTCTTGATTGCGGCCGAGATCAACAAGAAGTCGCCTGAAGAGGTGACAGCTGCAGAAGCAAAGCCGTTTCGCACCGACGCTGCTGAATACGTCGCCGATCTTTGGTTGAGCAACAAACCTATTGATGTCGAAAAAGCGGCAAAGGAAATGGCGTCCGCAATCAATCTGGCTGACAAGAGCTGGGATTTCGACAGCTTCAAAGATGACAAGATGTCTGATGATGCATCCTTGATGATCTCAGCCGTATCTCTGGCAGGTTCCTTGTCGAAACTGGTTGACATCTACGATTTCCGTCTGGGCAAAGAGGAAGCTCTTGGCAAGGTGGTCAACTACGTTGTGAGAACGGCATCGAAGATGGCCTCTGACATCCTTCCTGGAGAAATTCGTGACGCTGATCGCCGGAACGTGACGCAGACGCTTTCTCGCAATCTTTGCTCGCTTATGGAAGCTTGCTATGAACGCAAGGCAATTGAAGTTGCCTCGCATCTTGAAGGAAGCAAAATGACCGAGGCCCAGAAGTCGAAGTGGCTGGCCGAAACAAAACCCGTCGATGACATTCTCAGGTCATTTTCCGAATGGTCGACTTGCTTCGGAGCGTTCGCCTTGGCCGCCTCTCAGGGAATGAAATCGCAGAACACTCCTGAAAAGGACAACAAAACGGGTCTTTGACGCCTTCACAGTCGAATTAATCTGATCCACACTGATTTAAGTGAAAATCTACGTGGATCAGATTAATGGACGCGATATTGCTCGACCTATCGCTGGCATATTCGACATTTGAATATCCAATTTTGACTGCATTTATGACGCTGGTTTTGTTCCTGACTGGCGCAATGTTTGCCAGCTTTACTGGTCTCGTCGTGCATCGAATTGGACATCTTTCAGAAGATGACTCGATCCTGTACGCAATTTCGTTCCCACCGTCTCGATGCGAGGAATGCGGCAGGAGGTTAGGACTGATAGACCTCATTCCGGTGATAGGTTGGGTCATCAGGGGAGGGCGGTGTCCAGATTGTCGATACTCGGTTCCAAAAATCTATCCAATCATAGAAGCCATACTGGGTATTTGCACGGCAGCCATTCCGTTCATCGTAGGGGATTTCGATTGGTGGGTTCTAAGCCTCGTCATTTTGCTCTGGACTGGGTTTCTGATCGCCTGGATCGACTATGAGCACCATATTATCCCTGAAGAGCTGACGTGGTTCTTACTCTTCGCTGGGCTTCTGGTGACGCCTGCCGTCTTTGATGTATATGACCGGATCATTGGCGCAGCTCTCTGCGCGGCGGCGATGTGGTCAGCCATGTTCGCCATTGGCATCGTGACGAAGGAAAACACGCATGCGGGAGGCGATGTCGCTTTCGCGGCTGTTGCGGGAGCATGGATCGGCGTCCAGTTTGTGCCGTGGTATCTGCTAATCCTTAGCGCACTCTACATCCTCCACGCCTTTCCTTTGCGGCTAAGGGGGATCAAGTGGGTGCCGATGGGGCCGTCACTTGTCTTGGCGCTTTTGATCTCAATGCTGATTTTGCATGCTAATTTTGATCGGCTTTTGTGAATTTCAAGGCAGTTCGCTTAAAATGTTTACGTTGGATTCTTACGGAGTCAGCGGCCCGTTTTTGTGCGCCTGCTAACTTGCGGAATAAGCGGAAGCAATATGGCGAAGGAAACTTATAGAGGCGAATTTGTTAGTTGGCGTGGCGAGCAGAAAAAGGGCAGGCCAGGCTTCGCGAGCGTTCGCTATGAGTCCAGCGGCCATTTGATTGATGCTGTTGCAAGCGGCCCCTTTAGTCCGTTGATGCAACCAGGTGAATGGTTCCTGGCAGAGGGAAAGGTTGTTCAGTCTGAATTCAGAGGTCAGCCACAGCTGAAGCTTTTTCTTAGTTCTGTATTGCCCGATCTGCCGCTTACGGAAGTTGGGGCCATCCAGATTTTTAGGACGACCTTCAATTTTGATCGGCACGCAATATCGCTAGATGCGATAAAGGAATTCGTGGCTAAACACGGTTCGAAGGTTGCGCTGAAGGTCGAAAAGAATCCCCAGTTGCTTTTCGAAATGTCGAAGAACCCAACTGAGTGCGGGCCGGAAATTTTAAAGGCTTGGAATCTTCGGGTTTCCGCGCGTGAGCCTTTCCGCGTTTTGGAAGCGGCTGGCGTCAGCGAAGTAGCTTTGAAATCAATTATTCAGTTTCATCGTGACAATACGATGAACATTATTAATTCCAACCCATATGAATTGGCGGAATTGCATAAGGTTGGATTTCTGGAAGCCGACAAAATTGGCAAATACAAGAAGATCGATAAGGGCGACCTTCGCCGTGTTCGTTCTGCGGTAAGGGAAGCCATTTCCGGCAATCGGGCTGGGAATGGCAGTACCTATTCGCCTGTGAACGAACTGCTTGATCAGCTTCCGGTAAAGGATATCGAAGACAAGGTCGCCCTTGGCGTTCTCTTTTCGGATTCAAGCCTTGATGTGACGCAAACCTCCGAAGGTTTCATCGCGCAAGATGTCGTCATGCGTAACAACGAAATGTTCATTGCCACCAAAGTCAGTGAAATGGTTGAGGCTGGCCTTAAGGCATCGAGCGATCACATTGATGAGGTGTCTGAGAAGGTGCTTTCTCAGCAGAAATACGCAGTGTTCGATGAAATTCAGAGGTCAGCCGTTATGACTTCTGCCAGAGAGCGTATTGCTATCCTCACTGGCGGTCCCGGCACAGGTAAGTCGACGGTGACGGAGGCTATCGCTGAGATTGCGAGCCTTACGTCTACAGGCCCAGTTATCCTTGGAGCGCCGACAGGTAAGGCCGCTGTGCGACTTACGGAGACGACCAAAAAGAAGGCCTCGACCGTCCATAGGGTGCTTGGAGCTAAGGGCGGTGCCAGTGTCTCTTTCGACTACAACGGAAGCAATCAACTTCCGGCTGGATGCACTGTTATCATCGACGAAGCGTCCATGTTGGATGTGGAGCTGACTGCGGCCTTGTTGGAAGCAATCCCATCGGACGGCAAGCTACTGCTCGTCGGTGATAAGCATCAGTTGCCAAGCGTCGGCGCTGGTTACGTTCTGGGCGATCTGATTGGAGCAGAAGGAGTGAATGGGATCAAGGTTCCCGTCTCGGAACTGAGCAAGGTCTATCGTTCTGATTCCGTGATCGCTACGAGCGCTGCAAAGATGCGCGAAGGAACCTTCAGTGCAGGGTTCTTGAGCAACGTAATGCGCGACGGCATCGTTATGTATGACCTGGATGGCCAGGCGATGGCGGACAAGGTCGTCTCGATGTTCAATGACGATCAATTGGATCGTTTTCAGGTAAATCATCTTTCCGAGATTGCGATTCTTTGCCCGCAGAGAACTGGAATTTGCGGTACCAATCAGCTTAATGAGATGCTGTCGAAGAAGCTGAACCCACGCGGCGCGGCAATCTTTAATGACGCGACGAAAAATGGCCCAAATGGTCCTCTGCCAAGGGTTGGAGATCGCGTCATGGTCACGAAAAACGACTATGAGCACGACATCATGAATGGCGATATTGGAACGATTAAGTCTGCAGCGAACGCGAAGAGCGCTGATGGTCGCCAGACCAAGGTTGTAAAGATCGAATTTGACTCTGGAAAAACGGTCGAAATACCTGAAAGTCGAGCGAGGGAACTGATCCTTGCCTACGCGATTACAGGTCATAAATCACAGGGAAGCCAGTACAAGGTCGTGATCATGCCGATCAGCCCCGATCATGAGCGCATGCTGGATCGCACGCTGGTCTACACAGAATGGACGCGAACGAAAGAAAAGCTGGTTCTCGTCGGTAATCGCGATTTGCTGGACGCTTCGGTCAAGAAGGTGACAGCAGGAGAGCGAAAAACCAGGCTGAAGACGTTTCTGGGTGAAAAACTCAGCTACATCAACGGTGTTGAAGCGAAGAAATCTGCGACTGCCATTGCGGTCTCGGGAAGTGCCATGTCTCGTCCAGCAAGGGTATCTCGACCTGCACCTTTGGCGAGACCTGCGCCTTTGGCGCGGCCTCCCGCATTAGGGCGTCCTGCTGCGCTAGAGCGACCGACACCTTCTCCAACATCTCCTGCGCCTGGGTTATCGCGTCCGTCTGGATTGGGCAGACCTGCGCCTGTAGCATCTCCAGCTCCTTCGGTTGTTCAAGCCGGAATGGGGCGTCCGGCATTCCAAGGCATGGGAAGGCCTCCAGTTCCTACAAAGTCGGCTGAACCAGAAGAAGAGACGATGCGCCCAAAATTCTAATTTCGGCGATTGTCCTTTAATTCTTGACCTCGAATTGCCCTTATTCGACAATAGATTAAATGGATAATTCGTCGTAATTAGGATTGAATATGTCACTAACTAGTTTTCTTTCCAGCGTAAGGTCTGCCTCCGATAGTCTTACAAAGAAGCCATTGTCTTCATTCTGTTTTTTGGAGACCGCAGATGGTGAGGACATCCTGATTGGGAAAGATGGTTCGATGGCATCGGTGGTTCGTATCGATGGTATCCAGCGAATTATCGGCGATGAGGAACTGGATTCCATTATTCACGACATGAACCTTAAAATGTCTCCTTATCTCGGCAGGGAAGGGCATTCTATTCAGGTTTGGTTCTGCCGTGACCCAGACCTCGCTACCCAGATGGTCAAGGACCTCGTTCGTCCTAGTCGAGGAGTGGCAAAAAAGCTCGGCCTCGATTTGGACGATTTGTTTCATTCCGAAGAAACGACGTTGCCGAAACACGTCGTGTGGGAAGGCTTTTACATGGTTCTGTGGACTCGATTGTCCATTCTGACCAAAAAGGAATCCGAGAACGCTCGTGCCGATCTGGTGCCGCCAAAGATGATGCCATCATTCGCCGATGCGCAGGATTTTACGCGTGTCAGCCGTGCCATCAAGGATCGTCATAGATCGTTCGTGCGCAATTTCGTCAGCGATCTTCGGCAAATGCAACTTCGTGCAGCTGTCCTTGAGACGAAGGAAGCTATTAAAGTCATGAAGTGGTCTGTGTACCCCGACCTCGTCGGGGCAGATTGGAAACCATCTATTCCAGGTACTACTATAAATATTCGTACTCCGGAATTTTCGGACTACGATGCCTCTCATTTGATGTGGCCGCGATTGGAAGAACAGATTTTTGACCGAGAAGGGGTGCGCATATCGCCTCGAATAGTCCAGCTCGGCTCAAAATATTTTGCTGGCATGGACATGGTCATTGGACCACAGGAAACGCAGTCCTTTGGTCATCTTCTCAATCGCATGCTTGAGGACGAATTCCCATGGCGTGTCTCCTTCATGATCGAAGGCGAGGGGCTACGGTCGATGGACGTCAAGGCGTTCCTTGCGTCGGTTTTCCAGATTACCAACAGTGACAATCGTCAGATTCACGAAGCCATCAAGGCCTTGAAGGCTGAACGACAGAGCGGAACCACCGTAACGAAGTTCCGAGTTTCGTTCGCGACTTGGGCAGATGTTGGTGAAAATGGCTTGCGGACGATTGAAGAGCGCGCTGCGCGACTTCAGCGTTCAGTAGAAGCGTGGGGCTATTGCCATGTTTCTCCGCTGGTCGGTGATCCGATGGCGGCAGTCATGTCTACGACCCTCGGATTGGATGTCGGTTCCACGGCCCCAGCTGGTGCAGTGCCGTTGCCTGACGTGATCGCGATGTTGCCTTGGAACCGAGACGCATCTCCTTGGAGGTATGGCTCCGTTCTGTTCAGAACTCCTGATGGCCGTCCTTGGCCGTATCATCCTGGTTCCTCGCTTCAGGACACCTTCATCGATCTGATCTTTGCTCCTCCAGGCAAGGGTAAGTCGGTTCTGATGAACACCATCAATCTGGCACTCTGTCTCTCGCCGTCGTCGACGACTGGAACGGGTGGTGCCCAGCTGCCGCGTATCGCGATCATCGATATCGGCCCTTCCTCGCATGGTCTGATTTCTGTTTTGCAGGAAGCTCTGCCGCCAAATCGAAAGCACGAGGTCGCCTACAAGCGTCTGCGGATGGATCATGAGCACTCGATCAATCCATGCGACACCCAGCTTGGTTGCCGTAAACTCTTGCCTCTGGAAAAGTCGTTCCTCCTGAATTTTTTGACCACGCTTGGAACAGAGCCTGGAGCGGAACGTGCTCCAGAAGGATTGGCGGGTATTCTCAGCGTCGCTATCGATGCCGTCTACGAGAAATACAGTGATCGTAGCCGTAAAGGATCACCGAAGCGCTACAATGCGAATGTTTCTCGTGCTGTCGACCGTGCGATCAACAATTATGCCATCCCGTATCAGCCAGGCGTCACCAGTTGGTGGGAAATCGTCGATGAACTTTACAAAAGAGGCGACACCCATACGGCAATGTTGGCTCAACGTCATGCCGTTCCTCGCATCGAAGATTTTCAGGCCATTTTATTCGACGATCAGATCACGGACATCCATGGTTCGGCAAAGACCATGACGACCGAAAAGGTCGTTGAGGTCGCAGCTCGTATTATAAATAGCGCAATTCGTGAATATCCGATCCTACAACGCCCAACCAATTTTGATATCGGCGAAGCTCGGGTAGTCGCGCTCGATCTTGATGAAGTGGCTCCAAAGGGTGGTGGTCCTGCCGACAAGCAGACAGCGTTGATGTACATGCTGGCGCGATTTGTTCTGGCTCGCGATTATTACCTTAATCCTGATATCATCAGCGACATTCCTGAGGACTATCGCCCTTACCATATTCCTCGTATCAGGCGTATTAAGGAAACCCCGAAGCGCATCGTTTATGACGAATTCCACCGTACTTCTAATTCGGAAGCCGTTCGCGCCCAGGTCATGATCGATATGCGTGAAGGCCGCAAATTCGGCGTTCATATCTGCCTCGCGTCGCAGATGCTCGAAGACTTCGATAAGAACATGATTGACATGGCGACAGGGCATTGGATTCTGGGCGTCGGCACCGAACGTGCAGTCCTCGAAACCCAACGGCAATTCGGCCTCAACGAGACGAGCACCGCAATCGTTCGCAGCCGTCTCAATGGTCCTCGTGAGGGCGGTGCTCCATTCCTTGCAGTCCTGAAGCTTAAGGAAGGCCATCACGAACATCTGTTGATCAATACGCTTGGGCCTACCAAAATCTGGGCGTTCTCGACGACCGCCGAAGACGTTGCTCTTCGTAATCGTCTATATGATCTGCTTGGTGCCGTTGAAGCCAGAAGGCGTCTATCTATTCGCTTTAAAAACGGTTCGGCTAAGAGCGAGGTCGAAAGACGGGTTGCGGTAATGATGGAGCGCGGTGGCACATCCGAGGATGAAGCCGAATCCGGCATCATCGAGGAGCTGGTTCAGGAAATTACGGCCATGCAGATGTAGCGGCATTGCAAAGGGGCGGCTCAAAGGCCGCCTCTCTTGTTTGATGCGCGCTGCACGGGTACCCTAGCAGAGACCAGCCTAGAGAATAGACATGAAGTTCGATTTGCCTGCTGGGCGGATGCCCATTGAAGCCCCCAAGCCTTTCAAAGTCGAATATCCGTATGGGAAGCCTGGAGATGGTTTTCGCATCTTCGCTCGTGAAGGCAAGGCGACTTGTGTGGCTTACCATAAAGGTGTCGACCCATTTCAACTATCGGGCATCGAGCAAGGCAATCTGTATCGCTATGGCCCAGGTGATGAACAATACGAGACGCTGAAGGCGAGCATGCAGCAAGACGGCTTTGTTGGTGGCGACGGCCAGCGGATTATCATCCATGTCGACGAGAACCGGAGCTGGGTTGCGGAAGGCAATCATCGCCTGAGAGTAGCCTTGGAGGTCGAACTTCCAGCGGTCGAGATCGAGGTTCGGTATTTAAACCGTTGCGACGAGGATTTCCTGCTTATTCCTTTTGATTACAATGATCCCGAAATTCGGGTGTATTCCGATTAAAGAATCGCGTTATCCAGAACGGATTATCCCTTCTAAAATTCGATAAATACCCATTCTCTGTGGATATTAGGTTGACCGAAACCTATTATCAGAGACAATATCTGGGACGAATTTAGGAGAGAATTTTGGACACAATTAAAAAGATTATCCAAGTGATCCGAGAGATTGGTTTTCGGAACATAATGCTCGCTTTTGTCCTCTCTGCATTTATCAGCATTTGTGGTGGGTCAATCGTCAGCCATTATTTTGGAGACAATGCAGCTGAGGTCGCCGATCTTTCCAAGGCTGAGGCTAAAGAAGTTGGGTACAGCGATTTTCTGAAGCTGGTCAAAGACCACAAAATTAGCACTGCTAAAATCCAAGCCAGCAAGGTTGAAGCGGTGGGTAGTGATGGCCAGAAATATAAGCTTAATCACGACCGTTGGTTATTTTCGACGTCTTTTCCCAAGGATCTTGCGGATGCTGGCGTAGATGTGACATTCCCTGGGCCTGAAGATAAGTCGGTTGGTGAAACTATTGGCTATGTGGTTGCCATAACACTCCAGATCGCATTCTTGACGCTTTTGGGTTTGGTGGCCTTCGTGTTCCTGCGGAGTGCCTCTGGTAGTATGTCCAACTGGCCAGAGCTTGCGAAGGAAAACACCATTCGTTTCGCAGACATTGCAGGGCAGGACGAAACCAAGTTTGAGTTGGAAGAAATCCGCGATTTTCTGTCGAATCCGGCTGCCTATGAAGCGACAGGTGCAAAGCCTCCGCGTGGTGTCTTGATGGTTGGACCTCCCGGAACAGGCAAGACCATGCTTGCACGCGCTGTGGCCAATGAAGCGGGAGTGAATTTCTTCGCTGTCACGGGGTCAGATTTTTCCGCGATGTATGTTGGCGTCGGGCGCAACCGTGTAGCCAAGCTTTTCAAGGAAGCGCGCAAACATGCGCCTTGCATCATCTTCATCGATGAAATCGATAGCGTCGCCCGGAAGCGTGGTGGCGGCTCCAGTGATGTCGGACGCGAGCAGGACACGACCCTCAACCAGCTCCTAACGGAAATGAATGGCTTCAAGCCTCGTGATGGCATCGTCGTCATCGGTGCTACGAACCGTATCGATGTGCTTGACCCAGCACTCACGCGTCCTGGCCGCTTCGACCGCCATGTCTTTGTGAACAACTCGGATATGGATGGTCGTAAGGCAATTCTCGAAGTCCACGTGAAGGGCAAGCCTATTGGTTCCGATGTCGATCTTATGGTCGTTGCGCGCGGCACTCCTGGGTTTTCGGGCGCTGACCTTGAGAACCTCGTCAATGAAGCCGCCATTGTCGCTGCTCGGGCCAAAAAGACGGTCATTACCGCAGCGCATTTCGAGGAAGCACGTGACAAGGTCCTGATGGGACTGCAGCGCAAGTCGCTCATCTTGGACGAACAGGAAAAGAAGCTGATCGCGGTCCATGAAGCGGGGCACGCTGTGGTGGCCACATTGACCAAGGGGTCTGATCGTGTTCACCAGGCGACGATCATTCCGCGAGGCGCGGCGCTTGGTCTGGTCATGCGTCTACCTGAGCGCGACCGTTTCTCGGTGCCGTTGAGCAAGCTCCTTGCCGATCTTGACGTCGCCATGGCAGGTCGCGCTGCTGAAGAGCTTGTTCTGGGTAAGGAGAACATCACCACGGGCGCTTCAGGCGATATTGATCAGGCCACGAGTCTGGCAAGGAAAATGGTCACCGAGTGGGGTATGAGCGAAGTCATCGGCATGGTTCGTGCCGTCGACGAAAATGGCAAGCCTACGGCGGCTGCAGAACCGGAAATCCGCAAGCTGATCGATGAGGCATATGCTCGCGCCAAGACCTTGCTGGAAACCCATCGAGACGCACTGGATCGTTTGACGCAGGCGCTCTTGGACAAAAAGACGCTTGATGGTACGGAGGTCACAGAGATCGTGACTGGCGTGGTGAATGATTCCGCAGCCTGAGGATCTCGGGCAACGGGAAGGGCGCTGAGATCACTCTCAGCGCCCTTCTTTGTGTTAAGTCTCGTCAGTTCACATGCGAGGGGCGGGACCAGTCTCAAGATTGAGTTCCGCCTCAGGCTTCACCGCCTCTGCGATGGTTCGCATGTGCCCGTTTATGGTCGTGCGCTCGCTGCCTGACGGGTAGGGATCGCCCTTGTAGTCGTCGCTCGCGTATCGGCCATCTTCCACGCCGTGAACGAGGTAGTCTGAGCATCCGCCTCTCTCGTGAATCTCATCGAATACCCATGCCTCGAAGGCGCGAGCAAAGAGTTCGTTCGGGCGTCTATAGTAGTCTGACGAACCACATAGTTTCTGGGCTTGGACGTAGTAATTGCTGTCGCCTTCTCCGTAATCGGTAACGCGCCCGTCATTTACTCGGGCAATCATATCCTCGACGTGCTTAGCTCGCGCCCTTCTGTCGTCAAGCCATGGCCCGACTTCCTTGAGGTACTTCTTGTTCGTTCTTTCAAGCCCATTTTCAATTATGTTTTTGATCGAAGTTTCGTGTTTCTCGATCTCTTTCGAGTAATTTTGGAGGCTTGTCGTCAGCCTTTCAATTATCTCTTCTTTCGTGAGAGGGCGTTTATAGAACGACTTCATCGTGTTGCTACACGCGTCGCCAATGGCCTCGGCGCGATGCGGTATGAGTCTCTTAGGCTCGATGCCAGGAATGTTCCATCCAGTCGCCGATGGAATACCACCTGGCACTTGCGCTGGAGTGCCCGTGCCTAGCCAGTGATCAAGCGCATGTGCGAATTCATGAGCAAGAGATCCGGCTCCAGAGAGTTTTGTCATGTTGATGACGCGCTGACCTGGCTCGTAATGGGCGGCGTATCTTCCGCTTCCACGTGCGCCGAAGGCCAGGCCAAGCGTGCCATCGAGCGAGAGTGCCTTTGGTTCCCATCCCATGACTTCAGCAAGGTCCATCAATGCCTCGTAGCCGAGGTTCAGAACCTGCTGGCGCTCAGCATTTGGGAGCCAATTTCCGAACTGAACGCCACGGAAGCCGAACGTCTCCAGAAAATCCTCAGGCGTAATGTCTTGACCACCACGGTCGTAAGTAAGACCTGTACGTTCCAGCTTGTCGAGGTGAGGGCGCTTTGGTTCAATCTTCTCGTCGCCCTTCTTGACAGCGCGCTTGGTGGTATTCTGTTTTGCCCATTCCCATGCAGCATCTTCGCTTTCGAATCCGCTCTTCAGGACCTTTTTCGAGCGCAAGAGAGTGAAGCCGCCGCCCCAGCCCCTTACGACCTTCATGTTGCGCTTCCAGTCGTTTTCCTTGGCTGGGAAACCTGCCTTGATCATGTCCTCCGCTTTGATTACGTCCGATAAGCTCAAAGAGAGTGGGGTGCTTGTGGTCTTGTAAATCACCCATTTTGCATTGCCGAGGCTGTTTTCCTTGGCGTGGGCTTCATATCGCCGATGGATATCTAAAACATCCTGAGTGGTTTTGCATGCCACCGCCATGTCTCTCACAAGGCCAACCAAATCTACAAAAGCTTTGCGCCCAGCCATAGGTTCGACACCGTGCCAAGTCCGAGGCTGTTGGGCCATCTGGTCGCGTATGATCTTAACCAGCGCCGCCGCCTTTGGCTCCATGCCGTTCTCGACCAGCTGTTCGTAGTCAGGCTTTGGCCAAATGTTATCTTTCTTGACGTGGAGAACGACTTCTTCGTCAGTCATGGACTCGACGTCAGCTCGCGACATTGCGTTGATGTGCCAGTCCTTGCGGGCACCCGCAATGAATTCGCCAGCATCTTCGATTTTGTTCGGTTTTGTGGGTTCAGACATGACTGACTCCTCCTATCACATTCCTGGCGCTCTGTTTTGAAGTTTCAGCTCTTCAGGAGTCGGCCATGCGTAGGCGTAGGTGCCCATGAAGTCTGAGAAGACGATGACATCGAAATGCTCATCCTTCTCGTTGTTGTATCCACGGTAGTGGCCGACAGGAGATGTCCTGTATCCAGGAATGATGTTTCCCCCTTCAAAAGGTGCGTCTTGTGAGACCAGGTCGGCATGCTCTTCGATAAACATAGCCAGAGGTTGACCTGCAGGTAGTTGTAGGCACGAGACGCGTTCAATCGGAAAGCCATCCAGAAGATTGTCCATATAAGAGCCGAATAGCGCGCGAATTTGTTCGACCATGAACTGAGGATGCTCTCTTATTTCGAACCATTCTCCTTCATGATGGTCGGAGTAGAGGTCCTTGAGGCCGAGGCTCTCGTAAGTCGGAGCGTTTTTGGCATTAATCTTGGCCATGAGGTCCATAAAGGACAGGCCGTCACGAAGATCGCTCGTTACGATGTCGAACATGCCGACATTGTATTTGTCTTCGACCTTGTCTGAATCGCGCAATTGCTGGGCAGTCATGCCGATGTCCATGATGTGCATCTCGGCACCTGCGACGCCGTGGCAGGCAGCATATTGGTCATTCAAAGTCTGCATGAATGAACAGAGTGACTTGCCGTCGTCGGTGACGCGGATAGCTGACTTCTTGAATTCCTCCAGCGGCATTGGACGTGAGCCGCCCTCGATGTGGACGACTTTCTCATCGAAGTTAATGGAATAGCGGATCGCTTCATTGCGGAACGGGTCACGAACCGCCCACATGCCTATGCCTTCTTCGTTTTCTGGAACTATGCAAATGGCGTTATTCAGCTGTTCATCCGAATATTGAACAGCATCGCCTTCCACATATGATCCTTCCCATTCTCCGTTGGGTTTTTGACGTAAAACGACGAGGTCTGAGAAAACGAATTTGGAGCATCCGGCGAAATTCATGATAATGCCAATCTGTTATCTGTTTATTTCGATAATGCTTGCTCGTGTGGTAGCTTTTCACAAGGAAATCTCTGCGTGAAATTCAGTTCGCGATGTGATAAAAAGGGCTTGCTCGAATTAAAGGAAGTTGAGAATGACAGCAAATACTGCTTGGCGTCTTTATCTTGACGACGATGCTGACGATGCACGCAGGCCGGATATCTCCGTTGAAAATCCTGGCTGGCGAATGCGAGCAGGACTACCGAAGAACCCGCCGTTCTTGCAGCATCTTGGAGGCTGGGTGATTGCGAAGAATTATCAGGAAGCCATCGAAGCAATCAACGCATTGGGCTTTCCAACCTTCGTTTCATTCGACCACGACATCGCGAGCAAAGAAACGGGTGTTGATGTCGCCAAGTATTTGATTGATATCGATCTTGATACTGGTGCGATGCCTGAAGACTTTGCCTTTGAGGTTCATTCGGCAAATCCTGTCGGACGCCGAAACATCATCATGTTGCTTGAGGGCTATCTAGGGCAGAAGGAATGGCCTTCTAATTCACCTAAGTGAAAATCCGCTCCTATTCAGGGGCGGCCACCGGAGCGGCTGGAATTTCGTTGTTTTCTTTTGAAGATGTGGCACATAGAGCCATCGTGCCAATCACAAGTAACATGCCTATAGTGGCCTTGATCGCTATGTTCCAGGTGTCCGTAGCTTTTCGCTTCGGGGATTCGTCAAACATTTCATCTCGTTTCATATTTAAAAACGGTGCGCCGTGCACGATTTTTCCCACTCTATAGCAGATTGGATAATTTCTTCAATATTTGAATATTGCGGTTTCCACCGAAGTTCGTTTTCCGCAAGGGTGGTATCCGCAACAATTATGGCTGGATCGCCCTCGCGCCTTTCTCCTTCGATAATTTTGAAGTCATTCCCTCCGATTCTATGGGCAATTTCGACGACTTCTTTTACCGAGGTGCCAACGCCTGATCCGAGGTTGATGGTGATTGATGGCTTGCCTTGCTGCAGGCGCTGGAGCGCGAGGATGTGTCCATGGGCGGCATCTGTGACGTGAATGTAGTCACGGACGCAGGTGCCGTCAGGTGTCTCGTAGTCGAAACCGTTGATCTGGATGCTGTCGGTGATCCCAATCCCTGCCATGGCTGCAAGCTTCACAAGGTGGGTAGGGCTGTCAGGCCATTGCGGCACACGTTGCTCCTTGTCCACGCCAGCGACGTTGAAGCATCTGACGATAGCGTAGGTGAAGTTGTATCGCTTCTGTGCGTCGGCCAGAATGGCTTCGAATGAGGCTTTGGAATCGCCGTACGGCGTGTTTGGAGCCAGTGGATGGTCTTCCCGAACTCTGTCTGTCTTTGGTTCTCCGTACACCGCCGAAACGGAAGAGAAGACGAACCTGCAGACGCCAGCCTGGAGTGCGGCTTCGAGCAGTGCTTGCGACTTGACGGTATTGGTTAGATAGGTCTGCTCAGGGTTGGCGATGGAGTAGGGGACTGAAGTCACGGCGGCCAGATGAATGACGGCCTTTATGTCATGCGCTTCGATGATCCGGGTCACAAGCCCGGTGTCTCCTATGTCGCCCATATAGAGCATCACGTCGTTATCAAGGGCTGATCTGCGGCCGACAGATAAATCATCCAGGATCACTACTTCTTGGCCTGAATTGATGAGTTCAAGAACGACATGACTGCCGATGTATCCTGCTCCACCCGTCACAAGAATAGTCATTGAATCACCGTGTCTTTCAATTCGTTATAAAGATAATATGTCCGCAACGATTACGCCACCGATTTATTTCGCATTGAGGTTCTGGATTTTCTCGACCTTTTATTATTGGCGGAGAATTGAGGAAAATGCCATGGAACAGAAATATCTGCGCAGCCCGAAATCGGCCGAAATAGATGGATCGATGGCTGAATATCTTCGAGATGTAAAATAGGCAGAGCTATTTTGATAGCGATCAGGAGCGGCTGTTGCCCCGAAGCCATAAGCAGGGGCAGTCATCATCACATGGTCAAGCCACGCTCAGGCGTGATGTCTTCAACAAGTGATTTGAAGCTTTGATCTACAAAGCCGTGCACCGAGGCAATGTCGTTCGCCCGTGCGCCTGCAGCCATCATGTTCGAAATCGTCGGTGACAGTTCGATCTCGCCTTCAAACCGCAATGGATCGCCGCTCCCGTTGATGAAGTCATGAAGGCCAAGAATGCCGCCTGTTACCTTGATTGGTGTGTTCCAATCCCTATGAACGATCTCCTCAATGGGCATACTGAAGGACACCAGAGGGGTGAAGCCAAACGGGCAATTGTCGATGGCGTAAACCAGTTCCTCGACGTCGATTAGCGACGGCCTAGTGTCGTCGGCTGCCTGTTGGACCGTCTCCCATGTCTGTTTTCGCTCGATTTCGAATGTGAATGCGTCGTCATCCAGTTCCCCGCCTAAATCGAGGTCATGAATTTCGAGGACGGCGGACTTCCATTCGTCAGTTGATATGTTGGTCAGCTTCAGAAACTCCAGAAACGCTCCGCTTGGCTTGATCGTCGTCGAGCTGCTCCGTTCTGACCAGAATGCTGTACATACCTCGGTCGGATCTGTCTGCCCCTCGGGCAGGGGCACATATGCGCAAACGGTGTTGATGCCTCTGACCGCATCAATCGGTCGACTGAGGTCGTGAGACCTGCCCGCTTCTATGGTCGCGTCGGAAATTGCTTCCGATGTCATCTCAGAAATTTCGTTGACGGATCTTTCAGGATGAAGCTGGCGGAGAATGTCGACCATTGCGTCATTGACCAGATGAAAGGCTCGGCTGTTTTTTATCTCTGCCTTCCACTCAGATCGTAATTCCTCCGACGCTGATGTGGGCTTAATATGGGATAACGCTATCTCTTTGTCGGCGGTTTTAAAGAAAGTGGATGCAACCTGATCGGCGAGCGATTTGCTAAACTGGCTTCTGTCATTCTGGAATGCGGGCGCGAAATGCTTCTTTGATGCCTCCTTCAAGATGTCTTGAACTGCAGGCGATGATAGACAAATAGCGATATCGTTCTCGAAAATACGTGGAATATTTCGAAACGAATCCAGATGAAAACTCGGCTTCCTAATGCGCATTATTGATATCCAAAAGAGCAGCGATCCTTTTCTAAAATCACTGCTCTTCAAGAAAGTTTCAAACAGTAGGCAACAGTGCGTCTTCTTCGGTGTTTTCACGATTAACCGAGTAGGCCTCGAAGACTGCTTCGCCGTAGTTCTTGATGACCATCTCGTTCATGAACTCGACGTCGGCTTCTTCGGGTAAAGACGAATTTTCAGACGCTTCTTCCACCTTATAGAGAAGGTCTTCAATTTCGTTCCCGACGACATCGGGGTCGACCTTGCCCTGTTTCACTTCGAGTAGATAAGCAGCTTCCGGACGAGGGAAGGTGATGAAGGACGTCTCGAAGAGTTCAAGGGCTTCGTAGCCGATACGCAATGCGTGGCTGAGAGCCTTCCAGTCCTTGCCCTGGCCTTCCTGAGCCATGCGAGCACGGCGACCGTAGTTTTGAACGACGTTATCGCAGATATCCTTTGCGTCCTTCAATTCGATGGTCGCCGCAGCAAGCTTGTTTGAGATCTTCAGATGGCTCAATTCCTTGCCGTCGACGGTCTTTCGGAACACTTCAGACACATGAGGTGATTTCACTTCAGCGACGATCATATGGAGATAGGCACCGAGCACCTTGCGTGGTCCCTCTTCCTTTACCAGTCGGTCAAGGATGACCTGCACCTTTTGGGCCGCGTCCAGACGCTCTCCCTTGAGACCGTGAGACATGGCCTGTTGACGGCAATAGCCAAGAAACTTCTGCGACTTGCGCGAGACAAGCAGGTCAGAATTGGCTTGCAGCTCACGCCAAA
Organism: Mesorhizobium sp. SP-1A; assembly: GCF_032460275.1. Classification (NCBI taxonomy): domain Bacteria; kingdom Pseudomonadati; phylum Pseudomonadota; class Alphaproteobacteria; order Hyphomicrobiales; family Phyllobacteriaceae; genus Mesorhizobium; species Mesorhizobium sp. SP-1A. The sequence goes on along the minus strand of NZ_JAVXZD010000002.1, from coordinate 831,856 downwards.
CTGGATGGGTGTCGCCAATATGGAACTGATCGGGCGCAAACAGGATTTCGAGCGCCATCGGCTGCCCAGTTGTCAGCAATTGCATGTAGCGCAGAAGATCGTGTCTTTCGTCGTCGACATCATCCTTTGTGTTTGCGCGAGTGTCATCAGCGCCAACGGCCTTCGACCAATTGACCTTGCCCAGAAGAATTTGTTCGACGCTCGGCTGCACTACCGACTTGATGTCCATATCGGACGTCTCGGTGTTGGTTCCGAACAAATGCGATCCATGGGTGACTCTAACCAAAAATTTCTGCGGCACGATAAACTCCTAACGATGCCCGCAATAAATCAAAAAACAAAGAAAATGTAAATCTACATAATTCGGATTCTTGCTATGTCAATATTTCGCCGATTAATGTCGGCCTTTGTGGAGGACGGAATTGGGAGATAAAAATAATATATTGATGCGCTCGCTATCATCTGATATTCAGGGCCTAACAACCAAGGAATTGTCATGTTGAACCCTTTGAAGATTTTTGTGTTGAGGCGAAGACGACGTTGAGCATCCGCTCCGCCGTTCGGATTCACGCATCTATTTATCAAAGGAAAACATCATGAACTTCTTACAGCTTGCGGCTGCTCCAATTGCAGTTGCCTTTTCCAAATGTGCTTCAGTAGCGATTACTCCGGTTCTCAAGCCCAACCGTACTCCTGGCTTCGACTATCAGTGCAATGACGTCATGTCGGTTGCAGCATCTGCTGGCATGAAGCCGCGTGAGCTGGCGGACCTCATCGTGAGCGAGATCAAGTCTGATCCGATGTTTGCTGACGTATCAGTTGGTGGTCCAGGCTTCATCAATCTGAAGCTGGCATCCTGGTTCGTTGAGGAGCAGGTACTTAACATGCGGGCATCAGTCGACCTTGGTATTGAGAAGGTCGCGCCTGATCAGCTGGTTGTCATCGACTTCGGTGGCCCAAACGTCGCCAAGCCTCTTCACGTCGGTCATCTGCGGTCGTTCGTTATTGGCGAAAGCCTGCGGCGGATTCTGAAAGCGGTTGGCTATGACGTGGTATCAGACATCCACTGGGGCGACTGGGGTCTGCAGATGGGCATGCTTCTGCATCAGATCATTCAGCAGTACCCGGACGATTGGGCGGCTGAAGCTGTTCCCGAATTTGACGTCCATGTGCTCGAAGAAATGTACCGGACTGCCAGCAAGGCGACCAAGGAGGACGGGGCGGTTCTGGCAAGCGCCCGGAACCTCACTCAAAAACTTCAAGCTGGCGACCCCTATCTGCTGGCAGTCTGGAAGGAGATGCGGGAAGTCTCGCTGTCTTCGATCTCTGGCGACATCACAAAGCTTCAGGCACACTTCGATCTGATGCTAGGTGAGTCGGATGTGAATGATGCGTTGCCAGCCATGCTTGTAGAGCTGGAGGCAAAGGGACTGTCGCGGGTTAGCGATGGTGCGCTTGTCGTTGATGTCGCTGAAGGCCAGCCGCCACTGATCGTGCAGAAGTCCGATGGCGCAGCCCTCTATGGGGCAACCGATCTAGCGACTGTCGTGCAGCGTACTAAAGGGATGGGCGCGTCGAAGATTCTCTATGTCGTCGACCAACGGCAGGAACAGCATTTGCAGTCGGTTTTCGAAGTGGCGCGGAAGGCGGGCTTTGATCATGGAGCCGAATTGGCGCACGTCGCCTTTGGAACCGTTAATGGCAAGGACGGCAAGCCATTCAAGACGCGCGATGGCGGAGTTGCAAAGCTGACCGATCTGCTTGCTTCTACCGTTGAGCAGGCGAAGGCTCGTGTCAGCGACGGCAATCAGGAGATTGCGGAGAAGATCGCCATTGGTGCCCTGAAGTTCGCCGATCTGTCGACTGATCGTATCTCGGGCTACATCTTTGATCCCGAGCGGATGACCGCGCCTGAAGGAAAGACGGGGCCGTACCTCCAGTATGCGTGCGCTCGTATCCGCAGTGTCGTAGCCAAGGCGTCTGCCCTGCCATCTGAAGGCAACACGGGAAAGATCAATGTCGAGCACGAGGCCGAGCGGCAATTGTTGCTGACTTGCATTAGCCTTCCAATGGCCCTGCAGGCGGCCGCAGACCGTTATCAGCCGAAAGAGGTTGCTGAGTTTGCATTCTCGGTCGCCCAGGCGTTCAGCCGCTTCTACTCCGAATGCCAGGTCGTATTCGATGGGAAGGTCAACGCATCGCGGTTGGCGATCTGCCAGTTCGTAGAGGTCGTCTTGTCCGAATGCCTCTATCTGCTCGGCATCGAAGTTCCTGAGCGGATGTGAAGTTGAACTCTCAATTTCACTGAAACGGGCTATTTCACTGGTTGGTGAAAATCGTGGTTTCAGTGAAATTTCTACTGATCACCAGAAACGAAAAACCCCAGCTCTCAAGGGCTGGGGTTCGGGACTTATTCGGCTCCTCGTAGCTCGCGCCATTGGATGGAGTTGATGCCCATGAACATTATTGTGCGCTGGTTCAGCTTAGGCGTCAATTGCTTTACAGGCCCCGATTTAATCCGTAGTTTAATGGCAATATCCCTCCAATTATAATTGAAAAACAAATTTTCAGGGTTCTGGGCGGCTAAAAATGTTGGTGGTTGCTTGCTGGCCATGGTGAGAAGATCGACCTTGCAGAATTCCGGAGAATGAAATGACCCAAAATGCATCTGAAAATATACTGGACGCCGCCCTTGTCGTGATCGGCAAAGACGCCACCGTCTGTATTCTTGACCTGCCAGAACGACTTCGCGGAACGAAATTCGAGAATGTCGGATTCGATGACGATGGATTTTTCCTTACTAGCACTGATGGAGACAGATACGGCGTAAAAGACGGGATGTCGGCGGAGGATTACGAGCAATCGTGTTCGACTGGCCCATTTATGCTGCGCGAATTCGTTGGAGGCGAAATTCAGGCTGAGGAATACCAGGTTGACGCACTTCCTCGCACGCTTGGCATGAGTTTTGGAGCATAAGAGATGAAAGAAGGTGAGGTCATTGTAGGAACCGTTCGCGCCAAGCGGGATGACGATCAATACGTCGTTGTTCAGCGCGATGGTACTGTGCTCGATGTCACCTTCAAGGGCGATATCAAGCCTGCGATGGGCGGGGATGTTGTTGGACGTCTCCACTTTGACGATTTTGGCAAAGCTGAGATGCATCTGCGTGAGAGCGTTCTGGACGTGATCATGGAAGGCTCTCACCGCATCATAATGATGGGTAGCCGTACCGACATTACTGCACGCATGCTCGCCAAGCTTTTGGCTCGTTCTAAATCCGCAGTCGTTTCTCCTGGGACGGGGGTGTCGATTGAGCGTGCTCCAGTCAGTGAGGACGACCATTTGAATTGGGCGCTTGGGGCCTTCACGGACGAGGCGGCCCGCCGAGGTGTTGCATTGAACGTCATTGACGTTCAGGCGGTCGCTCGTTCCAATTGGGAAACATCATCGCTTCGTGACAGCTCGTTGCCTGCAGACGTGGAAGGCTCAATCAGAAGCTTGAATGACCTGACCGTCCTCCTGCGTGCTGGTTTCAAACCTTATTGCAGCCGCGTGACGGAAGAGATCACTGGCAACAAGGAAATCTCGCTGAATTTCATTCTGCCATACTCCCCGTTTGTGGGGCCTTCGGCCTATGGACGTGAAATCGCATCAATGGGCAGTCGAGCATTCCCACTGGTGAGTATGGACCTCGATGAGACGCGCAAGTTCTGCGCAGCCCGCACCATTGCACTCGGCCTGGCTCACAACTGTCTTGGTGCCTCTGAAGGACTGCAGGCGGACGTAGAAAGCTCTCCTCGTGCCCGCCATATCGCTGCTTGCTTTGCAGATGCAACGGCTGCGCTTTTGTTCCTTCGTGATGGTGGTCGAAGCACTGTTATCGCGGAGATGGCCGATCTCAAGGAGGCTTCACTGCACTACGGCCAGAGCCGTTTCCATACGACACCTGGCACGCTCAAGGACGGTGTGCTCGCACAGGCGACGCATAAGGCTTTGCGCGCGGCTTTTGCGGCTGACGTCCCGCATGATGCATCAATGAGAGACATCATCACGGTTGCGACAAAGATCGCAAAGAAGGTGGCATTGCCTGCTAGCCGTTTTGGCTCTGAAGATGGGCGTGATGTCGCTAACGAACGCGAGATGAAGTCCGCAGCGCTCGTGGCCAAGAACATCGGCATCAGCTTTGCGAGCATGGACCCTGATCAGAGGCAGGCAGTCGAAGATCGGTATCGCTTTGAAATCCAGCAGTTGGTGAGTGAGTTCTCGTTGAATGAAAATGCCAGTGCCCGTTTGGCTCTCTATGAGGGTTATAACGTCCCTGACGACCTCAAGGGCGTATTCGATGAAGAGGCAGGGCATTTATATGCGCTGTCGAACACGGCCAATGAGGTGACGAAGAAATCTGTCATAGACAGAGATCGATTAGCTACTCGCATTAAGGGAAGGCATGCATCCGATCTGGAAAATGATTTTGTCCAGTTTGGAGAGTCGTTGCCTTCACCTCGTCTCTAGGGTCTCGGAGCCGCAGTAGGCTCGATGACGCCCTCGCGAATGAGCGTATTGGGGCGATAACGCCAAGCGCTGTATGACAGGCAATGGAACGGCTCTCTATAAAGGGCCGGATTTTTCTCCAGCATCTCTCTCTTCAGCTTGCGATGCTCTGCGTAATGAGCGCTGGCGTTTTCCACGGACATCCAGGCGGCTTTCAATTTACCGCCACGTTCAAGGTAGTCGTCGATCATATCCAGCAGGAAGAGATTGGGAGCCGACTCTTTGCGGATCTTAAGGAGATACCGTACAGCCGCCGCTTCATTCCCTTCGCCAAGTCGATCAGCGATGATAGCCAGCGCCAAGGCGGTTGAACGAGCTACACCTGCCTTGCAATGAACCAGGAGCTTTCCACCAGCATGTTCGCGTCCGAAGCTGATGGCGGCTTCAACGTGCTGTATAGCGGGCATCGCGACCGTGCTTTGATAAGTGTCCACATCCTCAAACATCAGCACCAATTGGTCAGGATGCGGCTTCTTGTGAAAGCGAAGACCGTTGCGGAATAATGGGTCTTCAATAGTAAGAACCGCGTCAAATCTTCTTTTGGCGCGAGTTGCGCCTGAAAGAGATGTCACAGAGATGTTTAAATCCAGATCGTCAGTCATTATATTGGCCTTCCGTATTGAGGGCCAATTTTAATGTAATAGCTGAATATAATTCAATGCTTTAATCTTGCAGATAGGGTTCGGAGCTAAAAAGTTCCCAAAACTTCCACCATTCATCGATGGTCATGCGGCCTGCAAATGCCGCTTTGTGAACTCTTCCCTCTGGGGTGTCGTCCGTCGTGTAGCCTGTTATGTAGAACGTATACCAGAAGGGGGTCTTTTCGGGATACTGTTGTTCTACCTCGGCCAACAGTTCCAACGCCTGCTCTCTTGGGTCTTTAGCAGGAGCAGGAGGATAGATCGGTTGCAGGCCTTCAGCCTTCATGGCCTCCAAAACCTGATCCGTCACCACCTCTTCTCCTCCGCCGAAGAGGAAATCGAGTGTGTTTTCGTTCTTTCCTCTCAGATGGGCAACTACGTCCGCTGCCATGGACCATGAGGACAAAATCTCGGCCGTCCGCTTTTTGGTGTCGTGCCATCCGACGTTGCAGAGTGCTCCATATAGCTGTTCGGCAAATGATCGTGTCTGGGCCGCTTCTTTTAGGCGTGCGGAGGATAGGATCGTGTCTGGGAGGCTTGGCTTCTGCCAGGTCCTATAGGAGGTTTCTTGCTCTGCTGGTTGGAACGAGATTTCAGAGCCGAAAATTTTCAGTCTTCCGACTGTGTAGCTTCCGTCTTTGTTTTTTATTCGCCAGAGGCGGCCGAACAAATCAGCAGGAGTAACTTCTTCGATACGTTCGTTGTTTGGGAGGAGAACGTTATAAGCCTCCACCATATGGCCTGCGATCCAAAGAGCAGTCGCCTTGCCATGAGATGAAGACCAGAAAAGCTCTCCATCCCAGCGCAAGACGCCGTTCAATTCCACGAATTGTCCCCTTGGCAAATTACCATAGGGGATTGTCTTCATGGACCTGCTTTTGAAAGGGTGCATTCGGGACCTGGCGGCTTGAGCTGCAGAGTACGATGAGATGTGTTTATCTCATTCGGTCCCGAATGCAATATAGATGGTGTCCTATTTAAGCGACACGCAGGGTAGCGTTACCTTCCTTTCGGGCGACGATCATTTCGTGGATACCGCTTTCGATGAACAAAGCTTCGATTGCGTACTCTGCCATGTAATCGATGCCGAATTCTTCCGTGCGAGCGACAACATCTTCCCATTCCATCTTCGTGTACTGGCAGAAAGCCTCACGAAACTGCTCCCAGCGCGGAGCCGTGAAAGCGCCGATGTCGTCCTCGGAGTCCATTGCCTCGGTGAGAATGCTGGTTGCAAAGCCCTGCAGAACGAGAGGAACCCAGATCATCGCGGCGAAGGGCTTTTCCAGGTCGCTTCGAGAGACGTAGCTCGGGTTGAAAAGAACCGTGGGGCCATCAAAATCAGCGAAGGTCTGGAAGGGGAGAGCGTCGTCAGCATAATTCTCTTCGAAGCTGATGAAAGTCCAGCCATGGAAGAAGGAAGGATTGAGGTTGGAGGCAGGGGTCAGGGTGGTGATGTTGGTGGTGGTCATTTGAGCTTCTCCTGTAATTCGGCGGTTCGTGCCGCGCTTGTTGATGAAGCTTTTAGACCATGTGCCAATTCCAAAAACAAATGCGCAAACGGCCAGGATATAAGTGAAAATCGGGCTATCCCAGAAGGGATAAGCCTGACTGGAATTCAATCCAATCAGGCTAATTACTCAAATTGCTTGGAATTATTTAACTTCGCTTCCATACACAGGAACCGAGGGGGTCAACAACAGCAAAATGCAGGAATTTTGAACCTTCTTTTTCCAGTTCATTCCTTCTGTCATCGCACCAATCCGAAATTCGGTTGAGATCGGAGTTGAATGGAAAGAATGCGATGCGCCGCAATCCGTCGATGGAGTAGAGAAGGCCCCATTCCTGATTTGAGCAGCACGCCATGGGAAGGAGCTTGTCCTCGTCTTCATCCCATACGGGTGTGAGACCAGTTGCCGTCTGGATTGCTTTAATCTGATCTGCTGGAGGCGTAGACGGGCTGTCTGCCTGCGCAAACATCGACTGGATGGCTTCGTTCCAGCTCGGCCTGGCCTGCTTTGCCAACGCTTTATCGATTCGTTTGATGGCGATGGTCGCTTCGTCTTCGATGGAAGACATCGCAATTAGAATGACGGACAGCATATTTTGCAGCTCGCCCTTCTTGGAACTGGTAGCGTATGCAGCCTTCTTGTTTGCCTCTGAGCCGATCTTGTACAGCTTCTCAAAAATAGCGTGCTCTCTTGGAAAGTCGTTGATTTTGATTTTCTTCTGAGCGGCGATGACATCATCAATCACTTTCCGCAGAGTTGCACCGTTTGCGAGAACCAGATTGCTGAGCACCTCTTTCGTCTTCTGGCCCTTTTCAGGTGCGACACGGTCAGAAGAATTCAAACGCACTTGTTCGAGTGCGGAACGGATGAAATTTATATCTGTGGCCATAAGAAAACCTCTCCACGCCATTAGCGTTGTTGCCCAACAAATATTTAAAAAGAAGAATAGTCAACTATCTTTGTTGTGGAATACATGAAATAGAGGGGCATTTCGCCCCTTTCTTTTTGGCGAAATTACTCTTCACCGACCAGTTTAAACCATTCTTCTTCGTCGATGACCTTCACTCCGAGATCGGTAGCTTTCTTCAGTTTGCTACCTGCACCAGGTCCTGCGACCAGGATGTCGGTCTTTGCAGAGACGGACGATCCAACCTTTGCACCATAGCGCTCTGCCATTTCTTTGGCGCTGTCGCGTGTGAGGCGAACGAGCGATCCGGTAAAGACGACTGTCAGCCCCGTAATCGAAGAACTGATTGTCTCAACGGGCCTGGAGGCTTCGACGTTGAGGTGCTTCACCAGATTGTCAGCCATGGCTGCAGTTTCGGCACCTGCAAAGAACTTCGCCAGCGATTCAACTACTGCCGTGCCGATATCGTTGAGTTCGGTCAGTTCAGCGATAGCCTTCTGATCGCCATCAGCTACGGCTTGAGCGTTGGCACGGAACTGCTCCCAGTCACCATAGTGACGAGCGAGCGCCTTTGAGGTGCTCTGTCCTACATGACGGATGCCGAGCGCATAGATGACACGCTGCAAGGGGATTGTCCGCTTGGCTTCGATGGCCTCGAAGAGCTTCTTCACGGATGTCTTGCCATAGCCTTCACGGTTCTCCAGCTTCTGCAGGCTTTCGGTATTACGTGTAGCGAGGGTGAAGATGTCCTCAGGCGTGTTGATAGGCAGCGCGTCGTCATTGAAGAAGGCTTCGATCTGCTTGTCGCCGAGGCCTTCAATGTCAAACGCATCACGCGAAACGAAGAATTTGAGATGCTCCTTGCGCTGGGACGGGCAGATAAAGTCGCCTGAGCAACGACGAACTGCGCTCTCTTCACCGGTTGCGGTGATTTCCGTCACAACAGCTGTCTGAAGTTTGCATGGACAAACGGTCGGGAACGAGAAGGGAACAGCGTTCTCTGGGCTGGAAGCAACCGAAACGAGCTGCGGCACGACGTCGCCTGCACGCTGAACAACGACACGATCACCGATCTTGAGGCCAAGGCGGGCGATTTCGTCGGCATTGTGTAGCGTTGTGTTGGAGACGACGACACCACCGACGTTGACAGGTTCCAAACGTGCAACAGGGGTAAGAGCGCCTGTGCGGCCGACCTGAATGTCGATGCCGAGAAGGGTGGTGATTGCCTGTTCGGCTGGGAACTTGTGGGCGATAGCCCAACGCGGCGAGCGAGATACAAAGCCGAGGCGTTTCTGTGTGGCAAGGTCATCGACCTTGTAGACAACGCCGTCAATGTCGTAGGGCAGGCTGGAGCGTTCAAGGCCGATCTTGTTGAAATGCTCGATGACTTCCTGTGGATTGTCAGTGGAAATCATCAGAGGGTTCACTTTGAATCCCCAGGTTGCGAACAGGTTGACCACAGCCGACTGTGCATCTGCAACCTGCTCGGATAGTTCACCCCAGGCGTAAGCAAAGAAACTCAGATTACGTTCGCGCGTGACATTGGCATTGAGCTGACGAAGCGATCCAGCAGCCGCATTGCGCGGATTGGCATAGAGGTCGCGATTGGCTTTGGCGGCCGCTTCATTGAGTGCAAGGAAATCACTCTTGGCCATATAGACCTCGCCACGAACCTCGACGATGGCGGGCACGCCAGCAGGAAGCTTGTGAGGGATATCCTTGATCATTTTGGCGTTGGCAGTGACATCTTCACCGATTGTTCCGTCGCCACGGGTTGCCGCGTAAGCCAGCTCGCCATTTTCGTAGCGGATGGAAAGGGAAAGACCGTCGATCTTTGGTTCGGCCGTCCAACGCAGCGGAGTGTCATCAGAAATGTCCAGCTGACGGCGCACGCGAGCCATGAAGTCGTAGACGTCTTCTTCGGTGAAGGCGTTATCCAGCGAAAGCATTGGACGGGCATGGGTAATGTTGCGGAATTTCCCGGAAGGCTGTGCACCAACAGCGTCTGTGGGGGATTCAGGGAGTTTGAGATGAGGAAACTTCGTCTCAATCGCGATGTTGCGACGCTTGAAGGCATCATATTCGGCATCCGAAACTTTAGGAGCGTCGTTGGTGTGGTAGGCGATGTTGTGAGCGGCTAATTCTGCGGCCAGCCGCTTCAATTCTTGTCCGGCCTGCTCTTCAGTCAGTGCATCGATGGCGATTTGAGCTGTCATGAATTTCCTCTTTTTTGAAGCGCGGGAGAAAATTGGGATGGGAAGTCCCAAATATCTATTCTATTAGCGCTGGAATTGCTTTGTGGGTAACATTTTCCTGCATGTTTATCCAGCATTTTGTTGTGCATTCAAACATTTTTTGTTTTACAAAATAAATGAGGCGCAAAAAGCGCCTCATTCGCTTTTATTGATCAATTGCGATCTATGAAGTTGCTGACGCTTTGATAAATCCGCAGAAAAGGGGATGCGGATCGAAGGGGCGAGATTTCAATTCTGGATGATATTGAACCGCCACAAACCAAGGATGGTCCTTTCGTTCGACCGCCTCGACATATTTTCCGTCTTCAGCATATCCTGTGACGAACAGGCCAGCATTCTCCAGTTCCTTGAGATAGGCCTGGTTGAACATATAGCGATGGCGATGTCGCTCTGATATGACTTCGCTGCCGTAGATGCCTGCGACTTTGCTGCCTTCTTTGAGGTGGACATCAGCAGCGCCAAGCCGCAGAGAGGCCTTCGATGGTTTTTTCGTTCCTTTTGACTCTTTGAATCTGCTGTCGATCTTTCCAATGGCATGGATGACCGGAAACTCGGTCGAGCCGAATTCCTCAGACGAAGCGTCAACAATGCCTGTGCTTTGTACTGCTTCGAGGCAGGCAAATTGAAGCCCGAAACAAATGCCAAGGAAGGGGATGCCGCGTTCGCGCGCCAGCTTGATCGCCGCAAGCTTGCCCTCCTTGCCCCGAGATCCGAATCCGCCTGGGACAAGAATCCCGTCGACCTCACCGATATGGTTGATGCCAATCTTTTCGATCTCTTCAGGATCGACCCAGTGGATGGTTGTTTTGAGACGATTGGCTATGCCGCCATGGATGAGCGCTTCACTGAGGGACTTGTAGGCGTCCTTGAGCGTAGGCTTGCCGATCACTGCGATAGTGATGTCGTACCGAGGGTTGTGGATGCGGTTCGAAATGTCTTTCCAAGTGTCGACCTTCAATTGAGGTGCGGGATCAATGCCGAATGCGGCCAGCACTTCGCGATCAAGGCCTGCATGGCTGTAGCTCAGTGGGATATCGTAGATGCTGGAAACGTCGAGCGCTTCGATAACCGCGCTATCGCGGACGTTGCAGAAGGTCGCCAGTTTGCGGCGTTCATCTTCATCAATGCGGCGGTCAGAACGCACCAGCAGGATATCTGGCGAGATACCCAAGGAGCGTAATTCCTTGACTGAATGTTGGGTCGGCTTCGTTTTCAGCTCACCTGCAGAAGCGATATAGGGCAACAGTGTCAGGTGGATGTAAATTGCATCGCCTCTGGGCAGATCATTTCTAAGCTGGCGAATGCTCTCAATGAAGGGCATCGCTTCGATGTCGCCCACTGTCCCACCGATTTCGCAAATTACGAAATCGGACTCTTCGTTGTTGGAAAGGATGAATTCCTTGATCTCGTTCGTGACGTGAGGAATCACCTGAACGGTAGAACCATTGTAATCACCTCGCCGTTCCTTTTCGATAATCTGCTGATAGATGCGTCCAGACGTTGTGCTGTTGGCACGTGAAGCCGAACGCCCCGTGAAACGCTCATAGTGACCGAGGTCGAGATCGGTTTCGCAGCCATCGTCGGTTACAAACACTTCGCCATGCTCAGACGACGACATCATTCCTGCATCGAAATTGAGATAAGGGTCCAGTTTCTTGACTTGCACGGAATATCCGCGCGCTTGAAGAAGGGCTGCCAATGCGGCTGATGCGACACCTTTACCGAGCGAAGACACAACGCCACCCGTAACAAATGCATACTTAGTCATGAACTGGCTTTCTTATACTGACCTGATATAAAAAATGGTCGGCCATTGGGCAGAAAACCGCAACGGCAAATGCTTGAAAATATCGACTATTTATGGAGACGACATTTTCAACTGCTTGAAGCAGTCGGAGGCGCTTGATCGGGCTGGAGGATCAGATCAAGACGCTGGTTGAATTTTGCTCGTAATTTGAAATCAAATTGTCTACAAGTCGCTTTGTTTCTTCCTTTATGTATGCCGTAGCATCGATAATTTCGCGTGCACGCATGAACTCCATCGTACGGAAGTGGCTGACGTCCGGCTTGAGGATGAGATCTGGCCTGTGTATTGCCGTTTTCATATCAATCAGCGTCTTTTGAAAAATCTGACTGGCTCCGTAAGCGGTCTCGATGGTCGACTTCACCGGATTTAACGTTTTGGTTGTGCCAACGATATCTACACCAATAACGATATCAACCTCGCCCCTGAGGTATTCGAATGGCACAGGGTTGGTCGTACCACCATCAATCAACGTGCAATTATCGCGGAAAACTGGTGCAAACACAGTTGGAATGCACGAAGAAGCGGCCAATGCCGAGAGAAGGTGACCCGAGGTCATGACATGGTCGCATTCTCCGTAAAAATCGGTCGCTATCGCCTTGAATGGTATGCGCAGCTGTTCAAATTGATTCGGTATCGAAGAAGGCAGAAAACCCTCAAGTAGGCGCTCTATGTTGAATTTCATAACAGATTGCGGCCCCTTTGACATTAAGTCCCAGAGATTGCCTGATCTTGTTCTCCAGAATCTAGCATAAAGGCTTCGTCTGCTGGATATTGAATCGATTGCATATTCTTTTAGCTCTTTGCCAGACATCCCTGAGGCATAAGCAGCGCCCATAACTGATCCGATGGATGTGCCGATCAGTAATGATGGTCTGACACCCAGTTCATCAAGTGCTTCAATCACATTAATATGGGCAAAACCTCTCGCTCCTCCACCTCCGAAGGCAACGCCTATGCTAGGGGACGTAACGATGGGTGGGAATACATTGAGATTCATTCGTCAAGGCCCTTTTTGATAGCTCAAATTGTTAGAAAAATCCGAGGCTCCGATACCACGGCGATACAATGTCTAATTCATCCAAGATATATATTCCTACTTTCTCTATGAATGTTTCAATGGGGTCCAATCGACGAAAGGGGCCAGGCAATAGAAACGAGCATGATTTTATAATCTGCTAGTTGATTTTATTTCCGGCATGGCTATATGGGGAAACTGTTTGGAGCTTCGGCTCTGCCTTCAAACAGGGATATAAAATGACTGAAGACCATACTGTGCATGCGCAGGAAAGTGAAGCTATCGTTCACCTCACGGCGGATGTCGTAAGCGCTTACGTGTCAAACAATCCTGTTCCATCAGGAGAGCTTCCGAGGCTTATTGCTGACATTCATATTGCCCTTACAGGATTGGGTCCGTCTGGCAATTTCAAGGCTCAAGAGGTTGAAGAGAGAAAGCCTGCCGTTCCGATCAAGAAGTCCGTGACGAACGATGAAATCACCTGCTTGGAATGCGGGAAGGCCTATAAGTCTCTCAAGCGCCACCTCATGACCCATCACGGGGTAACGCCCGAGCAGTATCGTGATCACTGGAAGTTGCCACGTGATTATCCGATGGTCGCCCCCAGCTACGCTGCTGCCCGTTCGGATTTGGCAAAGACGATGGGTCTGGGACGCAAGCCGAGAGCGGCAGCCTAAGAAGCTGTCTAAAAGACGATTTAGAAAACTACTATTAAGGGGGGTGCCCAGAGGCGCTCCCCTTAACTCTTTTAGGACGAGAGCGATCACATTATGGCCTCGCCTGTTATATTTTGTCACCTGCTCGCTTAACGCCTTCGTTGTCTTTCATCGATAAAAGCCGTGTGCTGCTATAAGTGCAGAACCGGATCTGATACGATAAATTGTTGAGGGGTCTGCGTTTTCGCACCAAACGCATTGGATTGCCGCCTTCGGGATTTGGCGTTGACATCGAGAACAAACTCTCGGTTTCTGTATCCTGCTCATTCTACTGATAGCTCCATTACTCACGGATAATTAAACCGTGTTTCAGTTTATCATCGGTTTTTGGACTTAGTGGCAAAAACGCATCTAAGTCATTTAAATAACTTATAATATTGGCAATCTGATGGCTGATTTAAAGGTTTAAGCCGATCAAGATATAAAAGCAGTTTCCCCATTAAAATCCTTGGAATTGTTGTAGAGTCTCCATTTTCAGCTTAAATTAAAATCATAGCTTTAATTAGGAGAATATATGAGACATCTATCCAAGGTGGTTTTAGCCTGCGCTTTATTGTTGCCCGCGAACGCTTTCGCTGGTGAGGTTTTGTCTTCTGGGAAGGCTTCTTGGTATAAGTGCTGTTCTCGTACCGCCAACGGTGAGAGATTTAATCCTGACGGATTAACGGCCGCCCATCGTAGTCTGCCGTTTGGCACCAAAGTTCGTGTTGAAAATGTAAGAACTGGCCAGGCTGTGGTCGTTCGTATCAATGATCGCGGTCCATTCTCGAAGAATCGCATTATTGATTTGTCGCGCGGTGCTGCAAACAGGATCGGTTTGATCAATTCAGGCGTCTCAACTGTCCGCCTTAAAATCGTTAAATAAGATCTCGATTTTTGTCAGTCAATGAACAAGGCCCCGATTTCTCGGGGCCTTTCTTATTATCCGTGCGCTTCCTGATCTGGATGTTTAAAGTACGATTTCACCCAGGTCGACAACTGGTCAAGATAAGATGCAATCACTGGAACGACGATCAGTGTCAGAATTGTCGAGCTGATCAGGCCGCCAATCACAGCATGAGCCATCGGAGCGCGCTGTGCGCCTCCGCCTGCCATGGCCATCGCCAGCGGTATCATGCCGAAAATCATTGCTAGCGTGGTCATGATGATTGGTCGGAAGCGAACCGATCCAGATTTGACGAGTGCGTCGACGAATGACGTCCCTCGACGTGTTTCCTGATTGGCAAAATCGATGAGAAGGATGCCGTTCTTCGTCACCAGTCCCATCAACATGATGAACCCAATTAAGGAGAACATATTGAACGTGCTCCCTGATGCGAGGAGTCCCAGGATTACACCAATAAGAGACAGCGGAAGTGCAGCCATGATTGCCAGCGGTTGGACAAAGCTTCCAAACTGCGAAGCGAGCACGATGTAGATGAAGACAATCGCCATAGTGAGCGCGGTCAGCATCGGACCTACTGTGTTGGCCATGTTCTTGGCTTCGCCGCCGAATGAATGACGGTATCCGACAGGGAGCTTTTCGTCCGCAAGCATCTTCTGAATTTCGGTCGTGACTTCGCCGAGTGGTCGCCCTGTTACGTTCGCTGAAATCTTCACCTCGCGAGCGAGATCAGAGCGGCGGATTTCCATTGGGTTCTTACTCATCACGATGTCGGCAAACTGGTTCAGTCGAACCATCTGCGTCGTGCCGTCCTCATTCTTGCGGTCGGTGGCGACAAGCATGTTCGCGACATCATCGAGATTGGAACGCTGGTTTTCCGGCAGACGGACGACGATGTCGTAGGAAACCCCATCGTTGGCCGTCCAAGTGGTTACGTCTTCACCCTTGACCAATGGCGGGATCGTTCCAGCAACCTTTGCCAGATTGACGCCGAGGTCTGCAGCTCGGTCGTGGCGCAGCTTTATCGAGAGTGCATCCGAGGTCGTCTCAGCAGACGATTCGACCTCAATTATGCCGTCGATCTTGCCCATTTTGTCGATGAGGCCTGTTGCGATCCGCTCCAGTACCTTGTCGTCATCACCGAGGAGACTGATCTGTAGCGTCTTCCCACGTCCGCCAACGCCTTCCTGTGACACTGAGCTTTCAATACCAGGAATGAGGGCAAGGCGCTTTCGGACAGGACCTTCGATGTCGAACGACGACCTGGTGCGTTCCTTGAACGGTAGCAGCTCCACTTGCACCTTGCCTTTGTGCTTTCCAGAAGCGCCGCCCGTGTTGATCGTCGAGTAGGTTGAGGCAATTTCAGGGAATTCCTTGAGGGCGTTTTCGACCTGTTTGATTTTCAGTGTCGTGTAGTCCAGCGACGATCCTGTCGGGCCAGTTACTGCTACTTCGAAGCGGCCCTGATCGGCCTTTGGCGCAAATTCGACGCCTACAAGTTTGACCATGAACAGGCTGGAAACGAACACGATCATCGTTCCGGAAAGCGTCTTCTTGCGATGGATCAGCGTCCATTTGATGAAGCGGACATACTGGTTGGTCAGGCGTTCGAAGCCATGCTCAAACTTCACAAAGATGCGTCCAATCGGGCCGCGTTTTGCGTTCGGCTGAGAGGCTGGATCAAACCAGACCGATGACAGCATCGGATCGAGGGTGAAGCTCACGAAAAGCGAAATCAACACGGCGACCGAGACAGTCACGCCAAACTGGAAGAAAAAGCGGCCTACGATGCCTTCCATGAACGCGACAGGTAGGAAGACGGCGATGATGGTTGCGGTCGTTGCCAAAACAGCGATGCCGATTTCGTTCGTGCCATCGAGTGCCGCCTGGAAGTGGTTCTTGCCCATATGAAGGTGGCGGGTGATGTTCTCGCGAACAACAATCGCGTCGTCGACCAGAATGCCGATGGAGAGCGTCAAAGCCAGCAAGGACATGGTGTTGAGCGTGAAGCCAAGCATCTGGATCACGGCAAAGGTGCCGATTATGGAGATCGGCAAGGTAAGGCCCGTGATGACGGTGCTGCGCCATGAACCGAGGAATACGAAGACAATCGCAACAGCCAGCAACGCTCCTTCTACGAGGGTCGACTGAACTTGCTCGACTGACTCTTCGATGGATAGGGAGTTGTCGGCAATGATCCGCAACGTGAGACCGCTGTCGGCATATTCCTTGTTCAAGGTTTCGACGACTTTTTTGACGGCCGTGGCAACCTCTACGGTGTTGGCTTCCTGGCTTTTGACAATGTCGATGGAAACAGCAGGCTGGCCGTTTAGGAGGGCACGGCTCTCAGCGTCGGCAGCACCATCGTTGAAGGTTGCGATGTCACGGACGTAAATCGGCAGATCGCCCTTCTTGGCGACGACGAGGTCCATAAAATCGCGGGGCTGTTCAACACGGCCATCGACCTGCAGTGTCGTTTCCGTGAGCTTCGTCTTGATCGTGCCTGAAGGGAATTTCTGGTTCTGCTGACTGATCGAGGTAATCACCTGATCGACACTGAGGCCAAGGGCTTCGATGTCGTGTCGGTTGAGCAGGATTTCGAACTGACGACCTTGGCCACCAACAACCGTCGCCTGCCCAACGCCGGAGACGACGTTCAGGCGCTTAACGATTTTCTGATCGGCAATTTCCGTAAGCTCAGGGAGAGGGACAGTCTCCGAACTCAAAGCCACCGAAATGATTGGCTTGTCGGTCGGATTGAACCTGACCACTCTTGGCTTGTCTACGCCATCCGGAAGCAATTGCTCGATGGACGAAACCTTGTCACGGACATCCTGTGCCGCCAGCATCCCATCGATTTCGAGCTTGAACTGGGCGACGACGACGGAGCGTCCCTCGTATGAGGTGGAGGTCAGCTCATCCATGCCGCTAATGCTGTTCAGCGTTTCTTCGATCCGTCGAGTGACGTCCGTTTCAACGGTGTCTGGAGAGGCTCCAGGATAGGTCGTGATTACGACGACAACGGGGATGTCGATCTTTGGATATTGGTCTACGCCAAGCTTCTTGAACGAGAAAACACCAATGATGACGATGAACATCATCATCATGGCCGCAAAAACTGGGTGTTTGACACTGATTTTCGTCAGAAACATCGATTATACCTTCACAATCTTCACGCTATCGCCAACGGACAGACCCCGAAGCGGGCGTGTAAGAATTAGATCGCCAAGGGCGAGGCCATTTTTGATGACGACAATCTTGCCGTCTTCCCAATGGTCGTCGATCTGGACTTCGAGTTTGGCGATCTTGTCGTTCTCGATCTTCAGGACGTAATTCTTCCCATCCTCGTCAATCACCGATTCAATTGGAATAGCAGTCACGTTTTCAGCCGATCTGGTGATGATCTCGCCAGTGGCAAATGTGCCAGGCCATGCTTTCAGGTCTGGGTTCTGGACTTGCAGGAACACGGTAACAGATCGGGTGCCTTCGTTCGCAGCCGGAGCAATACGGATGACTTCGCCCTTAAGCGCGACATTCGAGACGTCGGTATTGAGTTCAACTTTGTCGCCAATAGAGACATGCGAAATGCTGCGGGTAGGAACCTCAACAGCGATCTCCAGCTCTGCAGTGTCGACGATGGAAAGCAGGTCTGCGTTGACGCCTACTGTCTCAGATGGCTCGACCTTCCTGGAATTGACCACACCGTCGTGCGGAGCTTTCAAAATCGTGTCTATGGCCGCTTTCCGGGCTGTTTCGAGCTGAGCCTTGTTGACCTCAAGCGTGGTTTCAATGGCTGCCTTTTCAGAACGAGCTTTGTCCAGAGCGGCGGCGGAGCTGTACCCCTTGGCACTCAGCGCCTCCGCTCTCGCTAACGCCTCTTGGGCCGTGTGCAGTTGTTCTTCGGCCGAACGAATGTTGCTCTGGCTCTGGGTAAGGGCGATGATCTGATCATGGTTGTCGAGGGTAACCAGCACGTCTCCTTTTTTGACTTTATCTCCGACCTTGAAGAACACTTTGTCGACAGTGCCAGACGACTTGGATCTGATAATCGTCGAATTCACAGGCTTCAGAGTGCCGCTTATGCGAACGCTCTCGGAGAGGTTTCGGAATGCAATGGCCTCAACTTCAGCTTCGTTTAATTCGAATACCTTCTCTTCATTTTTCATCGATGCGGCCGTATCAGCGACGACTTTAGGCGACATGAAGAAATAGCCGGAATATGCAATGACGCCTGCGCCAATAACGGCGAGGCCGATTTTTTTTAACATATGAAACCCCAGTGATTTATGCGCATGCACATATTTTCGGTGGAAAAAGTACCGCAAACAATACCTGCTTGCAAATGAATGGCCCGTGAATAAGCAAGAAATGTGAATATCTAACGAAAAATTAATGATCTCGCGATTTATTGCAGCTTGCGAGGCACTGCGTGATAGTTGTCCAAAACACAGAGCAGGCATCATGTCGGACATACCTCTACCAGTCGAGATGATTGAGGCCGAGTGCCCGATGGCTTGGGCATCGGAAAACCTTGAGTTCTTGGGCGCTGGTGATACCGCCTATGTTTATAAACATCCAACTGACGATACGAGGGTTATCCGTGTGTCGGACTATCCAGATGGATGGTTTCTGTATGCGGAACAGGCGTTGGACGCTTGCGACGATGACGAAGGCGAACCGTCTCCATTTTTCCCGAAGGTTTATTGGATCGGGAATAAAGATAGCACGCTTATTGGTGTTTCTGAACGATTGGATGAAATCGAAAATGGCAGCGAGATGGACGAACTGGTGGAAGCTATCTCCGCAGCTCTTATTTGTCAGGATGAGAAAGCATGGGCGTACCTTGACGAGGAGCTGCCTGATTTTAGGGAGTTCTCGCAGAGACTCTACGCTCGCATAGACCTCAAAGACGGAAATATCATGAGAAGAGGGGATCAGTTGGTGATCAACGACCCCCTCAGAGCTATCCCGCACGCAATGGAAGAAAGCTTCAGGGAGCGACACAGCTTTTCAACAAGGTCGATTCTTAAGCCGTGATGCCCGTGGTTCTAAGCGTTGCCTTCCTTTGTCCGTGGAGGGTGTCATCGGGCGAACTCGCTCAAGAGCTGTATTGCGCCGGATAGAGATGTTCCAGCTTGGTCGCTACAGCGTCGAGAACCTGTTCACACTTCTCTTCTGAAAGGTATCCGGCCTGGCGTAGCTTAGTCTCCATGTCGATCCAATATGGCTCGCCATTGGCGGCCAGATGCGCACCTTCGAGGTCATCGCTGACGGTTTCAGGTCCGAAGCCGCCTGCGTAGCCATAAATCTTGCCGTTAAGGCGCTCTGGCCAATCCGTAGTGCGAAGCCCGCGTCCACCGGAAGCGTCGAACAGAACGTGGTGGTTTTCAGCGGTAATCAGGCGAGCGACGTCGACATTGGCCTCGTTGTGTTGAGTGATCACAACGCCGCCAAATGATCTGATGGCTTCATCGAGTTCGGCAACTCCAAACGGGGCACGGCCCAGATTGAAATTCAGCTGCACGCGGCCGAAATTCGCCGCCAGTTCTCGTACATCATCGGCGTCGACTACAAACGAATTGACCGCTTTCCCGCAGACGTGGAGAGCAGAATTGATTGGCTTCGTCCACGGGTGCTTGGCAAAGCTTTCAATAAGCGACATCGGCCCGTAGCGCTCGTCCTTGTCTGCGGCCGTAAATGAAAGCAATACACCCCATTCGACGAATGGATGGCGCTCAGAAACTTCGGCAATCCAATCGAAGCTTGTTTCTTCGTCGACGCCTGTCAGGGTGCAATACTTGAACATTCGATCATTCCTTTAGTTTTTTCAGCCCGAATGCGATCCATTCGGCCTGCTGGATCAGCTTTTGGCGATCCACGTCCGCGAAATGCCTGAGGTTATCTTCGGGCACACCTGCATCAAGTGCTTCCTTGGTCTCGGGGTCTTCAGGATCGAAACCTTTTAAGCATTTCAGGATTTCCCATTCAAAAAAGTTCTTGA
This sequence comes from Mesorhizobium sp. SP-1A, assembly GCF_032460275.1. NCBI lineage: Bacteria > Pseudomonadati > Pseudomonadota > Alphaproteobacteria > Hyphomicrobiales > Phyllobacteriaceae > Mesorhizobium > Mesorhizobium sp. SP-1A. The sequence continues at coordinate 811,572 of NZ_JAVXZD010000002.1, read as the reverse complement.
AATCCTCGTCAGAAGGCTCCCCATTCCCGTATATGCTAGCTTTGATCGACGCAATGGCGACAATCGCGGCAATAACGTCGTCACTTATACTGTATTCTGCAAGGCTTTCAATAATATCATTTCTTGTCATAAGAATAAATACCTACCCTAGTACGGAATCTCGTCGTCCAGTCCATCTGAATCCAAGAATTTATTTGTGGATTCATTCTTAGGAGCCTTAGCGACGTCACTGACGGGGGTAGCCTCGCCATCAGAGGTCTCTGCGGCAGCTTGGCTCCCCTTCCGAAGTGGCAAACGTCCAAGGCCACCACCAGCCTTTGCAGCGAATGGTGTGGATGCCGCAGGCGTTGCGGAGGCAGTCGGACGGGACATTGGGGATGAGAAGCCGCTCGATGTAGCAGGGCGGCTGACCGGAGCAGAGGTCTTGGCCATCGCAGGCTTAGCTTCCGAAGTCGCTGTTTCGTCAGCGTCGATGTCCATTGCGCCGATATCGCCAACATACTGAGGCACGATCACCTGAGCGTTGCCCTGGCGGTCGTAGTCGAGTTCACCCGTGAGATGAATTCGGGTGCCAACGGCCACGGTTTCGAGGAATGACTGAGCCATCTGATTGAAGCAGAGAACCGTGTGCTGAACCGTCAGCTTCTTCACGTCGCCATTGATGCGTCGAAAGTTCCATGTTTCCAGCTTGAACTTGACGTATTTCTTTTTACCTGAAGTTTCGAGGATCTCAGGCTTGGCTATGATGTTGCCAACCATAATTACGCGATTAATCGACGTCATAAATTTTCTCCACTATATCTTGTTGACAATGGTGATCTAAATAAACGATATGCACAATGAAAATTCGTCTTTTTATTCGGATTTTTCTTACAAATGCGCTCTTTGGTTTCCTGCTTTGTAAACTGAGCAAAAATTTGACTCGTTGAGCATTTGAGATTAGGTAGGCCCAATCTCAAACTTGGACGACATTGATGCTGGCTACCATTCTCGCCGAATACGATTCCGGCATGGTTTACCCCAATGGGTATCGTCACAGCCAGGTTCTTGAAGGTGTCAAGAAGAACTTGGCCATAGCTCCAAAGTTCGTCATGGACCCCCATGCTACGGCAATGGCAGCCAATGTCGCTTTGTCAAAGCCTTCTTCCATTCTGGCCGCGCTCGGTTTTATCAATCTTGCTGCCAGCCCCATGTGGATTGAATTCCTCAACCCGGAATTACGAAACGCTCTTGCTAATCTTGGTAGCCCGAATCTGAAACCTGAGAACTCCGTTGTTGCGTTAGAGCGAACAGGCTTCATGTTGCAACGAGACGGTGACACCTTGGTAATGGACTACGTCCACACTGCCAGAACCAGCAATAACCTCATGATTACTGATCTGGCACCCATTCAGGCATCCTATTCGTTAGACGATCTCGATGAAATAAAAAGCAAGTCGTTTCTTCATCTTATTGCTTACTGGCGAAAGCAGGCTGACGTAGAGCGAGTCGGTAAAGGACGTATTCGGGAGCACGACAAGTTGCTCTCGAATGATAAGGCGGAATTCTTTGCTTATTCGGAACTGGTGGATCGCTTCAGTTGGCGGCCGCATCCCGATATGAAAACTCTCAGACCGATCATGGTTTCTATGATGGGAGAGGAGAAGACAAGCGAAGTCGAGCGGCTACAGGCTGCAGAGATGCGGCGCTTGTTCATCATGCAGATTCTGCCCGCATTGATTTTGCTGAACTGCCGCAATGCGGTGGACGTCGAAAAGGTGCCAGCCCCTGACAAGCTCAACAAGCAACGAGCCAAGAAGGGGCGGCCGCCTATCTCCGAGCATAATGTGGTGAAAATCCATTTGTCCGCGACGCGAAAGAGGGTCTACGAGGCTCACGGAGGTGTCGGCCACAATGTAAGAGGCGGACTCGTCATCGGGCACTTCAAGGTCCGCAAGAGCGGCATTTTCTGGTGGTCCCCGCATTGGAGAGGCAGTCCGTCAGACTCCACCTCTCCAAAAACTTACGTGCTTACGCGCTGAGGGCCATTTCCTTCTCTTGGATTGCGAACACCGCATCGGCTGGCAAGTAGGCCTGCTGAAGCATCGGCCACGCGTTTTCGACACTGGCTCCGCCGAAGGTGGTTTCAATGAAGAACTTGCTGCGCTCATCGAGGTCGAAATAGGTTTCTTCCGTCAGCCATTGGCGAGCAGTGAGCCTGCGTAGCAGTTCGTCGATGACCATCACTCGGTCGGCCTGTGCGCATGCTAAGCGGCGCATGCCATCGGCTTCCACGGACAGCGCTAGACGGTCATTGCCAAGCGAGATCGCCTTGTTGCGCTCGATCACGACTTCCGGGCTGTGATTTTTCGAAAGACGGACAGCAGCAGCTGCCTTCTCACGGGCGAGCATCTTGATCAGTTGTTCGTTCTTTGCCTGGAAATCGGCATCGTCACCACGAATGAGCGCCTTCACGATGTCCTTGGAGACCTCCATCTTCTGATGGGTCGTCTTGGCCTTCTTGTCGATCTCCTGAATGCTATTCACGACGTCAGAAAACTCGAAGCGGTCGTCGTCGAGTTCCTGATGAATCTCCTGTTCGGCCATCGTGAGCTGATTTTGGAGTTCCTCTCTCTTGTTCTGATAGGCTGTCAGGAAGTCGTTCCAGCCCTTATCGACCGTCACGGCGGATTGATAGATGCTGGCCGCGTACATGAAGTCGATCTTGTCTGCGAGCCAGCTATCCAGCTTGGAGACAACCGGATTGGCCTTGTAATTGGCAGTGCCGTAGCTGCGGCGGAACAGATACTGGAAGGCTCTGTCCTGATCGAACTGGGTCATAATCGCAGGGTGCGATTCCTTGGCGTTGGCGTAGTCAGCACTCGCTTGCTTCAGCTGTGCATCGAGCGCCTTGAGGGTCGCCTTCAGCTCCACGACTTTCGGTGCCTTCTTCAACTTTTCGAGGTTGGCACGGGTCTTGGAGTTAAGTTGTTCCTTCATTTCACTGGCGCGAGCCTCAGCGGCCTTGCGAGCGCTCCGCAACTCACCCAGGCGCGTTTCGCATTCCTTGATGGACTTAATGGCTTCATTGGCGCGGCTCATCTTTGCGTCGATCATTTCACCAACGCGCTGGATGGAACCGCGAGCATCATTGAGCTTTCCTTCGCAAGCCATGTGCCAGCTGATGATCTCGTCAACGCGCAGCACGTTCAGGCTACGTTCCAGCCGGATCATCTTGGACGCGGTATTCCAGAGTGTCTTTTCGATGTGCGACTTCTGAAAAATCAGGGCTTCTTTGAGACGTACACCGCTAATCATTCAGCGAATTCCTTCCAGTTGATGAGCGCACGCCCATCGGTGTCGATTTCCCATTCAATCTCGCCAGTTTCGAGGTTGAGCTTGCCAAGAATTGGCTTGGAGAACGTTCCGTCCTCCTGCTTACTTTGAGCGAAATCGACGAACTGTTTTTCAGGGATCAAAACGGCCCACGACGATTCCTTCTTGGTTTCACCGCTGTCCATGTCCTTCACATCGACTTCGATTGGCTTGCCACTCATATCGTCGACCGCCTGCAAAACCAAAAAGTGCTCTTCTCGCATCTTTTTGACCTGCTTCTTGCCCTTCGCGGGCTTTTCGGCAGGCTCTTCGATTTCTCGCCAGAATCCGCTGGTCGCTTCTGCGCCCTCAACAATTTTGAGAACCGCATATTTCGGCTTATCTGGTTCAGGCTTGACCACGAGATCAAATGGGAAGCTCTTCAGGTTTTCCATCGACTGCTCAATGGAGCCGATTTTGGACAATGCTTCCTTGAGCGCTTGCTGGGCTTCGCCTTCAGTTATCGGAGGGGAGCTTTCACCAAATCGTTCAGAAAACACGATAGGTGACACGTCTTCGCTTTCCGGCTCGGCGGTGACAAGCGGCGCAGTCCCTTTCGGTTTAGGCTGTGAAAGCCGTTCCGTTTTATTTTCCTGATTGACTACAGGTTCATCAGGCGAAATTGGCGCTGTCTCCGCCGTATCCATGGATTGCTCTTCAGCATCCTTTGGCTTCTCGATTTCACTTTCGACAGGCTCGCTCGGAATATCGATAGGCTTTACCGATGTGCGTAATTCTTCGGTGTCGACGGTTTCAATCGTATCGTCGATGACAGGAGTTGGTGGGGTCGGCAGAGGCGCTTCGTTTTTAGCGATATCAAGCGACTGGGTTTCGATTGGCGGCAACGTCGTCACTCCACCTGGAGCGGAAACGAAACCAATGGAAGCGACCGTCAACGCAAGCGCTCCCAATGAGCCTGCAACAATGCGAGGCTTGGTTCTAATCAGCACATATGCCCGTGCAGCGAACTTGGTCAAAGCAGAATTCGAAGGCTGATAATCAGCTACGTCCGGAATATTCATTTCCGGAATAATCGGCTTTTTCTCGCTCGATTTATCCATTTTAGTTTTTATTCCTGTCGCCATTAGATCACATTAATTCAGGAATAATGGGAACCTCTTTGATGAGGATTGTCAACTCTATTTGCGCGTTAAAAAAGACCAAAATTAAAGCCGCAGCAGTCTCCCGCTACGGCTCAATTGGTGCAAAAAATCATAATTATTGAGAGGAGATTCCCTCAATTAAATCGAGCGGTCGAAGGTCGTGACACCATGCTTGAGGCGATAAAGTTTGCCTGGACGACGTCGCGGTTGTGGCTCTTCGAACTCGTCGGTTTCCTCAATCAGATCGAGGTCTGCAATTTTGCGGCGGAAGGAACTCATGTCGAGATCGACACCCATTACCTTGCTGTAGACCTCATGAAGCTTCGGCAGCGTGAACTTCTCGCCGAGTAGCTGGGCGGGGAGGGTAGAGTAGGCACCCTTACCGCGAAGACGTCGGATTGCGAAATCGAGAATCTCGTCGTGGTCGAACGCGAGGCCTTTGATCTCATCCACGGGGTGGATGGTAATTGGGTAGGTTTTAGAGGCGCTTCGAATCAGTTCGATAGGCGCTAGCGCGATAAAAGCAATGGAAGACGACCACCCGCGTGGATCGCGGGTCGCGTTCGCAAAGGTCTTCAGCTGCTCGAAATAGATGCCGGAAAGGCCCGTCTTCGTCATAAGGACGCGTTCGACGGCTGCATGGTCATCCTTGTCATCTTCGACATGCACATAGCCGCCAATCAGTGCCTTTTTCCCCTTGTAGGGGTCGGCCGCACGTTCGAGTACGGCAACGTTGAGACCGTTCTCGTCCATGGTGAGAAGAACGATGTCTACTGTGAGGATTGGGCGCTGGTAGCCGTCGTCTGCTGTCGTCATTTGGTTTCCTATCTGATCGTGAAACCACCATAGCACCATTTTTTTCGACATGGAAGTTGTAAAGTGCAATTTGCAATTTGCAACTTGCAACAAGTGAGCGTAGCTTTAGGTCAGGAAAGGAAATCGACCTATGAACGCCCAAGACATCCTCGCACTGAAAACCATAGACGCATCCACGCTCTTCCCAGGCGATGAGGCAGCTGTGAAGCGTGCGTACAGGAAGCTGGCGAAGGACTGGCACCCTGACCACAACGCCGCTGCTCAATCGCGGGATGTCTTCAGCCATCTAACTGCGCTCAAGGACGCTGCACTCAGCCGTATCGGGGCAGGTAAGCCTAAGGCAGAACTTCTGATGGCGAAGGCCTTCATGAAGTCGGGGCCTGGTCTGACTGGCGGCTACAATTTCAAATATCTGGCCAAGCGCAAGGCGGACCTCGGTGACGTCTTCATTGGCAAGTCCTCGCTGGCCTACGAAATCCCTGATGGGTTCGATGACATTGCGGGCGCAGAGCGCAGTCGTCTCCAGAACTTCAAGTTCGGCGACGCGGCGATGGAAAAAGAGATCAAGCGGTTCCTGCCGAAGCAGAAGGAATTTTGGGATCTAGGCCACAACGGCATCGTCTCCGTGATCGAGCGTCCCGTCGAATACATCCTGCTGATCGATCTTCTGAACCATTACGACGGAAAACTTCCTGCGGTTCATGTAGCCTGGATCGTCTCCAGCCTGATGAATATGGCCTGCTACCTCAAATGGGCTGGCCTCTGCCACGGTGCAATCTCGACCGCGAATGTGCTGGTCTCGCCTCAGTGGCATTCGATCATGCTGGTTGGCGGATGGGGGTTTGCCACTGAGTTCGGCAAACGGCCTGCGGCCCTGCCAGAGCGCACGACTTCGCTTCTACCGAAGCTGGTGGTCGCTGGTACCACGGTCGACGACAAGGTTGATCTTCAGCTCATTCGCGCAACTGCGCAGGAGCTTCTCGGTTGCCCCGGTGGTGGTGGCCTTCACAAGAATGCGGATGTTCCTGCCGCAATGCGCGAATGGCTTCTGCTGCCCCCAGATGATGGGGCGTTCAAGGATTATGCAGGTTGGTCCACGTGCCTGGATAAAAGCTACGGAAAACGGAAATTCGTGGAAATGAATGTAACACCTGCCGAGATTTACGGCTTTTAATGAAGGAGTATGACCATGGGAATGGGTCGTTGGAATAGTGGTGCTTGGGACAATTATGCCGCCAGTAATGTGGCTGGAAAAAGCCAGGCTCAGGTTTTCACCTCGCGCAACATGAAGCCGAATTATGATCCACGCGAGATCACGGTGCGTGAATCTCGGGACTCGGCCGATAATCCAAAATCGACGCCGATTATTCTTGCATCGGATGTCACCGGATCTATGGGCATGATCGCTCATAATCTCATGAAAGATGGTCTAAATACGCTGGCCAAGGAAATCTATGACCGGAAGCCAGTCACTGACCCGCATATCATGGTGATGGCGATTGGAGATGCAAAGTCAGACAGTGCGCCTGCTCAGGCAACGCAGTTCGAGGCAGATATCTCGCTAGCTGATCAGGTTCGCGAACTCTGGATCGAAGGCAATGGCGGCGGCAATGGGGGTGAATCCTACTCTTTGGCCCACTACTTCGCTGCAACCAAAACCGTTACTGACTCCTGGGAAAAGCGGCGCAAGAAGGGCTACCTGTTCACCATCGGTGACGAGCCAATCCACGACGGTCTAACCAAGGGCGAGATCGCGAAGATTTTCGGACACGATCCGCAGTCAAATCTCTCGGCTCAGGATTGCGTCGATATGGCTATGAAGACCTACGAAGTCTTCCATATCGTCCTTAAAAACGAAGGCTACGCGTCCTCGCGCAGTGGTTTGCCTGAAGTCTTGAAGCGCTGGCAGCAAATCCTCCCGCAGCGTGTGATCCTGCTCGACGATTACACCAAGCTGGCGGAAGTCGTTGTCTCGACGATCCAGGTCATCGAGGGCGCAAATAAGGCGGCGGTCGCAAAATCCTGGTCTGGTTCGACCGCTGTAACGGTGGCCAATGCCATCGAAAACCTTCCTGCAAATATTCAACAGGGCGGCGTTGTCCGTCTGGCTTCGTAAAAAAGGAGAACCAAAATGGGTACTGGTAGATGGGATTCTGGCGCATGGAGCAGTTATTCCACGGCGCATGTGGCTGGCAAATCATCAGCGGCTGTTTTTTCGTCGAAAAAAATGAAGGACGAATTCGATCCGGCCAAGATTAATGTCCGTGAATCGCGAGACTCCGCCGATAATCCGAATTCTACGCCAATTATCGTTGGCGTAGATGTGACTGGGTCGATGGGGATTATCGCTGATAATCTAATTCGAGATGGCCTAAATACGCTGGCGACAGAGATTTATGCGCGAAAACCAGTCTCCGATCCGCATGTCATGGCCCTCGCAATCGGCGACGCTTATGTCGATCAGGCACCTTTGCAGGCAACGCAGTTCGAAGCGGATATTCGTATCGCAAAACAGCTGCAGGAACTCTGGCTTGAAAAAGGCGGCGGCCCGAATGACGGGGAAAGCTATAATCTTGCTCACCTATTCGCGGCGGAAAAGACTGTCTCGGACGCTTGGGAAAAACGCGGGAAAAAGGGTTACCTGTTCACCATTGGCGATGAGCCAGTTCTTGAACAAGTGACTTCGGATCAGGCTTCGAAATTCCTCGGACTGCAGACGCCTACCCTTACGACCGAAGAATGCATTCGTATGGCAAGCGCCAAATACGAGGTTTTTCATGTGGTCATTAATGAAAAGCGGCGCGGCTTCGGCATCGATCCGATTGTCCAGTGGAAGTCGTTGTTGCCGCAGCGTGTGATCGTCCTCAATGACCATACGAAATTGGCCGAGACCATTGTTTCCGCAATTCAGGTCGCCGAGGGCGCGAAAAAAGCTGACGTCGCGTCGAGCTGGTCTGGCGGGACCAGCATGGTGGTTGCTGGCGCTATCCAGGACCTCGTCGAAGTCGGCGCTTCGACCGGAGTACGGCGTCTCGCCTAAGGGCGGGATGCAATCAACTCAGAAGGATTGAAGGTATGACGAAGAACATGGCGCTTGCAGTTATCGGGTCGGCCTACGGTGACGAAGGCAAAGGTCTCATGACCGACATTCTGGCACATGAGGGAGCAGATATCGTTGTCCGCTCCAATGGTGGCGCGCAGGCTGGGCACACTGTGACGACACCGGACGGGAAGCGCCATGTTTTCCATCACTTTGGTTCTGGGGCCTTTGCAGGCGTTGCCTCGCATATGTCGCAGTTCTTCGTTTCCCACCCGATGTTCCTGCTCAGGGAGTTCGACACCTTGAGAGAGATGGGCGCAAAGACGGTTATCACGACCGATCCTCGCAGCATCATCACGACGCCCTACGACATGATGATCAATCAGTTCATCGAGCAACAGCGTGCTGGCGGCCGTCATGGTAGCTGTGGCGTTGGCTTCGGGGAGGCGATTGAACGCAGTTTGCGCGAAGACCTTCGCATCACGGTCGGCGATTTGTTCAGCGACAAGAACATCAAGGACGTGCTGGTCAAGATTCGTTCGGAATGGGTAGATCCTCGCATGGCGGCTTTGGGAGGCGACCCCTTATCCGAAGAGCAGGCCGCTATCGTCGGTAACGACATGATCCTCGAACGCTTCATTCAGGACTGCGAGGACTTCAAGGCTATCGTTGGTATCCGTCAGGACAGCGACCTGGTTGGCAAGGTCCTGTTCGAAGGTGCACAGGGCCTGCTTCTCGATCAGGACTACGGCGCGTTCCCGCACGTCACCCGTTCAAACACAGGCCTCCTCAATATGGCGGCAATTGCGAACGAGGCGGGAATTGACGGTATCGACGTCCACTACATGACGCGGTCTTACACGACACGCCATGGCGCTGGCCCTATGGCGCATGAGGGTCAAGACATGAGTTACGTCGAGATCGTCGATCCAACCAACGTCCACAACGACTGGCAGGGGGCAATCCGCGCTGCTCCTCTGGACCTTGAGGTGTTGGAGAAGGCGATTGCCCACGACATTTCCCGCGTCGAGGGGCAGATCGAAATCGATGCTGGCATTGTGATTACCTGCCTCGATCAACTCGTGTCTGACGCCGTAGTTTATGAAACTGATAGTTTGACAAACTATGTGTCTGCGGAGCTGTTAGCCTGTGAGGTTGAGAGTGCGACGGGATTTGTCGTCAAAGGCACCTCGTGGGGACCGACGAGAGAAAGCTACCGCTTCAAAGAAGCGAGCCTCAAAATGGCAGTTTGAAATATCGGTTATGGCTTGCGTTGCCGGATGGGGAACCGAGGAATAGCGCTAGATCAAAGGCGCATGCCAGGCAGTTCGATCTGAGGCTGCAACGCGGCGGTTCTCATAATCCCAAGGGCCTCACGAACAATCTCGTCCTTCTTGGCGACCAGGATTTTGCACTGCAAAGCGGACTTGCCCTTAAGTGAGCAATCAAGATCGCGTAGCTCGGTGATAAGCCGATCAGGCAATTCAGCAATGGACCCAATCGACATTCCCTTGGCAAAAGGGCCGTTCAGGCGCTCGGGGCTTAAGGCAGCTCTGCGTGCCTGGTCCGGCGTTTCTGGTTCACGACCGTAATCCTGCGAGAAGGCCATCTTCGTTTGACCGAGGAGGGTGTGCAATTTAATGATGCCGCCAGAAACCTCGTCCACAAAGCCTATATTGTGCACAGAATTATACATCGTCAGACCGACGATATCGCCTTCCTTGATTTCTGACAAATCGGCTTCAAACATAGCGAAACACTCCAACTTCATTGGCATTTTTACTGGAGAGTTCGCAAGGCACACCGAATAATTGGAAATAAGCGTCCCTGCCTACAATTTATTTTCAGTAAACTTATTTTTGACGTTCATATTCGGATTTATTCAATGTAAATTGGTGGCAGCGTATGAGGTAACAGTATGAAGATTGATGGTCTGAAAATCTCTGTCGAAAACCGGAATAATACGGTCGTTACTCGATTTGTCCCGGAAGGGGAGGGGTCTTACAGGCATATTCGAGCCACCTTGGACGATCAAAATCGCGGTTTCGTGGAACTTGTCGAAGGAAATGACCCTCCTGGCATTGATGGAACCGAAGTGGTTTCCATTATTAATGGCAATGATCAGCTTCTTGAGCGTCTAGCTCGTGCGATGGCGGTGATCCATTTTCGCCTATTTGAAGCCGAAGACTGGTACACAGGAATTGACAAGGCGCTAATTGAGCGCGGTTTCCAGATCGGCACGACTGACGATGGACAACATGTCTGGATGACCCAATTGGCCACGGGTGCAGTGGTCATTATTTCCAAGACATTCGATGGCGGCATACCCTCGAATGAAAGCGAAAAAGCCTGCGTTATTTATCAGGACATGCAGGGTAACGCCGTAAAGATCAAGGAAGCGGATATAAAGGATATTTTGAAGCTCCTCGACAACGACAGTCTGCGCGGTCTCGTTAGATATGGCGGGGAAGTCGAGATCGAAGGTATGCACATGGAGGGATACACCCTTCACTAATGGAAATTAAATTAGGCCGAGAATTTTTGAAGTTCTCGGCCTAATTTTGTATCAAGCTGAGAAAGCCCGTACTTCGTCGTAAGTCTTCCAAGGAGTGTAAAATTCTGGCTTCGTGTCGGTATACGAAACCGCCTTGGTACGTATCTTGAATTCAAGCATCTCGTGCGCATCTGGATCGGCAAGGTACATGGGACCTTTGGCAATTCGACCACGGGAATGGTCGCGCGCCTTCGCGTATTCAGGCCAATGTGTTTCGATGTCGATATCCTCATCTCGCAGCATCGAGCAGACCTTGTGCAGGCCTTCATATGTGAACATGGCGTCGATGAGGAAGTGATCAGACGAGGAAAAAGTAATGATGTGTCCGAGTTTTGCGTCCGAGATATTCGCTTTGACATCGCGAGTGTGATCACCCTGTTTATCGCGTCGCATTGTGGACTTCAGCATCATGATAGGAGCGCCGGGATATTTCTCGTTGGCGATTTTTGCCGTAGCGAGAACGGCGAACATTGAGACTTCGAATCCCTCGCAGCCATAAATGTGATCGAAATCGAGCTTGGCTTTCTTTGTCGCGACATTATGGATCGTCGGGATTGTGCTGACTGTCGAGAGAAGGATCGCTGGCTCATACACTTTTCTATTTCTGAGGTCGACGGTCTCCGTCAGGCGCTTTATTGCGTCATGTTTGGACAGCAAATCATCGTCGATGTTATTTGCGACAATAATTGGAACAACTTTCGTCATGTGGTCACTCCGTGAACCCTCCCGGCCGTAAACGACCGGGCTTCCCGCCCATCTCAGACCACGGTCGGAGACAGGAGGAAGATTTTTGTCACTAGGCAGCCAAGGCTGCCGATGTCGCATCTGTTTTAGGCCTGAGGAACAAATATCGGCCGATCATCTCAGCCGCATGCAAATCAGCATCCCACTTCTTGCCGTCTGATGCGGCTTTGAAGGTTTTGCCGTTGCGCTGGGTCTTATCGACCGTTCCGTCACGCCAGTCCGTGCTACTGGTGTAATAGCTCGGAATTTTTACAGATGTAATGCCTCTCCATTTCAAGGTGTCTTCGGATCTCCGGCTGTACTGCCCCTTCGATCCATTGTTGTGCAGCTTGTTGAACGTCCGACCCTTATATTTCGGATCGTCGGTTGGCGTTGCGACAATGCTCAGGTCTTCAGAGACCACAATGGCATTGTATTTCTCAGCCAGTTCGGCCTTTTTATTCGCGATATAGCCGAACCAGGATTTCTTCAGACCCGCAACGGAACGGTAAATTCCGCGTCGCTTCTCTTTCAATTTTCCGACTGCGGAGAGCAGTCGGAAAAAGCGCCCATGCATCGCCATGTAGCGCTGATGTTCATCGCGTTCTGGTGTTTCCGGCACTAAATCTGATGGATCATTCCCTGCGAGGAAATTGATCTCGGCACGGATGTGGTTGAGTCGATTGTACATCTGGTCAATCTCGGATCGGAGGCCATCGATCTTCAGTGCCTGTTCGACAATACGATCCAGAAAGTCCTTGCCATCGAACTGCATCAGTTCGACCAGCACCGTCTCGTCGCCAGAGATGTTCTCTTCGAGAAACTTTTTAGCCTTGGACTTGGTGATCTTCTCCATGTCCTCGCCATTATGGCCACCGACACGGGCAATAGCATCGAGCGGGATTGGCAAGTTGGAGCGAACGACGGCGAGGCTTGACGTATTGGCATAGCCAAAGTCATCGCTCACGACAGTGTAACACTGCTCCAGCGACGATTTAACAGACGGTTTTGCGACCACAGCTTTGGCATTGCACAGCACTGGTCCAAGCTCCAGCACCAATGCCGCAGCTGTCGCGTCATCTCCGCCAAAGCGTTGCGCCACTGGAAAACACATCTGCAACGGAATTGAGATGATATTGCCACGAGAGACGGCCGACGTGAGCGGAAGAACATGTTGCGCGGGAAGTTGAGCGGCAAGACCATTGTTCAGCTTCAGCAATGCCCTGTCCAACACATCTTTTCCGCCTCTGACGGAACGATAGTCGAGATGGAGCTGGACGATAGCATCGTCTTTCCAGACTGGGCATTTGTAGCGGTTACGCACCACATCGGCCATGGCGCGAAGCGCCTCAGCCTGAAGAGGAGAAAGGTCCATGTCGGACTGTCTTAAGCCCTGAAACAGGTCGAGTGTCGCTTCGTAGTCCAACCCATCCGCCAGGTCCTGAAGCGCTGTTACGTCAGCATCGCTCAATCGCCAGGAATATTCCTCCGGCAGATTAACGAGTCTGAATGGGCCATCCTCGATTGGTGTATCACCAACTGTCGAAATGTTTTTGAATTTGCCTAATAGCGTATGCTGCGCTCGTTTCCACTGTTCCAGCACCGCTGATTTGACGATCAATCGTGCTTTTTCAGCCCATACTGCGTTCAGTCCACTTTTGGTAATTTCTGACTGAGTGACGACCATTAATCGATCAATATCTTTGGAACTAAAGACCGGATCGAGAACATCATTTGGCCAAACTGATGAGGCGAATTTGCCAAACGCGTCGATCATGCGCATACGCAAATCCGAAAGATCATGATTCAAAACGAAAGAGCCGATGTCGGCCATCCGTTTCATTTGATTCTTTGTTTTGCCTTTTCCGTATGCCAAAAATAATTCCCATTCCGAACTTCGACACCATTTGTTATAATGCCATTGTTTAAAAATCAATACTATTGTCATGATGGAATCATGGGCGCTTATATCCCGCCCCTGAAGGAGCGGGTTTTACGCGCATTATGATAAAATAATTCGCTCTGACAACTATTAGGCTGCCAGAGCGAATTGCTTGTGGCCAACGAATAAAGCGCCGAGGCTACGAAATTCTCACGAAATTTCGCTTTCGCTTACCGCTTGTGATCAGGAATTCCTGACCGGAAGAAAATTGGATTTTCCAATCCGTGACAGGCTCACCATCGATCTTCACGGCATTCCCATCAACCAGTCGCCGTCCTTCGTTGTTGGTGTTGCAGAAACCCAGCTCGACCATGATCGAGATCAGGCCCCTGACCCCGTCTTGCGACTGCACGATTGTGACATCCTGCGGTCGTTCGCCGTTGAACAGTCGCAACGCGCGCTGGTTGCACTTTTTTGCCTCTTCCACTCCATGGACAAGCCCAGTGACCGCGTTGGCAAGTGCTACCTTGGCGTCGTTGACCTTACCTGCGGAAAGAGCCTCGACTTCCGCTGGAGTGAAGTCGGTCAGCATCAGCAAGAGTCTGCCCACGTCAGCATCGTCGACATTGCGCCAGAACTGCCAGAAGTCGAACGGCGATAACTTCTCGGCCGCGAGCCATACGGCTCCAGTGGCCGTCTTACCCATCTTCTGGCCGTTGGCTGTCGTGAGCAACGGTGTGGTCAGCCCTAGCAGCTCCTTGCCGTCGCTACGGCGTGCCAGCTCGATGCCGTTGACGATATTACCCCACTGATCCGATCCACCCATCTGCAGGACGCAACCATGTCGCCTGGCCAGCTCCATGAAGTCGGCAGACTGCAACATCATGTAGCTGAATTCCAGCATGGTCAGCCCATCGTCCAGACGGCGCTTAACGGATTCCATCGATAGCATGCGTGCCAGCGTGAAGTGCGCCCCTACGTCCCGCATGAACGAGATCAGGCCGACTTCGCCGAGCCAGTCCTTGTTATCGACGACGATCAGGTTGCCAGCATGTTCACCGAGCACGGCTTCGATATTGCGACGGATGCCTTCGATGTTGCTCGATACGGACTCCTCGGTCAGCACAGGTCTGCTTTCCGTACGGAAACTCGGATCTCCGATGAGTGTGGTTGCGCCTCCAAGGAGTGCGATGACACGATGCCCATGGCGCGCAAGGCGGCGCATGGTGATCAGCGAGAGCAGATGCCCAGCATGAAGGCTGTCGGCCGTCGCATCAAATCCGACGTATGCGGTAATCGGGCCAGCCACGAGCTTGTTGTCGAGACTGACGATGTCCGTGCACTGATTGACCATTCCGCGTGCCTGCATGTCCTGAAGGAACGGGGAGGCGAATGTAGGTGTGACGCTCGTTTCCGTAAGCATTGTTCTGAATCCCATGTTGGCTAATTGGTAGTTTGGAAGCCGCTAATTGGGAGTCAGACCGCAAAATCGATGTCCCGATTAGCGGTGACATCGATGCATGTGAGATCGACGGCTGTCCGCTAGGTGAGCGGGCCGTAATAATAAACAGAAGCGTGGGTCACGATCTTGCACATGAGACCACCATAAAAATCTCAGGTAATTTTGTCAAACGGAATTATTCGAGAATTCGTACACCGCGTTTCGATTTGCAACGTTCGGCCAGTTTGCGAAGACCATTTCTGACCTTTGATGGCGCATTAATTGAATTCATGACGACGGTCCCAGTCTTATCGGAGGAGGTAACACTCACGGTGCCTACGTTGATCAGGCGCTGAAAGACATTCACGGTATGGACGGCGTCAATCACCCTATAAAGCTCGACCTCATCTTCTGTGCGTACCATTACTCCATAGCGGATGATCAGGCGTTCGCTGGTCAGAATAAATTTCTTGGTCGATTCCTGGAGGAAGCTCCAAAGAACTATAAGAGCCACTAACCCGGCTGGCGTAAATGGCGCAATATCTTGAATCTCACGTGGAAGGGGCAAGACAGCAATGAAGGTGCTCATCGCACGCAAAATGAAAGGATGGAGTAAAGCAGCCGCAAAAATGATCTCGATAAGAATTCGAGGGGCGAGTACGATGGCGAGTTTGCTTGGACCAGCCTGCCAATAAATCTTTTCGTTTCCATGCAGCATTATTTCGTTCCGATTAAGCTGTTTTGAAAACTATTATCGTTGAATAATTGGCTTGGGGCTACATTTTCATTTCGATGGTTTCGTCTTCGATTCCCAATGCCTCTTTCCATTCTTCGACATAATCGAAAGCACTGCCTGCGTATGGAGCGCGCTCAACTTTCCAGCTGATCCAGATGTTAGCAGCTTCTATTGCGCGGTCTTCTGGCATTCCGTGATCGATAAGCCATTGTTTCGCATCGGCCTCAAACTGATCGACAATCGCATACTGGCCATTCGTTGCGTAATATCTGTCGCACCCGCCATTCCCATCATTCTGTGCATGAATGACCGTTTTCCCGTTATGCGTGATTTCTGCTGTGAAACACGTCGTTTCCCGACTGGAAAATTTTGAAGTCGCATATTTTTTGATCCCCCAGGCGTCCATAGGATGTTCTGGGAGGTTTGGAAGCGGCTCATTCGAAATTGAGAGAAGGGTTGCAGGCACCTTGAATAAGGATTTTGCGCCGTCTTGAACGACTTCACATGTGGTGGCTCCGCCTTTGCGAACTATCCCATAAATGACTATGCCCTTGTTTTTAAATTCCACGCGGTCGTTCTTCATAAAAGTGGGCATCGCAGTCTCCGAAAATTCATAAATCCCATTAAAACAGACGGCGAAAGAAAAAAGCAAACATACAAGGTTTACGTCTTCCATTTAGTGAATAAATTTGTTAGCAAAAGGTAGCCGACAGAAATGGATGGCAGAAATTAAGGAGCGCGAGATGCGAAATGAGAAAGTCGTCTTCCGTTAGGTAACCCCTAATGGAGGCATAAATGCACTATCACAATCCTCGGGCTTCGATTGTTGGTCCGATCACAGTTCACGTTTCTGGCTTTTTGTGTTTGGAAAAGCGAACATATCCGAACTTGCCTTCGGCTGTATGGAACGTGGGTACTCGCAATCTGAGTTTTTCGGCAGATGCCCCTTATGTCATCGATGATGGCGGTTACTTTGGGCCTCGCCGCAAAATCTGGTTCTACGATGGCTGTGGCGATCTGATTTCTCCAGCTGTTGTGAAGCTGGTAGCAGATGAAATCCGCGCAGAGCGAGGTTCCAGATTTCGCAGATGGGCTAAGGAACATGTTTCGGAGGATCACTTCCGCCGTCTCCCTGTTCCGAATATCAACAAGCCTAGGCTTCGTCGTTCATGGGATCGCCATATTCGCACGACGCAGGAGCGCCGTATGAATCTTGAGGTCAAGGATGACGATATCTGCAGCGATCTTGGCATTCGCATTCGCGGCCGCCGTGCCAAGCTGCCCAGCTACTACGACGACATTCCTCATGCTCGTCGTGGCGACAACTGGAAGAACTATCGGAAGACACGGTGGAAATAGTGGAGAGGCGGCGTTCCGGCGTCGCCTTTTACATACTCATTCCGTTCACCGGAGCATTCCAACCCTGTTCAGGTTCCCAGTCGCCGACTGCCATTCCGTCGCGAGCGGCCACAATTACCGGACTGATGAACTCTCTTACTTTCTCGACGACCTCAGAGAATTCCATGTCGGCTCCGTGCTTCGAGAGTTTAGTGAAGTCCTTCCATTGCTTCTGCATCATCGGCAACCTGGCGTATTTGTCGCTCAGACCGTCGAACTCCTCTGGGATCGGATCGCGGTGTTGTGCGAAGGTGTTGGCGACAGCTGCCGACAGGTCCGCGCCTTCGAAGCTAAAATGCGATGATAGCCGCCAGATATCGAAATAGTCCTTGATGCGTGTGTTTACGGAGCCATGGCGGTACATGGCGTGCATTTTCTCGGCGATGGTCGTCTCGGCCGGATAAACGGCGATCATTGGGGGATTGATGAGAGATGGAAGGACTGTCGGGATTTCCATCAATTTTGCGTGTGGTGTGATCGCGTTGCCGTAGCCAATGTCTATGAGCATCCGCACGCGGGTTTTTCCAATCATTGCCAGCATCATGATCTTGCCGCCTGGGACGATCCCGTCGCGGTCCCGCATGGTCTTTATGTTCTCGGTGTCGAAAACCAGCCCGTCCTCACCGCTATGGCTGTTGCAGATACCTTTGATGGTGTTGGCGAAGTCTTCGATATTTCGTCCTTCCTGCATACCGTTGAAGTCCAGATCGTCGGTTGGGCGGGCCATGTCGCCATCAAACAGCGCGCTCAGGAGAATGCCGCCCTTGAGGCAGAACTGGTCCCGTTCGGCGCTCTCGCTGATGAGGCTGATAAGGCGGTCATAGGCATACCTGCGTAGCATCGTCTCCATCGGCACTCCGGTGGATTTCGATGTGTTCTTGAGCTTCGCCAGCAGGCTTTCGGACGGGTTCTTCATGGGCATCTCCTCGACCCATGAGACCTGATAGGCCTGCAAGGCTCAAACGTCAGAAGACGCGATGAAATGAAAAGCCGCTGGAGTAAGTCTGTACGAAGCTGATGAACTTCTCTGTGGCGATGTCGCTCATTTCGAGCTGCATTGCCATCGATCCGAGTGCAGCGGTTTTTCCGTCATTGGCCTGCAGATAGGCACCGAGGCACTGGAAGGCATGTTCGTCGACAATGCGCTCGTGTTGGTCCTTGAGGCTTGGGTTGTGGCGTGAATACCGCCACATGTCGACGACCGTCCGCTCTGGATTGGTAAGCTTCATCGGAACGCCGCGAAGCTGGATGGTTTCTACACCCACTTCGACGTCGATTGATCGTGTCCAGTATAGCGTCTCGAACTCAAGATAGAAGTCAGCGCCCATTTGCGGTGGCCTTTTGTCAGACGGTGGAAGGCCTATCCAAAGCTCGTTGGGTTCGACTTGCGTGATGTCGTGGATACGTGCGGCCGAGTACAGGTTGAAGATCACGTTCGGAGCGCGCTTGGCGACGAGCAGGTGGTCATCGAGAATGTGCGGTTCGAAGTCTGGACGAATGTAGATGCCGCGAACAGGGGAGGTGAGCAGGCCCCGCTCTGTAAGACGTCGCACTGCCATCTTTGATATACCCATGGTTTCAAGCTCGCCTAGGTCGTAAAGGCGCTGGTCATCGAGATGGCCAACGATCTGTTCGAGTTTGGAAACTGATGCCATGGTGTTACTTTCTGCGGAGTATAATCGTTTTACACCTCAAAAAGTAACATTGCCATAGGCAAGCCACCAAGTGTAATGACATCCGGTGCTTAGTTGGTGAGTGCGAGGCCCTATAGATGATTGAAATTTTATCAGACCAAACTGAGGCCAACGAAGCTTATTTTGCTTGGGTCAATGCGCTTCAAGAATGCAGCACCAGAATTAAACGGTCTTGGTGGATTGAGAACACGGCAATAACATTTCACAATCACGGACATGGAGAGAACGGTGAAATCACGAACCAAGTGATGTTTGCTCTCAGGTCAGACACCGCTAACAACATTGTCAAAATATCGCTCCCAAAAACCGCGCAGGCGGACAAAGGGCCTCATACGATACTTGGACGAGATCGTGATGGTTCGTTGTTGCTCTTGCGGGATGGCCGCTTAAATTCAAACAACGTATCTGCAGCAATCATAGACAACTTTGAACAGCTGACCAAACTCTCTCCGGTTGAAGTCAAGGTCGATGGACAACGGTCCTTGTGGAGGAAATGGTTCAAGGTTGCGAATCTCTCTCTTACGCCTGATGAGATCGCTTCGCAGACCGTGGAATTCGTGACAGCCTGTGCCATAGCACGATATTCCAATGTCGCTCTCGCTGAGAACAAATTAGCTGGGTCGTTCTCGCTAGGCCTTGGTGAGAAGGGCAAAACGTATACGGCAAATTACGTGGTAGGCAGTCGGGAGGTCCTGGCGCTTCATGGTTTTGTATGGGAAGCGCTGAAAAAGAAACTGGGGAAACGCCTGGAGAAGATGGGATTAAACGGTTTCGAAGTCGATGGCCTCATCCAGGACGCCAATCTGCTCATCGAAATCAAGACAGGTATCACGCCATACGACCTCTACACAGCTGTCGGTCAGCTAGCGCTTTACCCTCATCTGATTGGCTTACCATCCGACATGATGCCGATCTTGCTCGTGCCAGACCTGGCCGAGGTGTCTGAGCCTATGAAGCAAGCACTGCAGCAACACGGCGTTGAACTCTTTACCTACTCGGTCGATTTCAAGGGCGCTAAGCCAAAGGTCACTTTTTCGACGGGCTTTTTGCAGCGTTGCCGAGTGGCTGTATCCGCTCGGTGATCCTACTCATCTCGGATGGGGCCGAATGCAGTAATTTCGGCATCAAACCTGAACTTTATTCCCTAAAATAATTAACGAACGTCCGACCGCATACTAACATCGAGTGTGTTAGCGTGCGGCTTGGTTGTTAGCATTATGGATTAATTGGGATTGCATCACTTCCCATTATTCGCCTTCTTTCATGGTTGTTTCGTTCTGCTCAATTTCAATTTCTCGGACCCACTCGCGCCATATCGCGACCAAAAGCGCCATAAGAACGGGGCCGAGGAAAAGCCCGAGGAAGCCCATGGTCTTCACGCCGCCGATCAGGCCGAAGAAAGTTGGCAGGAACGGCAACTTGATTGGTCCTCCGACGAGTTTCGGGCGCAGCGTCTTGTCGACGATGAAGAGTTCCACCGCGCCCCAGACAAATAGCGCCGTGCCAGCCATGGGAGCGCCGCTGCCGACGAGGTACATGGAGACCAACGTGAATGAGAGGGGAGCGCCGCCTGGTATGAGTGCCATAAAGGCCGTCAGGACGCCTAGAGTGATCGGTGAGGGTGCTCCAGCCAGCCAATAGGCGATACCAAGCACGATGCCTTCTCCGATGGCGATTACAGTCATTCCAGTGACCGTCGAGCTGATCGTGGCAGGTACGACGCCCGAGAAACGCTCCCATTTCCCCGGCAATACGAATTCTCCGACCTTGTTCACCTGTGTCGCAATGGATGCGCCGTTTCGATAGACGAAGAATAGGGTGATCAGCATGAACAGGAGCGAAAGCGCCAAGCTGAAAGCAGTGCCGCCAGCAGCTAGAACGGTCTTTGAGATATTGCCGATGTTCGACCCGAAGACTGCTCCTAGCTCATTGAAAGCGCCAGGTTGTCCAAGATGCTGTGTCCATAGCTCGCTCAAATTGGGGCCGATGGACGGGAGATTTGCTATCCAAGCGGGCGTTTCGGCACCGACCTTGTTCACCTTGACGAGCCACTTCACCCATATTCCGAATTCGGCAATTGCATAGCTGAGAGCCATTGATATCGGGCCGACGATGAAGGCCACAATGAAGGCTATTGCAATCGATGCGCCAAGCGTTCGACGACTGCCAATAAAAGTGAGAAATTTCTCGTAAAGTGGCCAGCTCGCAAAGCCTATTACCAGTGCGGCCAAGACAGGAACGATAAACCCGTAAAAAAAATAAATTCCGGCTGCTACAACGAGGACGAGCAACCAGCGCGCCATTGAAATTGGACTGATGATGTATTCCTGCAAACGAGAATTTGCTGCCACGATGTGCCCCATCGTTTGATTGATGGGTTAATTGTCGCTCAAATATTTTTCCATTAAAACTGTTTTGCGAAATCACTAGGAATTTGTTTGAGCAATCAATCGCTTTCCCAGCGCTGCGTCGGCAGGAAGATCGGAAGCGTCGCCAATAATTCGTCCGTGGCGATTTAGTTGTTGTTTGCGTTGAGAGTAGCGGATAATTCTCAGAAGAGAGCAGGGGGTAACATGATGGGCGACGTGCAGAATAATTCGGGATCAAAAACGGTTCCTATCTCTGGCAGAGATTTCGATCTCAAGGATCGTTTCGAGAAGGCTATCTATGACGCGCTGAACGAAGAAGGGCAGATCGTTTTCAGTCAGACGAGCGAGCTTGGCATGCCTCGTATGGATTTGATCGCCGTTGTTGCGACCTGCGACGGCCATGATCTTGTTCTCGGTACTGCTTGGCTGGCGTATCCGACTGACGAACGGTTGCAGGTTCGCATTCGCTCCAGACTGCCTGTTGAGGTCGCCTGTGCGCGCTATGTGCCAGCTCGGAACTCAGAAGGAGAACGGGTGATCGATGTCCTTGAAAGGCGCATGGGTGCTACCGATGAACACATCATCGATGCTTTTGGCGACGGCGTGAAGTACCTGTTCCGCGAGGCTAATATGAAGGATGCCAGCTACCTGCTGCGCGCAAAGGTCGATGGGGACGATGAGACGCGCCTGATCGCCGCTTATGCGAATTCGGAAGGCGAAGTCATTGTCGGTTTTGACGTGCCGATTTCAGAATTCCAAGATTGGGTGAACGCGACCTTTGGGCCATCATTCCGGCTGTGAAGGACGGCACTACCGCCGCCCTTGTCTTCGTCGAAGATTGGCTATCAGCCTATTGAGCGGCCGCTGCTGCCGCTGTCTCTTTGAAGTAATCGACGCCCTTGTGGTCGGGATTGATTTCTCCGAGGGCTTCCCTTGCCTTCTGCCCAGGGTACTCCGCATCGATGTAGACGGATGTGCCGTCCAGTGATTTGTTGACCAGGACAATCGTGTCGAGAACCTCCGTGAAGGTCGCTCGCTTGTCCTCAGGTCCAGCGATCATGAGCTGCAAGCCCATGTCCTTGAAGAAGGTCAGCAAGGCCTGGGTGTTCGGAACGTCCAACTTGTTAAAGGCTTCGTCAAACAGTGCGAGACCCATACCAGTAGGTCTGGCATGCCCGTTGTGACCGGGGAAGTAGGCGCTGGCGAGGGAGGCCGCGATGGCAACGTAGAATGGTGCTTGCGCCTCACCACCGGAGCCTTTGACCGCCCGCGTTGATAGTGTCGTTCGTCCGCCTGCCGCGTCGGTCATGATGATCTCGAAGACGAAATACTGACGGTAGTCAGCCAGCGTGTTTGCGTCCTCGGCTCCTTCGATCATGCCTTCGAGTTCAACGACCGCATTGGCGATCTCTTCGTCGTCAAGCGCAACGGGGTCATCATTTGTCTGGCCACCGATCTTCATCGCCAGATCGTGCATTAAGGCAAAGCGCTGATTGACCTCGGATTCGAATGAATAGGTCTGTCCGGTGAACCTGTGACGAGACAGGAAGCTGTTCAGGGTGTCCATACGCTGATGGACCTTGTTGAGCTTTTCGGCCAGACGAGTGAGCAGGTCTTCCTTGAGCATCCGCCGCATTTCATCGGCCGCCTGGGTACAGGCCTCGCGGTGCTTTCGCAGCTCGTTGTTCTGAAGGCGGGATTGCTCGCCCATGACCCACGCATATCCGATGGTCATGTTGTCGGGGTCGATCTTCGGAACTTCGGTCTCCCAATTGGCCGAATACTCCGCCATTTCGCGGATTGCGCCTGCCTGCTCCCTGCGAACCTCGGCTTCGGTATTCTCCGCGATGGCCTTGTGGTCGTTGCGCATTGAAGCCAGCCAGGACTTCGGGTCCTTCCGGTCTTCCTCGCCACGGCGGATGTCGGCACGGATGCGTTTCAGCGTGCCAATGGCGTTCGGCTCGTCGATTTCGGGATCGAATTCGGGGATACGCTGGATTTCTGGACTGTTGAGATTCGCCCATGACTTCTTGCGCTGCTTGATTGCAGTGCGGATTTGTTCCTGCGCATGATCGAGCTTCGCGCGAGCAGAGGCGACTTCGCCTTGAAGGCGCTCGACGTTCGGTTCGATCTCTTGGGAAATCTCGGCCTGATAGAGTTCGCGGTCGCGCTCCATCGCCTCGATGTCTTCGAGAAGTTCCTTGGCCTCGGCATTGCCAATCGACGACTTGCTCTGATGGAGCGCTGTCAGCCTCTGCTTGGCCGCATTGAGAGAGTGTTCGAGATCGAAAGGAGACTGACCGTTCTTGATGATGTCGATGGCAATCGGGATGATTCGCGATGCCTCGCGAAGCAATTTCGTCGTGGTTCGGAGTTCGTGCAGCCTCTCGCGGATAGGAGTCAGATCGTTACGTAACGCTTCGCTTGTTTTCTCGCGGGCATTGCGCCCGAGTACGAGTTCACGCAGGTTACGTTGGACGGACAGTCCCATTCCCGATGAAGTTTTGCCGTTGCGCATGACCCCTCTGTCCAGGTGTGTGAGGTCCGCTTCGGTTTCGGCTTTGCGGAAGGAGCCAATCCGGACAGCAAGGAACGCCGCCGCGTGCTCGTTCTCCGTAGTTACCGCTTCAAGGATGCTTCCAGGCGGCGTGTGGAGCGAGATCGAGTGGGTGGTCGTGGTTTTGACCAGCGTGCAGCCCGAATAGCCGTCCCTGTCTTGCCACATGACGTTGAACGCCTCGTCCAGACGCTCCGGCTCGACGATAATGGCCTCGCGTCCGCGACCGAGCAGGGATTCAATCGCGTATTGCCAACTCTCGTCGGACACATCAACGACATCGCAGAGGGGGATCGGGTCCATATGCTTGCGCGCGAGGGTGCCGAGCAACTTGGTTGCCTGCGGAGACAGGATCGCGTTGCCGCCACCGCTGCGGCTCAACATCTGTTCGAGACGTTCAGCCTGCTCCTGTATGGAGCGCAACTCGTCCATCAGGGAGTCGGCCTTCTCGTGCAGAAAGACTTCAAGGCCCTCGATACCAAGAACGATGTCGACAAGCTCTTGAATCTGGCCGCCCTTGGCCTTCATGGCTTCGGCGGGGTCAAAACCATCCAGCATCAGGCGAGTGGCTTCCTTGGCCGCCTCCAGCGCATGAGCTTGTGTCGGGGTCATGAGGTTCTTGATCGGTACCAGCTGCGCGATGGAAGTCAGGGCTTCGCGTAGCTTCTTGTAGCGTTCCTTGGCGTCATTGGCATCGCGCTCGGCCAGCTTGCTTTCGACTTCAATTTGCCGAAGTCTTGCGGCTTCGTCGCCTGCCTGGGCGAGCGAGCGCTTTGCACGAATATCGTCGTCGAGTTCCTTTACCCATTGCCTGCGGGTAGCGAGAGCGGAGCGCTCGGTGGAGAGTTCCTGTGACTTACGAGAGAGGATTTCCTTCAGGGCCAGCACATCGTGAGCAGTGCGGCGGGTTTCGGCGACTGCCGAGGTGAACCGAGCGGCCTCGCTGCGCATGCGGGCGCGACCCCAGTTGCGGAAGCGCTCTGACAGGCGGGTAATCCGGCGAAGACGCGCTTCGACATCTTCGATGATCCGTTCGAGTTCCTGCCATGTGTTGATCGAAGTGCGAACGCGCTCGACGTCCAGAGGGTCTGGCTCCAGGACAAAGTCCCTGACGAACGTGGTGGGGTCGAAAATTGGACGGAATGCGAGCGCGTTGGAAAACGACCGCAGGAAGTGGCGTACATTGGGAGTGTGACCAGCGCCACGCATGACTTTCAGCACGTCATTCGTGAACTTCTCTGCCGACGTGCGGTACTCTTCCATCTGAGGATGGTTCTTGCGCATGTTGGCCGCAATCTCGGTCCATGGAGCCAGTGTTTCGCGTGCGCCGATGCGACGCTTGGCGTTCTCGACTGAATAGGCGTGACCAGGAACGATGAAACGAGACAGCACGTCTTCCCGTGAATCGCCTTCGCGCGCCGACATTGCAATGCCTATTGTTACAGGTTCCTTGGTTTCCTCATCACGGAAAACGAGGGCGAGAACTGTCTCGCAGCTCGAACGTAAAGGCTTTCCGCCTTCTGCTGGATCTTTGGTGAGGCCGAGGCAGTATTCCAGAACCGAACGAGCAGAGCGGCCGCTGGCGCTAGGGTTCAAGTTCAGGCGATTCTGGTTCGCTCCGGTGATGATGGTCTGGATGGCGTCCTGAATGGACGACTTACCAGCACCAGTTGGGCCGACCAGAGCTGTTGCGCCATCGATTTCGATGTCTTTTGCATCGATCAGATACCAATTCTGCAGACAAATGCGGGTAAGAATATGCATAAGTCGGCTCCTTTAGAATTTGGAGATAGATGAAATGCGCTTCACGTGAAGCGAAAAGCGATCACTAGCCTTCGTTGAAGCTGCTTAGGTCGACATCTGGCATGTCATCAGATTGATCAACACTGATAACTAGTTCTGGCTTTGACTCTTCTACCTTCAATTGAGAAGGCTTTTGGTCTTTGATTTCTGGGTTTGCAAGCCAGAGCTTCAGGTCCTCAATGAAGCTGTCGGGCGCGACGACATTCACACCAGGCAGAATCATCAAAGGTGACACGCGCTCAACACGATCACGCTCACCGACGCGCACAACGCCATAACGCTGGAAAAACCGCAGGATATCGAGCAGGGGGCGTTCATCAGGTGGCGCTGCCTGAGTGACGCTCTTGATCCGGTCGATCAAATCACCCGTTGTCGTCTCTACAATGCCGCCTTCCTGAACGTCCTGATTATTCACGCCTTCTTCCCACATCAGGCGTAGCGCGAGCAGAACGACTGTCTGCTCCTTGCTGAGGCGCTGATATGCAGCGTCATAGCGCGCCTGTTCCTGTGGAACTGACAAGGAAACCATCTGGTCACGGGGCGAAACGATGAGGCGATAGCCCATGCAGGCAAAATATGCCTCGAAATAGGACGAATAGGCACGAATGAGTTCATACGTGCGGCCAAGACCAGGAGAGGAAGAGTAAATGCACTGGCGGGTGATCAGCGCTTGAGTGCAACGCACCATTTCTTCTCTGGAAGGGCGCTTGCCAGCAATCGAGCCAAGCTTCCACTCCCCGTCGACGATTTGTTCAAACTCTTCAATTACTGTCGACATGCAGAGCCTTTGCAGATTTTTTTGACTTGATCACGAAGTCCTGACACTCGATCCAGTCGTTATGTAGTCTTGTTTCAAGAAATTCGAGTTCATACTTCTTGGCAATGTGGCCGTCGAATATGGACCGTATTTCACGTAATCTCTGAAAACACACGAAATCATCAACTGTGTTGATTTTGATCTCTGAGCCTTTGATTGAGACTTGGTCGCCAATCGCCTTCTGAATGAATTCCGCTAGCCGCTGCGGCGTAACGCGTGTGCGCTTCGTGTAGTCAGCCTTGGCCGCAATGAACAGCTCAAGGGCAGGATCTTTCTTGTTCTCGCGAAGGCCTGAAATTTCGATGGGAGGCTTTTCGCGACGCGGCGTCGGAATGTGAGCTGGCCCGACAGGCAGATATGTGGGCAAAAAAGGTGCCTGAAGGAGCTTCTCCTCTGCACTTTGAGGCATTTTTGTGAGCGCTTTCATCGTCTCAATGATGCGCGCTTCCGCAGAACGTCCGACGCGGTCCATGTATCGGGCCGTCGTCATTATGCGTTTCTCGATGCTGGCGGCCGTGTTGTCGATTGCCGCCAGATGGCTCTCGGTTCCCTCGAAAATAGCAATAATATTGCTCAGGTCGGCCGAAACCGTGAGTTCTCCCTGCACAGTGTTCTGCGCTCGGCCTTCACGCCAATAGGCTTCGCCGAGCGCAAACAAGAGCAGGGGATCATTCAACATCTTCTGTGCTTGATGAATGATCGTGCCTCTGAACCGAAATGGATTATTTTTGGTGTGCAACGTCTTGAAGTCAGCAATCAAATGACGCTGCACGAAGTCTTCGAAAAAATGACGGAAAATATCGCGAAGGTTATCCTGACGGACAATACGCTCCTCAACTTTTCGCAGTGACACTGAAACCATGCGCATATGCGCCATGAAGTCGCGAGCACCACGCAACGCGTTGCGAATATTTTCAGAACGCTCGGCTGGATGGCTGGCAGCACTTTCCAAGGAGGTCAAAACTGCGATCACTGCACCGCCATAAGTGCGCGTATCACCTCTTTCGATTCCGGCAAGCACGTGGAGCAAGCCGCTTGCATCAGGATCGAGATCGACCAGACGGATGTACCGATCCTTGTGCTCGATCATCCAGCCAGTGTCGACTAATCGCTGATAAATAGTGCGCGCACGATCTTCGAGCGCGGTCGCCCGCTCCTCTTCCTGATCCACAGTTTCATGGTTGCTGTATTCCCAGCGAGTGAGAAAATCTCCAATTTCCTGAATGACTTGCGCCCTTCTCGGGGCCTCAGCGGCCAGCGAAAAAGTCTTCTCATGCAGGTTCAAAAGGAGATCGGCATAGAACCTTCGTGAAGGCGACGCCAGCGGCTTAAACAGATCGGACGGTAGGACGTCGAACAATGCCATTTATTTGATTTCTGTTCGCCTCAGACAATTTTACGATATCGTCACGGTGTTGGTGCCTGACCCGTGCACAGACTTCTCCTGATACATCACCTTACGCACTGGAGTTTTATATTCCAGATATTCTCCGTTCCGAAAATAAACTGTGCTGGTCGGTGGAAGCTTCTTCAACTTCTCGATCAGTTCTTTCACAGTCATCGGAGCACCTGATTCACACGACGAGCAAACTGCGGGAGCAGGCTCGCTTCATGATCAAACCCAAGCATGCAACCTTGGTCTCTTACGTCAAAGACGTTTGTGCGCCAAGTCGGAAATGGAATTTAGCCCCCGTTTTTTAAGGTGATTAGGCAATCTTGCATAAATGGAGTCGGCCTGAAAGGCAATAGCCTTCAGCCGGTGGTTCTCCGCCATAATATTCTAAGGTATGTGCCTTCGGGGGAGGGGAATGGGAAAATCGTGGCTTACAGTCAGTTTGATGGCAATACTTCAGCTTTGTTTGATCAATATGGCTGAAGCAAGGACTGCGTATATTTTCCGCTATCTCCATGGTGGTGCTGGAGTTCTGACGGAACAACCAATTCCGGTTTTCTCGATGCGAATAGATGGACGAGGTCCATTCACTGTTGGGCAAATCTGGACGGCGACAGCAATTGCAGAAGGCATTCCGGCTGGTCCTGTCCGATATATGATGTCAGCAGGTCCGAGCTGGTTGTCCATTAATGCAAATACGGGCGTCATTGTTGGAACTCCTCCCGCTGCTGGGCCTCACGGGGAGGCTGTCTTTGTCGCCTCCGATGGTGTGGTCACCAAGGAGATCAGCCTGATCGTTGTGGCCAGCGACCCCCTGCAGGTTCAAAAGATACCTGACATTCTCCAGTTCCCAGATGCGACTATCGACAAAAAGATCGAGGTGTCTGGAGGGGCTGGAAGCTATTCCTTCAAGTGGAACAAAGACCACGATACTCAGCCCCCCGCATGGCTTCATCTGAGTGAGGACAAGGGGGAACTAACGGGTCTTGCGGAGGAGGGCGTATGGGACCTCTCGATTGAGGTCTCTGATCGAGACGGTCGGAAGGAATACGTGGATCTCAAGGTAGACGTGATCAGGGGGACAAACTGGTTTACCTATCTCAGGGGAGGTAGTCTGCAAGCCCAACAGATGGCTCTTGGACCGAATGGAGAGGCATTCATTTCCGGCACCATTAACTCCAGTCCGACAAAGACATTTATCGCGAAGGTCGACGACGAAGGTATCGTCGAGTGGATCAGGACCATTGAAATGCCACTGAGCGCACAAGCATTCGGGCTTGTTGCAAAAAACGGTTCGATCTATTTGTCTGGCACTGTCATTGATGACGGCGGTTCAGGACGTCGCTTCCTGATCGCAAAATATTCCCAATTTGGAACTCGCGAATGGCTCAGGGCGATCACTTCCTCTGGAGACGGCCAGTCAATTGCCGTTGGTGATGACGGAAGTGTCGTCGTGGTCGGTTCTAACTACTCCATCGCCAAAATGTCGGCCAATGGCGTGGTTCTCTGGTCCAGGAATTTTGGTGGCATGGGTAATGACGCGAGAGCCGTTACCATAGACGGTTCGGGAGGGATTTATGTAGGCGGCATGACCTATAATGGGGGCAACGGCCAAGGCGACGTATTGCTAGCGAAGCTTGATGAGAACGGCCAGAAAATCTGGGCGCGCACTTTTGGCGGCCCGTTGATGGAATATATCAGCAGCCTGACAATTGGAAGTGACGGTGCGCTCTACGGGACAGGTTACACGAGCCACGCAGGCGACATGGACATTCTTGCGGTCAAATTCACAACAAGCGGCAATCCGCTTTGGTACAAGAGAATTGGCATGAATCCGGGGCAGGATATCGGGCACCATATCGTTTCGGTTGGTGACGGTAGCGTCTATATCGCAGGTGAAGCTACCGTGGGTCGATCTAGCGATCACGAAGCCGTTTTTGTTCAGTTGTCCCCTTCTGGACAAATAATGCGAGCACGTCGTTTTGGCAATGTGCTTACGGATCGGGCCTACGGAATAGCTGCGACGCCTCGCGGAACGGTTTATTTGAGTGGCGTGAGCACTGCTTTTTACGACGAAGGTGGCACCCCAATGGCACTGGTTGCAAGACTGTCCCCGCAATTGCCTAAAACAGATAATTTGCCCGCTAGCGTTCAGTATCGTGACGTTTTATTCGGGATTTACGATGTGAATTTCGGATATAGCGACAGGCCTGGTTGGAACACATCTGACCTGGGCTGGTCTGCGACATCTCTCGATAGGTACGGTTCTACTGATGGCGGGCTTACGTTCCAAAATTACTCATTCGAGTGATGGGGGAGCAGACTTTCGCAGCCCCTCTCACAAAGAAGGAACATGGTTTTGTCCATCTTCAGCCTGTTTGAGGCTGTCGATCTGTTGTTTGATCGCACGAACTGAATAAAGCGGAATGCGCAGCGTCTCGGTGTTGAAGTGCACATGCCCGTTTGCCACCAGCGCCTGCACGAATTCCTTCCTGATCCCGAGTTCCTTTGCGGTCTCTTCGATATCGAGAGAGGTCCGACGAAGGCCTTCCTTATATGGGTTCAGCCGCCAATGAAGGGCTTCAACCTCATCACGGATATTTGGCCCCTCTTCCATGACGTGTGAAAAATCACTGCCGGATCGCGCGATGCCAGCTAGACAATGTGCAATCCCGTTGAACCACGCATCATCGTTTTCGTAGTTTTCTTCCCCGCCGCCATGGCCGCGAATATGCTGGATTTCGACATCAACGCCGCGCTCTGCAGCCATTTCAAGGACTGGATCGATCATGTCCTTGTAGTCGTCCGACTTCATGAGCGTATTGCTCCCAAAATCGGCCAGCGGCAGGAAGTCGGTCTTCAGAATGACACGAGACCCCTTCTTGCCAAGCCGGATAGCCTGAAACAGACCGTGGAAGGCGGCCGATAGCTCGCCATCTTTGGAAGTCGTAACTTCGTCGACAGGCATTCCTTGCATGATGAGAAAGCCATTGGCTCGAATGACGAACCCCATGCCGGAGGAAATCCGGTCGTGCGACGCGTCGGTATAGACCTTGATAATATTCTCGATATTTGGGCGCTCTGTCATCAATGACTTGCCTCAAGGAGTTGAGGGCAGGTGACCCTGCCCAGGTTCCGGTTACAGCCTTGGTTTGGCTACATGCTCTGGGCGAAGACTGTCCGTTGGCTCATTCAGGCCGATTACGACCTTCGGAGTCTTTCCGTCGAACTCGATGGTGCCAGCAACGACGTGCTCAGCGCGATTGACCTTCGCAGTGCGCGCCACGAATGCGCCATCGTTCTCGAAATGGGTTGCCCAGACGAACTCAACAGCCTCGCCTTTCAGGGCAGCCCTAACAGCATTTTCCAAGCGCGGAGGCATTGAAGCCATCTTGAATTTTTCGTCGTTGATTTCGCCAGCGAAATCATTGAATCCCATTCTCAGGTCAACGCTAGCGACCGCATCACCATCAAGGTTCTTAAAGGCGCGAATGATGGAGACTTCACCGTCGTCAGGATCAATTCCCAAGGCGTATTTTTCGAGGTAAGTTCCCGTGGCAGATGTCGCCGACCACTTGCAATCTTCAGATGGAAGCCACTTATCAACCTCAGCGTCCAGTGCTGCCCTGCTTTGTTCGAGTTGGTTAGCGTTTGAAACCTGCTCAAGGAAGCCAGCAAGCTTGTCAGCACCGCTGCTGCGATAATTGTCAAATTTGGTCCTGTTTCCGTCGAACGTAACATTGAATTCGCCATTATCAACATCAACCAAAACGGTGTTGCCGTCATTCAGGTGGATGCTAAAGCCTTCTTTACCTTCGGCCGTGCGCATTGGTTGGAATGACGCGTCAGGCAGGACGGCCTTGGCACGCTTATATGCCTCGATGAAAAGCGGATGAGTGAGGAGTTTTTGAGACTTGACCGTGTCGGGTTCGAACTCGTGGCCATGCTCTTTAAGAGCCTTCTTGATATTTAAGATAAGGGTAGCTTCAGTATCGACGTCCTCAAGAGCATTTATAGTCTGGAATTCCCAGCCGTCTTCAAGTTCTGTTTTCTCGACGTGCCAAAAGCTGACTGAAGCTCCACTCAGTGAAGTGCTAGATCGCAGTTGAACAGACACCACGGATTTTTGGCCATGGTCATCGATAAATTCCATCGAGTGATCCACTGACCCATCTTCAGCTTTGGTGAACACAGCCTTGAGGCCAAGGGATTTCAAAAAATCCGAATGCGCTTTTTGAAACTTTTCTGCGATATGGCTCACGGTTTTCTCCTAGTTGATCATCTCCTACAATTTAAGCGAACAGATCGCAAATCAAAAATTCATATTATTTCCGTTTTTTCTTGGCGCAATTGGGTCATATCAGTCCCGCGTAGCCTTGAGGCTCGAATTGACCACTCGCAATTTTTCGCTGAAAATAAACCATCACAGGAGCAAAAATGACTGCGAACATTCGAACCATTGAAGCCGCCAATAAACGCGCTGAGGAACTTAATCGTGACGAGAGCGTAATTCCTGCCGGACTCTACTGTTACAGCCGTAAATCTGGTTGGAAATACTGTGCGGATGGAACTCCATATTTTGAAACCGAGATTTGTCCGTATTGGGCTTCAAACCCGGACAAGGATGAGCAAGAGAGTGGGTACTGCGCTTTCTTAATGGCTGGGGACTGGGAAGCGGAGGGCATTGGCCTGCTGTGGGATCAATGCAAAGAATGCGGCATTAACGAAAATATCGAAGCGGTTCTTGAAGCTGCTGATGACGAATTTAAAAGATATGCAGATGACGAAGCTCATTGAACCGATCCACCAGGAAGAAATATTCGATGGTCGGATTAGGTATTTTGCCTCTCCGGTCTATCTGCAGACGCACCAGCCCGATATGCCATGGCATGTTTTTGACGATTTACTGAAATTGCTTTCAATTGATCAAGAAGCATGTACGCATTTTTTGCGTAAGCTACGGGGTGACTGGCCTGAACCAATTACAGTCGCTACGTCTCAAGGTCTTTTGACGATTGCGCCGCACTTCATGGCTGACGGCATGCTTGATGCAATAGGCCGGAGCCGAAAATTCAGGCCAGAGAATTTCCTGAAAATCAGGGGTGCGTATCGACGTAATTTGACTGCGGCCGTGCATAAGATGCTGCCGCATTATGGTCCCATCGAACGAATGTATTTTGTTTTGAATTGTGTGAACGAATAGGAGAGATCATGAGAGTCAAGAGTATTCTTATTGCGTCGGTGGCAGCGATTTTGGCCTCACCCGTATCGGCTAATTCGAGTGATGTTCGTGACGAGATTTATCGGGTTCGGGATTTCAACAAGGCGCTTGAAGGCGAAGTTCATATCTCCTCGTTTGTCTTTAACGACATCACAGGTGACGGAAACTATGGTCTTGGTGATACGCCTGTAGTCGACGTCTATGTCTCGTTGAAATCAGAAGATGGTTCGGGCATGCTTGTGCCCACAAATATTGATGGCTTTGCCAATTTTACCGCATCATCCACTCAAGAAGCCCCGCAGATCAAGCTCCCTGGAACATACACGTTTGAGGTTATACCGCCTCCCGGCTGGAAGGTGACAACGGGCAATGCGCTGCAGACTATCGAGATCGAGGATAAGATCGGTTCTCCAGGCGGTCTGGTGGCGAAGACTGTGCCGACGCTTGTTGGCATTTCTCGGGAAGGTGCTGGATCGGCAGGCCCTCTATCGCCGCATCCGCTTGTCAGAGGAAGTGGGAAGCTCGCTTTATCGCCTGAAACAACGGCCACGACCAAGATTGGGTTTGACGACATCATCGGGTCCATCGGCATCAAGAAAATGCCCAATGGGTATCACGGCCTGAATTGGCAGAACTGGGTCGTCTCTCATCAGCGCTTCTACAAGGGGGAAGGCTATATCAACGGGACGACCTCTGGAGAGTTCATAGCCTACAACGGTTCAGGGCACCCAATGGCGGTATCTCGCGACAAGCCGTTCGATTTTGTCGGTGGGCACTTCACATCCGCATGGCGGGAGGCTGAAGGCGAGATTGTGCATGTGAAAGCCTGGCGCGGTGACGAACTGGCTTATCAAGACGACGTCAAGCTATCTCGTTTTGGCCCTGTGTTTTTCCAGGCCAACTATGACCAGGTTACGCGGATCGAGTTCAAAACGGATCACTATTGGCAAGTGGTGACCGATGATCTGCAGTTCAGGCTGGATTGACCTCTCAATCAGCGGCGCGGGGCAGCTGCCTTGTCGCGATTGCGCGTGACGTCTTCGATTTCACGCCATATTTGCCGAGCCACATGCTTCAGGTTTTGAAGATCTTCGAAGGTTTTGGGCAGGTCGCCGTCCCGCAGCCACTCTCTAACAGGTCTGCGATCTGGGCCGACGCGAATGCTGGATGCGCCAGCTTCGATCAACGGACCAGCGATTTCAGGTGAATGCGTCACGACCATGAAGCCGAGGGTCTTCTCGGGCAGGTTCTTGGCGAAATCAGCGAAGACTTCGCCGAGCGCCTTGCGATAGCCCGCACCGAGGCCGATGTCCGGTTCGTCCAGGATCAACCAGTGCAGCTCGTTGCGTTCGCGGGCATTCTTCAGGCCTGTGAGAGCAGTATGCACGGAATTGTTTCCCGTAGAGTCGTCTTGCTCGCTACCGAACATCATGCCTCGCACGATACCGGAGTCCGTCCGCATATCCATGCCGACGCGCATGGCGACAAAACGCTGCTTGTCTCTCTTGGCAATCGCCTGGAGCTTGCCCTGGATGGCTTTGCAAAGAATGCTCTTGCCGCCAGCGTTTTCGCCTGAGATCACCCAAACGTCTGGCAACTCGCCGTCTTCAAGGAGGATCGGGCAGGGGCTGTCCTCACCGAAGAGATCGGATTCTGCGGCAACTTCGAGAATGGCCTTCGGTGAGTAATCGTTCATCGCTTCCTTCCAAACAGATGATCCAGCTCTTCCTCGCTTGCCTCGCGCGGCTCGTCCTTCGGCTGTTTCTCAACGAATTCCGGATGCTTGCTTTCGTCGATCACGAACCCAAAAGGCTGCCATCCGTTCGAATATTCTTCACGCGGGACAACGAATACCTTGGTGTCAACGGTGATTAGTCGGCCGTCCTCATATCGAGAGCGTTCGCCGCCTCTGGAGGCAGTGACTGCCGTCAGCTTGTTTCCATCCTCGTCTTCGAAGCTTCCAGCAGAGATACCGACCCAGTCGTTGGCATGCGCCGCATGGAAAAGCTGCTCATCGCGTTTCCGAGACTGGCCAGGAAGAATCTTATTGCCCGTCACCTTTTCGTATTCGTCAGGATATCCATTGATGATTGCTGCGGTCGCAAGTCTGATTTCTCTTTTGGTGAAGAACTGCGGAAGAGAAACGACAACTTTGTTGTATTCCCCGTCTTCCTCATACCAACCGTCGTTGTTGCGATATGGTTCTGGAATGAGTTTGTTGAGTTTTGCGTAGACCTTCATCCCGCCATGGCCAGCAGTGGAATGTTTGTAGATGCCACCCTCGGCATAAACGGTTGCTCCTTGGGACTTGCCCCACGGTGTTGACGTCGAGCTGCTGATCTCTGTCCGGCCCAACGCTTTCTTTTCATCCATGTGGGCCGCAATATCTGCCATCTCAGCTTTGAATGCGTCCAAGTCTTTGACGTTGCCGAGATGAGAATAAAAATCTCGCTCAGACATTGTAGAAATATCGCGTTCCTTCCCGAAGCTGTCGGCCATGGCGATGAAGAATTCACCGCTTCTTCCTGGTTTCATGCAATATGTGGACTTGCCTACCCTTGCAGCTGTAATTCCATCTGCGGTCGTTCCGTAAGTGACTTCGGTCGTCATGAATATCTCCTGTCGCTTTCAATCATCCTATGGAACAGGCCTGCAAGAACCAAATTACCCTAGGCCACCTTCTTCGACAGGCGAGAGGCAGCGTAAGGACCGATATTGCCGTCCTTATAGTGCTTGCGGCAAACCGAGACATAGCGGTTTTCGGCACCTACTTCCACGACAGGGCCGGACTTCACGATGGTGCCATCTGGGTTATATCGCAGGATCATGTTTGCCTTGCTTCCGCAATGGCAGGTTTGCTTCTGCTCCGCCAGCTTGTCAGCCAGTGCCAGAATGGTAGCAACCGATTTGCTGAACAGCTCGCCCTGACTGTTGTTCTTGAGGCCGTAGGCCATGACAGGAATATTCAGGCGGTCGACGATTTCGGATGCCTGATAAATATGTTCTGCCGTCATGAACTGAATTTCGTCCATCAGAACAGCCTGCACAGGATTCTTGCGGTGCTCTCTCTTCACGATCTCGAAAATATCATCTTTTTCAGATAGCGCGGTAGCGTCTTCTGAGAGACCGAGGCGCGATGAAATCTTGCCGACACCAGCGCGATTATCGATGGAACTCGTGAAGAGCAAGGTGCGGCTGCCATTTACCGTATAATTATGGTTGGCCTGCAGGAGCGCGGTGCTCTTGCCCGCATTCATGACGGCATAAAAGAAGTGGAATTTCGCCATTGATGTTCGTCCCTGATTTTTCGATTCAATCTATTTTGTGGGAAACAGATATTTCTTCAATACGAATAATTTCGCGTCACCAAATTGACGTGAATATTTTGATTTTTCAGGCCTTCGTGTTCATATGAAGCACTAATTTGGAGTGTCGGTATGGGTTGGGCGAACGCGAGTTATAAGGATGCGGTCATTGAAGCAATCGGCTTGCCTGTAGCCAACGGCAAGGCGGCCGCACGTCTGATTAGTCCCGTTGCCGATCTGTCTGATGAATCGCGCACGGCACTTCGTCGATACTCTGTCAGTGAGTTTGCAGGCCAGGAAGACGGAAAGGCTTTGAACCGTGCTCTGCTGTCGGGTGATCAGTCTCATTCTGATTGGGTTCGGTCGCTGGATGATGCCTTCGTCTGGGCCTTCAAGAAGGACATCCTTCTATGGCGCGGCGGCGAGACGTCTCCGAATGGAGAGCCTAATCCGGCATATACCTCTACGAGCCTGGTCGAGAGGCAGGCCCGTCAGTTTAGAAGTCGTGGAAGCGGGGCAATTGCCGCCATCGTGCTTCCGGCAGGCTCTCGGATCGCGCTTCCCAGCTATGTTTGGGGCGAAGGAGACGATGAACGCACATTGGGCGTCGTTCGTAGGGAGGTTGAGATCCTGCTGCCGCGTGGAACCCAATTCGGGCACATTGCGACCGTTGACCCCTTTGAGGGGCAAGGAAATTCCAGCGTCCGTGTTCGGGTCATGAGGGCGACCGTTCCCAACTTCGACATGGCTAAGGAGCAGGAGCTATCTGAGGCTCCAACGCCTGTCTGAACAGGGCTTCCAGTTTTTCCACCAGCTCGTCGCCTCTATAGGCCTTGTCGAGATCGGTTTCACGTATTGGACGATAGCTGACACATTGGAACGGCATGCCGGATAGTTCCGTGGCATTGAAGCGCTGGATGAAGGCATCGGGAGGCAGTGGACCGTCGAAATCCCACAGTTGGTCGTCTTTCAGGACGACGGCGTGATCAGCCCTGTCATCTGGTCTCACGAGCACGACAATGTCGCCACCGATGACCTTTCGTAATGCCTGTGCTGTGACAACACATCCGCCGTCGAAAGGTCCGCATTCAGCAGTCGTTACGATCTGCTCGTAGAACTCTTCGTGGATGGCTTCGATGCGTTCTTCCCATTCAGCGCCGTCCATGTCGACTATCGCATCCCTGGGGCTTCAGTGGGTTCTTCCAGTTCATGACCCCACATGTTGATGACGTTGTGAATGGTATCCAGCTGGTCCCACTGCTCACCTGTCAGGTTGTCGAGAGGGGCGTGAATGTCATTGACGATGGCGCATGTGGCAGCCCAAATCGCTCTGTGATGGTGCTCAGGAATAGCGACTGCGTAGCCATCTGGGATTTCGCCATTCTGTACCCTGTCGAGATCATTGAAAATTTTCATTGCGACCGTGTATTCGTCGTCTGACAGATCGAAGTCGATATCGATGGTTGAATGGCTGGTCGCCGCAAGGATCGCTTTGCGGTCGATGTCGGTCAATTGCTCTATCCACTGCATGGCGTGCCCCTTGTCCTGTCTCATGGATTATTGGCATCTGCCTTGCAAGCGACGAGGCTTCGTTGGTGATTTGCGTGCCGATCCATCTACAATGGCTGTCCAACGTAAGGAGACAAATATGGCCAAAAAAGTAGCTGTGCTGGTCGTTGAATTTGAAGACGACGAAAATGACATTGAAGACACCTCCGGCCTTGCAACGTGGGTTGAGGCAGCAATGGGGCGTAGCCGTAATGTAGATGTTACTGCTTACTCCACCCCTGAGGATTTGGCGGCCGACGTCAAAGAGGGTTTTAGCATTTATTCAAACCTGAATGACGCCCAACCTGTTGCGTCCGTTCAGGACACACCTGCTCCAAAAATGTAAGGTTCGCCGACATGGCTCTGACGGACGACGACCGCGACAACATTTATTCGATTAGAAGCGAATTTGGTTATAATGTTGTCGCCGAGGCGCTGTCAGATCAGGCGGTCAATTATTACCTCGCGGCTGCTGAAAGCAAAAAAGATGAAACTTACTTCGAAATCAGAAGTGCTGCTGGATATGTTCGCCACGTATTTCAGACGAACGCCTTTACCAATGACGGTTCCCTCGACCATTGGTTTGAGCTTCCGACCCTCGGAATACAGGAACTCGCACGCAGACAAAGAGAGTTGCGCACAAAGTGGGAGTCAGAAGTCACCGCTATCAGTGACGAAGAGCATGAGGCCATTGAAGCAGAGAGAGAACGGGTCTCCGATCTAGAAGATGAAGGCTTCTATGGGCGAACTGTGGCCTACACCCCTGAAATGAAAAACTGGATCTATATCCGTTTTGGAAAGATGCCCAAAACTGGAAGGTCCGCATTCGGTCTTATGGGCGAAGACAACGAAGATGGTGTTGATCCTTGGCGACAGGAACTCGGCAACATGACCCACGAGGCGGGCGTCTGCGTGTTTAAGGCATATCGACATCCAGATGTGCCAGATGCTTTCGTGCTGATCCAACCGCATTTCGAACTTGCCCGCTACAATGTCTCAAATGCAGAAGAGCATCTGCTGGCAATCATCCCTGATGCGGAGTCCCTTCAGGATATTCCAGTGATAAAAATTCACGGCGATCTGGTAACGACCAAGGGCCGAGATGGGACGTTGAGAGCAGATTTGGGTAGCGATGGCGAGTACCTGCTCGATACGGGCAAACCTCATGAGGTCGAGGAAATCGATATTTCCCGTGTTTGGGCAACTGAACGCGTCTCGGTAACTGAATTGCTTCAACGCTATCGTCGTTTTGACGACGACGGCGGCTTGAAAATCTGAAGGCTTGTTGCCATCGGATTTTTCCGATACAACCAGAATACCTAATTGGGAGATTTATGCGCAGCTTCTTAGATCGTTGAATTCTGCATCAGCAGAGTGGCCTGCAAAAGGCTGTAACGGCTTGCGCCAAAATTGCTCTCCATTTTAGGAACAATCCAATGACATTGAAGATCATGTCGCCACGGGCTGGCGACTCACGACACCTATTGCGTGCTTATACAACTCCGGTTTCGAAATGGATGCGATCATGAACGTCTCGCGTTTCGAACGCCGAATCCTCGAAATGCTGGCACGTGGCGGCCGCATCCAACCCGAAAAAGACGACCGAGGTAAAATCATCGACGTCGACTTCATCACTCGGGAAGGCTGGTTCATGGAGGGGGCGAATGTGGAGACGTTCAAGAAGCTCCGCGCCAAGAGGCTGATCGCCTCGCTCAATGGCAGTGCTTATCGCATTTCGAAGCACGGGATTCTAAGCCTGCAAATTGCTCGCAATGCATAAGGTTGTCGGCGGCCTCTGGACTTGTCTGGAGGTCGTTTGCTTCGAATGGCTCTATCGTGGGCAAATAGGCACGCACCAGAGCACCGTAATGAGCGAGAAGACCATCACCCTCTATCATGGAACTACTCCCGATAGCGCCGAACTCCTGATGCAAAACGGATGGCAGCCAAATAGCTTCGCCTCAGGGAGCCAGTGCGGGCAGACGCGGTTCCTTTATCTCACGACACAGCCAGAAGATGCGCTTTGGTTTGCGAACGAGAAGGGGTCGGAAACAGTTCTAGAGATGAAAGACGTCCCTTATTCCATGCTCAAGGTCGATCCCGAGGACGGCGTTAGCGACACCATAGAAGAAGAGGTTAGTTCGCCTCATGGATTGCCTGGCAAGGTCGTCCTCACCAAGGCAATCGATGCAAGTGCTTTTGAACTCTACGGGATACCCAAGCCCACTTTCCGCTAAGAAGCCTTCGCGGTATCCCTGAACTTTTCAGGGTGCTCTTTCTTTAGTTTCTCGATGTGGTCCAAAGCGATCTTCATGCCTTCATCGTCGGGAAGCTGAGTACCCTCGGCCCAGAACTCGTAGCGACGATGAGGTCGCTTGGGTTTGATGTATTGGACTTCACCCATCCGGTCGTAGGAATAGGTTTCCCCAACGTGCATGACCATCACGAAGACTGGTGGCCTGTTTTCGATTTGGGTCGGATCAACGAAGATCGGAGCGTGATTGTCCAGCTTGCTGGGGTCGAGTGTCCGAGCATCGATCCGCTTTGCGTATTTCGGCATCGCCAGGTAGGGGCAGACCTGCAACGCATATCGTGCGCATTCGTAATGCAACGGAGAGTCGTAGAAGACACCGTCTTCGGTTAGCGAGCTTGCAGGACCTCCCACGGACCAGCGTCCTCTCAGGAGCTTTTTCCCGCAAATCGCGCAGAGCTGTTCCTTGATGTGCTTTCTGCGGATCGTGTGATCATTGATCGTGAAGTGCGGATTTCCCTCCTTGTCGATCAGCACATTGGCTGGAATGGGATATCCTCTTTTGTCACGGCGAAGATCGCGCATGCGATCTGGGATAGGTACTTCAGTCCAGTGCATAGATTTCTCTGTACGATATGGAAGATAGCGATAAGACCGCGATCAAACCTTCCTCAGGGATGAATTCCTCGGGCGTTGTCTTGTTTGCTGGTGCCAGTGGGTTCGAGAGCTGATCGCCCTTTCGTTGTAATGAAGGCGGCCGTCGCAGGAATCTTGCCGTCTTTGACGGTTGGGTGAGCCGTAATCTCGGCCCATCCTTGTACGAGCGCATCGTCGAGCGCTTTCGACAAACCGGAGCCTACGATCTGGCTTTCGAGTAGCATGTCGTTTCTGGCAAGCCATTCCATGAGCTTGCGGGTCTTCGGCTTCATTTTGATACTCGTCACTTCGAGGAGAAGAAATACGCCGTTGGGCATTGAAGCTCAAGCTGCCGCATTCACACCTTTGGTGTCATCGAATGAGCTGCCAACGAAGATTTATAACTGGAATCGATTCTGAGGGCATATTGCGGGTCGACAAATCTTACAGCGGCTCTTTCGAGCATGTTGCGAGGATTGTAGGAATTGAAGACTTTACCCTCGTTCGTGAGGTCAAAAAACACATCGCTCGCGCAACCACCCAGTCCAGCAAAACCCAGATCATGGTTGGTGACTTCTCCGATGAAGACGATTGGCTTTTCATCTCCCCACCTCAGAGCCGCGTGAGTTGCGGCTTCTGATGCTACTGGCCAGGACATCAACAGAATATCTGAACTTTCGCCATAAACTTGAACTGCCCCAACGGCGTCAATCTTCTCGACGTCGAAATACATGCCTTCATTGTGTCCGTCATGACCTGATAGCAAAGTGGTTGCCTTGATCTCGACCCCTTTTTCGGAAAGCAGTTTTGCAAGGAGGCCATTGCCTGCAAAGACTTCGAGAACGCGTCGGCCGTCAATCCAGCGAACCAGTTCATCGATAAACAGAGGATCGAAAGTCCCCCAGGAAACAGGTTTGTTCATGGTGCCTCACCAAAGCGATATGGCGTCATCATGATGCGACTGAATGCGAGACACTAGCATAATTCCGAATATATGACTTCTTTGAAATCGTAACATCGTTGCCAAATAGCGAAGGAGCGGGGAAGGCGCAAGGCATATTAAAAATGCAACAATTGATTTCTTGAATTATATGAAAGCTTTGATAGAACGGTTATGGATTTAATAGCCAGGCAGTGGGACCATGAAGAGCAATTTCACATTGCCTGATTTAAAGGCACTGACACCGACATCTGAACGACCGGACTTCGATTGGACATCTATCGAAAGCCTGTGCGACGAGATGGCAGTCCTGAAGAACTGTAAGCAGGACAAGATCTTCCATGCTGAGGGCGATGTCGCCACTCATACGAGGATGGTCCTCGAACAGCTGGTCAGCGGTAAGGCTTGGCAGGTGATGTCCAAGGATGACCAGTTCAAAATGTTCTGGGCGGCGGTGTTCCACGATATCGGCAAACCTGGGACGACCCAAGAAGATGCCGAAGGGCGCGTGACATCGGTTGGTCACTCAAAGCTGGGCGCTGCGATGACTCGCGATCTGATGCGGGCTGCTGGCCTTGATCTCGTGTTGCGCGAAGAGATTTGCACCATCATCACCGCGCATCAGCTGCCGTTCTGGCTCTATGAACGCGAGAATGCCGCCAAGATGGCCTGCCAGTATTCTCTCTCTGCGGTCGCTTCTCAGTTGCTGGCGCATGCGGAAGCAGACGCTCGCGGCCGTATCTGTCAGGATCTGAGCGACCTTCTCCTCAAGATTGATCTCTCTAAGGAGGTGTTCGAGGAGATGGGGGTATTGGAGAAGCCCTTCGAATTCGCGAACGATGAAAGCCGTTTCGCGTACTTTGAGAAGGATGACCGTAATCCATGGTATGCGGCACACGAGGAGTTTCGCTGTGAGGCCACGCTTGTTTGCGGGTTGCCAGGCACAGGCAAGGACACATGGATTTCCAAAAATCTGAGTGATCTGCCCGTTGTCAGCCTCGACCAGTTGCGAGATGAACTCGACGTTGATCCCACTGGCAATCAGGGAACGATCATCCAGGCTGGGTTGGAGGAAGCACGCAAACACTTGCGGGCTTCGAGGGATTTCGTCTGGAATGCGGTCAATGTGACCAAGCTGAACAGAGAAAAGGTCACTCGGCTTCTGCGGGACTATAATGCGCGTATCCGGATCGTCTATCTTGAGGTCGAGCCATCACGCCTTCTCCGTCAGAACCATGAGCGCAAAGCGACGGTTCCCGTGGACGTGATCAATCGTCTCGCCAAAAAGCTTCAGCCGCCATCGGCGACTGAAGGGCATACGGTCGAATGGCATTTCGAAGGCCAGCTCGTGAGCATCAATGGCGTGCGATCCAGTGAAAGGTCGCCAAATCCGGCGATTTGAATTTGCGTGTGGTTCCTTGTTTGTCTGGTAGGTAGTCTAAAAACAGACAACAAGGAGTCACACATATGAAAAATGAAGACCAATGGAATGAAAGGTTAGGCGACACCCTCGATAACGACGGCACGACGCTTTTTGAAACCTATGGCGATGACCTGAAAAAGGTTCAGGCAGCTGATCCATTTACGGTATGGACTGTCATTGAGACTGAAAATGAGAACCAATATCTCCGCCCAGGATTTCATGTGGTCGATATGATCGGATACGTGATCTCCGAAAATCCCATTACGCAAGAAGAACTGAACTCCGGCGAATGGGACCCTGTGCTCTGGCTGGATCGAGCTGAATTAGATTTAGATGACTCTAATGACGACGATCTAGGCGAAACGTCGTCATTTCGCCCCTAAGTAGCTGTCGCGATGTTTTGAATAATTAGGCAGAAGTGACGGATAAAAAATAAGACACAGGCTGAGGTTGAATTTGATTTTGTCACAATTTGCTCGTAATATTTGGAAAATTGCCAAATAAGGGGATGAGAGTGCGTAAAATATCAGCATTTATTATATCAGCCGTCGCGCTTGCCATGAGCACTGGATTTGCCCAAGCTGCACGTGGGGACAACAGCGAAGGTCAGGGTGGTGGTGGCATTAAAATTGAATATTACCATGCCGACCCGTTGAGCCGCACAACTGGTAACAGCAATGTAGCGTATGACTGTCTAGTTCAGACTTGGGTTCCGCAATCATTGACTTGCAGAGGGAGTGACGCAAACGAACAGTTCGTGGATTTTTCGAATGATTGCCGTGTAATTCCTGGCCACATGCAAGATTCGATGGGAACCTGCTATAAGGATGAATCTGTCGTTGAGTTGTATTGTAAGGATGGCGGAACGCTCGAATACGTCTCGTCATATTTCGATAAAAAACTGAAATACCGCAGGGTAAATCCAAAAAAGCAAATGTGCAGGTATAAATATGTCCCAGCCCCAGAGCCTGATCGAGGCAATTACGGAAACCGGATGTAGTTGATTTTGGCAGGGCTTAGGTCCTGCCTTTTTCTTTGTCGGTTGCTGATAATAGATATTTTATAGCTACAAAATCAGTAGCGGTGACGGGACAAGATGAACATCAAAGATTGGATGGCAGGTAGCGTTTTTAAGAACAAAGACGGCACGCCGCTTGTCTGGTTCCACGGCACCGATTCCGAGGTCGACTTCAACGTATTTACAAAAACAGACGACTATTCAATAGGGTTTCATTTCGGGAACGCTGATGCCGCAAATGACCGCATCAATGAGATGTTTCGAATGGTGCCAAGGGATGAAAATTCGGGCGTCATAATTCCTGTCATCTGTCGCGCCCAAAGCCCGTTGAGGCTACCCGATCTATATGAATGGAGCCTAGATCAAATTGCGGACGCGATGCTGAATTGCGACCTAATCGACGACGTCGAGCACGAATGGTTGGTGCAGAGATGGAGACTTGAAGACGTGTTCGCGATCCTTGAAGAGAAAGGCTACGACAGCGTCGTCTACCTCAATGAATGCGAGCACAAGGAAGGAGAGGTCGACTCCATTTTCGTCTGGCGGGCAGAACTTCTAAAAAGTCCATATGCAGCAACTTTTGACCCGAATGACCCGCGACTGCTCCCGCAGAACAAGACATCAGAAGCCGATATAGAAAATTGGGAAATACTGGCCTCTGAAATAGAGGCTGCGAAGGAAGAATATCGGGACTTCGTCAATCAGTCTGCTGCGATAA
This sequence comes from Mesorhizobium sp. SP-1A, assembly GCF_032460275.1. Classification (NCBI taxonomy): domain Bacteria; kingdom Pseudomonadati; phylum Pseudomonadota; class Alphaproteobacteria; order Hyphomicrobiales; family Phyllobacteriaceae; genus Mesorhizobium; species Mesorhizobium sp. SP-1A. Next base: position 766,832 of record NZ_JAVXZD010000002.1, on the reverse strand, counting down.
TTTCACCCTAAGGAATTAACGGTTGAATTCATCAAAATTGGAATGTAAATATCGAAATTGAAAGGTGGGTAATCACGACCATGCGTTCAATTCGACTTACTTCCTCAGTTCTAAACCCCTGGAAATCTATAGCCGCTGCTGCGTGCGGGATCATCGTATTTTCAACCCTGATTGCTACGGCATACGCCGATAGCCTCAACGCTTCGCTCGACCAAATAGATGGTAGGATGGACCGAATGATGGCAAGCCTGGATCGGTCAATCGCAAAGGCAGACAGGATCATTGCAGAATTAAAGGAACAAGGATATCGGCTGGAGCAGGTAACAACAGAGAACGAGATCGGACAGCCGCTTACCAAGTTCGAGGAACGAAATTGGTTGAGTGGCGGTGCCATGTGATCTGAAGGCGAGGCTGGTCTCTAGCCTTCAGATCTGATTGTCTCGCTGCGTTAGATTGGCAAATGGACCGCAAAAGGCTCGTTGCGATCTTCCTTGCGCGATTTAACGGAAGGACGCTTAACTGCCCGAGAGGCTTCCATCGCCGCAATGGTGGCTCTTAGACGGTCGCGTTCGTCCAACGCACGGGTCAATGCCGCACCAAGACCTTGCCAGCCGGATTCGGATTCATCTTCCTGGGCAAAGTCCGTTCGTAAGCAGATTACAGATTCCACGTAGGTCGCTGCTTCTCTGTCCATCGCGCGGAGCATGCAACGCTCCTCGTCAAGGCGGCTTAGGTAATTGACGAGGATTTCGGGATCGATCCGTTCCCCATCGTTTAGACGTTTGATGAGTTTTTTGAGGGCGCGATTAGTGACGTATTCAGTCATGCTGTACTCCATCAATTACGGTTGAAAATCCGTAATTCTGTTTAGGCTCCCAAATATCTGTTTGACAGTCAATCGAAAGGTCGATTTATTGATGCAAATATTATTTTTTGTGAGGGAAATATCCTGGTCGGGGTTCTACAGGTCTAGCACCGAAATTGAACCGTGCTTATCAGCGTGATGACATTCTCGCCAACACGCATTGTGATATTTGCAAGCGAAAGAAGAAAAACCTACAATGGTTTTCTGCCTGAGGAGTGCAACGAAAAATGGAAAAGCAGTGGCAGGACTTCTGTCAAAGGCAGGAGGAAGAGGAAGAGCAACGACGTCGGTTTGAGTCCGGCGACTGGTAAGGAGTAGGTCATGAACCTTGAGAAGGCGCTTAAGAAAGACGAGGAGTTCCTGGCACTGCTCAAGGACGAGGGCTTTGCCTGCGCGGCCTATGAGAGCTTCTGCAATCAGGTATATATCAACGAGCAGCGCGAGCGGTTCTCATGCTCGTGGCGCTATGCTGGCCGCATTGTTGCGGAAATGCGTGATGAGGGTGAGGATTATCTCGACTACTACCTTGGTGATTTCATCGAGCGCACTGGTCTTGATCGGGTGCCCTTACACAAGGACAAGGTTCAAGAGATCTATAACCGTCTTGGTTGGCGTCTGCTGACTGTCGACGATCAGGTTCAGGACTTTAAAACGGCTCTTGAGCTATTGAAAGAAAGGCGCGCACTTCCGAAGGCGGAGACGCCTGATTGGTATGAAGCGATCAAGGGATACATGAAGGGCTGGGATACCAGATTTGCAGGCGATGACCCCGTATCTGTCGTTCATCGGGCAGCCAATGATGGGCAGATCACCAAAGAAGAATACCACTTCCTGCATGATCGCTTTTTTATCGAGTCCGAAGCTGCCGACATTCTTGTGAAACAAGGTGTCGTGAAGAATAAGCAGTAGAGGATGAGGGGCGGTGACTGCTGAACAGTTTTAAAAATTATTATTTTGTAAAATTGTTGACGGTGACGTCTGAAATTGCTAATTGGAACCCCAATAAATCCCTCACGGGGATTTTCAAGAGGGGTTCGAACAATGAAGGCGTTTATTTTCTCCGATCACCAGTGCGACTTTTGGGGACAATTCACAGTGTTCCCAAAAAAGATTAATGCTGATGTCGCAATTGTTGCGGGTGACCATTCTCCTAATCTGGTTTCATCGGTGGTCGCTCTGTCGAGCTTGGCTGAAAAGATGCCTGTCATTTATGTACCAGGGAACCGAGACTACTACGGGACGGATTTCGATCAGGTCAACGAGCAGGCGCTTATTGCGGCCGAGAAGAACGGCGTTCGCTTGTTGATCAACGATTCATACGACATCAATGGTGTTCGCTTCATCGGTTCGACGCTTTGGACTGACTTTCAGCTCGACGGCGCTGAACGTGCAGCAGAACTCCTGCAGAGGAACTTCCTCGCGGACAACGTTATGATTGCTGACTGGTCTCCCGCGAGACAGCTGGAAGAACACAGGAAGGCTCGTTCATTTATCGAGAGCAAGCTAAAGGAGCCGTTTAACGGTCTCAAGGTTGTCGTTTCGCATCATACACCGCATCGCAACTCTGTGCATGCTCGTTACGATGGTTCACCCCATAACGGATGCTTCACGACCGATCTGTCTGCGCTGCTAGAAGACTTTTCGGCTCCAGACCTGTGGGTGCATGGTGCAGTTCACACCAACCATGACTACTTCGTCGGCAATTCGCGTGTGATTTGCAATAGTCGTGGGTACGTTGGAGAGAATCCCGAGTATGCCGAAAACTTCACTGTGGATCTGCTGCGTTTGAGGCCTTCGGCGGTCGTTCACTGAGGTTCCAATGGCTACGCTATTCCACGGTAAGGGCACGGACTATCATCCGCGCGTCCAACTGGTCGACAAGGTTCTTTCAGACCGTCTACAGGCGCTCGGATACCGAACCAAGCGCTACGGCGACGATTGCGTGTTCGCTTCGACGTCGCGAGATCAAGCTAGTGACCACGCTCGTGATGAAGACCATCTATTCGTGGCTGAACCATTGGAGGGTGCCAAGGTGATGATGGTTGTAGGCTGCAAGGATATGATCATGAAGTTTGAGTCTTGGTTGCGCGAGAAATCAATCTGGGGACACCGAGATGGGTCAGCTCGCTCACGTTTCATTTCCGACGTCCAAGGCGACATCGGAACGGTCGAGACATACCTTAGCCTTAACCGCATGAAGAATGTTGTCTCCGGCCTCGCTGACGAGTTCTTGGCGGAATTTGAAGTTCGAGAGATCGTCGTTGGTCCCCTGACACCGACTTGGCAGCCTTCATTGGTGACAATGAAGGGGAAGTGGTTGTCAATGGACCCATTAAGCTGGAGCCTGCACCGCCTGCTCCGGCGATGGCAATTTGAAGTTATTGGCTTCCTCGCGACGTTCTTAAAAGCGTGGGCCAGTGCTCTCACCAAAACGAATTTCGAGCACGCTCGTCAGACCGAGTTCACGCGCACCGAATGCACATGCGTCTTCGGATAGCGCAACATGCTCAGGACCGTCCTCTGTCTCCTCTGGGACAGCGAACTTCCCGTCGACATATTTCTCTACGTCGACCAGATCGCCATTGTTCGCATCAAATTCAAAGACGTATTCCGCATCCAGGTCGAAGTTGTGAGCGGGCCACTTCTGAGCGAAGGCCAAAAGCTCATCGACCTGCACAGTTACACGGTAGTTCTTTCCTGCATTTACAGCTTCCATATTTCAAATCCTTGTCAGTATCATTTTTCAAGAATCGCCGCGCTCAACGCAAGGGACAATTTCCGCTATTTATATGGATTTTCAGGGCGATGAGGATAAATAGCAAATACTCGCGTTAAAAAGCCAATTCACTTTCCTTTTTCTCGAAAAACAGTTGCCGATATTGCTTCCAAGTTGTATGGATCGCTGTAACATCGAGGTTCTAATGTTCAAAACGATCAACGCAGGGAAAACTTTTGGCATTCCGGTTTCAATTCATTGGTCTCTGACCGCACTCTTTTTGGGGCTAGGACTATATGGCTTCTATGAAGGTGGGGTAGCGCAGGCAGCGGAAAGCGTCGGGTTGTGGCTGATCGTATTTGTATCGGTCTTTTTTCATGAGTTGGGGCATGTCGCGGCTGCTAAGCAGTTCGGCATCACGGCGGTGTCTATCACTTTAAGCTGTATTGGTGGCTCAGCAAATTTTGCAACTCCCTTGGATAGGCCTCTTGCGCGCTTTGTAATCTCACTTGCTGGGCCTCTCGTTAATGTTCTTTTCGCGATTGCAAGCTTCATCGCCCTTCTTGCAATCCACCCCACTTTTGAAGTCAAATCCATTTTCACTCTCGAAGGATTTCTGATCGCGACAATCGCACTGAACGTCGTGTTGTTCTGCTTCAACATGTTGCCGATCTATCCATTGGATGGCGGCCAGATCATGCGTGCGCTTTTCAGTTCTGTTTTGAGCACGGAGAACGCCAAGCGAGTAACCTTTGTCATGACCGTCCTCGGCGCTATCGCTCTCGCGGTCTATGGCTTCTCTGAAAAGTCGTGGATCACGGTTGGCTTTTCGATTTTCCTGTTGCTGACTTCCTACTTGGAACTCGGTCGTGGGCTGAAAAGGCTTCAGAACGCGATCTCGTCTATGCGGACCAAAGAAGCCGTGGCCCAAATGCTCGACATTCAGTCGAAGGGCTTTGATCGCGAGCTTGTCGCCAAGGCGGTGGTTCCCAGCAAGATTCCAGGGCAGTTCGTTGCCTTCGACGCAGACGGTCGTGATTTCGCCTATGCTGCGCATTGGGCTGGTTACGAGAGCGTGGATGATCGTATCAGTCAGATGAAGGTAATCTTGGCCCACATGAAAACCGCGAAACGGGTCGGCGGAGCCTTTCGGTGGGTGTCTCAGTACGAACTGGAGGAGTTTGCGAAGGCTAAGCGCGAGGCTGAGCCTTCTGTAGGATAAGAGCCGTCGCTATGGCTTATGGACTGACGGTTGTGTCGATCATTGGGGCGGTCTCCCGTTGCTTAATGGGGAGCGGAGTTCGCTTCACTTCAGTCTCGTAAGCCTTGGCCCATGTGAAGAAGCCGGAATATCCCATAAGCTCTCGTTCGAGACCGTAGAGATCCTCACGGTCCTCGTCGGTGTAAGTCTCTGGATCGTAATCCGGCTCTGACGAAGGAATGTCTTTGTAGCGATGATGCCGCGCCTGCTTCTCGATCCTTGCGGCCAGTTCGATGGCTTCTTCGGCCGTTTTAAAGCTCGTGCTGCGGGTGTAATAGCCGTTGTCGCACGCTCCGCTGTTGTACTGATAAAATTGGTACTGGACTTCAAAATAGGACGTTGTTTCGGTCTTCACTGTTTCTCTCCTGAATGGCTGGTCGGAGAGGGGACGGCATTAGGCCATCCCCTCGGAAGGCTTGTCGCTCAGGCGGCGAACTCAGACTTCTGCTTTGCCACCCAATGCCTGCGAGCCACCTGCTTGATGCCCTTGCGAGCAGCCATCAGGGCATTGGCCTTCGAGCGAAGCTGCCAGCGGGTGTAGTTCCACTGATTGCGTTCCGTTTCGGTATCCGCAGTTTTGCGCATGACCTTCGCTTCACGTATTTCATGAGCGATTGCCTTGAAGGTCTGTTTCCATTCGGCGACCAGAGCCAGGTAAGCGTCGCGTTCAAGCGTGCCGATGGTGTCAGCAATCGTGTCAGCGATGTCTTCGCCGCGCTTATGCGTGCGAGCCAAGCTTACAAACTTGTTCAGGGATTCAGTGTTGAGGTTTTTCGGTTCCATGATGTTGTTCCTTTTATGTGGCCATCTGTCTGTTGGGCCATGTTGTCTTCGGTTGAATTTCAGTTCCGAGGACAGGAACTAGGGAGGAACCTTTGGCGCGATGCCATAAGAGGCTGCGCTAAATTTGGTATTTTGGGTTTCGGCCTTAGCCGTGCGGACGTCCCGTTTGAAAGAGCTACAACATCGATTTATTTCCCTTCGGTTGCGTTATGACCTAAACATGAGGGGCCTGAATTCGAAAATCAAGCCCCCATTTTTATTTTTTTACATCGATGGCGACATGTCTATTTCGATCTTCCGAATGTCCCAGCGCTTTATGGCCGAAGCGCCATGTTCAACGGACGCCAATATTTCCCTTTTGACGGCTTCATGCTCGACAAAGAGATCGGACCCTTCAAATTCTGAAACGACATCGCGAATTCTGTCAGCAACATTCTCAATTGCGTCTTGGGTTGGGTGGTCCAACGCTTTTCGGAATGCCGTCCGAAGCCTGAACCAGCTGAAGCCTTGCTCCTCAGTCATACAGAGAAGATGTTTTCCCGTAGTCTCACGTGTCATGAAATCGGCGGCGTTGAGAAGTGAGTATTCTTCGTCTGGGAAATCCGCTGCCTCAGGTATCAAAACGGTGGCGTTGGTATTGATCAGTTCTTCTCGAATTCGGTTCGCTGCAGCATGCTCTCTCAGAATGTCCGTGTTGTTAAGCGAGAAAACATCGAGATGAGTGGAGTTACCAACTATGTCTTGAACGCGCGATGTCCCTATGTCGAAAAGTGCTTTGTCTTCATGAAAAACACTGTGCACGGGTGGCGGGCATTTCGTGTAAAGTTGGCCATCAACGAGGATCATCTCATCGCATAGTTTCCGATAGAAATCGTATTGCGCCTCGTAATCGTTGTTGGCGATGCTCCGGTAATCTTCCGATTTAAAAGGGACAGCATTCTCGACCCTACCGTAGCCATTCAATGCGAAATAAGCGCAGCGGGAATCAGGATGTAAGTCAGCGAATGGATTTCTGGTCAGGATGCTCAGTTTCGATCCCTCGTACCATTTCAGGCATTGCCCGACCGAATATGATGAATCCATTTTTTGGGCGAAATCACTTGGGTCGAAATTCTGAAAGTATGGTTCCTGCATCCAGTTGCTATTTTCGAACCATCGAGTTTCGTTGATCGGCTGTCTGCTTAAGACTTCGTTTGTAATATTCAGGCCTGTGATGGCTACGGGTGCTTCGAGACTGCTGATTTCCTTGATTTCAAACGTCTCATAGGATTTAGCGATAATTACATCAACGTTCCGACACCCCTTCTTAACAGCGTCAATCCTGAACGGAACTGGTAGTCTTATTCTCATAGCGCATCTCCAATTTTCATTTGATGTTGGTCGTAAATTGAGCAACTCACAAAAGGCAGTATTGACTGAATAATTTTGATTGATTTCATCCCTTAAATCTGACAAATACCTTCCCCGAAGGAGAGTGTCATGTCTGCCCCAAAAGGTCTGCTGAGCAGAGACGATTTCAAGAAATACGTATTTGAACGTGATAACCATAAGTGCGTTATCTGCGGGGCACCTGCTGCTGACCCTCATCACATCATCGAACGCAGACTGTTTCCTGATGGCGGCTACTACGTCGACAACGGAGCATCCGTCTGTAACGAGCATCATTATCAATGCGAGACAACCGAGATTTCGGTCGATACGTTGCGCGAGCTGTGCGGGATTTCGAAGCCTGTCATTCCGCCGCATTTCGACGAGGATACGGTTTACGAGAAGTGGGGCGGTGTTGTCCTGGCGAATGGCATGCGTCTTCGTGGCGAGCTGTTCCATGAGGAGGGCGTTCAGAAGGTTTTGAAGGCGGGCGGAATGCTCGACCGCTACCTGCGGTACTACAAGTATCCACGCACACCGCATCTGCCGTTCTCTGCATACGTGACGTCCGATGACAAGGTCATTGCAGATTGGTCGCACCTAGTCGGCCAGCGCATCATCGTGAGCATCAAGATGGATGGAGAGAATTCCAGCCTCTATTCGGACTACATGCATGCCCGCAGCATCGACGGCCGTAGCCATCCGAGCCGCGATTGGCTGAAGCGTTTTTGGTCGACCTTTGCTCACGACATTCCAGAAGGTTGGCGTGTCTGCGGTGAAAACCTGTTTGCACAGCACTCGATCCGTTATGATGACCTCGAAAGCTTCTTCTATGGCTTCTCGATCTGGAACGATCAGAATGTTTGCCTCGGATGGGATGAGACCCTCGAATGGTTCGAGCTGTTGGGCATCACGCCCGTGAAGGTTCTCTACGACGGGCCGTTCGACCTGAAGGTTCTGGAGAAGTTGGCCAACGAGATTGACACGACAGTATGTGAAGGCTTTGTCGGGCGGCTGGCGGGGCCTATCCGCTACGGTGACTTCCAGCGGTCATTTTTCAAATGGGTTCGTCCAGCCCACGTAAAAACCGAAAGTCATTGGATGCACTCAGAAGTTGTGCCTAATGCACTCAAGAGTTGAGCTGAAAGCAACTTTCAATTGGAGAAACCATGAAGAAGGTCACTCGTCGGGAAGTCACGGAAGCCGTCTCAAAGGGCTTGGTGGACTTCGGCTATCCGGATTCTACTCCTGAGAAGGTCGATGAAATTCTGGCTGCCTATGTTGATGGGAAGCGTGGTGTTGAACTGCCACACGGCATTCTCGGCCGCTTTGCTGAATCTCAGCTGGAAGACCTCGAAAAAGCAGGATTGGATTTGAAGGCGCTGAGTTAACGACCCAGCGCCTTCGGCGTTCATTTCAGCAAGGTGTTCATCGAGCTATCGAGCTTAGTCAGCACGTACCTCAAAGAATCACAATCTCGATAGCCGACTTTCAGGAACTTTTTGACCCCGATCAGCGCGTCAGCCATTTCCTCACGGCATAAGAAATTAATGTAGTTCGTCGTGGGCAGATTCTGGCTCCTCTTGTAGCAAAATGATTTCGGTGGCAGCCGAACCCGACCGTCGTCATCCTCACCTTCTTCTTCCTCAGATGCCCATTCTGAAAGCAGGTTGAGAACTATATCGAGTTCCAGCTTGAACTGGTTTGTCCTTGCAGCTTCATTAATCGACAGCAGAACCCGTCCAAGTTCCTGATGAACCTCTGTTGGCAGTTTGCCTTCAGGACGCTCTATTGGTGCACCATAGTAAGTGGAGGTGGCCACTGCCTTCCCGCTTTGGCTGCTAGCTTTATGTTCAAATGGCGAAATATCACGCGCGTGTTGGGCTGGCGATTTGAACCTTATCTTGTCGGAATAGGCGAGATCGCAATTGGTTTCGGTGATTGGGGAGGGCATTTGGTTAAGTGTGGGCAGAATTCTTGCTACTGGATACCCGAGCTTGTTGTGTGTGATCAGGTACACTTCTTTGATCCGTTCGGGGAAATATATTCCGCCCCAATTGACCTTAACCACTGACCAATCGTTCCGCTCAGCCCAATCCTGACGTGCCTGGTGCAAGTGAGAGACTGAGTCAGCATATGGTTCGTCCAAGTCTATGTATCGCCTAGATTTTTGATGAAACCATCTGCTCCCGTGATCGCTGCCAGGAAGGGCCTCGTCTACAGTTATGCGCAAATCGGGACATGCCTTGTCCGTTGGGGAGATGAGTGTTGGAGTTGCTGGAACCAGGCCCGTTGCATCCATGAACTGTAATGTTCTGGCGGCATGCGCGAGTTCGATCATCGCTGTAGAGGCTTCAGGGCAGACAGTGCCCAACTCAAGATGATCACTAGCAACTCGCATAAAAACTCGGAGCGATCGATTGAATGAATAATGTCTCGCCTTGATGAGCTGATCCAGTGGTCGCGATAAACGCACCCGAATGGCCGTAGACCATATCTCCTCATCAGACGAGACGTGATGAGTTGCCGATAAATATACTTCGTATCGGCGTGGCACCTGGCTGGAGGTGAGGGTCTTGTTTGCTTCAGCGAAGTTTTTGAAGCCCGCGAGCTTTGATGTGAACTCTAGAGCCTGAGAATGCGTCATCTCAAGGCGTGGGCCATTGATCTTGGCGAACGTCTTTAGTTTTTCAATCCGCTCAAAATGCAGATTGTCGAATATGAAAGTTTCGGCGATGAAATCACCCTTCATAGAACAGTCTCCACGATCAAGAGAAGTGTCCCCGCCAACCACTTCACGACCATTGATTGTTCGATGAAGAGATAACTTAGTCAGATTTACTAGGCAGTGCTTTAATGGCTTCGCCCTGGGCGGGGCTTTCTTGCCGCTGCATCGACACGCTGGGAGGTCTATGCCACGACTGGGATCGTGTCAAATGACTTTTGTCCGTTGCGCCGACAGCTGGTAGACCGTGTCATGGGCTGCATCGATGAAGGAGATTTAGATGGCGGAACTGAAGGCAAACTATCGCGCTGAGGCGTGGATCAACGACAACGCAGTGGCGACTGGCGACAACTGGGAGTTCGACATTTCGGACGCCGTTCGCAAGATGTCAGGCGTTGATCGCGAAACGCTTCTGAACAAGCTGGCGCGTCATTCCAGCGACCTGGATAACATGGTCGACCTCGCTGGCTTCGAACCTGCCCATGACGGGCCTTTCACCGTTGAGATCGAAAAGCATGAGCTTGATGAGTTTATGGCGGCTGAAGGCCTCACTGGCGCACGTTATGTGATCGCAGATGGCGAGAATGGCTCTTGGACTCATATCCTTGACGGCAGGAACGACAGCGAAATCCGCTTCGTCTATGACCGAGAGGAAGACCGTCTCGTGTATTGCGAAATCCCAGGCGGCTTCAATCAGGACGGCCAGTATTTCGTAGCTGGCTCGGACGATGTCCATGCTGACGTCGAGGATCACCTGAAGAACGCGAATGAAGACGCCCTGAAGAACCCACTCGCGTGGGAGCTTCATATTTCCGACGAGTTGCCTGATTGGGTGCCGGAACCGTCAACTCTGAAGATGTGATTCCGATTTTCGGATAGAGAAAACGCCCACTCGTTCTTCCCGGAATTTAGTGGGCGTTTTCGTTTGTACCGATTTCATAGTCGCTTAGGCCTCGACGTCGTTGCGCCAAAAGCTGGACACCTATTTTTCCGCAATTATCGCGAACATAAATCTCTTATTAAATGGTCGTCTTTTGCTGGCCGACATGCCAGCCTTGTTTCCAGAGTGCTGACTTTTGGAAACTTTTGATGACTGATAATGCCGAGAATTTCGATGATCTATTTGCCGTACGTTCGCCACTTCCTAGTGTGTTTGTAGGCAATCTCGTCGACGAAAATCGCGATTTTGACTTTCATGACAATTCGGCTGCTGCACGGTTCCTGATGGAAAGCGCATTGAATGATCTTGGTGGCACTGCAATTACCGAATCCTCTCCAGAAAACGACGAAATCCTGTCAAATATGATGGTCTCTGAAGCGCTGTTCGCGCTTCGCCGCCAGGATGTTGTGACGTCGTGCAATTGGTATACGCATGCCATCCAGCGCATGGTTGCTATCGCGTCGACTCTTCACCCTGAGATTGGCTCGGATGAAGAAGCCGAACGCCATCCATCCAAACTGTTCAGGAACCGTGATGAAGCTAGAACGGTCCTCTTTGCGGCAATGGCCATAACTTCCCAGAACATCAATGTTCAGGACAACATGCGCTACGCTCTGGAGCAGTATCGCCATTTTCTGCGCACGGGCATGTTCAAGCCAAAAGCCTATGGTGCCAACGGCTCTGCTATCGAGAGCAACCTGGCACGTTTCAACTTCATCCTTTCCCGGGCAGACGGTGACCTGACGCGTCTTAGGAAGCTTCTGACCATGAAGCTGAAGATGAGCCAGCTGCAGAATATTGGTCGCAAGTACGGCATAGAAATCGCTGGTAAGGTCCTTGCCGACGAGACTGTCTATGGAAGCATGTTGTTTGGTCCCAAGGTGGGCAATGGCTTCTTCCAGAACCTGATGGGTAATCATGAGCCAGTCACAATCGATCTCTGGTTCATGCGCATGTGGGGCCGATACACAGGAACTCTTATACGTGACGAGATTACTGGGGACTCGCATGAGCGGCTGTTGAAGGGGATAAAGAAGTCCATGGAGAGCGTGCGTATGAAGGCTCTTCTGGAAAAGGACGGCCTTGCGCGCACAACGCGTGAAATCGAGGATATGGATGCCGCTGAACTCCTCGACTACTGCCGAAAATTGAAGCTGACCTGGGAGAAGATCAGACGTCGATACGTTGAAGGGAAAATTTCAAACTCATATGCGACGTTGGCCACACCGAAGAAGGAACGTCCGGCGAACAGCGTTGTTTCTGAGTTCAAAGCCAGACTAGGTTGGCCAGCGGCCGCTGACTCGATTGTCGGAGCTTTGGGCATGCCCGTAGATACTCCCAAAAATGCAACAATGCGCCGTTGGATTAGCAATATCGTTGCGAAGTCCATAGATAAATAAGTTGCGGGAGAATGGATACGAAATAACCGCCGCCGACTTGCAGGCTATCCTTTGGTATCCTGAAAAGGAGATCTACGGGAAATTAACTGGTCGGCCAGTTGAGCGCTTCAATATGTCATACGATGAGGCAATCTTACGGATAGCTCAATCAGAAGGAATAAAGGATGAATACATCGCAGCAGCATTACGCTCCTTGGGAGAGGACGGAATCGGACGATTTGCAGATATTGCAGGCATTGAACCAGGCTTCGGAAATTCAACTGAGTGGTCTAGTGGACGAACTTCTGCAGATGGCGGACGAGACGAGCGAGACGAGGAACTGACGCTCGGATTTTCTATGTAAAAAATCAAACAACGGCAAGTGGAAGGTGCGGATCAGATGATTTCCGCACCTTTTCCTTTTCGACATTCGCAGTCAGTTTCCTATGGAGTTGGCGGCATTTTCTTGCATAATGGACATCTGCAAAGGAGCGCTATTGTGAGCATGGATAAGGCAATTCGAGAGTTTGCCAAACTGATGGCCGAAGGCGCTCGAATTCGCGAGCAGCGTGCTGAGGAGGAACGTCGCGCTGACTACCAGGCTCGCGTTGAAGAGCTATTCAGCAATCATTCGACTGACGACATCAAGGCACTCTGGTATCAATTCGAGGCTTCAGAATATGTGCTAGACGAAGTCGAGGGATATTTAATTTACGACATTATGGCCGCGCTCAATCAACGCGGGGAGGGCGACCTCTGTCGGTACTGAATTCGGCAGATAAATAAGCACCAATTCTCAATTTTTAATTTGCAATTATCGCCTGTTTTTCGTATTTATTGCGCCAACAATTCAGACCCCTAAATTATGGAGAGTGGCGCTATGAATGTATCTGCAAAATTGCCGCGCATTGATCGCGGGGAAATCTCCAGAATTAAGGGTCGGGGAGCCAACACTTTCCTGATCAAAGGCGAGATGTCTCTATTTCAGCGAGACGGGTCCGGTAATTTCACGGAATTCGCATTAATTCGGGCTAAGCACCCGGCTTTTTTGGATGGCCGAGGTCTCGCAGAAGACACTATTACGTTCGATGATTATACAAAGCAGTATGTGATTAAGGTCAGAAGTGGGCTTTACACCGTCAACCTTCCAGACCGTGTAACCGCTTGCGCCGATAAGGTCGTGACGCGTGAGTTGCGAAGCGCTCGCCTGTCTGAACAGATGATCACCATCGGACCAGATCCGCAGCGCATGCGGCGTCACAGCGTTCTGTCCCGCTTGCACCGCTAAAGCGGTTGGATTTCTGAGTGCAATCCAGACATGACGGCTCGAAGGCAGTCTAGGCGTGCTCTGTCGTCTTCGGGGTTTGGCAGTCCTCCGATCTGATTGGCAAGCTCTGTGGCTGCTCAATCGATAGCCAGGCCAGCGGCCGGATCGAGGACGAGGAAAGAGCAATCAACATCGTTTCCTCATTGTCTCCATACTCAATGGAGTCATAGCCTTTGGCCAGGAAGGCAGCGCGCATCGCTGCGAACTCCTCCTTGGAAGTCACCGCGCCGCCATTTTCGTCATAACCAAACAGCTCGTAGTAGGAGAGGTCGCCGAACGGGTTCTCAACGTGAACGGCAGAGACCAGAACACGTCGGCCTTCATGGGCATAGGCAAATATGTTTTCCGGGTCGTCCGAGAAGAAGAAGCCGAGTGCGGAGTTGTTGTCCTCGCCAGTGCCGACGAAGGCTTCGTCAAACGCATCGAAACTAGCGTGCGTAGTGTGGAATACGATGCGTTCGTGTTCGTTTAGGATAACGTCGTCGAGAGGTGTCATGGTCGGAAGCCGTTCGCCTTCCAAGGGAGGTCGTCTTCTTCGAGCTTTTTGAAAGCCATGTCTCTCCAGTTCCCGATACTCGCATGAAATAGGGTTTCGCCTGTGTCATTCGAAACCGCTACCAGCACCTTCTTCTTATTGAAGACCCTGATTTTGAAGGTGTCGCGCTGCTCGCCGCTACGGAACCGAATTGGTTCCTCGAACTGGATGTAATCACCTGCCTGCAGCTTGGAGACGGACGCTCTATGTTCCAGTCGTTCGCGGCATTTTCTGCGCCACTCGTTTGACGTTTTGTCATCGGTAGGAGTGAGCAGGTCCAGAATGCGCTGAGGGCAATTTATCTGGTGGACACCGCATTGTTCCCCATATGCGTTGTATCCCATCTGGGGATAGTTGATGCCGTCTTCTTTCTCGTTCGCAAATTTGATCTGCATTATGTCGGCAACGACGGTCTTGATCCCGTATTTGTCAGTTTGCTCGACAGCGATGTAAATTTCGCTCATGTTGACCATGGCTGCATCGAGACAGCGCTGTTTCACCCCATAGTTTTCGCCGCTATAAACCTTGTCTAGCCATTCTCGAATGTTGCTCGGCTTTGAACCCCAACACCAACCCATAGTGGTCTCCAGTCTTGAATTCCTGTTTCCTCAAGACTGTGGAACGGGCCTGCTTACGACAAGCGATCAGTCGCCTTCCCATTTGCCAAAGCGTTCGACGAGTGCTGCTACCACTGCTTCTCGCCTCCCTTTCAGAGCGTCTGGACCATTCTTCCAACTCTTGTTCTTAGGTTGATCGAACCACTGCACGATGAGTGTAGAATCGTGCAGTTCGGCTCTGACGGAGGCGAGTGACTCAAGACCCCACCCTTGATGCCCTCTGTTAATCGGCGTCACCATCATTGACGGCAGTTGTTCCCATTGGGGTCTCGCAGCCTGGTAGAGGGTCGTGTCAATGACAAACCTATCGGATGGCAGATGGACGATCATATGACCTTGCCAGCGCTTCGGGTCTGATTTTGCTCTCAGGTCGGGATTGCCAATTCCCAGTGAGTGCAGTTCTTCTTCGCCTTTGAAAGCTCGGATGGCCACGAGTACAGGGCGCACTTCTGCGTCATGAAAGCCGATCTTGAACAAGAAATCTCTTACAGTGAGGGAGCACAGGACACAGCTTTGTTTTGATATGTCCTTAATGAATCTGCCTTGTTCATTGTAAAGCTGATGCAGATGTTCAGCGACGACAGCCAGCGCCTTCAACAATTTAGGGCGTGGTTCTCCACCGACGAGCATATCACCTAATTGCAAAAGGGCCTCCGAGTATTTCGCGGAAGCCCTACATAGGGGATGAGGATAGGACCGTAAAGGGGCGTTGGCCGTTAGCGCTGCAGGCTCACCAAGAGAACCAAACCTGCTCCAGCGTTTTTTGAGCTATTGTCGACGCCGACAAGACCAAATACCTGGGCCGCCACGAGTGGCAATATCGGCGATGCGATCATGACTGACAAAAACATTGCCCGGATGAAATATGCTGAAGCTACTGCGGTTCTCCGTGGATGATTGAACATAGGGTTACTGCTTTCCTTTAATGGTGCAGTGATAATTAATTGCGTGATAAAAATCAAGCGAAAATAGTGGAAATAATTAGATTAAATCCACAATTTACAGGTTCGATTTTAATCGACAGCAGATTAGCTGCGAAGTTCGAGAACGAGCTTCAGGTGAGTGCGATCTGACAGGTCAAATCCGAAATCCTTCTGCACACAGCGCCGCAAGAACGGTAGCGTGTAATGTTCCATGAAAATCGGGAAATATTCGAGCGGAATGCTCGCCATGAAATCTTCGTAATTCACAGGGAGATAGTTTTCCTTTGCTTCACGCTCCCACGAATGCGTATAGCGATACGTCAATAAGAAATGGGTCAAACTCCAGTTTTCATTGATCGAACCCCAGATAGCTTCCCACTGGTTCAGTTTATCTTTGTCGAAAAGCTGGCGAATGCGGGCTACCTGCATCGGGTCCGAAGCGCGGCTGGTGGTCCGGCTGACCATCATGTCCCTGATGGCGACATAGGAGAATAACTTCTCTTTGCCTCCGGCGCTCCAGATTTTACTCCAGACGTCCGCCATTGCCTGATCCGAAAGATAGCTGTGCATCTCATGGAGAACCGACGAGAGCACAACGCATGCATGGTGGCCGCGCCTTTTCTCATCCCTCACCAGAGCCTCAACTTCAGCCCAATCCATCGTGAAGATGATGCCGTCGTTGTCAGGGTTTGACTTGGCCAGCTCGATCATTTCAGGATCGTTGTCATAGCCGATCAAAATATATTGCGGGAAAAGCTTCTTGATGAAGCCGAGGAGCGTGCCGTCTGCGCAACCAAAATCGACGAACACTTCGGCGTCGACCTTATCGATGAAGGCGATCTTGTCGACCAGCGATTTCACCATTTCCTTGTTGTATTTTTCCATATTTGCGATTGGCGCAGTCATTTGTGAGTTCCTTTTGCGGGGCAAAATAGCCATTTATAGCAAGATGTCAATATTTATTGGGCTTAATCGGCGGCGATTTATGCTATTTTTTGAGCAAAGATTGCAGTCTGCTAAAATGGCGAAACGAACAAATTGGAGAATTGGGAAAATGTTAGCGGAAAACACTCATGAACAGAATATGAAGTCGGTTGCCTGGATTGCCTATGTGGCACTGGTAGCGGGCTTTTTTACAGGTGGCCTTGGCTTCTTAGTTGGTCTGATTATCGCTTATCTGAAGCGCCAAGAGGCCGCAAAGACGATCTACGGCACTCATTTCGATTACATAATTGCGACGTTCTGGTGGGGTGTTTTCGGCCTTCTTGCTGGATTCGCAACAATCTTTGTCCTCGTCGGCTTTCCGATCCTGATTTTCACGGGATTCTGGCTCCTGTATCGCCTCGTGAAGGGCACTATAGCGATGTGGGAAGGAAAGCCTGTTCGATAAATGGAGGCCGAATAATTCAAGCTACTCGGGAATACGTTCAGGCAAGCCAATTTCTCCTTAATTCCTAAATGGCAGGTTCAAACATGCATGTTTGGCGGCTATTCTATAAGGAACGGATTTTCTCAAGGTTTGTGGTTATGGAAGATATTCAGCTTAAATCGGCATTGGGCATCAAGACCCTTCTCGGCGTCAAAGGCCTTGGTCCGACGACGATGAATAAAATTCTTGATAAGTTTAAGACCCTTGGTGATGTGATGAATTCCTCTGAAGAGAATTTAAAAGGCGTGGCCAACGCACCTGTTCGTCGTATTCTGATGGAAGATCGTTCAGCAATTAGCCAAGCAGTTGATGCTGCGGAAGGAGAGCTGTTCGACGCTCGTGAAATGGGTGCGGTTGTCTTCAGTATCTTTGATGAAGGATATCCAAAGCGGCTGGCCGCGACGCCAGATGCGCCCCTTGTGATCTATACCAGTGGTGACATGAACCTGCTGGATCGCTCCGTCGCTTGTATTGGAACGCGCAGCCCAACTGATTTCGGTGCGGCCGTGGCTCGTCGTGTGACCGCGACATTGGGAGAAGCTGGCTGGACTATCGTTTCAGGTCTCGCAAGAGGTGTGGATTCGATTGCGCACAACGTCGCTCTTGATCTCAAGGTGCCGACCGCCGCCATCGTTGGCTCTGGAATCGATGTGTACTCATCGGATGCAGCATTCGATTTGGTCGAGCGCATCGTCAACAGTGGCGGCGTCGTGATCTCTGAGCAGCCTTTGGGTAAGGAGCATGATCCAGCATCACTCATTCGTCGAAATCGTATCCAGACGGGGGTCTCGGCCGCTACATTCTTCATGCAGGGCGACATGGATGGTGGATCGATGCATGCGGTGCGCTACGCTCTACTGCAGGGTCGCCCAATCTACGTTCCTGGCATTCCTGAGACCTACAAGGCAGAGGCATTGAACCACGCTGCGATCAACATGGCTCGCATGCCTGCCAAGGATTTCGGCAGGCTCATTGCTGCGAAAGACAGCATCATGGAGGCTATTGAGAACCTGCAACGCGACCATGTCGGCATCGAGATAACAGGTAGGGACTACTACCCTCAGATGCTGGCCGATCTGGATCAGCTCTTGGTTGACGAGCAAATGGATGCCACGCCGTCTGGTCCGTCCATGTGATGGCCTATTCGAAGCCTAGGCTCAAAGGTTCCCATTCAACCCCCGAATTCGCCCTGATTTTGCGAATGAGTTCGACCGTTTGCCTGCGGTCGATTTCGATAGCGCCGAGGCTCATCGCGCGTTGTCTACGCATGAGGCAGACATCATAGTGCGGCGACGATAGAGGCTGAAACCACGATAGCCTCATGCCGATCTTCAAAGCCATGTCATGAAGTTCATGTGGCGTGTCTGCTAGCATGTGGCACATGATCATATTGCGATACGGCGTACGCGTCTTGTCGACGTAAACAGCCATGGCTATTCGGCTGTCACGGTTTTGGGCTGCATAAGCTCGGGCCAGATTTCCGCAAGCAGCTCGTAACTTGCGTCGAAGTCCAACAATGCGAACTCCTGACGGCCTTGCTCGCTCCAGTCGACACCTTTGGTATAGCCGAGCTGGCGCAAGTGGGCGTTGATGGAGTTTACGACGCCCTTGTCGGCATAGGGATGTTCCAATCCGGTCCAATTGTCTTCGTACCAGTCGCGTGGATTGAATGAAGCCGTCGCGTAGCTATGAGCGTAAGTGATCACGCCGTCTTCGATCTCCGTATGTTCGGGCGCGACCTCGATCTTCAGCGAGATATCGAACGTCTTCTTCGTACCACGCGCCATACTCGCGGTCCCATTGGAGGTCACTGAGATAACCCCAAAATCCTTGACCAGCACGGATGGAGAAGATGACGGCCGTTCGGCAAGAGATTTGAGAGAGCGGATAATACTATCGGGATCAAGCTTACTACCGTCGCCAAGATTCGATGGTGTCATGCCATCCAAAAGCAAGAAGTCGATCTTATCCTTGGCGATCTCATTCGTGAAAAGCGGGTGGTGGATATAAGCGCGGAGTTCCGTAAGGCGGTCGTTTTCGCCTAATGGCGATCCGATGGTGAACAGGCATTTGTCAGTGCCCTCAGCCAGGACTGTAAGCAGGTGAGAAACCATTTGGTTCGTATTGTTTCTCTTAGCGACAACGGTTTCCGTAAATACGCGAATGGCTTCCTCAGCATGATCTGTATTATTCAAAGAAAATCTTAGTGTGTCATCGCGGAAGTGACCGCGATTTTGGTGAATGGCAAACACGTCAATAATTTTCATCGTCCTCTCCACTATGAAATGCTTATTTCACGAAATTCGTGAAAACTCAACTCTTGTGGGGCTGAGAATTTGTGCTTTCTTTGAATTCCCTTATTAATAAACATGAAGAGCGTCAATTTGCACCTTCGTAGATTGCATTATTTTCTCTTCAAATGGATCACTGATTGAATTGAAGGAACTCAATATGACCCTTGATCAAATTGAAGAAATGCGCTGCCGTGGAGCAAAGACCGAAAACGACGCAAAAGCCGCCGCGACTGCTGCAGGTTGGTATGAGAATGCCGATGGAGATTTTGAACGGAAGCTACCGAATGGGGCGCTCGACATCGTACATAATGTGTCTCCCAGCGATATCGGTGGCTGGTCTACTTTGTGCGACATGGAAGAGATCGAAGTTCTGGCGGAACCAGTGATCTTGATCGACGACGCAGCCCTCAAAGAGGCCGCCGATTATTATTATGACGTAGCCGAGGTTTATGAGAACGACGACATCGATCCAAAAGATCAAATCTCCGTTTTGAAATATGCATTTTCGTCGTCTGACTGCGATGATTTCGCTTATGTCCTCCACAAGCTGACGAACTATCGGGTCGTAGAACAGCGTTGGACAGGTCCCGATGGCTTTGGGCATCATTCTCTTGTTCAGGCCCATGACGGACGTCTGTTGGATGTCCATGGTTGGATCGATGAACTCACGCTGGAGAAGCGTTATGGCCTCGACCGCAAAGGGATTAGTTCCCGGCTGGAGGAGACGAAGCCAAATCCGATGTCAGATTTCGACAGCCATAATGAAGATGGGATAGAACCCAGACTCAGTCGCATCGTCTCGGTAATCCGCAACCTGCCATATGCGCCATTCAATGACCCTTGGTTTCAGAAACTCACACGAAAAGAGGTACCAGGGGTCGACATTCCCGACAGCTCTTTTGCCGCCCCGAAGCCAAATTGATCAGATTGGGCGCGGCATCTCGCTTGGTAGTCGCGCCTCGTATCTCTCAATGATGTCTTCGGTGAGCGGTGTCACCATACCCCACACGCCGTCAACATGAAATTTCTGACCAGTCGAAAGCTCGACCATCGAGCTGCCTGGCAGCGGCGAAGGACTGATAATCATTGTTTCGAGCTGTTCGTTAGAGAAATCGCAACTAAAGGTGATGGCCTCCTTGATCTGCTCCTCGTTGGTCATCTTTGAAATCTTCAGGAGCATGTCGTCAGCTCCAATGTTCGGCAGATGCTCGTCGATAATGTCGGAAATCATTTTGTGAGCGCCATCCTCATTCGGATACTTCATGGCATGTTCAGGCAGGAGGACATTCCAATCGAATAGTTTGTAAATAACCAAGCCACGTGCATCGCTCTCCGGGTCGACTTCGGCCGCGTCATCGAACATGTCAAATAGGGTGTCGTCGCCGACGAGATGATAAAAAATCCCAGGTGCCAATTTCACGGGCACTTTCTCCGATAGAATTTCAGCAAGCTGGTTTGCTGCTTCTCTTGTCTGAGGTGCGGACCAAGTTCCCATATTAATCTCCTTGAGTGGTATGCATACTCAACCTTCTCTGATGGCGATACGTTTCACAACACCGCATCGTCTGAAACATGAATGAGACTGCACCAATTGAGGAATAATCCCAAAATCGCTTGAGTTCTTTGACGGCTAGTCAATAATACAGATCTCAAATAATAGGAGACGTGGATGGGAAGCGCTTTTTACAACGCAATCGGATATGGCATGCCGTGGCATGATTTCGAGAATGAGGTAATTCTTGATTGCGAAGCGCATAAGACCAAGCAGGTTTTCGAAAACATCTTTGACAGTGCGACAGATGAAATGCTGACTGTTCCGCTGGAGGAACATAACAAGGTTTGGTACGGCACTGACCCTATCCCGTCGTTTAGCGAACTACGGCTTCTTTCAAAGACTTATACGGACGGAAACCGGAAACCTGCCGATATCGGAAGGGCGGAAGATCTCTATCAACTGGTCTTTGGCCCTGACGACCGTGATCCTCGACACATCATCTTTTTCCCAAATCTCACGTATCGGAAGGAATGGTGTCGTCGGAGTGACTACCTCGATCAGATGATTGAGCGCTGGCGGCCAGGTATGACGGAAGATAATTGGCGTCCTGAGGATCGCATTCGCTACCTGAATGAAGGTTTTGACGTTTTCTGCCATTACATCATGGAGCCTGACGGTACACCAATTCGTATGGACGATTATCGTTTCCCAATCACTCCGGAGGAACAGAGATGGAAGGAAAACTTAAAGGTTGTTCCTCAGATTCCGAGTGAAATTCGTTGGTATCTTAAGAAACTGGGTATCATGAACGATGCTGGTATTAATAAATTGCGCCCAATTATTGCTTATTGGTGGACCTGAACGATGCTACGGGGCAGGGGAGTTCTTGTAAGAGAAAATTGCGTCTGCAAATTCGCTGACTTTTTCGACGACTTCCCCAAAATCCTTCGGCATCTTTGTAGAGCGATTTGCCTGCACCAACCAGCGCTCCCATGCTTCCTGATTTGCGGCCGCGTATTCTGATGTGAGACCAGGGACTTCGCCAATGTCTGAGGGGATATCCTGGTTGCGATCCGTGAATGTGGTCTCCAACGCATAAGCGAGGTCAGCTCCGTCAATCCCAATCTCCGACAGAACGTATAGGTCGTTGTAGTCCTTGATGCGGGTATTGGTCATTCCGTTCTTGATGATGGCTGAGAGCTTTTCCGAAACGACGAATTCTGGAGGGGTCATCAGGATGCTGCCGCCTGAAACGCGAGGATGCATCGACTTGAAGCTGGTCGCAGCAAGGTTGGATGGCTTGGTGCCGCCGAAGCCGATATCGCTATGGAAATCGACGAACTTGGTGCCGATGTAGGCGCGGACCATCACGCGCAGGCCTTCGTGATCACCAGCGTGTTCCAGTTTCCTGATCTTCTTGAATTCGAATCGACAGCCGTCCTGGCAGTCGATCTCTTGGGCTGACTGGAACAGTGTGACGACGTCTTCGTGCTTCTCGGGGACGTGGAGATGAATGTCGACATCGTAGGTTGAACGAGCGTGTTCGGCGAGTTCCGGTCGTAGCCACCAGACCATACCGCCCTTGAGTACGACCTTGTCAGCTTTGTCAGCCATGTTCAGGCGGACGATGAAGCGCTCCATGACATACCTGCGCATGGCGTCGAGAGGATCGAAACCAGAGTTCTTCGCGCGTTGTCTGATGGATTCTGCGATCTGGTCGCCTGGCTGCATATCGGTAGTCCTGCTGAAATCGAAGTCACCTGATGATGGCTTCGACCTCAGCATTGGACAAACGAGTTAGTTGATCTGCGAGAGGTAGAAGTTCAGACGCTCGACAGCTTGTTCGCCCTGCTTCTGAGCGAAATCGAGCAACTCAGCGCGATCCACACCTTCAGCGATGGCTTCGCGAACGAGTTCTTCGACCGAGAAACGGTCCTGAGAGACGTCGTCACGGACAGCATCGACAACAGTGCGAACTGGATCAGCGAGACGATACCAGCCGCCCTCAACGTCCTTACGGACTTCAACGCGATCCAGAATGTTGTCCGTGACAACCGGAACCACATTCGAAGGAAGTGGCTTGCCGACATACTCTGGAAGCAGGGCGACGAAGTAGACATGCGTGTTGGCAGTCGTCCAGCCACGGAGAGCGGCTGCACTGACACCCGTGATGACGCCCTGCGGGCACAGCTTGCAGGTGTTGGAGAGTTCAGCAAGGGCGGCGGCCATGTCGATGTCATCGGATACAAAGCGGCTGGCTTCGAAACGTTCAGCACGTTCCTGATCTTCTGCCCAGACTGGTTTGGTGCCATCCATCAGATGACAAACGTCGTCGATGGAGAGGTTCAGGACTTCACAAGCCTCAACATAGGTGAGACCGTTGCGGTCCATCCAGCCGTTGAAATCTTCCTTTGTCCAGGCACTCGACATTATTTTCTCCTTATTCGTGCTCGATATAGCATTTTAGGAGGGCGACATCAACATCAAATTTGTTTATTTATTCAGATTTTCTCGAATATATTTGACATATTTAAGGTAGAAATGTAGAAGCCACATTAATACGCGCAGTACGCGAAGCTAAAGGAGATACTGGTTTGTTCAGTTATGGTTTGTGGGCGGCCGCGACCGCCGCAATTTTCATGATTAATGGCGTTCTCGTCACTGGTCGATTTTCAGTGGGGATGGGTATTCTCGGTGCCATCCTCGGCTGGGTTGTGTCTTATGTTTTCATGCTACCCCTCGATCCCTGGTTGGTTGAATCCATTTTCGCCATCCTGATCTTCTGGGCGATTTCGTTCTTTGCCTCTGCATTGTTCGCACGAAGTGAAGCAGAGACATTGGGTTTGGCGATTATCGCTTATGCTGTCGTATTTTTCGGGTTCCTCATTGTCGCGTTTGTGTCGACTCACGGCATGATTAATGCGGAAAAATACGCAAACCTTGTGAAGCCTGTAGTAGCCAGTCGTGATGCGGCAATGCCACTGACTGACCAGACACAGGTTCGCCTCGTGACCTCTGCAATGGCTCGTAAGCGGGCAGCTGAATTGATTTCCAGCTCTGATGAGCAGGGTGTCGGTTCGCGCGTCACTATCGGTGACATGTGGGGCAACGAAATCAATGGCAAGTTCTTCTGGGTGGCTCCGCTGGAGCATTCGAGTTTCTTCCGATACATGAATTTCGGAACGACGCCTGGCTACATCATGGTTTCACAGGCCAATGAGCTGGACACCAAGTTTGTTCAGAACCATCCGATCAAGATCGGTGAGGGAGCCTTCTTCAACGATTCTGTCGGTCGTCGCGTCTACTCGGCAGGCTATATTAATTACCGCTATGATGAGCCGATCTTTCAGATCGATCCTGAAGGCGTTCCGTATTGGATTGTGCCGCTCATGTATCCAACGGTAGGCTTCTCTGCCTATCAGCCAGTGAAGTGGGTCGTCATCAATGCGACGACTGGCGATTTGAAGGAATATTCGAAGCCTGAAGATGTTCCGGCATGGATCGACCGCGTCTACCCGCAGGAGAAGGTTGCAGAGCGTTTTGACGATTGGGGTTGCTACTCTCAGGGTTGGTGGGCTTGCGCGATCTCGGGCAACAACGTGATCCAGAGCACCAAAGGCATCTCTGTCACCATCGATCCGAATGGCAAGATCGTCTACTACTCTGGCACTCAGTTTCAGAACGCGAAATCGGAAGGTGCATCCTCTGGCGTTTATATCGCTGACGCTCGTACGGGCGACATCACCTTCTATCAGCGCGCTGGCATCACCGAAGAAACGGCCCGTGAGGTTCTGACGCAAGCATACTCGAACTACCGTGGCTACGAAGCTGCCGAGCCAATCCTGATCTCGATCAACGGCAACGAAGCCTACTTCTCGATTGTCGTGGATGGTTCTGGCGTTCGTAAGGGCTTCGCTATCGTCGCTCAGGACAACCGGAACATCGTCGGTATCGGATCGTCCGTACAGGCCGCTGTGACCGAATATAGCCGTGCTCTGCAGCGTTCCTCGCGCGACAGCGCCTTTGAGGCCAAGCATGACGCCGAGAGCGAAGCCATTGAAGGTCTCGTCGTGACGCACATGCCTTATGTCCAGAACGGTAAGACGAACTTCTACGTCTCGATTGACACGGTTCCGAACAAGATTTTCGAGATCACGGAAGAGAAGATCGGCGACATCGTGGTGACCAAGGTCGGTGATCCGGTTCGCATGGAGATCGAGAACATCAATCCTGGTGTCGTATTCGTGACGAAGTTCAAGAACCTGCGCGTCAACATCGCTGAGGAAGGTGTCCAGAGCATCGTCGACAACGAGAATAGCGAAGTGATGAAGCGGTATAAGATGGACAAGGAACGTCAGCGTCTCAAGGGCATCACTGATGGCCTGACCAGTGAGGAACTCGATAGGATGATTGAGGTCATCTTCGAAGAGCGGTCGCGTTGGAAAACTGGCGGTCAGCAGAATTAAAAATCTCCGAGATTATCCTCGGTGCAGACGCTCGCCTCCAAGTGAGGCGGGCGCTTTTTTGTTTAAAAAACGTTGACGTCTACCTGATTTTACTGCCCAATTATATAATTCAACGTCGGTATGCAGGGCCAAAAACCCCTTATCCCGAGCAAAATAAGAAAGGAATTAAAATGAATAATATTAGTTACAATCGTCCAGCATTGAATGAAGACGGTTCTGTTAAAAATAACGGCGCGTCCCTTCTGGAGTGCTTAGTGGTGTGGCTCGGGTGTTCGGCATTATTAGTCGGGGGTATGTTTGGATGTCGTAGCCTCATGGAGTACACGGAGCGGACAAAGGACTATACCGTCATGAATTACGTGCTAGTTGCCATGCTTGCTGCGTGCGTCTTTATATCAATTCTCTTAGTTCGTTTGATAAAGAGGGCTAAGGAGACAATGAACCACGAGGTCATGCTTGAACTCAAAGCTGATGTTTCGGCATCCATTCTCGATGTCGTTCCAGCTGTAATTGGACCGATTTGGAATGGAGAATATGCGCTTTCCGTTAATTATCATGATCGAAACAAGGCGACCCTTTCTGTGTTCGTAAATAACAAGTCTCCTGAGGTGCTTGGTTCAATTATGAAGGCAATCCGAGAAAATGGAATTTCCGTAACTCGCAATCAGAGTGGACGGGACAAGGATTTTGCTCCCGAATATCGATAAACAAATTGAGGGATTTCGAAAGCGACTACGGCGGTGCTTTGTCGATTGCAGGCGACCAATGAACTATGTCGGCAAGCCATCATCTGGATAGACTAATGACCAATATCAAAACTGAAATCATTCGACGCATGGAGATCGCAGCGGGCATGTTTGGCTGGTCTCCAGCACACGTTGAAGGCTTCAAGGCAGGTGTGGATGAGGCGCTTGGAAAGACCGACGACATTTACGACATAATTTGGAAGGAGTTCGATCAGGACGATATCGACAGCTTCTACTTTAAGAAACGAGAGACGGAATTGTCTCATGATGATTTGGTGACACTCGGCCGTTATGAGGCCTGGCTTACCGTGAGATCATGGCTAAGACCTGATCCAGATCCAACTCTCGATGCCGCTACCAGAGAAGCGCATTCGTGGTGGGACTCCGAAGTGTGTGGCTGCGCGAAAGAGGATGCGGACATCGAGGTCGACAAGCAGTTTGATATTGATCAGCTGCTCACCATTCAATCTCGCGAAGAGTGGATTAAATGGCTGGTTGAACAGCACAAAATCCACCTTTCTGAAGGCTCGGCAGGCTACTCAGATTTGGTCCTAGAGAAGCACCACACACCAAAGTTCGTCGTCGATAACGGCAATGATCAGGGAGTGGCCATTCTGGACGGCTGGCACCGTTTCGCTGCCGATATTGCCACAGATACTCGGCAGGCAGTTGCCGTTATAATCCGGCCGAAGCCGTCGCTCGATGATGACGGCAACAAGTTCACCATCTGATAAGCTAAAGTTTCAGTCCTGAATGATGTTCTCAGAAGGGGAGAAGCGCGCCTGATCCATCGTCATGCTTTGGAGGCCAGGATTCATTCTATATCTAAATGGACGGGATGAAATAACGCAAAACAAAATAAAAACTCAAAATTAATTGACAAATCCATTTAAATTCTGCTTATTGACAGGAATATGTATCCAGATAAAGGGGCCTGAACATGGGTTGGAAAGCAATTAAAGAGCATTACGAAATCAAGCACAATGTTCACGTTAGAGGAGGGTTGATCACCATTGGATCAGCATACGTCCCAGATATTATCGCCTTCGATTTTGAAGGAAAAATTCACAAGAAGGACGACTTGTTTGTGCGCGAAGGCAATGAGCTGGATCGGGTTTATAAGGCGCTTGTATCCGATCCAGAACTGCTTCTCAAATTAATCAGGCAGGAAGACGTCTTCGAGCGTTCGATCCGCGTCTACTCATACGAAGGCGCTGAAATCACAGAGCATTTCTGCGAAGAACTCGGTTGGCCAAATCTTACCCATGACGGCCAAATGATGTACAATAATCGATTCACTACTGATCGCAACGAAGCCATTGAATGGGCGTTGGAGGATGCCGAGTCTGCCGTGGAATGGGAAGATAAACGGCTTGGCGACCTTCAAAAAGAAATTGAAGAAACCAAGACTCGACGAGATCGATATGCTGCTAACATCGAAACCCTGAAGGCACTTTCTAGCTCTGAAGGAAAGTGAGCACGGCTGCTTTGTACAGGCTAAGCGAAGTAATCAAAAATCAGGAGAAAAACTCATGGGCGTTAAAGCCATCAAGGAACACTACAAAATTGGTCATATCGTGCATAAGGTTGGCGACAACGTTTATATCGGGTCGCCCATGGTACCGGATTTGATCGGCATCACAGCTGAAGGTGTGATCATCAAGCCTTACGAGGATTTGTGGGATCGGAAAGGCGAACTCATGCGGTATCAAAATGAAATCAAAGCTGATCCCAGCCTGTTCGTAGAGCTTCTAAACAAGGCAGATGAATTCTCGGAATCGACCATTGTCTACACGTGGGATGGCAACGAGATCGTCGAGGATACGGCCGAGAAGCTCGGATTTCCCAACACCACGCATTCTGGTGTTCTTCAGTACGACAAGTCGCATTTCACAGATAAACGCGAGGCTGTCGAATGGGCATTGAAAAACGCGAATTCAAGCGCCGAATTTTACAATGAGCGGATCGATGTCCTGAAAAAGGATATCGAGGCTGTAGAAGCCAAGGTCGCCAAAAACAAAGGCGATGCCGAAATGCTTACGCGAATGCTGGAGGATATTGATAGCGGGAATCTGGTTATTAACGACTGGAAACGAAAATAAGATTTTGGAATGTTAGAGGCGCGGGGATTTCGTAATTAATTGCGGGGTTCTCGCCTTTTTATTTGAATAATTTATTGACAACCCATTCAATAATGATATTAATTCTCGTATCCAAAAGGGGCGAGAAATGTCGAAGACAATCACTTATGCAATTGGTGATGTACACGGTCGAGCTGATCTTCTGAATGCGATTATTGCTCACGCTGTAAATGACGCCTCTACCCATGGTGCCGCGCCCCGTTTTATCTTCCTCGGCGATATCTGTGATAAAGGGCCTCGTTCGCGTCAGGCCATGGACATGGTTGCCGAAGCTCTCGTTGAATACGAAGGTTCTATCGTCCTCAAGGGCAATCATGACGATCTATTTCTGAAGGCCATTCACGAGCGTGATCGCCGTTATGCAGCCGCTTGGATTTCGCGCGGCGGCATTGAGACGCTGGCTTCTTATCACTACGGTGACCTGAACGAGGCTATCGAACTCGTGCGAACCATGCATGGCGATCACCTGCGTATGTTTGCAACCGCCAAGTCGATGGCTGTCGTAGATGGCATCGTGTTTGCTCATGCTGGCATCGATCCGAAGGCCTCGCTGGCTGATCAGAACGAGAAAGACCTGATGTGGATCAGGGACCCGTTCTTGGAATATGTCGGCCATCTGCAGAACGTAGTCGTGCACGGCCACACTGTCGTTGGTGACAAGCCTGTCGTTACCGAGAACCGTATTTCTATCGACACTGGTGCTTATGAAAGTGGCCGTCTGACTGCCGTCGCAATTGAAGATGGCTCGTACCGCTTCTTTCAGACCGATGGCAGTGCGAAATCTGTCGTCGATGTTGAACCAATTCGCCTTGATCGCGGTCTCGGTACTGTGCTCAACAAGAATGAATACGTTGAATTCGCGATGGCAGCTTAAGTTGGGTTACTTGGAACGGGAAAATGAAAATCCATAAGAGAGAAATGATCGTTAACAAGGCTGAGGCCAAGTTCGGACTCGATTCATCCAGTCATTTTATCGAAATCGGTGAAATGGAATATGCCGATGTATATTTCGTATTCAACGAGATTGAGCGGTACTGGATCGCTGCCGCGCGCCGTGGATTGTCTGAAACACAGGCCGCAACTGAATGGCCCACCTATAGCCTCCCTGAAGATCCGTTGACCTCGTCCCTGAAGATGCTCGGCGATGTGTTCGCAACCTCTGTCGCTGAAAACCAGCTGACTTATGGTGAGATCGCCCGCATCCTGTCGACCCTCCGGTCTTCTAAAGCCAAGTATCACATCCGGGCTGAGCGTCATCCCGAAGATCCAGACAAGCCAGGAGGCGTGGAGTGAGGGTCGAGCTGTTCGTCAATCTGGATAACAATACAGGCATCGCCGCGCTCGATGGTGAGCCGCTGACATCAGTTGATCAGCTCCCGTCGTTTCTGGTTGAAATTCATTCGTTCCCAGATGGCAGGACAGCTGAATCTTTTGTGCAGGGTCTCAACTATGTTGGGCTGGGGAACAGCGTCGTCTATGACTGGAATGTCGGCACCACCGAAGCAAACAGAATTGTCATCATCGGTCGCCTTGATGAACCTCGTCGTGAAGGAAATGCAGTCAACGACTGTTTGAAATTCGTAGACCATACTTACGGCAAGCACGACTCGGCAGCCATCGCTCGCCATCTGGACAGAGTCACTGCAGAACGTGCACGGGATCATGCTGCTGATTCCACTGCCGCGCAGCCAATTCTCGACGCATTTGTCGCTGCAGGCGGATCGCGCTTTGAAGGGCAACCAACTGGCTTTGAATTTGGCCGTGGATTCCTGCGTGTCAAAAACTCTCAAGGCGACTTGATGCAGGTGTCTTTCAAGGAGCCTTCTGGTCCGTATTCGGTCGAAACCTCCTGCGGTGAACTTTTCCAGTTTCATCCTCAGCATAAAGCACTCGTTCACTCGATCTTGCAGGAGAACGGATTTGAGACGGACGAGTTCGACATCAAAGTGAGCGGTATTGCCACCATCTCCGAAGTGATTGTGATCTCTGAAAAAATCTCGTCTGCATTGAAACAGGCTGAGGAAGCCAAGACGAAGGCCATTCGTGATGCCTATGTCGCTACGATCAAGATGACCCCGAAACGTAAAAAACTGCTCGCACATGCCCATTCTGCGGGCGGCCTGCATGCTTACAGCAAGCGATCCAATCCTCGTGCGAGATGCGGTGCGTTCGACATTAGCAACGGTGAGATCAATGATCTGATGACAGCTGGTTGGATCGAGAGCGGTGGTGTTGGTTATGTCGTCACCGAGAAGGGGCGACTGGATGCGGGCATCTTGGAAGGAGAAATGGCATGAAACAGCCGAAGATTGGCGATGAAATCGAATTGTCGGTGATGGATGACGACCTGGGTCGAAAGGTCCAGTTTGTCGGTGAGACGCAGCCTTATGCGGATCAAGGGGTCTTTGATGTTCTGGACCAGTTTGGAGAACATAGCCTGGTCGAGTACGATGGCCACACTTGGTCGACGGTGAGTCCGTTTGCGGTTCTAGAGACGTGGTGATGGAAGAAGACGAATTCGAGATTATTGCAATTGAGGAAGCTGACCTTTGGGGCGGCCCTGAACACCTCGTGTCCTTTCATCCAGATGAAGAGGGCCGCTTGATTGGCTTGTTGCCGCTTAAGCGACTTGCCGAGTTCAATCCATTCGAGATTTCGCCTTGGCACGACGGTGAAGGCGTATCCATCGAAGGTGTGAAGGCGGCGATTGAGGCTTCCCGCTTCGAAAACGAGCCATATTCAGCCGTCAAATCTGTTTATGATCGATCTTGGGGCGCGGCCAAACACGAAGAGCGGATCGCCTATCTCGTTCAGAACGGCTCCGATGAGCCAATCGAGATCGAGTTCAATTCACCTGATGGCGGCTCGACCAGCGTCTATGATGGATATCATCGTCTGGCCGCAGCCATATACAGAAATGACGAGACCATTCGGGTTGAACTCGGCGGTTTTCTCTCTGGATCTGTTACAGCTCTGGGAATAATAATTCCGGACTACCAGCGACTTGGCAAAATCGAAGATAATGCTTTGAATTTTTAAACAATATACCGTTTATTTTCTGGATAATTTTGTTGCTATTTATATGTCGTTGGTGTTTAAATGCCCGCGAAGAGGAATTTAATTATGAGCATCGAAAAGTTAGAGAAACTTACTGATGAAGTGAAGGCAATTTGTGCAGCTTGGTTTGGCATGCTTGAGCCGAATAAAGGTGTGCTTCGATTTGGCATGAAGGCGGTTCGTCCTACCAAGCGTGCTCAGGATGCGTTGGACACTCTCGTAAGCGACGGCATTGTGAAGCGCATGGAGGAAGCTGATGGCGGCGTCCAATACGTGCCGATCATTGATTGCAGCGATCTGTTGCCGTGGTTTGAAGCAAACCATGATCGCCAGGATTTCGTTGGGGCATTGGTCGAAAAGACTGATCCGAATGCGGATACGAAGATGGTTATCACGATGTCGCCTGACGGCGATCCGCGTGTCGTGGTCATGCACAGTTTCATGAATGACATTATGAAGCTGACGCGTGAGCAGCATCAGCAATTTCTGTTGTTCCTTGACAATTGGGGCTATTTCAAACCGAAGAAGAAGGATGACGCCCTTTATCGGGATCAGCTTCGATCTATGATCTCAAAATCTCTCAAGAAGACGCGAGAGATTTCCAGCAAGGACGCTGGTAAGTAGGAGATCGAAGAAATAGGCTTTGAAAGCAGGATAAATGCATAACGCTAAAACCATTATTGAAAACAAGGATGCATTCGTAGCGGGCCTTGAGAAGCGCGGTTACACGCGTGACGACGCTATTTTCATTTTCGAGTTTGTTCGCGACAGCCGCGATGCCGTGAATGAAGCAAACTCGGAAATCGAGACGAAAAACCATGAGATCAAGGTTCTCTCCGCGAAGATCGGTGCCTTCTACAAGGCTGGCGACAAGGTGTCGGGTGATGCTCTCAAGCAGGATGTCGCGACGCTGAAGGAAAGCATTTCGTTGCTGGAGGTCAGGGCGAATGCGGTTGGTGATGCTCTGAATGATCGCCTCGCTACGTTCCCCAACCTCCCGCTCGATAGCGTGCCTGCTGGTGCTGACGAGAAGGCAAATGTCCTCGTTCGTACCGTGGGCGTGGCTCCTGACATGGGATTCGAACCCAAGCAGCATTTCGAGCTTGGAGAAGAACTCGGCGGGCTTGATTTCGAGAGCGCTGGCCGCATCTCGGGTTCGCGCTTTGTCGTCCTTCGTGGTGCCATCGCCAAGCTGGAACGTGCGCTTGGGCAGTTCATGCTCGATATGGCCGCCAAGCACGGCTACGAGGAGTGCCAGGTGCCGCTGCTGGTGCGCGAAAACGCTATGTTCGGTACAGGACAGCTTCCGAAGTTTGAGGAAGACCTCTTCAAAACGACGGATGGCAGGTATCTGATCCCGACTGCGGAGGTCTCGCTCACCAATCTTGTCGCGGATCAGATCGTGGAGACGGAAAGCCTGCCGCAGCGCTTCACCGCGCTTACCCCGTGCTTCCGCTCGGAAGCTGGTTCGGCTGGCCGCGACGTCCGTGGCATTCTTCGTCAGCATCAGTTCAACAAGGTCGAGCTGGTGTCGATTGTGAAGGAAGAGGACGGCGAAGCGGAGCTGGAGCGCATGCTAGGTGCTGCTGAGGCTGTCCTGCAGGCGTTCGAGCTTCCGTACCGCGTGATGTTGCTCTGCGGCGGCGATATGGGCTTCAGCGCCCGCAAGACCTACGACATCGAAGTCTGGCTACCTGGTCAGAAGACCTATCGCGAGATTTCGAGCTGCTCGTACTGCGGCGACTTCCAGGCCCGTCGCATGAATGCTCGCCACAAGACGCGCGGCCAGAAGGGCACTGAGTTCGTCCACACCCTCAATGGTTCGGGTGTCGCTGTCGGCCGCCTCCTGATCGCGATCATGGAGAACTATCAGAACGAGGACGGCACCATCTCGGTCCCGACCGTTCTTCGCCCTTACTTGGGTGGCCTTGAACTCATTCAACCGAAGTAATTTCGGTTGCGACATCGCTGGGGCGTCATGGTTACGCCTCTTGCGCCAGCCTATCGGAGCTTCGACCGCGAGGAAGGCAGGGCTATTATTGGCATTCGGCCACGTTAAAGCGGGTGAACTATGGCATATTCTCGATTTGATTCCTTAGTCGATAGGCATACAGAAATACTGCAGGATATTGAGACTATCGAGGCATATCCCACAATCGATCCGAGCGGGGATAAATTGGCTGCCTTAAATAAGGAACTGATAGACATCGAAAAAGAGCTTGATTCCTTGGGTGTGTCAGAAGGCTAACCGTTGCCGTTTGCTGATTATTGAAATCTCATAGAGGTGATAAAGAAAAATATAAGAAGGTACGATGGAATACGATTTTATTGGAGATATTCACGGTCACGCAGATGCGCTTGAAGCGCTTCTAGACAATCTGGGCTACGAAAACAAAAATGGCGCATACCGTCATTCAAATCCGAACCGGATGGCTGTTTTCTTGGGCGATCTGATTGATCGCGGACCCGACCAGCTCCTTTCCATCGACATCGCTCGCCGCATGCGTGATGCTGGTACAGCCCATGTTCTGATGGGCAATCACGAACTCAACGCAATCGGCTACGCTACTCCTGTTCCTGGCACCAAGTCTGGCCGTCACATGCGTCTTCGTGGACCCAAGAACCGCTTTCAGCACAAGGCGTTCATAGAAGCCGTTGGTGAAGACAGCGATCTCCATAAAGAAATGGTCGAATTTTTCTCGACCCTGCCCGTTTCCTTCGAGACTGATGAGTTACGAGCTACGCACGCGTGCTGGCACCCCAAGTCTCTCGATGCTCTGAAGCCTCATCTAAACGAAGACGGCTCCATGAAGCGCGATGCTCTGTTTGCGAGCTTCGAGCAGGGCCATGACCTCAATAGCCCTATCGAGATCGTTCTGAAGGGATTGGAAGTCGATCTGCCGGAAGGGTTCACCTTCACCGACAAGGGGGGCGTTGTCCGGCGCAAGTCGCGTATTCAGTGGTGGAAAGACGACGCCACGAACTATCGCAACGCTGTTATGCCGGAAGAAGGCCTAGAGGACCTGCCTGAGATCGAGCTACCGGATCATCTGAAGATCGCGCCATCGAACAAGCTGACGTTCTTCGGTCACTACTGGATGAGCGGAACGCCATATCTACTCTCGCCTAAGATCGCTTGTCTCGACTTCTCGATTGCGAAGGATGGCGTTCTGGCAGCATATACGTGGCGTGGTGAAGACCAGCTTCTCGATGAGCATCTGACTTGGGTGAACAAACCGGATCTCGTGAACGGAATGGGGCGATAGCACATTCAATAACGGATAATCTCAGTGGTCCATAGGGAGGCGGCAGATCAGGCATTTCTCATCGAGATGATTTGGCTGTTCGTGCCTGCAGCCGTGCGTCTTGCACATGCGCCGAGGTTTTGTCGGAAATAGCCAGTTGAGGAGTGCTCTCATTTGAAATCCTTTCGAAGGACTAATTAGCAAGATAATCTTCAAATTGCCAGCGACAATAGGAATTATCCTGTATTATTATCACAATGAAATATCAATAAATCAGATTGCAAAATTCCTGTGTCGGTGGAGATAAGAATGTCAGGCTCGCCAGCCATTAAACATCGTCGTATTTATCAGATTGAAGCCAAACCCCGCACGCTCAAAGTCGCATGGGGTCGAGATGATATTTATAATTCGCCAAGCATTGTTTATGCCTTTGGCGGCCACGGGGCGCGAAGCAGCGACGCGCACTTACTGATGTCGATTTTTGAGGACAAACTGAGATATACGAACCTCGTCTCGATCCTCGAAGAGCGTGGCTATGACAAAACAACTCTAAAGTTCTCGGTTGCCCTGAAGCCAGAAGGCGAGGCTCCAGCAACAAACCGCAAGCGCTACTCACTGAAGAAAGCCAAACCAGGCGAACTCAGGGTCTATTGGGGTTACCCTCCAGAAGACAGACATACAAAGCAGCTTTGCTATGTCTGGGGTGGAGCAGGAGCCGCGAGGCCGGATGCGCGCGTCGTGAGCAACGCATTTGAGGAATGGGACGTCAATAATCCCGGCCGTGAGCGGCTAGAGAATGAGTGGTCTCGCTTGGGATATGGTCGTGAGCAGATTCAGCGGATGCTTGGGCCGAAGGAGCCTTCAGAAACGCTGCTTGAGGCGTTGATCCAGCGCGGATACGACATGGATACGCTGCACTTCTCGATCCGACAAAAAGACGCCGCCTAGCAGGAGTAGACGGCGTTTTTGGCGTTATTCGTTTTGGTCAGAATAATGGACGACCAGCGATCATGATATGGGACAACTGAAAGCCGAAGAGCCAGGTGGCTGCGAAAAGCGCAGAGCTGAGTATCGGCACTACGCGTCCGGCAATGCCCAGCTTCGGTTCCTGGTCTGCGCCTGTTTCCTTGCGCATGCGCCTTTTGACGCTCGATTGGATCATCTTGCTGGTGATGAAGTAAGGGGCGAGAACGTAAAGGACCAGGAATATGGTCCCTATGCCGCCATGGGATATCACCCACGGAAGGTCCATGTACTGCGTCCCGAGCCAGAGCAGGAAGGTTGCGAGTAATGGCAGTTTGAATGTCTTCCTGACGGTCGCTTTCTCGTGGTTTTCCATGCAATGACGGAAGGCGACGAATATCGGCCTTGCAGCTTCCTGACTTATCGAGCCGAGGCTGTCCTGCTGGATTTTCTCTGCCCACTTTGCGCCATGGGTGTCGTCGCGATCCCATCCTTTCCTCAGGGCTTCATTGATGAGCGGGTGCTTCGCCATCTGGGCCAGAAAATCGGATGGCGAAGCATTCGCCAGCTTCTCAGCGTGCTTGGCTATTTCATCAACGGCTTCATCCAAATACGGGCTATACCAGACCCACGGCTTGTCAAACATGATGTACCTGGCTGAAATCGGCTTGTTCTTGTACTTGCCATCAAGCGTCAGCTTTAATGCATCGATCTTTATGATCAGCCCATGTTTGGCCTTTTCCAATGTCGGATTTTGGTCCAACTCGACCTTGTGCATGGTCATGGAAGGGGACTGCAAGCTCTTTGTATTCGCGTTTGCGTATCCGCTGTGCATCCAATCATGAAGCGGATAAAATTCATCCTCCAGGAACGTCGAATTTACCATATTGTGTTTAAATTCGGCGGTGTATTTGACGCCATAGAAGTCAGTCAAAGCACCTGTTTGCTGACAAGTGCCACATCCGATATCTCCTGCACCATCACACGATCCGCAAGTGAGCTTCATAGTCCCGCCGCAATCGCCGCAGCGTCTGCGTCCTGAGCCAAGGCACAAAGAACATGGGGCAGTATGCCGACTGGTTGATGGGGCCGCTCTTCCCGTTCCGCCGCAATGGAAGCAACCAACTGTGCCAAAGGTGCATTTGTAGCAGGCGGTCGTGCCATGCCCACTACAATTGGAGCAGCTGTTAGAGCCGCGACCGCTACAGGAAGTGCAGGAATAACGGTTGCGAGCAACGTGTATGTCAGCAAGCTGGACTTTCCTTTTTCCAGCTTTTACGAATTCTTTTATGAACTCTGGTTTTTCGTATTTCCCACGAAGTTCAGACGCCTTGTCGAGCTGCATGGCGATAGCGGATTTGTCGCTTAGTAGTGGGAACCTGTCGTCGTTGGACGCTCCCGCGTGCGTATCTGTATAAAGATCTATGTCGAAAATAACGTCAGTCTTGAATAGTGCTACACACCTTGAAGTTTCATGATCGAGATCCGCAAAATCGTTTTCATCAACGCTCTTGGCGTCAATGAAACGTGCGTTATCATTCATTCTGTCTTCAAGTATCTGGCCAATCGATTCAATATCCTCATCGCTGACCAGTTGCGTTTTTGCATCCATTTAAAAGTGCCCCCAAACTCTCAAATGACGATTGCCGCAATTACGCGGCAATGTCTATGATTTTTCCGCTCGCCATGAAAACGATCAATCCCCGCTTGGCCGAATTCATTTTCATATAGTCTGACATCTGGTCGCGGTAAAATTCAATAGTTGCCGCTGTCGGACTTCTGTCAGATTTCCAGTCGATGACCGTTTCGATCTCACCACGGTCGGTAATGTCGGCCGCGTCCATGATGCCGAACGTAACGCCTTCGATCTTATCGTCCTCGTATGATGAGCTGGTCGCTACCTCTGGCACCAGACGATGACGGATCGATGCGATTTGCGGCAATGCCAGCGTCTGCATGATCTCCTTGGCCATGACGCGAGCATCCATGTCTTTGATCTCATCCTCTTTGGAAGCGATCATTTGCTGGATCAGTTCGCGCGCACGGTTCTCGACTTCTGGCTCATTGTCCTTCAGTTCGCCAGTCAGGATTTCTTCCATCAGCTTGTGCATGACAATGCCGCGTTCAGCACTGCCCTGGACGAATTCGGAAGGGTCGGCGACTGGCTCGGCGTCGATCAGGTCATCAAGCGAAATCCGCAAACTCGATGCATGGCTTTCGTGGCGGGAAGGGGTCTTGTTGATGATAGGCTTCTTGGCCGCGAGGATCGCAGCGGTCTGCTCTGCGAAAGTCTTCGCATCCTGATTATTGACGGTAATGTCGCGCTGCACGCGCATCGCGTTCGAGAAGCCTTCCAGCTCCATCGTTTGGATGTCCTGCAACTTCAGGTCCGTAACCGTTGCCCACTGCCTTTCGGTAGTCTTCTCGTGCACGGGGACGACGAGAAGATCGCGTGCACGTGTGGTGGCCACATAGAGCAGGCGAACGCGTTCGTTGTGGGACTCCTGATCTGAGATTTGCTTCAGTTCGCTATAGCCGTTTGGCTGGAATCCAAAGAACGGCATCGAGATTTGACGCGAGCTGACGTCGACGACCAGAGGCTTGGAACGCATGATTTCGGTCATCGTGTTGATGACGAAAACCACAGGCCATTCCAGCCCCTTGGAAGAGTGCATGGTGATGATGGAGACCGACTGATCTTCACCGTCTGGATGTGCTTCGGCGATGCGTTCGCCATCCTCCCAGAGTGAGCGGACTTCGTCTGAGAACGCGCGCAGGCCACGGGTTGTATAAGGACGGCTCATTTCGAGGAAGCGGTCGACGTTGGCAAGCGCACGGTGTGGAGACTTGGAATGGCGAGCCTTCACAGTTGCCCGAACATTGAGCACATCGACAGCGCTGGAAAGGACGTCATAAGGCGTCGTGTATTTTCCAGAGTTGCGAAGCGCATTCAGCTGGGCCAGCACCGTCTTGAGCACAGGGTTCTTGATCAGGCCTGTGTCGATACCAACGTGCAGATGAGCAAGTCCGCCGTCTTCCAGCTTTGGAAGACCGTGCGCTGCATCAAGTAGCTCAGTTTCTGTCATACCAACCAGCGGGCCGCGCAGGAGAGCGCCGAGAGCAAGGTGGTCACGCGGATCGGCCAGAACGCGAGTGATCGCAATCATGTCCTGAACTTCCTGACGCTGGAACATGCCCTTACCAGCCTGCGTGGCGACAGAGATGCCTTCTTCTTCAAGGGCATGTTCGTAGCGCCACAGATCGGAGCCAGTTGGCGCGAGCAGAGCTATGTCAGACGGTTTGCATGGGCGGGTAGCACCGAGTTTCTTGTCGAAGACGGGGAAGGTGTTGATCAGCCTGCGCGCCATTTCTGCAATCTGACGGGCTTCTTCGTCACGTGTCTCGGCAATGGTATCCAGTTCGCCAATCTTTATGGTCGCCACGGACGGATGTTTGCTGGTGTCCTGACGGAACGGATCGAGTGCGGTGAAGCCTGGCTGCGAGGGAGCGCTCAACGGAACGTCAAAGACGTCGTTGACGTAATCCAGAATGCCTTTGCTCGAACGGAAGTTCGTCGAAATCTTCAGGATCGACGTCGAGTCGTGCTTTTCGAGAAGGTTGCGCATATCCAGATAGGTCTTCACGTCTGCGCCACGGAAGCGATAGATGCCCTGCTTGGGGTCACCCACAAGGAAGATCGCGCCTGGACGCGGGACCCATTCGCCATCGGCATCGCGGTCGAAGCAGAGGTGCTTGAAGATTTCGGTCTGGACCGGATCGGTGTCCTGAAATTCGTCGACGAGTACGTGCTTGTAGCGCTGGCCAAGAGCCTTGGCGATCTCGGGATAGTTTTGCAGGAGCTGGCGGGTGGCGACGAGCAGGTCCTCGAAATCGAGAGCGGCACCCTGACGCTTACGGTCGCGATAGCGATCAAGCATCGGGCGAATTTCGCTCTCTAGGATCGTGAGGGCGGCTGACGCAGCCATGGTCTTCAGAGCTTCGTAGCCAGCCGCAATCTCGTTATAGCGTTCGGTCGCTTCCGTGTTGCAGTCTTCGCCGACCTTCTTCGAAGGCGCGGCGGCCTGCCACTTGCCCTTCATCTTGTAGACGCGGAATCCGCCATCAACCTTGAGAACGGACGAGGACAGCTTCAGCCGGATGATGTTCATCAGCGCCTGATGCTTCGGCAGTCCCATGGAGGCGAGCAGCTCTTTTCGCAGTTGCGCGAAGTCCGCACGAATGTCCTCATTGCCTTCAGCTTCAAAGCCAAGGCCTGCAATCCACTTCTCGTATTTTTCGATCTGATCAATCAGCTGATTGGCAGGAGCAAGGTCAAATTCCTGCTTGTGAAGGAAGAGGTCTGGCGAACCGCGAAGCTGGTCCGCGAGACGGCGGATCGTTTCGATAGCTTCTTTTGTGTCGGAATGGGTGGCCACCATCTCAGTGATGATGTCCTTGTGATAGTCCTCACTGTTGAGACGCTCACGAATCCATTCGTTGAACACGTCTTCGAACAGAAGCGAGGCCTGCGTAGCGTCGAGGATCGCAGCGCCTGGATCGATGTCGGCTTCAACGGGATAAGGCTTCAGAAGGCGCTTGCAGAAACCGTGGATGGTCGTGCAGGTCATCTCACCGAGGTGATGCTGTGCTTCCTGCAGTCTTGCCTGGCCTTCGGGATCGATATTTCCGCCATCATAGGATGCGCGAAGGTCGGCTGGGGGTGTGCCTTTCAGAACGTCGTCAATCGTATCACTGACGCGGCCCATCAGTTCCGCAGCGGCCATTTCCGTAAAGGACACAGCTGCGATGTCGCGAGGGTGAACGCCATTGGCGAGCATCGAAATGATGCGTCCCGCCATGAGCGAGGTCTTGCCCGAGCCAGCGCCCGCCTCAACCATGAGGGTGCGATTGATCTCAAGAAGGGCAGTGCGACGAGCTGTCGAGTCATTCAGCATTACTTGTGCTCCCAAATCTCTGCCGCTTCACCGATACGATCCAGGAACGTCTGGTTTTTGCGCAGCAGGTAGGTTGCTGCGGCGTTTGCTGGCAGCGCAAAACGCATGTCGTTATATGCTTCACTGGTGCCGATGCCTGGGATTGCGTTACCGCTCTCCAGAGATTCCTTGGCGATCAGCACTCCATTGGCGACCTGCGCCAAAACTTCATCCGGTTCTTCCAGCACTGCGAAGGTTCCGGTTTCCGGATAGAGCAGGCCAGTTTCAACCTCAGCATTGCCACCCATCAGCGACTTCACGACGAAGCCGTAGATGGCGCGCTGAATTTCGTTGCCACCACCGATGATGAGGTCGTCGATGTTTTTCGGGGTCTTGCCCGACTTGTAATCGATAACGCGAGCCTTCGGCGTCGACGTGGAAAAATCCAGACGGTCAATGATGCCCTGCAGCTTCAGGCCCGTCCCAGGAATTGTGACTTCCTGCTCGATGTCCCACGGGAAAGATTCCTCTTTCAGCTCAATCTTGCCGCCGAACGGAACTTCCGCGTACGTCACCTGATCTGGATATCGTTCAATCTCGCTCAGCAGTGCCGCTTTTGCGAATTTGGTGGCACGCTCCATCATGCCGAACCAGATCAGCTTTGGCGGGATCGGCTTCGACATTTCGACGCGCATGCCGACATTGATCGACTGTTCGTCAATCGTGCGAGAAATGTCCTCTGGTGAGGCATTTGCGAAGCCGCCCTTGCGGATCAGCTGGTCGACAGTCTGCTTGAGAATGTCGTGGACGATGTTGCCAAACTCGCGGGCATCGGCAAACAGCGGAGCGTCTTCATATTCAGGGGCGCTGAAGCCAAGCGCATATCGCCATACAAAGCCAATCGGATCGCGCAGAAGCAGGCGAATAGACGTGGCGGAATGGTATTGGTCGAAGACGTCTTGGATGCGTGGATGGCTGGGGGCAATCAGACCATCATGTGCAGTCAGGTCCTTGGAGCGCCAATTCTTCCAGCAAGTAGCAGCCGAAATTGCGTGCGGTGATACCGCATATTCCTTGTCACGGGCAAATAGGCGGTCGGCTTCCGAGAAAGCGTGATCTGGACGATCAGTGAGCTGAATAGGCTTGGCGCTGTCGCGCTCGATCTGCGTAACCAGACGGCTGACGCCCAGTTGACGGCTTTCAGCATCACGGCGCGGCCACGAAAGGACGAGCAGTTTTTCAGTCGTTGCCTTGATCGTATTGTAATCGCGACGGTCGATATCCGAGCGCGGCATAGGATCGAGGATATTCGATGGAATGATGTAGTCGGGGATCAATGCGTCTTCGCCGGACTGACGTGGCCAGTCGCGGGACGTGAGGCCAATCAGACGAACATATGGACGCGGCGACGCAGCCAGCTTTTCAGCAGACATGAAACATGCAGACGAGTGAGGGTCTTCGCCATCATCAATGCGCTGCATTGGAATTGTGCGGTCGAGTGCGGCGGCGGGACCTTCAAGAAGCGCGGCATCCCAGATCTTCTTTGCCTGACCATGAAACAGCTTTTCTCCTGCTTCCGCCGCAACCTCGATGCCCTTGGAGACGAGCGTCAGAATGGGAAGCAGGATGTTCTTGAGTTCAGCGAGCTGCGGTTTGCTGTTCAGCGTCTTTTCCCAACGAGGCAGTTCGGTGAGTGCGGCATCTGGTCGGAAGTTGCGGCTCCAGTCGCCTGGAAGGCCTTTTACGGCTTCCGAACCAAGTCCCTGCAGGAGATCGAGAAGGCGTTGGACGCGCTTCTGTGAGAGACCACGTAGCAAGATATCGGCAAGAGCGCTTGCCGCCTGACCTTCGATGCGATGGACGCAGGAAATGCCGTGAGCGAAATGAATGCCGAGCTTGCTGTCAGAGCAGACCGCCAGCATGTGTTCGTCATAAGCAGTCGTTGAAACGCTTGCGATAGCGATGTCACGGGGCAATACGCCTTCCGACATCAGCTTACGCGCCCAACGTACGGACTCTATGACCTCGTGAAGCGCGGTGCCGCAGATGTATGATTGGACTTCTGGTGTCTTAGGCTCAGAGCGCTTTACCTTCAGCGCTTCCCCAATCCATGGCGACACCTCTCGCGGACCAGCATTCCATTCGATGTTGATGTGCTTGGATACAACAGTGATCAGAGGACGCCAGACCGGATGAAGTTCGGTCATACCGCTCATTGTCACGTCGCCAAAAATGGACGGGGCGTGGTGAGCACGCGTAATCGCGATTTCGATAATGTCGTTTGGCCGCTTCATGTGAGCGGGGAGAGCGGCTACGACAGCATTTTCCAGCGAAAGAATTGACTGAATACGCTTGTGATCCTTGATGGCTTCGATATCCGGGCGCGCGAGCCACAGTTTCATCAGCGTGTCCGCTGCGGCCGATGTCATCCCCGGCAGGTCCTTGATTGGCTCAAGCTCGCCAATATCGGTTTCAGGAAGAACTTTACCGATAATTTCCTTGAGCGTGCGGGTGTCGACCATTCGCAGGAAACCCCCAGCGAGACGCTCGGCGAAATGTTCAATAGCCATTACCTGAGTGCCGCTGACCTGTTCGCGGGCCAGGC
Source organism: Mesorhizobium sp. SP-1A (assembly GCF_032460275.1). Lineage (NCBI taxonomy): Bacteria > Pseudomonadati > Pseudomonadota > Alphaproteobacteria > Hyphomicrobiales > Phyllobacteriaceae > Mesorhizobium > Mesorhizobium sp. SP-1A. The sequence continues at coordinate 724,018 of NZ_JAVXZD010000002.1, read as the reverse complement.
GCAGTCGTTCGGTGCGCAGTGCCAGACGGCCATTGACCAAAATGGTTTTTCGAAAACCAAGCCCATTAATTGCTTTCGTCATGCGTAAAGCTGCCTTTTCCAATACGGGTCAGATATCTGAACTCCATTTGATTTTCAATTAAATTTGTTGACGAGTAAATGATTTTATTCGCTTCCGCAACATTCCTTCGAATTTGAGGAATGTTTAAATAAGGGAATAGCAGACAATAGGCAGCCGAGATCGGTAATTATCTCTCCCCTCAAGGCTCTCAGTCCGTAAATTCAAGGCTTGCAATCCGCATAAGTCGGCAGGAAAACAGGGAGAATAATTAAAGGAGATTTATACGGAAAATTGCAGAAATAAGCGAAAATATGTTGACATTGCAGGACGAGTAAATTACCTGACATTTAGAAAAAGCCGTAAAGCGCCACAGGGGTTCAATTGGCGATCTGAAAAATCTCACGCAATCGAATATGCTCTGAAAACGAAATTGTTGAAAGGAAACAACGCGAATGACCGAAGTGACGAAGACTGCCCCGAAATTCCTCCAGAAGGCTCTTGATAGCCTGAAGGTGCTCGGCGTTGGCTCGCCTGACACTGGCACCGCTCCAATTGTCGATCTTCTGAAGCGAATTTCCGATGTCGACGAAGATCGCGTTCTCGTTATTGCCCGCACGCTGTCTCACCAGCAAAATTTCGATAGCCTGGTTGCGAACCAGATTTCCCAGATCAATTTCGGCAATCGTTTCGACGAAATCGTAAAGCGTTTTGACAGCATTCGCGATGACTCCAAGCGTCTCGTCGTGCAGGCTGAACGTTCTGCTCCGACCCTCGGCGACCGCGTATCGAACGTCGTCATGAAGCTCACTCGCGGTGACATTTCGGATCGCTTCGACGCCATTCGCAAGACGTTCGACGCAGTGATCAAGGACGTCGGCAGTCAGGTCCAGCGTGAGAGCGCTATCCTTGAGGCCTATGCGGATTTTCGCAGCTCGATCAAGGAAGCTGAAATCATCGCATACGAAGTCAAGGCTCTTCTCGATGAGGACCTCAAGGCCGCTCAGGCGAAGGTTGCAGACGCAATGACGCTGGTGCAGCAGGCCTCGGATGCGTCTCCGCAGGAAAAGAGCCGTCTCGAACTGGAACGCGATGAAGCGCAGCGCGCCGCAAAGGCCGTCGAAGATCGTTGGCAGATTGCGACCGACCTCGCCAACAATCTGCAGGTTTCCTACTCCGTGACCGAAGTGACCATGGCGAAGCTGGCTGAATCCCACATGGCGAAGGATCGCCTGTTCAAGCAGTCGGTTGCTTTCATGAGCACCAACAGTTCGGTTCTGACAGCGCTCAAAGCGACCTACACGGGTCTGCTTGGTCTCCATGAAGCCACGCAGGCTTTGGACGCTATGCATGATGGCATTTCCAAGAGCCTTGAAAGCATCGCTGATGTCGGCACGAAGGTTACCGAAAATGCGCTCCGCAAGGGTTATGGGCCGAGCATTCGCGCCCAGTCGGTGAAGAAGCTGGTCGACTCGGTTGTCGAGTTCCAGGAAAACAGCACCAAGATCATTGCTGATATGCGCAAGGATTCGGAACAGAACGCGAAGGAAATTCGCGATTATGTCGAAGATGGCAAACGGCGCATTGCGGATCTGGTTGCCAGCGGCAAGGCTCCTGGCCTGACCGTTAATGCTTAATTCTCGGCATGGGGCTGGAATGGTTCTGGCCCCATGTTTCCTGCTTAAATCGACAAGGGAATAGGCGGAATGTCAGCTATTGCAGTGAAAAATGCTCCAACACTTGAAGACGTTTTGATGGCGGCGGATACCGTCGACACGATCCGTCATGAAATGGCTATTCAAGAGACAGAGATGCTCTCGGATGACCGTCGTGCGGCTCTCAAAGCGCGCCTTCGTCAGTGGTATGAATCGCAAGGCACCGTTGTCTCGGACGAAATTATCGAACGTGCCGTCGATGATATGGACAAAAATCGCTATGTCCACGAGCCGCTTGCGCCTGGGTTGCCGCGCCTTTTTGCTCGCATGTGGATCAATCGTGGCAAAATCGCCCTCCGCACAGTAACCGCGATTGCATCAATCGGTTTTCTGTACGGCTCTGCCGTATTTATTCATAGCGAGTTCGTTGTTAAGCCTCGTGAGCGCGCTGAAATTGCCGCCAAGGCTGAACAGGAACGCATTGCTGCCGAACTGAAGTTGGATGTCGAAACTCGCCTTCCGCAGGCGCTGAAGAGCGCTCATACGGCCGCAGTCACTGCTGCGACGGAATACAAGGACGACGTTGCCAAGGCGCATGCAGACAATCTGCGCGATGCGACACTACAGTTTCTTGAAGCGAAACGCGTTGCGGATGCGCGGAAGAATATCGATGCACTCAATGAAATGGCTTCGTCACTGAAGGCCAAGGCTGAAATCGCAACTTTGATCAGCACTTTTGAGACAACTAAGAGTGAAACTCTGAAGATGTCTATGGACGAGGGCGCAAAGCGTTCGCTTACGCCGCTATTCGGCAAGGCCGAGGCTGCGGCTCGCAAGGGTGACGTCGTTGCCTTCAATGCCGCCAAGCGAAGCCTCGACGAGCAGATCAATCGCATTCAGTCGCCCCTGATGCTTCGTATTGTTGATCGTGCAGGCGTTCGTTCAGGTGTCTGGCGCACTCCCGATAACAATCGGACGAAGGTTTATTACTTGATCGTCGAGGCGTTGGACGTGAATGGTGTTGCTGTGCCTTTCCCGATCAAAAACTTTGAAACGGGCAATACCGAGACTGTGACGCATTGGGGCATCCGCGTTCCTGAGGCGACTTACAACAAGGTTGGTCACGACAAGCAGTCGGATGGTGTCATCGACGATTTCGAGGTCGGCAAGAAACCTGCTGGCACGCTGGAATTCAAGTGGTCAATTCCGCAGCAGAATAATCAGATGATCACGCGCTGGTAAGGAAGGGGATATTTAAATGGCTACAGGAAGAGAAATCGCACACAAGCTCGCCAGCAAGCGTGATGAACTCCAGCGTCAGGCGCGTATCGTCACCAGTCAAATTGCTGGTCTTGAGCGTGAACTGAGCGGTGTGGTTCAGGAGCAGGCAAGGCTTCTTCAGCAGCTGGCCGCGATCCATCTGAAGCAGGACATCGCTCTGCCGAAGAACATCGAGACCATGTTGAAGTCTCGCGAACAGCGGATCAACGAAGCCAAGGCGACCATCAAGCAGGCTGAGCAAAAGATCGCTGAGAAGCGCGAACAGCGCGAAGTCGTGGCTCGCGATACCAATGCGGCCTTTGAGGTCTATGACAAGGCTAACAAGGAAGCCAATATCCGTTACGAGGAAGACGAAGAGGCTATCCGTCTGCGCAACCACTTGGCGGGTGTGACCGAAACGCTTGAGAGCCTTGAGCGCAAGCTCAATCGCGCTAAGGCGGAGCTTGCTGACAAGCGCGTCGCTTACGAACAGGACCCTTTCTTCGCGTATCTGATCAAGCGCAATTTCGGCACGCCTGAATATAAGAGCTTCGGCCTGACTGCCCGTATCGACGGTTGGCTGGCGAACCTGATTTCGTTCAAGCGCAAGAAGGGTGACTACGATATCCTGCACGCGATCCCTGAGTGGTTCAAAGAGCGCATGCAAAAGGTCCATGTCGATCATGATGCAGATGCGGCCGCATTGGACGTAATCTATCGTCAGACCCATGAGCAGGTATTTCCGCTCAAGGAGAAGGTCGATAATTCGAACAAGCAGCTGAAGCAGATCGACAGCGATATCTCGACGCTTCGTGCCGAAGTTCGTCAGGCGTCTGAGTACATTTCAGAAGCGGCTCACGCGACCGACGAAGATCTGTTCCGTATCACCAAGACCTACGCAGAACAGCTGGCGAAGCTCGGCATTAGTGATCTTCATGCTCTGGCGCGGAAGACCGAAAGCACGGAAGACGATCAGCTGGTAAATAAAATCAGCGCTCTGGAAGCCAGCCACGATAACATTCGCAAACAGATTCTCCAGCTTACGCCTGGCAAGCTTGAGTTTGAGAAGCGGATGAATGCGCTGGATGAGGCAGAAAGCAAGCTGCGTCGCCGTGGCTGGAGCGGTTCGTCTGACCGTTTCAGCGACAAGGTCGATGATCGCATGATCGATAATCTGGCAACGGGTGTGATTACGGCATCGGTGTTTTGGGACGCGGTTCAGCGCTCGCATCGTCCGTCTGATGACTATTACTCGTCATCAAGGGGCAGTTCGTCGTCGAGTTGGGGTGGTTCAAGCTCAAGCAGCTCCAGTAGCTCGTCCTCGTCGTCTTGGGGATCGGACTCCTCCAGTGGTGGTTTCGGCGGCTCGTCTTCCTGGTCTTCGGGTGGCGGATTTGGCGGCGACGATTCATCGACTGGAGGTGGCTTCTGATGCACCTAGTTGAGAAGGCAATCGCGACCTTTCTGATCATGCTGTTGTTCGTCTGCGGCCTGTTCGCTTGGAGAAATCATTCGGAACCTGATGTTCCTGTGAAGAGCTATGCGAAGGCCAACACGTTTGTGGTGGCCTCGGAGGCTTCATTTTTGCGGTATCGCGCCAAGGCGCACACTGCCGTGACGGAGAGCGTTCGATGACGACGTGGGAAATCACGCTTCTGGCGATGATAGCGCTGGTCGGCCTTGAACTCGGTCTTCTGACTTTCGGCCAGAAGGTACGCGTTGTGGATCATGTGGTTGATAAACGCTTCGGTCTGAAAATGGTCATGACGGTCGAAAGTGCTGGATGGCACATATTCGGCAAGCTGCGGATACAAAGGCAGTTCGTTGGATGGGAAGGCGAGTGGCTCAATGTTGATACCAACAAGCGACCGAGTCCGACGACAGAGAGGCTTCTTCAACGTCTCTGGAGCGTCCTGAAATAATGAAGGCGGCTTAATGGCCGCTTTTTTCGTTTTCGAACAATTTGCGAATTTCACATGCGCTGCGTTTGAGGCTCGTCGTTGTCATGGTCGATCACCAAGCCCTTGGTGTAGTGAACCTCATCGAAAATCAAAGGCTGAGGTGTCTTGTTGAGCCTATCTGCAGTCTCCCGAAGAGTTTTGGCAAAGCTTATAAAGATGATACGGTCGCGCAGGGCGACGGAATTAACCTTCGTCATTAAACGTTTTCCTCCCACATGCCTTATCGTGATTACGAATGCATTTGTGATGAATTCAGGCGCATCGCTTCTTCAAATTCTTGCATGATCGCAATGACCTCATCCGGCATGGTCATGAAATCTTTGGAGCCTTTTTCTCTAAATAGTCGGGGCAGCGCCGCTGGTAGCTCGTCCTCGTTGAGAGGCATAAACTCGCGAATATGTTTGTCATTCCTATAGCTGCCAGCCAGCCAGTTACATGTATATGGTTCTTTTTCCAGCAGCGTGCGCATTTGAGGAATGTAACGCGCGACCATTGGCGGAACGTGCTTGGCAATTTCTTCAATTTGCCAAGGTGCGGGATCACTATCTAAGAGTGAGAACGCTGCACTGCAAAGCTCTACTGTCCTGTATGGTAATGGGACTATGCCGAGATTTGCGGGGCTTCTGGTTACGGCATTTAAGAATGCATCGTATGGGATCATGATCTGTTTGCTGTGAACATAAGCGAGCGTTTCCGGCGCGTCTTCCATTGCTTGAACATACATTTCTGCTGTTCTCGCATCCTTAGGGATATCGTTAATAGCGAAAGCACTATTCGCGATGGCGTGATGGCACAATTCCGGTGTCAGAAAGCGCTTTGGAACCGATGCAATTGCGGCTGGGGAACGTTCCACAGCCTGCTTGCAGTGTTCTTCCGTAATGACGCTTATTCCCGTTCTGTTGAAGTCCGTAGCTACATCCAATATGCCGATATTTGAGGCTCGATATTCAAGAAATTTACTCACAAATTTTGATGTTAGATATTTCGTTGGCACGTACTGCGTGTTGTTGCCAACGTCGTGAATAGCAAATTCAAACAGGAATTCCTCTGAAACAAACCTGAACAGGTCATTCTCTTGTGCAAACTTGGCACCATCGGTTCCAGAGTGCATGAGGCCACTCTCAACTATTTCTGATGTGATCATGGAAAGTGGGACGCGGGCCAGGTTGTATTTGGCGAACTGCGGCAGGATTTCCTCGGTGAGGTATTTGTGAGGTGGCGTCACGAAACTCTCGTTTCTTGTGTAAGCTCCGAAACCTTCGGTATACGACTGCCAGAATTTATCACTCTTATACTGGTCTGGGAATTCCTTGGTTAGCTGAGTTGCAAACTTGGACACAGCAGGAAGCGATTCATTCCAGTTGTCCATTAGGCGCTCGGCACAGCTTTCAATGAATTTTGCGTCTTCAGTCGCGATTACGTTTGCTATGAGCTTTGATGTCCCCGCTTTGTCGTAGTCGCTACTGTTGAACGGTATGACATCGACAACCTCTCCGTTTTTGGACAGAGAGATGCAACTTCCCTCGCGGCCTCTATTCCCAGGGAGAAGTCTTCTGTCGTTCTCTAATTGAAGGAAGAGCAGCCATTTTGCGTATTTGGAATCATGAATTTTCAGAACCCATCCGTCCTCAGACCGAGCCAATTCGCGATCTGCAATTTCATGGAATTTCCTCTTAAGGGCTTCAATGGTTTCTTTGTCGAGCAGCTCTGGAGGGCAGTCCTCCGGATAGTTCAAGACATTCAAGTCAGCGTTTTCGAAGCAATCGACCAGATCTTTGCGCAGGAGGTCGAGTGCGGCTTGCGGCAACCGCTTGACCATCTGCCCGAAATCTTGAGTAAGGTCCTTTGCGTCGCATATTGTCATCGTCGAGACATGCGCTTGGTATTTCTTGCCATCAGGGGTGATGAAGATGCGTAGCGGGCTGGTCTCCATATAGGCTCGATAATGCTCGTCAGTTTCCATTCCCGTGCACCAGCGCGTGCCTTTGGCCCACCAGCGGGATGCGAAATGGGTATTGGGGGAGACAACTATCCATCCTTCAGTCAGCTCGCCATCTACCAACTCGCTCTCGGCAAGCGCCTTGGCACGTTCCCTGCGCTTTTTCTCGCGCCCGCCAGGGGTTGAATCTTCGTTGTCTTCCTTCGGGAGGAAGCCCTCAACGATGGCCCAGACAGCCTGTTCCGTCTTCATGCGGCCAATGTCTCGCTGTTCGACTGGGAGGCGGTGTTTGTAGCGATTGAAGAGTTCGAGTGTGACCTTTACGCGGTCACGATCCTCATAGCGAAAATTACCCGAGACATAAGTGCGGCATAGCCAGTCGGTGTACTCGCGCTTCTTCGTTGGATCGATATCGATCAGGAAGTCCATCGGATTGGCGTCCTGTGGATGCGAGCTATCCTTCGCCTGCCTTTCGCTCAGGCGCTCGTCCCATTTTTTCTTGAGAAAGAGCAGTCTTGGTGTAATTGCCATATGAAATCTCCTTCAATCAGGAGACCAGTTGGCGCTGCATGGAACCAGCTGTCCAAACATTCCGAAAACGACAACGCTACATGGCCATCGTCATAGGAGCATCTACAAGCTGTCTCGCAAGCAGACCGTCAGGATCAGTGCTGATGGCGGTCATTTTGTCAGCGTGCATCAGCTTCTGGAGACGTTCAGGTAAAACCGTGTCGTCATCTGGAAAGAATGAATGGATAGGATCATTCGGGGCATAACGCCTGGAAAGCGGACGGTTCCAGCCGGAAGTGTGCGTCCTTAAAGGACTGTCGAGGGTGCTATCTCGCCGCGCTTTAATTGCGGCAAGTACGCGTGGCGGCACATGAGCGACTGCGTCGGCGACGTGAGCGAGCAATGCGGCTTCGCACATTTCGATGGTTCTATAAATCAGCGGAACTCGCGAGAGAGAGCTGCCAACAATGGCAACGCCGTTTCTGAATTGCTCATAGGTTAGATAGCAATCTGTGTTGACGAAGACATTTGGAGAGACGCGTAATGCCATTTCTGTGACAGCCGGAGTTTTCCATTTTTGATTCAGCTGCTGGAATAGGTTGCCGTTCATAGATACAGCCTTAAGAACCAGTTCCTCTGTCACAAAATGTTCTGGAATGTTGATGATCGCGTTAGGCACAGTCGAGACGACCTCGTCGATTAGCTCATGCGTCAAATGACGGTGGTCAACGTGATAGATAGCTGTCGGATGTTCTTTGACGACGCTATGGAACAATTCCTGGGACAAGCGCTCGTATGGAATATAGGCAAGACCTTTGCCCTTCTTCCATTTAGCTGCAGTTGCGATTGCTTCATCAGAAATCATGTGCTCGTGACCGTGATAAGCAACGCGGCTGATGTTCTCAGGTGTGTCTGCAACGAAGATATCGACGCGCTCAGGAGTGATCATTGATTGAGGCAGGATGGTCAGAAGATTGTATTTCGCCAAGGCGTCGGCCATTTCTTCCGAAATGTAACGCTCGGCAACCGGAATGGTGAGATCATTGTTGTTACGAAGCTTTTTTGCCGCCTTGGCGAAGTATGCGTCCCACGTCGCCTGATCGAAATATTCGTCTGCAAAAGCTTTGCCGATGACATTGACGAATTTATTCGGGAAATTATTATTTCTCTCCCATAGGCCAAGCATGCTGGACGCGCACTTGCGAATAAAATCTACGTCCGTCGTGTTCTTGATCTGATCGCACAGCGTGGCTCCATTAGAAGAGTCGTAACAGTGGGCGAGCACTGTCTCGGCCCGCATCAGGATGACGTCTGCTCGCTGTCCACCGCGTCCGAATTCATTCTCAGAAATCAGGCCGAATGCCCACATCGATAGCATGGACGGAAGATATTTCAGCAAGTAGCCGTCTGAGTTTTCGGCAAGCGTAACGGCTTGATCAAAACCTTCCTGTTTGGCTTTTTCGATCATGGATTCAGACCGTAGCGGAGCTGGAATTCTTGAAAAAATGCCTAGCTTGTCCATGGATCGAATTGCGTCATCCTGCAGCATTTTGAGCGCAGGCGCAGGGATTTGATCGAGGAACGCGTTATTTGAGAGTCTGCGGTCGGCCGCATCGCAGAATGTGAGTGTAGCTACATGTGCCTGGAGCTTCTCTCCCGATGGCGAAATAAAGACGCGTAGAGGACCACTTCGCACATAGTTGTTGAAATAGGCAGGCTTCTTCATGCCCGTACACCAGCGGGTGCCTTTGGACCACCAGCGTGCTGCAAAATGGGTTTTCGGGCTAGCGACAGTCCAGCCATCAAGGTCCTCGCTTTCGAGGATGTCGCTTTCGCTAAGCGCTTTGGCTTTCTCTTGTCGCTTCAGCTCCTTGCCTTCAGCTAGTTCTTCTTCCCCGTTCTGAGGAGTGAAGCGCTCCACGATCTCCCATAGATCCTGTTCGCTTTTGAGAAGGCCAATGTCACGTTGCGCGACAGGCAAGCGGTGTTTGTAGCGATGGAAAACGGCGAGGGTGTCGGACACGCGGCTGGCGTCTTCGAGTAGGAATGATTGACCGACATATGTGCGGCAAACCCAGTCGAGATATTCATGTCGAGGAGTCGGGTCGAACGAAACGAGGCTTTCAACGCCTTTGAAATCGTCTGTCCTGGAATGATCGTCATTGGAACGCTCCATTACACGTTCCTGCCATTTTTCCATTAGAAATAGAACTCGCTTCGATTTTTCCATGGCGTAAATTGCCTCGACAAACGAGGCCGCTCCTTTCGACAAGCCTTTATTCGAATTAAAAGGTGGGATTGTCTAACTTATTTAAATGGAAAAGTCTCGCCAAAAATAAGGAATGAGGATTAATTACCTGCATTTTTACCGTGTAGCGTGAAAAAAAAGGCGCTGGATTTTCCAGCGCCTTTTTCTATTCTCTTGTCGAACTACTTGCCTTCGGCAGGGGCTTCGACAAGGTCGTCGACCTTCTTGGCCTTTTTGCCTGCGCCGCTGGTTGCGGTGCCGCTTTCGAGGGCAGCTTCAACAGCCGCCGTAGTAGTTGCAATCGGGTTGCCGTTTGTCTGACCAGCGATCATCACCACGCGGCCGCCATGCTGGCCAACATCGCGCAGAGCATCACGTTCGTCGATTCCTGCGAAGAAGTTCATCACGTCCTTACCCGTAATCGAGGAGTCAGGGAGGTCACGCAAGAAGGCGTTGATGGCCTCCGCGTTGCCCTCAGCCACGATCTTGCGAAATTCCTTGAACGCGTTTGCCTTTACGACGAGGCTCTCACCTTCGGCATTCGCCTTGGCGACCATTCTGATGCGCGTTGCCTCGCCTTCTGCAGTGGCAGCAGCCTGCAGCTGAACAGCGACCAGCTTGGCCTGATAGGCTTCAGTGAGTTCCCTCGACAGCTGTGGCTGGTCGATCAGAACGTTGATGATGTTGTAGCCGTAATCATGAAAACGGGTCTCAAGATCGCTTTGCACACTGCGCTCGAATTCGTTGGTCGAAGAGAAGACCTCTTCAACGTTCATCGTCGTGATCTGCGCACGCATGGTATTTTCGATGTACGAGCGGATCTGGACTTCAGGATTTTCCAGCATGTAAGCGGCTTCGTAGGCCTTGTTTTCGTTGGCGACGTACTGGACACGCACGCCGAGGGAGATGTTGGCACGGTCCTTCGTCAGCGACTTCACTTCAACTGGAAGCTCGGCAATGACCGTATGCTTGGTCATGTCGACTATTTCAATCGGGTACGGGAGCTTCAGGTGCAAACCAGGCTTCAGAGTGCGGAAATATCTGCCGCCAAACAGAACGGTGGTCTTGAACGTCTTCTCACGGACCATAACGAAGCAGGATCGAACGAGAATCGCAATCACCATGCCAATAATGATGGTCACGAAAATCTGGAATACGAACGCGAAGGGATCGGAGGAAGCAGGGTTGAGGACGTAGGCTGATGGGTTAATCACAAAAAACTCCTTTGATGGATTTGAACACGCATTATCGCGTAAATACCTGTCTTAAAATCCCCACTTAAAAAGGCGTTGTCAATAATTTTTCTGAGAAAATAATTTTGTGGGTTCTCCCTCGGCACGTTCTTGATTTAAGGTGTATTGGTAGGAAAAATAAGAGGATAGGAATGCACATGAGTATGTTGAAAACTCCAGGTGGTCTTGTTTCGCTTGCGCTGTTGATCTCATTCACAGCGATTGCAATCGCACTGGGGCTTGAGCATATCGGCGGCTATCTGCCATGCGAACTCTGCTATAAGGGACGGATTTCGCACTATGTTGGCGTTCCATTGCTGTTGTTGACGCTGGCTTGGGGTGCTGCGCCATATCGAAAAATGTATCCGATGATTGCTTTCACGTTTCTCATCTATGGGTACAGCCTTGCTATCTCAGTTTACCATGCAGGTGCTGAGTGGAAATTCTGGGATGGTCCGACCGCATGCGGCTCTCTTAATTTGAAATCCGGAGTTAATGCCGCTGACTTGCTTCAGGCTATTCAGAAGACGCAAATGGTCTCATGCACGGAGCCTGCGTTTCGTATTCTCGGCGTCAGTCTATCGGGAATGAACGCCTTGGTCTGCTTGGCAGTTATGGCTTTGTTGGCAATGGCTCTGCTGAAAATCTGGCGTCAACGCATTTCAAAATGGCTGTGAAGCAGTGCGGCATCTATGCAACAATGATGTCGCACATTATTATTCTGATTGTTTCATGCGATCTCTGAATTGACATTTGGAGAAATTAAGTGGAAAAGAAAGAGCATGAAAGAAAAAGAAGATGTTTTGGGTAAATCCCAGTTAAAAGCCGAATTATTAAATCCGAAGTCAAATAATTCACCAACGAAGCTTCCGATCCCAGGACGAGATTCAATTCTCGTGTGCACCGTAGGCGGTACTGGTCAGATCGGAATGAACTGGACCCTCTATGGCTACGACGGCGAGTGGGTTCTTGTAGATGCAGGATCGGCTTTCGCTCCTCGCGACATTGATGGTGTCGAAGCCATTTTTCCTGATTTGAATTCCCTGAGAGACGTTCTGCCGAGGCTTTCTGGTCTCGTAGTTACGCATGCTCATGAAGACCATATCGGTGCCGTTCATCGCCTTTGGCCAACTATCAAGTGTCCGATCTACGCAACCCCGTTTGCTACCAAGGTTCTCCAGAGTCGCTTCGCTGAAGCCGGAACGCTGGGCCGAGTAAAGATGCGCCAGTTCCAGCCTGGGAACAGGCTGAGGGTCGGCAACATGTATATCGATACAATCCGCATGACGCACTCGGTGCCGGAATGCGTTGGCCTCGTATTCGATACGCCTGTCGGCAAAGTCTTCCATACGGGCGACTGGAAATTCGATCCGCATCCAGTTGTTGGTCGCCCAACCAACATGAAGGCCCTTCAGGCATTGGGTGACGAAGGCGTTCTGGCCATGATCTGTGACAGCACCAACGCTGATCGGCAGGGTTCGGTCACTTCGGAGCGCGATGTCGCCACTGGTATGGCGAAGGTGTTCAAGAAGGCTCAGGGCCTCTGTGTCGTTAGCTGCTTTGCTACCAACATTGCCCGCGTCGCTTCCATCGGCCGCGCTGCAGCCGCCACAGGCCGCCAGGTTGCTCTTGCTGGTCGCTCTTTGCGCCGTAACGAAGAGATCGCACGCGATCTTGGCCTGATGGATGGCGTCATGCCTTTCCTGAAGGAGCCATCGCATCTGCGGGGCTTGGACCGTCGTGAAATGGTTTTGATCTGCACGGGCGCGCAGGGTGAACAGAATGCGGCTCTTGCCAAATATGCGGCTGGTGAGAATTTCCGGCTTCCAGCTGTGCATCAGACCGATACCGTCGTTCATTCGGCCCGCGTCATCCCCGGCAACGAAGAGGATCTCTATTCCATCTTCGATACGCTCCGCTCCAAGCAGGTTCGTATCCTTGAAAAGGAATATCGCGGTTCCCCGCTTCACGTTACTGGCCACGCTGTCGGGAACGAGATTGCCGCCATGTACGAGATCGTACGCCCGCGCTTTGCGATCCCCGTTCATGGTGAAGATCGCCACATGGAAGCCCATGCCGACATTGCGCTCAGCAATGGCGTCGAGCAGGTCAGTCTGCCGCAGGAAGGCACTGTGTTTGCGATCAATCAGCAGGGCATCAAGAAGGTTGCTCATCTGCAGGTCGATCTCGTCGCTGAACGGGCAGGATATGAGCGAGGCATCTTCGTGCCTTGGGACAGCAACAATCCCGAAGCGGTCTATGACCACTTCGACGCAACCCCGTCACCGATGGTGGCCTAGGAGGATCGATGGCTCGCAAGAAGCCCATGAACCATAATGAAGAGATGGTCGGACGATACTTTCCGAAACATCCCAAGCATCTCGATACGGTGATGTCCTGGTTTGTTGGTTCAGACGGCGATTTCAAAAACAGCTTCCCTCCAGACGATAGCTATCTGAAGCCTGCTTTCAAACAGGCTCGCCGGAATGGTTGGGTGCGGTCGACGAAGTTTGGCCTCTCAATCATGGGTGCGAAGGCTGACATGCTTTGGGAGATCACCGAGAAGGGGAAGCCTGAAGCCCTTGCTGCGCGAGAACGTGTAGATGCAATCAAGGCGGCCCAGGAGGAATGGGGCGAGGATTGGCTGAGATTATATAGAGAGCGGCAGAAGGCATATAAGGAAGCACAATCTGCTATCGACGCCGCTAATCCTTCTGCTGCAGTTTAGGAGATTGTCATGTCTGAGCCAGTTCTCACAAAAATCGACCACACAAATCAGGTTCTGCAGGGATTCCTGGAACAAGCCAGATGGCGCGTCGAACTGGATGGGACTCATATTGGTGATGTATGGCGCGGTGAGAACGGTCGCGGAGTGAGGTGCTGGTTCGGCGAATCCGTTGTTCTCAAAATGGAAGTGCCATTAATGAATTCCGCTGTCGTCAGTGGATATTCGCGGACGACCAAATCTCACACAGTCAGTGAGCTTGTAGATTGGCATCGCCATCAGGACAAGACGTTTGAAATGGGCGACTGGACCTTTCACTGCTGGGAAGAATTTACAGGTTATGGGCAGACAAGTAGAACCTTTATGGCAGTCAATCGTGTCGATGGTCGCATGAAGTCATTGCATGCCAAACATAATTCCGAAGAAAAGCCTCGCGAAGGCGCGGTCGGTGGAATTGGCTGGCATGTCACCTTCTATCGCGGGAACCATCTCTTTGTGGCGTCAGAATATCCAGACGTCGAAGCAGCCGTTGAGGTTTTGCTACCTGAATTGGATAGGCCTGCATCGAAGGAAGAAAAGCGGCCATCACATTTTTCTACAAACGTGACGAGATTTTATTACAACGAAAATCCACACCCAAAATTCTAGAAACTGCAATCGAAACTCAATTTCAGGGATTGTTGGTTGGGATGGGCATGTATTCGCAAGCCAGTGTTCACGACTCGGCGGCAGTTTCGGGTTCCTTTAATACATTATTTATCGATAAAAAAGTAAGTCGAAGTCCCATAAATAAGCTGATTTCGCTTGCTGGCAATTTTATTTTCTGTCAATAGTTGCCAAGTTATCAACCTTTTGGGGAGTTTGTGAATGGCGTCTAAATCCACAGTTCTACGATCATTGTCGGCCGCTCTAGCTGATGCAACGGCTTTGAAGCCAGTCAGAATGGCTGTGGTGGCGCTTGCCCTATCAATTCTTGCTTCCCCTTCATCGGCTGCGTCTTCTGAACCTTTCTCACCTGATCGAACTCAGCGATGGATCGGTGCACCCGCGTGGTCCAATTATTACGCTGGCTGGAAAAATGAGGATTCCGGCTTAAACACGATCTGGGCACAAAACTATGCAGTCTTCGGCCACGAAGGTTTCGTCAAGAATATCTTTGTTGAACCTAGCGTCTCGTTCAGGGGAATTCGTTTTGAAGCTGATGGTTATTTGTTAAGCGGCAATCTCACTGTCGGCTGGCCTGGCGACGCAGTAATTGATGCCCAAGCGGATGCTCGTATTGACGCGAATATCAACGGCTTTGGGGGGATTACGAAGATCGGCTCTGGGGAACTGGTGCTTGGTGGTTCGAATACTTATTTTGGTGATACTCGCGTTGAAGGCGGTACTCTTCGCGTAGTGCATAATTATGCGCTTGGCGACCTTGGCAATAAGCTCGTGCTCAAGAACGCGACCTTCGGCAATGCCGTGAATTCTGGTGTATCGGTAACTCATGACATTGTTCTGGAAGGAGATGGCACTTTCGATGTCCCTAACTTCTCGTTGGGAATTTCTGGCAATATTTCCGGTAATTTCGATCTGCATAAAACCGGACAGGGGATTTTCGGCATCTCAGGTCAGAACAGCTATCGCAACACCTATATTGAAGCTGGAGAATTGCTCGGCACCGCCGATGCGATCAAAGGTGACGTATATAATGCAGGTAAGTTGCAATTCCTCCAAAATTCAGACGGACGCTTCGATGGTTCTATCAAGAACCTTCCAGGTTCTCAAAGCCGTGGCAGTGTTTCCAAAACGGGGGGTGGAACCCTTACGCTTGGTGGAATCTCTGAACAGGACTGGACCCTTGAGGGCGGCGGTCTCTCGGTAGATGCCGACAAATTCAAGGGTGGGATCACCCACAGCAACGGGAACACCAATTTCACTCTGAACCATAGCGGTGACACTCGGTATGCGGGCGGCGCTATTAAAGGTTATGCCGATGTAACCATTGGTGGTTCGGGAACGCTCATTCTGGGGGGAACCCACTCCTATACGGGTGACACTAATCTGAAGAGCGGCGCACTCAAGCTTGAGTCTGATGCGTCAATTGGGCCGATGTCTCTCTTGACCGTACATAGCGGCGCAACGCTTTTTGGTTCGGGTGCAGTCGGCTCCACCATTGTTCGTTCAGGTGGCACTATCGACATGAATGACCCTTCCGGCTTGCTTCAGGTTAACGGACACCTCACGCTCGAAGCTGGTAGTTCGCTCAATTATACGCTTGGTCGGGGTGCTATTGATCCGACCTCTGGAACTAGCGGCCGCCTCGCGATCACAGGCGATTTGAATATCGTCGGCCCCACCCTGAATGTTTTCCAGAGTTCCAATCCATCGGACGGCAATATCGGTGGCGGCTATTACCGTTTGGCCACCTACGGCGGCAACCTAAACTTCAGCAATTTAATGTGGAATATGCCCCAGTTGCCAGTTGGGACTTTTGCGAATCTCTACTTCGGTGGCGGCAATGTCGATCTCCTTGTCGCCAGCTTGGGAGATAACTCACTCCAGCATTGGCAAGGCGGCGACGGATACTGGACTGATTGGAGTTCTCGCTGGCTGAATCAGGATGGAACGTTCAATTCTCTTTGGGCTTCCAAAACCGCCGTCTTCAAAGACGCAAACGGTTTTCAGGGAGGTGACATTGATGTTATTGGGCCGCAGACCTTCCAAGGGCTGCAGTTCGTCGACGATGGTTACACCCTCGGCGGAATTGGCCCCCTTGTGATCGATGGCAGCACTCGCTCTGACGGCAATGCTGAAATTCGCGTTCTAGCTGACAATGCGGTCATCAATACACAGATTGCGGGTTCTGGGGGTCTTACAAAGACTGAAGCTGGTCGCCTCGTTCTCAATGGGAATAACGGCTATGCGGGAGGCACTTCGATTCTGGGTGGCATCGTTGCCGTTTCGTCAGACGCTAACCTTGGAGCGGCCTCAGGTGGCGTGACGCTCGCTGGCGGTGGCCTGCAGGCAACAAATAGCTTCAGTACGCAGCGCGAGTTCAATCTCGCACGGGATGGTCAGATTGCGGTGGATGCCAATAAGGTATTGAGACTCGACGGGACAGTTTCTGGGCAAGGTGATTTACACAAAACTGGAGACGGTCATCTCTATCTGACCGGACAAAATACCTACGGCGACACCTATGTTCATGGCGGCTCCTTGATGGGCGACACATCTACGATCAGTGGAGATGTCTATAATGCTGGTTGGATTGATTTCACCCAAAATTTCGATGGTCAATTCAATGGCTCGATTAAAAATCTCGTAGGCGCTCCTTATGCTGGCAATGTCCAAAAAAGAGGAGCTGGCACGGTAACGCTTGGAGGTGTGTCGGAGCAGGATTGGTTCTTGAATGAAGGTGGCCTGAACATTGACGCTGACAAATTTAAAGGTCGCATCAGCTCTAGCGCTACAGGGACATCTGTCACTCTGAACCACAATGGCGATACGCAGTATTCTGGCCGCATTTATGGTTCTGCTGACGTCACCATTCAGGGCAACGGAACTCTCGTTCTTGGCAACGATAACTATTATTCCGGCAAGACTGATCTCAAGAGCGGTAGCCTCCATATCAACACGGGCAAGTCGATTGGCATGTCGTCCATGCTGACGATCCATGACGGTGCGGCTCTGATCGCATCTGGCGGGGTCGGCAATACGACTGTCATGTCTGGAGGATCGATCAATGCCACCAATCCATATTCTGCTCTCTGGGTGGAAGGCGACTTGAAATTCGAGGCTGGCAGCTCGCTGAACTATGCTCTCGGAGCAGGCGCATCGAGACCGGAACTCAGCACCAATGGCCGCATCAACGTATCCGGAGATCTGGCTCTCAACACGACGGTCAACTTCTACCAGAACAGTGATCCGGCCGCTGGTGTCTTTGGTGCGGGCTACTATCGTCTCGCAACCTACGGCGGCGCGCTTGACCTGACTGGCTTCACAGTCGGTGATATGCCGAACGTGCCGTCTGGTCATGATGTGGCGTTTACCTCTGGCGACGGATATTTCGACCTCTTCATCAATTCGCCAGGCGACAACAGCATCCAGCATTGGCAGGGAGGCACAGGCTCGTGGTCGCCTGTGAGTGACAACTGGTTGAACCTGAACGGATCTGCACCGACTGCCTGGGCTTCGAACATCGGCGTATTCAAGGACGCTAATGGCCATCAGGGCGGCGATGTCTTCGTCATGGGTCAACAGAAGTTCAAAGGCCTGCAGTTTGTCGACAATGGTTATGTTCTCGGTGGCGTTGGTCAGCTGGCCGTAGACGACAATTCCGAACTCCGCGTTCTGTCTGATGTCGCAACGATCAACACCCAGATCACGGGCAATGGCGGTATTGCGAAGACAGAAGCTGGCAAGCTCGTCCTCGGCGGCAACAACAGCTACACGGGCGGAACGACCATCTACGGCGGCACCGTCGCTGTCTCGTCGGACGTCAACCTCGGTGCAACATCGGGCGCTGTCACGCTTGCAGGCGGTACGCTTCAGGCAACGCAGTCGTTCAACTCGCAACGTGCTATCAATCTGAACAAGGACGGCCAGATCGTTGTCGATGAGAACAAGCGTCTGCAGCTCAGCGGCACCGTCGCAGGTGAGGGCAATCTCTTAAAGGGCGGCGCTGGTACTCTGGTCCTTGCAGGCGAAGGCAAGTACGGCAACACCATCGTCTCCGGTGGCCAGCTGATCGGCAACTCGACCTCAATCAGCGGCGATATCCTCAACGGCACTTCTGTTGTCTTCAATCAGAAGCACGACGGCACCTTTGCTGGCCAGATTGCTGGTTATGCTGGTGAGAAGGGCACGATGATCAAGCAGGGTCTCGGGAGTCTCACACTTGGCGGTGTCTCAATGATCGACTGGACCGTTGATGAAGGCACCCTTGTTGCCGACGCTGCCAAGTTCGGTGGCAACGTCCTCATCAATTCCGCAGGCACCTTCGCATTCAACCAGCCGATCAACGTCACCTATGGCGGCGTCATTTCGGGCGACGGCAACTTCGTAAAGAAGGGCGGCGGCGTTCTTGAGCTGACTGGTAACAGTTCTGGCTTCAAGGGCACGATCACCATCATCGACGGCACGATCTCGACTGGCACGAAGTCAAACGCTGGTAGTCTTGGTGGCGACACCGTTATCGGTGAAGGCGGCTTCCTGTCGGGCGTCGGCACGGTCGGTAACGGCCTTGGCTCCGTCCTGAAAGTTGCTGAAGGCGGCACACTTGCACCCGGCAACTCGATTGGCACTCTGACGGTCAATGGCAATCTCGTCATCGAACAGGGCGCTGTCTACGAAGTTGAAGTCAATCCTGAAGGCACCGAGAGCGACCGCGTCAACGTCAAGGGCAACGCCACCATCAATGGCGCTTCGGTTGCTCACATTGGCTACAACGGCAACTACGCTCAGAATTCTCGCTACACGATCCTGAGCGTGGACGGCACGCTGACTGGTTCCTTCGGCCAGATCACCTCCGAGTTCGCATATCTCAATCCAACCCTGCTCTATGACTACGATGCAGGTAAGGTTGACCTCGAACTGGCTCGTAACGACGTCAAGTTCGCCGCCAAGGGCACGACCGCCAATCACTTTGCTACCGCCAACGCGATTGAAAGCCTCGGCGCAGGCAATGAAATCTACGACGCCTTCGTTGGTCTCCCAGACAATCAGGCAGTTATTGCTGCTGGACTCGACAGTCTCTCTGGCGAAATCCATGCATCAGTGACCTCGGCTATGATTGACGGCAGCGTCTATGTTCGTGACCTCGCCAACAACCGCATGCGTGTTGCTCTCGGCGGCATCGAGCTTCCAAGCGACAGCAACCAGACTGCTCACATGGGCGGATACAACGTCTGGGGTAGCGCGTACGGTGGCTGGAACAAGCTCAACGGCAATGGAAATGCCGCTGAAGTGAAGCACAACACTGGCGGCTTCGTTGTCGGAGCAGACAAGCTTGTAGATGGCGATCTGCTGGTCGGCGCATTCGTTGGCTACGGTTCGACCTCGATCAACGGTCGTGGTTCGGCTTCAGTCGATAGCTACCATTTGGGCGTCTATGCCGCTAAGCAGATTGACAAGCTCGCACTTCGCGGTGGGGCTTCCTACTCGATGCATGAAGTCGAGACTGATCGTGTTGCTGGTTTCGTCGGTTATGGTCCGCAGAAGCTGACCTCCAGCTACAAGGCTCATACCACACAGGTCTTTGGTGAAGTTGGCTACAAGGTCGAAACCAAGGTTGCGACGTTCGAACCATATCTCGGTCTGGCCTATATCAACCATCAGGCAGACGGTTACGCCGAGAAGGGTGGCAAGGCTGCTCTGAAGGGATCGAAGCGTAAGGTTGATGCCACTGTCGCGACGATTGGTGTGCGTGCAAGCAAGGACGTCAAGATCGGCAAGACGAACGCCAAGGTGACCGTAGGTGTTGGTTATCGTCATGCGTCGAACAGCCTTCCTGGCGTGACGATCCATCAGTTCGATGAAGGTTCTGCATTTGCAGTCTCGGGCGCTCCGATTGCTCGCAAGGCGGTTATTCTGGAAGCTGGCGTTGATGTTCCGCTGTCGAAGCGTGCGAACCTGAACGTTCATTACCAGGCTCAGATTTCATCGAGATCGACGCAGCATACAGTAGGTGCAAGATTCACCTACAAGTTCTGATGACGAAAACCCCGCTCTGGCGGGGTTTTTTATTGGAAGCCTGTTTGATGAACGGGTTTCAGACGTGAAGTTGCTTGTTGCCAAGAACTAAAGCGTAGACTACCGCTGCAATGACGTTCAAAGGAGTTGCGGAAAAGTGGTCGACATTAAACTGCTGAGGACCGACGACGTAAATAAAACGCTGTGCTCCCTTATCGATGAGCACGACGAATTTCACTGGGCTGTTGCATGGGGAAGTATGATGAATGCAACCAAGGCCCTTCTCAAGAACACGGAAAAATTCAGGGACGTCACTTTTGGCGTCGCCTTCAGCCAAACGCACCCTGATCTCGTCGATGCACTGCAGGGGATCGAAAGAGCGCGGGTCGCCACGAAGTTCGTCGGCGGCACCTACCATCCGAAGGTTTACGGTTTCCGTTCTGGAGACCGTGCTGAAGCCATCGTCGGTAGCGCCAACTTCACTTTTGGAGGCCTCGATAAAAACTGGGAGGCCTCGATCCAGGTGATCGGTGATATTGCCGATCCATTTTTCGTCGACATTTTCAAATTCACCAAAGAGAGCGCTAAATATGGTCAGGCGGTCACACCGGATTTCGCCGCAGCCTATCGTGCCAGCTTTGGTCGCGCCTCGCGAATGGCAAAGCCTCCACGTGATCCGATGGATGGCATAAAACTGATCAACCCAACTGTTTTCACATCGCCTTTGGTCTCGATGGATTGGTCAGAGTACGTGGCTGAGATCAAGGCGTCGGAACACCATGACGTAGCGGAGAGCCTAACCCTTCTTCGTATCGCGCAGAAGTGGCTTGCTTCCGTAAGATCGTTTTCGGACCTCTCACCTGAGAAACGCAAGGCGATTGCAGGCCTGCTCGGGGAGAGGCAGAAAATTTCTCCAGATCTGGATCACGATTGGGGATGGTTCGGTTCCATGAAGGGAATGGGCGACTTCTTCAACCGGATCAACGCAAACGATAGGCATTTGGCCCGCGCTCTCGATAGCATTCCGCAAAAAGGGGAGGTCACCAGCGACCACTTCCGAAATTTCGTGAAGCATTTCCGGAAGGCATTCAAGAATTCAACCCGGATGGGTGGTGTCCCAACTGCCAGTCGGCTCCTGGTTATGAAGCGCCCAGACACATTCGTCTGCATCTGCAAGCCTAACATCGTTGAAGCGGCATCTCGCATGGGCTTCTCGCGGACGACATTGGAATTGGATGACTACTGGGACAAGGTCGTCGAGGTGCTCAGACTGGCGAAGTGGTACAACACGGACAAGCCCGACAATGCCGAGGGTGAACTGTGGGAGAACCGTGCCGCCATGCTCGACGCGATCTTCTATCGTCCAATTGTGTGAGTGGGCCGCGCGATATCGTCGCCTCTAAGATGTTGTCTCAGGGCTTCGGTCCTGCCCTGAGAGCAAGCTCAGCAGCAAAATCGGCGAGCCATTGCCTAACGCGTGGGATGCAGGAACTGATGGATTCCTTGAAGTCTCCACTATAGATGAAGTCGTCGTCCTCACCGTGTGGATCATCCAAAGCCGTGACGTCAGCGGCGTCTTCATTGAGATCCAGAACTTCGTCATCGACCAGAGTGAAGACGTGGTCATAATTCCCAGCGATCTCGCCACCGAATACCACGCTCGAAAACAAAGCACTGAACTTGCAGGAATCCGATAGATCGGTTGGGGCGGAGCGGTGCCATATCGATCCCACGAGCTTTCGATTTTCTTCTTCGCGCTCGTTGTAGCGTTCGGCCCACTTGCCCAAGAGAAATTCCTTGGCAAAGGCGATATTTTCGTCGTTGACTTCGATTGGGAATGGTTCGCAGTCGAGTTCTCTGAAACGCATTTAAGGCACCTATGGATAAAGACTATCCTCGAAATAATGGCCGAATTTATTTGCAAAGCTCAAACTGCGGTTGTCACATGCAACCACCTGATCAACGATAGGCTGTTGAGAGCATATGTCCGCAATAAAGAGGGGCTATCCGTCATTTGAGGTTGGAACTGAGTTCCGACCTCAAATGACGAATTTTTCATTACAGGAGTTACCTCCTGGCGCTTGGCTAGCCCTTGGCCGTTACGACTAAGCTGGACCTTCTCGGCACGGCCGATCAATCCAGAAAGACCATGGCGCAGATGACCTGTACCACCACACTCCCGCCAGTGACGGGTGTAGGGTCTGGGACGTTTAACTCGTCCAGACAGCCTTTGCTCTTCATGAGCCTTTTTCAGTTCCTTGTTCACCCCGCTCCATTCCGACCATACATGCCTCAGCTTCTTCCTTACAGGTGGAGCAAGGGTGACATGTTCGGAGTTGTTGAGTGGGACGGTGACCGACCCATCAACGTTGCGAGGTAATCCCTCGGAAAGTTCCATAGCCCTGCGGGCGATGGAAACTGCGGCGGCCGTGTGGACGCTCAAGCCATAACGGCGAGCGAACTTCACACGACCGATCAATGAGGTATAGGCGGGGTTCACCCGCCGATGTGCGACGCGGTTGCGCGCACAGGCTGACGCCAGTGCTGCATCGAAACTGTTGTAACTGAGCGAGGACAGCATCCGGGCGTATTTTGCCCCATCCTCGGCTTTGAGGTCACGTTTCTTCCGAGCAAAGTCGAGCTTCTCGCTGATGATCGGAACGTTATAGCTCCGAGCGAGATCGACGATCTGTTTGGCGCATTTGCGGATCAGATCCTTGGCCTCGCCTGTGCTCAGCCCATATGTGTTGAGTGGAAGTGTCCAGGTGCGTACTGGGTTCCCGAAGCGGTCGATGTGAGCCAGAGCGACGTGGTTCGCATTGAAGTCGACGCCCAAAGCTCCGACCGAATAATTCGGCTCGATCCAATACAGCTTCTGGTCGACAGTGACGCTGACCTTCCAGGATGTTTCATCCTTCAAGAACGAAACGGTGACTGGTTGTTTATTCGCTAATGCCTCGCGAATGACTTCTGACCCATGGTTGAAAGACAGAGATTTAAAGCGAACGATATAAATTTGATGAGCCTGATGTCTGGCACGCTCTTGGGCCATGTGCTTCAGTCTGTCAGGTAAGCGTAATTCAATGTCGAAGAAGCCGTCATCTCTGACAGACAATCTTGCAAAGTCATTTCCGTTTGGAGCGGCGGCATTTCCATCGAACTTAAAATGCCTATTCCGCGCCTCACGCCATGCCTTTAGCCATTCTTTGTGATCTTTAAAACCGTTCTCTTCGAGATGATATTGGGCCTTGAACAGCTTCTTCGTTCCGAAGCAGATCGACGGATTGGAAAATTTCACCTGCTCTACGTCAAGTTTGTCTCTCAGGTTTCCGAGGCGACGCTTATTCTGATGTAGCGCCTTATCAGTTACATCAATCTGCAGCTTCAGTTTCCTGAGTTTTTCGACCGCAACGTAGTATTCTCTGATCGACCGTTTCAGTCTGGCATATGCCGAGGCATGACCGGAATCCGATGCCGATTTAAATCTGACGCAACGTTCCTGCCAGACTGACATGTCCTGTTCGAGTTTGCGAACCTCGTTGTTAATCGTACCGAGCTTCTTCTCGCGCTTTTTAATGTCGCCTTCTTTGCTCTTGATTTTAGCCTTGAGCGTCTCGATGCGATCCTTGGCCAATTCCTTGATCGAACTGAGTTTCGCCTTAAGCTGGTTATGAGCCATGTTTAAATGGGTTGAGCCAATGCCAAGCTCCTTGTAAAGATTGGTATGGAGATCGCCCTTCCATTCACGTCCCGCTTTAAGCTTGGCATGAATGACGCGTTGCGCATGGTTCATGACGGAACTATATTGATCCAACAAGTTGGCGAGCGGACGCAATTCTTCCGCTCTTAAATCTAGCCGCGTCTCAAACGTTCTGATCAAAAATACCCGCCAATCCCAGAATAGGAATTAATTCTATGCACAATTTATTGACGCGTCAACCTCAGATGGCGGATAGCATAAAGAGGTTGGTCGCCGCAAGCGCAATTTCATAGGATGAAGCCCCTGTGTTAGGCCTTGTGGCGACCTCGAAAATCTCGTTAGCGTGTACGCGAGCGTATTCCTAGAAATGCGTTAATTTAAAGCTTTTCCGAATTATTTTGGGTAATTCCCCCTTCATCTTTTTTCTTTGATGGCCGCCAGCTCCGATCGGACGACATTTCCTTTAATAATTTCGAAATCTGATCGAAAATCAGTTGCAAACTCTTGACCGCACATCTAATAAGGCCCAATTAAATTGGGTATGTGCGTTTCCACGCGAAACTCGAATTTCGAAAGCAAAGGAGCTATGAATGGAAGTTTTGGGTATTTTGCTAGCTATCGTGGCCGTAATCGGCCTGTTTCTTATTTTCGGCTACAACCGTCTGGTTCGCCTCCGCCAAAACGTTCGCCAGGCGTCCAGTGATATCGATGCTCAAATTCGTGCCCGCAGCGATCTGATCGGCAATCTGGTCAACACGGTCAAGGGCTACGCTTCCCATGAAAAGGACACGCTAGAAGCCGTTCTGAAGGCTCGTGCGGCCGCCAATGGTGCTACTTCGCCAACTGGTGTCGCTCAGGCTGAAGGCATGATGACTGCCGCTCTCGGCAAGCTGTTTGCTGTGGCTGAAGCCTATCCCGATCTGAAGGCTAACCAAAACTTCCTCGATCTCCAGCGTGAACTCTCCGATATCGAGAATAAGGTTGCCGCTTCCCGTCGCTTCCTGAACAGCTCTGTCGCTGAATACAACAGCGCAATCGAAGTGTTCCCAGCCGTCCTCTACGCTTCGGCGTTCGGCTTCAAGGCTGAGACGATGTTCACCCTGACCGACGCAGATCGTCAGCAGGAAGAGCGCGCCCCTACGGTTTCGTTCTGATTAGGTCCAGAGAGGTTCTAGTCGAATGATCAAAGCAACGGGCAGTCAGACCCAAATCTGGAACAACGGCATCAAGTCGGTGTTCCTTCTGGCCATGTTCCCTGTGTTCGTGGCCCTGATCGTCTATGCAGGTCTCATCGTTCAGTTGGGGCTTGCAGGAATGCCCGTTATGGAGGCCTTGGAGGCTGGATTCTACGCTCTGCCTCCAACCATTCCTTACGTCGTAATGGGCGTTGGAGTCTGGTTTGTGATTGCGTTTTTCCTGAACGTGCAACTGATCAATCTTGCCATGGGTGCGAGGTCCGTATCCCGCAAGCAGGAGCCAGAACTCTACAATCTGTTGGAGAACCTTTGCATCGCCAAAGGCATGCCGATGCCGAGGCTCAGTATCATCGAAACCGATGCGATGAACGCTTTCGCCTCCGGCCTTACAAAGCGCCAGTATATGGTCGCGGTCACGCGTGGCCTGATGCGCAAGCTGAACAAGGATGAACTGGAAGGCGTGCTTGCGCATGAGCTTGCTCACATCAAGCATGGCGACGTGCGTCTGATGGTGATCGCTAGCGTCTTCGTGGGCATCTTCACGTTGATCATGGAGTTCTTGTTCAGGAATGGTGACATTCTCGTTCGTGCCCTAGGCTCGACGTCATCGAGCAAGAAGAGTAGCAACGATAAGGGTGGCGGCTTAGCCGCGATTTTGGTCCTGATCCTGATCGCTTTTACGATCTTGATCGTCACGCGCGTGCTCTCCGTCATGACGCAGCTTGCCCTGTCGCGAACCCGCGAATACATGGCCGATCTTGAGGCCGTTCGGATGACCAAGAACCCTGACGCTATGGTGTCGGCTCTTCTGAAAATCTCAGGTCGCTCCGATGTTCAAGGCGTGCCGAATGAAGTTCGGGGCATGTTTTTCGACAACGCTCGGTCTTTTGCTGGCGATCTGTTTTCGACGCATCCGACCATCGATAAACGAGTGAAGTCTCTTATGACTTATGCAGGTGCCAGAGCGCCGTCCGCAGCGCCTGCAATGCCTGCAAGGGCTAATGCAGGCCCTTGGGCTTGAAGCCAACGATCCGCCTGTCAGGCCATCCAAGGCAGGCGGATTTGATCCGCTTTCGATTTGAAGGCAGCTTGCGCGATATTGAGTACGCGCTTTGCACTATGGCGAACAAATAAGAGCTTTACGGCCATCAGGAAGATTAAGCTAATCGTCAACGGATGGTATGCCCCAACACGAACTATCAAACCGAACACCAGGGCTAGGATGGCGATAGCCATCATGATGTCGACGGACTGGCCGATGGCCGCGAATTTAAAATGGCGATTGATTGCTTCGCCCTGCATTTCTCTAAGCTTCTGATCGACCTCGGCTACATATGCTTTTCTGAGTTGGATTTCTTCATCAGTTGGATTGCCCTCTTTGATGGTTTGTTGAGCTAACTCATTGAATGCGGCTGAGGGCAGTACCATTTTCCCCTTGGGTAGGGCTTCGGTTCTTAGACCAGCGAATCCACGCATAAAACCCATTTCAGCCCACTTTTTCATTGGAGCCGAAAGCTGCGACACTATCTCATCGCTGTCGTATTTTCTTTTCATATCATCATAGGGAGTCATTGTTATGTCCTTGGCGGGGTTTTGTTTTCTCCAGTTATTAGGATGAAGATCGTCTATCTTTATTTCAAGAAGATCAGCGTCATCGCCCTTGTTGAAGCTAAGGATTTATGGCTAAAATGATAGGAAACATAGGGATTTTCCGATATGAAGACCGCTAAGATTTTTGCGTTTACGTTCGCTTTTTCATTCCTTGCGGGTGCGTCTGTCGCCGGTGCCGCTGACGACGCTCAATATAAGAAGCTCGGCCAGTGCATGGCATATACCGCAATCAAGAATGGTTTCGATGGAAAAAACATCATTTCTCCGTTTGCGGCAGACATCCTGGCGACGCTCGGAGACGAGTTCATGTTCGAGGCTTCAACCCTGAATATTTCCGAACAAGACGCTCAGAATTTTGTGGTCCAGAAGTTGGTTGAATACAACCTGCAGGTCGAAGAGCGTGGAGCGGACTCGCTGAAGAATGACCATGATGCGAGTTGTCAGGCCCTGATTGACACCTTCGGAAAGTGAGTTAGTCAGGATGTCTGCCGCCTACATTCTGAACGTGTTTTCGCGTTCCATGCCTGGGAAATCGCGCGTTTGCAGTTCATCGTCCATGTAGTCCTGAATGGCCGTAATGCGCTTGGTTTCGTCTTCGTGAACCTGATGAATAATATCAACCAAAGAGCGCCGAGCTGGCTTGGCGCGGAAGACATCCGAAATCTTTTTAAGAAGGCTCGTCTGAGGCGCATCCTTCCTCATCTGTCCGTTGATAACCACGCCCTCCGGAAAATAGCAGTCTTTGCCTATTGTCTTGATTGGGCTGCCGTCGAAGGAACTGTAATTGTTGGTAGAGCTGTTGCCCTCTCCGATCTCGGTCAAATTCGGACATTTTATGAAACCTATTCCATCGGTCGCCACGAGATTTTTTGGAGTTGATCTGAGATTTATGTTCTTGTTGATCACAAACTGCCCTTGAATAGTCATGTTGTCAGGAAGGGACGCGATCTTGGGATAATTGTCATACAGGAACATGCTTCCGTGGACTGTGATGCCGTCTGGAAGATTGTAGATGTCATGGAAATCGCCATTGGCGTCCATGACAAGGTGGGGAACGGCAACAGGCTCCATAGCCTTCAGGTCGAACTCTTCGATCAACGGCCGGATGTATTTGTTGACGATCTCCTCATCGACAATAACGCCGTTAAAACCCGCTACTGAGCAAATTGCAAAGCGATTGAGGGCGATGCCCGCTAGAACATGTCCATTCGCATCCCTGATAGACCAGTAGCTGCGCTTACCGTTCTCAAGGTCGTCCTTGTTGAAAATCCCCCAGAACCGGATGTTGCTATTCATGTTCATGATCTCGCGGCGGTATGCTTCATTCGCGGTTAGACGCACGACATGAGTGCCATCCGGAAAGCCTGTTACGTAATCCTCGTAGTCCGGCATGTCTGGAAGGCTGAACGGGCCGCCGTTCTCAGCCTCTGCCACCGCAAGTGCCATGCGCAGATCTTCGACACAGGTGATGCCCTGGAGCCGTGTTGGAAGGCCATTGCGTCCTTTGGTGTATGGCCACTCTTTACCGCTGTGAGCTTCAGCAATCACCCAGTCGATCACATTGTCGACGAGCTTTGCCTCGTTAGGATCAAGATAGAAGTTTTTGCTGTTTTCCGTTGCGACGGTCAGGATATTGGCCAAAACATTTTGGATTTCCGGCACCGAAGTTCTGGTGTCGATCAATTTACGCAGATCGGTGAGAAAATACATTTGATGGCCTTCCATTCTTGATCATGGCCATTTTACGAGTTGATAAGCGCAATGGACAACGGCGCATATGATATTTGCTAAAAGAGGTATTTTTGCTGAACAGTGAATATCCCCAAAACAGCAAATATGGATTTCAGAGTCGCCGTTTCGAACGCAAGGCGTCGGCGGCATCCATCAGTGTGGACGCGTAGTCGTCGGGAATGTCTGTCTGCTTGGATTGCTTATCGATGAAATCAGCGAGCGCCCTGCGTGCGTCGCCGACGTCTTTGCCCAGGACTAGTCTTGCAGCTGCAAGGGCGATCTGAAGGTGACGTTCTTTTTCGCGTTCGCGGAAGCGTGAAACCCGCCGCTTCACGCCTTCTTTCGTTCGGTCAGTCTTGGTCACGTATCCTCGCGGTAGACTTACTTCTTGCTCCATGGGAACACCCAGCTCAGGTCGCTGAGGGCATGGGCTTTTTCGTAGAGCTTCTTAGCGCGAACCTTCATGAAAATATAGGTCGGAATGTAGATTATTGGCAGCACCGACAACACATTGAGAGCGGCCGACGCGGCTTCTTTCTCGTCGTCGAAGAATTGGGTGGCAACGATAGCGATCAGGAATGTCAACACGACTGTTCCAAAAAAGGCGTCAGTGCCCTTTCTTTTGCTCTTCTTGAATTTTTCAACGAGATCGCGTTCACGAGTTTCAAGTTGGGCTACAATATCATGAACGTAGTGGTGCCTTTGCTCTATTTCCTCATAGCTGTCGGTGCTACGGCCGTACTTGGCTTCATATTCGAGGTATTGTCGGCGCAACCTTTCGCTCGGCAAGGCAGCTGAATCTATGTCTCGGTCGATACGGAAATACCCTGTAGAGAACCCCATTTTTGAAAAGGCTACGAGGTCCGCCAGTATCTTGTCTGCGGTGTCTACTGTTGGTTTCTGGTCGGACATTAAGATTGGCCCCATAGGATAAAACGTTGGCGGTTGCCGGGATTTCCGGCTTCCCGCTTGATGTTGAGATACTTATTTTTGAACGATTTCCTGCCCATCATGAAACACCCAATGGCAGTGATGAGGAGTACGGTCGATGTGGCAATCGCAAATGCGTCTTGCTGCATTCCGATCATGAAGACGATCAGCATCATCGAGAGGGCGGCAAGGAAGAGTGCGCTTAGACCGTCCCGTCGCAAAGCAAAATAGCGCTCAAGAAGGGACAATTCCCGTTCTCTCATGTCCTTGAGTACGGCTTCCATGTAGCTCAGGCGGCTATTCATTTCCGCTGATGTCACTGTTTCGATGCCCGAGATCAGGGAAATGCACATCTGCTCTCGAACGTGTACGCTAGGAAGCTTCTCAATTTTTTCCTGGGCGAGGTTCAGATCGACTTGGAAAAAGCTGGCCCAAAAGCCCGAGTTTGCCCATTTCGAATAATTCGAGAGCGCCGCCTCACATGAAGATTGAACTGCTTTTGCGTCGAGCACGACCATTATGCCTCCCTTTTGCTGATCGCCACGCTTTTAGGCGGACGAATGCCAAGTTCCTCGTATGCTTTATGGAAGATAGGTCTAGTGATATTCCTCTCTTCGCTCACATCGAGAAAATGGTATGATACCATATACCCCTGAATAAATCCGACGCGAAGACTAAGAGCATTTACGCCGATGTATTTTGCATCGAGCATTGCGTCTTCGATGAGTTTTTCTATTAAATTCGAGACATGGTCATTGTCTTCGGTGTAATGGCTGTCAGGACGATCTCCATCAGAAGCCATTAATTTTTGCCTGCGTAGCATGGTGGAATGTAGATTGCCGAGGACCTGGAGTGACGCCCTGACGATGGGGTGGCCTGAAAAATCTTCGCCGAATTTAGGTTCATTGAAGGAGAAAATGCGGGTCAGGTTCGGATGGCGAGCCATGATGATGCCGTAGGAATAGCCGAGCCAACGACAAATCTTGTCGCGTGGAAGGTCGGGGCGATGACTCGCTTCCATCACAAGCCTTCTGAGATAGCTCGGCCGCATCTCCTCTGGATGGTTTTCGTTGGTCAAGGTGTCCAGATACGCAAGGAGAGCGGGAAACTGCTCTTCAAGCGGCAGGAGATTGAAGCTCATCGAACAAGCTCCTGCGCGAATTCGAAGGCAAGCTCCAAGGTCGGGAACTCTGCGTCGAGATCGGCTGGTGTCGACCTGATCCGATAGTTCTGGTCGTATGGCCCATGAGTTAGCCAGATGCCGAGCGGCTCAAGCTTCTCAGCAAGCGCATGCACACCTTCCGAAATGGGCAAACGCCACATATTGTCGACTTTTTCGATTTCGATACACACGCGAGAGAATTCGCGTTCCAGAAACTGTTTGCATTCAGCTTCGGTCACATCGGGATGCAGGCCCACCACGGTGCTTGAATCTCGATGGTATGACGTGATGGACTGCTTTTCGCCCCAATTCGCCAGTCGGTCCTTGAGGTTCTGGTCCGCCATCAGTTTGCCGTCGCCGTTCTGTCTGAGGTCGCCCTTTTCGTCGAACCAAGCAGTGACAATGCCATCGATTTCATCGATA
The DNA here is from genome assembly GCF_032460275.1 of Mesorhizobium sp. SP-1A. Lineage (NCBI taxonomy): Bacteria > Pseudomonadati > Pseudomonadota > Alphaproteobacteria > Hyphomicrobiales > Phyllobacteriaceae > Mesorhizobium > Mesorhizobium sp. SP-1A. Next base: position 692,999 of record NZ_JAVXZD010000002.1, on the reverse strand, counting down.
TCCACGACGTCGTGACAGGCATCTTCATAATGATCGCTATCGAGTTGACATTCGATGGTGGCCTTCACCTCTGAGATGAGTTCGGCCAGCAGGCTTCTGTTCGAGGGGTCTGCATCTTCATCGTCTTCGTCATAGAGATCATCCCAGCAACCCAGAACATCACCGACTGTAAGGCCCTTCCAGTCATCGCGAATTGTGTCCCACGCATAAGGGCGGCCGTTCTCTCGAATCCACTTCTCGAAGGCTTTGTGACGCTCGGCGTTATCGCCCATTTCAAAGATGTCCTTTGGCATGCTGTATTGCATAAGCAAGGTCTCGACATCGGCGAATTTCTCACTGAAGTCGTCATAGAGCAGCTCATTCTTGGATGCGGAAGCAAGCACAAAGGAGGCGGCGTTGACATCGACCATTTCTCGGAAAATGCGGTCTTTTTTCCTCTCCAGCCGCTCTCGGTATCTATTCAATTCAGAAAACTGGCGGAAACCCGCACTGCCGCCGATCTGTTCAAAGAATGTCTTCGCATCGGAATGAAGGTCGTTTTCGTATAGATCGGCCGAATTGGCGCTATTGATGATGCCCTCAAGATGATGACGTGGCATACCCTTGTAGATGGGTAGATGCCCGTAGTCAGTCTGTCCGTTTGCCAACTTTTCAAGCACGACAAGAGCACGTCGGCTGTCAAAACTTAGAATGACATCATCCATGTTGATGTCGCAGACAAAGTTGCCGTGTACGTCTGTGGCTTTGGTCTTAAAAGTCGGGAGCTTGGCCAATTTTTAACCTCATGATTTGAGGCTCGATAATACCGTTTTCCTGAATCAATTCGCAAGCGAAAATGAATCGCCTATTCTAATTAAAGAAACAAATTTGCGATTTATAACGAATATCGGCCGCCAACATTTGTGCTGGTGACCGATATGTATTCTCTTGTGAGTGCCTGCTTAGTTCAACAAGTCGGCGGCATTCTCCGCCATCTTGATGGCACGGAACATGGCCATTTTGCGCAACAGGTCAGGCGAAATCTTTTCTCCTGTACGCTTTGCCCTTTTCATGGCCAGCTTCAGAAGCATTTTCATGTCGCGCGGGACAATCGACGGGAAGAGCTGCTTGAGTTTCTCGATCATCTTGTCATCCATTTTCAACCCATGAAGGGAGGCAATCTGCCGCCAGCTCTCTGTAACGAGATCACCCTTCGGAGCCTCGTAATCGATGATCGCCAAGGCGCGACTGATGAATGCATCGTCGATATCGTCGGGACGATTAGTCGTCATGAACAGAAGGCCTGGATAGTATTCCACCAGCTGGAGCATTTCGGCGACGATTGCATTCAGATTGATGTTGTCGCCACGCTTGGCGATGTAGATGTCGCACTCATTGACGAGCAGCGGGCAATCCCACCTTGCGGCCCATTCCAGATATTGCTTCATCCCCTTGGTGACTTCCGCAACCGTAGTGCCGAGTTTTCCGGCCCTGAGCACGATCAGAGGAACCTTCTTGTGCTCGGAATAGAGTTCGCCCGTGAGGGTCTTGCCGACTCCGGGAGGACCTTTGCAGATGATCAGGTTGCCAGCGGTTTTGCCTTCGACGAAGTCATGCGAGAAGTCAGTCAGATCGTCGGTCAGCATGTCGAGCAGATCGTGATGGGATTCCGGCAGAACCAGATGCTTGAGCAGGTCTTTGTAGACATATGGTTCAACCAGGCTGCCATTGATCCAATGGAAATCGTGCCCTTCGAGGTCGAAGACCCTGACCATTGGGTGCATCGGGCACGGAAATTCTCCGGTGTCATCGGTCTTTGTTTCGGCGTCCATCATGTCGTTGTACGCGCCAAAATCGCTCGACGACAGATCGTGGATGACACGAGCTTTGTTCAGGGTGACCTCCTTGCCACTGTATCCGATCCTTACAGTCCTGCCGTTGGCTACGAACTGCTTTGCGAATTCAGGCATGATGATCTCGCGGTAGCGCGCAACCTGAGCTTCGTGCTCAGCGATCAGCTCTTTGGTTTCCTTGAACAGGTCAAAGTCGGAAAGAATCTTGGAAATTCTGCGGTTGGAGACCTGATGGCGGTAAAACGAAATAGTATCCGTTTTCGTCTCCATCTTTCCGCTTCTTTCTGAAATTCCATAGGCGGCGATACGCATGGCTACGAAGTGATCTTCCTTGTCCTTCTGGCGGTGATTTTCCGTGTCGCACATCTGGATCTTCGTCACGAGATAGGGATAAAGCTGGCCATCCTTTTCACGACGGAAAATCCATTTATTGATTTGGCCGTCTTCCAGATAGCTCTTCAGAAGATCGACGAGACTTTCCAGCCCCCTTACCGTCTGGTCCTTTTTTCCAAGGCGGCTTTCAAGGATCGAATCCAGCATCCGCACGTTGCGCATGATGTCAGCCTGCTTAAAGGCCGCAGAAAGCTCGTAGACCGCATCATCGGACAACTTCGAAAGATCGATTTTGATTTCCTTATCTGGATCATTTTTCCAGTGGGAATAATAGTTTTGTGATTTGGCAAAGTCCTCATGCTTGAGGCCATTCAAGATAGAGGCTGGGACTGGGAAGCTCATTGATGAATCCTTTTGTTGCGGCCTGTTTATTTTTCTCATAATTAATTGTCAATATTATTTTCGAGTTTTTTGAATGATTGACGGCCGATTATCAGCCGAGTATGGATAGCGTATGCGTATTTGGATTTTGTCCGACTTACATATTCCTGAGAGCGATGCGATTAAGCTCGTGAAGCCGGATCGATACCCGCAAGCCGATGTTTGCGTGTTGGCTGGCGACGTCACCGATTCTATGCATCTGGGGGTCAACTGGGTTGGCAAAGTAATCCGGCCTCGGATGCCTGTCGTCTGGGTGCCTGGCAATCACGAGTTCTATGACACATCCATCGAAGGTGGCCGCAAGAACGCTAGGCTCATCGCAAATGCGCAGGGTGTGACCTTCCTCGACAATAGCGCTGCAGTCATCGGTGGTGTGCGCTTCCTGGGCGGTACACTGTGGACGGACTTCGCAATCGATGCTCCAGCCTCTGGGGATGAGCGCGAGACCGCGATCAAGAGCGCCATGTGGGCCGCAAGGAATGGGCTGGCAGACTACGTCAACATCTACCTGCAGACGCCCAAAGGAGATGGGGTGATCCCACGTCACATCAGACCTGCTGACCTCGCGCAGCTGCATCAGGAAACGAGGGCTTTCATCGACGATACCTTGGCTGTCCCGTTTGACGGCAAGACCGTTGTGGTGAGCCATCACGCTCCGCATCGGAAATCGCTTCACCCGAAATTCGAAGGCGATGCCACGAATGGGGCATTCGTGTCCGATTTGTCGGACGTAATCGAGAGGCGACAACCTGACCTATGGGTGCATGGTCATGTGCATCAGCCGTTTGATTATCTGGTGGGCAAGACACGCATTATCTGCAATCCACGCGGCTATGCCATTGAAAATGAAGCGTTTGAGTTCGGAAAAGTCATCGAAATCTGATTGTCTCAGGCACGCCGATGTTTGATCCTGATATGATATCATAAAATCATTCAGGAGGAACAGATGTCGATATTGAAAGACTGGATGGAAAAGGAGATTTCGAACAAGACCTTTGTTATGTCTCTTGGTATCATGGCGGCCCTTAATGTCACGACCGATGGCGTCAAACACTATATGGGCATGACCGATCATCCGACCGAACTGGCTAAGGTCGCTGCGTCCATGGAACAGGCTGAGAGTCTGGCTCAGGAACAAATCAGAATGTTCCCAGCGCATTATAGCCGTCTTCGTACGATGCTTCTCCAGGGCAAAACTGAGGAAGCTCGGAAATACGGACGTGATTTCTTTGAGCATGTTCGTAACGTAGGAGCGCGTTTGCCTGCGACGATGCAGTACGGAATCGAGATGACGGCTAAAGTTGATGATGTTCGCGTCGACTTTTATCAGGCGTTGAATGCTCTTGAGCCTGCCTTGGCATCAAAGGACCAGGGGAAAATCGAAACTGCTGTGATGAATCTCTATGTAGCCTTGGACGATAAGCAGCGATTTGACATATCGGAAGAGGTGGAGCCGTTGCCTACTATGGGACGTTGAATCCCCTGCATGAAAAATGAACCCGCCAATCGGCGGGTTTTTCATTGAAACATTTTAGGTGCTTATGCGACCTGTTCGGTTGAAGGATGGAATTTCACGAAGTCAGATAGCTTCTTTATGAGCACTTTTTCAGCAATACGGTTCTGGGCGGGCTGCTGAAGTGCCGTCAGTATTTTGTCGAGGTGGTTTTCATGCTTCTGGAGAAGCTCCATGGTGCTCTCAATTTGGTGCGCCTGAAGCAGGAGCATCAGTATGGGACCGTATTTGTCGTCGATTGGAGCGGTCTTTGCAGCCGCAACAAGATTGTTCTTGTACTGGATGGAATCCTGCTCGTGTGCTAGGCACCCGCTCTCAATCACATCCACGAATTCGACCGTTTTATCGACTTCCATAGAGCGCGATACCAGCAGACATATAATCAACAGACGTTCAATTCTGGTCATAGACAATTCTCGCCTTTATCCCTTCAAAGGTAGGCTGCATATCGAAAACCAGCAAGCTCGATTTTTTCATTGTGAGTGTCATGCCGGTGCCCAATAATCCATCCAGAGAATTGGGAGAAAAACCATGTCAAAACTTTCTGAATGGATGGCCGAAGCCACTGAGAACAGGCTCTTTACCGCCGCTGTAACAGCCGCCGCACTCACTGGCGCGATTTACGTCAATAGCGGCGAAACCACTGTAAATCTTCAGAATGATCCGGTCATTACTGCCTACGAGCAATCCGTAAATATGAGGAACGACCTTGTCGAAGGTGAGTTCGCAACACTGAATGAAAATTACTGGCATCTCAGTGACATGCTGGAAGAAGGCGATGTGAACGGCGCTATCGAACTTGCGGCTTCGATGAAGCAGCATATTCAGGACGTGAAAGACAACCTGAACATCGTTGCACCTTATAACCTTGAGGTTGCTGGTCTGGATAATTCTGATGGAGCGAATCTCAACATGCTTCAGGAAATCTACAACAATCTCGAAGTAGCCCTGAAAACGGACAATGTCGGTCTCTTCTCAGACGTGGTCGCCCAAATAAATGAGGTGACGCAAAATGGTGCTGAAGGTGAGGAATATGCTGCTGCGTCGCTTGGCAATGGCATGTAATTGAGGACATTTTTGAGAATTGGGGTCTCGGAGAAATCTTGAGGCCCTTTTTTGTAGATATTGTCGGCATAATTTTCCAAAGATTTAGGTTGACGATACGGAAAATAAGTCCTCCCATAGGACATGAATTCCAAGAAAAAGAGGACTCGCTATGGGCATTTTTAACGGCCGTCTGGATCAATTTCTGGACGTCGACCACCTGCGTTCTTTCGGCTCCACACCACACTGGTTCGGCCTCGGATTTATCCAGCTGAAACTCACCAAGGACACCCGAATTCACTTCTGGCATCCTGAGTTGCTGGCCGACACGCCGGATGAGGAACTCCATGATCATCGATATCGGTTCCACTCGCATATTCTCCTCGGCAACATCACCCACGAAGAGTGGTTTCTGGAAAACTCGCCGGAAGGCGACCACGAGATCGTTCAGGTGTCCTGTAAGCCTGGCGATAGCAAAGACCCTGTTCCGGTCGCTCGCGGCTTCCTGCGGCAGGGCAGCACCTATCACATGAGCGCTGGCACCAGTTACGAGTTCGCTGAAACTGGCTTCCACCGCATCCGTGCCACGAAGGCAATCACCTACCTGGAGCGCGGCCCGATCACCAAGGATCTGGCGAACGTCATCCGTGAAGTGAATGCTCCGTCTGTTTGCCCATTCGAGCGCAAGATCGATGCTGGCCTGCTCTGGGAGTACATCGCCGACCTTTTGCCGAAGAAGTCGAAGCCCGGATATCATCTGACCGAGATCGAGAAGGGCGTTCTTGGCGAACCTTCCAAAATTCTGGAAGAGGTCAACGAGTTCATGGATGCTATAAAACAGGGCGTGGACATCATGGCCTTGGTGGAGCTGGCTGACCTTCAGGGTGCTATTGAAGCCTATCTGGACAAGCATCATCCATCGATCTCGCTTCAGAGCCTGCGCGAGATGGCTGCGGTTACAGCAAGGGCATTTGCGAATGGTCGCCGTTAATTGGGAATATCTGGTCGCCGCGCTTCAATGGTATGAGGCGCGTGGTTACAAGCGTGTCGACCTTCCTTGGCATGCCAGTCTAGAAGCGATTCAGTCGACACTGGACGATCTCGGCCGCTCCTACGAACTGGGAGACCTGGGTCTTTTGGTCGGGTCTGCGGAACAGTCGTTTGTCGATGCCCTGATGAACGGCACGCTGGGGCAGGGGAAGTTCGTCTCGCTTACCCCGTGCTTCCGTAAGGAACCTGTTTTCGACGCCACGCATCACCCATATTTCATGAAGGTCGAATTGTTCGATACGAATGCTTATGATGGCACGGATTTCGAGATTGCTCTCGAAGCTCGAACATTCATGACTGAGATATCTGGAATATCTCCTGACGTCGTTCCGACTGAAATTGGCTACGATCTTGAGATAAATGGCATTGAAGTGGGTTCATATAGCTCGCGTAAATATAAGGGTTACGAGTGGACCTGTGGAACGGGAATCGCGGAACCGAGATTTTCAATCGCTATTGCCAGATAGTCAAATAAAATATTGACAATAATTCGAATTCCTTTAATTAAGGCGAAAAAGGAGTTCGGTTTATGAAAGAGAATTTTGAGAGCACTGTTTATGCGGACGACCAGTCCGACTACAAGAACGGCGTTCGGCATCTGTGCTTTGTCGAGTATGAGGAGGGCGAAAAGCCATCACGCTGTGTAGTCGATGTCGATCATCCATCGTCATGCGACTTCGGAATTCTCCCGAGTGGCCGCGAGCGTAAATCAAAATGGACTTGCCCGCACTGGAAGCCGCTGGAGAAGACCCTAGCCGCTTTGGCCGTCGCCAATTGATCGCGATAAGAGCCTCTTTCTGGAGGCTCTTATCGCCTCCAGAACCTTCGGTTATGGTCAGCGCATGAAAATTGACGACAAGATTCCGCTAGGCAGGTGGTACAAGCTGGTTGGGCGTGAGGCAGTCCGTTTGGAAGGCTTTCCAGGCCCAGGTGAAGGTATAGATGCTCCAAATCGGCAGATAGCGCTGACGCGCACCGCTGTTTCAACGATCTCAACGGTCTTCCTGTCCCTAGATCACAATCATTTTCGCGAGGGTCCGCCGCATATCTTCGAGACTATGGTGTTTGAGCGTCAGGTCCAAGCACTCGGGGATAAGCAGCAGAAACTCGACTTTCAGCACGATTACGGCCTCCTTGCTCGCTACTCGACGTGGGACGAAGCCGAGAAGGGGCATGCGAAGATTTGCGACAGGATCAAAGAGGCTGAGGCTACTTCGATCCGCATGATGTCACCGAAGCTGCGTAAGGTGCTGATCGAGGCTCAACAGGAAGCGGAATTGGAAAACCAGAGCGATTGAAACGAAACGGGCACCGATTGGTGCCCGTTTGTGTTCTGGCCAAGGCTACTTCAGCGTCACAGTCATCTGAAAGTTCTCTTTCTTGCCGACGACCTTGCAGCCTTCGAGTGCAGGTTCGGCTCCCGCTAGCGACAGAATCTTCCTGCGCTTCTGATCGGTATTCGTATGGCCTTCGACGATGTAGGGAACTGCGTCGCAACCTTCCGCCTGCTTATAGAAGATGCCGACGATTGGGCCGTTCTTGATGATCGTTCCACGGAACAGGACGTTGTTGCCAGTGGCTGAAATTACGCCCTTGCCATAGTCAACGATCACCTTCTTGCCGTCGAGCGTGCCGGACTTGGTGTCCTTGGAGAAGTCGGATTTCTCCAGCTTCGTCTTCAGGGGCTGAATGTCATAGGGCGTGACATTCGGGCATAGCGTCCACCACATTGCGGCCACGCCGATGCCGCCGCCAGCGTATGACATCGGAACCTTCTTGCCCTTGGCATCCTTGAAGATTGGGTAGCCACGCCAATTGGCGTCCTTGGTTTCCTTGCCGATGTACTGGTACTGTTCCCCATCGGTGTCAGTAAGAAGTCCGGTTTTGCAGTTGGCGGATGCCTGGTAGACCGTGTCTTCCATATAGTTGCCGACGCATTCGTCCTTGTCTTCCTCGGGACGATTGGCATCGCACCATTCAAGAACCGATTCCTTGGTCATGCGAGCCGAGGCCTTCGCATTTTCGGTCGCGAGACCCGAGCTTTCAAAAATCCGGTAGTCTGGGTTATCACGACCGATAGGCAATTGCATGTTGTCTGGTGTGACCAGCGCAAGCGCAGAAACCATCAAAGTAGATATCAGCACAAACATTCTCCTCAATGCACCAACGAGTTGGCTGTTCGGTATTTACGGTGCCTCTATCGGAAAAACAATGCCTCAGATGTATCGCTTGTCGAATGCAGAAATTAGCTCAAACAATGGGATTAAGATGGTTGGTGGGAATTTGCCGGAACCATATTTTATACGTGACCTCAATGGTCATGGCATCGCAGAAATGAAAAGGAAATTTGGAATGAGAATGGTTCCGGCGTGCATTGAAGACGTCCTGTCAGGGCGCACATTTTACCAGCAAAATGATGATCGTAGTTTTTCAGAGGTCGATCTGGGTAATGGTGCCTATGGCGTCACAATGGGTGGCCCAGCATTTTTGTACCGTTATCATCGTCGCGATAACGGTGACTGGAACAATGGGAATATCTACGTTACAGAACATTCCCTTGAGAATTTCCATAAAGCGACTGGAAGCTATCCTCATCTGTGGGTCGATGCAAATTCTCGCATCAGCAACGCTGGCGAAAAGAGCGCTCTCGAACTCCTGATCCGTCTCGATATCATTATCGACAGCTGCAGCCGCAGCAAGGCGGAGAAATACATCTGCCCACTAGTCGACGCTCATCCTGAAGGCGCTATGGGCGTGCTTAACGACGGCTACAAGCTCAATCGCATGCGCTACATCCTTGATATGGCTGATGACGGTTCACTGAGCTTCAGAATGGACCCGAAGGAAAGCTATTTGCTTAAGCCTGAGCATTTCCTGAGCAATCTCAAAGACGCTCCTGTCGTTCGCGAGATCACCGCAGGCCTGGCCGCTCATCGAGAGCTTTCCAAAGCGCCTGCCATGGCCATGTAGGAGGAGTTCGTGGGCGATTCTTGTCATCCATCAGTTCGAGGATAGCTACCAGGAGGACTGGGTGGCCAACGCGGGATGACTTGTTCGTGGTACATGTGGCGACGACAGCGATGACTTTAGCTAACAGGAAGCCCTCACTGATGTGTTTTTATTCATCCAGCGAGACGCTTCCACCAAGGCCGAATGGCCATCGCATGCCAACGGTCGCGATCCTGTTCGGCCGCGTCAGCACGACGCCGTTCCGACACTAGCAGTTCTCCGATAGTTTCAAGCCTCGCCTGCATTTCCCGAACGGTGGGACTGTCACTGGGACTGTCACTGGGACTGTCCTCATGACGTGTCAGGGCCTCGACTGGGACAAGGATTCTCAATGTCCCGTCGTTCCCGGCCACCTTCTGCCACTTCTTCCGCAGCACCGTTTTCCGGGCAGATTCAAGCTTCACGCCCAAGCGGACGGCTAGTTCTCGATATGTTAGGCTCTCTGTCGTCATAGGATTGTCCTCGTGACTATCCCTAGGGACTGTAACAGGGACAGGTTAAGGCATTATCAACCATGGTTGCGTCATCAAACGATAGGTTGATATTTGGCCGTATAGGCACTCCCGACCAGCATCGCCAGAAAGGCATGGAGTGCCCGCAGGGGCAGGGGAGCGACCAGGCGAACAATCACGGCAGGTGCTGAACGACTATGTCAGCCCACAATCGTCACTTCGCAAAGTTCATTTTAATGCGAGGGTAGCATTGAAATAGCGAGGATCTTCGCTCACGTCTTCGCCTGCCCATTCAGGCAGCTCAATCTCGGTGTCGAGACTTGGCAACTCGATCTCTGCAAGAACGAGACCTGCGCGCCGACCAGCGAACACATCGACTTCCCACTTGAGGCCGTCGTTGGCATTGATCAGATGGCGCGTCTTCTCAAGAATGCGTGTGCCGCACATTGCCAGCATTCCCTTGGCGTCTTCGAGCGGGATTGGGTACTCGTATTCTGGCCGTGCGATGCCTTCGCCCTTGCCCTTGATCGTCAGAAGGGCTTCCTTGTCGTCGATAATCCGAAGGCGAACTGCAAGAGTTGGCTCGCCAACGAGATATCCCTGAATAATGTGATAGCTACTGACGACGTGCGCCTTCCAGCTGTCGTCTTTCACAAGGAACTTGCGTTCAATTTCTACAGCCATTCATTTCTCCAATTTTTCGTCTCGATTCTCAATTTGCATGAACGTCAAAAAACAGCAAGAGAATTGGGCCTTTTATCCTAAAATAGATACTCTCTAAAATTTACAGAAGTGACGGTTCCGACCTGAATTTGCCGACAGATGGCGACAAGATGGCAAAGTCGTTCAACGTAGGTTTGAGGATCAAGGTTTAATCATCTTGGAAATCAACGCTTTAAATGGCAATTCATGAATTTGGTCTCAATTTTTGTTTGAGCTAGAAAAGAGCAATTGCCCGCGATGGATAAAAATTGAACAATAAATAAGTTATTGCGCGAATGATTATCTCGCCGTTTTTGGAGAACTGTTTTGAATAATTCAAAAATCAGAAAAACGCTTCTTATCTCAGCTCTGCTGGCGACCTCGTTTCTGACTGCTTGTGGAGGCGGTGGCGGTTCGGATGGTCCCAGTAATCCTGGCAGCGGCGGCCCTGGCAATGGTGGCGGCGGTGGAGGATGGACACCACCACCTCCACCGCCGGGTGAAAACCCGCCATTCTCTGAAATCGGTGAAAAATACATTCCCGCGCTCAGATATGTCGATGTTGTAGGAAACAAGGCTATCGATGCGCTTCGTGATCCAGGCCGAGCCATTCCATCTGCAGTTCAGGGCATCGGTCGATCTGCCAGCGCATTCTTGGCGAACGTCCCGGTTCCACGGCAGGCCTCCTATCATATACCCGTAATTTATAAGACGAGAACGTCGCGGACGATGGCCACCCTTGGCGCTCACGATGCCTACGCGCGAGGTATCACGGGACAGAATGTTGTGGTCGGCGTCGTGGACACTGGCTTCAGCGGAGAAGGCAAATATCTGAAGGACAAGATTGTCGCCTTCCGCAATTATGTTGAAAATAGCCAAGAGACCAATACGAACCATGGCGACAGCGTTTCCATGATTATTGCCGGAAATGCCGATTCATCTTGGCAGAATAATGCGGGCTATGTTGGCGGCATCGCTCCAGGAGCCAAGGTTTCTCAGGCCCATTTATTTGATCGTGGCGGAAGCGTTTCATATTCCACATTCGATCAGATTTATTCCAACATGCTGAAGGATGGAGTGTCGATTGTGAACCATTCCATCGGAACCAAGAGTTGGAGCCTTTCAGAGGGCGGTACCGTTGGGGCGGGCATCGATTATTTCCGTCAGATAGCAGCCAAGTATGTCGATCAGCATGGTATGTTGCTTGTCTGGTCAGCGTCCAACGACTCCAAGGACTACCCAGGTGATTGGGGTGCAATGCAGCTCACAGATTCCCGTCTGCAGACGGGCGGTTACCTGACGGTCGTTGCCGTCAACGATGCTGGAGAGATGCCAGGATATTCGAATAAGTGTGGTCCTGTCGCAAAATACTGCCTCGCGGCTCCGGTCAATATCGACATGCCAACCTATGCCTACGAGAGCGGTTCTCAGTTATTTGCGGGCACATCGGCGGCAGCACCTGTGGTCTCGGCGTCGGCCGCCCTCGTGAAGCAGACGTTTCCTTATATGAAAGGCGACCAAATCGGGCAGGTTCTGCTCGGTACTGCGCGTGATATCGGTGCCCCAGGTGTCGATCCTGTCTTCGGTTACGGTATGGTCGACGTCGCCAAAGCCATTCGTGGCCCCGGCAAATTCGATTGGGGTGACTTCAATGTCTCGTTTTCTGGCGGTTCAGTTTGGCAGAACGACATCTCCGGTGCTGGCGGTCTCGTGAAGAACGGCAATGGCACTCTTCGACTGGCTGGAAACAACACCTACACGGGCGGGACCACCGTCAATGATGGTGCGCTGGTCGTAAATGGTATGATCATTGGCAACACCTACATCGGAGAAAATGGCATTGTTGGTGGCGATGGCCAGCTCGGTAATGTTACTTCCAAAGGCATCTTGCACGCAGGCTGGCCTTACACTGGCACGCTCAAGGTCAACGGCAACTACGTCAACGATGGCGGCTCGCTGTCGGTTGTACTCGGCTCCAAACTCGATGTTGCAGGAACTGCGACGATCAATGGTGGCCTTCTCGCTATCGATGGTGTGGAGAATGCCTATGTCCGCACTGGGCAGACGAGCGTTATGTCTGCTGCGGGCGGGATTACGGGAAATTTCGGAAGTTTCGATTTCCGACCGACCTATCTCGTCAACGGGGCCTATCATCTGACGAGTAACGACGTTGTCGTCAGCTATGACGTAGCCTCGATTGCTGAGAGCAACATTTGCGGTAGCTCGAACGCCTGTCAGTCTGCAACGCTGATCGAAAAAAGTGTCGCATCTCAGGCTGACAAGACTGGCGAAACATCAGTTGTGCTGGCCTCAAACGACCTGATTAAACTGGGAGCTGGCATTCAACAGCTCGACACTGCCGAAGCAGTCAGGAATGCCCTCGAAGAGATCTCAGGCGATGTCCATCCGTCTATGGTGCAGGCTGGCCTTGTCTCGCTTGACATCCCTATGTCCCGCATCAGCAACCGTCTCGATGAGCTTCGTCTGGATCGCAATCTGACGACTGGCTACTGGATGGACGGCATCGGTGGCGTAGGCGGTCTGAAGGGCAGAAACGGTGCGTCAGACGCTGTCTACGCTCTGGGCGGCGTTGTTTTCGGCATGGACAAGCGAATTTCAAGCGATCTGGTCGCTGGCATATACGGCGGTTGGAATACGATGAAGGCCGAGGTGTCCGGTCAGGCGAACGACAATCATATCGACACATATTTCGGCGGAGCCTATGCGGGCCTCAACCATGACAAGTGGGTTCTTAATGGCCAGGTCGCTTACGGGCGTCAGAAGTTCGAAGTCACTCGTTCGATTTTCGGTCTCGGCGATCAGCTGGGTACGGACTATCGCGGCAATGTCTTCGCAGGCAAAGTCGAACTCGGTTACGACATCGCGCAGCTGGGTGCTTACACCATCACGCCGTATGTCGCTGGGACCTACATACACTCGCGCACAGATGCCTTCTCTGAAGCTGGCATTGGCGGCGTAGAAAGCGGCAAATCGAACACCGATCTGTTCCGTCCGGAAGTCGGGGTGAAGTTCGGCGGCAAACGCAAGCTCGGGAGGGGCGATCTTGGTCTCTATGGCAAGGTTGCCGTCACTCGTGACATCACGAAGTCCCGCCGTGATCTCTCGATCAGCGGTTCGGAATTCACGTCGGAAGGTGCACATCGCGGCAAGACCAACGTCGTTCTGGGTTCAAACGTCGAATACGGCTTCAATGACAAGCTGTCGGTTGTGAGCGGCGGTGAAGTCCAAATTCCGACTGATGGCGGGAAGCTGGCGACGTCGTTCAATGTCGGCTTGAAGCTGAAATTCTGACAACAAAAAGGGCGCTTCGAGCGCCCTTTTAATTCTTATATTTGCTCCCCAGATTACATGCCGATTGACGGCGCAGTGCCTTCATCCTGCTCAAAGGTGGGCTTCTGATTGTTAAGTTCGACCACCATTTCGAGAATGGTTCTGTCCATGTCGGCGTCTTTATGTGGACGCGCTAGCACATCGAGTTGCCGCAGCTTCTCGGTGACTTGATCGATACGCTCGATGGTCGTTCCATGTTGAACGTGGAGTTTGTGATCATTCCGGCGCGACCTGAGGCCACCTAAAATGCTACCAGCATCAATTGCTGTGGCGACGTCGACTTCAGCTGCCGTTCTGTCTTTTAGGTGTCGAATTGCCGCCCTGATTTGATTTCGTGCCGTTCTATCGATGAATGCACTATCGTCACGATATTCAGCGATCTCCAACGCGGCTTCAGCATCCGCGATAAGATGCCTGTCGATGGTTTCGGCCGCGATCTTTACGTGCGTGTTCTTGAATAGCCTCGCGACCTCCTTATCGAACGCGTGTTCTAAGATCGTCGAAAGCTCATCATCGGGATCGGAATAATAGCCAATCCTGAATTGCTCGAAATCCGGTAGCTGAAGAAGGATGGTTGTCTTCTGGAGCAGAGACAGCTCGTCCTTCGTACCTTTGCCGACTGCATATGCAATGGCGCTCGCAATGCATGCGTTGGCCGCGAGCGGACGTTCAAAAACGTTGTCGTCAATCTGCTGTTCGACGTATTCCTCTACGCGTTCTTTGATCGTGTTGATATCCATCATTCCCCCAATAAATATGGCGTAAAGAAGGGCCATTGCTTGTTCTGGTGTTTCTGAGGCTAGTGGACAACCACGAAAGTGACCACCTGCCTAAGCCGCCTCGGGCGTCAGAAACATCCCGCAAGAAGCTTTGACGTCGAAACCAACGCGTGGGATGACCTTTACGCGGTTTGCATCGCTGACCTCAGCGCGCAGCACCGATAGAAATCGCTCGATCTGCTCCTCGGAAGCTTCCTTGGATTTGTCGTTGGCCGGATTGTATCGGACGAGATTGAAATCCCAATTCAGGCCAGCCTCGTTCGCCAGACGCGCCGCCTCACGTGCATTGGCCTCGCTGTCGTTTTCACCATCGATTAGCGCCCAATGTAGAATGACGCGATTGCCAGTGACTTGCTGCCATTTAGCAAGCCAGGCAAGAGCCTCTTGCGGTTGCAGGGCCTTGGGAATCCAGCGCTTACGCCATCCTGGATCGGTGTTGTAGAGCGAATAGTAGAAGTCAATCGCTGGACTGGTTTCATCCCATAGAACAGTAGGATCGAAAGCGCGAAAATCGGTCGGTAGAATGCTGGAAATCTTGATGCGCGGGAACAGTCCACGTTTCTCGGCCGCGAGCTTTAGATCATTGAAGAGATGTTTATTGACCATTGGATTGGTCATCGGCTCGCCACGAGCCATAAAATTGTAATGGACGATCTTGGCTTCTGGGTAGACTGCCGAGGATAGAACGGTCTCAGCCTGTTCGAGCATCTGCTCGCGTGTTAGATTCATAGCCATCGTCTGGCCAGTCTGAGTCAGATGGCAGAAGCGGCAGGCCTTATCGCAGCCAGACATCGACGAAATATAGACGATAAATCGCTCTTTCAGGCGTTGCACGAAACGGGTTTCGACCATGCCGCCGTCGTCGGTTGCCTTCGAGAAATTAATGCTGGGATCGAATTTCGACGGAAGAATTTCGTAGCCATTCACATATTTCGTCGACATTTGCTCTCCTTAGGTCGGGGCCAGTCCATAGAAGAGCGTCGATAACGTAGGCGTGGCCTGTTTTCCGTTATTCCATTTAAATCCGCGCTCATTCTCCAATGACAAGCGAGGCCAATATTCCTTATTTTAATGCCGAATTCAATCTAAATTACGGAATAAATAGCCGCACCACGAATTAAGAAAATCATGTGATTGTCATCTTTAAAAAATTCGTGCATACACAATGATGAAAGGAGTTTTCAGATGAAACTGTGGCCACTATCGGATCTGCACCTGGAATTTGACGACATCTCGCACCGATTTAAGGTGCCTGAGGGTGTGGACGTATGCGTGTGCACGGGTGATCTGGTCAACAAATCTCCAGCGCGCGGCATCGAATGGATTGCCGAGCACATCAACGTTCCAACGATCTATGTCGCTGGCAACCACGAATATTATCGTGGATCGCTGGTCGATGGTCTGGCTGAGGCTCGCGAAGCTGCCAAGAAATACCCGAACATTCACTTCCTCGAAAACGACGAGGTGGTGATCGACGGCGTTCGATTCATTGGGGCAACGCTATGGACCGATTACAAGCTCATGGGGGATCAAGGCTTGGGCATGATGTCCGCCCTTGGCTCAATGAACGACTTCAACCAGATCAAGTATCGGAAGGAGCCGTATACCCGCCTGATGCCGAAGCATTTGCTCGACATGCATATTGCATCGCGGGCTTTCATCGAGGAGGCGCTGGCTCGACCGTTCGACGGCAAGACCGTTCTGGTAACCCATCATGGCATTCACCCACTGTCAGTGCACAGGCGGTTTGCTGGCGATCCGTTGAATTCGTCGTTCGTCTCGAACCTCGATGACCTGATCTATGAGTACAGGCCCCACCTGTGCCTGCACGGGCACGTTCATAACTCGTTCGACTACCAGGTTCATGACACTCATATCGTCGTCAATCCTCGTGGTTATGTGAACGAGAACCGCGACTACCAGTTCGATCTCATCATCGACCTGGATGATCCTCGCTACCAGTTCCAAGGGGGAAAGCGATGAAGCCATTCTTCCCTTGGCGCTTCATATCTCCCCGTCGCGGCTACTTCCGTGAAATCAAGGTAGCTCGCGCCTGTCCTGAGATCAGGCATCTGATCGATAAGGCTGCGTTCTATAAGTTATGCGAGCGATTTACGATGTTGCCCTTGGCGATCATTTTTGTGATGGTGTTGCCGTTTGTCTATCTGATCGAGTTTTGTAAGCGTGTCTTGAGGTTTTTGCCTCCGCTCTTGCCAGACTTCAGCAACCGCAGGCGCAAGGTCATCGATGAAATCTACGAGATCGTCCCCCTTGAAGAGATGCGCGAGCGCGCTGGTTTGGAACCGCTTCCGAAGATCACCTCCAAACGCAATGGTAAAGAGGTCGATGGCGCTGAGGCTGGAATTCTAACCGCTGTAGAAGAGCGATAGCATCATTGGTCGAAAGGGATTTTCATGAGCATCTGGGGTGACTTCTTCAGCAATTTGTTCGGGACAGGTCCGATGCCTGCTGCTCCCAAGAAGGAAGAGCAGACAGAACTCACGAACGATGAGATTGATGTCATCACGCGGTTCGCAAAGGGAGACCGAGCGGTCAAAGACGAAGCCATTGCGATCTATCGGAAGCATCGTTGGACAAGCGACCCTTGGGCAAACATCTACCTTGGCTTTATGTCTGAAGTCGACACACCGATTCCCGATCTGGCTCTAAGAGCGAGATACAGAGACTCTATCGTGAACGAGGACTCAAAAAAGGCCTAAAGGTCACTTCCGACAAAGCTGAACCAGTGCTTGTGCGCCAACGATTATCCTAGAGTGACCCATAGCTATCTTCAGCTCGAAGGTCAAAGCAGAAGTGGGCTACTTTAGGTCGAAAATCTCTATTCATCGGAAGCACGAGTGGTAGGATATCTAACAACAGCAGCCGCAGAGGACTTTTTGTTTCTGACGGGAACGTCTCTCAAGTTCGGAATTATCCAAAAGACGATATATCTCGAACGTATGTCCGTGCTTTCACAGATCGGACAACCGAACGATGTTGCCACTTCTTTTGC
Source organism: Mesorhizobium sp. SP-1A (assembly GCF_032460275.1). NCBI lineage: Bacteria > Pseudomonadati > Pseudomonadota > Alphaproteobacteria > Hyphomicrobiales > Phyllobacteriaceae > Mesorhizobium > Mesorhizobium sp. SP-1A. The sequence continues at coordinate 675,480 of NZ_JAVXZD010000002.1, read as the reverse complement.
GCAAGAAATCATGACGAAAAATAATTGGCACGTTAACGATGATGAATGGGGTCATGATGCAAGCGAGTTGGTGCAGGGGAATGAAAATGCGGTCTCGGTTGAACCCTCCACACGCTATGATGATCATGATGACTATAACCACTTCGTGGGCGATGCTGGTGAATTAAAGAATTGGCACTTCAGAACGATAGATCCAGATTATTTCCCGTCTGTTCCCCATGGACATTGGGAAAATCGCGACAAACCAAAACTCGATGCCTATCTGGGTTGGGTTTACGAGGGATCGAAGCAGACGGGTCGTCTGAAGAGAAAAAGTATCGTTGATCTGTGGAACAATGAAAAGTTCCGAAAAATGGCCGCTGAGGCGATAAAGTATTATCTGACAAATCATCCTCATTATAAAGGGTGGCGCGTAGCTGATCCGCTCCGATTGCCTCGGAGGCGTAAACCCTTCTAGATGAGGGACGCATTCTGAATCCGTGCGCGTTTGCCTGATAAGGTCGGCTACACCCGTTGCGGTTCCAACAAAAAAAGGAATAGTCTCGGGACTTCGGTCAGTAGATTGAGCAGGGGCGCTCTTATGCAATCGTTGGGAATGTCGCTGGCGGCGGTGCAAATAATATTGTTCGCTCTCATGAACATCGTCGGCACATGGTATTTTGTGCGCGTGACAAGTGTCGATCCTTTATCTCCGCAACCTGAACCCTTGTCGGGGATCGAGCGGTCGTTCGAGCGCGTATGGCTGGTCCTCGATTGGCTTTCGCTTCTCTACCTTCCCGCTTTGCTTTGCGGGGTAGCTGCAACCGCAGGCGACAACGTGTACGCTCTAGGCCTGCGTAATTTCCTCTATGCTTGGCTGATGGGGCGCATAGTTGTGCCTATTATCGCTCCAGAGGAGGACATACCTGTCGATATCGGCTTTATCGGCTACATCAGGCGGCGATATAAAGATTTCTGGCAAACCTTATTGATGCTACCGATCAAAAAGGTATTGATTTTCGGGCTATTCGGCTGGGTTATCAGTATCCTATTCTCGGCAATTGGTCTTCTGGATCGACTGCAGACGTCATATAACGACGCATTACCCTTTGCAGGCTTTCCAGTTTTTGTAGAGTCGATGTCGCCCCGACCTCCGTTGACCCCTATGTCTGCAGGGGCTTTGATGGCCTTTGGACTTTTCCTATCAATGCGCATTTCTGCATTCATGACCTTGGTGCACAGATTTCCTATGTGGGTATTATTTGTGACAATGACTGCTGGCGTATGCCTCTTGGGGCGAACGCAACTTTTTTCGGGGATCGATTATACGGCCTGGCCGACTTGGCCAACTACAGCGGAGTTGGTGGCAGCTTGCATTTCGGTGGTTCTTGGGACAATTCCGCCGCTAACCATTGCCTTCCTCAGGCGGAAATCTCGGGCATTCGCTAGGGCATAGAAAGTCTGTCAGCGAGCATTCTCTCGACGGTGGGAAGCAGAAGTCCGATTCCCACTCATAGGAAACCAACATCCGACCTAACGCAGTCGCCGACCCACTGCCTGGTCAGGCGGCGAGTTGTTCGTCCTCGGCTTCACGCTGAGATAGGCCCCACATGTGGCCGAACGGATCGAACAGGGCGGCGGATCGGCTCCCTCTATCGTCCAAGCCAATTTCGTTGCGAACGGTGGCACCAGCGGCAAGGGCCTCGGCGAACACGGCATCGAGATCATCAACAGTCAGCCGCAAAGAGGCGCTGACAGCTCCTGCGGATTGAGGATGGAAGGGACCGCCGAGAGAAGAGTTGGCCTGCCGCTTGGGATTTGCGCCTACGACGGAGACGTTGAGCGTTCCCAGTTGCAGATCGACTGCCATTAGCTGGCCTTCATGGTCGTGGGCTTGGATCGGCTTTGCACCAAAGGCGGCGACGTAGAAGTCGGCTGCGTCCTTCTGGCGACCGTGTTCAACAAACAGGGACAGGGCAACGCTGATTTTGCTCACGACGGTCTCCTTGGGATGAATCACAGCCGAACCTTAGCAGAACAAAACCGGAAAGTTCACCCCATTTGAGGGTGACCTGTGCGGGCATTCGTCGCGAACTTAGGAATGGCTTATAAGGCGTGCGTAGTGTCTGTGCGTCTCTGGAAGGATTTTCGAGGAGATGGACGATGTAATCCTGTATCGGCCGTCCGGCCTCATCTCGAAGCGCTCGACATCCCAGTCTCCGAGATAGTTCCGTCCGGTGATCGTCCAGGACTCGCCCCAATACTCGATGTGCCTGCCTGTAATGTCCGTGCCGTCTCCAAGAAGGTTTGGTTCTCAAATCGTCCTACGCTCGGATTCGGCATCTGGATACTCCAGAAATCACATGGACAGGGCGGGCGCAGCGTCCTTGAAGAGTTCCGGCTTCTGCTCGCGGAGGTATTCAAGAACCTCCCGCATGTCGACGGAACAGCGATTGTAGCGTGGGCTTCCTCCGCATATGGACCATTCGAAGTGGCCGTCGTCACACCACTTCTGCATCTGCTCGATCATCTCCTCAGAGACTTCGAACCTTTCATAGCCAGTCGAACCGCCAATGAAATGGATTGTGCCGTCTTCCATGCGCATTTTGATTGGCTTCTGCCATTCGCGCATAACGTACTGCTCGTAGTCCTTTTTCTGAGGCTTTGCCGTCAGTTTGAAGCCTCCACCGCCTGGCGTCACGTAGCGCTCGCCGATTGCTGCAAAGGAAGCATTGATTTCGCGAGCCGTCGCTTCATATCGAGCTTCGCGTTCCTCATAGGCATCCATTCGAGCGCGCTCTTCCGGAGTCGCCTTTTCACGCATTTCCTGTAGCAATTTTGCAAAATCAACCATGGCTGTTCCTTTACATTTTCATTTGTATATCAGAATTATCTTCATTCTGAAAATCAATTTCGAGCCTGTTTTTGATTTCTTCTTTAATTGCCGATGGGTTTATGATGTCGCCCCGCGCCGCGAATTCATCGACCAATTCATTCATAAAATCGATGTCCTTGAGGGATGAGACTGAACAAATTGCGCTGGTCAGCATCTCACGCGGAACACGAACCGACTCCGCTTCATCACCGTGAGAGGTGTCGTAGATTATTTCATCGAGAATTGTTTGTTCCAGTTGCGAGCGCATGATTTCAACCATTCTGTCGCCTTCTCTGGGGTATCGAGCTTCCGCCGCCAGTTGATAGACTGAAGCTCGGAACTGAAGTCGGGCACCTGTAGAGTAATTGTCCCAGCTGCTCTCAATGCTTCCTTCGTTGGAAAGCTCCTTAGCCATTTCCATGATTTCAATTCGTGACAGGCTCAAAGGAATCCGTTCACGCAGGAGGAGCTTCACCATGGCGTTCTTTGTAATTTCATCAATTTTCGGAGTCTCAATCTCAGAGCGCTGAATCGATTGCGCCTGGTATTGCGCCTCGCCTTCGTATTTCAATTGAAGTCCGAGTTTATATTCGTCCTTCCAGAAATTCACCTCAGACTTCTCGATCAGGTCTTGTTCCGCCAATTGCTCAATCAGTTTGTTGACTAAAGATACGTCGTCCATATCAACCGATTTTTCTATGGCGGTGTGAATTCTTGTATGGGTGACGCCCCCGTGATCGTAGTCATCTTCGGCAATAAGGCCTTGAATGAGTTCGACCATCGAACCTTGGATGATTTGGGAATAGTGGTTCACGGTCGCATCATCGGCTCGCGGGAAACGTGTTTCCGCTGCCAGTCTGTACATATCCGCTTCCCAATTGAGGTGCGAAGCAGTCGAGTAATTATCAGCCATCCCGCGCTCATAGCTCGCCTGACGGTCTTTTTTGTCTGCTATCTCATTCAGGGCCAGACGCGATAGCTCTTGCTCTTTCACATTCTCTCGAAGCAGATAGACGATGGTCTGGGTGATCGCGTCCTTAAGTTCTGGGCCAAGCGGCTTTGTGGACATTGTTATCTCGCTATTGAAATTTCTCATTTAAATACGCTAAGCAATATAGTTGCAAAGGTCTATTCGGTTTGCTAAAAGTTGCCAGCCATTAAATGGGAAGGTTTTTCAGTGATGAAAATGACTGAGGGTTTTCTGGCATCACTTTAAATGAGGGTTCAATGTCAGAAAAATCTCTAGGTTCCAAACGCGTAATTGCTGCTTATGCGGTAGGTAATGCGTTGGAATGGTATGACTTCATTGCATATGCGCTTCTGATATCCACAATCTCGCGATTGTTTTTCCCGGCAGACAATGACTTTATGTCACTGCTGTTCGCCTTTGGGACATTCGCAGTTTCATACATTGTCCGACCGCTGGGCGGTATTGTCTTTGGTGCTTACGCTGATGTGCACGGGCGCAAGAATGCCTTGTCCTTGACATTTCTTTGCATGGCTTTCGCCACGACTCTCCTGGCCATGCTACCTACCTACGCGACACTGGGAGTCCTTGCTCCGATCCTCCTGATTGCTTTGCGTTTCATCCAGGGTTTCTCGGCTGGAGGCGAGTTCGGGAGTGCTACTGCGGCTCTGATCGAAGTCGCTCCTCCGCATCGCAAAGGCCTTTTCTGCTCCATTCAGCTGGGCACACAGGCTTTGGCGGTCTTGCTCGCAGCGATCATAATCTTTGCACTGACGAAACGTCTCTCGCCCGAAGACTTCGACTCATGGGGCTGGAGAGTGCCATTCCTGATTGGAGCGCTTCTGTGCCCAATCGGACTCTATATCCGCACCAAGCTTCATGAGACCCTTGAGTTCGAACGAGCGCGTCGTTCGCAAACGATCAGCCTTCAAACACCGATTTCGGATCTGACGACTGGCCACCTGAAGCAGTTCCTGTCCGTTGTATGCCTCTTCGCAGCGATCACGGGGCCGAACTATATCAACACAGTCTACCTTCCGAGCGTCGTCACTGAGTTCTATGGACTTGAGCGGCAGGACGCGATCCTCGGCGTCCTGATAGCGGCCATTGTGATTAGTATTGCCGTTCCGTTCTTCGGATGGCTGTCCGATAGGATTGGCTCCAAGAAAGTGGCTTTGGGAGGTATGGTAAGCGGTGTGTTGGTCTATGCGGCTGTCTACACCAACTTCGTCAGCAGCCCGTCGAAGGAGAGCTTTGCGCTTCTGCAGGCACTTTATGCGATCCCGTACTCAGCAGTGCTCGGTGGGGCGTGCCTGATCGCCATGGAGCGGTTCCCAGTGCTTGTGAGAGCCACGGGGAGCGGTACGAGCTACAACATCGCAACCATCGTCTTTGGCGGAATGGCTCCGTTCTGGCTATTCGCGGTCGCCCTCGTGATCGGAAGCTACGGCCCGCTGATCTACTTCGCCCTTCTCGCCGTGCTTGGCGTCTATGGGGTCAGGGGTGTCGAAGGGAAGAAGATGATCGGCTCCATGAGATCGGTGGAGAACTGACAAACAAAACGCCCCGCAACATCAGTTATCGGGGCGTTTGAATGAAACTGGTGCGCCTTACCGTGGTGTACCGACCTCTAAGGGTGCGCTTGTCGCGGCGTCCTCTCGGAAGCCCAGTTGTCCGCGACTGTTATAAGTTTTCCCTCGAAGGCGGCAAGATGCAAGCGCCTTCCTCACATCTTGGGCGTGAGCGCATCCTCAATCGGCATTTCCTTGCCATCTACGATCACTCGGCCTGCCTTTTTGAAGGCTTCGAGAGTGGAAGGTTTGATTTGATCCGTAACGAGTTCGAGCACGAGTTCTCGTGAGAATCCCTTCGGGAGGTGCATCGTCAGCGTTTCATTAATATCGAGGCCAGTTACCTCGACCGCTATGCCGGAACCAGAAGGTCTACTGGTCACCGTGATTGATGGCGGAATATCCTTGAGCGCTTCAGCCATCTCTGCCTTGTAACACTGGATCGTAGCCTTGATCTTATCCGCAAGGGCACTCGTTTCGGCAATTACGTCATTGAATACCGAAATGTTTTTTGTGAAATCAAAATCCTTGTTGTCGCAAACGAGCTGCGAAAGTTCCTTCTGGGCGTCGAGAAGCCTATTTTGTGCGAAATCGAAGTCATCCAGTTGTACGAGCATAGGATCACTTTCGCGACTATATGGGTCCATATGGTAAAGAATAGCACTCAGGTTTTCATGATGAACTGCGCCCGTTCTGTGATTTGCAACAACTGCGTGTCCCGCAGTCAGGCCATATGCTGCTATTTGAACGGTGTATTTCGCTTCACCTGCTGTATATGTTAGTCCCTGAAGACGTTCATTCTGCCTGCCCATTTATTTCTCCCAGGTGGTCGGCTGTTTTAACGAGCATAATTCCCAATAAAGCAACCGACCAAGATAATTAGGCGGCTTCATGCATCATTTCGGGGAGCGCGGATTCCGTCGCCATCAAATGATTAATGGTATGTAGTCCTTTCGCAGCGTAAGGCAATTCTGGTGCGTCGCCCTCCATCGGATAGGAAATCCGGCCAGCATATTCGACTTCAGCACCTTCGATCAGTCGAAATTCAGCATCCTTGGGAGCGAATTTTTTCCAGAACTCGACCATATTATCGCGGCTGACACCGAAGAATTTGGTGTATCCCTTCAGACGGCAGAAGTTCACGGCAAACTCGCCCAGTTCCCAGGCGACGCCCCTGCCACCGTAGCGCTTGAGACGAGCTTCTTTGAGGATCGCGAGGCGCTCCATGATGGCGACGCCGTCGAAAAAGCGCAGACGCATCGAGCCAACTGGCTTGCCATCTACCTTGGCGATGATATGTGTCGCGCAGAAATCATTGCCGTCTATCGCAACATCAAGGGGGATGCCGATTTCGCCAACATATACAGCGACACGGACCATCAATGCGAAGTTCATATCCTGATGGTTATCTGCTACATGGAGCGTGACCCTCTTTCGATAATTTTCTTTGGACATCAGTTTTCCCTATTATTATTATTGTTTACAAAAGCAATTAGAACATAAGTAGAACAGAAATTCCCGATGCAATTTCGCATCGCAAAATATCAGGAATGGATCATTCGTGACAATAGCACTTAAAACCCACGACCTCGAATCTGCCCGCTTCTTTATGGCAGCAATTAGGCACGGTAGCTTGAGGTCTGCGGCCGACGAACTTGGGATCAATCAGTCAACGCTCACGCGCCGCATACAGGCGTTTGAAGAGGCGATTGGTGCCAAACTCCTTATCCGCAGCGCAGACGGCATTGTTGCTTCGGACGTCGGACGGAGGGTTATTGAGGCCTGTGGCGATCTTGACGGGGTAACGGCGCGTTTGAATATGATCTCTGCAGGTCTTAATCGCGGTGCGACGGTGACGTTCTCCGCCTCGGACGGCATCAGTGGATATTGGCTTCCAATAATCTTGCATCAGTTCCCGAAAGAGCATCCAGGGATCACCGTGCAGACCCGCACGAGGGCGGTTGGGAAGTCCATCGACCTCGGTCATGCGCATGCCGATATCGACGTCACCTACGTGGAGCCAACCAATCCAGACGTGGTCGTGCTAGGAAAGGCGACTATGGAAGGTCGCATGTTCGCTTCCACCAAATATGTTGAGGAGCACGGGAAGCCTAGGACGATGGAAGAGCTGATCGACCATCCGGCATGCATCATGGACCACTTCCTGAATCCAAATCTTGGAACAGGGGATTGGTCTCGCTACGCGAACATTCTCGCGGAACACAAGAACATTACGTGGCAGTGTGACTCGGCATTGGCGCTGGGTTTCGCCATCCGGAGTGGATGGGGTCTTGGTTCGCAACCCTCACTGGTCGAGTTGACTGAACCCGGCATGGTGATGCTTGCCCCGGAGGTCTATAGCGTGAAGATGCAGTTCTGGCTCGTCGCTCACAAGGACATCAAGGACAATCCTGCTCCGAGAACCTTGGCCAACTGGATCAAAGAGAGAATGATCCCAAGCTTCATGGGACGCGCGCAGTTCGAAGTCATGATCTAAAAAAGTGGCGTGGTAGCATCCCCTGGTGAACACCAGCCCCCAAATGCTACCAACGCCATTACTCGGAAGGATCAGCTCAAAACCCTCCAGAGGAGTCACCAGGAAGGAATCCTGGGATGATTGAAAAACGACCACACCCCCAGACATTTATCTGCGCTCTCTCTTGGACCGCGCAGATGATGTCAAAAACGATTGTTCATCGATCACCTAGACTTACTATGACAAGTGGCTCGCCATTTTGCCAGAACGAAAAACGCATCACGCTTTGGCAAATCTGCATCACGAGCGATGCACTTTTGCAGCCGACGAACGCTAGTGTATCGAGATCGCTGCGGAAGCTATGCGAATCCGCATCACGGCCTGATGCAAAAATGCCTGTCCGAGGCGTCATGTAGAAGCAAAAAAGACGGCATTTCAGCCGTCTTTTAAATCCGTCGAAAACTAGGCAAGCGATCTGAAATATCAGGCCGCCTTTGTTTCCATGATCTTCTTGATTTCCTTCATCTTCTTATACGATGCGGCATCGAGGGTGTAGTGTTTGCCGTTCGACATGTTTTCGACGATCAACGGCTTCTTGCGAGCCTTCAAGTTGAGATCAACGAGTCTATATTCGACACCGTAATAGTCGAACGTGTTGTGGTAGTCTTCTGCCGAAAGGCCAAATAGAGAGGCATAGCACTCAAACTTTGCGCGAGCAGCCTCCGTTCCATCTTCCGTTTGATTGGCTTCAACTTCCAGCTTGTAGGAGCAGGAGAGGCCCATCGTATCATAGCGTGCACCGCCTACATCAATTTTTACGCCATATTTCTCGGCGACGGCCGCGAGCGCTTCGTTCATGTCATTGCGTAGAGCGATCAGGGTGTTTTTATCATTCAGCATGGATATTCGATTCTCCTTTTTCGTGGTGAGGAAATACGAAAAACGCGGATTGATGTCAATAATTATTCACGATATTTATGCAGAATATGTCTTTATCACATATTTAGATGGCATTAATTGGCTTGAAGTCTGGCTTAAATGCAGAGCTTTTTGTTGGTTAAAACATTTATGGAATTATCGAGTGGTGGCTGGAATATCGGCGGCATCGATAGAAAGGCGATGGCTCCTCAAAAGGGGGCGAATCGGCCGCAAAGGTTGCGAATCTGGACCCAAACTGGCAAAAGAGGTCAAATCGGAGGGTCGATAATGGCTGATCTTTTCGACTTGTTGCCTGAGCCGTCACCTAAGAAGGCTCAGACCGCTGGCAAGAAGTCTGCCCAATCAACTGCTTCCGCGCCTGCGGTTTCTGCAGAATCGGAGTACAATGCGTCGTCGATTGAGATCCTTGAGGGTCTCGAACCAGTTCGTCGCCGTCCAGGCATGTATATTGGCGGCACCGACGACAAGGCGATGCATCACCTATTTTCCGAAGTCATCGACAACTCGATGGACGAGGCGGTGGCAGGTCATGCCACTACCATTGAGGTCTCCCTCGATGAGAACGGGTTCGTGTCCGTTGCCGACAATGGTCGCGGCATTCCGGTTGATCCGCACCCGCAGTACAAGAACCAATCCGCCCTTGAGATCATCATGACCATGCTTCATGCGGGCGGTAAATTCGACGGAAAAGCATATGAGACCTCAGGTGGCCTGCACGGCGTAGGCGTTTCCGTGGTGAACGCACTCTCCGATGCCTTGATCGTTGAAGTTGCGCGCGGACGCAAACTCTATCGCCAGACCTTTTCGAGAGGCGTTCCCCAGACGGGGGTCATCGACCTTGGCCCTGTTCAAAATCGCAGGGGCACAACGGTGACCTTCCACCCAGATGCCGACATCTTCGGAGTCGGGGCGCACTTCGATGCTGCGCAGCTCTACCGGATGACGCGCTCTAAGGCCTATCTGTTCGGCGGGGTCAAAATTCACTGGTCTTGCCACCCTTCCAAGCTGGTCGGGAAGAAGGATATTCCAGAGAAGGCCGTCTTCCATTTTCCTGGCGGCCTGAAGGATTTCCTCGCGGCCGACATCGGCAGTGAACGTCAGGTTACGAAAGAGATGTTCTCCGGCACTGTTGGCAGCGCTGGCAAGCATGGATCGGTTGAGTGGGCCGTCACATGGTTCGGTGGCGACGGATTCGTCTCTTCTTATTGCAACACGATCCCGACCATCGACGGCGGCACGCACGAGGCTGGCCTTCGTACTGCGTTGTCACGCGGATTGCGAAACTTCGGTGAGATGGTCGGCAATAAGAAGGTGAGCGGCATTACGACGGACGACGTCATGATCTCCGCAGCCGCCATGCTCGCTGTCTATATCCGCGAGCCGGAATTCGTCGGTCAGACGAAGGATAGGCTGGCGACGGTCGAAGCGACGCGCATCGTCGAAAAGGCAGTGCAGGATCAGTTCGAACATTGGCTGACCTCCAACACCAATGAGGCAAACAAGCTTCTGGAGTGGGTGATCGACCGGATGGACGAGCGCCTGAAGCGCAAACAGGAGAAGGAGGTCAGCCGGAAATCGGCCACGAAGAAGCTTCGGCTACCAGGAAAGCTCGCCGATTGCGCCAACGGGTTCGCTGACGGAGCCGAACTCTTTATCGTCGAGGGAGACTCGGCAGGTGGCTCTGCCAAGCAGGCGCGAGACCGGAAGACGCAAGCCGTTCTTCCTCTGAGAGGCAAGATTTTGAACGTCGCGAGCGCTGGGCGGGACAAGATGACCGCGAATCAGCAGATTTCGGATTTGATCCAGGCGCTCGGAACGGGAACGCGTAGCAAGTACCGTGACGATGATTTGCGCTACAGCAAGATCATCATCATGACCGATGCGGACGTCGATGGTGCCCATATCGCGACCCTGCTGATTACCTTTTTCTATAAGGAGATGCCGCAGCTGATTGAGCGAGGGCACCTGTATCTGGCCGTACCACCGCTATACCGCATAAGCCAAGGCGGAAAAGTCGCTTATGCCAGAGATGATGCGCACAGGGAGCAACTCATAAAAAAGGAATTCAAGGGTAAGGGGAAAATCGAGATCGGCCGCTTCAAGGGGTTGGGCGAAATGATGGCCAGCCAGCTCAAGGAAACGACGATGGACCCGTCAAAACGAACACTTTTGAAAGTCCGAATCGGTCATGATGAGAAAGAAATCACTGATGAAATCGTGGAAAGCTTGATGGGCACAAACGCTTCTGAAAGATATCAGTGGCTCCAGACCCGCTCCTCCGTCGCTGAAGTCGACGACCTCGATATATGATCGGTCATATGTATGGTGATATCTAATTTGATATGAAAAATTTAAACATATTTTACCATACTTTAGGCGATAATCGCAGCTTAGGGGGTGATTTTAGAATTCTAATCCGTTAAATGAGATGTAACGGTTTCGAAATGGTGGTGGTGGCTTTTGGGGGCCTCTTTCGTAGACCGGAGTTTAGTGTTGCGACATGTGCTGTTGGAAAGGGATATCTGCTTTAAAGTAATTGGCTCGATTTATGTCTGATCGTTTAAGTTTTCCCATTGGGCGGACGAGTGCGTCTACTGTCGAAAAATCGAGCCATGCTTGTAGCTGATGTAAAAAGCTCAACTTGATCCGATGGCTGTTAGTACAAACAAGCGTGTCGCGCAAACGTTTAGGGAAACTAAATGGCAGAGACTCCAGAAAACACCGCCCTGATCGCTGATGACGACGAATATTTTCGTATGGCATTGAAATCGATCCTGACAAAACTCGATTTTACTAATGTCATCGAGACCGATTCATTGGACGCTGCTATTGATCGTCTTAGCGCTGTGAATGGTCAGGTGGCAATAGCCCTGTTCGACCTTGGCATGCCTGGCATCTCCAGCCCTGCCAGCCTTCGTGCGGTTAAGGAGGTCTATCCAGGCATCAAGATTGCGGTTGTTTCAGGGTCGACGAAGAAATCCGACATTATGTCAGCCATTGAAACGGGTGTTAACGGCTACGTGCCAAAAGGCCTAGGTGCTAAACAGCTGTCGGAAGCCCTAAAGCTGATTCTTGGCGGCATTGTGTACGTGCCTACCCTGATGGCGGAAGGAATGGCTTCAGAAGCAGAACCAAGCACCAATGCTCTGTCCGACAGCGACCAGAAACAAATTCTGGAAAAGCTTACGCCGCGTCAGGTGGACGTCCTGAAAATGCTGGTTGCTGGCAAGGCCACCAAGGAGATTGCCGCTGGGCTTGGTTTGAGCGAGGGAACCGTCAAAATTCATTTGAAGGCCCTCTTCAAGAGCCTGAATGTGCGCAACCGTGCGGCAGCTGCGGTCGCAGGCACCAAGATTCTGGTTGATAACGACCATCAGTAGTCTGGGTCCTGTGGATCATCATTTCCAGGTCGACACTTGAGAACTGGGAAGTTATAAGCCGCATAAACTGACCAATCGGTTCTGAGAATCCTGCAGAAATTCCCTGCAGGGTTCATGCCGATTGGCCTTTGAGGGCGTCTATTGTGATGCCCCTTGGAACACGTGCTCATGAGCATCTACACCGCAGAGGGGGCGAACAGCCCGCTATCCCTCGACGACGACGCTGGTGCGGTCGTCAAGGAACTTGTTGTTTTTCACAGCCTCGACAATCGATGGGCTGTAGAAACCCGTTACGTAACGGGGGTCAGGCTTGGGCAGACCATCACCCCGCTACCTGGGTCTGAAAGGCACGTATTGGGACTTGTGGACCTTCTGGGGACCATAGTCCCGGTTTTCTGTCTCTCAGAGCTTTTGGGCCTGGATCGAGACGCTACAGGTACTGGGATGTGCAATTTGGTCATTCTTGGTGAACATCGAACTGAGTTTGCCCTGCAATTTACGGGTAGGTCTTCGTTCGTGAAAGTTTCTGACGAACTCATCACCTATGGAAGCCCCGCGACTTTCCCTGAACCCAACTGGGTGGTCGGCCTGCTGAAGGATGGGACTACCGTCCTGGACGGCCGCGCCATATTAGACGACCGGAGTTTCACTGTTGGCCACTGAAATATCTTCCTCATCTCGCGCCTCTGAAGAAGGCGGAGATTTCATCCGATTGGAAACCCGTTCGCGAATTCCATGGTACCGGAGCCTTTTTGCTAAACTCTCGATGGGAATAATCGTGATTGCGCTGGCCATGGTCGCGAGCGTTTTGTTCGGGAATTTCACGTTCGATTATGTGCGCTCGGACTTGATAACCTCCAACAAATTGCAGGAGGCTAAGATTGGTTATCGAGTGAAAAGCCTCTTGGACCAGCTGATCGGCGGGACCAGCCCAGACAAGAAGATAGCCGAAGCCCAGATTCGCTCTTTCGTTTCGCGCGCTGATCAGATCATGTTTACGTTGGAAGATACTGAAAATCTGAAAGGAGGCTCTGCGACTTTCGAGATGACTCAAAAACTGAAGGAAACGTCAGATTATTGGCAAAATACCCTTCGGCCGATGATTCTCCAGAGCATTTTCAGTATGGAACGGCCGTCATTGCGTCCAAACTGGCACAATTTCAATGAGGTTGTCAGAACCTATACCGAGATGATAATTGAAAATGAGCGCCTCATTAATCGGTCGGCTATGGATCAAGTAAACAAAACGCGAAAGTTACAAACGGCTCTGTCGTTTGTGGCTCTCGGGATGATCCTGCTGATGCTTTGGATGATTCAGGACATATCCAAGCGCTCAAGGGAACTTGCCGTCATTTCAGATCGCATTGCCGATGGGCAGTTGAATATCCACGCACCAGTGGCTGGTGTCGATGAGTTGTCGCACCTGGGCGCATCTTTTAATGGTATGACAGCCAAGCTCGCGGGGATGATCGAAAGCGAGCGTAACGACAAGCTGTATCTTCAGAAAGTGATAGCGACGATCCGCGAAACGGCTGAGGCCCTCGCGGAATCTGCGTCCGAACTTCGTGACGGTGCTGCCAAACAGGCGCAAGGGATGAAGGGGCAGTCGGCGGAAATATCGAAGACCGTCGACAGCGTTCATAAAATTCAAGCCAAGACGAATGATGCCAATAAGACCGCCGAAGCTGTGGTTCAATCGTCTGGACGAGCTAAGGAAGTCAGTGAAGTTGGAAGAAAGGCCATCGATGAATCAGTGGAGGCGATGACTTCTGTCAAAACCACCTCGAACGCAATTGTCGATGGCATTCGTTCATTGAAAAACGACAGCAAGGCTATCGAGGAAATCGTCGCAGTGGTGAATGACATTGCCGACAAAACCAATATGCTTGCCTTGAATGCGTCCATTGAGGCATCCAGGGCAGGAGAGCAGGGGAGGGGCTTTACGGTCGTCGCAACGGAAATTCGTGCGCTGGCCGAGCAATCCAAGTCTACGACATCACAGGTTCGTCGCATCCTGAGCAAAATCAGCAAGCGCACGCAGGATGCGGTCTATTTGACGAGCCAAGGGAAAGAAACCGTCGAAAGGGCACTGGTGCTGGTGGAGCAAGCTGGAGACACCATTCGCACGCTGGAGGACATCATAGCTGAATCAGTCGATCTCGCCTCAAAGATTTCGGTGACGAGCCAGACGCAAACGAGCGGAATTAATCAGATACGCCAGGCAATCACACACATCAGTGAGGTCAGCGATCAAAATCTCGTAGCGACGCGCCAGAATGAGGAAATGGCCGTAAAGCTAAGCTCAATGGGTAATCGACTGAAAAACTTGACTGCGGTGACACCCGAGCAGCAGGCCTAACGACAAATGTCGGATGACCTCGTCGACAGACAACTCTTGATCCTCTTTTTCGAAGAGGCCAAGGAGAGAACTGTCGCTATCGAATCCAGCTTGCTCAAGCTCGAAAAGGCCGAGACACCCGCTGATCGCGAAGAAATCGTGATGAGTATCATGCGGGTAGCTCATAGTCTCAAGGGGTCATCCGGATTCGTGGAAATGCGATCCATCGAGAAGGCATGCCACTGGATGGAAGATGAGCTGACGGCCGTCAAAACGGGTAAAAAGAACCTCTGTAAGGAGATGTTCGAACGCTTGTTGATGGTCAATGATGCCATCAATCAATCGGCCAGGACGTCCCTTGCTGGAGCTGTGGACGAGTCGCTCGTCCGTGATGCTCTGGCATCGATCAAAAGCTCGAAGGCCAAGCCACAAATCGACAGGGCCAGTGAAAAGCCCGGTCTATCTGTGGTTCAGACGCCACTCCCTGTTGAACGTTCAGCCTCCCCTGTTGTTGCTGCACCAGCGAACGAGAGCATCCGCATTTCTCTCAGCAAGCTGGACGCGCTGCTGTATCGTAGCGAAGAGCTTTTGAAATCAAGAGAGCGGCTTTTGAAGCGTCGTCAAGAGGCTGCAGATCTCTATGAACTGGCGCTTGATTTCGACAAGGACCGTTCCAACAAGGTTCATGATCAACTCCTTTCCAAGATCATGTCTCTGACTGACAACTTGGACGAAGACTATCGAACCTTGGAGACGGCGACCTTCTTCCTTGAGGACGAGGTTCGGCGTGCTCGGACACAAGCCTTCAAGGACGCCTGCGTAGGGCTGTCTCGCGTCGTCAGGGATGCCTGTGGGAAATCGGGGAAAACTGCAGAACTGATTGTCGACGGGGATCATGTCGATATCGATCAATCCATTGTGCAGGGTATGAATGACATCCTGCGCCATCTTGTTCGCAACTCAATTGACCACGGGATTGAGAAGCCCGACGAGCGCGTCGATGTCGGCAAAAATCCAAGCGGAACCATTAGCGTCATAGCACGGACGACGGGAGATAGACTTCGCGTACAGGTCAAGGATGATGGTCGTGGCGTTCCTCTTCTCAGGCAGATAGCGGAAATCCGCAAAACCAGCACAGACGAACTGGAAGAGCGCCTTCTCATGCAGGAACTCTTCCGCCCAGGTTATACGACTGCCGCCTCGGTTACCGAGTTGTCCGGTCGAGGGGTTGGCCTCGACGTCGTGAAAAGAACTGTCGAGCGCTTGCGCGGCTATCTGGAAGTCTCATTGAATGAGGTGGGTGGTACGACTTTCACTATCGTTCTGCCTTTGTCTCTGACCGTTACTCGCGGCCTCGTTTTCAATGTCGCAGACCAGCGTTTTGCGATTGAGACCGCTACTGCACGCCGATTGATTAGACTTCCAGGTAGCTCAGTCCATCGGGATGGAAAGAAGCTGACTATCGAATACGGGACGCGACAGGTTCCAGCGCTCTACATCACTGAATGGTTGTTTGGCCATTTTTTCGATGCCCCAGAAAACGACGAATTTGATGTGGTCTTGATCGGCGACGACGACAACGAAATCGCTGTTTTGGTCAATCATGTCAGTGGCGAGCAGGAGTTGTTGGTCAGGCCACTCGGTCCACGCGCTTCTGGAAATCGAAAATACAATGGTGCTGCCACGCTCTCGAACGGAGAAATGATCCTGATCTTAAACCCCGTTGCTCTTCAGGAGGGGGCACTGGGGGTCAAAGCAGAGGGCAAATCTTTTTCGCATACCGTCCTTGTCGTGGATGATTCACCGACCGTTCGGAACGCCCATAAGCGACAACTTGAGGCTCGCGGGTTCGCCGTTGAGGTTACGGTGAATGGCTCAGAAGCGTGGGAAAAGCTCCAAACCCTGACGCCGGATATCATCGTCGCGGATGTCGATATGCCTGGGATGGATGGACTGACGCTCGCCGAGACTATCCGAGCCGATAAAGGTAAGAGAAAGATCCCGATCATCCTGGTCACGTCGAGGGCGAACAAGCGTGATCGGGAGCGTAGCAAAAAGGCCAAGGTCAACGCCTACATCATCAAGAATTCAGCCCAGCATGAAAGGCTTGGCGAGACCGTCAGTAAGATTCTGAGCAAAGCAAAGACATAAGCCTTACGCCCATCCCCATATGCGAATGAGCGACGGGATGATGAGTATGACGATCAGAACGGGCAGGAAAAAGATTACCATCGGGACGGTCAACTTGGGCGAAAGCGCCGCTGCCTTACGTTCCGCTTCTCGCATGCGCAGGCTTCTGCTTTCTTCGGCTAGAATGCGCAACGAACTTCCCAATGGAGTGCCATACCGTTCGGTTTGAATGAGAGCGGTGGTGGTTGCTCTGATTTCATCTGAGTCCGTTCTCGCAGCCAGATTTGCAAACGCCTGTTTGCGATCATGCAGATACGACAATTCGGCAGTCGTTATCGTCAGCTCTTCCGCAATGTCTTTTGAATAGCGGATCATATCATTGGCTGTTTTGCGGAAGGCGGCTTCAGTGCTCATGCCCGCCTCGACCGCGATCAGGAGGAGATCAAGCGTATCTGGCCATGCTCGGACCATCGCCTTCTTCCGTTTCATCGCCCGATTTTTCACGAATAAGGCTGGGATATAAAAACCCAGACAACTTGGTGCCCCTATTATGAAAGTCAGGAATGGTATCGGGACGTTCACTCTGAAGATGACCTTTACGTAGAAGAGGAGGATTATAAACACGACGATTGGAAAGATGACGCGAAACGCCTGAAAATTCGTCATGGCGCTAGGCCCACGAAATCCAGCCAACCTTAAAAGCCGGATAGCCTCTTCATCCGAGGTCACCTTGATGAAATCGGAGATGCGTGCCAGAAATTTCAGGATACGCTTTACCAGCGTTATCGAGGGTCGATTGATGCTCTCGCTCTGTTCCCTAAGGAATTCTCCCTGTCGATTTTGGCGATCCTCGTGAAGTTTTCGGAAGCGAATCTGGAAAGGATTTCGCTCCAGATAAGGCCAGGCGAGGCCTACTAGCGAGCAACTTACCGCAATCCCGATGAAAGCTGGTCGGAGCCATTCCATGGAAAAGAGTGACGAGACTTCCATATCAGAACTCGAAGTGCACCATCTTATAGATGATGAAAATGCCTATCATCATCCAAAGCCCTGAAAGGATCAGGGTGATCAATCCTGCTCGGGTCTGGAAAAGAAGAGCCAGATAGTCAGGGCTTGCAAAAAATACGATCCCGCCGACGATGAATGGAATTGACCCAATGATCGTCGCTGATGCGATTGCCTCAGAGCTGAGTGCTCGAACCTTCTCACGCATGTTTCTTCGGTCGCGAAGAATCTTCGACAAATTCGTCAGTGCTTCTGACAAAGAACCGCCCGTCTTGGATTGGCTGCCAATAACCGTCGCAAAGTAACTTGTCTCGTGGAGAGGGACACGATCAGCGAAACGATGGATTGAGATCTCCATTGGCAAGCCGAGAGCCAAGTCCTGACTGAGTTGTTTGAATTCAGATCGGACAGGCTCCGCAGTTTCGTTAGAGACGATTTTAATGCACTCACCGACTGGAAGGCCTGATTTCAAGCCACGTGCCATCATGTCTACGCCGTTCGTGAATTCAATGCTGAAACGCTTAAAGCGACGGCCGCGTAGATGAGCAACCGTCGCATATGGCAGGCCAATTCCGCCAGCTATGGCGAGAATTGCGGCCAAAATTATCGAGAGATTGAAGGCCCAAAAGCCGACAAACAGAAGGAACCCTGTGCCGAGACAGATTGATAGGTAATCCCTTTTAGTCCAAAATAACCCCGCCTGGCGCATTTTTGAAACCAGATTCGGTTTGGAAGTGTCTCTAGAGAATGAGCGCTGTTTTTCATCGATTTCGAGCAGTGTCTTTTCTACAGTTCGTTTCCATTTCTTGCCCTCTTCTATTTCCTTGAACATTCTCAGGTCGAAATTGAAGGCGGCAAGTCGGTGGTATCGCTCTCGAAATCGTGTCTTCTTGAAAATGTCGGGTCTCAAAAAGTAGACACCAAAGCAGGTAACGCAGATTGTTGTGAGGGCGAAGATGGTGAGCGCAAGGACGGTATCGCTCATCAGATGGTAAATTCCTCTGCGTAAGACTTCTCAAGCGCCGCTACAAGGCGGCGATCTTCATTGAAGTAGCGAGCACGATCCCAGAACGCAGGGCGGCTGATACCCGTTGAACGATGCTGACCAAGAACTCGACCCTCCTGGTCTTCGCCAGTGATGTCGTAGACGTAGAGATCTTGTGTGCTGACTACATCGCCTTCCATTCCGACGACTTCGGTAATGTGAGTGATCCGGCGAGAGCCATCCCGCAGGCGTGCGGCCTGGATGATGACGTCGACGGAAGACACTATCATCCGCCTTATAGTCGAAGCTGGCAGACTTGCGCCTCCCATGGATATCATCGCTTCAATACGTGAGATCGCTTCACGCGGAGAATTGGCATGAAGTGTCCCCATAGAGCCGTCGTGTCCGGTGTTCATGGCTTGCAGGAGGTCGAAAGCTTCGACTCCGCGTACCTCACCGACGATGATCCGCTCAGGTCGCATACGCAGGCAATTTCGAACGAGGTCGCGCATTGTCACCTCGCCTTCACCTTCGATGTTGGGCGGTCTTGTCTCAAGACGCACCACATGCGGCTGCTGCAATTGCAGTTCGGCCGTATCCTCGCAGGTGATAATTCGCTCCCTGCGATCAATGTAACGGGTCAGGCAGTTCAGTAACGTGGTCTTGCCGGAGCCAGTGCCGCCTGAGACGAGGACGTTACAGCGGACCCTGCCGATGATCTTGAGGATTTCGGCTCCTTCTTCCGTTACCGAACCCATGGTGACCAGCTGGTCGAGCGTGAGCTTATCCCGTTTGAACTTTCGAATTGTCAGAGATGGACCGTCGATAGCGAGCGGTGGGGCGATCACGTTCACACGCGATCCATCCGGCAAGCGAGCGTCACAAATAGGACTAGCATCATCCACGCGGCGACCAACCTGGTTCACCATGCGTTGGCAGATGTTCAACAGCTGTTCATTGTCGCGGAAGCGAATATCGGTTGCCTCCATGACGCCGTTGACTTCGATGAAAATGGAATTCGCTCCATTCACCATTATGTCGGCGATGTCGTCACGAGCCAGAAGAGGCTCCAGCGGGCCATAGCCAAGAATGTCATTCGTAATGTCGTCGATTAGTTCCGCCTGCTCGGTGTTGGAAATCGCGATTTTGCGAAGGGATATGATCTCATTCGCATAGCGGGCAATCTCTGCCCGCGCTTGCGATTCTTCCATTTGAGACAAACGGGCGACGTCAAGAGTTTCGATGAGTCCTGTAAAGACGACGCGCTTTTGGAGATAATAATGCTCGATCTTATCTCCTTTGATCGACGCCTCAGCGTCCTTTATTTCGGACCCAGGATTCGTGACATACCCATCGTTCTCCTCATGAAAGGAGTGATGAGGTTCTTCCGCGATTTCTTTTCGTCCGAACATCGGTCGCCTGAAACAAAAAAGGGTGAGCGGACGTTAATCCGCTCTAGTGCAAGGTGGATGCTATAGAAGAGGCCAGTTAGTTGGGCGCAGGCAGGGTATTGGCGATGTTCTGAAATACGTCGCGAAGGTCGTTACCGATCAGGCCAACAGATGTGATAATCACCACAGCGATCAGGCCCGCAATCAATCCATATTCGATTGCGGTTGCGCCGCGCTCATCTTTGATGAGTTTGGTGATGAACGTTGCCATTTGGGGTTTCCTTCATTTTATGGCCAGCTTGAGGATGCGGTGTGCATCCGGTGTTGGTGGCGAACATATGAGGACTTTTTTCACCAAAATCTATTCAGACAGATGGCCGTACCCTCTCTGGAAAAATGCACTCCCGATGGACTATTCCGAAAGGGATAGTTGGAGATAGCTCTAAAACTGTGTAGGTCTTCATTAAGGAAATATGGACTTGTCGACCCATGCGGGCATTTATGAAGCCAATCCTCGCCGTGACGGTGGGGGCAGCATCCCTTGCATTTGGAGCATCCGCTTCAGCCGCCGCTGACGGCGCGCGATATAGCAATCCCAATGCCATCGATCTCACTGTTACGGTTGATTTCGCAGAGATTGTAAAACTCGACCAACCTGTATCGACCGTTATTATAGGAAATTCCGGGGTTCTCGATGCCAATCTGGCCAATCCAGAAATGATGGTGCTGACAGGGAAGGCCGCAGGCGTCACCAATCTCTTCTTGGTCAATGGAGATCACACCATCGAGTATCTGGTTGAGGTGGTGTCATCGCGCCGCAAGTTGACGACTGTCCATCAAGGGGCAAAGATTCAAACCTACCAGTGCGGGGTGGACTGCAGGCCTGTCTTGTCTATTGGCGACTCACCAGAACACTTCGATGCGGCTAAATCGCAGATCGATTCCCGAAGCAAGTTTTCGGAGATAGAGGGAAAAGGACCAGCTCCGCTGGTGAATCACCCGATGCTGAATCAGTAAGGAAGTTGCCTGCTGGCCTCGATGTTGAAGCTGACGTCAATCATCGGGATGGTCAGAGTGATCGGCTGCCGCAGAACGATCTCGCGGTATTTGATGTTGTCTTGTTTCCCGACAGAACCCGAGACCTTTATCTGAGCAGGGTCTCCGTAGCGGTAGTGAATTCTGAGCCAGGTTTCAGTATCTCTCAGGAGTTGCGCTCTGTTGATGTCTTGCTCTCCGTAGGAGATGAACAGGTATCGGGCAAGCTCATCTGCGACGGCCTGAAGGCTGTGATACGTGTAAAAAGCGCGGCCAGTCTCAAAAGTGCCAAACACAAGCATCAAGATCGCAGGCAGAATCAGCGCAAACTCAATTGCTGTCGTACCATTCGTGGAATCGACAAGCCTTCTGATCATTCAATTTGAACTTCGATTGCGTTCGTTATTTTATATTCCGGGATCAAGATGCCATTGAATTTAGTCCCGCCGGTTATCCGGTAGAAAATGCTGGGCGCGACAGACATCGGGCAGCTGAGTTCACAACTGATTTTGGACATTTGGCCCGCTTCACTTTCGTCTGGGCAGGCGCAATAACGGATAGCTTTGTACTCAAAATTCAGGCTACCCGAAAACTGCTTTCGCGCCTTGAATGTGTTTAGGACGTCAGTTATTTTCTTCGTGCCGGGATCGCTCATCGCCGTCTGAGCTGCCATACGCAACGCACTATTTACGTCAGCGCGCTCGTAAAATAACTGACCAACATCGACCATTCCCACCAAGGCTGTCGCCACGATGGGTGCAATGATTGCGAATTCTACCGCAGCTGAGCCGGAATTGTCTCGAAGGAGGCTCTTGAGGAATTGCATCACTGTATGCGCTTGATCAGTCGGCCCCATAAAGACAAAGGTCTTGGTGCCTTTGTCGACATGGAATCGGAACGGTGTCGGGTCAGCAGATTTGCAATATCCGCCATGGCTTTTGATGTCGCACTTTTAGGCGCAGTTTCGTAAATGGTTCTCCCATTATTGGCGGCTTTTCCAAAAATATTTGCGTCGAAACCAACTGTCACGGAAGGGTTCAGTCTGACGGCGGCAGCAAAATCTTGTCGGTTGATTTCAGGCCGCTTCGGCATGCCCACTTGATTTAAAACAAGCAAGGGCAGGGGGTCATTAGGTCGGGTGCGGACACAATGTTCAACCAATTGCTTGGTGTTTTTCATCGAGCTGAGATCAGGCGTAGCGGTGAGGATGATGTCGTCAGCCGCCTTTAGGAACTGGGCTTCGCGTTCAGACCAGGTCGTTGGTAGATCAATGATCGCATGACAAGCACTGGCATGGATGGCGTCGACTATGTCGGTTACGAACTGTTTCCCGACTGAAAACACTTGGTCGAAACTGGCACCAGCACCGATGACACGGAGGTTCTTGCTATAACGGATAGATATCCGGTCAAGGAAGCCTTCATCTATGTTGTTCTGGTTCGACAACATCTCTTCAGCGCCGTGGTCGTTGTCGATGTTTAGGTTGATTGCCGCCGTTCCAAATGGGTAATCGACGTCAATCAGCATGATATTGCTGGTGGAATCCTGCGAAAGGATAGACGCCACATTATGCGCTATTGTGGAGGACCCTGATCCGCCTCGCGTGCCATAAAAGGCACTGATACGGCCCAGCTTCTGCTTCTTCTTTTCAGAGTAAATTTTGGAAATCGAAGAAAGCAGTTCTTTGTCTGACACAGGGGAGACCAGGTAGTCGTCCACTCCCTGTTCCATGAGGGTGCGATAAGTCGAGATGTCATTGAACGGGCCAATGACGATGACGTTTGTATTTTGCGGGCACTGGGAGGCCAGCCGATTTAGATGGCCAAACATCGCCTCTCGTTCGACGTCGGCTTCAAGAATGATCAGATTTGGGGTTTTATTAGTGGCATAGTGCTCGGCCGCTTTGCTGACGCCGTTCCCCTGAAAAGCAACCTTTGTCTTCGACAAGCGTCGATCATCTGCAACGACATGCATCGCTTCGTTCGCATTTTCAGACACCAAAAAGGTATCGATAGAAATACGGGGCAGGTATTGGACGTTTTGGCCAAAGGCTTGAGTCGCTTGTGGCTGCGGGGAGGTCACTTCTAGTCTCCAATCTCCGTCTTTGTGCGGACGATTTCCATCCTTCCGGATTTGATCATTTGAACTGTATTGCTTTTCACCAACGTAGGTGTGCGTATCTCAGTGTCGTCGGAGAACGGCCGCAGAGACAGTGATATGAGGCCGGATGCCTCGGCGGCGGAAATAATTTCCACCTGTGTCGGGTCAAGTTCGAGTGTCGCAGTTCTACCAGCAGCAGCAGCAGGCTTGTCTCCACCTTCTCCGTCGATGGCCAGAACACGAATGTTCGATAGTACCGTTCGACTGACCGAACCCTCTCTTTGATCACGTAGAGTGCGAAATCCGGTGTGAATGACATCCACACGATCATTCGGCACGATAAATCCGCCAGAGGCATTGCCTGCGGAGATTTTCACAGCGATGGCACGTTTGCCTTGCGGCAAGGATGCACTGAGAAGGCCGGAACTCTGTCCAACGAGCTTTTCCTTGCGGACAGGTTCACCCGCTGCGAATTTCGCCCGCGACGTCGTGCCAGCAAATTCCTCGACTGCCTCAGGAGCTTCCTTTTTTGTTATCAGACCTGGTCCGATTGCATCAGACGGCCAGCGCTGCCACTGGAAATCTGAGTGTTCCAATTCCTTTCCGAAATCTATTTCATTTGCGGCCACAAGGATTTCGTCCACTGGAACGTAATCCTGAATGTCCGTGACTTTGTGCGAGTGGGTGTGGCCCATCGAAAGATAGGAGGCCGCGCCGCCCGACACGAGGGCAACTGCTAGGATGATAGCTCGAACCATTTTGGGGCCTGTCTGTCAGTTGGGGCGTTTCAGACCTACGGGACCCAAAATGTGTTGGAGATTGTCATCAGAGCACTGATGGCCAAGGCGGCACCGTACGGCACGCCTTCGCCCTTCTTCAGTATCTTGGCACTCAGTGGCCAATGAGGGGCGAGCCACGTGTGGTAGCTACGAGCAATCATAACCGCGATTGTCAGGCCAAGCCCGATAATCGCCGCCGTGACGAGATATTCGTGTGTTGCGTAGTTGCCCATCCAAAGGCTCGTGACAGCCACAAGCTTTGCATCGCCGCCGCCGATCCACCCAAATCCAAAGAGGATGGATGCGACGACAAGCGTGCACAAAGCTATCAACCCGCTGGCAGCCATCGCATCGAACGACAGGCCCGCGAGAGGCGCACAAACTAGATAGGAAACCAGCAATACGAGAATAAACCCGTTGCCGATTTTCATGCACGTCAGGTCAGTGATTGCGACTGCTACATTGACCGACACGAAAACAATTATGGCTGCATGAGCCGCTATACTGGGGAGCATAGTTACACGCGGTAGTTTGAGCTGTTTTTGCTTTTGACTCTTTGGTCAAATTCGCAGGTGCGGGTATACCTTGCGTGATGCCGCGTTGCTATTCGGACAAACGGGATAGTCCAGAATGTCGCATAGCCCAAATGGGATAATTATTAATGAAATCTCTATCCCAAAAGGGACAATGGCCTTGTGGGAATGCTTCCGATAATCAGGCTGGCCCAATAGTTCCAGCCAGTAATCTCAATGCGGCCACGAATCAATCTTTCAGCCCTCATACAGCGTTTGTTAACGAGCGAACAGGGTGCAACTGCGGTCATATTCGCAATCATGATGCCTGTAATCATTGGGGGTTTGGCGCTTGGAGCTGAAACTGGCTACTGGTTCATGATCAAGAACACCCTACAGAATGCAGCGGACGTTTCCGCCCATTCCGTTGGCGTCAGGATGAGGCAAGGAGACCAACTGGCCGATCTCAGGCAAGCGGCAACCAGAATTGCTGTTAGCAGTGGTTTCCACCCCGACTTAGGTGAATTGCAGGTAAACATTCCGCCCCTGACAGGGGATTACCGAGGTAGCCGAGAACACGCGGAGGTCGTTTTGACTGAACGCTATGAGCGCCTCTTTTCTGCAATTTTTAGCAAGACACCTGTGGAAATCTCCACGAGGGCTGTCGTCACCATCAAAGGCGGAACCCCACTCTGTGTATTGGCTCTGTCTGGAGACGGTCGAAATGCGTTTCAGGTTGCTCCTCTGGTCGATGTCACGCTCGAAGGGTGCGGAGCCGCCTCAAACTCATCGTCGAATTCGAGCATAAGCTCCGTCCTGTACTCAGGAAGGCTCTTTGCAAAATGCGTCCAGACGTCTGGAGGCTTCTACATGATCAATGTGCTGGGTTTCACTGCATGTGGAGCAAATCTGACTGCTGCCGCACCAGTTTCAGATCCGTACAGGAATTTCGACGAGATCGACTCCACCAATCTTCCTTGTTCGAACCCTCCATCGTCAAAACAGAACGGGGAGGCGGAGAGGTCAACAGGTCGGATAGTGATAGATGGAACACCCGTCATGCGCTTCTGCGCCGATGTGGAAATCAAAGGGAGATACAACTTTGCTCCAGGCATCTATGTGATCGATGGGGGCAATTTTCGGATCGCGCCTGGCGCTACGGTCACGGGCGAAGAGGTCTCGTTCTTTATCCGAAGAGGGGGAGCGGTCAATATTTCCGCCGCGATTGTCATCCTGAGCGCGCCGACGTCAGGTCCTCATCGTGGCGTACTGTTTTCGAACAATCGCAACGACAACGAAGTCGCTCATAGGATATCGCTGATGAACGGCTCTGTGTTGTCTGGGGTGATCTACCTACCAACGTCATCATTGACGTTCTCAGGGGGCAGGAACTCGCACTGCCTTCAAATCGTAGCCAGCACGATCCAGTTCACTGGGAGCACTTGGGCGAACGCCAACTGCGCCAACGGTAGCCGCTCGCTGATGGCGGGGCAGACCGTAGCGCTGGTCGAATGAGTGTTAGTTCAGCAGTGCGAGATTGGCCCTAATGACAGGATCGTCAGGCGAGCTTTTCTGGGCTTCGAGATACAATCTGCGCGCAGCAGTATGATCGCCACGAAGGTACTGTGAGTATCCCATGTTGTTGAGCACTTTGGGCCTGCGGCCTTCTAGCCTCACTACCTGCTCATAGGCTCGGTCGGCCAGATCGAAACGCCGCAATCGGTCGTAGGACGCCGCCAGGCCGAGCCAGCCTTCAGCGCTCTGTGGATTGGCCTCGACTGTTTGCCTGAAGTGCCTTTCAGCAAGTCCGTAGTTGCCGTCTGCAAACTGATGTTTGCCCTTCTCCAGATCCGAGACGCTGGGGTCAACGCCTCCGGCCATCAGTGAAGAAGGAGCGACTTGTGAATGGTTTGCGTCCGATGCCGTTTGACAGCCAGCGACCGCGAGCGACAGAAGCAGCACACTACCCGTCAGGCATTTTGGGAATCGATTAGTCAATACATTCCCTCCAGTCCTACTCGGAAGTTGTCGACGGCACGGCGGCTCTCTGTTCCGTCTTCGCTCTCTCAGCAGGTACGATAAGCCTTGTTTCTGCCGAGCCGCGTGGCCAAGGATCGACGATTTGCATTGCAGAATTTGCGGCGACTGAGTCGCCGTTTCCATGGGTTACACCGTTGAAGCGGAACGGGTCCTGAGTGGTTTCACAGCCAGCGAGGCAAAAGGCGCTCAAGGCGATGACGGCGGCAAATTGCTTGGTCATCAGTTCAAATCCAGATAGTGCCCGCTGGTGGGCTTGTACGAGGACGCTCTCACTGTGGAGGGCGACGCGGCATAAGCCTGAGTGGCAGTCGCCTTGGGCCGCGCATTGACCTCTAGACTGTTGCCGAGGAAGTATTCGGTTTCATTCGCGGCGGCCACATTGTCCATGGGCGTGGCCACCTTCTTCGTCGGATCTATCGGTTTGACCAGATGGGGAGTCACGATGATCACCAGCTCTGTTTCCTTGCGCTGGTAGGACTTCGACGTGAAAAGCGGCCCGAGGACAGGGAGTTTTCCGAGTCCTGGCACCTGCTCGGTGGTCATATTGTTTTCGTTCTGCAGAAGCCCCGCGACCATGAAGCTTTGTCCGCTTTTGAGGTCGATGGACGTTTTAGCGCGCCGGACTGTGAAGCCTGGAACGGCAATATCTCCGATCCTGTATGAGGCGGTGGAATCGATGGCCGACACCTCTGGTTCGATGTCGAGGGAGATGACGCCATCCTGCATGACCATCGGCGTGAAGCTGAGGCCAACACCGAACTTCTTGTAGGATACGGTAATCTTGCCTTCATCCTCGGAGACCGGAATCGGGAACTCGCCACCTGCGAGGAAATTGGCGGTCTCACCAGAGCGGGCGATCAGGTTAGGCTCGGCCAATCTGCGCGCCACTCCTTTGTTCTCCAGCGTCCTGATCGCCGCATCGACAGACACGCCGCCGTCGACCAGCGTGCCGAGGATGCTGCCTGCCGATCCGATGCTTGTTAGTTGTGGTGTCGAATTGAAGCTTATGCCTCCCGAACCAGCTCGGTAGGTGGCGCTCAATCGAGTGCCGAGTTCCTTGGTTGCGAGCCGATTTATCTCGACGAATCGAACGTTCAGCTGGACCTGCTGAGACCCTGCAAGTTTGATCGAATTGATGACGGTGTCTGGGCCAGTGTACTGCTCGGCGATTTGACGAGCCTTCTCGGCCGATTGCGCATCGAAGGCCTCGCCTGACAGCATGACACCGTTGTTTGCGGCTCGGACGCGGATTTTGGAACCGCTCACGCCTTCGCGGATGGCAGAGGAAATCTGGCCGGAGTCGACGGTAACCTCGACGTCCATATTGCCGACCATGTTCATGGCGTCATCGAACATGGCGATGGTCGTCGTTCCGACCTTTTCCCCTCGCACATAGAAGGTCTTGTTCGAGAGAGGAGTCACGGTCGCGATCTGCGGATCACCGACGATAATTTCGTTGATCCCGTTGTCGGTTTTGACGGTACGCGTCTTGCCTTTAACGACAGTGATGAGCTTCTGTCCACGCACGTGGTCAGCGTTCTGCGCCAAAGCGTCAGACGAGATCGTGTTGACTGAGAAGGCACAAGCGAGAAGGGCGATGATCAGGTAAAGTCGGGGCGACAAGAACCTGACGCGGGAAAGCATGCTCCGCATCATTTTTTCCATATAATATGGGACGGCCATTGCTGGTCCGTCCTCACCCCGCGCTTCACCTATTGCGTAGGGACATGTACGTCAAGCTCGAACCTCGCGTGACGTTGCGTTAATTCTGGACAACGCTCTGGTGAGTTTCAAAAATGTCACATACAATTGGAAGCGAAGACAAATCAGCCGTTCAACCAGTGATTTAATTTCGGGAATTACATATGAACAACAAATCCGTTATCGAAATGGCCGCATCACGTGCGCTTGCGAGAAATCTGACGCCTGAACAGGCTGGATTGTTAAAGCTGGTTCTTGCCAACGATAATATGAGAGGCGATTTTCTTAATCAGATCGATTTTGAACATGGCCACAAGATTGCTCAGAAGGACGAAGACAATCTAAAGCTAATTGCAGCTCTCGATTATGCGCTGGGCCGTTCGACGACAGTGCCGCACACGGTGGCTGACGAGATCAAGGAACATTGGGATTATTTCACCAACCTTGAAAAGCAGGACATCGTCGAGAAAATCGAAAGCGCCATCTCCAAGAACCGCGCTGGCCACGACCTCGACGTGAGAAAGTGGCAGGAAGTCCTGGATCACGCCGATTTGGCATCAGCGCCTCGCATGTGAGGCATTCCTGCTCGCTGGCATCCGTTTCTAGAAGCCTATGGCGTCAGCGAGCATCAAATCTAGCGGAAGAGGTCCAGAACTCTGGAGACCATAGTTGGCTTCTTTTTGGGCGGCAATCCGTTAGTCGCGTCTTCAGCGTAAATTTTCCAGAGGCGATCAAACATACGTGCTGCGTAAAGGTCGTGATCGACGTCGCCGATCAGGTTCTCACGATACTGGATGCCTTTATACCCAGCTTCCGGCTCCAAAATCTCGCGAGAGAAATAATCGAACATGTCCTTTTCGGCCGTGCTCATCTTGTCATAGCGAGCCTGCCAGAACATCCGTTGCAAATAGATGAAACCTGAGCGAACAAATTCGGCAGCCTGATCGGCTTCAGGAGCGTCAATCTGGCCTTTCCACTTGTCGAAGTAGTAGGTCTTCAACGTGTCGGCGTGCTCCTGCGGAATCTCGCTAAAATGGTTGAACATCTTCACCTCATGGATATGCGCACTGCGCGGCCATTTTTTATTTAGTCGCCATCCATTTTGCAATAGTTTATTGGTGCGAAAAATAGCCATTATGGAAATTCAAAAGAAATCTCCTGTTGAAAACCTATCGTTGCGAAAAATTTCGAGCGATTTAATTAACTTGCCATTTAATGACAGGGTTTTCAATTGTCGTTCTGCCCAATTCTGCTTTGTGGAGGCGTGTCATTCATCGCTTCCTGACGCGGGTCACCTTTCCACCTTCGAACATAAAGCCTTCACCCTGTTTGATCGCGGCAGCGACGTCTTCGGATAGCTTGGGGTTATCATTGATTGCGCGACCAACGCCGTTGATGGCGTAACGTTGCACCTGACCCCCTTCATAGGACTTTACGATTGCGAGATGTTGGAGCAGTTCTTTGATGGCAGGGGGAGACACGCGGCGCAGGCCAAGCCGTGCGACATCTCCCTCGCAAACGAGTTCGGCTTCATCCCGTTTCCCCCTCTCTTCGGCCTGAACCATTATCTTCAGACAATAGAGGGCTGCTTTCGAAATCATACCAAGCCTTCTCGTTGAAGGTCATGAATACCAGCTCATGACCTGACGGCTTCTCAGCGTCAGGTCGTCGACGACGAGATCGCACAGTCTTGTATCAGCGACCGTTCCTTTGAACCTCTCACGAACAGAATGCACGGTCTCACCAATCCGATGGGCCATCTCTTTGATTTCTGAGTGAACGATATCGGATGTAACGCCTACCTCTTTCGCAAACCTCGTCCAATTCTCGGCGGTTAGGAGAGTTGGGTCTCTTTCGCCGCCGACGAACATTGCCAGGCGCGGACGCTGTTCCTTGTAGTGTTCGCGAAAGGCGGCGGCATTGTTAACGTCATAGAGCTTGCTCAGATGGGTGCCGTCAGCTTTGTAGACCAGAGAGTAATTTTTGGCATGCGCATCAGGATTGCCGATCAGAAACTGGAAGATCGCGCGTCTCAGTAGCTCCGTGATCGAAGTGATCGGATCTGCTGTCCTGCGCATCAAACCAAAGCACTCTTTCCAACCTGGGCCGCCTTCCTTTTCGTATTTCTCGCGAGGAAAACGCCCAAGGGCCTGACAGAAGTCTTCCTGGTGCAGGCGTCGGACGTAGCGAGTACCGTCAACATCCCCGATGGCGCGATCATAACGGTTGATGAGCAGGAAAGTGACATCCTCGGCCTGTTTGACGTCTGACCTGACTGCATCGATGCCCAATTCAGCGGCGATTTGAAGGCAGAAGTGCTCCACTTTCACAGAGTCTGGCAGACCATCGATGTCGACCTTGACGATATGGGTCGTCGGAGTCCTCCCTTTTGGGAGTGCAAGCTGATTTTTGACTAGGACGAGTGCCGCCTTATTGTGTACGCCTGCGAGCGAGAGCCGAATTTCTCCATCGACGTCTACGAAGAGCGGCTTCTGCGGCAATTCGCGGATGTGTTGAGCAAGCTCCGCTTCCGACATGATAATGAATTCAGGCGTTACCCTGTTCTCAGGGATGACCTCGGCTGCGAGCGGATGGATTGTGATAGCGCCAGGGCAATCGGCACCAAGCTCGTAAAGCAGTCCGTAGTCGTCGCTTACGTCGAGCTGAAAGTGGGCAGCGAGCTTTTTCCTTACATTGATGTTGTCTGGGAGAAGCCCGTCGAAAAATGGACCAGCGGCATCATGCTCATACCTGTCCTTGGAGAAAGGCATTGCGAGCGAAAGCGGATGGCTAAGGCTGTAGTCGTCGTCATATTGAAACGATAGGCGACCATCGTTGGCGACGTCCAAGGTGCCAACTGGTAAGCCGTATAGTCTGACAGATGCGGCCATCAGAGAGACAGCTCCTCATCATCGCCTTGGCTCTTTGATGGTTCTGGAGAGGCAAGCGTTTGGTAGAAAAGCTTGATCCCTAGCGTGTTCACGAGTTTGAAGACCATGTCCGCAGGAGGATTGACCTCGCCAGACTCAAACTGAGACAACCATTTCTGGGTGAAGCCAGTGAGGCCTGCAGCATGAGCTTGCGTCAGACCACGCTTCTTGCGTTCTGATCTGACCAGCTTTCTGATGTCATCTAATGTCTCAATCGGTTCCATAACGCCTCGGTTCGTTTGACCTCACGAAGAAGTCGAACCACAATTTATTACCGATCAGTTATAACGTCAATGGGAAAGGCGGATTATTACCGTTCGGTTGTAAAACCACCCTTGAGGGGAGTATATTACCGTTCGGTAATAGAAGGTTTCATCGTGCCAGCAGTGTCGTCCTCCGGTTGCCGTCACGCTCCGCCGTGGCCCTTCTGCTCGCGGCTCAATCGCTTGAGTTGTCGGCCCCTGTGAGAAGAACTCCTAAAGTCTGCACTTTCCCGTCCACAATGGTGAAGCTGCCTCCCTGCTTCAGGGCTTCCACTACATCGAGGGCGAGATTTGGATCGGCATGAA
This sequence comes from Mesorhizobium sp. SP-1A, assembly GCF_032460275.1. Classification (NCBI taxonomy): domain Bacteria; kingdom Pseudomonadati; phylum Pseudomonadota; class Alphaproteobacteria; order Hyphomicrobiales; family Phyllobacteriaceae; genus Mesorhizobium; species Mesorhizobium sp. SP-1A. The sequence goes on along the minus strand of NZ_JAVXZD010000002.1, from coordinate 643,778 downwards.
GTGCCCGCCCGACACCATTGATGACGTATCTTTGGACCGTGGAGCCATCGTTTGAATCCTTGAGCGCCAACACGCTCAACAGCTCGTTGACGGTCTTTTTTTGAACCCGTCGAATTCCAAGCCAGCAACTGTTGCCGTCGCAAACAAGCTCCGCATCCTCATATCGTTCATCGGTTTCGGCCTCGATCATCTCTCCGAGGCACCGGAGTGCGGCTTTGCTCAGCATGGCGTGCTTTCATATGACGGCGCTTCCAATCGGCCGCGAACTTATTTTCAGGATTAAATCCCATAATTTAATCTGTCAACATATTCGAGTTCAGTCGTTGATTGCCGTCTGATGAGAATGCTACAATTTAATTCCTTAATTCCAAAAGGCCAATGAATGGACAGCTCTGAAATATTCACCACAGCTATTTATGTCGCGGCAATCTATTCGACATTGAATATTTTAATCTGGGTTTTCTATCCCACTGTGACTGGCATCCTTTGGCAGGGGTTTCTTGGGAATTTTATCGCCAGTCGCTGGCCGAATTACAGTCAATCGAAAGAGATTTCCCGCTACTCGTTCATGATGGAAGGCCGTAAAGGCATTGTCTTGAAACTTGGCTTATACCCGGCTCCAATTTTCGAGCTATTTCGTTGGGTTCGAGATGGCTTTTCGGTAGCTGTCTTCTTTTGTGTTTTTCCGAGGGATTTAATGGCTGCGCTCATGGTCACTAGCCTGATGGTGTGGTTCACCTACCGGATGATCACAATAGGTTTTTCACCTTCGAATTTCGTTCGTGTCGACAGGTTCTTCGCTTCAGGGCGCGAGTTTTTGTTCATGGGAGCGCTGGTCTACGCGCTGGCCTCCGCAGGCCTTTGGGGCGCTGGCGAACACCTAATTCTTCAGTGATGACCAGCCTTAGCTGTTGTCGCCACCAAGCGCCGATTTTGCATAGCTATCCAGTTTATCTCGCATGCGGGACGATACCACGGCGAGTTCACCAGCGAGTTTTGCCAACTCCCCAGCCTCCTGTTTGAACCCCGCTTCATAGTCAGCTTCGGAAATCGCGTTAAGTTCATGCGCCCTGTTTAACAGGCGGTCGGCAGTCTTCGACGTGATCATTTATCTTCGTAGAATGCCGTCGTACCGACCCCGCATGAGTAGGGGGTCGGTGTGTTTTGAGGTTGAGCTTGTCATCAGGTCGGTCAAGATTGGCCAATGGCCTGATCTAACCTGGCTATTCCGTTGTCCTTTGGCCATCAGATGCAGGTTCTGCCGCTGGCTTTGGCGGGACGACGTTTGCCTTCTTAATCAAATAGCTGAGAGCTTGCGAGAGGGTCGGACGGAATCCGAGTTCGTCGGCCAGTGTGTCAGCGGTGGAACTGATGACTTCAAAAAGTTCTGGTTCGACGGTAATGGATCGTGGCTTAGCCTTTTCCGTAGCTTCCATATCACCATCGGTTTGGGTTTTGCGGGGACGTCCTCTTGGCATTCACTACTCCTTATGTGGGTTGTCTTCGAGCATCCAAGCGATCATCGCTTCTGGTGTAAGCGTGTGTATTCGTTCATCAGCATTTACTCTTTCCAGTAGATCGTCTTTAAAGCCCGATCTACTGAAGAGGATATAAATCTTGTCGGACTTGCCCTTGCCGTAGGCGGTCCTTTCCGAGTTCTCGATCAATCGGTTGAGCATGCCGATGTCCATGGGCGCGTTGAGCCATTTGCATTCGCCATAGAAGAAACGATTGTCTAGCGCGCGTCCGGCGACATCGATGTCGAAGTCTGCATGCCCCCAGATCGCGCCAACTTCGCTGGCAGGAACGCCAAGCAATGAACTGGCGCTTCGCATCATAAAATGGCGGGCGATTCGTTCAAACGCCGCTCCCATATAGGAAGCGAAGTCGGGTACTATGATGCTGGAATAGACTTCATTTCCGTGCCCATTGCTGATCGCAGACAGGTTCGTGCGCACATAGCGATGCCAGAAGATCATCAACGGGTCTGAAATCGAAAAGCGCTGGTTCCGCGACTTCGGTTCTGCATCGAGAGAACGATTCCTTTCAATGAGGTCGAGAGTGTCCAGCTTGGCGTAATAGGGAGAGAGGCTCGCGCCCTCCATATTCAGGCGACCAGTGATGTCCTTGTGCGTTGTGCAGCCATCGGCAATTGCCGCCAGTATGCTGGAATAGGTGCTGGTGTCGCGTAACTCGCTGGTCAGCGTCGCCATGGGGTCATCAATCAGCGGACCTGTCTCGGTCAACAAGAGCCGGATGATGTTTTCTCTCAACGAGAGATCAGGATCGCAGAGCTGAAGATAGTGTGGGACGCCGCCAAAGATCGCGTATGCCTCCAGGGCTTCTTGCGGTGAATACGAGGGGAAGAATTGGATGGCGTCCTTCAACGGAAGCTGCTTGAGGTCGATGCTCATCGTCTTGCGGCCGTAGAGCGGGTTTTTGCCCGCCATTAGTTCTTCCATCTGTGCGATGGCCGAACCGCAGAGGATGAGTTTCAAATTACCTTTCGATGGAGAGCCGCTGTCCCAGAATTTCTGGACGATTGAGGGCAGGGCGGGGTCTTCATCGACGATGTACGGGAACTCATCAATGATGACGCCGAGGCGAGGGTGCTGATCTGCCGCCTTCTCGCTGAGATAATGCAGGACACTATCCCATGAGGACAGTCCATCCAGAATAGGATCGTTCCCCAATGCATTGCCGATCTCAGCCTTGAAAGCAGAGAGATTGAGAGCGGACGTGACGCGTGTCGCCTGAAAGTAGATTGACGGGGTATCCGCGATGGCTTCAATCAGGAGACGGGATTTGCCGATCCGACGACGGCCATATGCAATGACCAATGAAGGCTTCTGCACCTTCAGCTCGGCGTGAAGCTGTTCAAGCTCTCGGGTTCTTCCGACGAATGGTCTGAGAATCGGCATTTAGGGTAATCCAGATTACAGTAATCGCGATTACCTTAATGCCTCAGAGATTGCAAGTGGCTACTTTCAAGCCATGCTACATCGAGAAGCTGGTTGGTGGCTCGTATCCGTGGGCCTCTCGAACTCTCATCACCCATCGATGTGCCTGTTCATAGGTATCGAAGTCCTCGAAGATGCCTTCCAGCTCTTCCCAGTCCTCTGGGTCGTCTCTTTTGAGTGCCACCGAGAACATATGAACGTCCTCTTTTGTCCGCTCTTCGATGATGGCGTGCCAGCCTTCATTCACATGTGGAATCTCTTCACGCGAAATAGGCTGCTCTTCATAGAGTTTCGCCCTGATCTCTTCACGTCGGAACAGTTCGGGTAGCTTTTCGCAGCGTGCGTGCCATAGCTTTCTAAAATCGTCGACGGTGCCGAATTCATCGACATATTTGATGATCTTCTCAGCGGCCCACTGGAGCTTTTCTTTGTTATCAGAGCCTTTGTAATTCATGAAATCTTCAGTGTAGATCAGGGAAGACGCTATGTCGTTGTAGTCGAGATCGATGCCGTGCAAATCTCGGGTCAGGATTACTTCCCAAGCCATGGCCTTGGCTTCCACCGTCGCTGATACGTTGCCCAGCATCATCCTGTTTCTCGGGTCATATGGATTCAAGTGCGACAGGACAGGCACGCCACCTCCGAAGCCAAAGGCCGTACGGATGCAGCGTTCTTCGGGAACGGTGATGAAGTGGCCCATTTCATGCTGAGATGCGGAAACGTCTCGTTTCCCCTGGCTGGCTCCATACTTTGTGGGGAACGCAAAAAATTCCAGCTTGTCGTCCTGCCAATGCTGCCGGACGCCGTCAGACCCGCTCAGTCGCAGATATTTGCTGTATGGCGCAATGAATTCGTCTTCGATCACCTTGAAGGCCTTCTCGGCGTCGTCGACGCTCCGGAATTTTCCGTCGATCTTCATCATGGCTTCGGCGCTTCTTTGAAGACCTGGCGGACTTCGGTAATCTTGATCTGCTCAGGGTTCCACACGACAGCATGAACCTGGCCGCCCTTCTCTCGATATAGGCCGTCATAGCCCGTCACTTCAGTCACCTTTGCCAAGAAAGCGGCTTCCTCACCGTCGAAAAAGTCGTTGTTCATGGTGTTCAATAGAGCAATAGCGTCTGGGCTGCCATTCATGTTCGCATACGACCTCACGGCGATGTCGAGTACCGAGTCCTGCGACTTGCTGCTCAGGTCGCCAAAATTCCAAAGAACGTCGTCAAGGTTTGGCGATGCCTTCAGAATTTTCCTAATGTCGTCGTTTGAGAAATAGGAGTCCATTTCGAGTGGTTTTTTGATTTCTATTTCGGCCTTAATCAGGAAACCTTCATCCACACCGCGCATGAGTGCGTAGTTATGAGCAGTTTCCTCCTCGTTGGTGAAATAGAAGCCGCTACCCAATTCATCGAGACCCTGACCGATAAATCTGGCATCGAATTTATCGAATTCCGCACTCGTGCCGTGGAACCAGCTCTGGCCTCTTTCTGGAGTGAAAGGCGCATTCACGACGTAATCTTCAAAATTTCCGCTTAGATCACCGATGATTTCTCCATTGAGATTGCATACGACGTCGGTTGGGATGTTGGAACCTTCTTCAAAACGAATTACGAAATTGGATTTGAGAGAGTCCTCTGCGTCGGCACTATCCGGATCGAGAAAAACGGTTCGCTCAATGACATTTCCGCCTTCGTCATAGGTCCACGGATCAGCATCTTCGACCAGATAAATAAAATCGAACTCGGAATAGATTTTCTCTGCGGTTGCGCGGCGGCTTTGCGAAAGGCTCATTGGTATCAGCTCCTTGAATGAATTCCATTTTCTGAATTCATTGCTGAAATCGACAAGCGAAATATTGGCGCGGATATCTACCTTCCGTTTCGAAAGGCGTTACATACGGAGTTGGGTATCCGGCGATTGGCCAGCCTCGGCCATCAGTTCGTCGATGATCTCGTGCTCCAGGTGCTCGAACGTATAGGCGACAAGCTCTCGTGCCAGATCAGACATCGGATCGATCTCGTAACCGCATTCGGCCGCAAGGCAGGCTGTCATGGCGGCGTATGCGCCTCTTGGGTAGTCGAAGCCAAGGATCTCGGAGGCAAGTTCTGCGGTCTCGTTGGTCGGATACAGATCTTGATAAAACTGGAAGACTGGGAATGCCGCTACAGTCGCGCTTCCATCAGCCTGCATTTTCCACTGTTGCTCCGCCATTGCGAGGTCGCGGTGGCCCTTCTCACATTCTGGATTAGCCGTCAGCTTTGCGCGGATCGCGCTTACAAGCAGCTGACCGACTTGGATGGCCGCATCTAGAGCTGATTTCATGGTTTCAGGTGATGCATGGCATTGAGCAGCATGAATGAACTCGTGACGGAGCACTTCTCGGCTTACGTCGCCTTCGGTGATGATGAGGACAATGCCGTCATCACGGAGCATCGTGCAAGCGAGGCCCTTGTTTCCGAAGTTTCCAGCAAAACCGCGCCAGATCATGTTCCTCTCGCTCTCAGGAATCTCTTCCGAGTGCTTGCCGATCATGAGCACCTTTCCGGCGTCTACGAGGCACTGTTGGGCTTCCGTCAGTTCGATTTGAGACAATCTTCTCTCCACTTTCGATCTCTCTGGCTAGACGCAGGATGCCGCCGAGCGTCTGCAAGGAACCAGAAATTCGGGTGTTGCATGCGAAAAGCCCGAGGTCGAAAATCCCACCTCGGGCTTTTAATTATTGGATTTATGATCGACCGATTAGCTCGCCATAGCGGGGGCTGCGTAATAACGTTCCCGGACTTCATCCGCGACCCCGGCAACGAGGCTGTCGACCTTCTGCTGCGATAGGCATTCAATCGCGAGATTGCCGAACAAATGATTTACCTCTTTCAGGAAGTCACGGTTCGGGTCACGGCTAACGAGAATTTCGTCGCCATTCTTGGATGCAATCATTTGACCAATCACAGCGGAAAAGAGCGTTGGCGACTGAATGATGCTTGGGCGTTCGACGAAGTTCAGACGGAAGTCGGAGAGGCTGAACAGGGTGTCCAGGACTTCTTCCATCGAATGGTTCTTTACGCGGCTGGCAAGTCGACCACCCCAGAAGAGGCGGGAAACAGCGTTACGAGATTCAATGAGACGGTGGGCGTCTGCAAAGAAGTGGCTCTTCACGTAGTTGACGGCCTTCTGGTCGTCCTCTGCTGCTACTTTCCAGCGAGTGCGGGAATATTCGAACAGATCGCCGTGGGTAAGCGATGCCCAGAGTTCTTCACGACGAGCCAGTTCAGGCGAAACGCCCTTCAGTGCATCGAAGATGATCTTGGCATTCTTGGCGTCGGATTTAGCGCCGCCAGTGTTGTCGAGACCGTCGAAATTGCCTTCGATATCGACATACGAACGTCGAACCAGCTTTAAATCTTTGAATGTGCCTTCGCCTCGATAGAGCGGGAGGTTCACGGCGATGTTTTCCTTCAGGACTTCGAGGCCTTCGGTGCTGATCATATAAATGCGCATTATAGGTAATCTCCTTCCACGTTGAGCAATGCCTTACCGAAGTCACCCATCGGGTTCTTTAGAAGGTGCTGCGCCACGATATGAGCTTCATCGTTGAGAACGATCTCATTGGAAGCTGCAATCATGTTCGAAATCACACGTGCCCATGGCAGCTCGATTTCCGGGTCTTTCTTCAGTTCGGCGACTGCGGCGACGAGGCCCTTTTCGTATAGACCGTTGACGAGCAAGGCCTGAATATGCGGATCCTTGAGATCACGCGCCTTCTGAACGGCGTCATGCGAGTCCTTGTCCAGAAGAATGTCGATAGTACCCTGACGAAGGTCAAAGTCGTATCGACGACCCGTTGCTTCGGGATCGACAAGCAGGTTCACAATCGATGTCGCGGCCTTGAAGGATTCACGCTCCATGTAGAAGGTGATCGGCAGCGAGAAGGCCAGAATTGCGCCTTCCTGAACGTCGTATTCGCCTTCGAAAAATTCGACGAAGTTATTGCTGGTAAATCCATCAATGTCTTCGTTGGCGACCACGAAGAGGGTGAACTCGGTCTTGCCCGTGACATCGCCTGCCGGAATGACGTGAACATGGTTGTTGTCTTCGATGAAGACGGCTTCCATGGACATCACTTCACGACAGTGGATGGACACGCCTAGACGTGCCTTCCCCTGTTCGATGAGAGCAGAAAGGGTCGGCTCCGTCACCGCATAATTGAATGTGCAGAACACAACTTCTGTGCCATCAGCGTCGCGCCCGTACTGAGGCTTTACGCTGAATGAGATGGTGCCGTCGCGATACGAAGGCATTTCTGCGCCCTGTTCAAGAACAGGATGAGAGTACATAGAGTCTTTCTTAAATCGCATGAGCTACAATCCCCACTGAACCACCACGAAAATCACGGTCAAACGTGACTTCAATTCGACTATTGTTCTGATCGAGTTCGACATGAACTTTGCCGTTGACCACCTCACCGACCGAGCTGGAAACGACTACCAGATCGTCGGACTCGGAAAGGCCATTCCGCTGGAAGGCGATTTCAAGCTTCACTGGCTCCTTCACCAGAGTTTCCAGCTTGAACTGGCGCTTGCCCTTAAGGACACCACGATGCTTCACATGCATGCGGACGCCCTTTTTGCCTTCACTGGTGCCTTCGACTGACTGATCGCCACCGAGGTCAAGAGATGCTGGCGAGCTGACATTGAAGCCATTGCCTGATGTCGGATCAAGCCCTGGACGGTCAGTAATCGGACCTGGAGGGTTTTCTGGCCCCTCGAAAGTTACCTTGCCGCCAGAAACCGTCTCGGTCTCGCCGTCATTGTTCAGCGTGCCTACAGACACACTGCCGTACTTGCGGCCGCCGAAACCGATTGTCTTGGTTTCATCGCTGATCTTCACTGCGCCATGGATGTTGTATTCGCCACGGTCGCCGTTCTGATCGTCGGTGGTGTCAGCGAGAAGGTCGCTAAGCTCGGTCACATTGCTTTCCTGCGAAGCCTTGAAGCCTGCATGAGTGTCAATGAACTGCTTCACCGTGGTTTCGAGCGCCTTCAGGATGCGACGGCCAACCGCTTCATCGGAAGCGTGTCCAGGCAAGAAATCATCATGAGCAGGCGGCTCCATCTGACGCAGAGTTTCACGCGCTTCCTTGTCAAGTGGCTCAACCACACAGGCGAACGGCTTCACCATACGGAAGCGCTTGAGACCAGCCATCTGATCGGTGATCTTCATGCCGTTTCGATTGAAAACAACCTGACGCGGCAGACTGCGATCAACGAGGATGGTCAATTCGACATCCCCGAGTTCAGGGATGTTGACGACTTCCTTGATCGAATTTTCCGAAGTCAATGCCTTGTAGTAGAAGTAGCTCATTTCGAATTCGTCGTATCGGCCGAAGTCGCGAACGGCATTGACAACGTCCAGATCAGTGAACAGGGACTGGATAGTGTCCTTGTTGATCACAACATCACCGATCTCCAGTTCAAGCTTGTTGTAGAGGATCGCGGCGAAGAAATTCTGGAGGGTTAGACCGATCATCAGCTCCTTCCAGTTCTCCTGATAATTGAATGCCAGAACGCTGATGGTCGTGCCTTGGGTGTCAGGACCAAGCGAACCGTCTCCACGACGGAGCCAATCTGGTAGATCGCCATATTCGTATGCGGCGTCAAAATTGCCGTCGTCAGGGCCAAAGAAGGATTCGTCCTTGTAAATGACGTCGCGGCCTAGAGCTTCGTCATAACGCTTGTGCGACTTCAGAATTGCCTTGCCCTGAACGAGCGGGCGATAGGTTCCGTCGTCTTCGCAAGACACGGATGTCACAATGGTGGCGCGAGCATTGGACAGGGTGTACTGAGCGAATTTACCGATGCCGAACGAACCTGTAGCGCCGATGTCCGCCTTATTGGTAACACCGTCAGCCTTGAGCAACGCGTGAGCAGTGGAATTCACGTCATTGACGGAACCCATAAGGCCCTTTGTGTTGTAATCAGCAAGCTGGAGAACGTGAATCTTATCCTTCGACAAATCAGCAATAGCCTTGTCGAGCGAAGCCAGGACCTTCTTGTCCTTCTCGCCGTCTTTACAGCGCGTGATAATGTCGACCAGGCCGTCGATATCAGGGATAGCACTGCGCAAGATTTCGAGGTGTTTGATAATAACGCGAATGAAGCCATCGCCACGGTTAGCGTCGAGGGCGTTCTGAAGCATTTCACGGATGAAGGCTAGAAATGCTTTTCCCTGAAAACCCATAATGCCTGGGTGGTTAAAGCCCTTCGTACCGCCAGAGAGTTCCGTGGCGCAAAGCCACTTGTTTTTGCATAAAACAGCGGGAGTTTTGCTCATAAATAGAGGCCTTTCTGAATTTGATGGTGAAGAATTATTCAAAATTAAGATGATTGTCAACATTATTTGCTTAAAAAATAGAAAATGTAATTGAAAAACCTCATTTAATGCAAAAAATAAGGCCGAGGCATTACACCTCGACCTGGAAGAAGCCAAAATGAACGATTTGGAGCTTACATTTTCGGGCTTGAAGAACCGAATTCCTGCTCCAGCTTTGCGATAGTCTCAGCGAATTTCTCATGAACGAGATCGTGCTGATGTTTCGGAACTGCGACTGCGAGAGTGAAAACCGTCTTATTATCGAAACGATAGCCGTAATTCGTCTTGGACGAACGAACGCGGGCATGAAAACCCTCGACCGCACCAAGCTTGTTGATTTCAGCCTGCAGGAACTTCCGTTCCTTTTCGAAGTCGTAGTGCCGTTCCTGTGGTTCCAGGTGCACGTCGGCAGTCATCAGCGCAAGACGAACAGCGTCTGCAGGCGCTTGCTGATCCAAGATATCCAGCAATGGTTCGACGGCGGCCAGAGCGACTTCGCCCTTGATCCTGTCATCACTGACACGAAAGCGTTTGTGGTCTGCCTCGACGATGAGCTTGTGTGCCTCCTGATTGCCGTAGCTCCGCTCTGTCTCAACAAAGACGTCGTAATGCGAGCAGTTCTGGATAGCCTTGATCGTGTCATACCAGACGTAGCCTTCGGCGCGACTGTATTTCGGAATTGGCAGGAACGAGCATAGCTGCTCAGTGATCTGCTTCATTCGCTCATAGTGAGCAGGGTTCGAGCTACACATTTTCGTTGTGGTCGTGCCAATCCTCATTGCGTCAGCGACCATCATCAGATCGCCTAAGTCGAATTCCACCAGAACCTTGCCGCTCATATTTGCCCTATCATCGTTTGACATGATGACTCCTTTAATATGGACATAAATAAATCGAAGTCTATTTACAATGGAAAATTCACATTGACGGAATATTTTCGGGTGTCGCATCGAAAAGAAAATCGAGTTCGATTGGCTTTGCCTCCCAGCGCTCGATTACCATTCTCGAATATGGGCCGATATTGGTGTACTGTCCGTAGTCCCGAAGCGTTTCTGCTACTTTGTTCAGGGCTTCATCGGAAAATTCATGAACCTCTGCGGCTCGCCATGCATCACGAAAATCCAGGTACGCGTCAATGTGACTGCGATCCCAGTCTCTCATTTTGTCCGTGTCATGCCTGATCCAATGCTTTGCTTCGCTTTTCAGCTCGGTCTTTTCACGACGAACCTCATTGACGTGACCAAAAATATAATCAGCATTCGAAATGACATTGACGTCGATCTGTTCAATAGTAGCCAAATGTGCGATCACTCGGTCTACTTCTTCGCGCTGGTCAATTGAATATACGAGCACTTTTTCCTTGTCATCGAATTCGGGTTCTCCAAATACAACGCGCAAGTTTACGACCGGATCGTCCTTTTTCGATGAGAAGTTGTACATCTCTTTCGAAAAATCGAACACGAAAACAGGCTCGGGCACTTCAGTATAAAGGACGCCATCGACAGCGATAACGTTGGCCGCAACCTTGTTGGCGAGTTTTGACAGCTGTTCTTCACGGCTATTGTTGTGAATGATTCTAAAGTCGTCGGGCTGCGGAGTCTCGATCTGACGATTGTTTATATTTTTAATGTCGTATTTTGAGAAGTTTTGGCTATCGAAAACGCTACTTTTTGCCATATCGATGAAAGTCGGAGGGCTGTTGTAGCCGTATCCTTCTATGACACCCAGATTGCCCTGTGTTCTGATGTAGCCTGAGTTTTCGTCATCTGGATTTGAGCTTCTGTCTGCAATGAACCAGCGCCCATCGAAATAGCGTAGGCGCTCAGTGGCATGTTCCGACGTCAGGATTGCACCCTCGGGGGCTTCGTATGGAGAAACGTCGGTGACCTCCAGTTCGACGAATTCCAAATAAGATTTGGCAGCTTCATTACGGTGACGAGGGAAAATGCCAACTATGCGGTATTCGAGAGGAAATTCGTGATGAGACATGAATAAAATCCTGATTTTGAGTTCGTCCTAATGTCACATTCAGGATCGCAATCGACAATGCCGATGATGTCGCCATATGCCAGCCTGCTGGAAGAGCGGTTCTAAAGCCTCAACGTGGTCGCCTTTGCCGCTTCCAGCATTTCCGGCACCAAAACCATTTCGGCTCCATTCAGACTCGTCAAATCACTGTAATGTTCGAACGGGTTGAGGCGGGTGCCGAAACCGATGACCGTCACGCCATTTGCATTGTCATCGAACTTGAATGTGTCCGTGATCCTGCCCTTGAAAGCGTCATAGCCTGCAGGACAGGTCTCAGGAGATGCGCCTCTCATGCACCCGAGGAACTTGTCCATCTGGTCTCGGTAGAGATCGAAGCCGCGTTCGAGCGAGGTGAGCTTTCGCACCCAATGCGGTGATGCCCATCCTTGGTTATTGCCTTCCGGATGGAAGAAGAAAAGTTCACCATCCCAATCCTGCACTGTTGGCTCTATCATGGCATGGAGGTGCCCAGCTGCAAGCTCAACTGCCGCCTCGTCCATGCCGAAGCATTCAGCTATCCCTTGGACGGCGTCTTTGGCCAAATCCAGGGACCATGCCGACGTAGCGTACTGGAAATCCTCAATTGAACTCTCGTCGTAGCCCAACACGGCCGCCAAATGGCACGACAGAGCAAAATGGACCTCGTCTTCATCGGGCACCATAGAAGACAACGGAACGCGCATGGCGTAGATGCGAGGTTCACCGCCAAAAACCTCTGCGGCTTGTTTCGCGTAATAGCATGCGGTGTTCTTTTCCAAGGCCACGTAAGTGCCGTCAAACGCAACCATGTGATCTGTTGCGCTATCGATGCTCGTGGATAGCTTTTGCGACAGCTTTGTCATTGGCCTTGAAAGGAAGCCATTTTCCTGGATCGAGCCGTCGAACGCGCTGGTCGTGCCATGGAAGGCAATGACGTAGGTTTCGTTGTCAACCATTTTAGATGCTCATTACAGGCGGTTGCTCAGGAGCCAGCTCGTCGAAATTGAGATCGAGGTCAATGGCTCTGCTCCGCCATTTGTAGATGGCGACCTGAGTGTGCAGGCTGATATCTTTGGCCTTGCCGAAGCCATCCAACTTATCGACGAGCTGATCGATAGCGTCATCTGTCGCCTCAGGCTTCTTTGCCTCTTCGAAGGCGTCGCGCAGTTCTCCCCACGCGGTCAGCCGAGGGGTTGGCCACGTCTTCATCCAGTCGATATCGCGAACAAGGGTTTCGGCCGCCGCGAGCAGATTGGTGCGGTCATCGTCAAAGGTCTGAAATTCGCCCCCGCCGTAATAGAACTCGCCATAGCTGGAGTTTTCGACCTTAATCCCCAGATGCTTTCCGATGTGTTCAACGACCTGGTCGAGTTCATCCCGTTTGTCGAATGGGAAACGGAAAACATCTTCGTAGCGAGTTGGCTTGAAGCGTGGCTTTGAGTAATCAAGCGCAAGACGGGCAAACGCTTGTGGTCCTTCGCTGTCATCATAAATGTGAAGTTCGAAAACGGGTTCTTTGACTTGGAAATAGAGGACGCCGTCAATTTCAATCAGATCGGCAGAGACGTTCTCGTGCAATCTTTCCAGGTCGTATACACGACTGTTATGAGTGATCTTCTTGAAGCCAGACATGCTTTCGTCAATGTGTGCTCTATCAAGAAAGCCCTGTTCAATCCGGTCATGGCCACGATGATCGCGAAACGCGCTTCCGCCGCGACCTAACTGGTTTATACGATACAGAGCAGAGCTTCGGAGGTCTCTGTTAGCCTCCGAATAGCTGTCCTTTATCCAGTATTTGCCATCATAGTAGCGGATTTCCTCCTGAGTGGTGTCGTTCTTGAACGAGCCAATGATTGAGGTTTCAATTTCGCTAACTTCCCTGACATGAAGTGATACGATTTCGAACGCTGCAAAAGAGTCGATGCCATCATCATACTCAGACTTCCGCTTTCTCGTTTTCTTATCGCTTTTTATGCCATAGATGGCATAGGCAAGAGGGAAATCGTGCGCGCCCATACTGTCTCTCCAAAATACCAAAATTCAGGCAATTATGGAGAGCTAAACCTGAAAGCGACAACTGCAACAATCGATGGGATCCGATTTAAATGGAAGGCTGCGTGTTAGGCTCAATTAGGTCAAGAGATTGCGACAAATCGATCTCTCTGGTCTCCCATTTATAGACGGCTGCACGTGCGTGCGTGCTCAAGCAAAGAACACCGTCCTTCCCTTGCAAGCCATCATATGCCTTTAAAGCCTCGGCGAGGGCGTCCAGAGTATCTTCTGGCGTTTCTTCTTTTTTAACGGCGGTCGCGTTCCTATAGGCATCGCGTAGATTTCCCCACGCAGTTAATTGGGCGACTGGCCAGTCCTCCCAATATCTCTTGTTTTCGACTAACACTTTTCCAGCATTAAGCAGGTTCTTTCGATCATCGTTGATAGTTGTGAACTCTCCGCCAAAATAGTGTTCGCCATCAGATATGAAGGCGGGTTCCATATTATGATCATTTCTCAAATGCTCGATCATAAGGTCTAGTTCGTCGCGCTTGTCAAAAGCAAAGCGGAAGCTGAAATCATAGTCGTAAAGTGAGTACCTTCCATGATAGGTGTCCTCGTACTTTAAAAAATTTACTTGAACCCAAGCCTTTGGATACTCAGGTTCTTTGCTGGCGTGTATTTCGTATATGGGTTCTGGGACCTGCACGTATAGCTCGCCGTCAATTTCAATGATGTTGTCTTGAACCAAGTTCTTCAGACCGTTTTCTGAATCGGTTTTCCCGTTTTCTGTAACCGACTTGAAGCCTAGGGTGCTCTCATCAATGGCTTCACCGCTTTTAAACTGGGCTGTGCTATTATGACAAAAACGATCTCTGAAAGTGCTTGCGCCTTCCTCCAGCGCATCTTGGCGCGATAAATTCCCAATGCGCCGTAAATTCATCCCATCTTCTGAGGTGTACGCATCTTTGATCCAGAACTTGCCTTCAAAGAACCGGATCGTTTCGGTGTGATCGCCGAGTTTGACGGCACCGATAATGCTTGTGTCGATCTCACTTACTTCTCGCACATGCAGATGCGCAATTTCGAAGGCTCTTTTGCTTTCTTCTTTTCGAGTCCCAGGCATTTTGCCTTTCACGGAATATGAAAGTGGAAATTTGTGCATGCCCATTGAGGCTCTCCCCGTATTGTCCTGTGCTAGTTCGAATATTGATCACCCGCCTGAAAGCAACAATTTCTCTGTTGAACTAACCTTTTCAAACCAATTCATTGATGAGATCATTGTCTCAATGACATTTTAAGGATGATTTCATGACGCCGCAGAAACCATGGGTTAGACAAGAAGATATTGAGAAGATGACTGCGGCCCTGGAGAATTTCAGAGGCGCAGAATGGTGGTTCCAGACCGAAAACTCGGAAATAGCGTCAAACGCGCTGTCGCCATTGGTAATGCAGAACATGAAACTACAGTTTCAGGCAGGCACCCTTGAACTCAATGTCCACAAATTCAAGAACGCTTTGAATTCGGCGATCCTTTATAATTTGGAAGCTCGCAAGCTGCAGCGTCGAGTGACTGAATTGGAAGAGCAATTGGCCAAGCTGACCGCCGATTGAAAAAGGCCCAGCTTTCGCCAGGCCTTCATCGCCCATTACCGTGGTTTACGAGACCAAAGCCGCTTGGCTTGGTTGGCCTGATGGTGACATTGAAGTCGACCCACCTTCATCATCAAAGGTTGCTGGTTTCAGCTTTGTCGTCAATCACGATATCGGCAAGCCATCCGTACTGATCGAAGTAGGGAACCGCGAAACGTTCTCTCATCGTCCTGTGCTGTTGAGCACGCTCGATATCGCCCTTGGACCTTGCAATACAGCGCTGGTCGAGAATGTCCGTTGCCGTGTCCACTATGATTGTGATGTCCAGTGCCTGCCTGATAGGCGGGTGAAGCAAATAGATGCCGTCGCAAAGGATGATCGCGGGCCGCTGGTTAGGCAGTGAGACGTCGTAGGTTCCGTCCAGATCACCTGTCTCGCTGTTCCACGCTCTTTTGTAGCTATGACGACCTGTTTGCTTCAGATCGGAAATCGCACTCGCTATGGCGTTATAGGCGTACCAATCGCGCGGGTTCTCGATAGCGTCAATTTGGTTTCGATCACCAGTAGCCCGAGCAACTGCAATCAGCTCCTGGCGCTCACGATAGCCATGGGTGGAGAAGAGATCGCAGTTCAGCCTAATGGTCGGGATTGAGGCCAGATAGATGAATTCCCTACACAGCGTCGACTTGCCCGCGCCTGCGTGTCCGCAGACACCAACAACAAGTGTCCCGTTCTTGGCGACATATCGTTCGAGAGTGCGGACGAGGTCGATAGTCTTCACAAGAGCGCCTTTGGACCATCGGCAGCCGAAACGATAAGCGTTTGACGCGGCGTGCCTGCGACTGCTCGAAGCTGCTCTGTTGATTTCAAACTGTTTTTCATGTGACCTCGTTGTTGCTTTTCTCATACATAATTCTAGTTAAATAATGAATATGTAAGCAGAAATGCGTAATTCCATTTGAATTTGCGAGCCGATAATGCTGAATAGACGAAACTTTCGGAGTTAGGCCAATGACTGTTTCATACACTATTTCCCCAGCGATCCCTTCCAAGCTCATGGAGCAAACGGTTCCAGGCCAGCTCCTACTGCAGTTCATGAGAAAGGAAGTCGTTGATGGGGTGACGATGTCCCGTCTTTATCGGATGGGGCCAGATTTCGATAAGCTTCAGAATTACTACTATCTCTCGTTGCAGAAGGATCATCAGTACCACGGTCAAATGGACATCCCTCATTCGCTCGCAAGAGAGATGATTGTTTTTACGGACGGAATGGCTGAAGACCATCCTCTTTACGATCTGCGCTTGGTCGCTGAAGCCAGTTTGGCTGAACCAGAAGGATTGCAGCGCGTCGACGATTACCAATTTGAAGAAAAACTCGAAGATCTGTTGCAGGCGCTGTGCCAAGCGGCCCCAGACAAGCTGCCTGTGGTCACGGTTGAAGGCTCGCGAACGGGCGATAAACTAACCATCGGCGAGCATGGCGGTTTCGCATCGGTTATCACCGCTGATGGATACGAGACCATGACGACGCAGCTGTTCATTCATGAAACCACAGCCCGTCTGAAGGCCAAGAAATCGGTCGAGGCTGAAGCTCCTAAGGCTGGCATGTGATCATGCAAGACGTCGGCGGTGAACCTTTGCCATCAGAACTCTGGCATGGCTCTCCAAACGGAGAAGTGCCTGATATCCTGCTTCCAGCTGCTGAAGGCGGGAATTGGTGGCGTGTCATCGACCCGTTGATGTTCGAGCGCCTCGATGATGAAGACCTGGATGCCGATGAGCGTCATGAGTTGGACCACGAATGCCGCACCGCGTATGGCAACATTGCTTATGAGGCTCTGAGGGCCTCCAGCGACCCACGGCACCAACATATTGCCTCTGAATACGGCCTGGAGCGCCTCGGAGAAGTCGTCAGCATCTTGTTTGTGTCGGCTGATCGCCACTACGTTGAGAGCACTTATGGGCCTGCTGTGGAGATCGACAGCGAGGCGGATGGCCTGCTCATGGCCATCTATGACGAGAATGCTCTGAAAGCAGATAGCTGGATACTGGTGTTTGAAGCTGGCGCGGAGTTCCCACTCAAGGATCGGCCAGCTCCAATATTCAACCGTTAGGCGACGACCGCCTTATCTTTTTCTCCGACAATTTCTTTCCAGAATACAGCCGCTGTTGCGGAGAAAACGATAGCGTGCATCGTCATCAGGAAATAAGTCAGTATTTGCGTCACAATTTGCGTAATCAGGTATGGCGTCCTGACATAGGTATAGCCGACCGCTAGCGCGACCGGCGGTGACATGACAAAGATAAGGGTAATCCAGAATGGGATATTACCCGCTTTCATGAGTTTCCAGCTGGCGACGAAATTCAGGGGTTTACCCGCCACGATCTCCGGCAAAACGAAAGCTAGTTTACGCGCAAAAAAGATGGTCAAGAAGAACGATGTTGTAATTGCGATCTTCTCCATGTCAGGAAAGCCATATGCTTCTGGTTTGATCCCGAGCAGGTTCATGAACCCGCCCCAGCCATTGACCACGCTCGCAAGCGAGAGCTTGAACGTCAGGAGAAAAGTCGCAGAAAGCAGGACAACGCCAAGAGCATAGATCCAGAAGCTCTTTGTCTTGATCATTTGTCGAATTGCTGGAGGCGTGCCATGAATCACGCTGCTTTGGGTGATATAGAACACACTGATCTGGCCAACGAGCAGGGTTAGAACCGAATAGGCGTTCGCAAATTCTTCGCCACCCGTTATCACGTAGTTCAGAGACGAGATGACCAGTCCGATGACAGTGAAGAGCAGGATTGAGAGATAGGCCTTTGGAGCAGCTTCGGCACTCTCACGGAATATGGTACGCACCCTGGCAGGTATAGAAACGTGTTTCGGTTTGCTCATCTTCCGGTTCCTGTTGATATTCTGATTAGCAGCGATTGCCTTGTAGTGATTGATCTTCGACTTTTGCCGTGAATTATTCTCGTGTTCGTTTAGATGTGTGACACATCTGCGCTTGCTGAAGCGAACTTTAGACCAAAGGTTTATGGTCGTGTGGCAGTAGGCGATGTCGCCATACAGCCGCTTCTGCTTACGCATCGTTTTCGGTGCTCCACCCAGTGAAGAGCTGGAGTTTCTTCACCCTCTTCGGCAAATCGTCGCGATAGCAAGGGCCGATAGCCCCAAGAGTCATGGTCGGCTCGTTGAACTCCGTTCGCCCCGCATCGGTGATTGTTGTGGCTTCAATGCCTGCCTGACGGCACAGTTCGATGCAGGTTTCGAGTTCATTCTGGTTTTTGACGCGCACCGAAATTTTCGGCTGTGCGTCAGCCAGGTATGCCTTCATCAGTTCAGGGTTCTTGAAAGCGACATTAACCATACAGGTGCCGAAGGCATGGCCCGATTGGACAGCCAGCTTCCCTTCCGTCATCGGGAGGTCCTTGCGCAGCAACAACCACATCTTCAGCTCGTTCTGAGGCTGATCACCAGATGCACGATGATCCTTCACGTCGCCGCTGAGAGCGGATTCTAGGTTGTTCTGCTGGATGTCGGACATTATGATTTCCTTGAATGAAGCGGGTTTTCAGACTTCGACTTAAAATCCCTCAATTTCCTTTTTGACAGAAAAATTTGATATGGCAAGATGATTTAAATAACCGGAAAACCAAAATGCACATCAAGTCGAAAATTATTGCCGTTTCTGTTTTGCATATTTTCTTTTCGGGAACCTTTGCATCCGCAGAATTCATGACCGAGGCCGAGCGTCGTGCGCAGCTCGTGGAAATAGCTGAGCAGGCAAAATATCGTCCTGAAACGCCAAAACCAATATCAGTAGCGTCCAAGAAGGACCTGCCTGTCGCGACGGCTGCTGTTTATGTCCACGAGGCCATGTTTGAGGATAATGCCTATCCTCAATATCAGCCAGGCACCATCGTCATTCGAACTGGCGAGCGCGTTCTGCATTATATCGAAGACGACTCCACCATGCGGACTTATCCGATTGCTGTCGGCCGTGAGGGCGCTCAGTGGGTGGGCACTACCAAGGTCACACATAAGCGCAAGAACCCTGAATGGCGGCCGACGCCGAATATGCGAAAGCGCAATCCAAAACTGCCCGAAGTTGTGAAGGCTGGCCCCTCCAATCCGCTTGGCATCCGTGCAATCTATCTTGCTGAGGGCTACCTTCGCATTCACGGCACCAATGAACCAAAATCCATCGGGAAGGCGGCTTCATCGGGTTGCTATCGTATGCACAACGAGCACGTTTCCGAGCTTTATGAACTGGTGCAGGGTGGGGCTAAGGTCGTTGTCCTCAAGTGAGTTAGGCCTACTCCATTGTAACATGCACAAGTCAGTCGGAATATTCTTTGACGAATTCAGAAGGTAGTGCATGATGATGGACAATGTTAACTCCAATAATACGCAAAAAAACGCATTGATGGAGCGGGTTCGCGCGAGAACCCTCGACCACGTAAGTCAGAAAAATCAAGACAAAACTCTCTCTGAGATCATGAGTGCTTTCAACGAAGCTGCCGAAAAGCACCGCAGGCAGGTTGAAGAGAACCGCATAATGAATAGCGATATGCTTCCAGATGCGAATGGGTTTCCTATGAAAACTCGCTCGTTTGCTGGATATGCAAAGGGAATTTTTTATGGAGCGAAGTATCTCTGGACGTCGAATTTCAATAGGGAGCAAAAGCAGTTTCAGGTTTCACAGCAGGTAGGCGCTTTCATTGACGGGAAAATTCTCAGTGTTGGCGGAAATATCGACGAATTGAATCATCTGATTGAGACCCACGGGTTTATGCGAGATTTGGACTCATCATTGTCACGGCTGAAAGAAGTGCTTTCAGAAGCGACGGTTGCCGCTACTTTCAATAACGTTACACCAATAGGAACTGGAGTCAAATTGGCGCAATCGGCGAACGTTGTTCTTATTTTTGAAAAAGCTAAAGAGATAGTTCAGCAGATAACTACTCTGGTCGACAGCCATCCAGAACTGAGAGATACGTTTCCTTCGCTGGAAGTGGGCGGTGTTGGGCATCTATCAGCCTTAGCGACACCATTCTCATCTGAGCAAAGCGAAGCTGTTGAGCAGGCTAAATCAGTGATCGAGAGCATCAATGAGTTTAGAAAAACCATGAACGAATGGGACGTCATTGAGGCCTATCACGGCGTTTGGCAAAAACGGTCGGAAATCTGCTCTCGTTTGGGTCTGTATGAAGAGTCGGAAGCAGCATCTAAAGTGGCTGAAGAATACGACAGATCCCATCTGGAGCGCCTTGAACAGGCATGGAAAATGTAGGGCAACTTTTCGTACATAGTTGAATGCAAGGACCGTCGATAACCTGATCAGAATATCAGGAGAATTTCGACGTGTTGTTTGAAGGTAAGCTTCGTTATCCAGAATATGGCTCGCTATACCCAACTTCGGTCATTGACAAGCTGGCCGAGCAAATGGGTGTCGAGCCATTTGCTGCTCTGGGAGATGGCCTTCAGGGCGAAGTCCTGGCGCTGGAGGACGGCCGAGTGATGAAGGTCACTGAATCGGTTTTTGACGCAGCGCTGTCACTATATCTCCAAAATAATCCTTGTTCTGTTTTCCCCGACGTCGATGCGGTTGATCAGGTCACGGTTCGCGGCAAAAAGGTCTACGGCATTGTTCGTTCCGATGTGGAGAGCATTTTTGAGGGGCCGGAATACGACACACAGAATGATCGCAAAGACTGTTTGAACCGCTATTGGTATTTTCTGCGCCACGGCCCCGAGCAACTGCTCAAGAAGGCCACAGAAGACCTCGAAGGCGACGTGGAGCTGCTTCAGAGAGCCGAACAGCTTCAGACCCTGTTGACTGATTTGAATGCCTTTAACGAGGCCACAGGCTTTGATGTTTCGGATATCAATCTGCCCAATATCGGTGTCTACAAGGATCGCCTGGTCGTCAGGGACTTTGGGATGAATTCGATTTGTCCTGACATCCTGAAATCTATGAGCACCAACAGATTGGTGGCTGGTCCGACATTCGGCACGTATGAGTCGAGCTTCCCGACCGCTTTCATCGATGAGGTTTGTGCGGAGCTTGGCATAGAAGCACAAAAGTCTCTCGGTCGCGGCCAGCAGGGAGAGGCAATTCTCCTGAATGATGGCTCTGTTGTGAAGATTACTCCGGTGGAGCGCGAGGCAGCGCTCGCCCTCTATCTTCAGGAGCATTATCAGGCGCAATTCCCTAAAATCTATGACGTGAAGCGGTTCGAGTTCGAAGGGAAACCACATTTCGCAATCCATCGGGAACAGATAGATAATTTCCTCCCCGACAATTCATCCCTAATCGAAACTATCGAAATGGAAGCCGATCTGGCCCGCCTCTGGATTAGTTTATTAAGCGGTGGTCAGAGCATGCGCTACATTCTGGATTTCGAACTTGAAGGTAAGCCGGATGTGCAGATGCACTTTAATCGCCTAGCAGATTTCCTCGAAGGCATACGCGAGTTCAATGCTGAAACACGTATCGACGTAGAAGATTACAATTTTTCGAATTTGGGGCTGGTCGATGATATGATTGTTCTGCGCGATTTCGGGATGAACTTCATCAATTATGCGCTTCTGAATGAAGATCAGGTAAATTTCTTGAAGGGCATGGATGCGGCCCCAAAACTCACAATGTGAGAGCACCACTTTCAAAAACGGTAAACAAAAAAGGCCGCCCCGAATTTCGAGACAGCCTTTTGATGAGAGAACACGAAGGTAGATGTTAAGCAGCCTTCGTGTTGCCGAGACCGATCCTGGCGGCGAACTGGCGCTTGGATTCCGAATGGTTCGGAGAGCAGGCCGGATAATCTGCCGGAAGATTGAAGTGGCGCTTGTAGTCTTCGAAGGTGATGCCGAAGTTCGTCTTCAGATAGCGCTTGATCATGACGACCTTGTTGCCATCGATGAGGCAGACCAGGTGATCAGGATGAATGCTGTCCTCGACCTTGACCTTCGGGGTCTTCGGGATGTTCACGAGGTTCGGCGAAGGGATATAGGGCTTCGGCGGACGTCCACGACCACGCTTCAGTTGCGGTTCAGCAGCAACAGCGACCGGAATGGCGTTCGTGGCGGCTGGGAGGGGAGCCTGGTTCATGAGACTTGCACCGCTGATGTCAGACTGTTTGTCCGACAGCACAGATGCCGTCTCCTGCGCGAAGTTCCCGACATTGACTTCCACAACTCCAGGAGACGAATA
Organism: Mesorhizobium sp. SP-1A; assembly: GCF_032460275.1. NCBI lineage: Bacteria > Pseudomonadati > Pseudomonadota > Alphaproteobacteria > Hyphomicrobiales > Phyllobacteriaceae > Mesorhizobium > Mesorhizobium sp. SP-1A. Next base: position 621,652 of record NZ_JAVXZD010000002.1, on the reverse strand, counting down.
GGTATTGATCAGCTTTTCGATCAATTCCGGCAGTTCCTGATGAGGAACCTGGTGGGTCTGGACATACGTCGTCATGAATTCCAGAACCTTGTCGGCGACCTTTTCCGCCTTGGGCGGCTGCACGTTGATAGACATTATTTTTTACTCCTTGCGAAATGTCCTGCTCGTTTTCACCCAATTAATTTTGGGCTATCCGAAACTTCTCCATTCCTTAAAACTCATGTTCTCGCGAACGATTGGACTGGAGTTGCCGCTTACTTAGCACAAATGGGGTAGTCCGCAAGAGGTAATTTCCAGAAAAACGAAAAAAGTTGCTGAATAATGGTTTCTAGGGCGTGAAAATGAGCGTAATCTGGGCTTTGAACCCTTGGAATACCCCGTTTGGAGCCAAAATACCCCTATGTTTAAGCGCCTATTTGGAAGCCTGCTACCTTCAAAGAAATCGTTTCTGGATCGTTTCGACAATGAAATCGCTGAAATCGAGCGCCTTGAAGCGGAATTTATGCATCTAACTGACGATCAGCTGAAAGATATTGTCAGAAACCTCAAGGATGAGGCAATCGCAGGTGCGGATCTAAGCGGAGAAATCCGGAATAAGTCATTTGCACTTGTGAAAATTGCCTCGCAGCGCGTCACTGGGCGCAGGCCTCATAAGGTGCAGGTTCTTGCAGGGCTTGCTTTGTCTACGGGGAAAATTGCTGAAATGCGCACTGGTGAAGGAAAAACACTGGTCGCCGCCATGCCTTCTTTCTTGTTCGCTCTGAAGGGGAGGGGAGTTCATGTAGTTACGGTCAATGATTATCTCGCCCAACGCGATGCCGCCGATATAGGCCGGATTCATGAATTCCTTGGCCTCACTGTTGGCGTTGTGGTTGGCGGAATGGACGATTTTTCGCGCAGGGCTGCGTATGCTTGTGACGTTACGTATGCCACCAACAGCGAGATCGGTTTTGACTACCTGCGCGACAATCTTCGGCTTGAGGCTTCGCAGATGGTCCAGCGTGGACATCATTACGCGATTGTCGATGAGGCCGATTCCATTCTGATCGACGAGGCACGGACGCCGCTGATCATTTCAAGCGCTGACGAAGGCAAGCTTGGTCTTTACCCCGTCATCGATCAAATGGTGAAAGGCCTGCCAGATGGCTCCTATATGGTCGACCCGAAGGATCAGTCGGTCATCCTGAATGAAGATGGTGCGGACTATGTCGATGAGCGGTTGGAAGTCACTGGCATCACGACCCGCGAGAACAAACTGCACAACGGGGCCGACCTTTCGATCTCCCGTGCCATCGACGCAGCCCTGAAGGCTCATAAAATCTTCTTCCGCGACAAGGACTACGTCGTTTACGACGGCAAGGTTATGATCGTGGACAGCTTCACTGGCCGCCTGCAGCCGGATCGCCGTTTCAGTGACGGCATTCATCAGGCTCTGGAGGCCAAGGAGGGTGTCGAGATCAATGCTGAGACCGTCACGCTGACTTCCATCACCTATCAGAACCTGTTCCGCATGTACGCCCTTCTGAGCGGCATGACAGGCACAGCCGAGACCGAACGCGACGAGCTGGAAGCCGTCTACAAGATCGAGACCGTGGTCATTCCAACCAACAAGCCCGTCCAGCGTGTCGATGAAGACGATCAGGTCTATCTGAGCGAGAAGGCAAAGATCGCGGCCGTGATCGAAACTGTCGTCGAAGCCAATGGGCGTGGTCAGCCTGTCCTGATCGGTACGAGTTCGATTGAGAAGTCCGAACTGATTGCCCACCATCTCACCAAGGCTGGCTTCCATCGCCTGTCTGGAGCGCCGGATGAAGCTACGGAGAAGGCGTTTAGCGTATTGAATGCCCGCAACCATGCGAATGAAGCCGCAATCATTGCCCAGGCAGGTCTGCCAGGTGCTATCACGGTCGCAACCAACATGGCTGGCCGTGGCACCGATATCCAGTTGGGTGGACATAATGCGGGCGAGGGGGAAAGCAACCTGACCGCAGAGGCCGTGGTATCCGCTGGTGGCCTCCTCGTCATTGGTACCGAGCGCAACGACAGTCGACGTGTCGACAACCAGCTGCGCGGTCGCTCCGGCCGCCAGGGCGATCCAGGCCGGACCATCTTCTTTGTCTCCCTCGAAGACGAGATCATCCAGACTTACGGCAAAGCCATCGTGGGCATTGCACGTGGCCTTGGGCTTACCGACGACGCTGTGATCGCACACCCGATCATTTCCAAGTCGATACAGCAGGCGCAGCTACGTGTTGAGGCTCGAAACCGCGAAATTCGTCTGAACGTCATGAAGTATGACGACATCATCAATGAACAGCGCAAAGCCATTCGTGAAATGCGTCTGGACTACATGGACACTGATGATCTGCGGGAAGTCGTTGCTGAGATGCGCAGCGAAGCCGTCTCCTATCTCTGCGACAACTATCTGCAGGACGGGATGTATCCTGACGAATGGGACGGGGAAGGCCTGCAGGACGAACTGATCACCTATCTCAGTCTTGAATTTGATATCCCTGCTTGGCTCACGGAGGAGGGGATCACTGCTTCCGAGGTGAAGGCCCGCATCATGGAGGGCATCCGTTTGCGGCGTCAGGAGGTCGAACGAGCCATTGGCGAGGACCAGATCATTGTCGCGGAGAAGACAGCGCTGATGCTCGCTCTCGACAAGGTCTGGCGGAAGCACAATGAAGAGCTTGAGGAGCTGAAGGCATCCGTTGGGCTTCGCACGGTTGGCCAGCGTGACCCAATCGTGGAATTCAGGACTGATGCGTTCGCAATGTTCCAGGCGACGCTCAAGGAAATTGGTATTGAGGCGGCTGGGAATTCCATGCGCATTCGTCCTGTGGTGCAAATGGCTGCTTAAATCTAAGGACCTATGGGCTTCATCGGGGTAGCTCCATGAGAACGCTCCGGTTTCCCTTAAAATCAGGCGAGGATTCAATTAATCAACAAAATAATCGGCAAAATTCACATTTTATCCTTGCCAAAAAACAAAGGGTCTGGCATCTTAAAAACAAGCTCGGAGACGCTTCCCCCTCCCCCCAATGACTGATCCGAGCTTCAGAAAGACGTAACTCGTCTAAAATTGGAATGAACTAAGTCTTCTGAATTCAAATTTGGCCTGATGGGATTTCTCATCGGGCCATTTTTTGTCGCATTTTATGTGGGAACGGCTTGGGTAATTCAATCAGGATGCGCCCAGATTTAGCGCAAATGGCCGACACGGAATTATCTCGTACGTGTGCAATAGCAAAATATGTGGAATATCTGCTTTATATCCCATTTTTTCAGCGAAAAAACGAAATTGTTACTGAAGAACAAGCTTGAATTATCCCATAAATATCCTCAATATCGATAAAGTCTGAACGGCGCTGCCACAGGCACACAGTGTTGTTAAATGGAGAAAAATTATATGCGTTCCAATGATATGCCGTTCGAAGTCAATTCGACTGGCGCAGGAGCCAACACCCGCATCGACTATGCTCTGCACGATGGAGCACATCACGCGAGGGAGTCCATCGTTCTAGAAGGACGACTTTCGGAAGAGGATATCGCGGAAATCATCGAATCCCTCGATGGTGGTAATCTTTTCCTCCCGAACAAGGTTGGTATCCCTGATCTATTGTCGCGCATGCCGGGATCGTGGGTCGAAGGTGACAAGGATTATTTCCACACCATCGAACGCATTTCGTTCACGAACAACCCTGAAGGCGGATATGTTACGGCCGAACAGTTCGTTACCATGGCAGTTACGTCGAATTTGCCGACGTCCTGGTCGTCGGAAGCGCAACCTTCGTTGTGATCCTCTGTGGAAGCAATCGCGACTGCTGACCTTGTCAGGTACGTTCAACAGAGCCTCACCCATGATTTACTGACGCCGAAATGGCGTAAAATTGTGGGTGACTCTGCAGCCCTTTTTAAGGGGCATTGTTACGCCGCATCGGAAGCGATTTATCATATTCTTGGCGGCTCGGAAAATGGTTGGGTCCCTCAGATCGTAAATCATGCTCGTTGGCCTGAAGGCTTAGGGCAGGGGCAGACTCACTGGTATCTAAAGAATAAGAATACGGGCGAAATTATAGATGCCACTGCGGAACAATTTTCTCCATTGTTAGTTAATTATGAGAATGCGACGGGTTGCGGGTTTTTGACTTCCGCTCCGAGCAAGCGCGCCCGGATAATCATGGATCGTGTAAAGTCATTGGTGATCCAGAATTCTGGGAGCATTGAAAATTGACGTCGGAGACAATATTTGTGGTCACTGACAGTGAAGCTTTTGCCCGTGTGCAAAGCTTGGTTGCGCAGAAGCGCTCCAAAGGATTTAGTCAGAACTGGCTGTTTCAGCAAATTGACAATCTCGTTCGGCGAGATGGCGCGTCGTTTTATACCGAAGGCGAAATTTGGGAAATGATTGACGCGTTCTCCTGACGACAGTTTGAAGGAGAGATGCCATGTATGATGCCAGGCAAATTGCCAACTGGTTTATTAACAAATCGGCTGGAGCGTTGGATACGCTGACCTTATCGCAGCTGTTCAGGCTGATCTACATCTCGCATGAGCGCTATATCGAGAAATTCGGACGGCCTTTAGTGAGGAACAGGATCGAGGCCTGGTGGCACGGTCCTGTTATCCCAGATGTCTATGAGGCCTTCAGAGATCAAGGAGCTTATGTGGACGTTGAAGATCCCCACTATGGAAGCGGGGTCAACAAGGCAGACGATGAGCTGTTGAACGACGTCTATGCAGAGTACGGCCATCTGTCGATTCCGAAGCTGACCAGCGTCACCAACAGGCGGAATAGCCCGTGGGGGATTGCATTAGCACATGGGGCCTTCACGCCAATTTCGTTCGGGATAATCGCTGCCTTTAAAAGGACGGCCGTTACTGGCCGCCCCTAGGCTTTTAGCGACTGAATGCAAGCAGGAAGCTCCTGGAATTCTCGGGTGTTGGAGGTATGACGTCGGCAATAACGCTTTCGATGTCGTTGTACTTCATAGTGCGCTTTTCAATCGTCGAGACGATCTTGCTCTTGAACTGGCTGACAGTCAGAAGCCGTCCGCCCTTGCCTCGGAACATATCCCTATTGGCCTTGGCGGCAGCGGGAAATACCTTGGCAGCCGCTTTGTTGGGCTTAATAGCGCTCTGCTCAATCAGCTTGCCAGCTCCGTTCGTGCCAAGGAAGTGGGGTAGGTACAGCTCCTCATTCGAAAGCTCGGTATTTACGCGCGCTTCAATCTTGTTCTTGGCGTCAATGAGGTTGATCGCGGTAAAAACGGTCGAGAGATATGGGCTGGTTCGCAGGTCGAGAATCCGCTGTCGTGCGGTCTCGTTATTGACGTAATACTCCGTCAAGCCACCCGAAGAGCGCTCTTGGATGATGCTGGCCTCGTATTCCAATCCGTAGTCAGCGCCATGCAGCTTCACCATTTCGAGCCACTTCCCGTCGAGAAACTGCATGAGGCCGAACGCACTGCTGGTCTTTGGGCTGGCGGTGAGATCGAAGGCGGACTCCTTCTCGGCAATCGCAAACAGCGTCTCGACCGGGAAGTCGGTGTCCTTGGCTGCGCGGATGATTTCTTTCGCGACGTAGTGAGGTACCTTAAAGTTTCCGAATTCGTGCACCGTCAGGTTCACTGCGACTTGCTCTGCATGATAAGCCACATAGTCGGCCGCCTCCGTGATCACTCCTGTCACACCCGCTTCTACGGCCTTATGTACAGTGTCTACGACCACTTCCTTGGCCGCTTCCTCTCGTGCTTGCTCCCAGCTGTCCTTCAGAATCTGGATAGTACCATCGGAGAATTTTGAAGCGAGCCTGCGGATAGCTGGCTTGTTGAGCTGTGCGACATCGAACGCCTGCTTTGCGAGAGGCATCATCGACGGCTGTATGACATTGTTGAAGTCTGCCTTGGTAGCACTGGTAGGAAACACGGTAACGACAGCTGCTAGGCCCATTGCCTGAACGGATTTCGCCAGAAAATTATGCTTACTCGAAAAAATCATCCCGCCATCGGAGAAAAATTCCTTCGTTCTCTTCATCAAATCCATGGTTAATTCTCTCAATTATGGCGCAGCGTTCTTCCTAATCTGCAAATCAACTTCAACTATATCCCCCTCGGCGCTGAAAGCGACAAGCAGGATCGATGGGGCTTCCGAAAGGAATGAATATACGGCGGGCGGGATGAGAATCCGGGTCCGCAGAAACCAATCATATCGAATTATCAGATAGTTTCCATCTAAAATGGCATAATCAAGGCTCGATTTATGAAAACAGGGCAATGCGAGCATGACGTTACCAGCGTCATTTACAGCCCACTCACATTGATTTTGTGCGATTTCTTGCATTTCCAATTCCCTTGAATAACCAAATTATGTCGCGAAGAATACAGGGATTGCAACTCGTCATGCCGCAGCATGGGGAAATGCATAAAAAAAAAGAAAATTGCCTCTTGTAATTAAATCACCGATCACCGATATCTATTTATGCAGGTGCCAAACGGGCCTGTCGTCTGGATTTCAGGCGCAATTTCAAACAGTTGCTCAAGGAGAACTGAATCATGAACGCACGTAATTTCCCACATTCTTTGTTTGCACTCGACCGTCTTTTCGAGAGCCTCGGCGACATCGCTCAGGAGACGCTCAAGGGTGGTGGCTTTCCATTCCACGACGTCATCAAGGTAGATGATAACTCGTTCCGCCTGGTGTTCGCTCTCGCCGGGTATACCGAGGAGGAAATCGAACTGCAGCAGGAAGGCAACAAGCTCACCGTCGCTGCGACAAAGGTCGTTGCCACGCCGGATGCCAACTATCTTCATCGCGGCATCACGAAAAGCGCCTTCTCGCGGGCTTTCAAGCTGCCTCCGTATTCTGTCGTCGATAAGGCTGAATTGAAAAACGGCTTGCTGACGATTGATATCAAGGTCGAGGTTCCCGAAGAGCAGAGGCCGCGCAAAATCGAAATTTTGACCAAAAAGTCGGCAGATGCCGAAGAAGAACCATCTGGCGAATAATCTCGCTACATACTCTATAAAACGAAGGGGCCAAGTGGCCCCTTTTTCATTTGAAGATCAGCTATCAATAGCTCATTCATGTGCTACGTGCTTATCTTGGGCACGGAGTCTTCACGTTCGCATAAGAACCGCACTCGTAAGGTGTGAAAATGTCTTGTGTGGGGATGAATTGCATGCTGTTGCTGAAGTCAGCAAAGTTTCCAGTGACGCCACCGTATACCATTTTAGCTGGTACAGTCGTCTTGTTATAGCAGGTTTTGGATACAAATACATTCTTGTAGCAAATCTGGGTATAGCTGCCGCTACTGCCCTTTCCGCCGTTGCCACCTCCCCATTCACCATTAGGGCCGTCACCATCGCCAGCTGCAAATGCCTTGCTAGTGAGAAATGCAAGTGTAATTAATGGAACAATAATTCTGGTCATGATGATCCCCCTTAATTCATGGCCGTAAAGGCATATATGGCTGGGGGCAGCCATTAAGCAATTTTCATTTGACGAAATGTGCCGATGGGAAAAAGGAGTGAGCCTTTAGATCAACAAATTTGTTGACTATATCTTCAAATGACTTCAGGCTTTAAATCAGCGTGCGAATTTATTCAGTGCCTGCTTCAAGGGGGGATGCTTTGAATTACGAATATGCAATGCAGGAATTCTATTATGCGAAAATTCGCGGATTTGGGGACGCTGAGTTCTACAACACACTCGTTTTGGGCGTCCCCTTCTTCGTTACGTTTCTTATTGCCGCCATCTGGCTAAACACGAAATATTCGAAGCGTCTAAACGGCCGCTTTCCATCAAATGCTGTAATTCCTGGTGTTGCTATGGAAGTTATAGCCCTGCTTGTGATCTTTGTAGGAAGCCTTATCTATACGATTTCTATGTCGATTTTCGTGACAGAACGCAGGCTTGTGAGGTCGCAAAGCACCTGCTTCTAACGAAGGCGCTGGAACTTAAACATAATCCCAAGTCTCCAGTTCAAAACCCAGATTATTATGTTCTCAGGTATGGTGATATCCGTGAGCTTCGTCATCACTGTCCGAACGCCTATGCCGAAGCAATGGCCGAGATAAAAAAGAGGGGCTATGAACGAGTTTTATGATGCGATTCTGAGTGTCATCAGCAAAGGTATGTTGACGGGCGTCGTTACGATATTCCTGCTGATAGCTGTCCTGGCATATATCCAATATCGAGACATCAAGAGGTATCCTGCAGGCGACCGAGGGTCTCGCATTGCGATGGCTGTGTCGGTCTATTTCTACGCCCTCGCATTCACTTTCTATAGCGGAGGAAAGCGAGACTTGGTGATTGCGGCTGAGGCATGTCCAATTGCGCAGCGCGTGCTCACGGAGGGCGTTGGTGTCGCTGGTCTGGAATTCAACCATCGGCAGGCCATCGTCGACACCTGCGGAGTGAAGTTCTTTGAAAGATATTCTGGCATTAAATGGAAGGGACCCAAGCCATGACAGATACATTCCTTACGCTCCTGAGCAGCAATCTCAAACTCACCTATGTCACGCAGCCAGACGGAACGTTATTTAATATTTCTCTTGCTCTGCTCTTTGCCTCCTCGCTTTGGCTAATAGTCAGAAATTGGTCCAATATTTCTGTGCCCAATCTAATCTCAAACGTGCTAGTTGTCTGCATAATATCCTTCTCTATCGCAACGGCGTACGGTTTTTATGTTTACGAGAAGGGCAAGAATGCCGCTGTCGATGTTAAAGCCTTGGCTTGCGATAAGACGCTCACTGAACTGGATTTCGATGCCAGAAAGTTTGATGCCGATTTCGAGAAGGCGATCATCTGGAAGTGCGGTGTCGGCTCGTACCAGAAATTCATCATCGATGCTCGGGCTGAGTATTTGAAGAAAGGACAACGCGTCCCGGAATAATCTTTCGTCATTTTGATTCTCCGTTTTAAGGAATGTTCCTAAAAGTCTTGCGATTTCTGGCATTTTTGATTGACGATTAAATTTAAAAATGCAATAAAGCCAGCATTAAAGGTGGTATCATGGAGATTGAACTTAGCAGAGAAGCATTGGTTGTCGTAAAAGCCGTTTTCTGGAACGGTGAGCAATCCACTCTGAAAAGCGGTCCCACCTGTTTTTATCGTCCAAAGTATCAATCAGCGTTCGACGAACTCGTTGAAAATAAGCTGATTACCGTCGAAAAATTCGATGGCACTGATGTTTTCCTCTTTCGAGGTACAAACGAGTCGCGGGAAATCTGGAGGACGCGATTGTCTTCCGGTCTAGCGGCGCTCGAAGGCCGCAAATCTGAACTTCTCGCTCGTTGAATACTACGCCGACAGAAAAGGAAACAGGCTTAAAATGTCCATCGTTCTCGCAACCGTCTGCATCGCAGCCAATATGTTTACATGCCAACCGACGCATGTGCGCGTGATTGACGGCGACACAATCCAGATTAGGTCCGAGAAATTCAGGTTCGATGGAATCGATGCGCCAGAGCTAAAGGGCGCTTGCGAAGACGAAATCGCAGTCGCAAACTTGGCAAGGGATCGAGTGGTCGAATTATTTGCTGGTGGTCACGTTGTTATTGAGCGCACTGGCCGCGATAAATACCGTCGCACGCTTGCACAGATTTCTGTCGATGGAAAAGACATCGGCAAGATTTTGATGGAAGAAGGTCTGGCCCGTAGGTGGGAAAAGAAATGGAAACCGGGACTGGACGATGTCTGGTGCTCGGGCGCTCAGGGTAGGTAAGGATGCGGTTGCTCTATTTCTTGATGGCAGGTTTTGTCGGACTGGCTTCTGCGTCCCTCGCAAGGGCTGATGCCGAAGAGCCAGATGCTATGGAAGTCCTCATCAGCTCCTACACCGAAGTCCTGCTGATCGGTCACGCCTGCAAGGATCATGGAGCTGCCGGACATCATGCAATCGTTCAGCGCACGATCAAGGATTTTATCGAACTCGGCATGACTGAAGAGGTCGCAGCCGAAACTGTTGAGGGGCTGATCGAGACTGAAGGGCCGCGTGTTGCCGAGATCATTCGGGACGAGGCTAAGAACTCGCCTCAGGGCGCTATCCTCTATTGCACCACGGCATATCCGGCCGCTGTGTCGAAGCTCGACCAGGCTCGGATCGCAATCGCAAAGGTCCTGCGAGAAGCCGATCAGGAGAAAGAGCAGAAGAACTAATGGCTGGAACTGGTCACCCCTACGAGATCGTCAACCTACTGCAGGTCAAAAGCTATCTGATGCAGCGCGGACAATATCTGCGCACGCAGCTTGCCAATGATTGGCTGACTTCGAAGAAGGTGATCAAGTTCTTCACCCAGGAGAAGTTTACGGACGTGGTTTCTCCTGACAATTTCGACACGATGGTCGACATCTTTGATCAGGCAGAGATCGAGCATCTTCGGCGGAAAATGGACGCTGGCGAAACCCTCAGGCTGTTTTCAAAAATCAGGACTGAGGCAGTGGGTCCCGACTTGCCACATATGGTCGACTGGTTGCTCCACATCGAGCGCAATGATCGCAAACGGCTGTCCAAGCTCTATAAAATGACCGTTGATCAGGTCTCTGATGCAGCAACCAAGTGGACGTCGTGGTCTACTGATGATGTCGAGCGCGGCCGAGAAGAAGTGGTTCTCGAATTCGACAATGGCATGTTCTGGATGGAAATGCTCGACGAGAAGTCCATTAAGGCAGAGGGAGCAATTCTAAACCATTGCATCGGAGGCTATAGGCCACAACTTCAATCCGGCAATTATCGATTGTTCTCGCTACGTGGCGAGGGGAATTATTCGATTATTTCCGTGGCCATCTATCACAATCATTTAAGAAACCAATGGTGGCTGCAACAGGCTCGCGGTCATTCAAACAATCCAGTTCCCGTTCAGTGTGAGCAGGCGCTGGCCGATCTAATGAATCACCTGAAGATTCATGGGCCTGAAAACGTATCGGGCGCTGGTGTCACTGTTGGCGCAGATGGTGTCTGGAAGCGTGTAATCAATAGCCGTAAGGAAATTCGCTGGCAGGGGCACATCTGCTACGTAGATGGCTCAAACATGCTTGTTATGTCGAACCATGCGCCTGGCCTCTATCTCGCTGAGATCATCTTCTCGGATGAAAAGCTGATTATTGAAGACGGTTCTGACGATCATCTGGTGGAAAAAATTGATCCGAAAGCCATCGTAAAAACTACGGCAGACAGGCATTTCCATATTACCGAGCAACGCGCAGTTGCCGATCTGATGAACCGCCTTGGCACTTCCGAATATACATCGCGTGAACCCTTCATCGGTTATGCACACGGCAAGGCCGTGTCTCACCTGGATGTCTATGAGCGACGGTTGATTGCTGGCGTCGAATGTATCGTGATGACGAAGGGCAACCCCTTCTATGGCGACAAATATGGAATGGATGACTATGAAATCGCCATTCCTCATTCCCGTGACCTCGCTCGCACACTGGTAAGGGTCGGCAAGCTGAACAATAATCACGTAAGCAGGTCGTATGGAGAGTATGTCCGGAACAAATATGACCTAAGGGCTGCTCTGGTTGTCGATCCAGATCGCATGAATTCATTCGAGACCAACCGAGTCCTTTCTGTCTTGAACGAATTGGGGTCGGTTGAAGAGTTCTTCAATGAAAAAGCGACCGATGCTTCGTTCAAGGGATGGCAGGATAAATTCAAACCTCGACGAGTTATCAAAACGGGAAAATGGGTCTCGCTTAGCATTGATGGCGTAAAGGAAGCTGCGCTTACCGATAGCGGCAAGGACGGTTATTGGCTCCATTGCAATGGCCATGCTGAGTTCTTTTTTGGTGACAGGAGCATCTCTCTGCACCAATGGAAAGAAGCTGAACTCCTGAGCGTTTCGCAGCCCCACTATTCCTCAGTCGAAAATCTTAAGGTGGAGGCGATTGCCTTCCTCAACAAATACGGCTGGACTCCGTCTCCTGAATATTTTTGGACGAACTCATTTCCGTTCAGCAAAAACGAATATTACATCAGCGATATGACGGGCACTGTTAGTAGGATGATCTACCATTTGCACGGTACATGGCGACTTGCTGAAACGGACGACGAGTTGGTCAAGGCGTTTACAACCAAGCTGCCGAAAAAGCGCAAATATACGTTTACGCCAGCAGAAGCCTCGGTAATCCTTCGATTGTTGCCGATGGATTATGTTTCAGATGAGATGGATGAGGTTTTCGTCGCTGCACTGCAAAGTTGGTCAAAATCCGTCACTGCACGTTCCTGTGAGTATTATTTCCGGAGAATCCAGAAGGACTTTATCGTAAACTTGCTGAGACTATATGATAGAGTTCCCCCTGCAGCGCAGAAGAAATGCTCTCAGTTCCTGAGCAGGTTTCTCTTACAGAAAACTAAAGGAAAGAAGGCATTCCTACTGCAGAAGGAACCAGTGGAGTATTTGCTTATGCTTCATCAATATCTGTCAGACAAGGACTTCATGAAGTTGATGAAGAAAGCATGGACTTCATATAATTTGATGCCAGGTGGTCGTCGTGCCCCGCGCCCTGAATGGCGTGTGATGTATGATCGAATGGCATCAATCAGTGGCTATTACGCTCGCGATATTGCACATCAGATTAGTTGGGTGTTTTTCCACGTAGAGCCTCAGAAAATCTTCGCAGAAACCCCTATGACAGTGGATGAAGCTGTCGCATGGGTTGGCCTCGCCGAAGTCTCTAACGACGATTATTGTGCACACCGTGTTGAAGCTGGATGCAAAGGGTTGCTCGAATATATGCAGCTCGCTGCAGAGCACGATACCGCGAACGATTGGACGGTTCCAATCTCCAGGCTTCAGGTCGTCATCAAAGAGATTGGCGAAGCGGAAACTCGTAATGCAGAGAAACGCCGGAATGAGTTGGAAGAGCAAAAGCGCTGGTGGGAGGAACACAAATTGCGGAACGCAGCCTGAGTGCGATGCAAACAATCTGAGGATCGTTATGAAAAAAGCTAACTGTCCATTCGACATTTCACCAGAGCAGGTCATCCGTGACCTTGCCCGAAAGCATGACATCGTCGCAACGCGTACGGAGACTGATGAGCTGGCAGATGCAATTACCGCTCTTGCAGGCGATACGGTGGTGCGTGATGAGATTGAGGATCTTGTCGTAACCATGCGTCGTCAGGGCGTCATTTCGTCGGAACAAGCCACAGCGCTGTATGGCGATTATCTAGCGAATTTAGAGAGGCCCTGACATGATGCTGGGGCCTCTCTTTGTCGCCCAAAAAACAAAAACCTTGGCCGACGATGTGTCAGACCAAGGGTTTCAAACTGCGAATTATGAAATTTTCAGCTTACTTGAGTTGCCCAGCGATCTCGTCGTCCCAGAGATCCTCGGAATAGAGTTCTGGAGCGCCGCTGGTGTTTCGCTTCAACTGACCTGCCTTCTGCGCGATGTAGAAGGCTTCCACCCGGTTCACATACTGTCCATCAGACGTCAGAAAGCCCTGAAGGGGTTCGATGATCTTCTCATCATCGATACCCATCGTGAGCAGCATGGAATGCAAAATTGTATGGTGTCGCGCCGGAGGTGGAAGGCTGATAATCGCACCAAAATAGATAGCGGCCGCAACGATGCGGCGTTCGGTGTTTGGTTTGCCCGTCAAAATCTGCTCCTAGTTACGATGCAATTTTAAGGTCGCTGGTCTTCACCAAAGCGTTGAAAACCGTGTCGAAGCCTTCGTCATCCCAGCCTTCCATCGTAAGGTCGTGGTGATCCATCGCATTGTAAAGCTGGCGATATAGAACGCCGCGTACGCCGACATTCTGGGCGGCGCGCACGTTGGAAAGTAGATCATCGACGAACACGCTATTCGGCCCGAGCTTGGCAAGCTGCTCTGTCTTGTCGCCAGCGAGAGGAAGAACGTTGACTTCGTCAAACGGGAAAAGTTCCAGGTTCTGCTTGCGTAGACGAAGGGTTTCTTCAGACGTGCCTGCGCTGGTGATCGCGACGATGCGTAGAGAATCGCCAAAATGGGTCTTGATCCGATTTACAGCTTCAACCGCGCCTGGATATGCGGGCAGGCGGCCGAAACCTTCAGTCACCGAGAAATCAGTGATGAGTTTCTTGATGTCGGGACGCTCCAGGTTTGGGAACGCGCATTTGAAATCAAAGTTGTCGACTTCATGCGGCTTGCACGCAGGAATGACACCGATAGATGGCAGATACGAGAAAAACCCCGTTACGTAATCGAGGAGCACGCCATCGACGTCCAATCCCAGATTTATGACATTCTTTGGCATAATTAGCTCCAAGAAAATTAATTTCGTAAATTGTTCGCGCAATAATTAAGTCTGTCAACCATTTTTCCTATTTGTCTGTTGCTGAAAAATATGAGATTTAAGCGATAATGAGATATGGAAGGATAAATCAATGACTCGGGCGAGCGAATTCATTGAGAAAATCAACGATTACAGAAACCGCAGTTCGGCCGCTCGAAAGGCGGAAGAAGAAGCGTTGCTCCGCGCCATGGAAGATATGCACAACATCATGGGTGAGTTGCAGGCTTTCAAGGTAGCCAGCACGGATCGTTTCCCCGTGAATATCCATGATGTTTCCTATGCATTGGATGTGAATGAATTCGATGACCAGGAGTTTGGCGTTCGTATTCTGGTTCAGCGTGACGAAAACAGAATCTCCAAAATCTCTGTCCTTACGCGCACATCCAAATTTGAAGAGGAGAAGATCGTCACGATTGCACCTCGTCGGGTTGACGGAGTGAAGTGCTGGAAGGATGAAACCTACCGTCGTAGCGGTGAAGGGGTCGAAATGAGGGCGCAGGATTGCGTTTACTCTTCTGCCGAGCATGCCGCCCACATGCTTAGACGCTCGGTCGCAAGCGCCGTCGTTCATGAACTTTCCTATGGCCATGCCTTCATCAGCAAGCAGATTCCTGTAGAAGATAGGGAGGCTGCGGCTGTCGTCTCCCAGCTGGTCTCGTACGCCAGCGACGTTGGTCGCGACATTGAGCGCAATCGTCGAATTCAGAAGGACGAGCGCATGAAGACGAGCTTTGCGCTTAAAGGCATCTGGTCCGCAGCAGAGCAGGAACTCCGTTTCCTGGCTGATCTGGGCTTCACCTTTGACGATCCAGAGCGCGAATATTCGATCACCACGACATCGGACTCTTCTAGCCTCATGATCAACATCGCCCACTCGTTCGGATATCAGTCGTCGATCAAGCTCGAAGCGATGGACAATAATCCTGATTCCGTCTTGGTCAGTCTATCTGACAACGAAGGTCGTGATGAAGTGATTTCGAACTATCATGTTGGAGACGCGGATCAACTCAAGGAAGAGATCGTTTCCAATATCCTCAAAGATATCGAAGCGTCTGAGAAAATTTGGGTTCCAGAAGAGGATTTGGATCACGTCAGCTCGCCAACAATGGGATAATAATCCCCCAAAAACTCGCCGTTATAATGTGGTAAAAATGCCACAAATATTAATTCTGGACATTTTTAATTGTTAATATCCCTTCCGCCAATGATGGTTCGGCATTATCTTTAATCATACAAATTCGGTGTTTTAAGTGATTAAACGCTTAATTTTGGAACCAAACGGATAAGGAAAAACCAATGAAATTGAAGACTCTTCTTCTTCTAGCCGCCGCTTCGGTCTCGCTCTCTGCTGTTTCCGCAAAGGCTGCTGATGCGATCTCCGACGAAATTCCTGCCCCAGAAATTCCAGCTCCAGTTGCCAAGAATGACAATCTGTCGGTTTGTGACGTAGCTGGTGCTGGCTACTTCGTCATCCCTGGTTCTGATACCTGTCTGAAGATCGGTGGCGCTATCGATGCACGCTTTGGCTATGGCCGCACGAAGTACACGCTCGGTGGCATTCAGGTCGGCAAGGACAGCGGTGCTCGTTCGCGAGTTGAGGCTCGTCTCGATCTCGATACCCACACCGAAAGCGACCTCGGTGCCGTTAAGACCAAGATGCGCGTTGCTCTGAACCACGAACTCTACGACTCGGTCTTTGACAACGGTAACGACAAGGATTTCGGTGTCGAGCTGGCTTATATCAGCGTCGGACCTGCCTATGTCGGCTACAAGGAAACCCTGTTCAACACGAAGCTCGCCTACGGCGAATACATGAACATCGACGACCGCCACTCGCTCAACACGCTGACCGCTGGCGTCATGGTCGAGGACCTCGGCTTTGGTCTATATGGCGGCGTGGCCGTTGAAGACTGGAACCGGAACCAGTTCATTCGCAGCTACGAAAAGAACGGCGACACTCCAGACGTCGTAGCTCGTCTCGGTCTCGCTGGTCAGTCTTGGGGTTCGACCGATCTATCGGTCATCTACTCCGATCACTATGACACCTGGGCCGTCAAGTCGACCACGGACTTCAATGTCAGTGATGCCGCTCAGGCTCGTCTCTCGGCCGCCTACGCTGACGTTGATGGCTCTAAGGACGTCGTCCTTACGGGTGGCCTGAAGTATGCATTCACCGAGAAGGTTTCTGGTTTCGGTGGCGCTGGCTACGTCTGGAACAAGAACGATCAGGATGCATACCTTGCCAACGCGGGTGTGATCTACAGCGTCGTTCCTGGCTTCGATGTTTCCGGTGAACTTGGCTACAGCCGTTTCAAGGACAAGACTGTCGACGGCAAGCTGGAAGACGTTTCGGCTACCCTGCGCTTCCTGCGCTCGTGGTAAATCTCAAAATAAATTCATCGAAGGCCCTGAAGAAATTCGGGGCCTTTTTTGTTGGTCAAATGATTTAAACGACTTTCTAATAGCTTGACGAATTAAAGAGAATTCAATAAAAGCTTGGTTCGAAAGGGTCCGTTCATGTCCAAAGAAATCGAGGCTGTGCAGAATAATGAGTTCCATCGTGGCTCATCCGAGCAGATGGAGCGCGACTTTAGCCATATTGCTGGTCATTATTTCTATCTCGCCGAAGACCTGCCTGAGCGCAAGGAGACTTCTGAGCGTGAGCCTTCCTATTATGAAAAGGGTCATGACAAGCGTCTGATTGAGACGACCTATCAGGCGCGTCGCGCAGTAAAGGGCGATGTCACCCTTCTTGCGCTTCGTCTCCATTTTACGGACGACATTCTGCACTCGATTGAAATGGCGGCGCATCCGGCTGATCCAGATCAGTCGACGTTGCGTTTTATGGTCGATGAATTCTACACGCTCTTCAAGCCTGTGGATGGCGAGCCTATCCGCGCCGCTGAAATCGAGAAGGTCAATGAACACATCAGGGAAATCCAGCAGTCGTTGATCGCACCACCACCGCCGTCCTCGCAGACGCTCCTGACTGCGGCCCAGTACAAGCGCCCATCAACGACCGATCTGGTTCGCGCTGCTGGCCACAAGGAAGAAATGGTCGCCCGCGCCAACGCAGTCGCGGCTCAGGCAGAGGAACGTATGAAGTTCCTGCAGGACGGCCAGAAGGAGATCGAGAAGCAGAGCCGCGTCCTCGTCAACTTCTATCAGGAGAAGGCAAGCGCTGCTATCGCAACGGTTGGCGATCAGATCGCTTTTGCGAAGGATCTCACAGAGGGCCTCACGTCGCTCTCACTTTATACGGGCGACAGTGTCAACGTGCATAAAATCGTGGAAGGCCAGTCTGCCGATCCGTCGATTCCGCTCCATCTCTATCAGGATAGGCTCTATTTCGACGAAGAGCTGGCTGCTGAAGGCATTATTGGTGGGTTCGACTTCAGTCACGTCGGCAAACTCGACCAAATCTTCTCGCGCAACTTCAGGGTCATTGATCGCATGATCCCAGCCGAGCGCGGCTGTGTGCTTGTGCGAGTTCGCCGTGAAAATAAAAACTATGGCAGCGACGGCGCAAGTGCGATTGCTGAGGCGCTTATGAATCTGGAGAACCAGACAACCTACCTGCTCGTGCGCGACGGCGAGAACGTCTATATCGTCTATTCGGAGATCACGACTGATCAGGCTCATCATCTGTTCCCAAGCATGAGCGACATTGATCGCATTTTCCGTTATTCCGGCCGCGAAATCCGTCCTGAGCACCTCGACTACTCGAAGGCTCGGGACATGTTTGAGCGCAACACCGTCTTCTATAAGCGTATGCTTCTGCTCCTGTGGGGCTTGAGCGACCGTGAAAACCTGTTTGGCGACTTCTATAACAAGGAAGCTCACGGCAACTGGTACTCTGAAGAATTCCAGTCAAAGCATCTCGTCTACGTTTATGACGCGGAAGGCACCCTTACGGTGCAGCGCCCGTCGTTCAGCGAATGGGTACGGGAGCAGAACTCGAAAATTCAGATTGGATCGCGTTTGGCTGTTAACTGGCGTGCGCTGGTCAACAGCTCCAGCGCACCGGATTGCTATTCCAATCGTCCAGACCACAACAACAAATATTATCGCCAGTTTCCTCCGGTTGATGCGTTTGGCGTCGCTTTGGTCGACAAGAACAACAAGGATCGCCTTGTTGTTCGGACGCAGGCGCATGGTTGGGGTAGGTCTCCGAGCAAGAAGGTAGAGAAGACCGTTTCGGTAGACGTCGAGCTTGGTCTCTACGAAGACAGTATCGCTTGCGTCTGCCTCGATGACATCGAGATCGAGGACCTCAATTATTATCTCGAATCCCGCAAGGAGCGTCAGAGCTATCTCAGCTATTTCGAGCTGTTCAAGATGATCCGCGCGCAAATCACGACCGAAGAGGAAGAGCAGGCTACCACTCGCACCAAGCTCCTAAAAGACCTGTTGCATGGCGTTGCCGACGAGGTGAAGGCCAAGACTTCGCTCAAGACTGCCGTGCGTCTGTGGCGTGCTCAGAATGGTGGCCGACTGCTCGGAGATAAGCGCTGGTCCAAGGATGATCATGAGACGGTCTTGAACATCGCCTTTGCTCTCTCGGGCGCGCAGAACGATCTCATGGACCGTTTGAAGAAGACACACCCTGATCTGAGCGTGATCGAAATCCGTATCGACGGAAAGGGACAGTTCTGGGTCTATTCGGAGCCGACTGAAGCTGATCGGCGGGAAGCCAGCGCCAAGATCGCCGTTGTTCACGTAAACCGCGAACGTTTGAAGGTCTCGAAGCGCAATGTTTCGGTCGCCACACCGCGTAGCCGTGTTTACCTGACGAACCCGCTGTTCAACGTCGATGATCGTTCGGACAAGCGCCGTAATGCGTATTTCAATCCCGTTCGTGAAGAGACTGTCATTGGCGACTCATCCCTGATCGCAAAGTGGGCCGATCTCAAACTGCCGGAAGCGCCGACTATTGAGGACTTGTCAGCGATGGCTCGCCTGGCTCAGATCGACGCCAAGGAGGCCTTGGAAAAGCTCGACGTCGACGCTGTCGCGCAGCAAGTATGGGAACAAATTTGCAAACCGAACAAGGACAAGATGGTTCCTACCGTTTCAATGGTTCAGCCATTGGCAGTGGTCAACGTGAAGATCGAGCAGAGGGAAGCCTATTATGTGCTGGGCCTCTCTGCTAACGCACTGAACGCACTCTATCTGAAAGGTGAGCGCGGCAAACAGCTGTCGACCTGCATCGTGAACAATATCTATCGCTCACCAGAAGAACGTCTCAAGAGGCTGCAGGAAGTGGAGAGCAGGGACAGGTCAGCCTACGACTTCACCCTCATCAAGATGGATTCCGCAAAGGCTGTCCTGAAGACGCTGCCTGTCATCGCTTCCAGGGATTTCACGTCCATCAACGTCCACATGAAGAACTACAACATTATGTCTTCATCACATGGAGCGATCTACGAAACCTTGGAAGAGGCCGTTTTCAAGGCATTGAATGGCTATCGGGACGAACAGCGTAGCCAGATTGAATACCTCTGGTTCAATGAAGCCAACAGGGCGTTCGCCAAGGAGCACTTCGAGGCGATCAAGGACAAGCCGGACTTGATGTACATGAATTAATTGAGCATTGCCGTCGCTAGGTTTGCTCCTTAGCGGCGGCCGTCACATTCTGGAGGCTGTCATGATCGTTGATTACAATCTGGCGCGGGATTGTATTCGCGACATCCTAGACCGCCAGCTGGAGAAGCAGGGGGAAGTGCCGTCCCATGTTGTTCTTCTGGGCGAAACTGCCGCCATGTCCCATGGCATTCGGCCGCTTGCCAATAGCGTAGACTTCTTCGCCACTGATTGTGACTACGAGATCGTCGTTCGGGTTGAGGCCGAAATTCGGAAATCGCTAGGCGTCGAGTTCTCCATCAACGTCACCACGACGGAAATGCTCTATGGGCTGTTCCTGTTACGCGACATCGGAGCGTCGCCTGAGATCGATAGGCTTCAGCTTGGAAATACGACCGTTCAGATCAAAAGGCTGTCCTTGGTTGACCTTGCGATTTCCAAGGTTGCGCTCGGGCGACCAGAAGACCTACAGAATCTGAGTTCCATTCGGCCAAGGGTTTCAGAATCCGATCTGATTTTGCGATTCAACGCTATCCATCGAACGTTGGTTGACCGAGCCACTCAACCAGTTCTGGCGGATCAGTTCGTCCTCTTTGTTGCAGGAGGCATGGGGCTTGAACGGGAGTGCGATATTATCGAGCGGCTAACGGTTCCGGACTTAGTGAAGGCTATGCTGTTAGAGATGCGCCATGCGGAATAAACTGACTACACGTGAACAGCTTGAAACCCGTCTGGATGCGCAGGCTCAATTCATGGCGGCTATCGTCTACAACATTCGCAACCGATTGCCGTGGCAAGAATGGTCAGAGCATGATCGCGCTGTTTTTATCGCATCTTTGGCACCTATGGGTAAGAATGCGCGAGAAGAGCAGAAGGCGAGAGACTTGTTCAGACACATCTTTCGCATGCCAGTGATTGAAATTTCACGGGATGTCTTGGAGCACGAAGACCTTGCTGACAGGTTGCGCGCAGACATTATCGGGTTGGTGAGGCTTGGCTCTGGCCGATATTTCTACGAGGACTTTCTTCAGACTTTGAGAGCGCTTGTATGATGCGACGCAAGCCACAAACATTATCAAAGATCACTATTGGAGAGTTTTAATGGCATACGATACCGAAGAAGTTTTAGAAGCCTTTGGTTTTGAGAAGAAGGGCGATGCCTGGCGCTTTGATCGTGAGATCAGGGAGGGCGACCAAGCCGAGCGTGCTGTCGTGATCGTGAAGATCGAGGAAGATGGGGCCATGACTGGCAAGGTGCCTATGCATGGCACCTACGACTCGGATGAAGCGGTCAATTTCAACGCTGCGGGCCTCTATTACACAAGCGGAGACGTGGCCGATATGATTGCTCTCGCTCAAAACGAGGTCGGCAACTCGACAATGCAGGTAACAGGCACCGCGTCAGATACAGGCTTTGGGAGCGTCACGGGTGAATTCTGGGTCACGTCGCCATTTAATGGTGACCCTTGGGCTGACTACGATCTGGTGTCTGCGGAAGAAGTCAGCGGCGGCCGTAAGATGGTTCTGAAGAACCCTCAGGAAAACTTCCCTGAATACGACCGATGGAAAGCTGAGTTGGTTGAACAGCTCATGACCCCGCAAGCTCCTAAGCCGTGACTTCGGGGCCAAATTAAGCCGCTCTTTTGGGCGGCTTTTTTATGTTCCAGGCGCATAAGTCGGACACTCGTTTGTATGGTTAGAATTTGTTGTTTGCTCCTGACGAAACCACTATAGGCCAACGTCAGGAGCATTTTTCATGTCAGCCTACAACTTCAGCAATAACATCCGGCGTGAGGCTTTAGCGATCAGGATTGCAGTGTCCAAATTCGATCCTGCGAAGCTGCCGACCGCAGAGCACAGAGAGCTTGCAGAACTGTTGTCCGGCGATCTTCCGAACCATGTGATTAAAATGCTGAATATGCAGCTGCTGTATGCCCGCAATGGCGATGCCAAAGAAGCAGAAAGCCCAGTTGAAGAAATTATTATTGGACTGGGTCTCAACAGAGATGCCATTGCGATCAGTGGATATGACAGCGTAGCAACGATCAGAGCTTCTCTTGGCAAGGTGAAGGACGTTTCACCGCTTTTGGAAGCTGTGAAACTGAGGCTGCTAAATTCCCCCGAGTTTCAATCGGACCCCTATGACTACACACTGAAGGACGCGCTTGAGGCCAACCATTACAAGAACGGTGTTTCGCCTTGGGCTATGTATTCCATCGCAAACAGGTTCAAGGGTACAATCCCATTTGGTGAGAACGGCTTTAAGCTCAGAAAAGCGAGAGGTCCAAAAGATATCGCGGCTATCGCCGATATGATGGCAAGCGATTTCGAGAGCATAAGCCCATTGAACTACGATAGGTACAAAGGGAAGTCTCCAGAGGAAACTGTTAAATATCGACGGTATGCTGCCGAGGCCGCCGTAAAAGCGGGAACGACGTATGTCATCCTGAATGAAAAGGGCGAGGCGTGCGGTACAGTGGGCTATATGCCGACCAACACCAAAGGGACGTCAGCCGAACTCAACTGGTTCATTGCTCCAGAGCACCGAGAGAAAGGCCTTGCGACAGAAGCCGCCGCCACCTTGATGAAGAAGCTGATCGATAACGGGTTTGAGGATTTTGCGGCACATTGCATGGTATCGAACCACGCGTCCAAAAGCGTCATGCGCAAGCTGGGCTTTGTGGAGCGGGATGATCATGTCGCAACAGGATCGGAGTTCGATTGGGTCGATATGACGGCGTCGAAGGATCGGTTCCTGGAACTCAGGGAACAGGCGGTTTCTTCTCCAAAGCCGTAGCAGTCCTTTCTTTACAAGAAATCAATCACTTCAACAGTTGGATGCGAAATGTGGCCCAACTGTTGAATGCCTGCATGCGGTTGTAACACCTGAATCACATCTCATCGCTTTCTAATAATTATTTTGGCCACGCTTTACATAAATCCAGATTCAGTTATGAGGCGGTTGTGGCCGATGTCGAAAATTGCGACAATGCCACTGGGAATTATGTCTTGGGGTTAGAGCATGAAAAAATCTAAATTATTTGCAGCCTGTGCAATCGCCTCGATTGCAGCGGGTGTCAGCGGCGCGAGCGCGCAGGATAGTGTTTTCTACAGCGGCGAATATGCTTGCGAAGGGCAGATAAAATTCACCGACTGGCAGCTGACAAAGCTCAATGATCGCGAATATGCGGCCGTCGTTTACCAGGGTACTCGTGGCGAAACCCAATACATGGAATACAAGCTCAACGGCGTCGAAGAAGGTGGCAATCTCCGCATCTTTTATAACAACCGTCCATTTATCATCGCTCGGATGGCAGATGCGGATTCTGAAATATTCGCCCAATGGGTCGATTCTCAGGGCAAGCCAAAAAACAGTTGCTCTGACTTCAAGGTCTTGAAAGTCGACGCTGCCAAAGAGCGGTGGGATCGTACGCTCAATATCCTTGCGTCTGAATCGCCGACTGTCGAGCAGGCCTCCGAGGTCGCCGAACTTCAGCGCACGTTGCCGCCCGTGCAACTGCTCCCCGAACTGGATCAGAATGCTTACGATAATCGTTACAACGAGAGCTATCGTAGCTTCTGGTCCTCGTATCTCACAAATGAATGGGAACGGCTGAAGACCCTTCCTATCTCGACGGAGGACGAGCGTAAGAGCTTGATAGCAGAAATGCGCGTCGCGACGGGCTTCAATATGTCTCCTCGCGGGTCGCTCGCAAATGACGACAAGGCTCGCTCGGAGGCCTCAAACTTCTTGCGCCTCGTAGCCGACAGGCTTTCGGCTACCGATACCCCTGTAACCGCGTTCTCGCTCGATGACGCGAACGCATGTCAGCGTCTCACCCTGATGAGATATCCAAGCACAGCTGACATGGAACTGCTCGTTGGCTTGCCTGTCGATTATTGGGACCGCTCGTTTACCGAGAGCGTCCTGGCGAAGGCCAAAACCTGCGAGGGCGCTAACGGTGTCGTTCAGGAAATCACCAGCAACTATTCGGAATATGAGCGCCGTCGCCAGGCTCTGGTCTGGGCACAAGGAGAAATGGAACGCCTGAAGTCTGTGCCAAAAACACTGAAGGCTTTTCGTGAGTCCAACTGGTTAGCGGTTGATCTGGCAGCAGGTGAACGTAACGGTGCGGGGCCAAACGCTACCAAGCGGTTCCTTGGGCGAGTGGATCACTATCGTGCTGAACAGGTAGACTTGGCCCTGAAGGAAATTGAGGACACCTTCAAGTCTCACGATCTTAAGTCACTGTCGTTCGAGAAGGCTAAGTCGTTCTGCGGAGAGCAGCTGGGCAACCGCCCACGGGGCGATGAAACGCTGGTCAAACTCTTTGAAGGCTGTGATGTCGCGACTGAAAACTATGTGAAGTCGCAAGAGAGCAGCCTCTTGGATGCTCAGATCGAGGCCATCAACAATGCACCTCGCACGCTCGCAGGATTGAATTCCAACAACTGGTTCGCACTCAATACGGACGTTGCCGAAGGCTGGTACCCATCTCGCGAGGCTCGTGAGGACTTCAGTCAGCGGACTGGCGACGCTCTGCGCGAAGCTGTGAAGGTTGCCAAGGCGGAGATCGACACTGCATTCAGTGAAGCCGTCCCTGGTGAAGACACCGAACACAAGGCCATGGTCATGTGCGAAAGCATTGCGCCGAGTTCTGGCGAGACTGTGTACGAGTTGATATCGGCTTGCCAGAATGGCCACGAGGCATTGGCGAAGAAGGCCGAGGAACTCAAATGCGCTCAGGTCATCAAGGATAGCGATCTTGATAGCAGTCTGCTCGAAGCGTCCATTGAGCAAAGCGGTCTGGTCGATGACACTATCGGGGTCAAGGAACTCATTTGTGCTGCCGCTTCGCGTGAATTGAAGCTGACATTCCCGACGTCAGGCTCCCTGTTCTGGAAAAAGCAGGGCATTGAGATCAAGACTGATACTGCGAACACCAATGCATGGCGTCTGAGCGCGGATCTTGAGAAAACCGATAAGGCAGGAGTCCTGAAGCTTACGAACGTAAATCGCGTTGGACCTGACGCATTGCCGAGCGAAGACAAGCTTCTCGGGTGTATCGCTGGAAAGCGCGGTTGCTAAGCACCAAAAAGTACGAAGGCGGTCAGAAATGGCCGCCTTCTCATTTAGCACCAGCCGTAGCCGCTTTCTTTTGGCCCTAGGCTGCCATCCGGCTTCACCTCCTGCCAGCTCCAGAAATTGGAAAGGCCGTTTTCACCCCAGTATTGGCCTGACAGGATGTAGACCATGCGGCCGTCTGGATGGGTGAGCGTTTGACCGACTGCCATCTTCGAAGGCCCGAGAACGTCATCAACGATCTCCTTGACCCATTCCTCGACCATGCCCAATCTCCTTTGTCGGTCTCTTTGCTAACATGGAGGTGAGGGAACCGGAACAGAGTTTATGATCTCCTCACTGCTGATATGTGCTCACCAGTGGTGCCCGTGCTTGAAAATGAGGTAGTTCCACGGTTGGCGACGAACGCGCCTTGTGCTGCTCCACGTGTACGCGACGAAGAGGTTCGTGTTTCTCTCTAAGAACATCCTCGCTAGCCCAGCTGATCCTTCCATGTAGGCATCCGGCCAATGTTCCCTGACCTTCAAAAGAACATCGTCCAGCTCCTCGACCTTGCCCGAAGCTGCAAGTGGATACTCCCTGTATTTTTTGTGCAGAGGTAACATCACCATCTCATTCAGTGGAGCCAAGCGCGTCGTGTGGGCTTCCCTATTTTATAATGCTCGTCCAGGAAGTCAAAACGAGGTCTGCATCATGGGTTTGAGCGCAGCCAGGTTCAGGGATTTTTAAGCAGACAAAATTTCCTATAAATTGGCATGCCAATGGAATACACTCTATTAATAGACAATTCTGAGTGTATTAATATGAAGCGGAAAATCTCACTTATCTCTGCAGTGGCAATCATATCTGCAATAACCGCTGCTTCTTCAGCCTTGGCTGAAGGCTGCGGGAAGGAAGAAATAACGGTACCAGTCTATTGTGAACGCCAGGTTGTGACACAGGAGGCAAAGCTCTCTTGCGATACGACTGATTCAAAGTTCGCAGATTTCAGCCAAGGGTGCAGGATGATGCCTCGCGTTGTTCAAACGGAGAATTACGTTTGCGGCACTAAGACCATTTCAATTACTAAGATGTGCCCGCACGGCTAACGGCTTGAACGTATGGAAGCGACTACGGATTTCACTCTAAGCGCGGTCTCTCTTGCCTTCCCGCTAATTACGAAATTATATCCCTCAACTACGATTAACGTGATAAAAAAGCGCTCAGACTTTAACCGAGCGCTTTTTATTGGAATGTGCACCTTCAGCGGATGGCTTCAACGCTTACACTAGGAGCCGTGCTTTCCGTGATGGATATCGTAGATGTTGGTGCAGAAGGCCCAATAACACTCGATACGCTATAAGAAGCCGCCGTGGTGCTTAATGATGTATCGACCGATCCTGTGTATGAAATCGGATTCCACTTAATGCTTTCATCATCCAAAGTCGAAGGGTCATATTTCAGAACGACACTGTTCTTCGAGGCGTTCATTCCGATTACTACATCTTCGCCGTAGACATCTTTAAATGCAGCGATGTTCAACATGTCTGGGTTGGTCAGTATTCCCGCGTTGCTAACTGTGCCGTTCGTATTTAGGATGCCATACCCGTACGTTGTATCGGTATTGTGGAAGGTGATGTAAATTTCTCCACTAATTCCCTTTTGAACGTCATTGGCGATGCTGTTGAATACCCTCGACCAAGCGATTGATCCATTCGCAGAAAGGCTAAAAACCTTCGAGCTTGTCGAAATTATCACGCCGCCTGACGGATTTGCTGCCAGAGTTACCGACTGCAGTGGTTGGTTAAATGTGAAAGAATTCTCAAGGTTGCCGTCCCCGTCAAAAATCAAGGCGGATGCTGGCGAGCCTACGAAAATCACATATATTTTCCCATCTCCACCAAAGCTGATTTGTGCAGATGTGCTATTGAATGGAAGCTTTTTAACCCAGAATGGATTTCCCGAAGCGCTAAGTTTGGTGAGATAGTAAGCGCTTGAGATCGATCCGATGCCGATTAAACCGCCGTCACTGCTGGTAGCGATTGAGTGGAACAATATGTTTTTGGTGCCAGCCTTAACGTTCTTCTTCCATTGAACGTTGCCGAGGTCATCAATCTTAACGATATGTTCTCCACCTGCCATGTATAGAGAGTTGCTACTTGCTCTAGCCAGAATTGGAAGCGCTGCGCTCAAGGTCTTTTGGGAATAAATGTGACCGCTCGAATCCATTATGGTAGCGCTTGGTTCCCCGCCGTTAAAATTAGTCGTCATCAAGACTGTATTCTGGCTAATGAGGGGAATAGCTTTCACCCCAGTGAGACTGGAAAGCGCCACTGTGCTTTGCCAGTGTTCCGCCTTATCAATCGTCAAATTCAGTGCGGTCTGAGCGGTTTTGTTGCTAGCATCCGTTACGGTGATTTGTACTTGATAGTTCCCAGCTTGCGCCGTTCCGGATAGCTTCCCAGTCGCGGTATCAAGCTTGAGGGTCTCAGGGATGTTTGCGTCATCTGCGAAAGCAAAGGCGTAAGGAGCCTTGCCGCCTGTAGCGTTTATTTCGCCCTCTATTTCTTTCCCTTCAAGGGTTCTGAGATCAGAAGGTTTTTCCACTACCAAAATTGAGTACGCGTCCAGGTAAAAGCTTGTCGTAGCCGTCTTTTCGCCCGATGTCGCAGTGACAATGAATGGTCCCAAGTGGCCTGTTTCTGTTGTGGCCATTAACAGTTTGTCTTCTTGGATTAGATATTGGACTTCTGGTGGCACCTGAACTGAAAACGTAACAGGTTCGTCAGTGTTTTTGGTGAGCAGTTTTGTTTCCCAAAGTTCTGATGCGTACATTGGGTCTTTGTTGACCACCTCAACCGAAAATGCGTTTTCCTGATTCTGCACGAAGCTTCCAGAAGAGTTCGTGTGACGATACAGAAATTTTGTTTCGGCCATCGAGGGTGTTGCTGATGCCGCCAATGCGGCCGTGAGCGCGAGCAGCAGTCTGATCTTCATTTTGGTATCCTAACGGAAAACGAGCAATTTAGCACATAATCTTTTAAGTTGTAACTAAGAGCAATAGCCGAAGGAATTTTGTCGATATTAGTCAAAGATGTCCATTTTAGACAAAGCTAAAGATTATCGCTCAACAATCGCGTCGAGCGTTAAGTTCATCTATTATAATAACTTGTGAAGTGTTTGTATTCGCTTGATAAATTACTCTAGGTTTGACTGCCGTATAGCCATGTTTTAGAGCGGGGACGGCGTGCAAGAGAGAGATGCGTCGGCTAGCCGCCGACAAGTTGATCGGCGACGGCTACGGCCTCTGGTCGGCCGTAGCCTCAGCGCGGCGCTGAAAGAAGTACACGCGATTAAGCAGTGCTCAACGTTGTACGGTTCTCGTACCTGGGCGCTTCATGGTTGAGCATGTCTTGGAGCGTTTTGTTCGAGATAAACTCTTGATACGCGCCGCTTGCCAAGCCCTGAAGGGTAGACCGACGCTTTGTGTCCGCCACATCAAGTCCGAGATCGGAAGTCTGGTCTTCAGATGGAAGAGCGTCGATGCGTAGATATCGGTCGGTGAGCTGATGCTTCAACATGAAGTCTACGAGCTGCTGCTGCGCAGAAATAAGCGTTGAGGGGAGCCTGTCCTTTCGAATCCATCCGATACGGCCTAAATTCACGCCTATGGAGTTCGGCAGGGAGAACTTTTTTGTTGTCGTCCCCACGCTCAAGAGTCTGATGTCGCGGTGTTCCACACCACAATACTCAACCGCTTCATGAATGGCGCAAAGATCCGGTGCGTTGGCAACAATGCCTCCATCGATGAAGAGGGAGTCGTCGAACTTCGCCATGGGAAAGAAGGTTGGCGCGGCAGATGTCGCCAACGCAATGTCGACGGCCAGTCTATGTTGATCGACCTTTAGGTTGGGATGGTGTGGTGTCTTGAACATCTGGACCTGACTTTTCGTCATGTTGACCGCTGGCACGAGCAAGCGTGTCTTGGCCTGTCCAAGCTTAGTATTTTTGCCCACAACGTTCTCAATCACCGCGCGCAAGGGTGCGGCGCTGTATTTCGGACCCCATAGCATTTTCAGGAAATAGTACGGACTCTTGAACCAGTATTTCCTTGGGAAGATATCTTCCCCATGCTTCAGGAATTCGTCTCTTATGCTTTCGGCACTTTTCCCCATGGCCAAGCCTATGGCCACAATACCGCCAATCGACGTGCCTGCGATCATGTCAAAACACTGATGAAGAGGTTTTCCTGCTTCCTGTTCCAGCCGCGCCAGCACGTCGATTGTGAAGAGTCCACGATATCCACCGCCGCTCAAGGCCAGAATCTGAAATGCCATCTTGAACCCCTTTCCGTGACTTCCTAGATCACGCCTCACATAAGAGCGCAATCGCAAAAGTTGTAGGGTCAACATGCCGATGTTTTGTGCGGTGGGGACCGATATCGGAGACGGGGCACGGAAATGGCGAATGTTTCAAAGCTTTTGTATACGACGACTGACATCGAGTGCTTTTTGAATGGAATCGATCCAGAGGATGCCTCAATCCAGCAACTCCTATATGCGAAGACGAAGATCAGAAATCGCATCCGAGAGGCCTTCAAGGAGAAGAGTGAAGCGCACTTCGGCAGCAAGATTTTGCCGCGCTTCTTCACGCAGGGAAGCTACTCCTACAAGACTCTCAACTATCCGGCTTTCCCGCCTGAGCAGCAGATGGACCTCGATGATGGTTGCTACCTGCCCCTCTCATTCGTCAAAGAAGAAAGGCCTTCGAAGGCCGCTGCCGCATTCTTCGAGTTTGTCGATGCGGTGTTGATCCAGCTTGCTGATGAGGAAGGCTGGACGTTCGTCGAGAAGCCCACATGCGCTCGCTTGGTTATCAGCGGGGACGCTCACATTGACATTCCGCTATACGCGATACCAGATCGAGAGTTCGTTCTGCTTGAGAAAGCTATGGCTCAACGAACTGTCACGGCGTCAGCTGATCAGCGGCCGGATAGGTGGGATGCCTTACCCAGCAACGCTGTCCTGCTTGCGCATCGTGACGAGGACTGGAAGGTTTCGGACCCCAGGAAGATACGCAAATGGTTTGAGCAGGCAGTGGAGGTCCATGGCGAAAAGCTAAGAAGGGTTTGCCGCTACCTGAAGGCCTGGAGGGACCATAACAAAGATGACCTCGACAAGGT
This sequence comes from Mesorhizobium sp. SP-1A, assembly GCF_032460275.1. Taxonomy (NCBI): domain Bacteria; kingdom Pseudomonadati; phylum Pseudomonadota; class Alphaproteobacteria; order Hyphomicrobiales; family Phyllobacteriaceae; genus Mesorhizobium; species Mesorhizobium sp. SP-1A. The sequence continues at coordinate 591,534 of NZ_JAVXZD010000002.1, read as the reverse complement.
GTCGTCCATCCTGTTGATGGTCTGTGCCTTCTACGCGTTCGAGGAAGTCGGGCGTCAAAACGTTCCAGTGAGAGAGGATGAAGCCATGCTCATCGTTCTGGAACGGCTCTCAGGTTACCTATCGAAGAAGGTGGAGAACCCAACCGACAGGAATGAGGATGTAAACCGCATCCCCAACGAGAAGCGCTTCACCGTCTGCAATAAGGCTCGCGAGTTCGAAAAACGGCTTCGGATGACCATCCATGAATGTAACGTCGCTCGTGATGCTGTCGATAACATCAAAGCCTCATTGGGCGTCCGTGTTCCTGACCGACCCGATCTGGTAGGAGTGACGGCGGCTAGCCTTGCGAAGGCGGCAGTTCACTCCCAGCCGAAGAAGGAAGTGGCAGCTCCTATTGTGGGGCGCTCGACCAGTGGATGACGCTAAGCCGTCCGCCATATCTCAGATTCATAACGCGCTAGCTCAGCGTGGTTTTGTCCGAGATTGGTCTGAAACCGAGGTGCCGACATATACGGGCGTTCTCGATCCTCACGGATTGAAGGTGCCCGTATCCATTTCGCTACCTGATCTGGATTTCGTAAAACCGCCGCCGATCCGGATTGATCCTGCATTCGAGGTTCAGAAGAGGTTGTTCCCTCATTTGTCGAGCGGAAGAGCTATATGCTACTTCACGGCGGGTGCGGTCATCTTTGACCGCTATAAGCCTGCAGGTACAGTGTTGAGCTGCCTGAACCAAGCGGAAAAAGTCCTCGTTGATGCGTTGCGCGGTCGTTCTGATGGCGACTTCGCCAACGAGTTTCAAGGATACTGGGGCGAGAAATACCTTTCTGTCGACTTGCCTCCGGCATACACAGGAAAGGCGAAAATCCATTTTTACAAATGGAGAGCCGAGCAAAAGACCAAGTCCATCTTATGTCTGGAAGATTCTTGGCTCATCGCGTACTACGAAAATCAGCCAGGTTTCGAGCTGACCACAGAAGACTGTCTTGTCGTTCAGGTACGGGAGCCATTGACGCTCGATCCTGCTGAGAATTGGCCTCCTAAAACGCTTGTCGATCTAAATCGATGGTTATCGGTGGTGGCTCCCGCGCTTGTCGGTGAGGTTGAGAAACTGCTTGTTACGGCGCGCGAGGCATCCATCGCGGTTCGTGCACCCAACGGCATTTTTGGCTATAGAATCGGCATCCCTAAATTTTTGGAGACCGAGGAGTTTCTCAAGAGCAGGCGAGGCAAACTACCTTCGGTTATGAAAAAATATGAGGACAAGATAGAGGTCGAAAGGATCGAGGGAAGGCGAGCTGACACTGACTACATTTTCAGTCGGAACATGGGGCGCGCTGCCAATCTGGCTGGTAAGAAGGTGCTTCTTATCGGCTGCGGCACCATTGGCGGCTACGTCGCGCATCAGCTGGCGCAATCTGGTGCTGGGGCGGACGGCGGGGAGCTTCGACTCGCTGACCCAGACATACTGAACACAGCCAATCTCGGCCGCCATTTGCTTGGCGTGGATTACCTCTACAAAAATAAGGCTGAGGGGTGTCAGAAATTCATTCTGGCTCAACTGCCGATGTTGCGTGTTACCGCCTATTCAGACGATGCACGCAATTTGCTGAAGGATGCATCCAAGTTCGATCTCATTATCGATGCGACAGGCGAAGAAGGGCTGTCGCTCGCCATCAATCATATGGCTGTCCAGGCGAGACCGAATTGGCCGCCTGTTATATTCGGATACCTGATCGGTAATGGCGCACTCGCGCAGACCATCTTGGTCGATCAGCCTGACCGCGCGTGTCTGAAGTGTTTGAAGCCGGAACTCGCGGGGCCGCCTCGTTTCCAAGATCTAAAGCCTGGTGTCGAGGTCGAGCGTGTCGCTAACCTCGAATGCGGTGATGCCGAGCACATACCCTTTCCGGTCTCTCGGTCGGTGGGGGCTGCGTCGTTGATAGTGAACCTTGCCTTGGATTGGGCGAGCGGGAAAGCGAATAACCGCTTCAGGAACATGCTTTTTGACCCGGAACGAGCTTTCTTCATTAAGGATGGAAGCCCGTCGCCCTCGAAATCGTGCCCAACATGCCAGCAGACATAGTGTTTGAAACGCCGGATCATGAGTATGTGCTGGTTCACCCGCATGTATGGAGCGTCATGCAGAGCTTCGTTCAGAGCGCATCCACGCAGGCTGAAGCTGGCGGCATACTGATCGGTAGCTATCGCGGCAGTCATATTGAGGTTTTGTCGTGTACGACGCCCTTGCCGAAGGATGTCAGGAAGAGGACGCTGTTCGATAGGATAGATAGAGGGCATCACGACGCTGCATTCGAGGCCTGGAAGAAAAGTGGGCGCACGGAGACCTATGTTGGTGAATGGCACACCCATCCAGAACGAAATCCTTCTCCATCAGGTCTTGATCTCCGAACCTGGCGAAAGATCACCAAAAAACAGTCTGACCCAGTCGTGTTTATCATCGTCGGTACGGATGCGGTTTGCGCGTTCAAAGGCCTTTCAAACAATCTACACCGGATGCCGATGTTGAGTGATGCTTCAACAGCTGACGGATTTGGCAATATTCATGCCCCCTAATGTAGTGATGCCAAATAATTCGTTATCCGTTCACGCTTCGTCTCATCAAAGCTTTCTAAGCTTACCTTAGGGTAAGGGGCGCTTCCATCACCGCCTCGGCGGGGATCGGTCGAAAAAGGAGGCAATTCTCCGATTGAGAGAGTTGCCTGTTCGCGTTATGTTCCGCGAATGTCAGTAGCTACCAGCAACCCGAACCTCATTCCAGTTTCGTTATCCGCCCATGGAACAGTGGTTCCGATGGTGAATTCCCTCGTGCCAGCAGGATTCCCATCGCCAGCTGCTGACGACCTTGAGGATGAAATCGACCCAATAGCTTGGGTCGTCCGTCATCCCTCGGCGACGTTCTGGTGGCGTGTGTCCGGCGACAGCCTGGTGGATGAAGGTATCCATGATGGCGACCTCATTGCGGTCGACCGTGCAGGCAAGCGACGCATCGGCCGAATCGTACTCGCACTCGTCGATGGTTCGATCACGGTCAAAAAACTTGCCAAAAGAGAAGGCCGCTATTGGCTCGACCCGAAATCAAAGGGGAGGGAGTTCACTCCGATCTTGGTCACGGAGAGCACTGAAATCTGGGGCGTGGTTGCTGGGATAGTGCGAAGATACGAGGTGGATTGAGCAAACGGCCGCACACATCTGTCCATCCCGAATGCGGTTAGGCCTGTACCTCGATGCCAGACCCGATTGCTCTGATCGATTGCAACAATTTCTATGTCTCCTGCGAGCGCGTGTTCGATCCGAAACTGATCGGCGTGCCTGTGGTCGTGCTCTCCAACAACGACGGCTGTGCGGTAGCTCGATCCGAGGAAGCCAAAGTCCTCGGCATCAAGATGGCTCAGCCGCTGTTTCAGTTTCGGGACAAGGTTCGAGACCACGGAATTCGGGTGATGTCGTCGAACTACACTCTGTACGGCGACATGAGCAGGCGCGTTGTGGATGCGGTTGGCCAGTTCTCGCCCTCGTTCGAGGTCTATTCAATCGACGAGACGTTTGTGGATCTCAGCGGTTTTGGCGACCGATATCTGAAACAAGCCTCGGATATGCGATCCACCGTTCGGGAACTGACGGGCATCCCGACTTGTGTTGGTGTCGCTCCAACCAAAACGCTTGCCAAACTCGCCAATTACGCGGCCAAGAAAAACCCGATCTTCGGGGGCGTCTGCGATTTCACTGATGCCCGCGTTGCCGACTGGTGCATGGCACGCATTGCGGTTGGTGAAGTATGGGGCGTTGGAGCCGCCACCGAGGGTAAATTGCGGAACATTGGGATTGAGACCGTATCCCAGCTCCGCGACTTGCCGATGTCTCTCGCCAGGAAGGTGGGAACCGTCGTCCTTGAACGCATCGTGGCCGAGCTACAGGGCGTCAGGTGCCTCGACATCGAAGAAGTGGTACCGCAACGCAAAGGCATGGCTGTCACTCGGTCTGCGGGAGAACCGATGAGGACATTCGATGCCGTGATGCAGGCGGTAACGGCGCACGCAACGCAAGCGGCATATAAGCTACGGCAGCACGGGCTTGTGGCAGGCCAGGTGACTGTCTTCTTCCATACAAGTCCATTCTCTAAGACGGCTCCGCAACATTCGGCCTCGCGGACGATTCACTTGAAGCCGATGACCAACAACACCTTCGACATGATTCACGCCGCAAGTTTATGCGTCCAAAAAGCGTGGAAGGGTGACCGCCGAGGCAATGGCTATGCGTACGCGAAGGCTGGCGTGATTCTGGACGACCTGATCAGGGAAGCTGACACCCCGCAGCTCTTGTTCGAATTCGAACGGCCGAGGGATGCCCGCCTGATGACGGCCTTGGATGCAGTTAATGACCGTTTCGGGAAAAAGAAGATCGTTGTCGCTTCGGAGGGCTTTCACCGTCCATTCGAGGTCAAGGCTGAAATGAGGTCGCCCCGATATACGACGAGGATCTCAGAAGTGCCTGTCATCAAAGCCTAGTGACGTTCCGATTAACTGACGATACAACCCATACGGGTTTATCTAGGGGGAATGAAATGGGCTTTTGGGGTTGGTTCTGGCTTATCGTCATCGGTGTCGTCGTCTACAGCATAGTAGTGGCCAGAAATCAGGCGAACAAAGCCAAAGAACAAGGTAGTGCCTTGGCTGCCATTCCAGATTTCAAGTCTGCGGTGGTCTTCAAAGGGGCTTATGGCGGCGCTGGTGTGGCGATTGATGCAGAACGAGACAAGTTCGCGATCTCATACGGAGCTAACAACACCAAGGTGTTCGGGTTTGCCGACCTCGTGGCTGTCGAAGTCCTGCGCAACGGTTCGTCCGTTCACAAGACAAACAGGGGTAGTCAGGTCGCTGGTGCAGCGGTGGGTGCTGTTTTGCTTGGACCTGTTGGCCTTCTCCTAGGCGGTCTTACTGGGTCCAAGCGATCAGTCGAGAAGGTTGACCGCTTGTCACTGAAAATCTTCACGAACGACTTGGTCAATCCGGTTCACGAAATCGTCTTTTTCAACATACCGAAATCGAAGCCGGATTCATTGCTCGTGAAACAGGCATCGCAGGAACTGGATGCATGGTTTGGGCGGTTTCAGACGATCCTCCACATGAGGGAGCGACCAAGTCACGTCGGATGACCTCACAGCCGTTCAGCAATTTGGCGAGCGACAAATGGAGGCGACGGGGTCGTTTCAAGCGAGTATGCTCGGGAGCGGTGAGAAGAAGAGGGGAATAAAATGGTACAACTCGTATGGGAGCGCGATCCCGAAGCCGTCGAGGGTGAGACCGAGTTCATCGGCAAATCCGGGCAGGTGGTTCTGGGTTCGGTGCGCAAGTCAAACCGCAGCGATGATCGCTGGCGCTGGGAAATCTGCCTGATGCCAGGCTTGAGCGCGCGTCGAGAAGATCGTTCGGGTTGGGTGGCATCCGATGAAGAAGCCAAAAAGTGCGTCCAAGATATGTGGGACGGCTGGTTGGAAACTGCCAATCTGACAGCCGCCTGACCAAGCAGAACGCCTGCAGGATCAGGCGTAGCCATAATTCACGGTGCCGGATTCCGTGAAGCCTTGCGTTCTTCGATCTTCGCCAGGACTTCTGCGAAATCGTCTGTGTCGAGTAGGTCTTCGCGGTTCTCAGTTAGCATACCGTCTTCGGTAGTGATCAGGCTGAAACGAACCGTATCTTCATGTTCGCGCTTGGATGTGTCTGCGTAGTCAACATAGAGCAGAACATCGAGTTCTTTGTGCAGAAAGGACGGGCAGCCGTCGTTGCCCCAGGAGACGTCCTCAAATCCTTCAGGGATCGCGACATCCAATTCGAAGTCGGGGAATTCCTTTTTGTAGAGTGGCGTTTCGTTACTCATGATGATCCTCATACGTTTTCAATGTGGACATTATCAGGTGCGGACGAAAATGAAAAATCCAAAACAATGATCCCGCTCAGGAACATTTCCCTCAATTCTTTCGAAAACCGAATTTAATGCTCCCGAGCGGGATCATTGTTTTTTCCGAAATTGTTGACGACCGAAATAATCCGAATTAAAGAAGTCCCAAAGGATTATTATAATGGCCGATGCCTATGAAAACTCAAACGAGAGCAATCGCATCCAGGAACTCGAAGAGGTTCTGGAGGATGCCCGCAAGTGGCTGGCGGGCCAGCCTGAACGCTCTCAGTGCAAGGCAACGACGCTGACCGAGCTACTTCAGAACATCAACAAGGTCCTCGGCAAGGAGGATGCCGATGACTGACGAGGACGTGTTTAATGCTATGGAGAAAGGCAAGGACCGCTTTCAGGCGGTATCTGGGCGCATCTACCGCCTTGATCCGGCACAGCGCGAGGTCCTGAAGCCGTTTGGGAGCGGAGCACTGCTGATCGGCTACCCCGAGGATGCCAACCCCCGCAAAAAAGGCCGCAAGTGGGTCTGGCTGGCTCCCAAGAACCTGTCGCTTGCGGAGCCAGATCCAAAACGCCATCCACGATAAGCAAAAGGCCGCTCTCTCGAACGGCCTTTCTTTTTGTCTGCAGCTTGGAGCTATCGTCCAATCGCCTTCTTGAGTGAGTCGACGACGTCGCGATAGAACGTGTCGGGGCCGAAACGGCGGCGGCTGATTGGAGTGTCCAGCAGGCCCAGAGCGTTCTGGATGGCTTCTTCCATGTCATTGAAACGCTTGTGGTCGCGTTCCTGCAGATAGGCGAGGATGCGCTTTTCAGCTGTTCCGACACCTTCGTCGCCATTGAGCTGTGCGAGTGAGAAGATTGCGGAGGCGTCAGCCATCTGAGTTGCGGTTTCGCACGGCATCTGCGGCAGATAGGCTTCGACTTCGCTCATGGTGGCGGTCGAATAATTGGTGCGCCATTTGTCGAGTTTTTTGAGAACGATTCCGAGGAGTTCTTCTTCGGTGAGATCGGGCTTTTCCTTGAAGATCATGTCAATATTGCAAAGCATCATGTCGATGTTTTCGCCAATAATGCCGTCGCGACCATCGCCTGTTCCGTTGATTTCGCGCTGCAGTTCTTCGCGTTCATAATCGAGGTGCTGGAGGATGTCTGCGTTCGTGCGGCCATTCTTGATGGCCAAGCAGTAGGCGCGGCAAATATGGAAGAAGCTGTCGAAACCAATTTTCATGGGTAATTCCTTTTCGTTGCCAGCGTAATAGACATTTTGAAATTTAAAATCAATAGGAATATCGGAATAAATAGCTGTTTATTACGTAAAAAATTGGGTAAATATAGACCAGTGAAATTTGAATGGAGGCTCAGGTGGAAAATATTGATGCCAAAGAAATCGAATATGGCTTCGACTGGGATATTGCGCTGCAGGCGCTGGTCGGTCTGAGCTTGGGTGCGCTGTTTATGTCGGCCATCATCAAAGCCTTGTTGATTTAACGACTGAAAGGCCGTCGAAAGAACGCTCTGCCTGGTAAGTGAAAATAGACTTGCTTATCGTTTTGACATAGAAAGGAAAACTGCATGATCTCAAGGCGTCATTTGCTCACAGGAGCGGCAGCTACAGTTGCAGCCACTTCAATGCCATTCACTGATCTTACTTTTGCGGCCGAGATGTCGACCGCTGCCGAGCGAGATACTACGCGTTACCACTCGTTCGTCATTGGCGATACCTCACAGGCATTGGTGGACAGCGCGCTCAAACGCGAATTGCGTCGCATTGATCGAAACGGCATTACTCGACGTGGTCCTGTTTGGTCTATCGGGAACACCGAATTCAACGCTAATCTGGCTGATGGCATTGAAAGAATTCACCTCGCAACATCGCATGCCAACCCAGATGACACAGCGGCCATCGTAGCGAGGCCAATGCAAATTCTGAAAACGCTCCGTTCAAAACCGGACATCATCCTGGTGCAGTCTTATGGCCCAACTCATGGCTCTGGTCGCACCCTGATGGATTGCTTCTTTATCGGCCATTCGGTGATTTCGGGTGCCGTCGCGACAAATAAAGAGGAGTTTTTCGAAAATCACTTCATTTCTCGCCTGTCTGACTGGAACCGTTTTCACATGGTGAAAACCCGTGAAAATTTTTACGTAAAGAGGTCGTTTGCGCAGTGGCGTGGCCAAGATGTTTCAGCCGAACTACGGCAATATATTCTGGATGGGGTAAAAAACGTCGAAGTCTGATTGAGATGAGTGTTTGAATTTGGGCGCGAGAATACTTATTGACGCGATCAAGGCACGCTATCATCATAGAATTACAAAAATGAGTGTGCTGCTACTCTGAATGCAGAAGTGACTGAATAGGTGTTCCGCTTCCTGAAATGCGGGAATGACATGAATGGGTGTTTCGCCACCGAAAGTGCGAAAGTGAAAAGCTAGACGGGCGGTCGATTGGCCGCCTTTATCTTTTGACCTCAAATACCGAATTCGAAAATAGTTCGTTGCGTCACGTGATGCCATCATTTTCTGAATTACAGAATTCGGAGTATGGAAAAAATGGAAAACGCTCATCCATCTACGAAGAGAAAGCCGTCTCAAGAAAACTCCGGCGACTGGATATGGTCCAGCCGTCCGAAGGCGCGCGTTGATGCTTCCAAGGTCGGCAAGTGGCTGGTCTTCTGCAGCCCGCAACAGATCGACGACCTATGGGTGAAGATCGCAAATTCGATGGACGGAGGCGAGCTGGCAAAGGTCTCCATCGGATGCAAGGTGAACACTGCTGGCCGCGATGCCAACAAGCATGTCATCTGCGTCTACACGGCCAATTTCGCCAATAAGGACAGCGTCGCGGCATGTCTGGCCGTCCTTAGAGAGTTGGGCATCGAAGATACCTTGTATTATAAGACCGACAAGCAGACTCGAACTCGTCAGTATGCTTCGAAAGGCTATAAGTCGAGCATCTATAGCTCTGCAGATTTCGAACGCCTGAAGCCGACTGCGCAGATGGGGATGTTCTAATTGGCGACTCCTTTTTAGTGCTCGGGAAGGCTATATGGTTCCAGAGGAATGAACGATGACTGATTTTGTCTACAATTATAATCGGGAAAATCCTGTGACACTCTGGGACGCCTTGAACGGCTGGAGTGAAGGAGCTTTGACATGGGAACAGGCCATCAGGATTGGTGGACTGGATGACAGGTATGAGCTTATCGCAACGGCAACTCTTCACGGCGTGCCTATTCCAGTGGAATTGACGGACGATGACCGTGTGCGCGTCGATGAATTTATTCGGGTAATTCGGGCGGAGGAATCGGATGAGTAAATTCGCGTACGACCCGGATGTGCCTGTTACGCTTGGGGACGCATTGAAAAGATGGAGTGAAGGAAAACTAAGTGATCGACAGGCGATGGAGATCGGTGGGATCGAGGACACGTTTGAACTTATCGAGACCGCGATCATGCATGACGTATCCTTCCCAGGTAAGTTGACGCCAGAAGAAGAACGGCAGGTTGAGGAGTTCGTAGCTGCCGTCACCCGAGGAAAAACGCCCTCGTCCTGAGGCTAAATGAATTCTTGCTGCGCGCCCTTATCGAACCCATGCATCCTGTTCGCCCATTGAAGGCCAATCGTAGCGCCTTTGATGGGCTGAAGCATCGCGAGCGACATCAGGATCGTGATCGGCACCCAGATCGCAAGATGCGCCCACAGGGATAGGCCGCCAACGTTCTCGACCGCCATGAACAGGGCGACCACGATGTGCCCGACGATGACGACGGTCAGATATGCAGGCAGATCGTCTGCGCGTTGCGGCGTGTAGTCCTCATTGCATGCGGAGCAATTGGCGACTGGGCGCAGATATGAGCGGAATAGTTTGCCTTCTCCGCAGTGTGGGCAGCGACCGAGCAAACCGCGCTTCATGGCTTCGCTCAACTTGCGTTTTGGCCGCACATATGGGGCATGGGCTTCAACGGTTTCTGTAATCGTTGTCATGATCTTCTCCAATCAGGTGCACTGCCAACTGTGATGAAAGTCGGTTGGGTCTTTTGAATTCACGTAGATGTAGGCAAAACCGTCGCCCGCAAACATTCCAGGCGCGAGACCAGGAAACCTTTCTACGTCTTTATATGGGTAATCGTCGGCACTGAGCTGCAGGACTGGGACGTAGGTCGTTCCGTCATCGAATTCTGTAGCCATTTTGGGTTGCACCCAGCTCGACCACCCAAAAAGTTTATCACCCCAGAAATTTTGGAAACTTGGAATTTCACTGTACTCCATTCCAGAGTTGTAGAGATTCTCATATAGATCAGGCTCTTCTTCCCAGTCGGGGTATTCAGCATGCTCTTCCCATCCCACGACTAAACGAGGCCTTAAAAGGTGCGTGATACAGCCGTCTTCATCATCGATTAAATCGCTCAGGTCGATATCTGGGATTTCAGTTACGGACGTCGGGCCATCAGGGTGGACTGTGCGGACAAGCATGTCCTCGCCATAGTTAGCAGGATCAGGATGGTAGAAGAATTGAAACAAGCCCTTGCCGCCGAGATGCTCCCTGGTTGGAGAAGGCAACTTGTCGATCTCAAGCTGGCATATGAAGAGCATTGGCTCGCCATTGCATTCAGGCCATTTTTCGTCTCTGGCCAACCACGGCGTCCCATAATATTTGGAAACTGGCTCGTTGCTATCACCTTCTTCGAGAATAGGTCGCCAGACTGGGCGCTTCTGCGATTCAATATGAGCTGAAAATTCGGCTGCCAATCTGGCTTTTTCTTCAGCACTCAGGACTGGTCGTTCTTTCTCTGTGTAAGGTTGTAACGTCATCGAGTGCGCTCCCCAAGCGACCATTAAATTCAACACTAGGATGCCATTAAACCACACAGCAATTCAAATATTCCTTTTAGCCGAAAATAACGAAGATTTTTCATTGACTTGGCTTGCTTGACCAAAATCGGTGGCGCATATTTGGAGAAATTGTATTTCCATATCGAATTGGGGCGTCGGAAATGAAGTTCGGCAGTGCATTATTGGCAGCGTCTGTGATTTCCTTGTTGGGGACGGCCTCGGCGTTTGCGCGTGAGGATACATTCTACAGCGGTGATTTCATCTGCAATGGCGCTGTGAATTTCAGCGAATGGCATCTCGTGAAGACGGGAAAGAATAAATATTCGGCCACGATCTTTCAGGGTCGCCGTGATCAGGCCAATTTCACGAGGTACGAACTTAGTGGTGCGATTTCGGATGGCATGCTCCGGCTATTCAACGGCAATAAGCCTTTTCTGGAAGCAGATGCCCCGATTGGGCAGGACATGATCAACGTCAGCATGATCGATGATGCATGGCATCCATTCAGCGCAATGAACCGTTGCCCGAAATTCACGGTTGGAAAGACGTCGAGTGCCAAAGATCGTTGGCAGCACGCGCTAAATCTTCTGAAGACGACAGCACCGACCGCGAAGCAGGCTTCTGAAGTGGCATATCTTCGCCGTACTCTTCCGCCCGTGTCCATGTTGCCCGATCTGGATCAGAAGCCGTTCGAAGAGGCCTACAACGCCAGCTCTACGCCTTTCTGGACGGCCTATTACGCGGCCGAGGGTGATCGCCTCAAGACTTGGCCGATTGCCACAGAAGCAGACAGGAAGGCACTTATCGCAGAGATGCGGACGGCGACGACTTTTGACCTGTCGCCTGAAGGCACCCTGATTGACAATCGGAAGGCCCGCCAGCACGCGATTGATTTCCTGGGGCTGGTCACTGAGCGACTATCGTCAACGGATACGCCTGTTGCGCCACTCGAATTCACTGGGATGGAACGCTGTCAGCGGCTCACGTCGATGGCGGAACCCGATTCCGCGAGCGTTGGCTTTCTAGTCGGTGTGCCCATGGACTACTGGGACCGCACTCTGGCCGAAACCGTCATTGGACAAAGCCGTCAATGCGTAGGTGCTGAAGGCCTGACTCAGCAAGTAGCCGAGACTTATCCGGAGATCGAGAAATTTCGTGAGACCCAAATGGCGCGGGTCGACGAAGCCTATAAGGGCATGAACACCTCGTTCTCGAAGATCAATGAAGCCAAGAGCGCCTGTACTGCTTCCTTCAGGAGTGCTCAGGCCGCTGGTCTCAGGAATTCGCAGCTGTTCATCAAGGAGTGCGAGACACGAGCCAACCTTCTGGCCAAGGACCACGAGCAGACTCTTGTCGATGATCAGGTAGCCAAAATTCTGAAGGCTCCCAAGTCACTCGATGGTCTGAAGGACAATAATTGGTTCGCGCTTAATGCCAGCGTGGAAGAAGGCTGGGAACCATCTGCAGAAACGGTCGAAGCATTCGAGTCCCGAACGCAGGAGGCCCTCAAGGAGGCGCTGAAAGTTGCTGTGGATCAGATCGATGTCACGCTGTCTAGCGATGACCTAGAGCAGATCGAGGCGTCTAACGTGGTAGATGTTTGTGAGGACGTGATCGCGTCTGACGAAGCTCAAGTTGTGCCAGAACCACTCTACGAGCCTTGCAACAAAGGGTTGGCAGCCTTGAACGCCAGACGGGACGAGGCAGAATGCAAAATGGCCATGAAGGTCGCAAAAGTGAGCGATGACTTCATGCTTGGTGCTGTCTCTGAAGGCGATGGTGCTGTGGCGATCAAGGACATCGTCTGTGGCGCTGCACGAAGCGGCCAGAAGGTGTCCATCAAGACGACCGGGTTCTGGTTCTGGAAGAAAAACGTTTTGAGCGTCTCACCTGAATTAGGCGATGCAACCCGCTTCTATCTGACGCAATCGGATAAACCTCAAATCTGGAAGGCCGATCCTGCTGATGTGAAGCAGGGGCGCGATAGCAGGTATTTCGAGTGCCTGGCTAAAAAGGGCGGTTGCACAAATGAGCGATAAACGCGGCTTGCGAGCAACAGTCTTCGGCATATTTAAATACAGCCTAAAACTGACATTGGCTGAAATTAAATACAGCGATGGAATAAGATTGATCGACGCGGTTATTCAAGACGCAAAGGCTAGACAGCGAGGTCTTGATAATCAAATTGAAGACGCCGTGAATTCTTTAATCAAATCAGCGCAAATCATTGATGATTTGAATAAATCGCTGAATACTAAAAAAGAACAGCTAAAATCGGTGCAAAGCGAATATCACGAAACGCTGAGGTTGATATCTATTACAGATGAGCAGAAGGGTGCTATTGCTGGAGCGCTGGAGAAAGCAGTCAATAAGGACAGAAACAAAGAGCGCATCATTGCAGCTATAATAAGTTTTGGTGTTGGTTTGGTTTTTTATGTCGCGGGGGTTGTAACGTCTGATCCTGTCCGAGATATATTGAAACCAGAGGCCACGACAATAACAGATCGAAACCAGACATTAAAAACAAATGAATCGCGATAACTTCTAAATTGAAAGTCGCTAATACGACTATGCAGGCGACAGAAGGCGACATAAAGGAGTTCAATTAATGTCGAATACGAGAGTTTTTTATTCTTGGCAATCATCGCATGGGAGTAGGCGAGTTGTTGAAAAATATGTCAATAAAGCGCTCGCAAAATTGAACTCGCCACTTGTCGAGGTGTCGGAAATTGACGGTAGTGTTCTGCAGGATTTCGGACGCTATGAACTTGATCACGATACAAAGGGGGTCTCGGGCATGCCTCCAATCATGGACACGATCAAAGAGAAAATCCAGATTTGTGATGTCTTCGTTGCTGACATGACACCAATTGAAATCAATGATCGGTACTATCCAAATCCAAACGTAATGTTGGAGTTGGGATATGCATTGCATGCGCTTGGTCACGGAAGGATAGTTCTGGTTGCCAATGTATCGAAGGTTGATAATTACGATTTTTCCAAAATGCCGTTTGACCTAAAGCATCACAGAAAACCTATTGAGGTTGATGAAAATAATTTTGATGCGAGTAAAGTTGAACTGCTTGCTAGAGCTATGGAGCTGATTTCGCCAAGAGAGGGCGTGTTTAAAGAGAAACACGTTCCAAAGCCGACAATAAAACCAGGTCTAATCATCGATCCAAGTAAGCCATTTGCTTATCGGGTATTCAGTGATGGAGAGTTGCCATATAGGTTTTTGCCAAAGAAGTATATCTACGCACGTTTTTGGCCTGAGATGCAGACGGGGGTAGCAGAGGACCATCTCCATTTAATGTTTGAAAAATCTAACAGGATGCTCCTTCCTAACCGCATAGGGGCAGATAGAAGCCTTCACCTTCCTGATGGTGCATTGAGTGCGTTGAGCGCTCAAAGTAAAGACTGTGTTGCTGCTTCAATGTTCTCCAGATGGTTTTCAAATGGGGAGGTAAATTTGGCTGCCAAACTGGAGGGTAGAACCTTAGATATTGGGTTGTTTGAAACTGCGATTGTCGGTAACTTTGAACTCTATCAGGCTATTTTTAGTTGCAATCCTACTGTGGAAATCGGAATTATGTCGACCATGGGTATTAGGTATAGCCTACTAGGAGACGAAGAATATCATAAGCGTGAAGTCGTCTTGCAGAGTGAACACATCGCCTCTCTGCCTATTCAGATCAACAGTATCGACGAAATCGAGAAGATGATGCATTCGTTTGTGAAAAAGCTTGGTGTTCGATAGTTCCTACCCTACGAGATGCATTTCTTTGAGAATGAAGGCGGCCCGAAGCGCCGCCTTCATTCTATGTCATCCGTTCACGGACGAAACGTCACCGACTGCTCTTCAGCCCAGTGGTCGGTTAGCACGCTCATAGCCTGGCCGACAGATTCGACGTTGTTGAGATTGCCGTGTTCCAGTCCAAAGACGAAAAGCGTTGCGGCACGGACCTCGACAGAAGCCGATTGGGATGGCGCGATCCGAAGCACAGGAGCGCTTTCGAAGCCTTCGCTGGATGCAATGAGGAAATCGACTGCTTCCTGGCTGAGGTATTGGGTGGCGATCTCAATCGTTGCGATCATGTCGAGAACGTCGAACTCGTCAGCTTCACATTTCTGGTGAAGGTCTCTGAGGCTCTCGATGAACTGGCTTTCGTATTTCGGATTAACGGAATTGCCAAATTCAACAAATGTCGGCGGCACGAACGTCGCCTTGCCTTCCAACTCATCGGCCAGCTGCGGGAAATAATCGCGCAGGGCTACCTTGTAGAGTAGGAACTCGGCTTCCTTGAGGACCGCCTTTGCTCCGGTCGGTTCAAGCGTGAACGGCTCCAGACATTCGTCATTGGCCTCGTACTTGTCGATCCGGGTGGCGATGCCTGCAAAGAACTGCTGGCACGACACAGGGTAGGGGTAACGATAGTTTTCCGGCTCTTCGCCTTCGGTCACGCTCCGGAAGAAGCCAACGGGTGTAAGCTCGTCGACGTGAGCGCCTGTCTCTTCCAAAGCCTCTCGCTTTGCGCCTTCCATGGATGTCTCATCGCCTTCAATGTGGCCGCCAGCCACTTCAGGTCCACGACGACGGTTGTTGGCCATAACAAGCTTGCCATCTTCGGTGAAGACGAATGCGAATGTCGTTGGATTGATCTCGCGGGGGAGGAGGTCGTCTGACACGATAACATCGACCGTGTTCGGCACCAGGATGTAGCTGACGTCCTTGCGCTCGTGGATCGATGGCATATCAAGGACTTCGTCTTTAGTTAGAATTTTCATGGCGTCTCCTTTAATTTTATTATTTTCACCCTACGGCGCATTGAAGAAATCAACGAGCTTTAGATAGAAATTTTCCTCGAATTTATGGGATAATTAGAGAAAAAATTCAAACAAAATTATTGACCAACCAAGGCTGTTGAGGTCAGAATTTTGGTAATGTCATTTTAATTGGATTTTCCGAGGTGTCCTAATGTTCCAATTAATCGTAGCGATCTTGTCTATAGCGATGATTGCCTCCCTGGCTATTGTTTCAATTTTCCTTGGAGGGCAAGCATACAATGCGTCGGCTGAAGCCCGTTCGTCGTATGCTGAAAGAAACGCTTGGGAAGCTCCAGCGAATCCCCGGACTTCAAAGGAGCGTAGTTGGTCTTCGTCTGGTGAAATCTACTGATTGAAGGTTGGCAGCTGATAATCCCTGCATTTAGGAGAATGACATCTCCCTTATTAGGGCGGCTTTTGAGGCGGGAATTTTCGGTCCTGCCTCCGCCATATTTTTAGCGATCAAACGGGCTTGTTATTGCCGACATTTGAAGGGGTTTCATTTTCGGCAGCCCAGTAGGATTGCTTTGGTTCGACATCTTCGTAGTTCGGATCGTTGGCAATCACGAACCACCACGACATCGCGTTCAGGGCATTGTAGCCCTTAGCAGTGAAGGCCGATTTCGAGTGCATGCCCTCGATTTCCATCCTGTAATCAGCGGTAACCTCGCCTTTCATGATGGCTGATACCTGAGAGGCGACATCATCGCTTTGCTCAAAAACGTGCATTTCGAGTGTCTTCGCCTTTTCGCCATCGAGGCGGAACAGGATCAGTCCAGTGTTCTTTTCGGAAGCGGTGGCATGATCTGCATAGAAGATCGCCACTGCGCCATCCGAGCGAACGACACACACATCGGCATCGTCATCGCCAATAACCAGGCAGCCTTCGCCCCATTTGGCATTGAGGTTATCCAGCCTTTCGACCATTTGCTGATGATTGTTCACCACAAACGTCGCGATAGCCTGGCTGGCAAAATCTGCGGAGAGCGCGTAGTTCATCCAGCACAGCTTTCCAGGCAGACCGCCATCGGCATCGATCATCGGTCGCATCCTACTCAGGCGGCCTACGTAGTCATCAGGCACCGCCGTCGACGTGAATTCTTTGACGGCGTCAGGTATGTGCGGGGTGATCGCCTTGGTGAAGCGTGAGACATCCTTCAGATTGCTTTCGCTGGAAACGCTGCCAGTGACCGTGTTTGGATCGGGTGCCTGAAAGCCCGACTGCCAATCCTTCTTCTCGGTACCTTTCTTCCTTTCGTAGAAAGCGCCTTCGAGCAGCGGGGTTTCAAGGTCGCCCACGATGCTCGTGACCTTGATGTCTTCGACACCATATTTAGTCCCCCAGACGACCTTCCAGCTTTCGGTGCCTTCAGCTGGTTTCAGATGGCATGTGATTATGCCGTTGTGTTTGGTCCATTCGGCCTCAAGGCCTTCTGCTCCTTCAAACCGATCTTTCGTTTCGCGAAGCCAGGTGTGTACGCGGTTGAGGGTGTAGCATGCGGCAGCGGCAGAACGAGATCCAACGTCTCGCGAAATAAGATCGATCATATCGACGTCGAGATTTTCACTTGGATATTCTGGGAGGCCGCAATCTGCGACGAGTCTGTAGGCAGAGAGCGGAGCCTGATATGAGGACATAATATTCACCTTAATTTGTTACTTGCTCTTATCAATATTCTTTGAAATCGACAAATGAAATTTTCAGAGATTACAGCACTGTTTAATTGACACACTTCCGCAGGGCGTAGCCAATCTGGGTCTCATTTTGACCTTAATTTCGATCACAATTGACCCTACAAGGAATAGGATTCAATATTTAATTGACTTGAGGATTTGAATTATTTAGAAAAAGCTCGAAAGTGAGGGGACGTGCAATTCGATTTCGCGATGTTCTTTGCCTATTTTGGCTGCTTGTCATTTATTGGTGCCATGTTTGTCGTTATGGCTGTCGGGCTTGATAGAAAAATCACAGTTTTTGATGTGATTTCATATGTCTCCCTAGTCTTGATCGGAACATTTTGCGTTGGCGGCTATATGGCAGTCACCAAGCCGATCCCTACTGTCATCGTCGCAGCCGAGGAGCTGGCTTCGGAATGATCAGACAGATGGTCGTCGGAAACATTGATGACATCATTACGGATATGCGCGTTACGATCCGCTATTTTGCAAGAGGAACTCCTCTCCGACTTTCGGGCGTCGATGATGCTATCGCCGAGTTCCTTGGCTATGCCGACTTCAACAAGCTGGAAGACGCCATCGACCCTGAGAAGAAAACTCTACCGATCTCATTGAAGCCGCATCGACTGCGCAGCAAGGAGGGATTGGGCGGTATCTGGAACGGATTGCTGTATTTGGGAACTGATCACGATAGCGATTCAGTTATCACAGAGGTTCTCTACAAGCGTTTGATGTCGATTGTCATTGCTGCCAGAAAAGATCATGAAATTCAGTTTGGCAGTGTTCAGCTTGATGACCTTATTATGGATGAGCAGTCCCGCAGTATCTTGAACAAGATTGCTAGCGAGCGCCGACACGTGCTGGTGTTTGGCGGGGATACCTCTGAAGCACTGCTTGCAATTGAAGCCATGGTCATGGCCGGATCGAAAGCCGAGCGTTATGTTATTTTGGAAGTCGATCCGATTGTAGCCCTGCCGTCTTCCTATAAGACGTTAACTCCCGATGTCAGACAGGCTAAACCTCTCGACCCCAAAATTCTTCAACCGAGTGATTATTTAATCGACCGAAATATTCGACTTCACCATATCCAACATTTTTATTCGTCTTCCATGGTGGAACGATCACTGATGTGGCCAATGTTTGAGTGCTCGGAGCAACCTTTCAACGTTATTAGAAATCTCAAAGGCAAACAGAGCGTCATGTTCCCCAAAAGCAACCGAGAACCAGTCGGAATTGACACCCTCGTTCTATTTTCGAAGGAACAGGGGCGTCTGATTGATGGGGCCTGGGACATCGACAAAAATTGGAATATGTCGGAAATCAGATAATCTGCAGGCGTAGCTCATTATCGCCTTGCCCGTTTTAAAACGCTTATCTGAAATATAAATATTTAGCAGGAAAAAGTCGACAAATCCGCCTCAAATTCAAACGCATTTGACATTTATTCGGTTATTCCTTATTAAACCTTCAACAAATGCGGCCCGCCGCAGCCAGGAGATAATATGACTACTAAGCTTTATAGAGGTATGGGTTATGGAATGCCTTGGGAGCGCTTCCAGGAACTTTGCACACTACCTCTATCCGGTGATGATGACGACGAACTTTGGGAAGTCCTATTCAACACATTCAATGGCTTCAAGGAATCCGATCTCACTATGACCAAGGAAGAGCGGCGGGAATTCAGTGAAGGCCCGCTGCGTCCAGCAATCATTGATGGCAATCTGCTTCATCTGGATTTCAAAATTGGCAAAGGTGGTAAGGACGTCGAGGTCGGTCACGCAGGGGACTTGTTCACGTTTGTGAGCAACCCAGATTACACCACAGACGTGATCTTCTTCCCAAACCTCGTATGGGGTAAAAAGTGGCTTCGCACACGCGATAGCCTCGACCTTGTGTTTGACGCTTACGGTCATGACGGCGGGGAAGGCGTACAGCGCCATTTCACCAATTATCGCCGCTTTGGTTTCTACCCATACAGCCAATACGCGATGACCAAGGACGGAACGCCAGTCGAGGGCGAACCTATGGTCAGTTTCGAAGACAATCCTTTGTCTGATGACGATGAAATCGTGGGAGCAGTTCCAGGCGAAATCCGCTGGTACATGACCAAGCATGGCATCCTGACGAATGAAGGCGTCAACGAACTGCGCCCTGTTCTGGCTCAGTGGTGGACGTAGGCTGTGTGAAATAATTGAAACCACCCCATTTGCAGACCGTTACATGAGTGTGGCGGTCTTTTCGTTTCCGCATATAAACGCATTTTTAATACGAGATTAAATAAATTTGCAGAAACAAAATTTGGGGATACGCTATAGATGTAAGCAAGGCAGACCTTGGGTTTAATTCAAGGAATCTAAGGCGGAGCCATCCAAAATCCAATAGGGGTAATCAATGAAGGTAAAATCTTGTTTCGCGGCTCTAGGCATTGTTCTTGCTTTTGCAAGCACTTCTCACGCGACTAAATTCTCTTTTGGCAGACCCGCCATAACGCCCGAGTATGTCTCGGACGCGGCTAGGGTCGATATCCTTGGTATTAAGCCTGGGATGAAGGCAAAAGAAGTTAAGGCGGTAATTAGATTGCATTTTCCGGGAGAAAAGATCGAAGAAGCTAGTGCGGCCTTTGGTTCAGGCGAAAATCAGACTAGAAGATATCGTTCGGGACTGACCGTTAGCAAAACTACGAAATCGTCGAAAGATACGATCAGTGTGGAATTCGGTTCGCCTGGTATTGGAAGTGAAGCAACGTTGGTTACTCGCTCTTCCGAACTGAATTATAAGAGACAGAGACCTACGATTGACGCCATGGTTGCTCAGATGACCAAAGAATTTGGCACGCCAGCTACCGTAGATAAGACACGGAATGCCGTCTCTCTTGAATGGCATTATGGGTCTGGTAGCTGTAAACGAATCTCGAACCTCCATCCGTACGAGTTCTACTCGCCTCTCCAGGGCAAAGATTATATGAAGGAAGCAAAATCTGGTTGCGATGTAATCGTCAAAGCTTCTATTCGAGCGACGCCTTTTGCAAATGACGGCAGGGCCAGATTTGTTGATGTCGCGGTGTATGACATAAAGCGACGTGCGATTAATGCGAAGGTGGATGCTCGTCTCCTTAAGGTTATGCAGGATAATTAAAATCCTTGGCCGTCTTTAATGGTTCAAAATGTACAAAAGCCGCCCAGTTAATTCCAGGCGGCTTTTGTATCGTGAATCCAGCAATGTCAGAGGCTGTTCGCCAGCGTATCCTTTTGTAGATGGTAGTCCCATGCGCTTCCATTCCATTCAGCTACCGTGCTTTCGTCTCCGTAATCGACGAAGAAAATTTCGCGCTCAATGCCGTCATTAAGCTCTTCAATTTTCGCGGTAAGTCGTGCCAGGCGGTCGTTGCGCTCTTCTTCCGTGTCGTCAGTGAAATATTCAGCACCGAAAACCTCGCTGGACATTTTGATGGCAAATTCGATGGTTTCGATATCTTCGTCGGTCAGGTGGCTCACGATGGTCTCCATATAATGTTGAGACCTGATCATCTCTCTCGGGCGAGAAAGGCACAAATGTCCATAATACTGGTCACGAAAGCGCTTCGCGACCAGTATTATGGACATTTCGGTTAGCGCAGAACGTTTGGCTGCACGTCGAGCGATCCGTCCCAGCTCTTATCGATGGTCAGCTCTTCGTCATCTTCAAGTTCATCGATATCATCGGGTTCGGGAACCGGATTGAGCGCAGCATCGATAGCCCTGCGAGCAGAGTATTCGTAGGCCAACTGGCGTTCCTTGGGAACACTCATATGGTGCTCGATGATGATCCAGGCGACCTCGCCATCGTCGCCTCCAGGTGTCGGCTCATCGACGCATCGGGAATCCCAGCAGCTGTTTTCAATCAGGTCGAGGCGCGCTTTGTCCTTGCGCAACTCCAGGACTTCCTTGAACAGCTCATTGCGCTCTTCGCGAGCTGCATCGAGTTCAAGTCTAAGGCTCTCGACTTCAGTCGTTTCGGTCGTCATCGGGGTACTCCTTTTCGAGTTCGGCAATCAGTTTCTCGACGCGTTCGACGAACGGATCTCTGAGAAGTGAAGTGATTACAGCGCCGACAAGTGCGCCTATCAGCACGATCCACCAGATGATGTCACTCATACGGTTCCTCCCTGGAGTTCGCGCTCTGCCATCTCCTGCAGGACGACGATGCAGATTGAAATCGCCAGCTCGTATTGCTGGTCGAGGGTCGCTTTGTTCGCCTTCCAGTCGTATTTTTCAGCTAGGCGGTTCGTAGCCTTGGTGAAGAGGTCGATCAGCTTAGAGCCGTCATCGCCTTCGAGGATCGTGTTCTTGGCAAACGATAGGGCATCGTCGAGTGAGGTTGTGTATTCACGAATGCGCTCGCTCTGAACGTGCTTCAGGCCTCGATCCCACTCAGGAGCTTCGGTGTCGATGTAGACGCATCCTGCACCGTCCCACATGCGAAATTCCAGACGACCCCTAGTGCTCGCACACCAGATCATCCCATCGGCTTCACGAGACGGTCCTTTGGCTTCCAGAAGATGAATGGTCTCAGTTAGCTTCATTCTGGGGCAACCTCTTCTTGAGTAAGAGCTTTCGCCTTGGGAAGAGCCTGCACGCATTCGTATTCTTCAAACAGTTCTTTCGCACGAACATCCGATGCCTGAATCAATTCTGGTGTCATGGTCTTCGTAAAAACATCTTTAGAAAGTACAGCCATTATCGCTCCTCCTTCTTCTGTTTCAGAACCTTCAGGAAGCCGACAAACTGGTCGAAATTTTCGGCAGTCACTGGACGACCAGCTTCGCAATCCAGATCGGGGTCGTTCTCGATCTTCTTCTTCAGGGTTTCGCGGTTAATTAACAGCCTCATTCCAAGCCCTCATCTGCCATTTCTATACGTTTTAAATGAATAATATGGTTTTCACAATAAATACGTGCCTTTTTACCACGAAAAATATGTTGACGCACAATTCATTTAATTCTAATTATCTGCCAAATTGTTAGGAAGGAAAGCCCCATGCCCAAGAAAACCGATAAGACCGTGAAAAAGCCTGCCGCTGCCGAGCTAAAGACAAAGAAGACGACCAAGGTTGTCGAAGCCGCACCCGCAGTTTCCAAGAAGCGTGAAGCTTTTGTCCGCCTCGCCGTGGGTCGAACCGCTGCCGCGATCCAGGGCATTCGTCTAATCGGCAATCTTTCGAACACGTCGATGTACGAATACTCGGATGACGACGTGAAGAAAATTCTCCAGTCGATCCGTGAAGAGCTGGCGTCGACAGAGGCTCGCTTTGAAGCCGAAACACACAAGAAGTCCCGCACTCCTGTGAAGTTCGAACTCTAAAATTATTGCGGTAGCGGGATGGTCTCGCTACCGCTTTCACCTTTTATTCGGGGCATCGTGAGCAAATATCGGAACAAGCAGAAGCGCAATAAATTAGAAAATGCCTTCTTCAAGGCAACCCGCGTTGAAAGCCTGACCACTTTCGATAATAAATGTGCATACTGTTACGACCGCCTCACCTCTCGAACGGTGACCGCAGACCATTTCAAGGCACGCAGCAAGGGTGGGTTGGACCACGCAGAAAATATCGTCCCAGCGTGCAGGCCTTGTAATCGCCTGAAGGGTAGCATGACTGCTGGTGAATTCAAAAAGAGGATCAAGGGCGCGACCTACATGAAGGACGGCCTCGACTGGGTCCTCACGAAGGTTCGGCGCAATATAAACATCCGGCTCGATCACATGGAAGAACGTGTGATGCGTGCCGTCAGAGGAACGAAAGTGAAGTCCTATGAGTGACAAAACACAGAAGCCGATCCCTCGCTGGCAGCAGGGTATTCGTCCTGGCGCTTATGGCGATGTATGGGACAAGCTGTCTCCCTCGGAGCGTCGTTGGGCGTTCTTCAGTGACATTGCTATCGCCCTGCTCGGCGCAGCGGTGATCTTCGCGATCTATGCATACAAATCGGGAGGTCAATGATGACAGGTAGCGTATTCATGGCAGCTAACGGCGGTCTTCTGACCGACACGCTCGTTAAGGCAACCTACCTTCGCGATGAAGATTCGCATCCTGACGATCTTGCCTTCAAACTCTCCACAGGCACCTATGTGGACGACTATGGTGCCGAGTATTTCTTCCCTGCAAACGACGTTGCCCAGATGCCCGCGTTTGGCCTTTCGAGCGGTCGCTACATTGGTGACCCTCAGGCCTACTACTCGTTCGGCCGCGCTATTGTCGTGGCAGATCGCAAGCTGATGGTTGTAAATTCTGAGGGCACGGTCGAGGTTGAGCACGACATCGAGACCCCGATCTATAGCCTCGTTCATCTGGGTGGCCACGGTTACGCGTTAATTAGTGAACTGGCGATCAGCAGGCTGTCGCCCGATTTCGGGTCGTTCCAATGGACGGCAGATATGCCGGATGTGATCGAGGACTACAGGGTGCGCGCTGGCGTCCTCTATGTGACCTTGTTCGGCGGCATCGAGTATGAGTTAGACGTCGAGACTGGCAAATCCATAGACTGACAAGTGGCCAAAAGAGAACGGGGCAAATGGCCCCAAAATCGTATCACAAGCCTAATGTTGATCCCTCATATTCATCGTCAGGATGTGGCCCAATCAAGCTGAGCATGTAGTCGAATTCCTTCGAAATCTCGACGTCGTCGCGGTCTCTCATGTTGTTGAAGCTATCCAGCGCATAATAGATATCAGCACCGAGAGCGTAACCGCCCTGCGTCTCTACGAATGCATCGGAAAGAGTGAGCACTTCGCCATTGTCCGTCTTGTCGAAATTGTATTCGGCAAGCGGTACATCAAATTCACGTTCGCCAGCAATCCAGCGCTCGATCAGTTCGACGGCTTCGTTACCGCTGTCGAGATGATAAGCGGTCGCCTTTGAGGGCGTGCCTTTTGCTCCGTTCTCAACACAGATCAATGATACACTGCCGTTTGCGTACATCACGAGGGCGTCTTCGCCAGTAGCTGCGCAAGATGCCACGGTGACATAATTGTCGTGATCGTTATGGACGAAGTAGCGCTCGCCATAGACAGCCTTTTTTGACTTCAGCTTCTTGACTAGCTTGGAGAAGGTGTCGCCAGCGTTCTGGAAGCAATTAGAATATGCGACATCCAGCATCGTTTTCGCCGCAATCCTGCAAAGATCACCTGGCAAGCCGCCGTCGAGATCAATGACGGACTGATAAGTGGTCATGTCGAGCTGGTGACGGCTTATAGGCAAACTCAGGTAAGGTGGGCCGAGATCGACATTCTGGAGCTGCTCCTGCAGCGGCTCGCGCAGATGATCCATCACGTTCACCAGCTTGCGGAAGTCTGGAAGCCAGGCGGTCGCATGAGCACCTGGGCCGAACTCGGTTCCGGGGCGGTGAATTGTCGAGACGACAAGCCTGTTAGAGTATGGATAGGTTGGATTGTCGGCAGGGCATTCGGCTATCGTCATATCCACTCTGATGTCGTCATTCTTCTTCTCGAATTCCCATGACATCTGGCAGACCGGATCGCCTTCTGCCGACACAAGCATCGATGATACTTTCGATGTGAAACCTTCATTCTGCTCGCATGCCAAGTGCGTGAATGTCAGGCCGTGAATATTCACCTCAGAGAGACCCTCCTCGGCAGCCTTCTGGATATCGGAGGCCAGAATTTGGTCGAGTTTCATCGTTGCGTCGCCCGTCACCTTTTCCATGAAAGGACGGCTACCGGTAAGATATGAGTCGATTGAATTAGTCGTATTAGGAAAACGTTCCAGAAATATCTGACTTTTTAGAAAAACCTGTAGAGATTCCTCGATTGCCTTGCGTTCGATGTCGTTCAGTTCGGTCTTATTCATTCAAATTTCCACCTACCGTTTGTGTCATCCATGATAGGCGGGCGATGCCGAAAGCTTCAATGAAGAAGTCATCCGAGCGGTTGGCTTTCAGGAAATGTTGAAAACCATAGTTGCCGAGAAAATTTTCAAATGCTAGATCGAGATTGCCTTCTCTTACAGAGGCTTGAACGGGGAAAGGGGGAATTGATGTCGTTTCAGCAATCGATAGTAGTGGACCTGCAGGACGAAAAGCTTGTCCAGTTCGTTATCGAACATTCAGTAGGACAAGAAACCGAAATTATCCCAGAATTCCAGAACGATTTTTTCGTGGCTCGAACGCGGAAAGCTGGAAGTTCAAATCAAAAGGTCTACTGGACGGTTCTTGAGGAATGGGCCATCTGCTATGACCATAGAAATCCAAAAACACTCGGCACGAAGGAGGTACGGTGCTTCGCTTCGAAGCCTGTGGCCATAGATCTGAATACAAACCTCTTGGTGTCCTCGTCCATTGATGAAGGGACACAGAAGGCAATCGTAGATGCATTCCTGGCGTTTGACGAAACGGCGCATGGGGACCCGCAGGACTACATCGCTGAGCAGCTGAGAAACCATCCGGAAGTTACGAGGAAAATGTTCCAGGTGGCTCTCGGATATACCGTCCGCGTTGCTGGAAACGAGGTGTTTGATACCCGAGAGCGGGATATCTTCATCGACTCCTTCAAGGGTATGGGAAGCATCGTCACTGATCCGTCTGGGAAACGGGAGAACCGGAGCGAATACATTCAGAAGCATGACATCTTCCCTAGGCCGCTCGGTTCTCAAATTGTTCCAGGGATCATGCCAGTTCTGCCTGATCCCGATAAGATTGAGACGACTGATCCCCAAGCGACTGCGGAAGAAAGGGCACGCAAAGAGGGGCCAGAGTGTTCCCATACAAAGACGGAAGTCCACGATGTCGCTGACCTCCTTCACTGGATCGAAATCAAAGTCATCTGGTCTGAAGCCCGTGTCGATCTTGGCTGTGGGAACTACTTTACCTTCAAGTACCCTGAATTCCGGTCTCGCGAGGTGTCCTACATCCTGTGTTCGGCACTGACTGCGCCTGATCCGGTTGATCAACACGTAAAGCAGGCCGTCATGGACTGTTTCTGGATGTCCGCACTCTCGGCTGCGGTTGTAGGTGTCGCGATGGCCAATCCAAAGGCGGCATTGATTGCGTTCAAAGCGCTGTTCTCAAGCTGTGTGATTGCCAAGTTCAAGGCGATGATCGACTGTGTCAACGTCGATCTTTTCATCCAAGTGAGAGTGGTCAAGGACTGGCATTAAGGCATCCATGTCACATGCTGGCAGCATGTTAAGGTTCTGAAATAGTAGCCACCATTGCATGGCATCGGCACTCTGTTGATCGGGACTTAGTCGAGTTGATGCAGGTCACTGACTGTCTAATGGTCGGTGGCCTGCATTTTTTTGATTTCATCCTTTCCAAGCTCACAAGAGCGGCGCGCTCTTTGAGAAGCTTTGGTTTCCCGTCTGAGCCATTGGTCGGCGGATTTGTCATCAAAGGAATACCTCCCAATATTCGAAAGCGAGAGCTTAAGGTCCAATGGGGCTGGGATACGAGGGAGAAAACATGACTAGATTGATCGCTACGCAAATTTCCTTGGCGGCACTGTTCGCTGGACTTCTGACAATGCCTGCAATGGCTGCGGATAAATGTTATCAAAATCAAAAGGTGTTCGTTCCAGCAGAATTCAAGTGCAGCTCTAACGGGGGCAGTGGCCAAAATCGCTTTGATGATTTCAGCAACGGCTCATGTCAGAAAACTGATGCACGCTACGATGATGTAGAAGTAGAAGTGCCTTGTCCAAAAGTTGGAAAATGGGTGAACGCTACTTTTACCAATAAGACGATAACCGTCAGAAACGGTGGCAGAGACGGCGGCACAACAACCCAAACGATCTCCGTGGCAACATCACAGGCAGAGACCTGCGCTTCTGTTGGGCTTAAGCCTGCCAAGCTTGAAGACAAATATATCTGCGCGTCAGGGGAAGATCGTCCGACAAGAGGCACTGATTACAACAAAATAAAATATAAGTATGGCACTTGGGGAGGAACCTGGGGTGCTGGGGTGTCGACAACTGTCAACAATTACACATTCTGCTGGGCGAGTGGGCAGAAGAAAGACAACGATGCTACCGATAGGGTCGTCGCCTGGTATTGTGAGTGATGCACCGTACTCGGCTATCGTAGCTTGCTTCTGGAGCCATCAAGATTGGTCATGATCTCAAAATAGGATGAACATCATGACCAATCTAAACAGCATTGAAGACCTCATTTCGGAGCTGAAGGCTTATAATGCTGACGACCACAAGCATTTTGCTCCTACCGATCTCGTGGAATATGCCCGTCAGGCAGGAATGGCTGTCCTTCTGTCCAATTGGGAGGTAGCGCTGCGCAACGGTGGAACCACCTTGAACAGCCTGTTCCGTGATCTTGATGATGTGGTGGATCGGATCGATTCAATGAAGTCGGCCGTCAAAACCGACATTGATTATCTGCGGGAATTGAATTCTGACGACAACGAAACGTTCGGGCCAGACCAGCTAAGCGGGTATGCGCGGCAGGCGGTGATGGAGGTCTTGATCCATAATTGGTCAGAAGCTGCAAAGACTGATCCTCTCGATCTCAGGACCATGATTGCGGATATCGATTATACCCGCGCCGATCTCCTGAAGCTGCGGGCTGTCTTGCAGGCAGAATATCGTGACGTTCTCGACGACGAAATTGAGGAACAACCTCGCCCTCGCATGTAAGCGCATCGCCCGATATGCAAAAAGCCTCGACATCGCTGCCGAGGCTTTTTCTTTGGTTCATTTGAGGCGCTATTCGTCTGTCGGGTCGGCGTCGACATTTATGGTTTGCTTGCCACCGTATACTACTTCCATTGGATCAGGACCCGTGAAAGGCGTGTTTTCCTTCCAGCTGTGAATTGTCCAGCCCTTGTTCGAGCGCTCGGCCTTCTGATGCAAATAGAGCCGCGTGTCCGTTAGAATTGGCTCGTTCAGGGCTTCCATCCCATGCTTGCTGAGAGGGTTATCGATGGAAATCCCTCCTGCTCCGAGATTATGAGCGACCCACTCCATGATCTGCTCTTTGGTCGCGTCACAGGGCAGGGCGGTCTCGAAGAACCCCTGAATGATCGATGACCGTGGGAAGATTTCGTTATCGCCGCTCATTCGGAACCCGCCTCGGCTGGGTCAGTGCTTTCCGGTTCATTCAGCGAATTGAATAGTCCGTTGATAGCAAGCTGGCAGGCACGCTGATGCGCGGAGTGAACACCTCTTGCTTCGTGGCTTGCCTGTAATACAGAGCGGGCCTCATCTTCGGTATCGCAGACGGCACCAATCGATCTCAAATCGATGTAATTCTTGGCATCGGAAATATCTTCTGGCTCATCGCCAATGTGGATTGGCTCAATATGGACGCGGCTATTGGAGACACGTGTCACCTTGCCTGGCTTCCTGAAGGTACGGTACTTAAAAAAGCCAGTAGCGAGGATGTACTTGCCCTCAAGCTCCTGGGCAGTCGGATTTTGCGTAAGTTGATCGTAAAACCTGATCATCGAATTATCTCCAGTTGCGTGGTGTATATTTAATATAAATAAAAATAGCAATCATTTATTTAGAGATAATTTTAAACCTATCCACTTATTGCGCTGTATGTTCGTGGTTTTGGGGCGAATTGTATATGAAAAAGGAAGGCCGCTTTAATACGACCTTTCTTGCGGTCAATCCTCCAGTAATTGCTGGGTGACCTTTTTGGTCAGTTTCATTTCCGGCAACATCCAATCCGCCACCTGACCGATCTGCCCGTGCCAAACGCGCCAACCTCAAATGAGTTCAGGCATTGATCGTGGTTCTCTCACGCTTGGCGTTCTGACGACGTAGACGGCTGATGCATTCAACCAGGCCCAAGGCTGGAATTGCACCAAGTACATGGTAGCCGAAGAAGGGCAGGAATTGGTCAATGGCGCTGCCAATGGACGTAACGCTTGCAAAATTAATGGGCGCAAAAGTGTGCGCGACGGGAGCGCCTCCGATGAGGCTGATTGCCACGAGCTTGATGGGCGACATTTTCATTTATGAAGTCTCCTTATTTCGTGCGAATTTCTATAATTTTTAAATGGAAAACGCAACCAAAATTGGCCATTCTAAATAGAATATTCCCTTTGGAGCGCTTTGTGAATTCTCCTTTTGTCCTGACACCCACATATCCAACCACCAGTGTGGACTTGAAACGCATATACGCTCCTCGCGAGCGGAAAGTGTTGCCGAAGCGCTGGAGCAGCGAATGGCCGCCTAAAGGCATGATTGGGGTCATTGTGAGGTTGTATGATTTCAGCAACGTCCCTAAAGACGGCTTAGAAGGCCCCGACAAGTTCGGGCGCTATCATGTGACGCGTGCGGATATCGTGAAAGACGAATGGCAACCGTTTGCTCCATTCGTCGCCCGCAGGCACTTTGTGCCGTTCCATGTGGACATGATCCCTGCGACATCCTGGGGAGCATCGCTGGCGAACCTTCTAAGCCCGCATTCATGGAAGCAGGTGCGTCGAGAGGTCTTTCAGAGAGCAGGCTACGTCTGTGAAATCTGTGGTCAGGCTGATGGTCCTGTCGAGTGCCATGAACTATGGGCTTTCGATGACCAGAACACAGTCGATGGTTGGAACACGCAGACGCTCCGGAGCCTCATGTGTCTATGTCACGACTGCCATGAGATGTTCCATCCTGGCCTGGCGGATTTGAACGGCCGCGCCAAGGAATGCTCGGATCGACGAAAAGCGGTTAATGCATGGACGAAAAAGGACCATGATATCGCCGGCGCGCAGATGATGAAGAAGTTTGAGCAGCGCAGCAATAAACGCTGGCGATTGGATTTAAGTTCGCTCCCTCAGAATCTGACTTTGGAAATCAAACTCGGTTGGCGCAGGATAAACAAAGACACTGACGTTCTGCTGAATCTAGAGAAGCAGTCTCGCACACGAATTTCGGGAACGAAATATAAGCTGCTCGATCCCATAACTATGGATCATTTTCCACCTTTTTGACGGCCGCATCGATAGCGGCCTTGGGAATGCGAATTCCGTCGTCACCGATAATCACGAGGCCAATATTTTCCAAGGCCTCGCGTACCTTTTTCAGCGTTGATCCCTTGAGCTTCTCGCCTCGCTCAATCCGGCCAACAGTGTCATGAGAGATGCCTGTCAGGTCGGCCATTTCTCGAACTGTCAGCGACAGGCCGCCGCGAGCCATTTTCATTTGCACGAATGAAATTGCCATGATGCCCAACCCAGTTATCTGTATGTCGTACAGATTTTGCGCTTTGGAGGCAACGCTCCGAAGTCAGGTCGACCAACTCAATGAAAAGATGGGTGAGCTGGATCAATTTTCTCCTGTTCGAGAATCTTGGCCCCAGGCAAACTAAGGAACCGAGCTAGCGGTTCGAGAACTGTTCCCGCATAGTTCGCATTCGTTAGCGATATTGGCTCCGACGACACCCCGTGATCCTCCGCCAGATCGACATCCATCAGATGCAGTCGCAACGACGGGTTCAAGCTGCGCAGAGAGTTCGCAATCTCCAGCCCGCCGCCATCGACATCCGACCAATGGAAGAACGGCACTTTGCAGCCAAATTGCTCGACTAGCCTGCCATAATAGGTTTTGAACGCGGTCGACGGCTGGCCGCTGGTAAACAGCACCAAGCCCTTTCTGGGCATCAAGTTGATCTCGCTAGCGTGACGATGGAAAGACGTCATGTTCTCGATAGTCAGGACATACTCGATGCCCTCATCAATGGTCAGGTCATCCATCTGATGAAACGGGATCGAAAAGTAATCCAGCTCGCTGCCGATTGGCATGCTTCCAAGAGAGATCGGGCCTGACAGGGTGATCGGCAAAGCGATCTTCCTTGCGCCCTCGTCATTGATCAGGCGCTCCAGCTTCTCCAGCGGCTCGTTTTCGTCAGCAAACAGGTAGGCGGCCAGAAGCTTTCGTCTGGTCTCCATCAGCTTGCTGTCCCCGGCTTCCTTGGCCGAAAACGAACGCATGTCCTGTCCGACATGTTTGCCAGCCTTCAATGCACGAGCAAGCAGCTGGATCGGCTCGATCTGTGCGGCATCGCTTCGATCAATGCCCTGCCAGCGCTTGTTCCTGGCCCACGCGCTTTCGATCTCATTCAGGACATTGCTTTCCCAACCCTCGGCCTCGCGCCTCAGGGCCACCATGCTCTCGCGGGCAAGCTCTGCAGATGGAGTCCGGCCGAGCATTCGGTAAATCGGCCCCGCATCCTGAAGACTGACGCTCTCGATCTCCGCTCGGCGAGCATGACGACCATAATTGGCCTTCAACGCGCCTTCGGAAATGAGCTGGGCGATAGCGTATTTCAGCTTCTCAACTTCGTTGCTGTCCTCGAAATCGCGTTTGTCGATCCGCTTGGCTCGACCATTTGAATCCGGCCGCGCTTCGTAGTTGTCGATGATGCTGGCAAGCCAGTCCGCACACTTAAGCACGGTCACTGGCCTCCATGAGTACGGCAATCTCGGCATCAGTCTTCAAAGCCGGATCAAGAATCTTCAGCTCATGACGAGCCTTGTCCTTGATTTGCTCTGCGAAAATCTTCGTGCTTCGCGCATCCGCTGATTTGACGACCGTGAGCACGGTCTTACAATTGCGCTGCATCGTGATTTTCTTGTTCGACGGGCCGCAGATAATCATCTGCAATCCAAGCTGACGTCCAAGGTCGATAACCTGTCCGGTGACCTTTTCATCCATATTCGAGAACGCTTCATCGAAAATCGCGAGGCATAGACCGCCATCATCCTTCTTCAGGTTCTTGAATGGACCGCCGTAATAGACGTTCGACATCGCTGCGAGAATGCAGATGTAATACGGGGTCTGAACTTCGCCGCCCGAGCCTGTGGCTTTTCGTTCAACCAGAGAGGTTTTCGCGCCAGTGAGTTCGTTCGTCATTTCGAGGTCGAAAGTGTAATATTTGCGGTAATCCGTGAACTCATCGAGATCGAACATTTCATCGGACGAGAAGATCAGACGCTTGATTTCGTCCATCGCATCCTGGACTTCTGGGTCAAGGGTAGTCATCAGCAGGCCGCCGCCAGCGACTGCCGTGCTGATCTCATTCTCGTGCTGGACGACACGATGGAAAGCTTCGCGGCCAGGCGCATGGCTCCATTTGATCTTGTATTTTTCGCCGAGGAATTCGGTATTTCGAATTACTGCGTTCAGGCTGTTGATCTGACGCTCGACCTCATCGAATTTCGATGCGAGTTCGTTGATGAAGCTCGTTTTAAAGAGTTCGTCGGCACGCTTTTTTGTGACCTCGAATTGCTCTTCATAATCGATGAGCTTGTGGTTTTTCAGCAGCTCAAGCTTCGTGACGGCCCAAGGATACAGATGGTCGTTGACGCTGTATTCTTCAGGCAGCTCGCTGCGACCAGACAGGCTGTCGAGGACCTGCCCGATTTTGGTCTTGGTATCGAACGACGTCTTGCTCAGGTAATCCTGCGCCTTGCGATGTTCGCTGTCGGACTTGTTCTTGATGACGGTCAGCGCATTCTCAGCGTCCTTGAGACCGCCTTCGGCCTTCCAGCGCAATTTCAGAGTCGCAAAAGCTGCCTTCAAGAGATCGGAATGGATGTTGAGGGCGTTGATGCGGAATGCCTCATTCATCGCACTCATATGAGCGTTTGAGCCGAGAAGATGTACGGAGCCGTCGAGGTGCTTTCGAGCGTCTTCAATGTCTCGACCGTAGCCAAAGTCGGTTTTCTTCAGCTCATTCTGGCGATTGACCAAATCCGTCAGATCTTCCTTGTAGGCCTCGATCTCTTCATCGATCTGGGTGGTGTCGCATTCTTCCTTCTTGGCAGCGATCAAATCCTGGTATTCGCGGACTTTGGCGTTACCTGCGATGATCTCGTGCTTGGAAGTGCTGAACACCTTGTCTTGGTCTGCAAAGTTGCCTGCGACCGTGGAAAAACTCGATAGTAGTGTGATCAGCTTGTCGAATTCGAAATAGGCCTGACGAATGCCGACGAGTTCAGCAGCTTTCTCCTCCAGATCGTGCTTGAGGAGTGGAAGGCTCTGCTGAAGCCCGTTCTTCCCAATTTTAGGCCTCTCGGGACGGAGCACCGTGACGGAGGCACCGTCTTCGAACAAACCGCTCTTGGTCAGCCAACGGCCGTCCTTCTTGAAGTCGTCGCGGCTGGTTGCGAGCTGGACGCTACCGTACTTCATGTCGATGTAGGCCGAGGCAAGCTTGTTCTCGCTGGTCAAGACGCTGGTCAGCGTACCAGTACGCTGGCTCGTGGAGTGCCGCAGGAGCTTGGCGGTGGTTGCCAGACGAACCTTCTGGAATTCGCGCTGGTTCTCGTCCAGTAGCCGCGCCGCGAGGTCGAATCCATTAGCCGGAACGAAGACCGTGTCACGGCTACCGCCGAGAAGACGCTCGATGGCATCGCGCCATTCTTCGTCTGCGATCTCAGCGACCTCATAGAGGATGTCAGCTTCGATGCCGTTTTTGTGCAGCATGTTGACGAAGCTGTTTAGCCATTCGTCTCGGACGCTCTTCTGGCTCTCAATATTGCTGATCTGCGACTGCAAGTCCTTGCATTCCGCCTCGATACGGACGCTCGCGCCGCGAAGATCAGCATGCTGATCCTTCAGGGCAGGCAGGTGCTCAGCTACGGCCGCAACGGCATTGGTGAACGCGGTATCCGCCGCATTTGCATTGTCAGGCAGGTAGTCGACCGATGCGTTGCCTGTACCGTTCACGGCCTCATTCAACGACACGAACGCCGGAAGCATGCCGCTTTCAGGAGCGAGAGACTGGAGCTTGTAGCGGATATGATGAGCTAGACGCCCAATACCCTGTTCACCGAGCAGTCGACCAAGTGTCTGGTCAATGGACTGGCGCAAGGTCGCGATCTTGGTTGTCGTGGTGTCGATGAATGACGTCTCACCCATCTCATATTTGCGCTTTTGCAGAGCCTGGATATCGCTCTGGATGACGGTGCACTCGCGGGTGATGGAGGTCAACTCTGCCTCGATTGCGGCCTTTGCCGCAGTCTTCGAGCTGATGGTGAACAGCTGAAGGCGGTTCTTCCTGCGAGACATCACAGCCTCGCTCATGATCTTGACCGCCTTTTCGATAGCCTCCGAACGCTCTGCCGCGCGCTTCTTGTCGAGATCGACAATGAGGCCTTCGAGGTCAGTGATCTGAGACTTGATCATGTTCAGATGCTCGACGAGCTTGTTGAACGTAACAGCGGTCGAGCGCAGTGCGTGGATGTCGATGGGACCTTCTCGCAGAACGTAATCCTGCACGAATTCCGTCGCCGACTTCACCTCCTTCAGCGCGATGGCGTTCTCAAGGTTGCTGAGATACTGCTGATAGGCTTCGTAGTGCCCACGGTACATCATCGCCTGCAGATAGTGCTGGACGTATTCCTTCTTGGTCTGGGTAAAGGTCTTCAGCGTGCCGCCTGCAGCTGACACCTTCTTTTCGAGGATCGGCCGCAGTTCTGCCCACGGCAGCACCATCTGCTGACCGCTAACGTCCTTGGTCAGGATGTCCGTGGTCTTGATCAGCGCACCCCGAATGACTGCACGGGTTTCCAGATGGGCTTTCGAGTTGTCTCGTGCCGCATGGAAGGCCATCAGGAGGGTAACAGGCTGTTTCTTGCCCATTGGATCTTCGAAGCCAGCGAGCAGATAGGTGGTGCATTCCGTTCGGAGGGTGGTCTTCTCATTCAGTCGACCAAGGCAGTAGCTGTGGATCGATCTGCGGACGGTAGGCGCTTCAGAATTGGATTTGCCCTGTGCACGCTTGTTCATATTATTTTGGCTGCCGCCAGTCGCGACAACATAAAGAGCGTCGAGCAGGGTGCTTTTACCAGAGCCATTGTCACCGATGACGCCGATAATGTCGCCTTCGATCTTGATATCGATGGCACCGTAAGTGTGCCAGTTGATCATGCCGATATTGGTCAAAAACATGTGCTTGCCCTTAGTCTTCAGCGGTTTCAGCAGCTTCATCGGAAGCCTCATCGGCCTCTACGATCTCTGCGGTTTCGGTTGTTTCGTTGCCCGTCTTCTTGATGAGGAAGAGTTCAATTCTCTCCAAGGCGTCGATAGAAATTACGTCACGAATAAATGGACGGATTTTGATCTGGAGATCGTCGTCGTCATTCAATTTGCTCTCAATGCTGACAATCTGGTTGCCGCTCAACTTGGTCAGGGCATTTCGAATTTTAACGGTCTCGACTTCCCATCCGGCTTCCTTCGCGAAACCGGATAATTCATCGCAGAATTCGTTGATTGAGGTGTCCACGTTGGCTTTTTCGTCGAAATCGCCGCGATCAAAGCATTTGTCGTAGACGAGCTTCAGGCCAAGGAGAACGAAGGTCTCGATATCATTGAGATAGCGCCCGTCATTGATTTCGTCCGTTGGGACGATTCCAAAATAACCAAGCGTTTCCTGCGCAATAAATCGATATCCCATTAGATTAAAAGCTTCAGAAATAAACGTGCGCGACATCGGGTTGGTGAGCGCTTTACGTACTGCATTATTCGCCGCCGAATCATTGTGGAAAAACTGGAAGCGATTCAGGTGAGTGATCGCTTTACGAATATTCTTGATCTGCTCTTCCGAAAAGCGCTCTTCCATGATGTTAAGCAGCATGACGGTTCTCCTGAATCTTTCTAATGGTGACCTTTGGGCAGGCCATATATTCGGTGACAACCAGATCGAACTCGTCGTCGCAGGTAATGTTGTAATGGGCTTCGATATTGGGTGAAACTTCGCCAGAAATCGCCATCTTCACGACAGCGGAAGCGGCAATGAAGTCGTCAATCGTCGATAGAGAGCTTTCGTCGAACTCGAACGTATGCTGGTTTCCGATCATCCGGTCGATAAATGCTAGAACGCGATCATCAGAGGCATGAATGCGCTCCTGATATGCAGCATTAAGCTCCTGCCGAAACAGCGTTACCGGATCGACGGGTTCGTCCGGCAGAGCGGTTGCCTTCGGCTTGCGGCGAATGTTCGGGGTTCTAAGGGCCGCTTCAGATAGATGGAGGGTCTTCTCAGCAACGATGGCTGGAAGAGTTTCATCAGCGCTGTCGGATTGGTTTTTGCCAATGAACCCTGCGAATTTCGTCATGACGGCTTCGAGCTTCTCGGTATTGGTGCTCGAATGCGCCAGTCGGGCGGTCCCTTGAACCGCGAGCAACTCGTTCAGCTTCGATTGAAGGGCGGTAATCGACTTGGCAATCTCATCGATAGCGTTCAGCTCTTCCTTGATGGCATAGAAGCCGCTGTAGGCCATCTGACGGCCTTTCTCTTGGGCTTCCAGCTTCTCAGCAGCGGTGCCCTCGCTCATCGTCTTCTGGAAGTGGTCCAGCGCATATTCCATGCCGATGGTCATCATCTTGCTGTCGTCGCCCAGGAATTCTTCGATGACGCTCATCGTCTGCCTGCGCAGTTTCCACGGATGACGATCAGACATGATGTGCTCAATGTCCTGAATGAACACGCCACCGACATACCAGTTCATGAGGAAGTGGAATCTCTCGGTCTGGCCTCGGATTTTGAACACTTCACTGCGGATGCGCATCATCTTGGTTCGAGTGCCGCGCATGGACAGGCGGATATCGGCCAAATGGCTCGCGCACTGTGTCAGAGCCGCCGTGAGAGCGACATTGCCGCTTTTGAGGTTGTTCAGGATGGACCGCAAGGTCTGCATGACGCCTTCCAGGCGTTCGACAGAGCCATTGTTGATCTTCCATAGCGACTGCATGAGGTGGAGCGCGACGGGAGAGAACTCTAGGATAACGCGATAGCCAGACTTGTTGGCTTCGAACCATCCGCAATCCGTCAGGCGATCACAGATTGACCTGGCGCGAGCGCCCTGAAGCTTCTTGACGTCGGTCTCAGTAACTTCGTCATCATCCTCGCTCTGCCACATCTCGGGTTTTGAAAGCATGATTTCAAAAATTGTGGCAATAACTTCATCTCGCGTCGGAGCGTCACGCGTCGTGGAATAAAACGCGGCAAAAACCGTCAGTAGACTCAGCTCATATAAATGTCTGTTTTTCGAGGCAAAAGGCTCGAAAATTTTGTCTGGAAGATGAGTAAAAAGTGCCACGAAATACGCCCTCTAAGAGGGAATAAGATGCCTATTTACGTAAATAATTGTCAACATATTTATGTGAAGGTGCAGAATTTAATGAAATAATGGAGTTCGAGGCAAATTTGGCTGATGACGCTTTGATCGGATGTCGAAAAATGAACGGGTTCTATGTTGCTGGTTATTTTCCGGATGACGTCGACGCCTGAATGAGGTATGCCTCCTGACGATGAAGGAGACCAGATGAATATTTTCGATAAGCAGGCACTCCTGAAGAACGGCCGCGAGTTGATGCGTAAGCATGGCTGGATGGGGACGACTGTCCAATTCGATGACAAGATCACGTCCTACACGTATTCAATTGGTCTTTCCAAAAAGTTCAAACACCCCGAGATTTTTGTTGTTGGCGTTGGTGATCACTCTCTTCGTCTTCAATTGATCAATGCATTCGGAGGCATGCTTAAGAGCGCGGGCTTCCCTGAACCTTCTTCATATGTGGACTTGCCAGGTTTCGGGCACACCTTCGCGCTTGGACCCGTGATCCCAGAAGAGAAGGTGCGGCCGCACGCCAGATTTGGCACAGAGCTACTGGGAAAGCCGTTCTCGGCCATTCAGCTTTATCTTCCAGACCCCAATGGCCTGTTCCCGTGGGATGAAGGTGTCCACCCAGCCTATCGCGAGGCTCAAACTTTGCTGTTCGAATCGCCTGCGGCTATGCTGAAACCGAAGGCCAACTGAAGGGAGTCTCAAAATGAGCAATGAACGACGAGCGAAGCTCATCGAGCAATCTCGGGAGAGAATGCGGGAGTTCGGGTGGCTGTGCCAAGGCGTCTTCGATCCCGAAAGTTCCGATATCTTTACCTATACGGTAGGCATCTCGGAGAAGTTCGGTCACCCGGAACTGTTCGTTGTCGGCGTGGGATCGCCAGATCTTATGACATCACTGCTAAATGCTGTGGGCAGGCAGATCGCTGAAGGCCGTACTTTCTTACAGCCAGGGTATTTCGAGTTGCCGCCATTCAATGGAACATTCGCTGTCGGACCAGTGCTGGATGCGAAGACCGTTGCGCCGCACGCAGGAATCGGCACTGAGATTTTGAACCGCCCATTCGAAGCTGTGCAGGTCTACATTCCAGATCCCAATGGAAAGTTCCCTTGGGAAGATGGCGTGGACAAAGTGTTTTTGAACGCTCAGCTCCAGCTGTTCGAGTGCCCGACCGAAATCCCGACGAGGACGAGGCACTAGAGCTTAGGCGCTGGGCTGATGGCCTCGGCACGATCAATTTCCGCGTTCCGGCCGCGCAGGATCGCCTTCATCCACTTCCTATAATACGTAGGATTGAACGATCCCTTTGTGTCGTCGACATGGGCTAGGAACTCGTCCTCTGTGACTCTGACGAGCGAGCCGCCTTTACCCTTTGGGTTGTTCCAGCAGTAGTTGTCAATAAGGTGCTCCAGCAGCACTTCGCCTTCAATGTCGAACAGCCTGTCGTCTGCGACCCCAACGGCATGTCTCCAGACATACTGCCCATCTTTTGCGATCAGAGGCTGGCCTTTCTCGTCATTGAATACGATGAGGCCAAGCTCAATTTCTGGAAATGACTTTTTGAGCGCCAGTGCGAACGTGCCGCAGAAGCTGTTCGTGCCAGCATCGAGGTCGTATTCGTCGAATTCGGCCGCTCTAATGGCCTCTGCGATATCAGAAGCCACCGAATGATCCGCTATCGTAAGAAGACGAGGACGAAGAGCTATCGTAAGACGATGAGCTGTCGCTCGATGAGGAGTGGGAAGAGCTGTCATATGACGAAGAGTGATCGTCAGAATGTCTGCTACTCGCCGAATTATCGAGCGAAGACGATATGTCCATGTTCGAAGTCCGCTCTGTGAAATGTGTGTCATCTTCTAAAGCGGAATAAACTAGATAGCTTTGCGTCGCGAGCATGTCGGAATCTGAGGAAGTTCCAAGGGCAGGTCTGTCGAAATTACGTCGAGAAGCAATTTTTTTAGCCTCTGAAGCGGCTTGCATAGCCTCGAATTCGCGGCGTGCAGCAATTCGCCGTGCCAGAAATTCCGATCTCCGCCCCTGCTGCTCAGGGAAATAATCGCGCAGTTCCAAAGAATTATTCATGCTGATCTGTCTCAGGTCTTTAGCCATATCTTCGACGGTTTTATAGAACCTGCTGTGCTTTTCGTACGTAACCGTAATTATAGGCAGAGCTTTTTCGAGCTTGGATGCCAGAGAGGAAATTCCGGTTTCAAATCCCCGGCCTGACTCGATGATTTCCTGAAGACGATCAAATGCCGCCGCGACCTCATTGGCAGCGGCTACGCCAGTCTCATAGCAATCTCGGAGTGAGTGCTCGATGTAGCTTCGTTGCGCCATGTGCTTTTCGACTTGCTTTACGAGTTCGGCGCGGGTCGGTTTCTGCATAAGGT
The DNA here is from genome assembly GCF_032460275.1 of Mesorhizobium sp. SP-1A. Lineage (NCBI taxonomy): Bacteria > Pseudomonadati > Pseudomonadota > Alphaproteobacteria > Hyphomicrobiales > Phyllobacteriaceae > Mesorhizobium > Mesorhizobium sp. SP-1A. The sequence continues at coordinate 551,802 of NZ_JAVXZD010000002.1, read as the reverse complement.
CACTCCTCGTTGATGCTGAATTCGATGGTAACGCTCCATTGAGAAAGCGACAAAGCGACCTCTACGGCTTTGGGGCCACCACGTAGTTTGGCCCGACCTCACGAGACAGCTCATTGAGCCGCCTGACACCTTGCTTCAGGTCATCGAACTGTTCGTAGCTCAGCGTCGACAGGTTATCGTCATAGGCCTCGACGACCATGGCGAGGTAATCGCCGCCTCTCCGCACGATGCGAGCTGCTGCTTTCAAGGCCTGTGAGCAGTCACTGGCTGGGTTGAAGCCGATATTCGGATCGGAAGTGAATTCGTTCGCCATGGTGAGCGAAACCCAGCCCTCTCTCATTGCTTCCTCGCGAAGCAGTCCTGTTTTGCGCCCCAGATGCTCTCCAAGCCATCTGATGTGGTCCTGGAAGGCCTGCATCGGATAAACAGTGCCATCAGGACCGAACCAGTAGCCATACGGTGAGTAGCCGTTGTCGATTTCGCTCTGAGCGAATTCTCTATAGGCTTCCTGACTGGCTTTGCTAATAGGACGGCTCTCGGTCGTCTTCTCTTTGATGTCGGTTGTTGCGTAGCTCTTGGTCGACCATTCGCTCCAGTAGTCAGCTCTTCCTCCTTCTCGATGTTGTTCCAGTGATCGTTTGAAATCGAAAGGGCCGCATGCCTGACCAAACTGCCTGCGCCAACTTTCGGCAGCACGATAGACGTGGAAGCGTTCGCTGCTATTCGTTTTGACCTCGTTTTCGAACTCCTCAACACTGACAAAGCCGTGACGACCCCCAAATGGGTTACGTGCGAGAAAACGCAGATTGTCGATCTGGTTGTCCGGCACGTCATGTTCGTGGAGAGCTTCCTCCATGAGATCAGCGGCATCGAATGCATGTTCATCGGAGAAGTGGAACGGATTGTTGTGCTCCAGAGCACGAAAGACGCCCCAGAAGCTTTCGACATCCGGCAGATCGTGGGCAACGGCGGCTACATCACCAGCAATCGCTACAAGCGCGGTACAGCGGTCTGGATCGTCATTGAAAGCGTAGCCGTTTGTTTCGCTCTCGATCTTCGCCAGGAAGGTGTCCATGACCTGTACGGCTTTGGGATCACGATCAAACAGTGTCGGGCGGCCGATACGGACAATGCGATGTGAATGGGTCTTATCGCTGAATTCTTCCATCATAAGCGACGACGCCTGATAGTGAGCATCGAGGTCGGCATCGAATATGCGATGGAAGCGCTCCACAACGCTGCGCGCCTGTCCTTCAGACATGGAGCTGATAGCCTTGCTGGCAGCATCGTAGTTTACATAAATCGTTCCGAGTTCAAGAAGGCCCGCCTGCATTCATCTATCCGTTCGAGATTGGTGTTCTGTGCTCAATCATTGCGCGAATGAATGACAGGGACAACGAGAAAAGGCCAACTCGCATTGATCTGGCCTTTTTAGATCGAGCGTAATCTGAGTTGGGTTCGACATATGAAGTCTCCAAGCGACAACGGCCAAATGCAAGCAAATGTGCCTTGCCAAGCTACCTCCTAGATTGGAGGAAAATCGAATGTGAATCGACCGATGGCACCAGAAGCAAATCTCTACGACAATCTTCCTCTGCTGGGCACGACAATTCGTTTTGTGACCCACCAACCTGTGCCACGGGATGAGCCTGAGAGCGATCCCAAACAGGTGCTCCTCACAGGTATTGTTGTTGGGCACGAAGACGACATCCTCGATCCAGTGCGGGTTTTGCTCTTACCAGGTCTCAAGCTCGAAGATGGCGAACTGCTCTTGGGCCACGATGCCTTGACGTTGAATATCGGAGGCTCTGATATCCGAGAGGTGATTTCGACAGCGCGTCTTTATGACGGCACTGATTACGAAGGTAAGTTCGTGCCAACGCATGCGAACGTGTCGTACATGGGAAGCGCAAAGATCACGAGCATGATCATGGAGGCTGATGGACTCTACCTGAGCTTCGAAGAAGAGCTGCACGGAGACGGCATCGGGCTGAGAGGCGTTGCCTCCAGCATGGACTCTCTTGGAATTGGAGGGGAGGTTCTTCGTCACTATCTCGACCAAGAGCACAAGGATCACTTCTCACGGCACATGCCTGTCGAATTCAACGAAGATGCAGAGCCTGAAGACAATGACTGGCTCTACAATGACGGAGATGTCTATGCCGAGTTCACCGCGTGCATGGACGGCAGAGCAGCAATCCATGTGCTCGAAGCCACCGACAGCGACAATCACGGTGCTCGCAAGGGCATAGGAAGGAAGGCCATAAAGGCGTTCCGCGAGCACTTCCCGCATATCATTGCGAGCGGCGTCGGCGATGGTCACATCGAGGGACTGCTCGACAATCCGGCTTTCCTGTTCTGGAAGAAGATGCTCGAAGAGGACCTGATCGACGGCATCGATTTGGTTGGCGATAAAGAGACGCTCACCCGCGAAAATATCGATGCCAAGATGGCGGAGATTGAATCGAAAAGCCTGCCGACACCGTGAATGCCAAAATCGCACGATAAAAAAAGGCTCCCAAAGAACCATTCCTTGGAAGCCTTTTTTATTTAAACGGAGTCGAATATCAAGTGTTGTTCGAATCCCCTGCGGCGATCTGAAAAACAATCTGGGACACCTCAGCTTGCCGGGAAAACTTTTGGTGTTGGTTCCGATTGGTAACGATTAGATGATCGCAGATATTTAGAATATTTGCAAATCATTCCTCTCAAAACGGCTGCGGCAAATTGCGGATCGGTCGTCTGTTTTGCACGGCATTATAAGCCGCCGCAATTTCCTTGGTGTCGATTACCCCATCGCCATTCGTGTCGAAACGGGCAAATGTAGCCTTCACAGCTTCAGTTGCCTCATCGACAGTAACTTTCCCATCCTTATCCTTGTCGAGGTCCATAACGCCCCCAAGGTTGGCGCTCCCGCCAAAAGAATTCATGTGGCCATGTAACTCCGAACCATCGACTGCTCTAAGTTCGTCCATCGAAATTACGCCGTCGCCATCAATATCCGCACGTTCGAAGCCATTTCGGCTGCCTTCGCCATTGCTTCCGCGACCGGAATTTGAATTCTGAAGTCGTTCAATGATTTCGACCTCTTTCCTGGTAATCTTGCCGTCGCCATTCAGATCATAGCGCGCCCATTGCTGCATGCGCATTGCAGCCACCTGTGCTCTTGAGGCGTTCGTCACATTGTCCAGGTCTGCCTGATCCAGTCCGTCACCGTCGATGTCATAGAGCCTGATAGGCCTTACCGCAGCGGAAACAGCGGCCTCGATGTATCTGTTCTGCTGCACGATATTAAGAAGATAACTGTCTTTGTCCACGACTTGCGACATTGGCCGTCCCTCTGGGAAGGCTGGGGTCATTGCACTTGCAGAAGAAGCTACCCCAATAACTAAGGCTGACGTAATAAGTATCTGTTTCAACATGATATCCCCCATTGCTGAACTTGATTCTTATAATTGAACATTATTTGTTCGGCGGCCAGCAGTTTCTTGATTTGGCTTCTGGATTTCATTTCTGCTCATTAGAATAACAAAAATTGAATGGAGATTAGGAATGAAACCGAAAACTGGAGTGCCATTTTCCATGACCGCATTCCGTGGAGCAGACACCGCTCAACTCCATCTCGATCTGGATCGCGGTGTGTTCTTCTCCAGCGACCAGGATTATGCGCGGAACTATGGCGAGGTCGTCTGCGAATACGAGATTTCCCTACAGAACCCGCTGGTCGTGACGGAAGAGCAGTCTCACGGCAATATCGAAATCGACCGCAATGTTTTGCTCGCTGCGGGTTACGACGGCCGCATCATTGCCTATGATGATGGAAATTTCGACATCGTTTGTTTCGAATTATCTCAGGCCACATTTGTTCGAGAAATCGCGAATTCTCCTACTCCTTGATATTATTTGTATAATAATTGACTTTACTCGCTCTATTTAGTAGGAACCAAACCTCAAACTAAGAGGTTGAAATGATCACTTTTGCAGAGGCCGAGCGTACTGGCGACAAGGAACTCCTAAGGGCTGTTGAGAGCGCTGAAAAGAAGTTCGGCTTCAAGACGGGCGTCAGGTTCTCTGAGAAGGGGCAGCATCTGGTAAAGGTTAACTTCTATCCGAAGACAACCTTTCACATTGCTGATACGGACGCCAACGGCATTGTTTCCGGTGAATTTCGGCCACTGACTCGCGAAGAGTTCGATTCAACGCACTCTATTATTCTTTGACGGCGACGAAGCTGCAGTTGACGAACTGATGAAGGCGGTCGACGCACATACCCGCTTTTCTCAGATCAATTTGGCGGTGTTTGGGAGTATGAATTCGAAGCGAAAATGAGCAGTCAAATCGTTTGTCGATGTGAGGCCAAGCTCGACGATAGTGTCTGATCCCTCATTAGCAGACTAGGCGTCCAACCGACCATTTCGCTATCTGAACGAAAAGTTTTGTCGGCGGATTGGACAGGTGCAAGTCGTTGCCAATCTTATGAGCAGGTCAAACGACGCCCGAGGGAGGGACCTAGTCATGTCGAAAATTATTAAAGGCAGCGTGGCATTCCTGGCTGCGCAAATGGTTGGATTAGGAGTTTCAAACTCAGCTGAGACGTGTTTTGAGCCAAGATATGTCCCAGCTAGTTATTCATGCAACACGGGTGCCGGAACGGGGAAAATTCAAGCATTTGACGACTTCTCAAGCGGTAGCTGCACCTTCATTGAAGCTCATACAGTCCAAGTCCCGATAGAATGCCCTAAGCCAGCTGGTAGATGGGTAAACGCAACGTTCACAAAGAAAATAGTGAATGGAGGAAAATCGAACCACAATATGTCCAATGTGGGAGTGACGGCTTATATCGCAACTGGACATGCCCAAACCTGCAGTTCTGTGGGGCTAAAGCCATCAAGTTTCGAAGGCAACATTTGCGCGTCAGGTGAAAATCGAGCGAACAGTGGCGGTAATGGTTGGAACCAAATTGACTATCGCTTTGGAACTTTTGGAGGCTACGTGACAGGTGGTGGCACGCTCACCGAACAACTTTATGAGCAAACTTTTTGCTGGAGAGCTGGTGACAAGCGCGACTGGGACAACTCAGATAGGCTCGTTGCATGGTATTGTCAGTAAAGGTTTCGGATCGCGCTTCGTCATAAGGCATGGCTGGTCAGGACTCCACTAGGCTCACGGCCTTCACACCGCTTGTCGGTTTGAGGCTGACGGACCATTGTCATAGGTGCTCCACAGCGTAGCAGCGATCTGTCTTCAGTTTTGTCGGCGAAATTGCAATTATTAGAAGCCCAGCAAATATCCTCGTATTCCAGTTTGGATTGAAGACTGAAAAATAGGGGGATACCATGTTTAGTACAAAAAAAATCTCAATCGCCGTATTGTTTGCTAGCGTAATTTCATTTCCTAGTTTCGCAGCATCGCCTGTTTGCACCGAGAAACAGTGGGTCCCTGAGAAATTCACATGCAAATCAGGCGGTGCAAATACCCTGCAGACATTCGACGATTTTACCGCTGGAAGCTGCACAAGGACGCCTGGTGAATATATTGATGTGGTGGTTGCTTGCCCTCCGCCCCCTCCACCTGAAGGACGATGGGTTAATGCGACTGTGGACAAAGTCACGGAGACCTACACCCAGCCGAGCAAAGACGGCCCTCGTACAATGACTAGGACTACCTACAAGGTGAGTACGCATGCGGCAACCTGCCAAGCGGCCGGACTTAAGGCTGCGAAATTCAAAGACCAATATGTTTGCGCTTCTGGTGAAGCTCGCCCATACGAAGGTAAAGACTATGGAAGCATCAACTACAAACTCGGAAAATGGGGTGGTGGTGGATGGGCTGGCAATCTGACACCGACTTCCGGATCGAGAATCAATTGTTACGGCAGCGGTCAGAAGCAAGATAATGATGCGACCGACGTAGTGGTTGCGTGGTTCTGTCAGTGATTACATTTGGCCGCCAAGCCTAATCATTCGAACTTGGCGGCCAAATGATTGGATATTTGTGATTCAACGACATTGATTTCATTGATTTCTGAAACGTCGAATACTTATGTAAGTTCAGAACAAAAATTAACAAACACTTCATTGTTGCCGTGGGTTGCTTCTGATAGAATAGGAATCTCTAAGCAAGGAGAAGCAACATGGCCAACACTACTCACGGCGCTGATAATCTTTTGAATCCAGCCAGTGATAAGAAGACAGAAATGGCTTATGTTATTGGCGGAATTTTCATCGCCACCCTCTTGGCTCCAATGTGCTTCCTCGGATGGTCCCTGATCAAGGCGATTTTCATCGGGTAAATGGCTGTGGTCATAGTCGCCTCATACAATTTTTGAAGCCGGATGAATGCAATAATAGTGGCCAGATATGTGCGCATGGATTATCCTGAATTTATGCTAGTTGAAGCTGACGCCAATTAGGATGGAGTATCCATGTCGCTCATTCACGATCTTCGTGATCTCGCAGTATCAATCCGCACGGACGAACAGGCCGCAGGATTTTTTGTCTGGAAGGACGTCCCGTTCACGGACTTCAATCGCCAGATCGTAGAACCTGGCACCAACCCGGATTTCCCATCTGGGGCGCTCGGCATCTACAGCGACGACGATTTCTATGCGGTCGCTTCGCTCCCATATCGATTCAAGGACCTTTCGTGCGCGGAGATCGTTGCCACCCTTTGGCCAGAGATCGAGAACCCTGTCATTCTGCCGGATCACGGTGACTATTGGTGGACAGCTCAGAGAGACGACAAGCTCGAAGTCCCAGGCGAACCGTGGGAGATGTGGTTTGTTGAAAGCGCTCGCGGAGCCATTCCTGACAATGTAGCCCTCCAGACGCCTCACTGCGTGCCTGAAGCCGACTCTGACGGCCGTCCCGCTAAGTATGATGCCGTGCGCTGGAGAACCTGTGCGACCGAAGAAGAGGCTCTGAAGGCGCGGTCCAGCATTGGTGGCTCTGTCTACAGGGAAGATTTCGAAAACCTGTCGATTGAAATCCGTCACTGGGATCAGGGTGTCCGTACGATCATCCATAAACTCGGCGTCGATCCTGAAAAATTCACGATCATCGAAACTCCGAAAGAGACAGACATCTACAAGCGGCTCGGGTTGACCGATACCGCCTTGGAAAGGGAAAATACATGAGCGCAGAAATGATCACCGTTACGAAGGAAGAGGCAACGCAGCTGCGCAAAGAGTGGCTGGAGGAGCATGACCCGCAAGACGGCACCGACTGCGTGACGCCGTATGATCGGTATTTCTACAAGGACGAATTCCCGATTGTCGTCGATAAGTCAACATTTGAGGGGCACGCAGAAGATTGCCTGCCGATTTATTGATTGATAAATGCGTAGCAATATTTTTGATGCATGGAGCATTATTTATTTACATTAATTCAGGTTTTTGCTAAATAGCCCGCAACAAAGGGGCTTTGCACATGAAATTCGAACTCGTTGATCAGATTGTTCTTCCACGTTACGGAGGGCGTAATGGCGGCATCGATTTTGGTGCAAACCGTCGCGTCCTCGTAATGAAAAAAGACAGTTCGGTTCTCCTCTATATTCGTGCAGGATACAGCGCTGCCCAATGTGGCGTCCGTGGCTTCGGCCGCGAATACAATCCCGCGCTGTTGCAGTTGCAGACACCAAACGATTCCAACTCTGCTTACTATCTCGGCGTCGGTCTCGCAGAAGGCCGAATCTCGAAACCCAGGCTGTTGGAGCGAGCGGATAAGATCGAGGAAGCTTTCGAAATGAAGGATTTCCTGCAGCACGTTGACATGAGGAAGACACTGGTTATCGAATAGCGCCATGAACAGTGAAAAACGCTTCGCAAAGGCTCTCTTTGAAGGCTTCAGATCGCCTGAAGTGCGAAAGCGCATCGAGCAGTTCAACAGCCCGAGTTATACAATCGGTGACGGCACGCCAGTGGTTCTGGGTGATCAGCTACGCATTCCTGAGGCAGTTGGCGGCCGACGTGCCAAAGAATGGGGCGAAGTCGTCCAGCTGTCCGATGAAGGTCTCGGTATTCGCTTTGAGGAGAAGATCGCTGGCATCACCCGAGAATTTTTTGAGTGGGACGAGCTAACAGGCGCAGCGGTGGTTGCGGTTCCGCGAAAGGGCAAGCGCGCTTCTATCGTTCCGCCAGTGACGCATGAAAAAGGAGCCAATCGGCTCCCTTCGCTTTAGTAGTCAGTGGCAATCACATGCTCGGGCCAGAAGGTGCTTCTTCAGGCTGCTTGAGCTTCACGTCGATGCCTTCGTCGACCAAGATGCTGACATTGTCGATGCAGTAGCCATCCATTGTGATATCGGAGGCTCCAGTCTTGGCTTTTTCGATTGCATCAGCTTCATCCTCGGCAGTCACAATGACGAGATGATCGCAACGTATCCGCCGCTCGTCACATGCCCGGACCGACGTTGCCGAGGTCGCCCTCGTGCTCTTCGCTGAAGTCATTTTCGGTACCAGGAGTGATTTGGTAATCGTCTTCGTCAGGGATGTAGGCGTTGATTTCATTGCCTTCGTCCAATTCCCACTTCACGCCATTTTTTGGGTCTGTGTGGAATGAAGCGCGCTGTGCGATTTCCTGCGCAGCTTCGATGGTGTTGGCCTTAACCTTCACCGTTGCAGACATCGTAACGTCGTGGGTGATGGTAAATTCAAATTCAGGCATCTTTGTCTCCTAAAGTCGTTGTGTCTGGGTATTTTCGATCCCTGCTATTTTCTCAAGGATCGGATTCAATTTTTCTCTAATTACTGAAATCGTATCATGCAGGCTTGCAGGTGCAGAGAAGTTTTTATCAGTGCCTTCCTTTTCCCATCGTGGAGCCTGCCTATCGATAAATGCCTGCGATAACGCACCCATATCAGCGACGTTTTCCGGTAATTCCAGCCCTTTAAATTCAGCATTCTGTTTTAGAATGTCGGCCGCTTTTTCGAGATCGATAAGGCCATTATTCAGGATGACGAAAACGTCGTTATAATCGCGAATTCGGTAGTTCTTTTCGCCCATAGAAGCCATGGCACAGACCTTGTCAGCAAGCACGTATTCCCATGGGGTCTGTCGGATCGTCACCTTGCCGAGACCCGAATGTGGCAACACGCTCTCATACTCGACAGTCGGGGCATCGAGATGCATGGCACGTCCGTCGAAAGTGACGTCGGATTTGATCTTCAGAAAGAGGTCGCCGATCTGGAGCGGAATGGTGATCGTGCCGCCAGTGTTCTCGCCGTCTTTTTCGCGGGCAACCGAGATGTCGTCGACATGAAAGCGGATGCCATCGTCTATGGTGCTGTCATCGTGCTTCAGCGCTTCACTGACGATCTCCGCGAACTTGTCTACTGATCCCTTGAAGCCTGGAATGTGGAGATCCGCATCTGAGGTCGCTCGGCTGTCGAGCGGGTTCTTGTCCTCCGCAATGCACATCAGCATGCCGCCTTTGACCGTGATCTGGCCTTCGGTCAGCGTCGTCTCGTTCATCGGGTTGTAGAGCAACTCGTTCTCTTTGGCGAATACGCGGCCCAGAAAACGCTCCAGTGCGAAACGCAGCGCGACGGCATGGATGTCCTTACCAGTCAGCTTCGCCTGCAGCTTCAGAGCCATGAACGTCTTCTTGCCGCTATCGCTGACGAACTCCTTCTTTTTCATAGGCCCATCCCTCTGCTCGTGGTGTTCTCTAGTCGCTGCTGGGCTTGCTCGATCTCCTGACTGCAGTCGAAGTGGAAGGCGGCCGCGATGTCGGTCAGCTCCTCAAGGTTCTCGCCGTTTTCGATGTACGAGTTCAGCGCATAGACGCCATGCCGATAGTCGTCTGCGCTGTGCTTCTCGTTGCGGAGGAGGTCGACGATTGTGCGTGCTGGAGATGTGATCCGGATATTCACTCCGAGTTCGGTCGGCCGATCTTCGACACCCACTTCGAAACTTGCCCGATGTAGCGATCTGTGAGGGGCGACGTTGAGGGTAGGGCTGATTGCGTTGTTGTTGCCCAAGATCGTGTAAGGCAGGATCACATCGACCGAATTTCGTATGCTGGTCGAAATGAAATGACGCATGGCGGCCGACTGGAAGGCGATAATGCCGCCTGTCGCTTCCATGATGACGCAATCATCGAATTCGGGTGCGTATTGGACATCAGAGGCCGCCACGATGCCTATCACGGGACCTTCTTTTTCGATCAGGATTGGCCTGATGAGAAAGCCCTCAGCGAGCGCCTGCTGGATATCATCCCGCCGAAATCCCATCTTGCTGAGATCGGATGTGCGATAAATCTTCTTTTCGGCAAATACATCTTCCAGCGGTTTCATTTCCAGCCTGTCTCCAGTCGATATCGACATTTAGAGTCGATTTATCGCCTGCAATGGACAAGCGGCCGACTGACATTATCCGGCCATTAATTCGATGCGGATTTTATTTAGCTTGAATATATTTTCCCTTCCTGTGTAATCGGATTATCAATTACAGGAGGAAACTAAGTGAAAATTCTAGTTTATGGTGCGAAGACGAGTGACATGCATTCGATTGCAAATCGGCTCTACAAGGACAACCAGGACTATCATGAGCCTGTCGAGCTACGCTCCGAGGGTAACAAAGCGCTTTTCTTCGCGACCACACGCAGGGTGATCGGCATCCTGAATGTCGAAAGCAAGGAAGCGATTGTCCAATATGCTCGCGAGCACAATTACTCATTGGAAGGAGTGCTACTCGTCGCAGCCAGTTAGGTGCAACCAAGTCGATGAAAATGAGAAAGTATCGGCTAAACGGATTCAAATGTGGGTTATGTTGACATTTATATTTATTGATTTAAATGTAAATGAAACGAACCGGGACATTCATTGCAAACCATCTCCATTCCATATCGCTGCAGCGCTGAAGATCGTGATTTTATTGTCGCGGTTCGGCGTGTCTATTCAGCGGCAGTGCGGACTGGATATGCAAATGCCGAGCGGGACGGAAAATCGCTCAAGGAAAAAGAACTGCGTGAATTTGTAAAAGCCAGGTTTGCAGGTGGGATTGTCGACGCATGGGTAATGCATTGTGCCACGCTCGAAGCGCGAGATTTGCGCAAGATCGTCCCAGATGGGTCGATGCTGTTTGGTGGCCGCAAAGATTTTGAACGACGTATCAAAGGGCTGATTGATAAAGCTGAATGGAAGAACAAACGTCTCAGACCATTCTGTTCAAGAGGCGACAAGATTTATGCGGGAAATAGGCATTTCAAATTGTCTGAGGATGGACTGAGTTGCACATTCTCGATGATGATGCCTCGTGTCGCTGGCCAGAAGATGCAGTGGCGTGTAGTTAAACTCGATCTGGCTCATATGCATGGCAATGCGGGTGAGATTGTCCGGCAGGCCGCTAAACTTGCGGCGGAAAAGAAAATCAACATCACGTTTCGGATCGATGATCAGAAGCTGCATGTGACGATTGATCCCGAGGATTTGCCCGATCACCCAGAGCGGCGTCAGCCGATCAAGGCCGTTCCAGGTCGTGCGCTTGGAGTCGACCTCAATCCGAACTTCGTTGGACTGAGTGTTGTGCAGAACGTCGACGATCCCACAAAACTGAGCGAGACGGAGCTGTTGGAGCATCAGCTCGTTCAATTCGATCTTCCGCTCGATGCATCGGCCGAGGCAGTACGTGAGGCACTGGCCAAGGTCTGCGACAGAACCATCCGGCTGTGCCGCAAATGGGGTATTGGCCTGATCACGTTCGAGAAGGGCCTGGGCAAGCTGCGAAGCGGCGGTAAGAGCAAGACTCGCAACAGGCTGATCAACTACTGGGCCAGGTCATTGCTCATCGCCATGATGACGCGCAAGGCGCGTCTTTGCGGGATTAAAGTCATTGAAGTTTGGGGTGGATATTCCACCACGATTGGGAATTTGGCGTTTGAGGTGCCCGACGCGTGCGCCTCCGCCGCAGAGATCGCCAGACGCGGCCTTGCCGTGACTGGCGGATATAAAGACGTTCTTCCGGCATTTGAGGAAGGGTGGTTGTCAGGCCGATGGAAGGATCAGACACTGCCCGTTGAATGCGGATGTTGGAAGGATGTTCATCAGGCAATAAAAACGGCGAAAATTGGCTATCGCCGTCCGCATCCGACGCGAGCGTCGGTACCTGATCCCCGCACAGGCCTGTCGGCCTGCGGCGGGTACGCGGTGCGCCGTTTAAACCATCGTCACAGACCAGGAACTGTCTATATGCCTGTCTCTCATGGCCATGGTTTAAACAGCGCAGATAACCGATTCCATGATGGGAATGGAAAGCCCCATTCCATATTTAAATCCGGTTAGCCAAAGTATCTAAGTGCCGACTGGGTGGAATTCAGTCGGTTTTGTTTTTGAGGCCGATTGTCCTGACAATGTTCCGCCGCTCCATCATCTGCGGCACCAGCACATTGCGAACCCAATTTCTCTCGTGGACCGTATCGTTGTTGGTCTCGTCTTCAGCCCATTCAAGCCCGAGATGGTGGGCGCGCTCAAGGATCACGTCCTTGGGGACTTCGAGGAAGGGCTTATAGCGGTTGCCATCTACTTTCTTCATCCGCAGCTGGTCATCGGGATAGCCGCGCATCAGGCGTAGCAGAACGGTTTCCACCTGATCATTGGCGTGATGTCCGGTGACCAGCATGTCGTTGTCAAGGCGGATCGTGTCATAGAAGGCGTAGCGCTGGTCGCGAGCTTCAGCTTCGAGGGAAGGGGCCTTACGCATCTTGTCCGGATCGCCATAGCCGACCAGGCATTCGATGCCGAGCTGCTCGCAGACCTTACGGACCAATGCTTCATCGCGTCCGGCCGTCTCACGCAGGCCATGATTTAAATGAGCGACGCGATACGACTTCTTGCAATTTCTCTGGAAGAAATTGAGCATGAACATGGAGTCGACACCGCCGCTCACGCAAAGCAGATAGCTTGGCGCGGTCTGGTTGATCTCGGCAGTAATCGATCTCCATGGGATATTCATAAATCACCTCGGCAATCTGCTTATCTCATTCAGCCAAAATAATCAACGAATTTGCCCCAATATTGCAGGTTTCTTTCCTGATTTGATTGCGATTTAAGCCATGCAACACTTATAAGGGTGCAGGCGAAATTTAACGCACTACGCTTGAAATGACCGAGGCCAGCGGAAACACAATCCGCTGGCCTCCTTCGTCGTAGTATCGTGGACTTGGTCAGCGTCCTTGAACAGCTCCGCCGCCGCTTCTAATTACGTTGCCGGGATTCTGGATTGCAAAGCCAGCGGGACCGCCGCCAGAGCCACCAGATCCACTTGTGCCTGATCCGTTGTTGCCATTGGCTCCAGGATTTCCTGATATCCCACCCGCGCCGCTGGCTCCCCAACCGCCACCGGAGCCTCCAGCACCACCACTACCACCATTACCAGCATTCTGCCCTCCAGCAGTACCCAGCGAACCGCCAGAGCCACCAAGCAAGCTGAGGGTGTATCCCTGTCCTCGACCGCCAGCTCCGCCGCTTCCGCCTGAACCTCCTGTGCTAACTTGTTGGGTCCCGCGTTCACGCCAGATGCCATACAGATCAGCTTTGGTATAGGTATCTCTGTGCCTATGAGAGCCGCGATAGTAAGTCCAGCCGTCGATTGTATTTACAGTTGGGTTGTTGGCCATGTACCACTGGTCAGCCCAGTAAATGATAATGCCGCCCGCGTCAAAAGTTTGCCACGTTCTCATATCGTAAACTGGGCTGTAGAGTTCACCTGATGCGGGTTCTCTTACATACGTGCCAAATATCCCGTCGCCACCTTTACCGCCGCTTCCTCCCATACCGCCACCTCCACCACCTGCTCGGATAGCTCCGCTGACAACGAGGTTCAGTTTCTGACCTGATTGCCCCGCCGTGTTGGCATTGAAGGCGGTTCCGCCAACACCACCATTCGGATTGCCTGATTTTCCTTGGATTTCACCCTTCACATTGAAGGTCAGGTCACCCTTCCATGCGCTACCGATGGTCACGACGGCATTTTCGTTGACCGTATAGCCTCTCACCTGGCCAGCGGGCAGTTCGACCGTTTTATTTATGCCTTGATGGGTCCATTCAGCAGCGGTGAACAGGTCTTGGAGAGCAACAGTCCCGTTCCCGCCACTGAGCTGACGTAGAATGCTCTTGGGCAAAACCTCAACGGCTTGCGTTGCGTCTGTGTATATTCCCCGGTCATCGGTCACTCGGAACGTGGCAGTAAAAGTGCCAACTATGTCTGGGGTTCCCGAAATTTGTCCAGTCGCCGAGTTCAATACCATTCCAGTAGGAAGAATGCCTGAAACTATTGAATATTTATATCCAGGTTTGCCGCCTGTGGCACTTAGGCTGCCAGAGTTTGCATCCGTTACCACCATTTGAGTGGGTAGATTTACGTTTAGCTGGAGCGCCTTGTACAACTCAGCTCGAATAGTGAAATCGTCGAAGCATCCATTCGTTGCTTTTTGGTCGCTCTGACAGAAATCCGCATTTGCCCGGGTTGATGAAATTGAGGCAAACGAAATCGATGCCAATAATATGCATGCCATTCTTATCATTGGGGGTCTGCTCCTTTTTATTACCGAGAATTATAAACTATTTATGGCCAGTGACAACAATATCCAACTACTTGAAGTTGCCGTCTATCACCCATGCAGGGTGTCAGCATGAAGGTGGAATTAAGCCGATCCTGTTGATTTGGAACATTAAAATTCTAGTCGGCAGCTCCATTCGTTGAGCCATGGGGCTAGGAACGCGATTTTCTTCAATGGTGCCAACGGCTATCCTGAGTAGCCGATGGAAATCCTCTCGTCATGTTTGTGAACGAATTTGGCATTGAGCAGTCTCGACCTGCTCTGGCCTGGTTCCCAAACGGCTGTGGCATTATTTTTGAATTAAAACACACCTGAACATAAGGTTTTGTTTCGGGACACGGCTTATGAATAAAATCACAATTAGCATTTCGGCATGGATGCTATTTCTATGGCCAGCTCTAGCGCAGCAGCCTGATGACCCAAAAACCATTGATCGAGTCACTTCGGTTCCCGCTACACAGTCCCCACCGACGCCATCAAAAACCCAGTCGCAAGCGTCTCCTCAGCAAAAGCCCCAGCCGACCGGAGCATTTTCGTCCATTCTGGTTCCGATAAAGAACCTTCCGGTGAGTTCGAAATGGAGAGAGGTCTATGCGGCCATTAAGCAAGCTGCATTTGCGGATTGCGAACCCACTTCCCGATGCGTTCCGATAGCTGCCAATCTGGCGCAGGTTATCCGTGATGCCCGACAGATGCCGCTTGTTCGAAAGCTCACCGCGATCAATCAGTCGGTCAATATGCTGATCGCCTACAAATCAGACATGGAAAACTATGGCGAATTAGATTTCTGGGCGTCCCCTATGCAAACGCTGGAGCACGGCAGCGGGGATTGCGAGGACTACGTCATTCTGAAAGTGTCGGCCTTGGCGGCTGGCGGCGTGCCGACCAACACAATGTCGATGGTGGTTCTCATGGACGTAGAGCGCCAAGTGTTCCATGCAGTCCTCGTGGTGACGGCTAGAGATGGCAATTACATCCTCGACAATATGAGCGATGACGTAGTTCTCGACCGTAAAATTACCGATTACCTGCCGCTCTATTCCCTGAGTGAAGACAGGTATTGGCTACATGGCAGAGAGCGAAATGACGGACGGATAGCAGCGCCAGGGGCTAAAATTGCCGAATTTTCAGGGGATTCGGCAAAACGTTGATGTTTGATTTGATTTATACACCAGTTAATTGTATTCTTTTTTTAAAGAAAAAACTAAGCATTGAGGCAATCATATGACTCCCCGAATTCTACATTACACGGCCCTTCTTTGCTCAATCAGTTTGACCACCGTGGCATACGCCGATGCCCAGTTTTATTTCCGTCAACCTGGATATTCAGTTACTCCTGCAACCGACAATGGGGGAGGCAATTCAGGTGGTGAAGAAACTCCCGGTAATGGTGAAGAGCCAAAAGGCGAAAACATCGTAGCGACGATGCAGTCGAGTACATTTGGTCTGGGGGACACCGTAAATTTGATTGGGTCTGTCACAGGCGCGAGCGAAGCGGTGACATGGACGGTTCATAGTGGTTCTCTAGGGCCATTCATTCTTGCAGAGAATGGCGTAATATCAGGAACCGCTAGTACGCCTGGAACATGGTCGGCAGTTCTAAAAGTAGCGAACTCCCGTGGTGAAACAACGACACCTGTTTCAATAACGGTCGCTGGCCCTCTACAAGCGCCACCGTTGGCATTTTACGCCATTAAAGGCTCTGAGATTGCACCCGTTTCAATATCAGCAACTGGCGGTGTTGCGCCCTACAGGTCAACAATCGTGAACAATAACCTCCCTGATGGGCTATCATTGTCCGGTTTGACCGTCTCTGGCACAGTCTCTTCCGGTGTATCAGCGGGAAATTATTCATCTCAAGTGAAAGTTGAAGATGATCGTGGACAGTCGAAAGACACTACGGTGACCGTTAACGTTGTTGATGAATTGAACATTGATGCTCCTGCCACTCCAAATAATGTTTATCGCGGCCGTACTTACAACTCGTTCCCAATCACTATCACTGGCGGAATAAACCCACAGGTAACATTTGCGAGCGGCAGTGACGCAGCGGGTCTCACTCTGAGCAACACTGCCTTGTCTGGATCAGTCTCATCGGTGCCAAATCTTGATCCAAATACGGGCGTGGGTTCGATGAATTTGACGTTCGATGCCACAGACGGTTCAGGTCAAAGCAAGTCAATTAGCAGAACATTTCAAGTATACGATTTTCCGTCGTTTCGTCTGAGTGAAGAGAAAATTTACAAGGCAGGTGACCAAGTCAATATTACATTCATGCCTACTGGTGTTAGTGCGGAGAGCGCCCCTGCTCGTTTCACGTTTCATAGCACCAGTTTTAGCGATGGGTTCGTTGGCATCTCGGTGAACGATGATGATTTTTTTCATACTCCTTGGCATATATCCTGGCTATCAGTTGACCCCTCTAAGGGAACGATAAAAGGTACTGTCCCAGCAGGTATATCAGGTTCTGTTACTTTTAGATTTCTGGTTGCAGATCGGTATCGTAACAAAGATACGCTATTCGATCTCAGATTTCAGTAATGGGCATTAGAAATAATAGGTCGTCGTCCAAATTTTGACCTATTAGTTCGGTCTTAATACTGCGCTATTCCATCCACCTGGCGCTTCCCATGTCTGGTTAAGCTCGGCCCCACTCCCTGCAGCTTCGATGACTGGAATGACCAGTTCAGCAATCTCCTCGACTACCTGTCCGAGATCGAGCTTAGAGCGGTGATCGATTCGCTTCAGGAACGCCTTCCATGCACCTTCCTGTTCGTCGACGAAGTCTTCACTTAGGCCTTCGATTGGAGTGGATGGGATTTCTCGCTCCTGCGCCTCGAATGTCAGGACGAGCGCATTGACGAGATCCTGTCCCTCGAACGAGTGCGTCTTCATCAGCATCCAGACGTCGAAATAGTCCTTCACGCGGGTATTCGAGGCTCCGAACTGCGCCATCGCATGGACCTTCTCTGCGATTACGGTCTCAAGCGGGTAGGCGAGGACCTCCGGCTGCGGTGCCACACCACCCAGAAGTGTCGGCATGATAATCTTGCGGACTTCTGGCGACACAGGGTTGCCGAAGCCGACGTCGACGCGGATATCGACCTTGGCGCTGTGGACGATGGCCTGCAACGCGATCTTGCCGCCTGGAATGATGCCAACTCGATCCTTCTTGACCGACATAGTGTTGAGCAGGAACTGAACGCCATCGTCTTCGACAGGCGTGGACAGAATAGCCTTCAGGGCCTTCTCGACGGTGGTGATGTCGGCATCCTTGTCGAATCCATTAAAGTCGATGTCTTCGGTCGGCCGCAGCAGATCGCCATTGTTGTAGGCAGATAGCAAGACGCCGCCCTTGATGCAGAAGTTCTGCGCTTCATCCGAAACCGAGAGACGGTATAGCAGTCGCTCCTGAGCGTAGCGGCGCAGCAAGGACATCATATCGACGCCGCGTTCTTTCGACAGGTTCTTCAACTTCGCGTGCACGCTGGCACCAATATTCTTCTCGGCCATGGACAAAACTCCTCTCAGACAAGAATGCAGGTTCGGACTGCAGGGAACAAATGCTCTTGTGTTCGCGGCATACCAATTATTGCATAATTAGACAATGAATAATGCCTGAAATTCCGCATAAATATGCGGCCCACGACATCGAGGCGTTCGCAAAAATATGGTTTGATTATCGATGTTATTTTGATATGGGAAATAAGCGCCCGCTGGTCGTGGGCATCAGAGGTTTAATGTACAAGACGATAGTCAGGGGCAATGATCCCGTATTTGGCCAGATCGAACACAGTTTCGAGACCGAGAATCCGTACGATCTCTTCTGGGCGATCATGAGCGACGCCGAGCTACGCGGATATGTTGACGGCAAGAAGCGGTTGTCGGTCATCCATGTCGACACGAACCAGTCGATGAAAGTGACTGTCGACTTCGATGGCGCTGACGAACAAGGCTTCTCCATGCCGTTGGTCGCCAACGAGGACAAATTCGACATCTGGCTGGCGCAGTTTGGTTGGACGCCGAACTGGCAGACGTCGTACCGTTTGGCGGATTGCTGGTGACTTCTGCTTTGCAATGAACGCCCCTACATCATATGCATCAATCTTCAGAGAGGCAGGACATGGAAATTAAAAAAGACGAAGTTTACCGTATGCATGAGGACAAAGTATCTGCCTCATTCGTCAGAGTGGATGCAGTCGGCGAAGATACAATTGTGTGCTTCCCATTGTCTGGCGGCTTCCAGCTGAACATTCCGGTATCTGACTTCAATGAGAAGTTCGTTCACGTGTCGAAAGCCGAACTGGAACGCCTCAGAAAGACATATGAGCAGAAGCATTTTGACTTCGACGATTGGTCTGAAACGCTTCCTGCCTGGACCAATGGAGATCGCTGGAATGGATGGGGTTGCCCGCATTTCGAGCGAGAGACCCTGCAAAATGCTCTCGATGAAGGCCTTCTCGGAAACGACATCAGCAGCAAGGTCATCATGCTCGAAGATGGCGTGATCACCATCATGGCTCTCGGAGGCGACCTACCTAAGGACTACGATTGGAGCGTCATCGAGGCCAAGCTCAGGGCTGGCGAAGAAGTTTACGACTTTGAGATCGCTCCAGGCGTGTCCATTGAAAGCGACTTCTTCCCCAAGACGGTCATCACCACCGCCGATGGTCGCGAGATCGAGACCTTTGCTGTGGGGGCCTACGCTTGGTGCTGGAACCAATACGACGAGCCGCAGGTCCACAATCTTCCGACGCCGTAGGGCCTCTCTCTCAACAGAGCTTCAAAGGCTGGGAGCCACTTCGGTCCCCAGCCTTTTCAATTGAACGCAGCATCGAACGCGAAGGCCTCGGTGCATTGACCGATGATCGGCATGGAAACCGACCCGGTGTGTTTTCAACCAAACCAATGCCCGTCATCATTCGAACCACGAGAATAATCTGGATGAGGATTCACGTAAAAAAGGTCGTCATCTCCCTGGTGAACGCTTGCGGGTAACCCAGAACTGAAAGATGGACCGTCATCAAACCACTCGTACGGTCTGTTATCAACTATCACTGTTTGGAAGCTCCGAGAGGAAGAGCTTACTACCTCCATTGTGTCTTCATAAATCAGGGAAATGGTTACGTAGCCAGAAATAAGGGTGTCTCCATCAAAATTAAAGCTGTCTAAAGCGCCGTATGGGGTGATGAAAAATTCGTTTGTAATACTATTGGTAAAAACAGGCAGTGAATAATAATTTCCATTTATTTCAGCTGTAGCTGCGTTATAGAATGAAATATACCTCATCCCCGGCGCGGCCTCAGGTAGCGTAAAACTGAAGATGTATTGGTTGGCATAAGACATTTTATCTGAATAGGCGGCAGCTTTTGTAATTGTGCCTATATCCCAGCCGGAATTGTAGCTATGTCCTCCAGTGTCGATCTGACCCGTGAGCGCCATGGTGTAAATGTCCAACTGATTGTAATAATTGGATGACAAATTATTACCCCAAGCAAATTCGTACAAATCAAAACCATTGCCAACTACGAAATTATGGATATTGCTGACGTGAAAGCCTTTTGCGTATATGTCCAACACCCCTCCATTATTTCTTATTGAAAAATCCGAAATTGAATTGGTATAAAGGCTGTTAATCGAATATTCGCCGTTAATCACGCCGTTGACGGAATTGCTACCGGAAGAATTGGGTGTAAAGTGGGTCAAGTCAAAAGAATCACTACCTCCCCATCCAAGATAATCGCCTTGTCCTTTTATTACTATGATGTCGTCATTGTCACCTGCATCAACGTAATTCCAATCTGACTCTGCTATGATGATGTCGTTTCCACCGCCACCTTGAATTTCTGTGTAATCTCCACGGCCAGACCAAATAATGTCATTGCCGTATCCGCCCCATATTTTATCGTTGCCATGGCCGCCATGCAGAACATCATCGCCTGACCCACCATAGATCATATCATCGCCGTCTCCGCCATAAATAAAGTCGTCTCCATCAAACCCACGGAGTAAATTGTCCAGTGAATTGCCAATAAGGATGTCGTCACCAGATCCGCCCCTGGCATCTTCTATCCCGGTGTCAAACACGTTAGGTTTAAAGCTATTCGCAATAGTGAAGCCACCTGGGCGGAACCCAGAAGAAAGTAGTCCTGTGTAGAATGTAGAGGATATATATCCGCCAGCAGCCAAACTATGATTGGTAAACTGCTCTTTAACATCAGAAGGCAAATCTGACCAGAACCTGGACTTTGTGATCATCTCTTCGACTTCTAAAGCGGCGTTGGTAGGGATGTTACTTAGTGTTGCTTCATTCAGATTGATTAAAACTCGATCTGAACCGTTATATTCAATACTGTCGACCCCTCCTGTATCCCATATCGTGTAATATGCGCGACCAACGCCAACATAGCCGTTTTCCGCATCGTCTGTTAGATATTCACCATCTTCAATTATTTCATAAAGTGTATCTGATTGAGCTTTGCTTTTTGCTCCATACATATTGTGCAAAGCAGCCACGTCTAACGCCATTGGAGTAATCGGAAATCCGTAATCATTTGGTTTGAACAAAGGATCATAGGCAAAATTCGCTGACAACACCGTGTATTTCTCGTTGTCAACGGATTCTGGCATGACCGTCGTCCCCATAGAAGTAGACTTCGGATGTGCTAAACCAAGGACGTGTAGCAACTCATGTATAGCCACCCTATCTCTGTAAGTGGAACCATCGTTGACCGCTACCTTTTCTGGATTATATCCCGTGTCAAGAAACTCGATCAAACTAGTCGTTACGTCTAATGACATCATGGCATTAGAATTATTATCCCTTGGATTGCCTGCCATGGCGGCAGCATTACTTATTCCGCCTTCGTCATCGGGATATTTCAGCCAATCCGATCCAAACATGTACAAGTAAGGGTTTTGTGATTCAGAGACATTGACGAATTCTATATTGCAGTATGATGTTATCTTTTCAATGGCATTAAAAATAGAAATCATCATTAATCCATATTGCGTCATATCTACAAAGTCACCGGAAAAACCTTCTGCTGACAACAAATCCATTACATTGGAACTTGTAGCAGTATGAAGCTGCCCATTCAAGGTGATAACACGCGAGAGCATCTCATTTGAGAGGATCGTGTATGTCACTGGTCCGTTTAACTTGTATGCCCCAGCAAGTGCTGTAACGTACTCATTTGATGTCTGAAGATTTGTTGAAGTAACATTTGTCATTTTTCACCCCCTCTAATAAGGCCTTCAATTTGTTGTATAAGTATGATGCGAGAATTGTTAGTCAGATGCGTGTTTCCCTTTTTTCTACTAATAACGAAGACGCTATCTATGGAGCCGTGCTTCGTAGCGAATAGAACTTCGTCAGCCGTATTATAGCCTGCAGGATTCTCACTTGGGGGGCGAGAGGCGTGGCTCAAATCTTGACCAAAAAGGACTATTTCTTCTAGCACCTCACTCGGATATTGGATCATGATTGTATTAGCGAGGGGGTCTTTATTCCATCGGTCGAAATGCAAGGTTTTGCCTTCTCTCACGTATGGTGAGAGGACCCTCCCCTTTCTTCCCAAGGTAGTTTTAGTTCGGGAATAGTTATCTTCATGTAATTGCCAGAACGTTGAAAAGTGCTCAGTTTCTAATATCGGACCACAGTTTTTGGCCAATAATGCTTCTATCGAACACAGCTCCCCGCTATACAGGTTTCCCTTGTATTCAAAAGTAAAAGATTTGAGTGAGATATCGTTTAGATAATTGGTTTTAAGGCCTGAGTGGAATGCAACGACTGCACACAAGATAACTATAGAAATATATGTTATCGTGGTAATTCTACTTCGCATACCTTCCCCCAATCAATCACAGCATACGTTCAAAAAGCTGTCGGCGCAATACAACAACATTTATACCTCGAACAACCATGCAGGCTTGGCTATGATTTAAATGTGCGTGTTTTATTCATAGTCAGCGCAGCAGTTATACCTATTTCTCCCTAAACGTCTTCGCAAATGCATCCGCAAGCGGTCTAACGAGGTAACTCATTACTGATCGCTCTTCAGTCGGAATTACGACTTCCGCCATCATTCCCGCTTGAAGCTTCGCAACCAGTTCGGCCGGAACGGTTTCCTTGAGCACTTCGATCCTACCTTTGAACGTGCTGCGCTGACCTTCTGCATCGGGCAGGGCATCTGGAGATACATCGATGACTTTGCCAAAGAGAACTGGTGTCGTTCTTGACGAGAATGACGGGAACCGCACCTCTGCGGTCATCCCTGCGTGGACCTGATCGATATTGAGGACTGGCAAGCTGGCTTCGACGATCAAATCATCGGTGACAGGCACCAGCTCCAGGATTGCCTCACTGGAATTGACGACTGCCCCCTTGGCGTGGAAACGAAGGCCTTGGACGACACCATCCTGTGGGGCGACCAGATCAGTTCGTGCCAGGACATCGCGTGCAAAGGCTATGCGCTCTGATAGGCCTGCATTGACCTCGCGAACCTTGGCGATCTCGGCGACCGCCTCATCGCGGTTTTTGTTGGCTATTACGGCTTTCTGGAGCTGCGCCTCGACAATGGAGCTTTCCGCAGTTGCGATCTCGGCGTCCGCATTGCTGATGGCCGATTGCAGGGAAAGGATACGGCGATCCAACTCGCGTTCGCTGTTCTTGGAAGCAAAGCCACTGGCTGCCAGAGTCGATACGCCAGAGCGCTGGGCATCGTAGCTGTCCATCTCTGCCTTCAGGCTTTCCTTCTGACGAGAGAATGCCTCGACTTTCTTCTGAAGGGTTTCAACACGACCGTCCAGAATCCGAATTTCGCGCTCTGCGGCGTCCTTGCGCGAAGCGAATAGCGTGGCCTGCGTATTCATCAGCTTCTCGGCATCGTACAAGCCTGCAGCCGCATGCTGATGAAGCAGGGCAGGGAACTCCACCTTCTCAAGCCCATCTTGCTCGGCTTCATATCGAGCTTCCAATGCCAGTCCCGCCACCTGCTGAGAGATCAGCTGCGCGTACTCTGATCTTGCCTTGGTGGTATCGAACTTGATCAGCACGTCGCCTTCTTTGACGTGGCTGCCGTCTCTGACCATAACCTGGTCAATGATGCCCCCTTCGAGGTGCTGGATGACCTTGCGATTGGATGAGACCACGACCGAGCCAGGTGCGATAACCGCAGCAGACAACTGCGCCCAGAAAGCCCATCCGAGAAAGCCACCGAGACCGACGATCACGAGAGCGTAGCCTGCCAATTTGTAAGCCTTGAAGTCCTTTGTGAAATCGCGACGATTATTCATTGCCAGCCTCCTTCAGCTCAGTGGCAGTCCTGTTCACCTCTCTTGGGCGCATCAATGTCGGCAAGACCTCGCTGGTCGGGCCGTATTTATGGACCACACCATCAGCCAAAATCAGAATGCGATCTGCGACCTGAAGAAGGGTCGGCTTATGCGTTGTGAAGACGACTCCGATGCCGTTCTGTTTCGCAGTCCGGATTGCATGCATCAGAGACATTTCTCCGGCTGCATCCAGATTGGAGTTCGGCTCATCGAGGACGAGAAGAACAGGATTTCCATAAAGCGCGCGGGCGAGGGCTATACGTTGCTTTTGACCACCAGACAGAGGAAGTCCACCGGGGCCGATCAGAGTGTTGTAGCCATCAGGGAAACGCTGGATCAGGTCGTGCAGGCCTGCGGCCGTCGCTGCCGCGATCACGTCCTCCATTTCGAAGTCGCCAAGTCGAGCAATGTTCGATGCCACTGAGCCGCTGAATAGCTCGACCTCCTGAGGCACATAGCCGAGCTTCGCCCCAAAGACGTCCGGCTCCCACTGATCAAGCGTGTAGCCGTCCATGCGTAAGCTGCCTTGAGACGGTGACCAAAGGCCTAACAGGGCGCGAACCAAGGTGGACTTGCCGGAAGCAGAAGGTCCGATTATGGCCAGCACCTCTCCCGGCTTCACTTCGAATGTGACTTCCCTCAGTGTCGGAACCAATGCACCTGTCGGGGTGATCGACACATTGTCGACTGTCAGGTGTCCCTTTGGCTCAGGGAGCGCTGGTCTGTTATCTTGGTTTGCCAACCCGCTGAATAGTTCATCCAATCGGCCGAACGAGTTGCGCGCAGCCAGAAAACCCTTCCAGTTGGCAACAGCCTGTTCGACTGGCTGGAGCGCGCGACCTACCAGAATGGACGCCGCGATCATCAGGCCTGGAGAAATCTCCTGCTTTATGGCCAGCCAAGCGCCAATGCCGAGTACGGCACTCTGCAGGAGCTGACGGAAGAACTTCGAGAATGTCGCGAGAGCGCCGCCTCTGTCATTCGCCTTCGTCTGATGTTCCATCAGGCCTTCGCGGGCACCGAGCCATCTGCGTTGCATTACTCCCGTCATCCCAAGCGCATGGATCGCTTCCGAATTTCGAAGGGCAGTGGAGACCTCGACCGATGTCGAAACGGATGCCTCACCAGCCTTCTTGATGGCCGCCCGCGTGGCATATTCGCTCGCAATGGCCAGACCGAACAGGACAACACCACCCAGCAAGGCTGTGACACCGATCAATGGATGAATGATCCAGCACGCAAATATGAAAAGGGGTGCCCATGGAGCATCACAGAAAGCTAGAATGCCGTTTCCAGCGATGAAGTCCCTGACGGTATCGGCGTCCTTGAGATACTGAGACGCACCCGAACGTGGGTTCTTTCTTTCGGCCTCGTTCACTGCCTTGAATAACCGCTCATCCATCTCGACGGAAAAATGTGCGCCGGATCGGGCGAGAATACGAGAGCGAATGAACTCGATTCCGCCGCTCAATGTCATCACGAAAACGAGAATTACGGATAGCGAAACGAGCGTGAATTCGCTTCTCGACGACAGAACGCGATCATAAATCTGCATCATGTAGAGCGGACTGGCGAAAAGCAGGATGTTGATGACAAAGCTGAAAAGAAAGACTGGCAAAGCTGCCGACTTCAAGAGGCCAAAAGCGCTCTTGGTGAACTTAAACCGTTCCATATATTCCCCATGACAAACTAATCGTACTTCATTACGACACATTATATACATCGATAAAACATAAAATAATATCGGCCGATGAGAAAGTATGTTAACTAAAAAATAGGGTAATGCTACGAAAAGGAGCAGGGGGAAGGCTTCGAAAACGAGCAAATGTCAAGTGGGGTAGCGAATGAAAAGTCGTAGCAGGCTTACAAAAAAAGAAATGCATTTGGAGATAAAAACAATTTCTATATTGCTACTTCTTGCTTTGTTGGTAGTCTCCGCCAACCATGTAATTGAATCTAGAAAGGAAAGCAGCTTGGAGGATATAGTGAAGAACTATTCACCAAGTGCTTCTTATAAGACGTATAAATTGAATAATAAGGGAGACGGAAAAGACAGCTTTCTCAGCTGGTACCTCTCTATTATAAAACAGGCAGACACGCCTTTGCCGCAATACGGAGAGATTACATTTGATGCAGGAGATATATCGCCACCAGTTCCGCTAATTAAAGGAACCGAAAGGTTACGTGGGTTCACAACCATAATTCGTTATCCATATGAACAGTCAGGAATAAAAAAACCTATACTATTTGGCTATCACTTTAATCGGGCAACAACATCCAAAGACCCGAGAGACTTTCGTACAAATGCTGAGGTGCTGTACGCGATAATAGATGAGAAAGGAGGAGAAATAATAGAAATCCAAAGGCCGTTTGATAGAGAACGTACAAAAACAAACAATGACAGAGTGAAGCTGATTAAAGCGATATCACGTTTCATGGAGGAGTAGTAAAATGAACAAAATCGTTGAAAACAACAATGTTGGCCAAAGCATATTCGTAACTTCTTTGGCGGGCGATAGAAAATTCCAGGGCACCTTCACTTGGTCTTTTGCGTTCGATTATATAATCAATGAGGTGGTTTCATACCAGGGCTTAGATGGTGAAAGCACGCTCGTAGAAACAAACAATTTGCAAGCAATTATTGGCGCAACAGGTCTTACTGGGACATTTATGGATATATCCCAGAAACCTCTATTTACTGACGCTGTTGTGACTGCATTTAAGACATTATCTTCATATATATCGGTAGACATACGTCAAACCACCACTGAAGTGGAAAATCCTTTCCTGTATATATTTGGGGCTTCAGATTTACAGGACCCAACAACGATGGCCACAGGAATCGCGACGGGTTTAGATGACAACAATTCTGCTGCGTTCATTATGTTCGATATCGAAAGAAACACTGAGCCAGAACATCTTGCTCTACAACAAGGATACAACCCAGATCACGCACGTGTATCTGATGGATTTGGATCACGTGATGACGTCGCTTTACACGAGATTCTTCATGCCCTAGGTCTTATGCACCCCCACGACATAGTTGTAGGAACGACCCTTTTGCCTCAAGAATATGACTTCAAGCGAAATACAATTATGAGTTACAATCGTCATGCAATTGATGGCAATGATCAAATTATTAATGAATATGGTCATGTAATGACCCCTATGGCATTTGATATTGCTGCACTTGGTCATATGTACGGTCTTAATACCACCCGCGCTACGGGCGACACAATGTACAGGATAATCAACGCTGGTGAGCAACTCGTCGATGATCATGTGAATGGAAATGTTGCGATTGGACGAGCATTTTATTGTATCTCGGATTTTGGTGGTACCGACACTATCTCTGCCGAAGGAGCAAATCAAAGAGCGCTAATAAACCTCAATGAAGCAACGTTGAGCACGTCTCCTGCATACTGGCAAGAGACCCTACGCGACCAAATTTTAAGCAGTAATGCTTGGTCGGGATTGCCTGAGGCAGTTAAACAAGAGTTTACCAATTTAAAGCTTGCAGCAGGCGGTGGTCTCTCAACACTCTTTGATGCTAATGGTATGAGAATTGGGGGTTTCACTATTGCACAGCATTCTAGGATCGAAGTCGCACGTGGTAGCGAAAATGATGATGTCATAATTGGTAATCAAGTGAGGGGAAACACTCTGTATGGCAACGGGGGTAACGATCTCATTGTTGGAGGAGACGAGAGCGATAAGATCTACGGAGGGGATGGCGATGATGAAATATTTAGCGGTTATGGGAATGATTTGATATTTGGAGACGGTGGTAATGACATCATTCATCTGGGTGGTGGATTTAGCATCGCGTATGGTGGCGATGGAAATGACACTTTCCATGTATTTAATATGTATAATTCTAGCTATCGCATAGTCGGCGGAAAGGGCTTTGATACTATGATGTTTAAGGCTTCAGAATTCAACTATCTTCGACTCGTTGACCTTGCTGATGGAAGGCTATGGCACTGGGGAATGCAGTTCAGCGAAATAGATAATTTTGCACTCGACAGTGGCAAATCTATAATGGCAACCCAAATTATGGACATACTCTATAGACAGGCAGCCATTCCTGATTTCATTTCTGGGCAGACTACATTCAATCAAGAATGGAAATCGGTAAGCGTTGGGTTTGGATATTCCGACACATCTTCTAAAATTGTCTTTAGAGCTACGCTACCTGACAACATCGATGGACATCGAATCAACGTGACGGGAACCGCGTTTTCTTCCAGCGACTTTTCAGTTCGTGTTGTAGGTCGGGATGTAATTGTTGAGTATATAGGAGATGCAAAAAATATAGGGCATATTGAAAAGAGCATAGGCATTTCAACCGAGACTGACGTTTATAGAGATGGCCAATGGGAAGTGGACAAGCATAGCTACTCCTTAAACGCTGCCACGAACGTCAAGCTAGCGTCAGTAAGAGATAATGCTACTATATCGGGACCAGACGAGATCAATCCCTTCTACGCGATTTCAGGTCAGTATTTTCAGTTTTCGATTGAAGGGTCTCGTCCAGAGCATCACTTCTCATTCGAGGTTATTGGTGAGCATGCCGATAAATTTGCGTTTGGCCATGGCTCGTTCTATACCTCTCTTTATCAGCTGAATGATGACGTGTTTGCCAATGGAGAGGGGTATTCAATTACGATCCGTGCGACAGACGGTACCATTGAGTTGTTCAAAGATGTTAAAGTCATGCTCGATAGAAACTTCGAGTTCGAGCCTGAAGTTAAATTTGACGATGCTGGGTTCCAATCTCCTGGGATAATGGATGCTGCAATCGGTTCGGTTGCGGGACGTGATTATCTAGGCAACAATTTCTATACAGATTGGGGCGATCCAAGAATTAAATTGACTGCCGAAATCATAGACGCACAAAACCCTGATGCAGCCGTTTATATCAAGGATGGATTGCTATACCTCGGCTGGTCTCCGAGCGTCCAAGAAGACGGATCGACGGTGAAGGTAAAACTCACCGCCACAGACAAAACTATGCTGAATTCCAGCATTTATGTTGAATTCACTATCTCCATGCCAGAACCGTATATTCCTACGGAGATCATTGGGCCGGACGTTTTGGATGCGGGATTTACTGACGAAATTGAAGGCATAGAATTGTTATTTGGAGATAATAATCCAGGACAAAACCCTGTTGTCTGGTCGATTTTGAATGACGAATCTGGACTGTTTGAAATTTCGACCTCGGGTATACTAAGAACGGTATCGCAACTTGATTTTTCAGCGAAATCGCATTTCACGGTAACAGTTCAGGGCTTCGACGGTGTCACCACTTTGTTGAAGACAATTACCATAGAACCACTCCATTTCATCAACATGATAGAAGGAACACCAGGCGATGACATCCTCTACGGAACCTGGAGAAGTGATGACATCTACGGCGGTGATGGCGATGACATCATTTATGCCTCAGGTGGCTACGACATCGTCTACGGTGGCGCAGGCAACGATACGCTCATTGCGACCGATTTCTACGTCGATTTTTATGGCGAGGACGGTGACGACATTCTGATAGGAAGCCACCGAGGCGACTACCTGTACGGCGGCGACGGCAATGACATTATTTATGGCGGCGGCCATAAGGATCGTATTTGGGGCGGCGCGGGTGCTGACGTATTTGTCTACAAGGATGTCACTGATTCAGATTACTATAATCTGGATTTGTCCGACCGCATTTTTGACCTCGAAGATGATGATGCATTCGACTTCACAGAGTTGGGCGACGTCTCATTTGATTGGGACAACGGTCCTGCTGGAAGCATCTATGTCGAGGTTAACTGGCAACCTAACAAACAGTACGGCTACCTTTCTATCGACGTTGATAGAGACGGCGAATTCGATATGGCCATTGACTTCGATGCGGGCGCTGCTGGCCTTACGCAGATCAACTTCGTAAATGGCCCAACGTATTATCTGAACTCGGCTTCGAGCTTCGGATTGGCTTCGACCTCATCTTATCGCCTCGTCGATGACGATCTCTTTGCGTCTCCAATCATCGACAATGCCCCAGACGTCTACCATCAATACCAGTGGGCGGCTTAAGTCGCCCACTGGTATCCGATAGCGTGAACCGAATGCTCGTCTGATGTCTAGTTGGGAGGGCGGTTCCGATTGAGAAATAAAAACGGGAGCGCGGATTGGTCATGGACACGCTCCCGTTTGCTATTCCAGACGTTGCTGACTGCCTTTACAAAGAACCTGAAGAAGACAGTGCAGCCATTGAACCCCATCATCATAAACAGGCGGTTAACGCCATCTAGAGCTTGATGACGTTCAACTTCTCGATGCGACCGCCGCGTCCCCAGGAGGACCAGCTCGCTTGGGAAACTGCCCAATTGATGGCCTGCTGGAGTGTACCTTCGACCGTTCCAAGGTGGTTATTGATCCGCATTTCGCAATCTTCGCCATCGACGTTCCAAACACCGAAATCAGTCAGTGAATGCTCCTTCAGGAGATTCTGGTAGTGATCGCTTTTCAAGAAGCGCTCGTACCACTCCTTTGTGCGAGCATCGATTTCTTGGTCGTGTCTTTCGGCATCCGCAATGCTGGAAAACTCCGTGCCATCAGATGCGATATAGGTCGTCTTTGTCGTAACCATCGTTGGAAAACCTTTCTTTGCGGACTTTCTATTTAATTCGCACAAGAAAGTCAATAAATAACCATATAAAATATGTTTGAAAATGGAGTTTCAGTCCGCTGATTTTGTGGTAGCGTGTGTTTAATCCAATTTACCGAAAGAGCCATTAATGGATAACTTTAAAATCGATATCGTCGCCGAAGGCCAAGCCTCACTGCTTAAAGCTCTGGAAATCGCATTTGCGCACAATGCTCCTGGCTGTAAGGTCGAGAGCTATCACGTCGTCAAGTTGGAGAGTAAGCCGTATAACGGCATTCCCGAAAGCCTAAATGGCGAGACTGCCCTTGTTCTGCGCTGGATTAAAGAAGACAAGCCGAAGGTCGATGGCCCTGTCAATCTTCCATTCAAGCTTGATTGTGCTGGCGCGGCCGACTTTGCGGCTAGATGGCTAGCTGAACAGGATTACGGCAAGCAGCCCGATCACGACGGTAGCAATGGTAAAGGCTGGCGTATCTGGACCGGAGGTTGGGGGCATGTTGGCGACGACCGTTGCGCGGTTTGTGCTATCATCCCTGAGTGGGCGATGTACGGGAAGTAAGCTTCGCGAACTCGGCACTGAGTGAATTTGAAGGCAAGAATCGGATTGTTGCCGATTGTGTCACAGCTATTATTTCCTTTTAAATAAAGGATACCGGACATGAACCTGATGACACACAAGCACGTCGCGTCGCAATCCTGATGGACGACGACCCGCAGGAGCTGATAGCCGATCTGGAGAGGCGCTTGCCGAAAGCCAATCTCATTGGTGTGGATCGCGTTCTCGAAAACACGGTTGCCAAGGTGATCAGCTTCGTCGAAGCGCCAGGCATCTGTCTGGACCTCCGGCTCGACCTGCGCGGCACGGCATTCCAGCTGCGCGTTTGGCAGGCTTTGCGCGAAATCCCGCTTGGCAACACCGTGAGCTATAGCGAGCTTGCTCAGACAATCGGGATGCCCAAATCAACGCGTGCGGTCGCTATGGCCTGCGGTGCCAACAAGATCGCCGTAGCTGTTCCATGCCATCGTGTCGTACGGAATGATGGCGGGCTTTCTGGATATCGATGGGGTGTCGAACGCAAGCGCGTCTTGCTCGAACGAGAGGCGTCTGGGCCTCAATGAGGGTGGCTCACGAAAGACTGCTATAAATGTTAAACAGAAAGAGGCGGCATGAGCCACCCCTTTGATCATTCTGAGATGTTTACATAGAAGGCGAATTTTCGAACTCAGCCTGCTCGGACAGAAAGTCTTCAAAGACGTCATCAGACTCTTGGTTCTGGATGTAGCCGAGTAGATGAATCACGACGGAACTATCCTCCCAGCCCATTTCTTCGGCGATTTCCGCAAGGTCCTGACCTTCAGCCTCGACGCCTTCATCAGCTGCAGCTTGCTGAAGATACTCGACGAGAGCTGAGTCGTCGCGCTGATTGTCAATGTAACGTTCAAGAACATCGCGTTGGCTAGCATCATTCCAGCCTTGTTCGTCCGCGAAACGTTCAAAAATGTTGTTCGTGCTCATTTGTAGTCTCCATGAAATGTTCTGAGACTTCATGGTTGATATTTTGAACGCAATCGACAATCGCTTTCGCGCTTGCTGCCCTCATTCGAGAGGGGTATTGTCACGTCCTCCGCATGAGATCGCGAATTGCGGAAACGCTTGAGGTACAATGTCCGATAACAAATCCCAGTTGCGCGACGAATCCGGTGCTTTGATCGGCGGCCTCGACGTCTTGGAGTACAACAAGGGCATCGAGGATTTTAAGCAGGGTGTCGCACCACCAGATGTGACTTCAACGAGTTACGACTTGGGACGACAGAGAGCGGCAGAACGTGCAGCCGACAGGCAATCCATCTTGGACCAGATCGAAAAGCGGGAGCAAGAGACGCGCAACCGCATGAGGGAGGCGCTGACTCCCGAGATGTTTGAGGCCTACGAGAAGAAGCTGGCCGAAATCGACGCGAAATACAAAAAGTGACGCGACTAAGGGCAGGGGCCGGACGCTCAGTCAGCTCCCGCCAGTCGTCTTTCAGCATTACATGAACTCAGCGACCTTCTCATCGAGGGCAGCCTTTAGGATCTTGTAAGCGCGGTCATATCGCTGGGTGATCGAGCGCTGGTCTTCTGGCAACTGTGCGATGCGTGCAGGGTCGTTGTTGTCCTCGTTGTCGGCCAGCTTCACCAGGATCGTCACAACGTCGCCTGCGGCCGCAATGCCCCTGATCCAATCCATGTAGGTAGACGTCTTGTCCAGCCGCGACAGGGCTTCCAGTCGCTTGATGAAGAGTTCGCTCGCTCCGAGCGCCCGAAGGTCGTCCTTCGTCTTTGAAGTGTCTTCCAGAAGATCGTGGGAGAGACCAAGCAGGATGGCCTGCTCTTTGTCCTCAGCTGACAGCATGCCGTCCGGCAGCTTGCTCAGGAGATAGGCCACTTTCGCCGATACGCGAGTGAGATGCCCAAAATACGGATGACCGCCCCTGTCTACCTGACCCTGATGGGCTTCTTCGACGAACTTGCTGACGGTGTGGAGATTAAATACGTTTTCTTTTTCTTTCATACAGAAGCATATACAGGGACAAGACATCTGCCGTCAATAAATTATATTCCCCAAGGTCGAGCAATTAATTCTCGTCGAGAGCAAATGAATTCACGCACTTAAGTCGACATTTTTCGGCATGTTTATTTGCTTTCTCAATTTACGAGTCATAAATGCCCTAGGAACTCAACTAGGGCGTGATATTCGCCATTATCCTCGGGGGTGGATAAGAGATGAAAATCAATACTCATTCCATAAATGCGGGTCTTTCTCGTTTATCTCGGAAAATAATCCGGTCTTCAGCCATTCTGTTTGCAACCATTGCAATGCCCTTTTCAGCACAGGCTGCAGGAGACGGGGTGCTGGGATGGGGATGGCTAGGTACCTACTATGGTTCAGCCGACGCTGCCTGCCGTGCGCAGTGGGAATGGGCTGGCATGAACAATGGCAAGAGCCGCTTTGTTGGTGCTTTTGATCGACCTGACAGTTGGATCTCGAAGGACTGTAAATGGACGAGCTTTCAGTGGTTAGCTCCTCAAGAAACTGGATGCGGAGTGTTCTCCTGCGGAACAGTGCTTCCTTCGATTGTGAGCTTTGCATGTCAGTCTGGCTACACCGCCGTTGCTGTTGGCCGTTGCGTAAAACCAGAGGATTTAAGACCGGAAAGGCCTCCTGCGTGCTACAATAATGGGGGGAATTCCAATCCTTCAACCGACAATCCGGTTATCCTAAGCACGGGATCAAAGGTACTGCATGCTACCGACTATCAAAGTGCTGACGGCAAGTTTCAGATAAGCCGCAATTATCGCAGCGTACCAGGTGGATATACCACCAGCCTTAAAAACTACCCGCTTGGTCTCGCGAAAGGGTGGCAGTTTGATTTCAACATGGAAATTCAATTGGGGGGTTTCTCCGGTTCCTTAGGCTCTTCGCCTACGGGGAATGTGACCATAATTGCTCCTGACGGTTCAGGGTATGATTTTGTGCTCACCTCGACTGGAGAATTCATACCTCGCGCAGCAAGTGGTGCGGAGTCACGGGATTACAAACTCACGTTCGTAGGAACTCTGCCAGCTACTTTGTCCAACATATACAACACCTCCACTAATTGGGAGGTGAAGGGTCCTGATGATCGCAAATGGACACTTAGCACCTTCGCGCATCCAAACTCCTCTCCTGAGAAATTTTACGTCGGCCGCCCGACAGGAATTCAGGCGCTTGACGGTTATAATTGGACGCTCAATTACAATGCAGATGGCTCTCTGGCTACCATAGTTGACAGCTTTGGCAGGTCGGCATCTTTCAGCTGGTATAATTTCTATGTCACTGCTGCGACAGGAGTGGCAAATACATCGCCATTCCCTGAAGCCGTGCGATCTATCACGTTTCCTGATGGAACAAGTGTGAGGTATCAGTACGATCCAGCACCTGCCACGAGCGCGCCGTCGACGAGTAAAATCCAGCGTCTCATAAAGGTCTCGTCTCATGATGTCACTGCGGCAGAGGTGAACTCGACGACGTACCTCTATGAGAATTCCGATTATCCTTCCTCGGTGACAGGAATTGTTGATCACCGGAACATTCGAATCGCAACGTATCAATACGATGGCCTTGGCAGAGCAATTTTGACCAAGGGCGCAAATGACCAGAACCAATATACAATCGAATATGGCACTTCGGGATCGACAATCACGAGACGAGTAACCAACCCACTCGGCCATAAGACGGTTTATCGATTTGAAAAGGTCGGCTCCAGCGTATCTGACATAAGGCTGGCTGGCATTGATGGTGAGGTCTCACCTAACTGTCCCGCTACCGCAGCAGGTGTTTCTTATGGACCAGACAAGTTCGTTAATCAGACCATCGACGAAGAAGGTCGAATTACGAAATTCACGCGTGACACAAGTGGCCGTCCTACGCAAATTATCGAGGGTTTCGGAACACCAGAAGCCAGAGAGATATCTATCGTTTGGCATCCAACCTGGAATGTTCCGACATCCATTGTACAGCCTGGCCTGACGACCACGCGCATACAATGGATCAGGGCAGCTGGTCACCCTTACAGAAACTGACACGACCACACATTCCGTCCCTTACGCGACCAATGGGCAATCCCGAGTTTGGACGTACACTTATACAACGGGCGGCCTGGTCGCGACTGTAGATGGTCCACTGCCAGGAACAGGCGACACCGTGTCGTACTCATACGACGCGAAGGGCTATCTCCAGAGCTACACGAACGAACTCGGACACGTCACCACCGTGCTCTCGGTTAATGACCGAGGACGGCCAACATCAACACGAGACCCGAATGGGACGATCCTGAATTTGGAATATGATGCACTCGGTCGCCTAACCAAGACCGTTGCTGATCCCGCAGGCATCAATGCTGAAACCAAGATCGAATATGACCTCACAGGGAACATCACCAAAGTTACGAATCCATCGGGATCTATAATTGAGGTGACTTATGACGGCAGCAATCGCGTTGTCGGCATAAAAAACAATTTAGACGAAACAATCACATATGCCTACGATGCGATGGGGAATAATACCTCGCAAGAGTTCCGAAACGATACGGCAGCTCTGGTATTCAAGGGCCAAAATGCCTTCGACGAACTCGGACGCGTAATGAATGTCATCGGGGTCGGTCCTGCCATATGGGCGTACGGATACGACAAAGTCGGGAACCTGACATCGATTTCCGACCCAAGTAGCAACGCAAAAGGCTTTGCATATGACAGCCTGAACCGGATTACGGCTTTCACCGATGAACGTTCTTCTGTGACGACTTCCGCCTATGGCAACACGTCAGAGAAAACCGAAACAGTTGACCCTCACGGTGTCTCAACTCTCTACGTCAGAAACGGTTGGGGAGAGGCGATACAGGAGAAGGGTAACGACATCGGTACCACTGTCATATATCGCAATGAAAAGGGGCAAATCACCAAGAAAATCGATGCACGTTCGGTTACGGTAGATAGCGAATACGACAATTCAGGGCGGCTTCTGGAGGTTCGTTATCCTGGACAACCATCACTGAACGTCACCTACACATACGATTCCACTGCTGGCGGCAATGTTGGGATCGGGCAACTGACTAAAGTGACCGATGCAGCTGGTGAGATATCCTATCGCTATGACGCCCTTGGTCGTGTTGTTGAGCAGGTCCGCTTAGTCGGCGGTCAGACCTACACACTCAAGATTGAGCGAAACAAGGCGGGTGTCATTACGAAGGTAATCTACCCGTCTGGTCGCATCGTGACCTATGGCAGAGACGCACTTGGTAAAGTTGAGAACGTCTTGACCCAGGAGTCCATTTCCTCCGGCACCGAAGGATTGGCATGGTGGGTTAGCTACACCCCATTTGGACCACGGCAGGGCCTTTTGCATGGCAATGAGTTGGTCGATTGGAGGGTGTTCAACAACGATGGCAATCTAGTCTCATGGTTAGTCGCAGACGAAGCGGCTCCGCTTGAGTACATTAATCGAGCATATGGCTATGTTGATAATCGAAACCTGACGACGATTGTTGACAATCTAAATCCGTTAAAGAACGAGACCTATTGGTATACGCCGAACAATTTCCTGCAGAACGCGTATGGTCCATGGGGAAGCCTGACTTACTGGATCGATGGCGCAGGAAACATAACGCATCGCATCCACGATGATGGCACTTCAACCAAAACCCAGAATTTTGGCATTCCATGGGATTCCAATCGGGTTGCGAATGAGCAAACAGACGGTGTTCTAACGCGAGAATTTGCGACCGACGCTGCAGGAAATATCAATTCCGAAAATGATATTTCTAAGTCCGGAACGAAGGAGTACACCTATAATCACGCGGGCCAGTTGGCCGAGGTCAAGGTAAATTCTAGTGTCGAAGGGAGCTACGTCTATGACTACCTCTCTCGCCTCACTGTAAGAACCCTTCCTGGCGGATCGTCATCTCAGCATTTCGTACATGATCTGCATGGGAACATCATTGCGGAATACAGTGCGACTGGGGCGTTGCAGCGAGAGTACATATGGCTGGATGAACGTCCGCTGGCGGTAATCGACCATAGCGGCACGACACCAAAGACCTACCACGTTCATACTGATCATCTTGGCCGCCCCGTCATGATGACAGACAACTCAAAGAGCAAGGTATGGGAGGTATCCTATCTTCCATTCGGTAGCGTAGCCTCAATTACTGGTCCGGCAACGTTTAACTATCGTCTGCCAGGCCAGTGGTTCCAGCTGGAATCGGGTCTCCATTACAATTGGCATCGCCATTATGACCCGACTATTGGACGGTATCTGCAGCCAGATCCGCTCGGCATGCCAGATGGACCCAATCGATGGGCTTACGCTCAGAATAGCCCTTTGATGTTCATTGATCCTGAAGGATTGCAATCGGGACTAGGAAAAGGCTTTGATAATTTTGTCCGAGCTTGTGCGCTGATCTACAACTACCTTACAGGTAACCCACAGTCGCCGCCTGACCCAGTTCCAGAGCAATATAAAATGGAGCCTGCAAAGCCAGGGACGACCGATGATGGGAAAAGAGGGCCTCCTCCTCCAGACCCGAAAAAACCTCCACAAATCAAATGGCCAAAATGGCCCCCAGTTCGGTTCGGTCCATTGATTTTGATGCCTCCTGGGCCAGTTTGCCCAGCCAGCCAAAGTTGTGGTAATGAAACATAGTCGTGGAAGTGGAGGAGTGGGGTAGCCCACTCCTCCACTTTGGAGGTGTATTGGATGACGGAACAGAATGCTCAAACCTGGCTGGCGCAGACCAGAGAACTGGCTGAACAGGGCGATCCTACCGCACTCATGAACCTTGGGCTGGCTCATTGGCACGGCCGGGTTGTCCCGAGAGATGTAGACAAATCGATATCCCTGATTCAAGCTTCGGAAGAAAAGCTCGGAGAGCCTGCTTGGGTTGAACGACTGCGGATACTTTGCTTTGAGAACGATCCCCGCATTGAGAAAGCCTTCGAAGAGAGGATGCCACACAAGAATGGCATGGCATGCTTCATGTATGGACAGTATTTGAAGTCCATCAACCCAGCAAAAGCCATTGAAGTTTACAAGCTCGGGGCAGATTCTGGTCACTATGGCTGTGAAACGCAGTACCATTTGCAAACCCACAAGGGCTTTCGCTCAATCCTCGGTTTGCCCAAACTGCTTTGGATTTTTGCTCGTGCGTTGCGCGCTGGGACGCGAGACCCTGACGACGTTAATGTCAAAGTTTGATGTCAAAAAATTATGAGAATGGAATTTTTTGATTAATTCTCATTTTTATTGACATCCTGTAATTTTCTGAATAAATAGCGCCCAACAAAGGGAAGCTATTTATGGAAATCGATCTGGAGCAGATTGCAGACAAGCTTGAATTTCTGGCGGCTCAAATCCGTAGCGGAAAGTTGAAGCCTAGCTGGGCCAATATCAACTACTCACTCAAATTCCAGAGTCGTCCTGACGAGAATAAGGACGGCTATCGTATGCAAGGCGGTCAGTCCTTCCGCGACAAGCGGCATGCGGCCGAATTCATGCATCGCGGCCTCGGCATTTTCCAAAAGTTTGACGGCGCGACGGGGATGCTGACGTTTGTCTTCGATCAGACTGAAGAAATCCAGAAGGAAATTCAGGCCTTGGGTCCTGTTCCGGTCAAGGATTGGATTCTCCAAACCCATCCCGATTTCACGCTTCCCGACTTCATGCAAGACATCGGATTTCTGCCTGAATGAAGATGCCCATAATTAATAGGTGAGAAAGTCGACGGGAGGAGAGTTCGATGGGTAAGCCGTTATGTCAGAAAATGAAATCCATGCCGCCGCTATTGTTGACGTCGGCTTTTTTGGCAACGGTCACGGCTTCCTTCGCACTGACTGCCGTCGACGGCAACGTCAAACATTCCCGCAAGATGGAAAACAAGGCAACTGAGCTGTGTGTTGCCGAAAATGGAATTGGCGCTCGCTACATCAAAAAGGACGGCGCATACCATTGCTACGACAAAGACGGAAATATTCTGAAAACCTATTCCGTCGACTTCATCGAAATCGCGATGAAGGAAAAGAACTGACGACTTCGAACGGTCCATAGGAGAGATCAATGACCACTGCAACTGAACCCACTTTGACCATGCGCGAGGGCATCTATGTCCGCAAACGCGATGGCATGCGCGTGAAAGCAGGCGACTGGTCGGACGGCAGTGTTTCCTGGATGCTCCATCCGCTCCCTGTCATTGCCATGGGCAAGGCCGTCAGCACCTGCTCGCTGAAGACATTCGAACGGAACCACACAGTTCTCGGTGCAGAAGCCACTCACTAGGCTTTTGCCGTCTCTGAATTCGCATATCATGGGCCGCAGCACCTGAGACTGCAGAGGATTTCGAACTATGAGCATTCTGGAGCACATCAAGGCTGAGGCCGATAAGCAGACCAAACTTGCTTACAACCCTGTCGTAGCGATGGACTGCATTGCTGCAGAGGGACGGGCCAAGCTCTGTAACGAGATCGCTGAAACGCTGGTCGGCCTCGACGAAGAGGCAGCTCTTGCGGAACTCAAGCGTCTCCGCGATGTGTTCCATGGTCGCTCAGGCGATCTCAGCAGCACCATCAAGTTCGTCTTTTCTCTGTCGCACGCAAGCTGGTTCGACAGTGTCGTCGATGCGGTCGCCAAGGAAAACACGGGTTGGATTGAAGTCGGTGATCACGGCTTCGATGGCCATCTCAAGAAGATGCTCCATCTGCCGTACTACCGTCGCATGCTCGGCATCAACAACTGCGCCACCTCGATTACGCGCCTGCGTGAGGAAACCGATGCGGCTTGGCTGGAGCGTCGTCAAAAGTGGCTCGGCCGCTATCATCCCGAAGTTCGTGTCATCCACAGCAATGAGCGCTGGACGCCAGAGGGCATGCAGAAGGTTGATCTCGGCACTGTCGAAACGTTCACGAAGCAGGAGCACCTCGTTGAGGCCGGAATGATCGCATTCCGTGGGTTCAACGCCAAGGACGCTCATTTCGAGATTCAGGAAGTCTATCTCGGCTACAAGGATGGTGCCTTGGGCAAGGTGCGCCAGACCTCTGGCCATCCGTGGGAACCTGGCGTTCACACCATCGCTGGCTATCCGGTTGAGCTGGTCGCCTGACCAGTTCTCCGACCGTCATGGGGCGCAGCACCTGAGACTGCAGAGGTTTTGTATTGGATATCGTAAAACTTATCGAAGCGGAGGGCGCAAGACAGATCGGTCTCGCCAACAACCCTCAGGAACCGATGGATGTCATTGCCGCTGAAGAGCGTGCCAGGACATGTGAGAAAATCGCAAAGAGTCTGGTTGGTCTCGGCGAGAAAGAGGCCGTGGCTGAACTAAAACGCATTCAGGAGCATTTTCACAATCTCGCCAGCGACCCTTCGTACGTTAATGGCGGTGTGGACGGAATGACAGACGCGGAGTGGTTTGACTGCCTCTTCGACAATGTCGCCAGGGAAAACAACGGCCTCATCAAGGTCCAGTCGACTGGCATCTGGACTGGGCCTAACGGAGAGACGAACATTCTAGCTCGGCCTGCGTATTATCGATACAATGGCAACGGCAAGAACACTTCATCTTTGTTCCGCGCACACGGCGAAACGGATGAAGCTTGGCTTATTCGCCGCAAAGAATGGCTCGACTGCTATCATCCAGACGTTCCAGTTCGCCATGGTTATAAGCGCGGCGACGTGACTGTCGAAATGGGCACGGTCGAAACTTTTACGAAGGTGGAACATCACGTCGAAGCTGATCTAGTCACGATTGGCGGGTTCATCATTTCGGGAAAAGCGGAATTCGACATCGTCGATGTGTTCCTGAATTATCGGAATGGCGCATTAGGGACGGTTCGACAAACGCGGGGAGAGCCATATCCGCCTGGAGTTCATTGGCTCTACGGAGTTCCCATGGAATTGATCGCCTGATCGCGGCGGGCCGCAGCACCTGAGACTGCACCAGAAAGGATATGAACTTGGCGACCAACCACCCATGTATGGGACGCACAAAGGCCCAGATTGAAGCATTCGAGGCAATTGCCATCAATGAGCAGCCGAAGTGCTCGCAGAAGACGCTCGACATCCTTGAAAAGGGAGACCTCATCAAGCGCATTGGTGATCGGGAAGTTGGTCGCGATGCTCTCGGCCCGATCACTGTTCCCGTCTACGAGGTGACTCTGCACGCACACATCCAGTGGTGCCAATGGGCGGCCGAGCAGTCGGACGATGAGGAGGTCTGATCGATGAATTATTCGGTCGCCCATTCAGGATACGGTGGAGTAGGTCTCACAAATTACGGCGAAATATCTGCGTCGGCCGCAATGGCTCGTGCAAGACGCCTTTCTAGGAGTGTGGAAAGCCGAGCGTCAGCACGCAAATGGAATCCCGTTATTCTGATCGGAACGAATGAGGACTGTGATTCAGCCCACTATCAATTCTTAAATGGCAAGCTGATTGAGAAGAACATCACACACGCCGAGTGTGTTTGAAAATCCCTCTATTGGATTTTCTCCCATAAATATGGATAAATCCGTTTTATTGAATAAATAAATCTGGACATTGTAGGTTTATTTGTTGTATTCAGCCTGTCAACAAAGGGAGAATTCAAATGCAGTATCGTATTGAGCATTCGCTTCCGAACGGACAGGAAGAAATCCTCCAGCTTGGCGCGACCTCGACGGCCGCAGCTCAGGCTCGTGCCCGTCGTCTTTCTGCGAAGGAAGGGGAACTCGGCCCTGGCATCCCTGGTCACTCCGTATATCTCTACGGCTTCGATGAAGAAGGCACTGATCAGGAGTATTATTCCTATTTTGGCGGCGGCCTTGCCGAGAAGGACCTCGTCAAGGACTGGGACAAGTAGGGCAGGGGGCGCTATGGGCTGGGCAACACGCCACATCGAACAATTGCAGGCAGGCGACACCGTCAAATTCAGACCTCGCGGCAATTCCATGGTCGGACGCATTTCGTCGGGGCAACTTTGCACCGTCGAACCGATCCCTGACCACAAGAAGCTGAAGGTGGACGACATCGTTCTCTGCCGCGTGCGTGGCACCCAGTACCTACACCTGATCAAGGCGATCAAAGGCGAACAGTTTCAGATCGGAAACAACCGTGGCGGTATCAATGGCTGGGTCTCGTCGAATTCGATCTATGGTCTACTGATCGACGTCAGAGATTGAGAGGGCAGTATGGCAAAGGCACTGACATCTGAACAGTTGTTCGCACGGTTCCAAGCCTTTGATGAGGCCGCAGAACACCTTCAGCTCGACTGGACGGATAATCCACTCGAACGCGAGCAGGGACTTATCGTGTCCCAACAAATTCGCCTTTTAGCAGACAAGGCGCGTAACAAGGCTCAAAAAGCCCTCAGGCGGGAAGAGGCTGCCGCCGCAGCCAAGCGAAAGTTCGAAAGTAGGAACCAATGAATTTTGATATCGACAGCAAACTCCTTATGGCTATCGCCGTTATCGTTTTCGGCCCTTCCTTGATCATGATCGAAGGCGCTTGGTCTCGCGCCAGACTTCGAAAGAAGCTGGAAGCAGTTCGCGCCGAACGCATTAAGCTTGAGCGCGAGCTTCAAGAGAGCCAAGCACGTGAAGTTGAGGCCTGAGCATTTAGCTCGGCTGGATATTTGAAGATGGAATTTTGAAGAGCGTGACGAAAGCCCGTCGCGCTCTTTGCATATCCACTCTTACAGAACACATCGGCATGAGATTTAACGACGGATCATTTCAGCACAGGAAATATCAGCGTTTCGGCTTGACTCTGAAAATGTCGTCAATACGCTGCACTACATGAGATTAACGAAGTCAGCGATTCAAGCCCATCACAAACAATATGGTCATATGGCTCAGATGCCGACGTCTCCTGTCGGAGAACTCATGGCAGAGCATGAAAGGATTGCAAAACCCGTCTACAAAACCGAAAACTACAATAAGCAGTCCAATCCATACATCGACAGCCCTTTTGCCAAGGCGCTGCAATTGCCCTTGAACGAGAAATCGCCACCTACTTCGTCCCGAGAATTGGGTGAGGCTAAACCAACGCAATTCATGAGCAGTCGATGGGGCTTTTTAACGCCCTAGTTCGTCTGGCAGAGCAATGAGGGCACTGAGCGTTCGTCAGTTCGCTCCCGTAGTTATTTGCATGCTACCAATCGTGTAGAAAGAGCCGCTCCTTTGATATCTCACGCTAATAGTTCGAGATGTATTTGCTGCATTTGGAGCTTGTATCCTCAGTCGCAGGTACCTGCCTGGATTTACGCTAGCGCTTGTCGTCGATGAATAAACAGCGATCCCAAGCCAACCAGAATCGAGGTTCTCACACTCAGCATAGGTAGCACATATTTTATAGGACGCAGCTGCCGCGCCAGTGTTCTGATACATGTTCAGGGTTGCTGCATCCAAGAACCCTGTAAGTTGCACGATATCGCTATAGACCATTGAGTTCAAAGGAACTCCAGTTTTGTTGGCTCCGAGATTGACAGGGGCGATATCGATACTCAGTGCGCGGGTAGACGCTTCAAAATTGCCAATATTTCTCGTCGAGCTACTCACTATATTTCTGAAAGTCACCCTCATGGAAGATGAGTACGCATTACTGAACTCGATCTTCGCACGCAAAAATTGTCCAGGCTCTACAGAAAATTTAGTCGTCGAACTATACGTTGCTAAAGGCAGCCACCCGCTCGCGACGTCATCACATGCTTCGTAGGTTTGACAGATCTTATAATAACCCTTTCCGCTACCGGAAATCTGATAGGCATCCATCGATGCCGTGTCCAAGAATCCAGTCATTTGAACAACTTCGCTATATGCTACCGAAGTAGGCTCAAGATTTGCTTGAGGAAGTCCAAGATCGACCGCATTCACAGTAACGCTTAAAGGCCTGGTTGAAGCCTCAAAGCTTCCAATGGTGTATGTGCTGCTTACGATGTTTCTCAATGAAACGCGCTGCGAAGACGAGTAAATGTTATTGAAGTCAATTTTCACCCGTAGGTATTGACTTGGCCTCGCCGTGAATTTGGTCGTTGTGGACCAAGTGGAGATTGACAGCCATCCGGTATTCTCTACGGCGCAGGCTTCAAACGTATCGCAAAGTTTGTAATACGATTTGGATGCACCACTCGTTTGATAGAGATCGAACGATGCGGCATCTAAGAAGCCTGTCAATTGAACGATGTCACTGAAAACAGTCGAGGTAGGCTCTAGCTCTGTCTTTGGGTTTCCAAAGGCCACAGCATCAGCTTTAACACTCGTGGCCCTTGTCGCAGCCTCAAAACTCCCGATGGTGTAGGCGCTGCTAACGATATTTCTGACCGAGACACGCACCGATCCCGAAAAAACATTGTTGAAATCGATTCTCACCCTCAGATATTGGCCAGGCTTGCCTTTAAAATTAGTCGTGCTGCTCCACAACGCTGTGCGAAGCCAGCCACTAGTTAGATCAGAACATTGAACCACGGTATCGCAGACTTTGTAGTAACCAGTACCTGTGGAACTCGTTTGATAAACGTCAAAATTGGCCTCATCTAAAAATCCTGTTAGCTGCACAATGTTGCTATATGCTGTGGAAGTTGGCTCCAGACCATTTACTGTTTCTCCGAAGTTAACGCTGTTCGCTGTTAAACTGATTGGTCTTGTAGATGCCTCGAAGCTGCCAATTGTGTACGTTGTACTACCAACTGTATTCCGCAATGACACTCGCTGTGATGTCGAATAGACATT
This sequence comes from Mesorhizobium sp. SP-1A, assembly GCF_032460275.1. Classification (NCBI taxonomy): domain Bacteria; kingdom Pseudomonadati; phylum Pseudomonadota; class Alphaproteobacteria; order Hyphomicrobiales; family Phyllobacteriaceae; genus Mesorhizobium; species Mesorhizobium sp. SP-1A. Next base: position 506,983 of record NZ_JAVXZD010000002.1, on the reverse strand, counting down.
GTTGAAGCCGATTTTCAATCGAAAGAACTTTCCTGGGGTTTGAACCTTGAAAGTAGTTGTTGATGTCCAGACAGCAATGCTTATCCAGCCGTTCTCAGTATCCAGACATTGTTCATAGGTGTCACAAATTTTGTAGTGACCCGTTGAACTAGAAGACGTCCTGTATAGATCGAGGTTTGCAGGATCGATGAAGCCATTAAGTTGGACAATTTCACTGAAAGCGGTAAACGTTGGCTCCAAATCGACTTGTTTCGGGCCGAAGTCGACTGCTGTTACCGCAGTAGACAGATTTCGGTTTTGAATTGTCCAATTCGAAGTCGTCCCATTAATCGTGACACGAATTGTACTTAATGAATTGTAGGTATTAGGTGAAATAGCCTTCAGTTGAACATACTGCTGCGGGTTCACTGAAATATTCGATGATGTGCTTGTAACCGCGCTCCAACTAGATGCTGCGCAATCTGAATTGTCGCAGATTTTGTAAGCGTAGTTTGAGCCTGATATCGTGCCGGAAGCCGTAACACGTAAGCCTTCAATCCGTACAGGCGACGTCACGTATTCCTGCCCAAGATTGGCATCTACGACTGCTTCGTTTGCGAAAGAAAATACTGCTTTTGGATTTTCGCTCGTTATGTTGATTCCAGTTATTGTCGTAGATCCTATATCGTCTTGCGCTACAATTGTGCGACTTGTGTACGATACAGTTGGAAGTATCCCGCTTATCACTCCAGTGTTAGGGTCAACCGTTAAACCTTCGACTTCGCTACCTGATTGCCAGGCGAATTTTGTTTTTCCGACTGCGTAACTCACGACAGGTGCTTCGTGTTCGATATAGTCGCCAATTGCACCTTTTATGGTCTTGCTCGCTAATGTTGCAGTTAATCCTACAACATTCACCGTGACACCGACCGTCTGCGAATAGGTGCGGACATCATCCTTGAACCTCAAGTACGCTGTCAGAGTTCGTGGAGATAGATTTGCCGGGACTGTCCCCCTAATTATTCCCGTATCGGCATCAAGTTTGAAGTAGCTTAGGAGAGAGCTGTCAGGATACCAAACAACTTTCCCAACCGTCTGACCTCTTGTCAGACGTGGTGCATCCGTCTCAAACGGCACTCCCGCCCGTGTATAAATTGGTGTGTAGGAAAACAGTGGCTGCGGCTCGGATCTTACCATCAGGGCGAACTCATTGCTCGTCGAGACGTTGCCAGCCGTGTCAGTCAAAGAGATTTCGTACCCTTCGTAGACTCCCAAACGATCACTGCTGACTGCGCCAGTGATCTTTCCGGTTACAGGATCAATAGACAATCCTGACGGCAAAGGCTTGTTGACGCTGTAGACGTCGCCCTCTTTCTTGGCGCTGACAGTCGGAGTGATATTCACCAGTGTCTTGCCGTCACCTGCGATCTCGTATGAGGCCGACATTTTGATCGTAGGCAAAATGCCGCTTGGGTATATTGTTATCGCAAATCCATTGCTGGTCGAGCGATCACCCACGCTATCGACCGCCTCTATGAAATACCCCGAAAACGTGCCGAGAATAGTAGGCAATCCATAAATTGCGCCGGAGGTCTCCGAGAATTTAATGCCCTTCGGCAGCTCTGGACCGATCAGTTCATATTTCACTGCGCCTAATGCGTATTCGACTGTTGGACGAACCGTCGTCATGTCAACGCTGGCGGTGATGTTGATCTGCTCTCGGATCGAAACCTGGATGTTCGGGATGACTTCGATAACGATTGGCTTCGATGTCAGACGGTTCGTGCTGTCGCTAACGTGGATATTGCCAGTGACACGAATAGGGCTGTCGAAGCGGCCGGAAATCACGCCCGTCACTGGATCGAGTTTGATGCCATAGCTGGCAAGATCGTCACTGTAGAATGAATAGTCGCCTACTGAGTTGCGCACCAAAGGCAATTCTGACGTGAACGGAAGGCCGCTTTTTGTTTTCACATTGTAAGTGGTCAATTGGATCGGCAAACCGTCCGTCGTCACAAGATAATCAATTGTCTTGGTCGCAGTACCGCCGACTGAATCCACGGCCTTCAGCGTGATGGAATAAGTGCCCAGTACGGTAGGAGTGCCAGTGATTTTTCCGTCTGCTGAATTGAATGCCAGCCCCTCAGGTAACGACCCGTTCGTTATTGTCCACGTAACCGCACCTACGGCGTTCCGAGCTGATGCAGTCTGCGTGTAGAGCCGATTGGCGAAAATGTTCTGTTCTTCGGCATTGGCGATTTCGAGCGGCTTGCGGGCATCGACCGTGACCGTGATGCTTCCAGTCGAATGTGATGCGTTTTGTGTTCCTTCATCCTTGGCAAGAACCGTGAAAGTCAGTGTGCCGACCGTGGTTGGTGTGCCTGAGATTACGCCCGTATTGCGGTCGATACTCAGCTCCCCAAGAGAGCCACTAGCGATACTGTACTCGACATTGCCGATTGCGTTTTTAACGACAGGTGTCAGAGAGACCTTCGAATACTGGCTTGCCGCCGTGTCGGAATAGCTCACATTCAGTGCATCGACGACCTTGAGCGTCACACGGTATGTTACCTTCCGGCCTGCAGCATCGGTCGCCTCTATCTGAACGACCTGCCCACCAATTGCAGAAGGAACGCCTCTAATCGAGCCAGTCGCGCTGTCTACGCTCATGCCGAGAGGGTTGGGCGGCGTGGCCCTGAAGGTTACGGCACCGACTGCGCCTTTGACGACTGCTGGAGGCGTTTCGACATAGGTGTTTACTCGGCCGCTTACGCTCTGGTCCGCGATGGTGAAGGCGGTCGCGGGAGCAACAGCGATCCTGATACTGGATGAGTTGGCTACTACCCCTTCCGCATCTTTTCCTGTAACAACGATGTTGTCGAAGATGCCAACCTGACGCGGCGTGCCGCTGAAGGCACCGTTCTTGGTGTTGAATGCCAATCCATCCGGCAGCTTTCCAGTAATCGAATAGACGACGTCACCGACTGCGTTCGTAGGTTCAAGAGGGTATTTCGGCAGACCTAGGGCAGAATTTTCCGTCAAAGGGGTGCTGAAATTATAGGTCACACGTAGCTGGTCGCGTGCGATTACTCTCAGCTTCGTTGAAGCTGATACCTGCACACGGGCATCATCCGTGGCGGTCAGAACGATGTTGGAAACTTCGCCTTCTTTCGTCGGCTTGCCGGAGATCGCCCCAGCACCTCCATCGAACTGCAATCCCTCCGGCAGCTGGCCTGACAGGCTGAATGAGACCTTTCCGATGGCATTGGTGATCTCGGGTCTAATCGCCACGGACGACATCCGTGGGAGGTCGTATGAGGCATCAACCGACATTGTCATCGGAGGAGTGAATTTCAGAGTTACTGGCTTCGCGTCAGATCGGCCGAGAGCGTCTGTGGCCTTTATCGTCACTGTAGTTTCTAGTGGTGCCGCCACCTTGCCCGACAAGGTGCCTGACGGCGAAAGGGAGACACCCGCTGGGAGCGATCCTGCACTGACTGCATACGAAACAGATTTCGAGTAATTTCTCGTGTCGAAAGAAATGCTGATCTCTTTGCCTGCAGCCCAGGTGATGTCTCTTGCAATCAGCTCAATCGGCTCTGGTGGCGTGATCTGAATGGCAAAAGGCTCGGACAAGGCGGTTGCGGCTTCTTCGTCTGTAGCTCTGACGACAATGCCAGGATAATTACCTTCCTCGGTAGCCTTGCCGACAATTGCACCATCAGGAGACAACGTCAGCCCGTCTGGGAGCGTGCCCTGTACCAAAGTCCAGGTCACCTTCCCTGCCGCGCTGACAGCCTTCACAAGCGGCGTCGAGATCGAAGAATACGTAGGGAAGCTGGTGTCGAGGACTTCAACCGACAACGAAGCCTTTTCAACCACCTTGATGGAGAACGGGTTTGAGCGAGCTGTCTCTCCCGAACCGTCCGTGACCTGAATGGAAAGCGGTCCATAGAAGCCCTTGGACTTTCCGAAGCCTGTGACTGCGCCAGTCTTGGAATTAAACGCCAGCCCCTCGGGCAAAGCGCCATCCAAACGAAAATCGCCTAGAGCTTCCTTCTCCCCAGGGATGAGGGTGTTGTCATCGATCTTCGGAGATATGGAGGCTACCGTTTGCAAACGGGTCAGCTCGATCTCATTTGGCTCTATGGCCAACGAGAGCGGATTGTAGACGGTTACCCCAACAAGGAACGGGGAAGAAACCGTTCCATTGGCGTCTCGAACCTGCAACGCAACCGTTTTGCTCCCAGCCGTCGAGTAGCTTCCAGAGATCACACCAGTGGTCTCATTCAAAGTGATGCCCGCATCCAACGTTTGCCCTTCAGCCAACGCGAATACAAAAGGGGCGCGTCCATTCGTTACTGTTGGTTCAGGCGTCGTGAATACCTTCTTGACCCGAACATGGGTTTGTCCAACAGCTACCTTGAGCGGTTTCTCCAGAACGCTCATTTTGAAAGGATTGGATCGAGCGTCGTAACCCGTCGATGACGTCACTTCGATTTGGATGCCATTTTTGACCTCCGCTTTGGATGGCGTTCCTGAAATCACCCCAGTTGAAGGATCGAGGATCATGCCCTCTGGGAGTTCTCCAGAGACCAGCTTCCAGTTGGGAACGCCATCAAGCTCACTTGCAGACAGACGCATGCTACTGAACATCCCGACATAGAACGTCCTGTCCTGGACATTTTTGATATCCAAGTCGGGCGAGCGGGTGCTGATGGTGAAATAATTGGAGTAGCCCACGGTCCCGTCAGTGTCGAATGCCACAAATCGCATGGAAGCAGAGGTGTCGAACGTGGAAATTGATCCAGATATTTCACCTGAATCACGATAAAATCTGAGATTGGATGGCAGTGGATCGCCCTCAAGCTTCCACACCAATTTTCCAACGACGTTCGAGGCCCTTGGAACAATGTAAGAGAGCCTTTTTGGCTCGATGTCGTAATTGCGGACAGGCGCGATCACGGGGCCAACGTTCACAATGATCTCGCCATAAACGAGCTTCGTATCTGCACCCGTATAACCCTTGCCCTGCATCGCGAAGGAGAACACGCCTTCCAGCCCTGCAGGGGGCGTCCCAACGACATTCATGCCATTCATGCGCGCCCATGATGGCAGCGGGATCACTGGCGACCAGGAATATGCCTCACCATTATTGGCCAGAGCTTGTTCAAAAAAACGATTGGAGTGGGCGAAAACTTTTACCTGCTTGGATTTTGGGTCGCGCTCCAAAGAGGTGATGTCAATGTTAACCTTGGAGATATCAGAGCCATCCCCCGAATAGCCGATCATGCTCAGGACGCTCTGCCCACGACGCTTGGCTACGCCCTCGATGATTCCCTTTTCAGCATTTAACGTCAGTCCATCGGGTAAAAAACCGGACTTGATAGTCCAGCTATCCGCTGTCTTTCCCGGCTTCAAAGGTATCTGAAACGAGTTTTGCTCGCCGATATAAGCCAGAAACGATGCTGTGATGTCATAATCGTTTTCGTTGATCGGCGGCTCAGGATCACCTGGAGTGAGTGAAAAATTGCCAGATTTATAGCGAAAAATGTACTGTTCAGCTATAACAGGCTGCGCAATCAAGCAGAACGACAATACGGCAGACAGAAGCGAGCGCATTTTCATCGATTAGGCCATCCCTCGTGGTTAGTCTAATCATTGAATGTATCTTCAAGAAGTCAAATGATCCCATTCAGTTTTGAAGTTAATTTGTTGCGCCTGCATAAAAAAGGGCGATCCGAAAACCGCCCCTTTTGTCGCCGAGTTATCTATAGCAATAGATCAGTTCCCTGCGGTGGCTTTCCACGTTCCAATCGTCACGTACTCACTGCCTCTCTTGTTAGCGACCACGATTTCGGCTGTGTTCCCCGCTGCGGTGAAATAGTTCACACGTAGACGCATGAACTTGCGTGTGGCGGCAACTGTAACGTCACTGTTGTTCGGTATAGGATTCCAACCAGTGGTTCCTTCACACACCGCAAGTGTATCGCACGTTTTATATTCAACTTTATTTGCGGAGGTATAGGTCATGCGAATAGTCGCCGTATCTTTGAACCCGCTTAATGTTGCAATTGCTGACTCTGTTGCAGCACCTAGTTGGGCATTAGCTACTTCTGGTCCGAAATCCAACGGGTCAATATTAGTCTGTAAACCGCGAGTTCTGAAGGTTATGGAACCGATATCTTGGAATATTGTCGTCGACCCATTAACCCCGTAAGACAAAGTAAACGTTCCCGTATCGTTGAAGCTTGATGTCGATGTCGATGTCTTTATTCGAACTCCAAGATATTCGTTTGGCTTAACAGTCGAAAACCCGGTTGTGCCTATGCTATTCCATCCCGTTACATCTTCCTCTGCAAGCTTACACTGCTCGTAGGTTTGACAAATTTTATACTGACCAGAATGACTGGTCCCGCCAGTCTTCACAAATCGGAGAGTTGGATTATCCAAAACACCTGTAATTTGCACAATGGCAGCCTTCGAATAAGAATTCAGGTCGATATCGGTTATTTCAGGTCCGAAATCTACAGGATCAACATTCACGCTCTTGGCACGTGTCGTAGTACTAAACGTTGCGTTTGGCCTGAAACCGCCTGTTTGTGTAACGAAATACTGAAGGTTTACTGAGGCTGGATTGCTAAGAGTAGTAGCGTGACCCGTGATCCTAACGCGCACGAAAGTACCCGGCTTGACCGTCCTTTCAGTGTGAGTGCTGGAAGTTATCCAGTTTTCATCTCCTTCGGCGTCACATGCTTCGCGGGTATCACATACACGGAACTGTGAAGCAGTGCTTGTACCAGTTGGAACGAACTTAATTCGTGTAGGGTCCAGAAACCCAGTGAGTTCGACCGTGTTGCTGTAAGCTGTTTCTTTTAGGTCAATGATCCTGTCAGGACCAAAATCGACCATGTCAACGATATTGCTAATGTCACGAGTTCCAACCTTCCAGTTGCCAAAGGGATACCAAGATCCGCCTTTGTAATATTCGGCTTTCATGGTGAATGACCCAAGATATTTATTGGTCATCACGACTTTAACCTTAAGGTACTGATCTGGTTTAACAGCGATCTGAACGTTTTGGTTCGCCAATTTAAAATCGCCAGCATCTTCCAGATCGCAAACTTCTATGGAATCGCATAGTCGATAGTAAGCCGTTCCATCGCCCGAAGTTGTAATTTTGATAGTCGACGGATCGATGAAACCATTTAGCTGGACCGTATTTGTATAGACAGTCGCTAATGGAGTTTCGGACAGAGGTTCTGGACCGAAATCTACGGGATTTACGTCCAAACTAGTTTTTCTAGTTGTGATGCTCCATTTTTTTGTGGTGCCATTGATCGTAACGGTGACCGTTTCATTTGTGCCCGCTTTTGAAGGCGCATTTTTCTTAAGCTGGATATATTGACCAGGAGTAATCGTATCCGTCCTACTCGTCATTCCAGTGATCCAAGCTTTGTCGCTGCAGTCCTCAAGATTGCAGATACGATGGCTATAAATCGCGCCACCTGACATCGACATATTTACGGTGGCCGCCATCGCGATCCCAGTCACTTGCACAGGTCGAGTTTGCTGTTCTGTGTTCACCTCAACATCGACCTTTTGTTCGGCATCGAAACTGAAAACCGCAGGGGGATTTCCACCACGGATATTGACGATAAAGGTCGCCGTTTCGGTGTCGTCCTTCACTACGATCTTACGGCCGTCGAAGGTGCCAGTTGGCATTGTCCCTGTGATAACGCCTGTTGTCGGGTTGACCGTCAGTCCTGGAACTTCGCTGCCTGCTTCCCATGCAAATGAGACGGGACCAACACTGTTTTTGACCTCGGGGGTGGCGCTGGTTACGGAAACTCCCGCATTACCCGTGATCGTTGCGGTTGGAATCGACACTGTGAGCCTCACTATGTCCATGCGCACCGTGTTGTTTGTGTAGGTACTTATTTCATCACTTGCAGAAAAATAAGGAACGTATGAGCCTTGGCTATAGTTCATCGGGAACGTGCCGCTCACTGCGCCCGTCTGCGGATCGATGCTCAAGTAAGCTGGGAAGTTCGTCCCCTTGAACGTCACAGTCCCAGCAGGCTTGCCCGCAGTCAGACGAGCCGGACCAGTCTGGAAAGGCACACCTCGACGAACATTGACGCTGTCGATGGTGTAGGCTGGCACTGGGTTCGAACGAACGTTGATGCTGAACTCGTTGCTCTTGGCCTCATTCCCAAGCGTATCGGTCAGCGTGATGACATAGCCATCGTTGCGGCCGACGTCATCATTGCTCAGATAGCCGCCAATCTCACCCGTTTCAGGATTAATCGCGACAGATCCCGGCAGCGGCTTATTGATCGAATAGACGTCGCCAACCTTCTTGGCAGTCACGGTTGGAGTGAAAGTCACACGCGAAGCACCAGCTTGCCACAGATAGGTCGGGTTGGTTTTCACCGTAGGCAGAATGCCGCTCGCGAACACCGTGATAGTGAACTCGTTGCTGACCTGGCGGTCGCCGACAGAGTCAATCGCTTCGATGAAGTAGCCCTTGAAGGTGCCAAGAGCAGTCGGAGTGCCGCTGATGCTGGCGCTCGTCTTGCTGAACGTAAGGCCCGTAGGCAGGGCAGGGCCAACCAGTTCGTATTTCACCGTGCCAATCGAATATTCGACGGTCGGCTTCACGACGGCCATATCCGTGCTCGCGGTGATGTTGATCTGCTCGCGCATCGTCACGCGCATATTCGGAACCACTTCCACCGTGATAGGCTTCGACGTCACGCGGTTCGTGCTGTCCGTCACGTGGATGTTGGCAGTGACCTTGATCGGCTCATCGAACTTGCCTGAGATCACACCCGTCACCGGATCGAGCCTGATGCCATAGGCTTGCAGCTCATCGGTATAGAAGCTGTAATCACCAACGGCATTCTTGACCAATGGCTCGTCCGAAACGAATGCCATTCCAGCCTTCGCCTGCACGCTGTATGTGGTCAGCTGGATCGGAAGACCGTCAGTGGTGACAACGAAATTGATCTCCAGAGAAGCCGAACCGCCAGCCGCATCGGTGGCCGAAAGCGTCACAGGGAAAACACCCAATACGGTCGGAGTGCCGGAGAATGTGCCGTTGGAGAACTTCACGCCAGCAGGCAGATCGCCCGTCAGGCTCCATGTAACCGCGCCTGTGGCGTTGTTTGCCTTGGCGGCCTGAGAGAACGAACGATTTGCAATCAGGCTCTGCTCAGACGCATTAGCGATCTCCAATGGAAGGCGATTGTCGACATTCAAGGTGATAACCGACGTCGTGAAGGTGTTGTTTTCCAAGCCTTCGTCCGTTCCCTTGATGCGGAACGAGAAAACGCCAGTCACAGTCGGGGCACCCGAAATTCGTCCAGTGCTCGGGTCTAGAGTCACACCATTTGGCAGCGAACCAGCAACCTCGAATGAGACGTTACCAATGGGATTCTCAACCTCTGGACTGATCGAAATCGGAGCATGCTGATTGACCGTATCAATAGCTGGATACGCAATCGTCATGCCATCAATGATCTTGACCGTTACGCGGTAGCTCGCGGTACGACCCGCGCCATCCGTGGCCGTCATATTGACCACAGCGCCGCCAACTTCAGTCGGGCGACCGGAGAGAACGCCAGTCGTCGTCGAAAGATCGAGGCCGAGCGGGCGAGGGGTGTCTGACTTGAAAGTCACCACGCCTACCGAGCCACTTACCTTTGCAGGCGCAGACTGGAACCATGAATTCACACGGCCCACAGCCGTAGCATTATCGACCGAGAATTGAACGCCAGGAACAACCGAGATCGCGAACGGTGCGGATGCGCCAGTGAAGCCTTCGCTATCCTTGGCGGAGACAACGATGTTCTCGAAGACCCCAGTAGCAAGCGGCGTGCCGGAGATCGAACCGTCTGAAGTGTTGAACTTCAAGCCGTTCGGCAGAATGCCCGTCAGAGTGTATTCGACCGCACCAACCGCATTGATCGGCTCCAGCGGGCGTTTTGGCAGTCCGGAGGGTGAATTCTGGCGCAGCGGCTCTGAGAAGTCGTAGACAACTCTGATCTGTTTACGAGCACCAACCGACAGCTTCGTCGTGGCAGAAGCCTGAGTGCCGGAAGCGTCAACCGCTGTGATCGTCACCGTGGCCGTCGCACCTTCGGTAGTCGGCTTTCCATAGATTTCACCGCTGGTCGAATTGAACGACAGGCCTTCCGGCAACGAGCCAGTCAGTGAGAATGTCACAGCGCCAATCGGATCGGTAATGACCGGAACAATGGAGGCGGCCGACATGCGATAAAGTTGGTAGGCATTGTCCAGAGCTAGCGTCATCGGATTCGTGAAGACGAGTCGAATTCGCTTCTCTGCCTCGCGGTTCATGCTGTCCTTGGCCAGGATGACGACCTCGCCATTGAACGGAGCCGAAGCACGGCCTTGCAGGCGACCTTCCGCCGTCAGCGAGATGCCAGCGGGCAGGGTTCCCTGGGCAGAGAACGTGACCGTATCGGCATAGTTCTTGGCTTCGATACGGGTGATGAAATCCTTACCCACTGGCCAAGAGAACTTCGAGGTGACGATCTCAAGGGCTTCAGGTGGGGTGATGTCGATGTCAAAAGGCTCAGTCTCGGCCGTAGCGCCTTCAGCGTCCTTGGCTTCGATAACAAGACCCGAGAACGTGCCTTGCTGTGTTGGAGTGCCAATGATCAATCCGTCTGGCGACAAAGTCATGCCATTTGGCAAGGTGCCGCTCTTCAAAGTCCATGTAACAGCACCTGCAGCGCTGACGGCCTTCACCAGAGGCGATTTCACCGACGCATAGACAGGGAATGCGGTGCGCAGCAGTTCAACCGAGAGCGGAGCCTTTTCTTCCACACGGATGGAAAAATCGTTGGAACGAGCACTTTCACCCGATCCGTCCGTGATCGTGATTGCCAGAGGACCGTAGTAGCCCAGCTTGGTTGCAACACCCGTAATCGTGCCGATGTTCGAGTTGAAAACCAGACCTTCCGGCAGGCTTCCAGTCAGAGCAAACGTTGCAAGCTTCTTGCCGTCGCTTTCGATCACAGTGTCCTTTGGATATTCGGCGCGGATGGCGACTTCCGTCTGCAGTCGGGTGACCAGGTTTTCCGCTGGCGTGACAGAGACAGAAAGAGGAGCGTAGACGTTGATGCCAACGAGGAACGGCGAGGATACCGTGCCGTTTGCGTCCGTCACGACTAGAGAAGCGGTCTTATTCCCAGCTTCGGCAATCTGCCCACTCAGAACGCCAGTCGAGCTATTCAGCGTCAGGCCATCAATTTCAGCCTGGCCTTGAGCATAAGAGTAGGCAAACGGGGCGCGGCCGTTCTTTACGGTCGGAACAGGGGTCGAAAATTGCTTATTTACGCGGACGTGTGTGCGTTCCACCGCCACTTCGAGCGGTTTTTCGGCGACGATGATCTTGAACTCGTTCGACGCTGCCGAATAACCAGTCGAGGTTGAGACAGAAATCTTCAGCCCCTCTGAAACACCTGCACGCGCTGGTGTACCGGAAATAATGCCCGTAGCCTCATCGAGAGATAGACCTTCGGGAAGAGTGCCGGATTCCAGCTTCCACGTCGGAGTGCCCGTCAATTCAGAAGCGGCCAACGTGAATGAAGTGGGCGTACCCACATAAAGGGTGCGGTCTGCGATATTACTCAGATCGAGGCTAGGATCGCGTGTGCTGACGGTAAAGTAATTCGAATAACCGACTGTCCCGTCTGTGTCATAGGCAACGAAACGCACGCGAAGAGACGTACTGAACGTGGCGATGGAGCCATTGAGGCGGCCGTTCTGGGCATCAACCGACACACCTGCAGGAAGCGGGTCTCCTTGAATTCCCCAAGCCAACTTGCCTGCCGTGTTGCGGGCGCTGGTCGAAATGGAGAACGCCTGCTTTGGGTTGAATGTCCTGTCGGCAACGGCTGCCACATCGGGGCCGAGATTTACGGTAATCTGACCGTGGACGAATTTCGAATTCGCTCCTGTGTAATCCTTGCCCTGGAATGCGTAGGCATAAACGCCTTCTAGGCCCGCTGGTGGCGTGCCTTCGATGTTTGGACCGTTCGCTCTCGCCCATGACGGAGGTGCGATCACTGTCTCCCACGAATAGGCTTCACCAAGGGTCGCGATCTGCTGCTGGAAGAAGCGATCAGCATGGGCAAAAACATTCACTTCCTTGGAAGTCGGATCAGCATCAAAAACGGAAAAGTCGACGTTGACCTTCGAGATGTCCGAGTTGTCTGCCGAGTACCCATACAGCAGAGCGGTCGTGACGCCGCGACCAGTCGCAATGCCTTCAATCTGACCAGTGTCCTGGTTAATTCGCAGGCCACTCGGAAGCGAACCCGAACGAATTTCCCAACGAGAGGCCGTCTTGCCAGGCTTTAACGGAATTCGATTGGCTGATTGAACACCAATGAAAGCGATGAACGACGCAGTGATATCGAAATCTTTTTCGTCGACAGGCGGCTCCGGATCGGTGCCAGTGTAGTCAACATAACCCGTTTTATAGCGGAAAATGTATGTATCTGCGCTAGCTGGAGGGACAATCATAAGGGCGGCGAGAATTGCCGAAATCGCTGACCTGAAAAAAATTTTCATGTTGGGGGTGCCTGCTTTTTATCATTTATATTGTCTTCTAAATAGTTACGAAAACAGCCAAAAGTCAATAAGCCAGGCATATTAAGCCGATTATGGGCACCAAGAGTGGTGACAACATCTGAAAATAATTTTTTATTATTTTGGCGCGCTAAATTTCAAATGAAATCAGCCGCGATAATCGCGACCAATCGTCATCGCAACCAGCTCGATCTGAGGTTTCATACGGTCCCACAAGCCAAGCGGTTTAGCCACCTTGCGTAGCTTCTTCATGCCCTCGGCAGGATCAGACTGCTTCTCGAAGAACCGCATCAGGCAATCATGGAAAGCCTCAGATTCGATCATTCGCTCTGTCCGGATTGACGCTGGTGCCATGGATGAATAGCGAAACATGTCGACAACGGTGCGCTCAGGGGATGTGATTCTGACATCGACCCCTTCGATCTTCACGGTATCCACACCGACAGCCAGGAAATCGTCGTTCCAGTAGAAGTAGTCGGCATCGACGCCGGAGGTCAGCTCAGTCGTAGCGGCTTTGGAGCGAACATGGATTGCGATATTGAGCTTGGGGGCCATCCCTTGCGTCAGGTGATGGAATGCGGCCGCACTTTCAAGGCAGAAGACGATGGAAGGATTGCGAATGGATGCCCATGCCCAAACCGCACGAGGGTCTTCGGGCATTGGTGTGTTGCTTTCGACTGCTTTGAAGATACCGCGTGCAACGCGCTCTAACACGCCAGCTTCGACCAGGCGCTTAAGAGCCATACGTGATACACCCTTGGCAGTCAGCTCAACCCCAGTCATAGGACGTCCAGCTTCAGACAAAGCCTGAAGTGCCGTTTCTGCTGATGGTGAGTTCAAACTGGCTGCCATTGCGTATCCTGACCTTCCTTGTTACGAAATTTCGCGAAACTTGGATCAGCATAGAGGTTTCGTAACAGTATGTCAAAGATAATTGGTGGCCGATGATGACAAGGCAGTTATCATGCCTCTTTGGGCAGATCGTCTCGGATTCGTCTACAAACTACCTGCATTGTTTGTTAAGCGGAGCATCGTTTTGGCAGAGAGACGCTTGAAATTCGTGCCTTTCATGAAGCCTCAGACGGTACAGACACCGCCTGAAGGAGCGGAGTGGGTTCATGAGATAAAGCACGATGGCTACCGCACTCAGCTCGTAATCGAGAATGGCAGTGTCATTGCCTACAGCAGTAGCGGTATCGATTGGTCTTCAAAATACCAAAATATCGTTGCCGACGCTCACGCCTTTCCCTGCACTACCGCCATCATCGACGGCGAAATCGTTGCCAATAACCCGAACGGTGTCTCTGATTTCAGTTTGCTGCCCCATGCTATCAAATGGGCACCAGAGAGCCTGATTTTCATGGCGTTCGACTTACTCCATCTCGATAGTAAAGACATGAAGGCGGCCCCGCTCCTTGATCGCAAAGACAGGCTGCACGACCTCATCAGCGGACATGCAGCCTCTATTCGCTATAGCGAGCATGTACATGCCAGCGGACAGAAATTCTTCGAAGCCTGTGAGAAGCTTGGCGTTGAAGGCATGGTCTCCAAGCAGGTAAACGGAGCCTATCGAAGTGGCCCATCAAAATTGTGGGTGAAGACCAAATGCTACATGATCGATGATTACAATGTGATTGGAACAAAGACCACGAGAACAGGTGAATATGTTGCGATTTTGCAATCTCGTGCAACTGGAGAATATGCAGGCGTCGCCTTCGTTAATCTGAAAAGCACTGAGCGAAAGCTGTTCAGGGAGCTGGTCGAGATTCTTCAGACGACAGAGCCACCGTCCAGGCATCCCAAGGACGGAACGGCAAACTGGCTTAACCCGGGCATCATTGCTTCAGTCAGGCATCTCAGAGGTGAAGAAAGCCTCCGCCACGCAAGCATCATCGGCGTCAGGATCGATCCAGATGTCATCAACCCTCCATCGGACTAGATCGCGCTTTAGCTTTTGAACTGCGAAGCACCCTTCCAATCTGACTGCTTAGCCTCGGGACTGATCTCGAATGGCAGCGGCCGTGGATAGAACTCGAAAGGCGCAGGCAAGGTAGGATTGATCGTGTTGCCGATGCGGTCGAACTTCTTCTTCGTGAAGTCCATGCGGATAAACGTGCGCTGACCTTCATGCTCAGGCTTGGCAACCGGAGAGCGGTGGAGCTGGTAGGCCGTCATCATCATGATATCGTAGGTTTCAGGCACAAACAGTTCGGTGTCGTCTGGGACCTGCTTGCCGAGTTCCACGAACCAATTGTCCTTGGCCTCGTCCAGCTGCGTGGCATCGACCACGACATTGCTGAATTCGGTCGGATTGTTGTCGCTGACCACGTACTGATGACAAACTTCGAGCTTCTCAGGGTATCGAATGCCCTGCATGCCATCGAAGTGCCAGCCGCCATTGCGGTGCGTGCGCCCTGCCGTGATCATCCGCTGATCTACGGTGATGTAGATGTAGTGGGTGTCGCGCCATGAGGGCATCAGTTGATCCTCATGAGCGACGGCCTGATTGATCACGTCCATGATCGCAGGATCGTACTTGTAGACCTCAGGTAGAGAGATTTCGCCGCCTGGAACGTAAATCAGCATGTCCAGGCAAGATGGCAGCGCGGTTCCGAAACGATGACTATCGAGACGACCGACCTTGAGCGGAAGACGAGAAATGGAAAAACGCTCAGGAGTGAATTTGTGTGTAATGTCGTCGAGAGCAATTTGAATATTAATGTCTGATGATTTGGACATATTTTCACCCTTAATTTTCAGCATCGTATACACGGTTAATTCAATTAATCCATAAAAAATCTGCTGCCCATAGAAATTGAATTGCTGAAGATTGTTACGAGTTGTCTACATTGACCCAGATAGCACGGCAATGTCGTAACATTGTCGGTCTCTTACTCCACCGCCATAGGTTCACCGTCTGCCTATTTAAGTGTAAACAAATTTTTCTATTTATTGACGGAAATAATTCTGCTAAAGGAAACGCAAATTGTGGAAAGGGTATTTCTGATGGACGGAACATTAATTTTTTGCTCGGATTCGGTCCTTCGCTTTCGTTCGGATTTCGACGAGATGACTGCATACCCGATGACTATGCTTCAGGAGGTAATCGAGAATGGCGAGAAGGACCCGTATTTCCTGCTGAGATATTTCCATCACAACGTTGCCATCGAAGAGGGGACTACGCTCGCCAACATCTTCTTCGCTATCGAGCCGTGGAAGGATTTGCTGACAGCCTATCTTGGCAGAAATGTTGGAGCTTACATCGATGAGACTCGAAAGCCGTCCAGCATTTCGAGTTGGGATATTGAATGGATTGGAATCTATCGCAGCACCAGTGTGCATCGTGCCTATGAGCACACCCCAATGAAAGATGTTGAAGACCTGATGGCCTACTTCAACCGGAAGCGCATCCCTACGAAGGAGTTCAATATTGAACATGGGTGTGATGCCTCCGGCTTTGTCAACGGACAGAATGAGCGCTACAGCATTAGCGGCGACATTCATGAAGTAAAAAATATTCCCGTCGTGCTCATTGGCAAGCAGACACTGGCCGCTCATTTAGGAAAGAACAAATCACTGTTCAAAAAATCGATCTTGGGTGTCGAAAGTGAAGAATATGCAAACTTCATTGTGGGAGAGACCTCATTCTGTTTCTCCGAAATGATGAAAGCAATTTTCGTCAGTGGCCTCTTTTTTGATACTCCGCAGTACGCCAAACAGACCCATGAGGAGGTCAAAGAAATTTCCAAAGCTTTGCACGAAAGCCTTGAGAGAGACGGTAAGGATGTTATCGAAGAAGCGGCCGAGATTGAAAAGCAGGGCAAGGCTGACGGTGACGAAGACAAGCCTATGAAGGTCGTAGTCGCAGACGGCGCTTTTGACTCCGTGATCAACCACATGGACTACGAAAGCGAATACTGGAAGCTTCTCAAGAAGAAAACCAAGGGAGTCGACGGTGCTCCAATCCGGATCGGCGAGATCGCTGAAGCGACACCGCCAGAAGTTCGCCTGTATGGAAAGCTCATCGAGTAATGAACAAGGGCACCTCATTGAGTGCCCTCCCTTCTTTCTTTATCGCCAATTTAGCCACAAACCCAGAACGGAGAGCTGCGCATGGCAACATCTACCCTCTATTACGTCAAATCCAACATGTCTTATCAGGACCCACGTCGCTTCATTCTGATTAACATGGGCGAAAATAATTATCGCAAGCGTCGCAAGGAATTGAACGACCGCGAAAGTCGCGACCGTATCATCATCCACAAGATGGGTCCAAACAGCTATCGCTTCCAGATTTATCGTTCGCGCCATGCATTCTGGAATGGTGCTCGGACTGGCAAGGGAACGACCGCCAAGCAATGTCTGCATCGGGCATACGCCGAGCTTCTTAAGTGAACGTTCAAAGCAAATAGACCTCCGGCCTGATTGCCCGTTGCGACCAAGCCGCTTAGGCTTGAAGTAACAATCCGAATCGAAGGTGGAACATGAATCCTGGATTTCAAACCTTAAAGGACTTACTGACGAAAAATATTGAGACTAGCCGTGGATACACGTCCGATCCAGCATCAGCTCCTGCGCTCTATTTGATAGAGGGAGAGGGAGAGCAAGGCGTAAGAAGATACTCCGAAAATTACGCAAATGGCATCCAGAAGGTGCTCGACAAGCTAACTCCCGCTATTAATGCGAACGATCTTGAAGCCTTTGAGGAGGCGCGACTGGCCATCAAAGCCGAGTATGATCGATATCTTGGAGCGGTATCCGACATCAACGCAAACGACACGTTCGTCACGGAAGGCATGGGCCGTGCTATCGACTTGGTCGACATCGTAGAGCGACAGATCGGTTTTACTGAGACATCAGCCCCGACGATGTAAGCGTTCGGTCGCGAGCGTCTTCTGGATTGCATTCCCAGTGCGTATGCTTATGGCAGGAAACAGACGAGGATTTATAACAATGGCAAATTGGCGCGACTATCTTGATGTGAGAGAGGCCAAAGGCGACGACGCAGCTTGGAAATTCGCTCAGAAAAACTTTCCTCGCGACTCTCAGGACTACGATAGTGCGCGCCGCTTCCACAAGCCTTCCAAACAGGACAGGCGGGAAAGCGAAGAGCGCCAACGGTCGATTGCCAACGTCAGTCAGCGCGAAATCCATGACAACTGCCAGTTTGACGGCTTGCCTGGGTTTGGCAAGAGGTAAGGACAAGTCTCTCTGCTAGAGGTCGTTTCGCCTCAACCGATCACCCTTGCCGCTCCTGCTTGGGCATCTACTCAGCGTTCTCAGTGCGTCGGCAAATGAAGAATATGAATTGTATTCTTTTTTCGGCCCATCAATGACTTCATTTACGTGAATCCAATATGGGCCGTCACCTAGATATGGAGACGTTTTCAGCTTATATCTAGGTTCTTCAAAAAACAGAGTTGATCGCTTGCCGTTTGAATCTAAATATTCGATCTGGATTGTATTGGAATTCCGTCTTCCCAGATCCCTTTTAGGCAGAGCTTGCAAGAGGGGAGCATTGTCCGAAAAACTCACGACCAACGCGTTATTGACGCTAGTCAAGGGTGAGTTGCGCAAGGGGTTGTCTATAGGCTTCCTTTCTAATTTATCATGCGCCAAGTAATATAAGTTGCCTTCTGGATCACCTAGCTCATATACGTATTCTTCATAAGAACCGCTTTTTATAGCTTCGCGAACGAAGTCTTTATTAAAAGCTTGAGGCGTGCCTGGGGCAGCACGTTCTATTCGCAGGACTAGCGTTGATGGTGAGTATGAACTCCCATATGGGAGACAGCGTGATTGGGCCTTCTCGATAGCCTTCTCGCGCTCTAAATAATAGTCTTTAACTGCTATATTTGCGGCGCTCATCAACAAAAAAGGAGTGCTTGCGGTCAGCATTATACAACTTCCCAGTAGCTTCCCAGCAGTATTTTTAACGCTTTTGAGCAGATATACACCTAACACAAATGTCGCTAATGCTGGAAGCCAAAGAGCCGATATTTTATGACCGAAAAAATTATCTATCGCCAGTGCGGCCATTATGTAAGGTATTGAGATCACGAATAAAATGGTGGTATAGACTTTTTTCCGACGTTTTGTGTCGGCATCAAAAAAGAAGGCGGTTAATAGACACAAGACAATAACTGCATATATGGGGAACGTGAAATAAGACCAAATAAAGCTTAAAAAGAACACTAATTCGATAATATCAGGTCCTTTGATGCCCATCCCCTTACCCCTTCCTCTTGCGATTAATGAAATGAGCCGCTGACAATCAGGAATGTGATTGCAGACACAATTATGACGACTGGGACAGCCAGAACGTAAAATATTACCTTTGCGACACACTTCACAGTTGGCCTAGACGATTTAGTAAAAGCAATGAGCGTAGCGAGCGGAAAAATACTGATGTAAAGAGG
This sequence comes from Mesorhizobium sp. SP-1A, assembly GCF_032460275.1. NCBI lineage: Bacteria > Pseudomonadati > Pseudomonadota > Alphaproteobacteria > Hyphomicrobiales > Phyllobacteriaceae > Mesorhizobium > Mesorhizobium sp. SP-1A. Next base: position 487,958 of record NZ_JAVXZD010000002.1, on the reverse strand, counting down.
CCATGTCCATGCAAACCATATAATGGAACTGAACATAATTACAGCTACGCGGTCTTGACTCATTGACAGATCCCCATTCATCCATTTGTCCATTATGATCTAAAGAAACGTTCGGCGTAATGAGATTTTTAAAAACCATATAAATAGTTCACCCCATTATGCTGTATGTATTTTTATCATGCTCGCATAATATTCTGCATTTCCTTCGCCATCGTCACAGCCACATTGACATCAATCCCAAAATAGGGCGCGGCATCGATCACCGCTTCAATCGACGACTCATTTCCATGGATATCCGAGATCGCCGTCTTCAACGTCTGGCCTTCGCCTGGTGACGGATTGATGTCGAATGCAGGCGAGAGCCGCCATTTGCCACCAGCGCCCAGCAGGAAGCCGTGGTTGCGGAGATGATCGTCAAAGTTCGAGACCAGCACTGAGAACATCAGCCTGCGATACAGCTCCTCGATGTCCTGACGTGGCTGAGCGCCGTATTGTTCGATCTGCATGGCGAGGTCGACATAGTTGCCAGCCTCGGCTCCAGACAGCCCCATGAACGTCTGCGCACTGATGAAAGGCACTCTCTCGTCACCAACGCGGTCAAACCTCTTCACAAGGAGAACTGAGTGAGGAGCATCGATCCTGACAGTGCGAGCTTCAGATGCCGTAATCCCGACAAGAGCCGCCAGTCGTAGAGTGTTGGCTTCGACTTTGGCTACGTCGTAGTCGTCATCCGGCCGTGGCAGCTTGGCGATCCACAGAGAGCCGTCGTCGCCAACGACGTTCATCTTTGGCCTCGCGCCTCCAAGCGAGCCTAACAGGTGCGCCAGGCAGCTGAGATCGGAATTGCCCTTGAAGACCTCTGAATCTCTCTGGAATGCGTATGCGGCCTTGATGAAGCGACCAGCGTCTTTGACATGAGGAACGGCTGTGAGCGTGCCCCTAGACAGCGGCAGGGCTGTTTCGGTGTCGAAGAACCGCAGCGCGCCCAGCCGGAGCTGATCGACGGGTTCGACCAGGTAGTCGAGTTCAGTGACGAACAGGTGCTCATTCTGCTCGCGACAGCGGAGATGAGCCTTCAAAACCTTACGGCCCCATGAGTCCGGTGCTGCATCGGCCATGGGAGCGGGGAGGGCGGTCTTGTCGCCTGTATAGAAGAACGGGCCGCCATCGAGAGGCATCGAAGGCGCGAGGGCAAAGGCATCCGAACGAGCAATCCAGCTGTCGACATAGGAAAAACGCGACGACTGTTTTCTGCCAGCACCGATCTCGAAAATCAGTTCACCAACGGGAATTCCCATACTTCCATATTTGACATCGATTTTTCGATTAATGGACACAATACACCTCTAGTGTAGCACGTTCAACTTGGACAGTTGCGACGCTAGGACATGTATTGCTTTGAATGCAACAATCAATCCGCAAAGTGCTACATAAAATCTCAGCTAAGCCAATAGTCCTCTACATTAACACCCCTGTCACGAAAATCATAATCCTGAGTAAATGCAGTAGCATACTCGTCCTCGTAAGAATAAGGTTCTGTATCCATTATGACACCGGAGAATGTTTTTGTTTCGTACCCTGTTATGGAGCCTTGCGCGTCCATAATAGCAAATTGTGCAGTCCCGGTAAATAAAGTGTCGCCGTCGACATCAATCTCCACTCCATCTGCAAAACCAAAGTAGACTTGCGATAGGTCACCAGATCGCGCTCCGAACCCGTCATATTCTTGACTTCCCACGGTTATTTTAACATCAACAGGCCAGAATAGACTATTTGGATAAGGGCTAATAATCTCTGCAGCAAAGGCTATTGTGTTGTTACTGTACGCACCTTCGTTGATTGAAGCCCACTGGATATTGGCCCATTGTTGATTCAGGTGGCCTATGCCAGAACTTTCAATCTGGCCGCCAAATGCTAGATCATAAATGGCACCACGTCCTGTGTACGTTGAACTAGTCCCGTTTGAAACCCAGGCTCCGCCATTAACGTCATAACTTTTGCCAAAATTATAAACGAATATGTTTTCAATGATAAAATCGTTGCAAGAAATAGTAAATTCGTTGGCATAAAAGTCCACAAACATGTCACTTAAGCTATTTGCATACAAATAATTAACGTTGAACTCCCCGTTAATGTAGCCATATGCGTCACTTGCAACATTTGTTAAATCAAATGAATCATTACCACCCCATCCAAGGTATTCACCGCTGCCCCTTATGACAATAATGTCATTGCCGTTTCCAGCATCCACATAATTCCAATCACCTTCTGCTATGATAATATCATCACCATCACCTCCTCCGACCCATTTTGCCCCATCAGTTCCAGTCCATATTGTATCATTACCTAGTCCACCCCAAATGCTATCGTTGCCGACACCTCCATGGATAAAATCGTCGCCTGATCCGCCATGCAATTCGTCGTCACCTTGTCCACCAAAAATGAAATCGTTTCCTGCATTACCAAGTATTTTGTTGTTGAGATGATTGCCAATTATTATGTCATCGTTCCAGCCGCCAGCCGCTCGTTCTATTCCTGTATTAAAACCGCTACCTGCGACACCTGAATTTGCAATCGTGAAGCCACCAGCACGGACACCACTTGAGCTAAACAAAGTCGACAAGTAGCCTCCTGCCGCAGATGAAGAAATCGTAAACTGTTCTTTTATGCCATCAGGCAAACCTACCCAAAATTTGGATCCCATGATGATATCTTTGACATCAATCATACTTTGGCCATGTTGGTTCATCAGCGTTGCTTCATTCAGATTTATGATTGCGCGTTGATCGCCTTGGTATTCTATTTCGTCGATCCCACCTGTGTCCCAAATACTATAATACGCTCTGCCAATCTGGACATGGCCATTAACGTGGCCGTCATTCAGAGTGTCCCCAGCATCGATAATCGAATATTTTGTATCAGTTTGTGCTTTGGCCTTCGCTCCATACAAATGATGAAGCGCAGCTATATCAAAAGCCATAGGAGTAATTACGTGACCATAGTCATTGTTCGTTGAATGTTCATATGACAATGCCGTATACTTAGCGTTATCAAAAACACCGAAGAACATATCAGTACCGCCATCCTGATCATGTGGGTGGTACAACCCGACAGTGTGCAAGATCTCATGAATCGCGAGATAGTCGGCATATCCAGCTCCATCGCTGACGTAGCCTGAAAAAATTTTCGAATTGGCCGTTAAATCGACGGCAATAATGGAGTTGTCAAACTGAGTGTTAAGGTACGTTCCAAATCCGTCAGCACCATTCATATTTTTAGTTCCAGCAACATATTGGTAGGGATTGTTGTCTGGAGTCGTGTATTGGAAAGTTATATTCGCGTAAGATGATATTGTTCTGTAAGCATAACTAAATGAAGATTGGATTGAAGCGTAAGCTATGCTAGAAGGTCTTCATATATGAGTGGCGAAATACCGTTATTACGGAGGGAGTTCATAGCAAAAAGGATATCGCTTGTTACAATGCTACCCAATTGAATATTGTTGGTTTGCCACTGATCAGCAGCAAACGTCCATGTAAACACTCCATTGAATTTTTGTGTTCCAGCAATTGCGCTAATGAAGTGATTGCTGGATTTTTGAACTGTCGTTATATTTGTCATGATTCCCCCTATGATTTTTAGACATCGTTTTAGCGATGGATTGACGTTCCTCACTTGCTACTGATCGATGATCAGCGCCATTCCTGGTCAGCTCAAGGACTGACTTTATCGGTTTTTCGGTGTTATCGATTAGATAGTATGCCTCGTCGTATGTATTGGCATCTTTTAAGGAGATCGGTCCCGAGTGTGTTCTTCGCATCTCTCCAAACACAAAAATAGTCGAGTTTCCGAAATGGTACACCGTTAACAGGTCGTAACACCTATTCTTGCTAGCCAGACAAATCGCTTCAACGAATTGCTCGCTTTTAAGTTTTGGTTGAATAATTATGCCCTCAGGCGGGATTTCCTTCAGCTCTGCCACCAGTCCATTCTTAACAAGATGTATGAGACGTTCAGAAGTTTTGGGATTCTTGAAATCACAATACCGTTCTATATCGCATCGCGTTAAGCTGTAGACTAGGCCTTTGTAACTGAGAACATCTCCTTCCACTTGTGGAACCTCCCCTGACAGTCGCCACAATATAGCTAATGCTATTGATCCGATGATGATAAAGGCGTAATAAATTCTCTTCATGACTCCCCCTAATCTCAATACTATCAAATTATTCTATCGGCCAAAACGGTTTATTATTTATAGAGGAAATCGCAAAAATGAATGGACGGCACCGATTTTAAAAAAACAGCTTGGAAGCAGCATAAGAGTGCTCCAAGACAAAAGTTTATTCGCACTGTCCGGAATCGACATTCAATCATTCAACCTGGTTGCCTACTGACCAAAACTGTCATAGATAGACCGTCTGGAGGAAGTGACCATGACCGAACCTTTGCTCATTCGTGAGAACTGCCGAGTAGTCGATCTCAATGGCCCATTTGCCGTCGTTCGCTACGGAGACAAGATCACCGAGGTAGAGCACGTCAACCAGCCTTCCTTCAATCGCTACGCCGTGGGCGAGACTGGCAAGCTTCTCTATTTCGTTCAAGGCAACATGAGCTATTGGACTTTTGTGCGCCAGGAGCCTCATACGACCTCACAGTCTTAAAGCAGCGGCTTCCGGCTCTAGTCGCTTCTCGACGGCCACTATCTCGATCTGCTCGGGATCGAATACGGCGATCTCGTAGATAGCACCATCGTCGCCTGAAATGCCGTAAACGGCATCATAACCTTGTGCCTTGAGTTCAGCGATCCTGTCGACAGACAGAACCTGAGACTCGATCCCAAACAGGCGTATAGGATTTCGGATCGTGAGATTAGCGGTCATAACGGTCTGGACATCGCCTTCTTCGATGCAGCCAGCGTCCGCATAACACCAAGCATCGTCGATGTCTGGCGTGAAATAGATGCCGCCGACACCCTCATAGCGCAGCGGTGAAAACGCAGAGACCTCCTTGTACGAGCCGTGATAGCCGATCACTGGTTCAATTGTTTCCGTCATGATGCGTCCTTGGTGGCCGATAATGCGAGTTTCCGCATATGAAGGTCGGAGGTTGTCACGCAAGGGTCAATCGATAAGCACCAAATCGACCAAATCTCGGAGATTTATGTCTACCGCAGCGAGAGATGGATACTCCTCTCGGAGAGAAGCATTCTAAATCAAAAATATAAGCAAGAAGTCAGTAATGACAGTATATTTTGCTTGAAACTGTTGTCGGTTATCCGTATGCGAACACGCGAAGGGGAAGTGAATATGGCATATGGTTCCATTGAACTAACGTCCGCTGACATCGAATTTCTGAAAACCCAGAATGATGCGGCGAAATCGAAAATTTCTGCAAACCTCGCGGCCAGTTCATCTGATGAGGAACGAGCATTCTATGAGAAGGCAAGCCAGTCCGTCGCGAATATGGCCATCCAGTTGGGCGATTGGAAACCTGGGAACCATTCGTTTGACGAGGAGACGCTCTTATTGCTCCGTGGACTGGCCGCTCCCGCAAATCCAACGGAATACGCAACAAGGCTTCAGGTTGCCAGGAGGGCGCAAGACACCTCGGAAGAAGCCCGTGTCGAAGCTGAGTGGAACCTGTCAAATACCTTGAGAGCCAAGTTGGAGAAGCCGTTCCTCGACGACCATACGCAGGATGCCGAAGAAGACGAAGAATCTGATCAGTGATCTATAGGGATTGCAATTATCTGATTTTCGGCTTGCTCATTGATATTTAATTCGTCAACATTTTAATGTTCAACAAATGGAAGCATTTAAATGACGGCCGAAACCACAGTTATCAATTTCGATCCGAACATGAATTGTTCGGGAAACATGTCCACCAAGACGATCCGCATGACCTTCGGCGTCTGGGATTATCGTCTCATCAAGGAAATTACCGTTGGCGGCAACGGTGCTGGTTTCCACAACATCGATTCTGCCCTCATGCAGCTTTACGAGGACGTGGAGGAGACTGGTATCGTTCTCAAGCGCGAGAGCGATGGCGAGACTCTTCTCTGCGAAGACGATGATGATCAGGGCGAAGACTGGCTCAAGGACATGCTGATCGCGGCCGAAATCATTGCCATCGCTCCTCAGGAGTGGCCGAAGGACTAATCGCCTGGTGTTTCAATGGAGAGGATGTCGTCTTCGTCAAACACAATCTCTGCAACCGCGTAAGGCGGCCCAGCCAACCAGCTCGGGTCGCTTTCCATTTTTGGCTCCAATTTGATGGCCGATAAGGTGCGAGTGCCGATGTCAGTCACAATCCATTCGCCACCGCCATTCGTGAAATGACTGCCTATCTTCAGGTGAGCGAGATCGGAACGTAGATGGCCTGCATTCAGGTATGGGAGGTTAGGTTTCAATTGCCTGATCGCCCTCAATGGCGATTGTGTAGATGCCAATGTTTCATTGAAGTAGACCGGTGGCGGACAAATTACAAGGCAGTCGCAGCAGAATAGCAGACGGTCTAGCGGATATTATCCGGCCATCATCTGGACATTACCAAGCCGAGAAACTTCCGCTTTCGGCGACACTTGCGAGACCAGCAGATACGATATCGCTTTAATCACTTTTTGGACATCGTAATGACCGAGCATCTCGACAATCTGAAGAAAGCTGTCCTTCGCCTGCTGCACGCGCATGCCCCACAGGATGAGCAGGTAGACCCGCTTCTTGTCGTGTCGCTCGGCCGAGTTCTTTTCAACGCCGCAAAGCGCGGAGAAGACTTCAGGACCCTCGCGACGGGTTCGCAAATTCGCCACATCTACGACTGGCTAAAGGCCGAGGTTCTGAGCGGAGCGGAATGGCTATCCGTCGTCGACGAGAAAGGCCGCCCGCGCAAACTTCTGAAGTTCGGAAGCGTGGCTCAGATCGTCAAGGAAGCTGATAAGGCCATGGAGAAAGCCAACCAGCGCGCAGGCAAGGTTTCTCTGGTTGAGGGCGAGGAAGTCGTCATTGCAGAGCTGGAAGACGGCTACACGCTTGTTCGGATGCTCACGCCCGCAGCGCTCGACCGCGAGAGCCAGGTGATGCAGCACTGCATCGGGCACGGTTCGTATGATGCAAATCTGAACAACAGCCAGCTACTCTACCTGTCACTGCGAGATCCTTTCGGGAAACCCCATGTCACCATGGAAATCTCTGATTACGGATCAAACATGCACATATACCAGCTCAACGGAAAGCAAAACGACATCCCGCTAGGCAAATACCTCAGCCTTCTGCGTCCATGGTTCAAGGCTAACAACGTCAGTTTTCCCGGACTTCCACCAGTGGGCGTCATTATCTCAGACGAGGACGAAATTTATCATCCCGAAGAACTGCCAGACGGCTTCAAAACTAAGGGAGATTTCCAAACCAGAAATCTGGGAGACGGAAGAATCCCGGAAAATATGGTCGTTAACGGCGATATGTACGCCAACAGAAACGAAAACCAGTATCTTCAAACCTTTTTACCCAAAGGCCTGAAGGTTAGAGGAGACCTTCGCCTATCTTGGCCTTGGCCAGAGACAATTTCAGACAACACCATTGTGGCGGGGACGCTTTATGGCAGCCTGTCCATGCTGAAGGAGATCGGCGAAAACTGCAAAATCGGGAGAAACTGCAAACTGAATGGAACCACAATTTCAAAGCTGCCTGAAAAAATGATGGTCGGGGGCATACTCGACATAGCTTTGACGGACATCGAAACCATTCCAGACGGGGTCACTTTCGCAGGGCTTCATGCTGAAGAATCGAAATTGAAAGCCTTGCCCGAGCATATCAGGGAATACAACGAGCTTCATATTATGAAGACGGCAGTTTCCAAAATACCGGAGGGATTAAAGATAGGTGTTCTGGTGGGAACCGCACTCAATCTCACTGCGTGTCCCGAAAGTCTAGAAGTCGAATATCAGCTTTATATTCTCAATTCCAACATTTCCCTGATCAATGGGAATTGGAAAATGCCGAATTCAACGGGTTTTGAAGGCAGCACTATTGGTGAAATGAGAGGGGATCTTGTTTTCAGTGGTCCGCTATACGACATCGTCGAATTCACGAACACCAAGATCGGAAAGCTTCCCGATAGCATCACCTGCGAAAACGGAGGCTTGTCATTCGCGGGATCAGATATTTCCACGCTTCCGAAAATGGTAAATGTTCAGGGCGAGCTTGACCTGCGCGATACCCCAAATCTGAGAGAATTGCCTACTGATTGTGACGTGCGTTGTAAAACATTGGTGCTCAATAACAATCCACCCATGGAATTGCCTGAAAACTGGCAGGTTGAGACCGTCACACTAACTGACGGGGGTGAATTCGAGACCCAAATGTCTGCTGACGAATATCGTGAGAATGTAAGGACTGAAATAGCAAAATTGGAAGCTGCCCTGAAATTCTGAAATAATTTCAATTCATGATTGGGCATGCGGGTATTACAGGTGCACTCGACTTGCCGAGGGTCGCTGAGGGGGCATCGGCTGCAAGTGTCGATGTTGGCTGCACACCATCGGATGGACTCCTAGCGTCTGGTGCACACGCGGCCGTAAGGTCTGGAACGTCATCGTCAAACATGCGAAGGTAGCTGGCGACAGAAAGAGTTGCCTCCCAGTTCATCGTGGGCTTGCAGACCTAAAAATGACCTATTTGACGAGGCTGATGGGATTCGGTACCGACGATGTTCTGAGTGGGATTTTTAGTCCCGTGGCATTATCAGGTGTATGATGGAAAGTGTTCCGCAGATCGTTCCTCAAGAAGGCAAACTCGGTATGACCGTGAACGATCTCGTCTTTCACAAGCACGAGATGGCCTACGGTGCTGAGATCCTCGAAGATGCCCTGAAGACCATGCCTCCCAGCACACAGGAGTCCATGGATTCCTGGACCAAGGCCCTGAAGACCACCAAGCATGCCGTGGTCAAGTTCCCCAATGGAGCGACAGCAAGCATCATCACGGGCGTCCCCCAGACAGAGAAATCAGGCTTCGGGTTCGGCAACGTAATGTTCGCCAAAGCCGATGAGCGAGTTCCCACTTACGAGATTTCGTTCTCAATCCCCGGCAGGGACTCAATCATTCTGAACTACCAGACGCCTGACGAGGTGAATGGGATTCTTGACGAACTAGCCAGACTGCCAGCCTAGGGCAGGCGGGCCACTTCGACAGCTAAGGCGCTCGGGTGGCCCTTTCAATTTCTGGACACACCCAAGCGCAAAGTCGTGCAGATCAGATCGGTTTTGTGATCAGGTCTAAACAAGGGAAGCCAAGGACTAGCCCATTGGCATGATCAAAGTCTGGTCCGTTCAGGTCCAACGGCCCTCTCCAATAATGAACGCCATTCGGTGAATCACCTAAGACCGCCACCCCTACTGGCTGAAATCTTCGTCCCTTAAATCCTCCATATTGGATGTTTCCGCCGACGTCGTGGACGTTCGGATCATCGATGACTTGCTGAAGAACGTTGACGAAGTCTTTTTGGCTGGGATTTGATGGCAGTATCACTCGGGCGGCCTTTTCGCCACTGCCAAATACCTCCACGTCACCCACAGCGTGCAGCACCTCGACTATTGAAGCATTATTTTGCTTATCGAGCTGCATGCGAAACGCTCGTATGCGCTGTTCCACTTCGCAATAACCTGCAAAGACAACGCAGGTTGCAGCCTTTTCAAACAGGGCTGTGCTGATGCTCTTCGCAATAACCTTGAAGCCACGGAACATCACATTCGCAATTCCATCCATCCCGAAATCGTGGAATATAGGAACTGCCTGGAGGTTTGAGACTATCTCGGCAAGGGCCTCTTTCATCATAAGCGCAACAACGGAAGAACCCGCGAACCCCATGCCCAAGTCGCCAGAGGCGAGAACAGGGGCGCTACCATTAGCGGCACTTGGCCCGTAAATGGTGAAGGGCACTTTGCAGATTTTAATACCAGCGTCACAGGTAATGGAATTAAAGGACAACCGCGAATCCGAAGCGAAACAGACATTATCGTTAGTTCGCCATACCATACATAAAGTCATACACCCCCCTAACTGCAATCTACTCATATCCGAGCGGTAGCCAGCTAACACGCTTCCGTATTGCAGTCTACTCAGAGCTGCGCCGAGTAAAGCGGCTTCAAGAGTATATGAAATCCCATTTCAACAGCTACGGCGCTCGGCGCGTCGCCGCAGATCTGTGGATCAATCTGTCCATACGTCCTTGTGAAGGGACTCGTTTCTACGAATCTGAACTGAGATAGACTTGTTCCTTTCACAATCGTGCGTGACGCTCAGAATCATGAAGCACGAGGTAAGCCCATGGAATATGTCAGACTAGAAACACTCTTTCTAAACCCAGACACCATTTTGTTCATCGCGGAGACTGAAATACCAGATGACGAGCATTCTTGGTCCGAGTTTGAATTCCGAGCGACTGACTTCAAAGCCAATGCGTGGCTGACTTACAATCATGAAGACGAGACATGGTCTGGGCGGATTCAAACCGCACAAGGAGACGACGGGCTTGACGACGATCCAGAACCTGCTGAGCCTGATCAAGTAGCCGTCTTGCTATCTAAGTTGCCTGAAGCAGAACTCGCGAAAATCCCGATATACACAGCTGAACACAAAGCTCGGACGACTATGGCTTCCCCGCGTTTTCGCTGACGGCCTGCGCCTTTAGCCGCAGATAGGCTTAGTAGCCATCCTCTGCCAACATCTTCAGCTTCATCGGATTGCAGAAGCCGCCTTCCTGACCAAAAGGCCAGTAGCTGTCGTGATGCGTCTCAGCCCTGGGATCTACATAGGCCGCACGGACACCCATCAGGCGAACCGACATGTAATGGAGCAACCGCTCGGCGATCTGAGGATAGAGGGCGAGATACCCGATGTCCTTGGTCTCGATAGCCTGGAAGATGTCATTCGCCACCTTCTGGATCTCGTATTCCGAGAACTTGTCTGCACATTCAGGATGACGCTCGCAGATTGTCTCGAAAACGAGCTTGGCAGTCAGATCGCTACACTGACCACGGGTTGCCCCCTTGGAATCCTTTGATGAAGTCTCGACGAAATTCCTCACGCCCTCAGTTACGATAAACATGAGTTCGGCGTCGAGATTGGAATTAACAAACTGAAGAGGGTGCATAGGTTCGCCTTTCTAGAGCCAATTCCATATCAAACCAGAGGTATAATTACAAGAAAAATTCGACAGATTTTAACTCTGAATTTGCCACAAAAATCAGGAACGAGCTTATTGTTAATTGCATTAAAGCAAGGCAACTTTTGATGCGTAAATCTGATCAAATAAATAGGAGTTACCTGATGAATTACCTGCTGACAAATATCGAATGGGACACCGATGGAGTCGATCCCGACGAATTAGAACTCCCAACAGAGCTGTCTATCAATCTGGAAAACGACGGGATTGACGATCTGGACAACGTTTCTGATTGGCTATCCAACAAGTACGGCTGGACTGTAAATGGTTACTCCTGCGATGCCAACGAGGTCCTTAAACCTTAATTTGGTGGCGGACCAAATGGAAAGTGACTTCTCCCGGCCCTAAAGGACCAGGCTTCTCGGCCTCTGCTAGGCGGCGATAGCCGCTTTGCTCCTGCCTGAGAGTTCCTGCTTCCGACCGCTAACGCGGTTCGATCCACAGGCCAGCCCCGAAGGTCCTTCGGTTGTCAGGACTTTACGTCCCAATTCAAGAATGTTCCGCGCAGCATTATGATCTGCGCAAGCGGCATGACCGCAAGAGACGCACGAGAACACGTCCCGTTCGGGACGGTTCGATGCGTCGACGTGACCACAGACCGAGCATCTCTGTGAGGTGTAGGCCGGATTCACGTAAACAATAATTCCGCCTCTGCGGCGCAATTTGTATTCGAGATACATCTTTGTCTCACCTGGCGAGACATCGAGCATTGAGCGGTTTGAACCAGCCTTTTGAGCAACGTTCTTACCTGGCTCTTCGACCGTTCCGCGAGCGGAAGCGGTCAGATTCTTGACCTTCAAACGCTCCATATACAGCACATTGCAGCTGTCTGCGATTTTGGTCGTAGCTTTATGCTTTTGATCCTTGCGCCGACGCGCAATTTTGGCCTTGAAACGACGATAGTCTCGTTTGGCCTTGAGCTGGTTCTTCGAACCTTTTTTGCGACGCGCAATGCGCTGTTGCAGTGTTGCTTCTTTTTTCTTTTCCTTGTCGGACATGCGGGGCAGGTCAAAGACCTCACCATCGTCCATGCAAATTGGCTTGACGACCCCGAGGTCCATCGACCGTTCGACCATCGGACCAACAACAGGCTCATCAACCTCTTGCTCGACCTGAATCGCCACATACCAATGATCGCCGGAGGTCGAAACCGTGGCGTTCTTGATCGTTCCAATAATGGGGCGATGCATGACCATTTTCACCCATTTTGCCTTTGGCAGAAAAATAGCATCGTCCCGCACAAAAATCTGCTTCGGATCGGGGAAGCGGAAACTCTCGTTTTCAAATTTCTTGCGCGGCTTGGGATAAGCGGCACGGCCTTTGAAGAAATTCACGTATGCCTTTTGCAGATCGATAACGGCCTGCTGAAGACAATGATGCGGAACTTCTTTCAGGAATGGAGCAACCTCTTTCAGAACGCCCAATTCCTTATTCTGATCTACAGCTGACAGGCCAGTCGGATTCAAGCGGTTCCAGGCCATTTTTCTCTGTTCGAGACAGAGATTATAAATGAAACGGCAACAGCCAGCAGTGCGACGAAATAGTCGCTCCTGCCCTGCATCAGGATAAATCCTGAATTTGTACGCCGTTAGTTGCTTCATTGTCTGATTATATATTGCTACTTGAAATAATACTCAAGACGGAATCCGCAAATAACTATATGGTTTGCAGCGCGCATTTGATCAAACCACACTCGAAAGAGACCTGCATCTGATCGCGTCCCACATGATGCAAATTTCCATGTGGGACAAAAGAGTTGCCGAACTTCTGACGCTTTCGGTCGGCCGAGTCTTGGCCAAATTCGCTAAAAGAGGCGAGGACTGGAGGGCCGCATATGAAGCAGCGGATGTAAGCCACATTAGAGACTGGCTGAAGGCTGCAGTCATCAACGATGAGCTATGGCTCAAGCATTGCGACGCCAAAGGCCGCCCACGCAAGCTTATGAAATTCTCGACCATTGAGCAGATCACTCAGGAAGCTGACAAGGCTATGATGAAGGCCAACCAGAAGCTTCAAGGCGTCAGGCTGGCCGAGGGAGAGGAAAAGCTCATCGCCGAGTTGGAAGATGGCTATTACATTGTCGAGCTGCTAACTCCTACCGCTTTGGATCGAGAAGGCTCAATCATGCAGCATTGCGTCGGGCAGGGCGCTTATGACGACGATGTCGAGAGTGGTGACATCAAAATACTGTCGCTTCGGGACCAGTATGGGAAGCCTCATGCAACAATCGAGTTGAGCGTTCCAGAGACTGCGGTTTTCCGTAACTACGAAATCGCCCAGATACAGGGCAAGCAAAACAAGTTTCCTTTGGACAGCTATCTGAAATTGCTAGGACCGTACCTGCTTAAGAATACACAATATTTCACTGATATCGCTTCTTCAGCAGGGTATGTTGTGACGCAAAAAGGTCGCATCCTGAAGAAGTTCGATATCCCTGAGAACTCAACAATTATTGATTTCGAATATCATGGAAGTAAAGACATCGAACTTCCAAAAGGCCTAGTCATAAAAGGCAAACTGGACATCTCGCGAAGCAACATTAGTTCAATACCTGATGACATTGTCATCGAGGGGAATCTCGTCGTCGTTACAAGCAAATGCACCAAGCTTCCAGACAATCTCAAGGTTGGCGGGAATCTTATGATTGGCTACACGAATAACATAACCAATTTGCCAAGAGGACTGAAAGTCGGCGGCGGGATATTTCTTCAAAAACTCAAAATTATAGCAATACCCGCAGACCTTGAGGTCGGAAAATATCTAAAAATTCAGAATTGCGATATCCAGGAACCAATTCCTGCTTCCATTAAAATAGGGAGCGATCTACGCGTCGAGGGATGGAGCGGCATACGATTCGAAGACGGAATATCAGTTCCGCGTCTTTTTGAGATTAAGGATTATTCCTTCAAAACGCTCCCAAATGGTCTTGCTTGCAAAACGCTCGACATCAAAGAGACGTCTGTTCAGACGGTGTCTGAAGATGCAAAGATTTCCAATTTGCTTTGTGATCTTAATAAATTCGATGTGACGAGTCTTCCAGACAGTTTCTCGGATCGCGTTCTCTGTGGGCCGTATTCGTTCTCCACGAAATCTCTTGGGCAACTTCGTCAGGAGGCACGTGCAAAGCTGGACACCGAAAACAGCCAAGGGATGTCCATATAAAAATTGAGGCCGCCATGACACTGTCACTGACGGCCTCAATTTTTGATTTGTTACCGGATTATCGGCCGAGTGAACTCGAAAACATCCGGGACTTGGCAGCTTCCTGCTCTTCGTATTCCTCATTCAGCTTTTCTGCTGGCTCTCGGCCAAGGTTAGCCAGGTCAGCGAGCGCAGAGGCGATCCATATCGAAGCGGTCTTTGCGATAACAGTTCCTTCTGCATCCGATGAGATCACCGTCTGCGGAAACGGGAAGCTTTACAGACGCGAGAAGATCAAAATGGGCCATAAAATTACTCCTGAGTTTACAGAACACGCGACCAGCGCATTTGTTGATGTCCTTATAGATTAATTGGACGCCATTGCAAAAGAAAAGGTGGCGGTACGGAAATAAAATCGGCGGCCTGAATTGGTTTGCTTCGCGAGCATCACCGCCCGATTTCTTTTGTAGAATGCATGAACAAATAGGAATATAAAAACTCAAGCACTTTGAAAATGGAGAATGAGATGTCGATGAAAGAGCTGGAAAAACGCCTCAAGATTGCCTTGGACGCCGAATTCGAAATCTACCATACAGGTGGGGGATGTCTGGCACTGAGGAAGGACGACGGCGACCATTACTGGATGATTACCGTGAACGAAGATGCGAGCATCGACGGAAATCCTGAAGAGGCAGAGTGGGTAGTCGGCCGCTACTTCGAAAGCGAGCACGCCGATGCATTTCGTTGGATCTTGGTCGAAGAACCTATCACCCTTGCGCAGGCGTTAAGCGTCTACGCCAACATGCCTGAGCCGAAGAATGATGAAGAGGTCATTAAAAAGTGGTCTGATATCGGGATCGAAGTTCCGGGCCTAGAGGCCAGCGCACCAGTGCCACGGTAAAGGCCTTCTGGCATTCGTTCGATTTTTGCGAACGCATTCCTCATGATCATTCACAAAACTCGACATGGTCATTCACATGAAGGCACCGTTAGACAAGTCAACTCTCAACGCACAGAAGCACGAGATCGCAGGCGTCATGCTCAAGCATGCAGAAGGCAACGAGAAGCTGGCGGTACTCTTGACGCTTTCAGTCGGCCGAGTGCTCTCGAATTTGGCTCGCAAGGGCCAGAACTGGCGGGAGGCCTATGACCGCAGCTCCGTCAACCACATTGCGGACTGGCTTCGTGCTGCCATCGTCAACAACGATCCATGGCTCGCTAATGTAGATGCGAAAAACAGGCCCCTGAAGCTGCTGAAGTTTGGCGATGTCGCACAGATCACCAAGGAAGCCGACAAGGCCATGCACAAGGCCAACCAGAAGCTCGGCGGGATCACCCTTGTCGAGGGAGACGAGGAACTCTTTGCCGAGCTTGAAGACGGTTTCTACATCGTTCGCCTGATGACTCCGGCTGCTCTCGATAAGGAATCTGCTGAGATGCAGCATTGTATCGGTAACGGCGGATATGACAGGATGGTTGAGGCTGGGGTCGGATATTATCTTTCACTTCGCGACCAACATGGAAAAGCCCATGCCACTCTAGAAGTTTGTCAGTCTTATGATTACGAACTCCATGATAAAAAAATGCGAGTGGAACAGTTGCAAGGTAAGCAAAACCAACCTCCTTTGCAAAAATATGCAAAATATCTCTGGGATTTCATTGAAAGGAATTCTTGGGAAATCGATATTATCTCGCCTGAATTTGGTGTGGTTCAGGATAAAAGTAGAAAAATTTACTCAATATACAACCTTCCAGAAGGCTTTGTTAGCATGGGGAGCGTTGAAGCTCCGAGGTCTGGACCGGAGATAAATCTTCCTGCCAACATGGCTGTAAATGGATTTCTGGATCTAAGCAAAGCGCCAATTTCAGTTCTTCCACCGAACCTCCGCGTGAAGGATGATCTGAAAATCGATGAAACCAATATCACCGAGCTGCCATCGTGCTTGAACGTTGAAGGCGATATTTCAGCTGAAAATTGCGCTCTTAAAAGGATTCACTTGTCAAAAACACATATGAGCTTGCTTGTAGAAGGGTGCAAAGATTTAGAATTTGAAACCCCTATCCATGTTGGCGGCGACCTGTGGATAGGAGGCTCTGGCGTCACCTCATTTCCAACAGGTATGAAAGTCGACGGTGAGATTTACGCCCATCAAAATCAAATCGATCTTAACGCTTGGCCGAAATCACTCGGAAACCCCGCTAGCAAGCTTCATATCGATATATATGATGGTGTCGGCTATTTCCCGCCCGACAGTTTGGACGATCCAGAACACTATCCAGGCATGTGAATTCGACCTTTGCGACGGCCTGCGACATGCTGATGACAATAGCAACGAATGACAATCAGCATGACCACGCACGAAGCCGAAATCATTGAATTCCTGAAGCTTTTCTCCAAGGACGACCAGCGCGCTCTCGAACTGCTGGCGATGTCGCTCGGCCGAGTTCTCAATCGCTCAGCCAAGGCAGGCGAAAACTGGCGTTCTTTATGCACCGATGCCCAGGCCAGACATATCGCTGACTGGCTCATCGCCGACGTCAAAGCGGATGCGGACTGGCTCCAGAATACTGATGACCTCGGGAGAGCGAAAAAGCTCCTCAAGTTCGCCAATGTCGAGCAGATCACCAAGGAAGCTGACAAGGCTATGTTGAAAGCCAATCAGAAGCTTGGCGGTGTCAAACTGATCGATGGGGACGAGGAATTCTTCGACCATCTGTCAGATGGCTACTACCTCGTGAAATTGAAAACACCAGCGGCTTTGGATCGCGAGAGCGCTGTCATGCAGCATTGCGTGGGGCAGGGTGCTTACGACAACGAATTGGCCAAGGAAGGTTTTATGATTTTGTCTATGCGTGATCCTTATGGAAAACCACACGTCACTTTGGAAATAAACGGCTTTATATCGATTTATCAGATACAAGGAAAGCAAAACACTATCCCTCGGAGAGACTATCTCGATAAGATTATTGACTATTTTGCCATTAAAAACGGTGACAAGTATTTGGATTTAAGTGGCGCTCTCAGCGATCACAAGATGGCTTTATCCAAGGACAATGAACTCATGGATATGATGAATCTCCCAAACAATTTCTCATCAAAGTCCGATCTTAACCTTGGAAACATCAACGGCGCACGCTTGCCCAAGGGTCTGCATGTAAATGGGTCTCTAAATTGCACAGACAGCGAGATTGCCCGCATACACGATGTCCATGTTGAGGAGAGTGTGATGTTGCAAAGTATGCAGAAATTGAAATCAATTGGAAAAATAAAGGTAGGCAAGAATCTCACTGTTAATCATTGCCCAGAATTCACAACCCTTCCCGAAAACCTGAAAGTTCCAGGCTCACTAGTATTGACCAATTCCCCAAAACTCAAAAAATTGCCTGCCGGATTGGAGGTTGGAGAAGTATTGAACCTCTATGGAACATCTATTACGAAACTGCCGGACGACATTAAAATTGGCAGAAAGCTGATTACTAAAGGAACGAAAATAAATCTCGAAGAATTGCCCGCTTCATTACCCGATAGCCTGGTTATCCAGTATTCTCCGTTTGAAGAAGACATAACGCTTGGTAAAATCCGGAAGGCTGCAAAGCGTCGTCAAAAGAAGGAAGCAATGGAAGTCGAACAGTCGCTTGGGATGAGGATGTAAGCATGGCAAAGCAGATTCCAGCCTCTGAACTCCAGGCCATCGCTCGCCTTATGATCGAGCACGCAGACGGGAACGATGAGGTTGCTCGGCTTCTGACGTTATCGGTCGGCCGCGTGCTCAAGAACATCGCTGCCAGAGGTGATCAGTGGGCTTCGCACTATCGACCTGCAGAAGTCTCGCACATTGCAGACTGGCTTCGAGCCGCCCTGGTGAATAACGAGGCATGGCTGACGCATACAGATGCCAAGGACCGTCCACGTAAGCTGATGAAGTTCGCTTCCATTGCCCAGATCACGCAGGAAGCCAACAAGGCCATGGCAATCGCCATCCAGCAGCAGGGGCAGGTCACACTCGTTGTTGGTGATGAGGAGCTGTATGCGACGACATCAGATGGATTTCACCTAGTTCGGTTGAAAACACCTGCAGCACTCGACCGTGAAAGCGCTGAGATGCAACATTGCGTCGGCCATGGCGCTTATGATGGCTGGCTTAACATGAGCGGCTACATGGTCTTGTCCATGCGGGATCGGCATGGGAATGCGCATGCGACAATCGAGATCGAGAACGGTCGTGTGACTCAGATACAGGGCAAGCAAAACCAGATGCCTCGTCGCGACTATCTGGAAAGCCTTGTCCGCTACTTCGTCACAGAGAATGGCAAATCCTTCGACATGACTCCCGCACTGATGAATTGGGGCGCTGTCATGTCTGCAGGTTCTGAAATCGTCAACATTCATGAATTGCCGGACGGCTTCGAATCCTATTCAAGTTTAGATTTCACTGAAATTCGAAATGCACACATCCCATTGAATCTGGTCGTGAACGGTCATCTTAATCTGTGTGAGACAGACTCAGAAACGCTTGGGCCAGTGAGCGTTCGTGCCTCACTGAAAATAAGATCGAATTCGAACATTGAACGAATTGAAGGTGATATCAATGTCGGCTCTAGTCTTATTTTGTCGTCATGCGAAAAACTCTCCAGCCTGCCTGCTGGCACGAAAATTCCAGGTATGCTTCGAATCTGGTATTGTGAAAATCTTGTCGAACTTCCACGCGGCATGGAAGTGGGAGAACTCGATCTTCAACATTCGAGCATCACAAAATTACCGGATGACATCAAAATTGGAGAGCTGTTGGATATCTCACACTCCAAAATCGACAAGAATGAGCTGCCTGCTCACCTTCCAGACAATCTTATAGTGCGGACTAGCGTCTTCGAACGCGAGAAAACACTGGGAGAAATACGCAAAGAGGCAAAGAGACGGCAAAGAAAGGATGAAGAGCAAAGCACGGTCTCACCGAAAATGTGATTTCACCTGATATTCATCATCATAGAACTTCTTCCATTATGCGACCTATATTCTTGTCCCAAATCTCTTGCAAATTCCTGGGTTTAATATTTCTGGAGGCGGGAAATTTCCCTTTGAAATTCAGCGCATAATAACCTAAATGACATGTTTGGTCGCGCCTATATTGTGGGAAATCCTCATTTCCTTAAATAGATGATGCGACCAGGGCACTTCATTCTGAATTCAACACACGTAGGTAAACGTATATTATGTATTCGAACGACGAAGTTAATTGGTTTCTCGAAGAACTCTCGACCTCACCTGCACAGCTGCGGCTTCTGGACCTGTCGCTCGGCCGCTTGCTCAAGAAAGCTGCTGCGGACGCAGAAGATTGGCGCATGCTTTGCACAGACGATCAGGCCCGCCAGATCAGCGAGTGGCTGACCAAATCTATCCATGACGACGCCGCATGGCTGAAGAGCCTCGATGATTTCGGCCGCCCTAGGAAGCTCATGAAATTTACCACTGTTGCGCAGATCGAAAAGGAAGCCGCAAAGACTCTCCAGAAGGCTGCTAGACGTCCGCCAACACCTTCCATGATGATCGCGCAAGCAAGACCGTAGAGGATGCGGACGACCCAATCCATCTTCAATCTCGTTGCCAAGCTCGCAATCCTTCAGTCGTCCTGTGATGCGACGACCGGGTAAGCAGCAGAAGCTAACGATAATTGAAATATCAAAAGGCGGCTATAAATAGCCGCCTTTTTTTGTGGTTTAATTACCCTCACGCGTAAGAATGCCGATTCATTTAATACTGCTTTCCAATTGAAATGCAAAAATGTATACCAATAAATAATATACCAAAGATTCAACCGTTGAACCGTGCCAATTCCTCGGCGCAAACAAGTCTTTGGCCGCACATTTAGAGGCTCCAGATGTCGAATGAAAAGACCAGGGACTGCATGGTTCAAAAGTTGGTTGATGCCCACTTGAAGGAATCTTTTTTCGGTACGCAGGCTGAGTTTGAGGCCGTCAAAGCACTTTTTCAGTTCTCATTTGGCCGTGTGATTGCAAAGACCATTTCCGATGACTTCAATCCGAGCGTCGAAGGTATGATCGACAGCTTTGTCGCGCTGCGTGATCACTCTGACGATGACGTTCGGCATATCCTTGACTGGCTCCTTTCCTCAGTCCGCAACAATGAGGCCTGGATCGGACGAAAGGACGAGTTGGGTCGCCCCAAGAAGCTGATGAAGTTCTCGACGGTTAAGGACATCGTCAAGGAAGCTGACAAGGCCATGTTGAAGGCCAATCAGAAGCTTCTGGGTGTGCGCATCGTGGAAGGCGACGAACAGCTGGAAATGACGCTTGATGACGGCTTCTATGTCGTCCGGCTTCTCACGCCTGCAGCTCTCGACCGTGAGAGCGCTCAGATGCAGCACTGCATCGGACATGGCGGTTATGACCGTCGCCTTGAGGACGACGAATACCGTTTCTGGTCTCTGAGAGATTCATTCGGCAAAGCCCATGCGACTGTTGAAGCCAAGCGCCAGAGCCACGGCGGCACCTTCAAGGCATTGCAGATTTCCGGAAAGCAGAACAGGTTCCCTATCGAAAATTACGCCCTAATGCTCGGCCCGCTTTTCGCAAAACACCAGATCGACATTTCGAGATACGAACGCCAATACGGGATTAAAGTTCTTGGCTATGACGGCATTTTCCATGACAGGCGGAATCTGCCTGCAGGCTTCGTCACCGCTGGCGATCTGAAAATCGAAGCAGCTACGAATGCCGCCAAGCAGAAGGACAAGGTCAAGCTTCCAGAAGGCCTTCACGTTCGCGGATCGCTGACAGTGGAAAATGCTGACCTGCAACATCACCCAATCGACATCCGTGTTGAGGGCGATCTGATCATCAAAAACTCCACAAACATCAGGATTGCCAGCACAATCAAGCTTGCCGGGGACCTGAATATTGCTCTGTCGGAAGATGTTGCCATCGAAGACGACGTCACCATCGGCCGTAGCCTCACATTGGCTATGGCAGAGATCAACGAGTTGCCCAAAGGCCTCAAGATCGGTGGTGCGCTGTTCCTCAAACAAACGCCGATCACCATTATTCCAGAAGACATTGAATTTGACGGGAACCTAGCACTTTTTAAGACGCCAATCGCAAAGTTGCCAGCGAACATGACTCGTTTCGAAAGCCTTTTAATAAATGATGCAGGCATCACAGCATTCCCCGAAAAGATCGAGATCGGGAAAAATATGATCATCGAGAACATGAAGGTCACAAAAGGGCCGCGTGTGATTGAACAAGTTGGCGAGAAGCTCGATGTGCGCTTGGTTAAGGTCGAAATGGATATGGCTCCTCTAACTTCAAATCTTCAAATCAGCCAGTCGACAATCGACGCATTCCCTGAGGTCTACGAGACCGAAGGCGATCTCTGGATTATGAATTCCAAAGTCGCCAGGATGCCTGAAAAGGTTTCGGCCAACGTATTCGGACTTATTGGCGATCTGCCAAATATGCCAAAGGAAGTCACTGCCCGTTTCCTGTTGTCTCTCGATAATACCCCGTGGCAGGGGCTTCCAGAAGGAACGAAATACAACGTAAACTCACTGCATCTGCAGTCGGTTTTCCTAAGAGAGCTGCACTCAGACATCGATGACGAAACGCCCATCATTCGTTTCGACTTGATGGGGATGCAACACAAAATCACTGCAGGTGAGCTTCGAAAAGACCTCGCGGAAAAGATCGGCATTAATCTCTGAAATTCAGGAACGAAAACGGAAATATCCAACATGACCACAGTTCAGGATGCGCTCAAACAATTTAACGTACTTCGGCCGAACGATGACGACCGTGTCATAGAGCTGTTCAACGGCACAATGGAGCGCATCCTGACGAAGGACCATAAGCGGAACCCGAACTGGCTGCAGGATTATGCAGAGGCGCATTCTGATGGCCGCCTCAGCCATATCGCAGACTGGCTTCGTGCCGCAGTGGTCAACAACGACGCCTGGCTGGAGCAAGTCGATGACAAAGGCATACCCAAGAAGCTGATGAAGTGCGGGGACATTGCCAGACTGATGGTCGAGGCTGACAAAGCCATGCGAAAGGCGAACCAGCGTATCGAAGTCGCCCAACTCGATGCTGACCACGAACAGTTATACGCTCAGCTCGACGACGGGTATTCGGTCGTGAAGTTGCTCACTCCGGAAGCTTTGGATCGCGAAAGCAAGCAGATGCAGCACTGCATCGGGCATGGAGGCTATGACCAACGGCTGTTCACTGCGAGGGCGCTCTTTCTTTCACTGAGAGACCGATCCAACAATGCCCATGCGACCGCTCATATCGATGGAAACAGGATTGTCGAATTGCAGGGGAAGCAGAACAAGCCTCCTCTCCCAAAATATCTGAAATTGAGCCTGTCTTGTCTCTCGATTGATATGGACGACCTCTGGCGATATTATTGCAGCATCGGGGAAATCGTTGACGCCTATGGAAAATGGCACCCAATCGATGCCTTACCGAAGGGCTTTAAATATAACAGCACCCTCAATCTAACGAAATATAACAACATCCTCAATCTACCGAATTTCCATGACGGCGTTTTTAATCTGCCGGAGGATAGCCGTATCGTCGGGTCTCTTCAGCGATATGCTAGGGTAGGCGGCCAGCTGACAATCGGTGAAGGAACGCGTATCGAAGGCGATCTCGATATTCATGGTCGCTTGGCCCTTCCGGAAAATATGGAAATCACGGGTCGAATTCATCTGTACGACTCGAACCTGAAACGCATTCCAGATGGTGTGAAATTCGGTTCCAGCTTGAATGCGTTTTCAAGCGATCTTGAGAGCCTTCCTGAAAACAAAAAGTATTACGACGAGCTATTTATCGAAGGTTCAAAAGTGACCGACCTGCCGGAAGATTTGGATGTGGGATGCCTTCGCGTAGGTAGCGGGACCAAGAATTACCCGAAAAGGCTACGAGCACGAGACGAACTCCGCATCTGCTTCAATAAGGGCTGT
Source organism: Mesorhizobium sp. SP-1A (assembly GCF_032460275.1). Classification (NCBI taxonomy): domain Bacteria; kingdom Pseudomonadati; phylum Pseudomonadota; class Alphaproteobacteria; order Hyphomicrobiales; family Phyllobacteriaceae; genus Mesorhizobium; species Mesorhizobium sp. SP-1A. The sequence goes on along the minus strand of NZ_JAVXZD010000002.1, from coordinate 464,622 downwards.
CCTTCATTGGCAAAATGGGACATCAGCAACTCATTGAGCCTGGTAAGCGCCAAGATCGAGGCCCTACCTGAAAATCTGTCATTGTCACACTTCACAATGAAGCACTCGACCGTTGAGCGGTTTCCCGAACTGATTGAGGTCATGGGGAAAGCCACCTTTACAGGTTCTGAGATCACGCGACTTCCGAGAATGAAAATCCAAGGAACTCTAATTCTCGATAATACTGCAATTAGTACAATTCCAGATGGCACGTTGCCTGATTTCAGGGGACAAATTCACTGCGTCTACAGCGAAATCGCTTATTTCCCAGCAGAGCTAGACGATAATGTTGTGTTACATATCCAGATTTATGGGCAGGAACCGCATAAGACGACTGTGGGGCAATTTAGAAAGAAGATGGCGAAGGCGAAAACATCGAGCGTGAGGGTGCAAAACAATGACCAGATGTCGTTCGGGCTTTAACGTCAATTATTCTATTAAAATGTATTGACGAAAATGCATAAATATTGCATTTAATGCTGTAACAAAGGTTGGCTTTATATGAATAATCCTGTTTCTTCGCGCTCTTTCTTCAATGATCTCGGCTTCGCACAATCCTGGAAAACCGCTCAGGCTTTTGCTGGCGTCACTGGGCGTGTTGCGACCATGAAAGACATTGTCCAGGCTCGCGCCGCCAATGACACCGATAAGGAAGTCTGGAACCGATATTACACCACGACCTCGGCAGAATATATCGGCTTGTCAAAAACGGGCGTTCCGCTTGCAGTCGTCACCCATGGCAACGGACCTCTTTTCACGCCGGAAGATTGGGTGAAAGCTTACGAACAGATCGAAGGCTTTCACCCACAGGACAATGGCTACATCGACATTGCCAGTTTTCACGACCTTGTTGATGGCAAGTTCGGCGACGTGACGATTATCGACCTGTCAGCCTATGCGCCTGATGGAAATCGCAAATTCCGTGAATACCGCACTATGGATGAAGCACTTGATGATCCATGGACGGTGGCACGCATGGGCGGCGACGTTTCGTTGGCAGCATCCTATTTGCAGAATACCATCGACGCGGGCATCATCGAAAACCCTCAAGGAGCAAGCGACATCGTTTTCATTCATGACATTGGCCACGGTGCACTAATGCCTTGCGGAGACGATTGGGCGAGCGTCTGCATCCATAAGAACCTGTCGAATGGAGACCGAAAGCTAGCAGCTGCTCGTCTCCTATCGATTTCGCAACTCTCCAACACCCACGGAGTAGACAAACAAGGTAAGGTTGCTCTGCTTTCGGAAATTGATCATCACGGCCGTTCTAATGGATCACGCTTTGTGGGCATTCGCGGCAGTGCGCTTTCCAGCATCAAGGAAGGCGGCGACATCTCCAACATCGCCAGCAACTCGCCGGAAAAGATCACGGTTCCCCATACGGGTGAAGATGGCCGCACCTTCGAACAGCTACTTGAGCAGGGCGGCAAACTTTATATCCAGACTCGGAAGCAGGGGTGCGTGATGGACAGCGGCTATCCGCTTCATCACCTGAAATCGTCCAGCAAGATCGGCGATGTCGTCAGCGTCAATCTTGGAGAGCCTGCAAGCCCATTCTTCTTCAAGTACGACAATGCTGATGTCCTGCGCCACGCTCCAGAAGGCGCAAATGCCTACCTGACCGTCTCGAAGCATCAGAACGGAGGCGGCCAATCCATTGAGGTCCAGTTCTACCAGATCGAAGCCGACTACGAGACGCGCATTCTAGGTCGCGAGGAGGTCTATGCCGATATCGATCTGCTAATGAAGCTGGTAGCCTGACAAACTAACAGGCTATCAATCTGCTAACCTCACAGACAAACAATTTTGAGCCGCACACGAATGCGCGGCTCTTTGTTTATCAAGTGCTTTAAGACGTTTTGCTACCTGGAAATATTCCATCATCATTCCATCTTGGAATATTGCATGCTGATTTTGCCTGCTAAAACCATTCTCACCAACATAATTGGTTAGTTTTCGAATCTTTACGAAAATTTAAAGGAAGATAATTCGATAGCGACCATGGAAATTCAATCCCATTCAAGGCCTCAATTTCTTGAGGAGAAAGCCTGTTAGATTTATATTTTTTCCTCTGAGAATTGCACCATTCCCCCATTTCGGTCCCGTCTTCAAAAAGTTCTTTATTTTTCCTTCGGGGCCAATCACCAGTATTATTAAAATAAATAGATAGCTCCTCAACTCTTCTATAAAAAACCGCGTCACCCTTCACATGCCAATGGAAACCAATTTCATTTAAGGCATCGATCTGTTTTTGGTTGAGTTTTTGCTTCCTGTATTTTTCACGCAACAAGTTGCACCATTTTCCCATCAATGCACCATCTACAAATTTTTCATCTTTAGTTTTAATTCCGGTTGATGGCCACATTCCATATTTGGCATTGTACTCCTTTATTTCCTTAACCCTAATATCGAAAAGCAATGGAGTCTTGACAGACCACGGAAAACAAATGCTATCTAAACAGTCAATTTCTCTTTGTGACAGTTTGCATTTCTTATATTTTTGACGCTGATCATCACACCATCTGCCAATCTTCGTCCCGTCACTGAATTCAACATCGCTACGTTGGCTAGGAAGTTCATTTTGAAAAGATAGATATTCCATCAGTTCTTCAGCTCTTTTGAAAAAAATTGAGCTATCTACAAAAGCCCACTGGAACCCGATTTCATTTAGAGCATCAATCTGATCTTCAGAGAGTACATTTTTTTTATAATCTTGTCTCCTTGCATCGCACCATGCAACCATTGACGCTCCATTCTCGAACGCCGCATTACTATCATACCTAGGCCAGCTACCGTGTTGGGCAAGGTATGCTCTAAGCTCTTCAACTTTTTTATAAAATATAGAATCGCCTTGAAGGCTCCACTGAAACCCAATCTCATTTAGAGCTGCAATCTGATCTTTAGATAGTTTGTTGTTTCTGAAATTTCGTCTCTGGTGTGAGCACCACTTCCCCATTAATGCCCCATCCCCAAACTTCACGTCACTGGTCCCCTTCGGGAATGCCCCCTTTTCATCCACATATTTCTTAAGTTCCTCAAACCTGGCCCAAAATGACGATGTCAGTCGATCAACAATTCTGGTCTCGATCATATTGAAAAGACGCTCTTCAGAAATCAGCTGCTTCTCATGCGCGAAGCCTGCTTTTGAACCTGCAAAGCTGATGATCTTCCGCAGATTTTCACTCGCCATCTTTTGACGTTCGGTGTCCTTGCTACCACGCGCGGCCCGGACTTCACGCAAGGCATAGGCCAAATTCTCATCTTCCGACATCAATGCACTGATGACTTTCGCCATCGTGCTCAAGGTTTTTGACTCAATGATTTCGTCATCAGCCTGACCGGACTTCAGCGTGACATGAACTGGAAGCGTCACGTACCCATAATCTTTACCCGCTGCCGTACGCATAACGCGTCCGACAGCCTGGACGATATCAACTTCGCTGCTGACGTTGTCGATGAATGCAGCCATGTCGACGCGAGGAATGTCTACGCCTTCCGTTAATACCCGAGAGTTCGTAACAATCGCAGGATTGTCGGTTCCAAGGATAGAAACTCTCCTGGAACGTTCCTTGGTGTTCATGGTGCCGTTCACGTGGTCAACAGACCAGCCTGAAGGCATGATATCACCCAGAACCTTGGCCATGTTCTTTGCGTCCAGCGTGCGACCTTGATAGGTGATAATGTTCGTCGCGCCTGACATTTCCGCAGCTTTTTTGAGCGCTACAACTTTTATCGCAGACTTGTCATCCAGCGTCAGATTGGTCGTCTCCAGATAAGACCTCTGAATCTGTTTCACGTCATCGTCATAGACAACCGATAAAATAATCTTGAACGGAACGATGACCTTATCGGCAACAGCCTTCGCAAATTTGTATTCATGAGCGACAGGGCCATAAATCTCCTGGTTGTCCATCGAATAGGAATAGACTTCCTGATCGGCTTTCTCGCTCTTCGCTGAATTTCGAATACGAGGTGTCGCTGTCATGAACAGACGCTTCGCAATCGGAATGTTTTCGTCACTCAAAGGCAAAGTGAATGCACTCTGATTAACAGCTTCTACGTCGCCAGCAACCGCCGTGCGATGAGCTTCATCGAACAATCCAATGTCGAATGTCTTAATCGCAGAACCAGAGACAGCTTCAGCCAGAACAGGTGACGACTGATAAGTGCAGAACGTGACCTTCAGCTCCTTCTTTTTAGGCTGCTTGTTCAGGAACGTCCGGATATCAGCGACATTCGTCGATGTAGCAAACTTCAGGTCATCAACATGGATATCAGCATTATCTCCCACAATCCGAAGACCGCCGTCGATTGTGGTCGGATCGGAGCAAATTGCCTGAAAGCTGTAATGATTGAGATCCGACATCTCTTCCGCCCAGGCCTCGACCGTCTGTTTCATCAAATTCAGACTGGGCACAAAAACGGCAATGTTGCCGCCATGATTCGCAAAGCGTTCGCGGATGAGCCGAGATGACACAAATGTCTTTCCGGTTCCGCACGCTGAAATGTATTGAATTCGGTCTCCCAGATGATCGAAGCCCAATTCCAAATTCTTGAGAGCTTCAACCTGATCGGGGCGAGGGGTCTTTCGAGTAATGAGCTTTCGATCACCCAAGCGAATGTATTCCAAAATGACTTGGATTCTCTCAGGCGAGAGCGCTGACAGATCATCGTATGTCAGCTTGATCCGTGGCTTGGAGTCTGGGTCTTTATTCTGTTTGTCGATGTTAGCGCCCGTGGTGACAATAATTTCGATGTCAGCCTTCTTTGACTGTGAATAGAATGTCGACAGGCTGCTGAATGACACCGACCCTTTTGTATCGCTTAGAAACTTGTCCTGAACAGCGATAACACGGTCATTGCCGTCTACGAGAACGAGATCGATGCCGTTGTCCTCATCTTTGATGTTCAAGCGCTTCAATACGGTGTTTTTGATGTCTGAAACTTCTGAAGCATCACCAGGCTTAAACGCATACCTGACGTTATAAACCGGATCGGTGATCAGCATTGCATGCACGAACACCTCAAAAAGCCTGCCTTTGACCGCGTCCTGCTGTTTTTGTGAGCCATCCTCAATTCTAGAAATTGCAAGAAAAATGTCCTCGAATGACCTGACTTCATATTTGCTAGAAATTTCACTGTGAAAAAATTGAAATGCGGACGACCTTGCCATTATTCACCTTTAATTTTGTGAATAATAAGGATAAATAAATGGAGGGTTATGTCCACATTTATTTATCCCTTAAGCCCAAGAGTTGGCCGCCACCACGCGCTGAACGCTTTCCCTCCTAAGGTACATGTGTTATCTTGGGCTATTAAACGAGAGAGATCATATGGCAGAACGCAGGGACATTGATCGAAAGGCGTTGCTTGACGCTTTTGATCGTTTGGGCAAAGCAGCAGCAGAGAACGGCACGATTATCGAAATCCTCGTGTACGGAGGATCTGCACTTATGTTTGCAAGCAATTTTAGATACTCTACCGGAGATGTCGATATAGCTTCTTTGGGAGATTCCAAACCTGAATGGTTCGATGCAGCTGTTGCTGAGATTGCAAAAGACATGGGTTTTCAAGAGGAAGAAAACTGGCTGAATGATGCCGTGGATTTTCATCTTAGCCGCCTAGCCACAAAAGACGACGACCACTGGCTGTATAGCACCTTCCCCAGAATTGGTGAGAGCGAGGGAATACGGGTATTCGTCCCCACTGCTGAATACATGTTGGCGCTCAAACTGAAAGCGATGCGAGTTTTAGACCCCTCAAAGGGCGAACAGGAAAAACGTGACATTCAAAATCTGTTGGAAGTGAACAGCGTTCGTGATATAGAGTCCGCAATGGAGATACTTGGAAAGTATTTTCCGGTCTCAGCGAAGCATGACGACAAAAGATTCTTGATGAAACAGCTTTTTAACTTCGAAAGGTCAGAAGACGATGCGCCCTTTTACCCTGTTAGAGGTCTCTGAAAGGGTCCGAAATGGTGCGAATTCTGTTAAGGAATTCTCTGAGTTCCTAGATTATTTCTATGATCGCACCACCCAGGCGCAAATGATTGCTTGTCTTGCCGATGAGCCTCTGATTCTCGACGATCAGCGATTGAACGCTCTCTACGCTGCATCCGCAGACTATTTGTCAAAGAGGTATCGGCTTAGCTTCACACCGAAATGGGTCTATGATCCGAAAAGATTTCTCGATGAGCCTTGGTTTTCAACTACTGAAGAGGACTTGCGAGAGTATCTAACATTCACATCACCTTCGGAGTTCCGCTCCAGAAACATCTTTACAGAAGCTGTCCCTTTACGCAGAGCTAGGACTTGGCAGGCGGAACAGCGCGTCGAGCAGTGGCTGTCTGAGCCGTTGGATCATCCAGTTCATTCTCCAGCGTTCAGCCGTTGAAGTGTTTTGATACCCTTGGGAAAAGCGATGCTCAATGAGATCAAAGCTTCGGCCCCGAGATGCTGTCAGCCATGATCTCATTGAGTTCACAAAGCTCATCGTCATCGTCCACAGCGTCAAAGTCGATCTCGACCGCAGTCCATTCGGCGACCTTGTTCGGGAAGATGCCGCCACGAGGAGCGGAATAGCTGTCTGGATCGTAGGCCTCGTTCCACCAGATACCGTCGACGTCCATCACCTGACGGGCGTAGGCCATGATCAGGTAGTCATCGACGGCTTCAGCCACATCGAAATCGCGGCCGACGATCTGAGACAGCGCGGCTGTCCCGCCGAGGATCGTTACGGGTTCAATCGCCTTGTGATCTTCTGGATGCGGAAGAAGGTCGATATCGCCCTCATACTCACCATCCATGTCGAGTTCTTCGAGCGCTGCCTCTTCGCTTTCGAAATAGGTATAGGCCCACTCATCGTCCTCATTGCACTCCCAGCCCTTGAAGACCTGGCGATCCTCAACAAGGCCATTTGCCTTCCCCCAAGCGACGATCTCAGCGAAGTCATCCGAATTCCTGGTGGCATGCACGTCCACCAGCTGGCCGCCTTCCTTGGTCAGTTCATGGAGGTCGTAGCCGCCGAGCTTCGCAATCTGCTGCCAGGCGTGCGGAGTGACCGAGACGGAGAGGCAATTGCCTTCGTATGAATCTCGATAGTTGCGGCTCCTATCGTCGGCATTCAGCGTACCGATGTGAAATAGGTGGTCAAAAGACAGAATAGGGAGATCAGTCATTCTAATTACTCAGAGCCTGTTATTCTTGGATACGACGAGGGATCGCCATCAACAAGGCAATTGATAGCCAATGAATTGCGAGGTTTTCAGAAAATAGGCCCGATTGGTTCAGATGTAATGCCTGGCATTGTTGACGGCTCACCGTTCCTTCGGTAGCTCGACAAGGGCTGGAGACGCAAAATGATTAATTTGAAAAACCTTTCAAGGCAGGTTTCGCCACCTCCTGGTCCTGGTTCTTACCTTCGGAGGTTGCTCAGATATGCCAATGTGACGCAGGAAACGCTCGCTGACGCGATTGGCACCTCAAGATTTACGATCAACCAGATCGTAACTGGAAAACGATCAGTCACCCCAGGAATGGCTTTGCGTTTGTCGAAGGCGACAGGAACGAGCACCGATATCTGGCTCAACCTGCAGCGCGACGTGGACGTCTGGGAGGCATTTCAGGAGGTAAGGTCTACGATTGATGCTATTGAGCCTATTTGGGCACCCTCGGTCGATATCCAGTTATTTGATCCTGCAGCCGCCGAGGTTGAGCTAATTGCCAACTCGTACTTGGCAAGCAAGTTCCCAGCTTTGGAAGAAGCAAAATCGCCTGCGATCACTGGTGTGGCATCCTCTTATGTATCTGTCTTTTCAGTGGATGCACTGACAAACACCGTCGCCAAATTTGGAGTTGAGGCCGTAAAAAATATTTTGGCTACGTTCGCGACAAGCGTTCGAGAGCTTGAGCACGAAAATGAATTCAAGGTGTATCACTTCGGTTTCGAGGCTTTGGCTGTCATCGTCGGAAAAATAGATGGCAATCCAGTCGATTATTTCGAGGCTCTCTTTGAAGCAGTGCCAACAAGTTATTCATTTGCGGGGCACATAAACAAAATGACCATAACTGGCGGTGTAACCACCTTGGAGACCAAGGACCTGATCCATGATGTTGCCGTAAAGGCTGCCGATCTCATGGAGAACAAACAACGCTTCCGATCAGGCGTTGCCAAACATCTTTGGTCCAATCGGCTCATAGGTCGGGATTAATCCCCGATCCTTAACGGATGGACTTCCCGCAGTTCCGCACCGTGGGCGTCCGCGCAAAGACCGACATCCAGCTGGCCAAAAAGACCAAAGCGACCGTTTCTGCAGGCGTAAGCTATCGCAGGGCATCCAACAGCGTTCGTGGCGGGGGATCTCACGGCTTCAATGGCTCTGACGAGTTCACCATCCACGGTGCTCCGATTGCCAAGGACGCCCTGATGAAGCTGGGATGGACATCCCCGTCTCGAAGAAGTCGAATCAGGCTCAGATCTCTTCGAGGTCGGCATCGCACACGGTCGGGAGCGAGATTCGTTATCAAGTTCTGATGACGGGCCAAGGTCTGAGACCTCAAAAAAGGGCGGCCAAGTGGCCGCCCTTTTTTCCATGTAAGTTCAAGCCGACTTACAGCAGGGCCTCATAGAAAGAGCTGTCTTCAGTGAGCTTGCTAACGAAATCGTCAATTGAATCCGCGATGACCGTAACCTTGCCGTTGTACTCGTTGATGACCTGTCCAGCGGCGGTAATCAGAAAGTAACAAAGGTCGTATCGCTCGAAGAATGGAAGTCCACGCTTGTATGTTTCGAGGTCATCCTCATCCGCATTCTCCAGAATGTCGATGATTTCATCGGGGGACAACATGACGTTGAGTGCGTCTTCATTTACGAGTTCATCGTTCTCATCCCTATTGAAGAACGATGTTCCGTGCTCCACCCAGAAAAGCTTAAGACTTTCTGGAACAAAGACGATTCCCTCCAACCGAGAGATATAGTCTTTATTGACTGGATAGTATTTTGGAACTACAGAGAGTTTCTCACTCATTTCGATTTTCCCTTGTTCAACATTTTACTAAGGGGCGAATTCTTTAGATGGATTTTCCCCATATGATATGGTTTTGGAACAGGTAGCATATTCCAACCCTTATGTGGCCCACCTTTTGATTTGGGGATAATATGATGCCCATCATAGTTATCTCCAATTTTGGCGAGCGGACGACCACCGTTTGGGTTTGGCACTTCCTTTGTATAGCGCGGCCAACTCTCATTGTTGTCCCTTGCCCATTCTTTAAGGGCATCAGTTCTGGTCTTCCCGACGAAATCATCAGGATGTTTTTTTCCTGTATAGCATTTTGGATCTCGCAAGCACTTTTTCAACTCTGTAAGCTGCGATTTGGAAATTTTGCGGCCGGAATATTGTTCCATCTGGCGGATGTAGCGCCTTAGATCGCCCCTGAATTTTGGTGCTTCTTTAACGATCACAGCGGCTCCTTTGGCCGCCTTCCCAACCTTTGCCGCACCTTGAATGGCTTTGTAGGTTGTATATGCACCAACCGCTTTCGAAATTTTCCCCGCTTCCGCAATTTGCGGCATCAACATAGAAGCCGATACGATTGAGGCGATAAAAATATTCTTGAATAACTTCACATCCACCCTCCTTTTGGTCGATTTTGCGCTTAGATAAATAAATAATTAGAACAAGTCAACAAAATTGCATTTTATAAAATAAAAAACGCTTGAAGGGAGGCCTAAATCTTGTAAATAAATAAATGGGGTCAATTCATCGAGGACGAAAAAAATGATTGAAGTCTGCAATTTTGAATTGGATGACGAGACTGGGGCGCTTGTCGAACTATTTTCTAAGAAATGGATGTTGCCCAAAACTGCTGTCCCGACCCTTGCCATCCAGGAAGTCATTGTTCAAGAAGACCCCGAATTCGTCAAACAGCTCAAAACTGGCGAAGAATACCTTCTGCATATCGCCGACAGGTTCGAAAAGAACCCACCAAAAACCAAAAAAGAGAAGCACGAATTCGCTGAAATTCTACGCTACGCCGCTCAGTTCATGACGACGCGCCTTATTCATGCAGCTCCATTCGAAGACGAACGGCCTGCCAAAAACGAGGCTACGGCTTAGGCCCGAATGCTTCCTTGGCATCTTCAGTGAGGATGCCAATCATTGCGATAGCTTCCGCCTCCGTCGTCACGGGCACTAGATCGGTTTCGACTTCACGGTCGCCGAATTCGTCATACTCATAGGCGTAGACCATGTAGCTCTCGTTTTCGCCGTCGCCTTCCTTGCGATATTTGTAGCTGATTGTCATTTTCGACCTCCTTTAATCCCCGAGGACAGCTAAGGCACATCGGCGCATTAAACGCCAGACCTAAATTCGGTTCGCGGGTTAGGTTCGAATGTTTCCTTGAGGTATTCAGTGAGGATGCCAGCCCTTGCGATTACTTCGTATTCGACAGCTACTAAAGCTTATTGGACGGTGTGCCTAGGTCGAATTTCGGCCGACAGAATACTCCTGTTTTGATCACCTAATCTCCCGCGTAGTCCCATTGTTAAGCCTTCAAAGTATTGAAAAGGCTTAACAATTCCGAAGAAGACTTTCTCGTGATTGAGCGCCCCTTTAAATCGGAAATCATGAAAGCTTGATTTCCTATGACTATATGGCTACTCTCTATATTGTTACTGCTAATTCCGGCAGCGCGACGAATTAAGGAGGGTATTATCATGCAAGCGTCAGAAGGAGTCAAGAAACGAGCCAAATTGCCATTCAACCAGATTATAATCTTCATTATTATAATGATGGCGCAGTTTCTCATTACTGGTTCTGCTATTCTCGACAGGGTCAAGTTCGATATTAAATTTCAAGCCGAGTATAGCTCTCCAAGATAAGTCAGAGGTACTTTGAAATGACGGACATGGATCGATGACATCAAGACCATTTTAATTTAAGGAGTGCGAGCTTTTCTAACTCCTTAAATACGTCAATCCCGTTGTCTCACGGCTTGTGGCTTCACTCACAATTATTTGCACCTTAAGGCCTGCATAAGGTTCACATTTCAAGCTATATTCGTATCGCCAACCTTACAGGACGAATTATGCGAATTTTTATTTCAGCACTGGCCGTACTCGGATTTATGTCCATTGCGCAGGCCGCCGACCCGCTTCCGACCGATGAAGCTTTTCGTCTTTCCGTCAAATACGGGAATGACGGCATCACGTTCAATTGGAACATCGCTGACGGGTATTATCTTTATCGGGATCACATCGACGCCAAACAAGGCGACGAAACTCTCAGGGTTTATAGCGAACCTGGTGTCCAGAAAGACGACCCGAACTTCGGCCAGACCGAAATCTATCACAGCTTTGCAACGGCCTCATTAACACCATCGCAGTCCGGCCCCATCATTCTACAGTATCAGGGGTGCCAGGACGAAGGTATTTGCTATCCGCTTCAGACTCGCATTATCGATCCCGCTACACTCGAAGTCACGAAGCCGAGCAGCTCGGACAAATTCTCCAGCTTCACCTTCAAGCCATCGACCAGGGCCGCAGCGGCATCGTCCGAGGCAAAGCCGGATATCAAGGTCGAAGGGCCAGCAATCGAAGTGTCCAAGGAGAAGGGGCTTGTTCAGTCGCTCCTCGACGACGGGAACGAAGCCTTCGTCATCCTGTCATTCTTGCTCTTCGGCATCCTTTTGGCGCTTACGCCCTGCGTATTCCCCATGTACCCGATCATGGCGTCCGCTCTGGCTCGCGAGGGCGACAAGCTGACGCCCCAGCGCGGGTTCGTACTCTCGTCAATCTACGTCGTCTCTCTGGCATTCGCATTCGCACTCGTTGGCGCGATTGCAGGTTTCTCTGGACAGAACCTCCAAATGGTTCTGCAGTCGCCCTACACGGCAGGCATAGTCGCCACGATCTTCGGCGTGCTCGCGCTCTCCATGTTCGGCCTGTTCGATCTCCAGCTGCCATCCAGGTGGACAAGTGTCATTCACTCGAAGACCAGCGGTACCCGTGGCGGAAAACGCTCTGCGGCCATTCTAGGCTTCTCCTCTGCCCTGATTGTCGGCCCCTGTGTCACAGCCCCTCTGGCTGGCGCACTTCTGTTCATTGCTCAGACTGCCAACGTCGCTCTCGGTGCGGCCGCACTCTTCGCGCTCGGCATCGGCAAAGGCATTCCGCTCATCATCATGAGCACAATCGGCGGCTCGATCCTGCCGCGTGCAGGCGTATGGATGGAAAATGTGAAGCGCATCTTCGGCTTTGCCTTCATCGGCAGCGCGATCTGGATGGCGGCTCCGCTCCTCCCAATCGGCATAGATCTGCTCCTTTGGGCAATCCTTGCTCTGGCCATCGCCGCATTCCTGCTCAGCGAGAGCTGGAAGACCATCAATGCCAAGATCATCGCCCGTGCCATCGGTGCGGCCGCACTGATCTATGGAGCTACCCTGATCGTCGGATTTTTCAGCGGCGGCACAGATCCGCTGAAGCCTCTAGATCGTCTCGGCGGCGGCGCATCTGTTCAGATTGCCGCCCTGCAGTGGACGGCAGTGACGTCGATCAGCGAACTGGAGGCTAAACTTCAGTCCTCAAACAAACCATCACTCATCAACATTACAGCTGAGTGGTGTGCGTCATGCTTTACGATTGAGCGGCGCGTGCTGACAGATAATGCCGTACAAACCGCTCTAAGTGGATTTCAATTGATCAAATTCGATCTAACTCATTTAAGTGAGGAAAAACGGAATTTGATGAAACAACTAAATGTCGTTGGGCCGCCTACGATGATCTTTTTTGATTCCGAGGGGAGGGAGCGGAAAGGGACGCGTTTGTTAGGTGATATTACTATCGAACATATAATCTCCAGTGCCTCCCGTTAGGCTTGGTTTAATGCATTCGCAAGAGTTTAGTAGTCATAACAACGTGAATTTCTATGTGCGACTGATATCTAAAATCCATATAGGATATCAAAATCTGTGAGACACGCCGTGCATCACTCAGCCGTGAAGTACTTCTAAATCCTTATAGGAAAAAATAGTGAGATCGATACAAAGATAGCGTGACAAAAGATGAATTTCAAGCTACAACCACTCACGGAATGTGTAGTAGCTAAAAGCTAGCTTAGGCCGATAGGCGAGGTGAGGGCAGAAACGATTATATATTGCCAACACCTCACGCTAATTCTTCAACGCACTCAGCCTAGGGAGGGAGACTTGTCAGGCAGCTGATTTCTCAACAACTGAGCGGTAGTCTCGATGTGCCCAGCCACGAATTCGAGCTGTTCACTCCAAGCACCATCATCATCAAAAGACGCCCATTCTTTGTCTTCATGGACGTCAATAGCCTCCAGAAAGTCGATATCATCGTCTGTTCCCACTCGAAGACAAATATAACCAGCGTCTTTCTGATCTTCATCCACGGCAGGGCCAACCATCGTCAAAAATGCGTGGAAAATTTGATCGTCTTCACCCTCAATTTCAAACATGAAACCGACTTCATTCAAGTCACCTTCATAGTCCCGAATCTCGATATCTGTGCCAACTTTCTCAGCCAGAGACTCGATGATTCCCTTCAAATCTGCACGAATGGTGCTAAATCGCTGCTCAAATGTCGGCATCTCAATAGAGGCCAACGCCTGCTGCTTAGCTTGTTCCTTAATGCGCTGCCGACGATTTCTCTCGTAAATTTTCCTCTTCTCTCGAACAACAACCGGATCTTTCTTGTAAGGAGATGACGGAACTCGACCTTTACCCAAAATAATCTCGTTGTAATAACGCGAAACCGTTGCTTGACTGATTTCGAATTCGTTCGAGACCTCTTGCTGGGTAGCGCCTTCATTAAAGCGCTGCTTCATTCGAACGATCTGTTCTTCGCTCAACGCTGGAGGTCGTCCGCCCTTACGGCCAGAATTTTTCAAAATTGTATTCGTGCGCTCATTCTGAACTTGAGTTTCAATCGACGAGATCATCTCCAATACGAACATTTCGTTGCTGTTCGCCTTAAAGGACGTTGGCCTTACCAAGGGTTGCTCGTAATTACTTACAAATACGGGAGGTCGAACAACAGTGATGAAAGCCCCCTTCTGGATAGCCTTTGAACAACAATCATAAAACTTCCGCGCGGACCCCGCAACGCGATCTGGTGCGGCGACGATCAATTCGTCGCCATTCTCCAATTTGTCTAGCAACAGCTCAAGCTCTGGATATGACTGCGCTGAAATTGCGATTTGTTCTATAACAAAATTCACAGCTGAGATTTTGCTATCTCTCTCTTTCATGAGATTTCGAACGATAACCCCCTGTTCTTTAAACTGTTCATCTGTGTCGATTAATGAGCGTCTAAGGTATCCATAAATCATTTTAGGCCTCTCTATGATTGCAGTAATCTATATACTAAACCATAATTCACATTCGCCGTCAAATTAAAAATCATATTTCATGTTTTAAATGAAAAATTGAATGGCGCGACGAAGCCCAAATGAAGAATGTCTGCCTTGAGATTTCCAATATCGGGAAGTAAGTGATCAAGCCAAATGGAAGGGCGGAAACATGTCAGGGTACGAGGGGGGTGACTCAGGTGATGTCAAAAGCGTCGCCCAATAATTCGGCGGATTGGAAATCGGAATTTCTCTGGCCAATAATCCTTTGGAAGGGGAGGGCCATGACTGAATTATTTGCAAAATTTCTAAAACAAATTGTCGAAGAGCATTTCACTCGCAGGAATGCAACTAATCTGGCGATCCTCGTGCTTTTTTGTTTTGGCGTATGGCTCCCATCTCAATACGAATACGAAGGAATTATTCCAGAGCCAAATACCGACAGGCGTAAGGTGAACGGACAGTATCTTGTCTCGGATTGTCGTTTTCCGCGCCAGCCGACCTCTATGGAGAAAATATTTTTTTTTATTCGGGGAATTACCTGAAGGAAAAGAAAGCTCCGACTTTGGATTTTTGAAGAAGGATGCTCGAAATAGAGCACAAAATGAAAGGTTCTCAACATGCGTGATGAAAATTTCGAAGTTAAAATTAGCAGGCAAAAAAACAAGGGTTCGCGACCAAAACGACCGTTAACGAAGCGCACGAAGGCTGTCATCTACATTCTTGTATTCGTGGCTGTATTCATTCCGATGGGACTAAAAAACCCTTGCGAGGACGGCATCCCATTTAGATCTAGAATAGCGGCACTTGCCTTATCTCCGGCGTTTGCCAAGTGTCCAAGCAACCCTCTTGGTAGATTAGTCACATTTTATCTGACAAAACACTCTCCGATTTGGCGCTTTTTCAATCAAAAGGGCGCGACGGACATAGATCGTACCGAAGTCAATCCATGGCACAACCCAAAATTCTAAATGGCACACCGGAGATTTGAATTTGGCCCCCTTGCATCCAATAATTGGCTCTAAGGAGGGTAAGATGGAAAATGATAATCCAAAGCAAGGTAAATCAGCCTATCGGCTGCCAAAAGCCAAAATTTTGATGGCAGTTTCGTTTGCTGTGGCTCTATGTGTCGCTCCTCAGTTTTTTCGGTATGAAGGACTTCCCACTAACGACAGTGTGCCCTCAAAGTTTAAGGGGAAGGTTGCATTCTGCTTTACATCCCGGATGCCTACGCCGTACGAAAAGATTCATCTATTCTACACAGGTCGAGCAAAGTGGCCGTGGCGCTAAAGCGGTTGTATCGATGCCTTGGACATCTTCAACACCCATCCGGTTGTGCCGTTCCAAAACCGTCGTTTCGATATTGGCGATCAACTTCGCACTCGCTTCCCAAGCGATGTAGGCCGCTGGAAACGTCGGTATGTGAAACATAGATCGCAATTCAATATGGCTCAATAAAGCATAACCAAATTTATAATCGGGTGCTGTGGCTAAGCATTCGTGAGAGCCAGGTTTCCCCCTTGCATTTGTGCCATGGTTCGCTCTATTGGCTTTAGCATGCAATAGTTTGTGCCGGGGGGTGCATTTTTTGAGCGCGAGTAAGGACGGACTTAGCCAGTTTTGGGCAAAGGCCAAGCAAGCTGGGCATCCATTCCAGTCTTCAACCTACATCTTCCCAAGTCTCGACGTCGCGAAGGTCGAAAAGAAGCTCGACATCCATCGTGAAGCTGCGGCGAGGGGAGCCGAAGAGCAACCCGATGAGGCCGCGCAGTCGCTCGACGGAAAAGAACTTGAGATCATCCAGCTCGTCGAGGACGCCAAGAACGACGCCTATCAGAATCTGGAAGACCAGCTTCAGGTGTTTTCGCAGCGACTGACCAACCTGGATTTCCAAGGCCAGTTTTCAGAGATCGAACTCAGCAATGCCAACGCGGTCTCCAGCTTCAAGGCCGAGGTCGTCAAAGGAAAAGCCGAGCTTCACGACCTCAGGCAAAAGCTGTCGGACGCGACGCGGTCGTACAATGCCTTCAAAGCCAAGCACAAGATCACGCGTGCTCCACAGGTCACGGCCACGCACTGGTTCGTATTGAAAATCGCCATCCTGGTCGCCATCCTAGTCTTCGAGTTCATCGGCAACGGCTATTTCCTTTCCAAGGGCAATGAACTTGGCCTGGTTGGCGGCTTCACACAAGCAATGCTCTTTGCCTTTGTGAACATTGGCTTCACACTCTTTTTTGCCTTGGTATGCGTCAGGCGCATCTACCTGCCTTCGTTCTTCCAGAAATTGGTCGGCGTCGGCTCAATCGCGCTCTACGGATGCTTCGCCCTCGCTCTCAACCTGTTCCTCGCTCATTATCGCGAGGTTTCGGGAACGACATTCGAGGAGGCGGGCAGGGCGGCACTTGCGCAAGCCATCGCAAATCCAGTTGGCCTTCAAGACATTGAGTCATGGCTCCTGTTCGCAGCAGGCTTGCTGTTCTCTCTTATCGCATTCGTCGACGGATGGTCCCTGACCGATCCTTATCCTGGTTTAGCAAAGGCCTATAAGCAGATGCTGGCTGCTCGTGCCGAATACACGGAGCGGCAGGCCGAGCTGATCGATGAGCTGACCAGCGTGAGAGACAACCACGAAACGAAGGTCAAGGAGATCATCGAAAGCCTCAACGACCGCCGTGCTCAGCATAATGATATTACGGCTCACCGCGCAAAGATGCTTTCTCTGTTCACCACATATCAGGAGAACCTTGAGCGGGCGGCCAATACCCTGCTCAAGACCTACCGTGAGGCGAACAGAAAGGCGCGCAAGACGCCAACCCCGAAATACTTCGAGCAGTCGTACAAGCTGGTACGCGTCAAACCCAGCATGGACGGCTCTGTCGAGTTGACCAGCCAAGAGATTGGGCAGGCCATCCGCCAAACGCAGATCCAGCTTAGCTCTCAGATCAAGGAGATCACAAAACTCTGCTCTGAGGGCATCGACCAGTACCACGAACTCGACAAGCTCTATCCGGACGAAGCCTATGGCTAAGAAACGCAGAGGCAAAAAGAAAAGCCATATCGGCGCATACATGCTGGCCGGAGGCCTGTTCGCGGCCAGTGCAGCCGTTTTGGGTGGGATTGGGTATCTTTATAATGCGGCCTCCAAGGAAGCCGACATCAATAAGGAGACGCTGTGCCCAACATCGGGGCCAACGGCGGTGACAGCCTTCCTTATCGACACCACAGACCCGCTCTCTGACACGACGCTCCTCGACCTCAGGACAAACTTTCAGAAGACTTCGGCATCTATACCTGTCGGCTCCCTGCTCGAAATTTATGCCCTCACCGACAAGCCAGGGGACCTGAAGAAGCTATTCGGCCGCTGCAATCCAGGCGACGCCTCCAATGTCAGTGAATGGACGGCAAATCCGCGCCTCAGGCAAAAGAGGTGGCAGGAGCTGTTCAAGAACATCCTCGACCAGGTGGCGGAAGATTTGCCGAAGGCTGAAGGCGGGGAAGCGTCCCCGATCATGGCCGGAATCCAGAAGATCAAGCTCGCGGTTTTCGACCAGTACGATGCACACGACATCCCCAAGCAGTTGCTCATTGCCTCGGATATGATCGAGCACACGCCTTCTTACTCGCAATACAAGTCGGGCATCGACTATGCGACGTACAAGAAGAGCGCGGCACGCACCGAGTTCGCTACCTCGCTCAAGGGGATCGAAATCGGGATTTGGTACATTGATCGCCGCAACAGGAAATTCGGCAGCATTGAGCACAATGAATTTTGGGCCAAATGGGTGGTAGACAATGGGGGCGAGTTTCTCTCTCCAATTCGTCTGGAGGGCATGAATTGAACAGCGTCATCAACAGGCTGAGCGTTTTCAGCTATCGCAACCTGCCCTTGATTGTGTTCGTGATCCTGACCCTCGGTGGATGCATCTTTATTGTGTTCGCCAAGTTTACAGGGATGAATCTGGTTGTTGCCACGGCCGTTCCAGTCGCGCTCGTATTCGCCTATCTCGCGCTTGCATGGATGTTCTCAGCCATTCGCCTCCACGATGAGCAAACAGGCGACAACCTCTATTACATGGGCTTCCTGTTTACCCTCGCGAGTTTGGGAGCGTCCCTGTTTCTCTACACCAGAGAAAGTTCGATTGATGACGTTGTGCGCAACTTCGGCATCGCTATTAGCTCCACGATAACCGGAATAGCGCTCCGGATTTTTTACAACCAGACACGACGCGACGTTATCGAAATTGAACGTGCCACTCGCCACGATCTTGCAGCGGTAGCCCGCCGTGTTCGCACCGAACTGGAATCCTCCACACGCGAATTTGCATCTCTTCGGCGTGCTAATAATCAGCTCATTAATGAAGGCTTCGAGGGTGTAGTCAAACAGGTAAACAAAACCGGAGAACGGATTTCCAGCACCGTCACGAAGCTCGCGGAATCCTCTCTGAAACCGATTGAGCAGGTCTCGGAGAAATTCACTGGCATCGTCGACACGAGCCTTAAATCGATCACGTCCAAACTAGGCGATGTCGGCACTAAACTCGATGAGGTCGGCTCCAAAATCGATGAGTCCGGCAACGCCCTGTCGAAAACGAACCAGTCAATGGTCACGGCGGCCGAGGCACTGACCCGACAATTCGAGACCATTGTCAAAAAGCTCGAAGCCGTTTCTATTCCTGACGGGGTCCTGAAGGATGAGATGGCACCCATCATCAAAGATCTTCGCCAAACCATGGAAGAGCAGGCGGCGCAGAACGAGGCATTTGCCAAGGAACAATCCGCCCGAATCGAGGCCCTACTCGGTTCCATCAACACGATCAGCGAGGCGGTTACGAAGAACGTTCAGAATTCTGATCGGCTGATCCAATCAAACGAGACCCTTTCACAGCAGGTCAAAGAGCAACATTCCCAGATAGACAAGCTCATTAAGGAGCAAAGCACTCAGATCGATAAGCTCATTCGCGAACAGGCCGAAGCGAGGCTGAAGACCGAAACAATCGTTGTTCCTCAACCCGAACTGACAGCGGAACCGCGTATCGTCGAGGCGAACGGCTCACAACCAGATGCGCCACAGAGCGAGGGTGAAAGCGCCACAGAAGTCAAAGAGCGCAAATCCTGGTGGAATCTCCGATGAGTGACACCTCGATCCAAAGCAGCACTCCGGTTAGCGAACATCGTGGTTACAATCGCGGTCTGATCCTTGGCCTGACTATGGCCGAGTCCATGCTCCTGCTCGTTTTCTGCCTTTTGCTGATCACTGGCGCGATTATCGTCAAAGAGAAGGAGCGTGCGCAACAAGCGGAAGCCTCACTTGAGAACGCAAAAGCGGAACTCGTGAAGCTCACCGAAGAGCGCAATAACCTGATCAAGGTCGCTCTCAATAATACCAAATCCGAGGACACCTGGCGCAAACTCGTTCTTGCTCAACAGCAGATGGACGAAATCACGCGCGTCAAGCTAGTGCCCGAAGAGCTGACCAAAAATGCAGCCGTCATTCGTGCCGCTATCGATCAGAAGATCACACCGGAAGACATCGCCCAGATCGAGAAGCTGAAAGCGGATTCCAAAGCTCTGAGTGAGATCGACGTAGATCCAGAGCGACTCAAAGAACTTCTCGCGGCCATCAACTTGCTGGAGTCAATCCTATCGGAAGAAACTCCGCTTGAGGACCAGATCATGGAAATGGTGGCACTAGCCGAAAAAGGGAAAGCGACGGAAGGCAGCAAACCTCACGAATGGCCGCCCATTATCAACCTTAGCGAGACCAAGGACTACTATTTCAAGAGTGGTAGCGCGGAACTCAGCCCCGCATTTCGGCAACTGCTGCAAGATAAGACAGCTCACCAAATCATCGGCATCGCCAAGAAATACGGTGTCGATGTCGTCGAGGTCATCGGGCACACCGACGAACAACGGATCAACGGCGTGCGCTCAAATCTCGACACCGAGATATCGAGCGTCCTGAATAGCTCTAAAGACATCGCAGTCCTGAAGCCTGGCGACAATGCGGGCCTCGGCCTCGCTCGTGCGCTCGCAGTCACTCAGGTCCTGAGTTCGCTTCCTGAGTTGCGGGGGCTGACAATCCTGCCGATGTCCGGTGCACAGCTAACACTCCCCAGCGACCAGCTGACAGACGGCAAGGACGCAGGAAGCAGTGAGGGAAGACGCAGGATCGAGATCCGAGTGCGAAAGCGCAACGAGATCGCGACCGAACCAGGAACAACCGGACAACCAGTGCGGCTCGTGAAACCGTCTGAGACGGACTGAACCCGAAAGAACTCACCATGGTCAGGTCGCGGTTTTCTTGATTTGCTAAGCAGACCACTGCATGCAATCGTCTGCTCGACAAGAGGTTGCTATGACCACGTTCGTTTCCAGAAATGACTTCTACTATGTCTTCGACATGGTCACGATACGTGCATACTTGCGGGCGATCACGGTTTCGAGGTGGGAGACGGCCAGAGACTTCGGGAAAAGGTCAGGCCTCGGTTATCATCCCGCAATTGTCATGGCTCTCTTTCAGGAACTCGCGGACTCTGGCGTCATCCTGCAAGCAAAACGGCAAGGCATTTTCGAGGGCCAGCAACACTTACGACAGCTCACCGATCTTGGCATGGCTATCCTCTCTGCCACGGCTCAGAAGAGACAGCCCAAGACGAAAGCCCAAAAGGTCATTGCAGAGGTTATTTCTAACATCGAGGCCGCCAATCTCGATGATAAACTCCCTTTCTATGTTAGCCAGGTTTGGCTATTCGGGAGCATGGTCCGACCGGAAGCGACAGATGTTGGAGATATAGACATCGTCTTCGACATGAAATTCAGGGACGTAGCCAAGACAGCATTCTTCAGACAGCCATGGGATTACGTTAAAGAGCACTATCCGGGCCTAATGCCTGCCAGCTTCGGCGGGCATCCATTCGAATATCTTAGGCGAGTGAAGATTTTTAGCCCCAAACGCAATCCATTGCTCGCGCCTAATGAGCTTTCGAATCTCATCGACATGCATGTTCCTTGCCAGCTGATCTTTGACAAAGAGCGCGGCGGGATCGTCAGCGATCCTGTCCTTCCCCATCATCCGCTATCCAAGGAAAGGTCGGATCGGTTCGACGAGAAACTCCACATCCCAGATGCGGACGACCTGACGACCGAATTCAAACCCCTAAGCACCGATAGCGAAAATATCCTGCTCTGGCAGAACTGGCTCGCATTCAACGGCAGCGGGATCGAAATTGTCGACCCCGCGACCACAGTAGGGAAGAAGGGCCTCGACCTTCCCCAAGACGTCCTTGAGGGATTGGACGGACGCCACAAAACGCTGCTGATCTGCCAGTACGGAAAGGAGGTCGGCTATGTGCTGTTAGAGAAATCCCTATGCATCTCTGATGACGGAAACCAGCATAATTATGAGCTGAAAGCGAACTTCGTTTCGGGTAAGCAGCCGAAATCAAAATTCAGCAAAACCAGAATGTGTAGTGCTCACATCAAGCCGTTGGCGCAGATCGCTGTGACAGAATTGGCTAGGCTTCACCTCAGAAGAGAACATGAAGCCAGCGACTATGACATTGCCATAAAAATCTCAGGTGACGTCATAAGCGATCCCGAACACGTAGTTGGACTCGAACTAGAGCTGGCGCGGGCCTGCTTCGGCCACTTCAAGAACCACTCTGAAGGACTGGCGCGGCGAGACAGCTATTGGATTTGCCCGAACAGCGGTCTAACGGCCATCAGCATCAACGGACGATCCGTCATCGAATATGAGAGCGTAAATGGCTTAGACATGTCAGCGACGCTCACTGGCAACGTGCTGAGAAATTTCTGGAAAGACCGCCTCATAGGAGGCGTGACACACCATATGTATTACTCATAGCGCTTCGATCCTTATAATGACTTCGAACGCCCTCCTGATCGCGAAGGCGTCGAGTGCCTCAAGGGCTAATACCAAGATGCCGCCCGCCATCCGGCTGCTGCAGCTTCGGCCTCATCGCAGAACCACCGCTCGCCTTTCGACACATCAATCTTTGTCTTCGCATACCAAGGCGACCAGGGCATGTGATAAATCTTCTCGCCTTTGCGAGAGATGTTGCCCTTGATCGGGCATCCATTTGGTGCGGCTTCAGTGGCAACAGTCCACGAGCCATGCCGATAATCCCATGGTGCGACCGTCACGGCCTGCCAGATGCCGATGCCCTTCTCGCGGGCGGCGTCTTCTTCACTGGCGTAATCCATCGAGTAGCGACGGAAGGCCCAAGCCAATCCTTCTGCGACCAGCGCCCTGTTGACGTTGATGCCGTGTTTGTTCACGCAGGTTGCCAGATACCTGCGATAGAGGTCCATCTTATTGCTCTCGCAGATGACACCACCAGCAACTAGCTCGACGAGCCTATTCGTTGCTGCCTCGCCACAAGCCCATTGGCCGCCGCCTACCTTGGTGCAGGTCTGCCCAGTCTCTGCAGCATCAATGCCGTCGAGACGAATAGTGGCATCATCGACCTTGATCGTATCTCCATCGATCACGAGTGCATCGCCCTTAAAGGTGTCCGCGAATGCAAAGTTGGTTGTCGCGATCAGTGCCGCGACGACTGCCACAGAGATTTTCAATCTGATCCCCTCACTTCCCTATGGAAGCATTATAAGCAAGACGCCGATCAAGCAAGTTGAGGCCGCAAAAGAGCGGCCCATACTTAACTCTGAACTAGCATCGAGCGAGCTGAATGAGGAAAGTCAGGCTCCCAAATCCAGCCTAGCGCCAATGCGAGAAAGAGCGCCTTGCATCGCAAGCTGTTGATCAGCTCCCCAGCGGGTTTCCGGTGGATGCGAGTTATTCTCGCGAATACCATCGAGACGCGTTTTGATCTCTTTCATCAATCCAGCATCGTCTTTAGAAGCCCGCCGCGCGATGGAGACAACGAGCGTCTCAAGAACCTCAAGGGATGCATAGACGTAGTGATCACGTTCGAAATTATCAGATTGCATGTTTTCTCTTTCCGCGCCGAGGTCTGTTGATCTAGTACGAATGATTTCAAACGCCGAGCGGACGGATCACGAGTTCGCCCACCAAACCGCAGATAACCGCCATGAAAAGCGAAGCCGTGAGAATCCAGCTGCAGAACTCACGCTCACGCTTCCAGCTGGGGTGACCGTACATCCAGATAGCTTGCAGCGATCCGAACGTGCCGATGATGCCCAAGCCTGTGAAGAAGTGAATGACGAAAAGCCAATTCATTGCTTATTCGCCTTCAAGCGAACGCTTCACAGCGGCGACGGTGTCGAATTCCTCGCCGACCAGCTTTGACGACCCCTTCGGTTTATAGAAAAATTTGCCGCTTTCCTTGTTCTTCTTGATATCTCCGATGTGCTTGCGCCCAAGACGAACCTGAATGACGCCGCCCTTTTCCGTGTACGAATTCGTTTCCATGTAGTCTCTCCTTTTCAGGTCTGTAACGCGGAATGTTCATCGCGCCCGCCTGTTTGTGGAGCGGTATTGCCATAATTATTGAGTTCTTGTCAACAAATATAAGCCGATTAATTCCACTAAAAGCATTTTTTGAATTGCCTTCAATATCACTGAATTTAAATGAAAAGTGTTGACGAAAATGAATGTTAAAAATACCTTGCGAATAGATAGAGAGGTATCATGAAAAATAACGAGCTGACGTATTCGGACCTGCAAAAAATCGTTTGGATGATTGCTGATAAAATTCGAGACAAGGGTCGCGGCAACTCAAACGATTACATGGCAATCACGGTCGGAACCATTTTCCTGAAGCGCCTCATGGATATGCGTGCGGAATTTAAATACCGTTTTGTCGAAGCTGGTACGAATGAAAATTCGTACTATGAGATGAGCGGTAGCGACATTGATGAGGTGATTGAGAACCACCAGAGCCTAGGCGACGCATTTCGCGTCTCCCCAGAAGGTCTTTGGACCTACCGCATTGAATGGTCAGATATCGCCAACTTTGCAACCAATGAGAACTTTCTCGATCTAACCATTCCATATGGCGATGGCCTTGGAGGCAAAGATCTGCAGACGAACGTTGCGAACAAATTTGTTCTACTCCGCGACTGTTTGGAGGCGTTCTCAAACGAAAAAATTCATGAAATCTTCTCAACGTTCGACTTTCTCCCAAAAATTTACGGGGCAAACAATCGCGAAAACATTCTCGATGCCCGTGACTATGAACAGATCATCGAAGACCTGAACCAATACAACTTCGGGACCAAATACGCGTCCCAAGATATCTTTGCGGACGTCTATATGGATCTGCTCGGCCGCTTTGCGGCAGACAACGGCAAGAAGGGCGGCGAGTTCTTCACGCCAACTCCTGTTGTGCGGGGCGCTATTCCATTTCTGGAAGCAGAGTTCAAGGAACGACGCATCATGGTTGCCGATCTCGCATCAGGTGCGTGCACGTTCATGGTCGAATTCGGCAATCATTATAGAAAGCTGATGGACGCAGCGATACCTAATGACGCTGATCGTGACGTCAACAGTTATCTTCAGTTCAGGACTGGTGAGAAGGATCGCACATCGCATGCGCTCGGTGACGCCAACATGCTTCTTCATGGTCATGGTGACAACCACAAGTCCTATCACGCCAACAGCATCACGGAATATGAGGCACATCTAGGTAAAGAGACCAAGGGTAAGGTCGACGTTATCCTTGCGAACCCGCCATATGGACTTAAAGACTACGGACACTCCGAAATGTCCATTGAGAAATCTTCTCGATGGCTCATGGGCGTTCCAAATAAGGGTGACGGCGAATATGCCTTCCTCATGACCATTCTAGACATGCTGAATGACGAGGGTAGGGCTGTCGTTGTTATGCCACTTGGAACCCTTTTCCGTGACAGCACTGAGAGCTATCGCAAGCGCATTATTGAGAATGATTGGTTGAAAGCCATCATTGAACTCCCCAAAGGAATGTTCCTGACGACTCCAATTCCAGTATGTCTCTGGGTAATTGATAAAAAGAAAAAGCCTGACGATCAAGGTAAAGTCGTATTTATCAATGCGAGCCAGGATTTTGTAAAAAGTGGCAAAATTAACGATTGGCAACCAACAAATGCGGTTGATGCCTTCTTAGGTCGTTCAGATATTGATGGCTATTCACGCCGTGTGCTCTCGGAAGAGATTGCGCGCAATAAATATAATCTTACGACAGGAAGGTACATCCAGAAAAATGCAATTATCGAAAATGTCGACATTAAATCGACCCTTGCGGAATCGAACCAGCTTATGAAGGAAATTACCGCTGAGATGAACGAACTCGGCTATGTTTTTCGTGCGATGACTGGCGAGGCGTAACGATGGTTCAAATTAAGTCACGAGATAAATCTGTTTATGAAGTTTTCAGTGAAACTGGGAAACTGCCAGAAGGTTGGCAACTAAAAAAGCTAGATGACGTATTCATTAAGCAACCAAAAAGCCAAATAAAGGCTGGAGACGCCAAAACAAAGGGCGCGATTCCTTTCTTCAACTGCTCAAAAGAGCAAACAAAGTTTGTCGATTGTAGCACTATTGAAGGTGAAAACATATTTATCACAACAGGCGGCCAAACTATGTATACGCACTACTACAACGGCTCGGCAGCGTACTCAACCGATGTATATTGCGTGAAAACACCCCATGATGACGGGCGTTATGTTCATAATGTCTTATTAGCTATGCATGAAAAACTTCAAAACCATTTTCGCGGTTTTGACATTAAGCATCTCGACAAAAAGTCGTTCCTTCAAACCGAAATCGTACTGCCCACTCTTGCAATCCAGCGCCAAGTGGCGTCTCTCATTTCGCGTCAAGCAAATTTGATTGAAAAGCTAAAATCGCTTCATGACAGGCAAGCCCGTTTGAACTCGGCTTTGCGCTTAAAAGCTATCAATGGGGAAAAAACACAGCCTTGTAGAATATCAAAAATCGCGGATATTTTCAACGTTTTTAGTGGTGAAACTCCGTCGACCAAAAATGATAAGTTTTGGAACGGAAGTAATGTATGGTTGACACCAAAAGATTTGACGAATTGCCATACGCGCACCATCAGCGACAGTGCGGGAAAAATCACCGATCTTGCTGCAAACAAAATGGGTAAACGCCTCACCAAAAAAGGCGACGTGGTCGTAACCACACGAGCAACCATTGGTGTTGCAAAGCTAGCGGGATGTGACTTGTTCACCAACCAGAACTGCCACACCCTTTCGTTGAAAAATGATGAAGTTTTAAGTGAGTACATGCTATATTGGCTTCAAGTAAATCGCTCAAAGCTAATCTCCATGGGACATGGTTCCACCTTCTTAGGACTTTCTTCTACTGACCTGAGGGAAATTCAATTTTGTTATCCAACAAAAGAGGTTCAAGAGCGTGTCGTGAGAGAAATTCGAGCATCTGATGACCTAGTAACCAAAATTAAAGAATCCATTAAAATAGAAACACAGAAACTGAATTGGTTGCGCCGACAACTTCTGTCGGGCAAATTTGAAGTGACGGAGATCAACGAGAACGCATAATGTCATATAATTTAAATGAGATAGAGGACGAAGCAGGCATTCAAAGGATGCTTCAGAGTTTCCTAGAAACCGAAAAATTCGGCCCCATTCTCGAAGAACTTGTTCTCAACAGATATCCCGAGCTTCAAAAGCACCACCTGATCCTGGTCGACGACTTCATCGACCAGGTTTCTGTGTTGAATTCCAGCCTGTGGACATCAGGCCGATATCAGGAAAGTAAGGAAGAAATCATTGATCTCATCTGGCAACATTTCAGAAAGTGCCACGATGATGCGACGAATAATGCGGAAATTTATGATCTCATTTTCGCGGGTGACAAGCGCACGATCACGCTAACCTCCAAAGACAGCGGCAAGCCTCGCGTCGTCGAATACCGCGTTGTAGATACTGACTATCAAACTGGCTGCCGAAACAACGTTGTTAAGGTCATCAAAGAAAAGGTGATCCGTCTTCATCGCAATTCCGATCAAGTGCAGCGCCCTGACTTTGCGATATACCTCAACGGCATTCCGCTTATCATCATCGAGGTCAAGAACCCTCTCGCCTCTGGCGGTCTGATAGATGCCATTGAGGACTATCGCAACAAGCGGACCTATCACAAGTTTATGAGCTGTCTTTGCACGGACGGTACGAACGCAGGATTGGTGTCAAACCTGAACGCCACGACCGTAGATCGGTGGAGATCTTACGGCAATCACCTTAGGCAACGCCCAGAGGGTCAGGAAAGCGGCTTCTTCGATTTTGCAGAGGAAATCCTCTTCAACATTCGCAACCTCGTTTTCTTTTTCCAGTTCGGCCTGTTCAAGGTGCCTTCTGGACTCGGCAATCTGCGCGTCCAGCAATACTACGTGATGAAGAACGCAGTCAGAATCCTGGAGAACGCCGAGGACAACGAGGACTTCCGTGAAGTTGTCAAACAGCCGCCTCGCAGCGGCAAAACGATTGCCATTCGCAGTCTCATCAACGCCATCACCAATCGTTTCCCTTCACGCTTCGACAAAATTTTCATTCAGGTGCCGGACCTGACGATCTATCAACAGTTCATCAAAGAGTTTGGCAACTTCCCATTCAGCCACGGCTTCAAGTTGAAGGTTGTTAATCGACGCTGGAAATCAAGCGCAGATGAGAAAGATGGCGTCGTGGTGGATGCCAGCGATGTCATCTCATACGAGGAAGCGGTAACAGGAAGAACTAAAGCGATCTATGTCATGAACATGCAGAAGATCAGTGAGGACATGAGTTCCTTGCGTGATTACGACAGTCGCATTCTTGTCTTCATCGACGAAGTTCACACTCATCAGCTGGGCATCAATGCCAACGTACGCGAAAATAATTTCCCGAACGCTTCCTACATAACGTTTACGGCGACCACGCGCAAACAGGAACAAAAGGACAGAACTGTTGATCTAACATTGACGGAGTATTCCACCTCGCAGGAAGGCTACCTCGACGAACTCTTCAATGAAGACGCTCGAAACCTGAACATGGTTGTTCCTGTTGTCTATGAGAAGGAACGCTATAACGTGGTGTTTTCTGAGGAAAACGCTCGACGTTTTTCAAACCATGTAGAGGCCGAACTCAAAAGCATGATCGAGATCGATCCAAAGTTTGAGGGCATCCTTACGGAAATCGAAAAAGCAGTTGATGAATACGCTAAGGAGCTGCTGAAGGCCGAAGACGGAATAATTCAACAGGCAGTCTTTGATTTCGTTGTTGATTCCGATCATCTAGATTGGCGAAACCACCCAGAAATTGCAGATAAAGCAGAAGAACGCAGGTTCGAACTGATCGACGAAAAATCGAATGGATTCATTCGTCGAATTAAAACCGAATTTCACAATCGTCAAAAATTGCAAAGCATTCCCGACGTGGTCAGGCACATCATTCGCGATTTCAAGGCGAAAATCGATGAAAACTATTCGTTCACGAACGAAGTTTCAGGCGAGCGAGAACGTCGATTCAAACCCAAAGCGTTTCTGGTCGTTGACGATCAGAATATGGCTAACGCCATCGGAGAGTACATTTTTGATGTCACTAATGGGAACTGCACACTAGATAGTATGAAATTCGGAATCGATTATTCCGAAAACATGAAATTCAACGACGACAACCAGAGTTTCCTCGAAAAATTCAACGTAGTGAAATATGGTAATTCCATTAAGGACGACTTTGACTCGCAGGAATCAGACAGCACCGATATCTTGATCATCGTCGGAAAATACATGATGGGTTACGACAATAAACAGCTATGCAGCGTTTATTGTTTTACTCAATTTAAAGAGCCATCACGTATTTTCCAGCTCTACACCCGGCCTGGCACGAAAGTCGAACACAAAAAGGTTGGTTTCTTTGTAGATCTCAGTTTCACTGACGATAACTACGATGCTTATAAAAAAGCATTAGAATGGTATGAGAGCGGAAAGGAAAGCGCCGTACTTTTTTTGACTCCAAACGAGGTTGAACGTCAGCAGCGGATCTTAGGCTCGTTGATTGACGAACTTTGCAAGCTTCTCGGAACGACACGCGATGGGCTTCTCTCGAAGGGGAATGAACGGAATCTTTTCATCAAAAACGTGACGAAGGATCAACAGGATGCAGCCTTGAAAATCTGCACCAAGATCAACACGACCGTAAAGAACCTGCTCTCACCCAGATATTATCAGAAATACATAGGCTACCTCTTAGCTATCAGCAAGGGTTTCCTTAGCTTGATCAGCTATCTAAAAGCCAGTTCGAAGACGACCGTTTTCACGAACAAGGACATCGCAATCCTACTGAACGATTTCCTCGATAATCTGCATCTTAAGATCGATGATCTGATGTCTATTGAACTCGTGAATGGGAAGTTGGTGAAACAGTCCTACATCAAGCCGACGCTGCAGACAAAGATCACGAAGAAGATTCATAACGTCCGCGATCTCCTAACGTCATTTGCGCCGTTCGGCACTTCAGACCTATTTCAAGGGTTGAAGCGCATTGCCGACGATATCGAAGCGTCTAGTCAGTGGGATGACGAAACAGACCAACAGACAACCCAGCTGGAGGCAGACACCCAAAAGGCTATGGAAGCGCTCAAGCACCGTATCAACAACGATTTTGACGGTCGAACGGACTGGTTTATCGTCCATAGTATCGTTCGCAACTTCTGCCTAGCGGCATCAATCCCAGTTAGCGGAGACCATCAGGTTGGCTTCAAACAGTTTACGGCAGAGATAGCGAACTTGATTTCTGGGCATCTGGCGTCAAATTGGAGAGGTGGTCTGCTGACAATCGATCAGAACGACCTTAACGACCTTCGCAGGAAGCTTCCCCAAATCTGTTCGAAAATTCAAAAAGCGAACGAGCAGGACAAAAAAGTAATATCAGCTATTTACAAAGCGACTGCGGTTGACAATGCCAAGGAAGCGGCTGAAGATCTGCTGAGGAATTTGCTGGAACAGGTCCATAAAAAACAAAATGAATTCACGAAGCATTTTGGAAATCGATCAGCGCATCAAATCGCCGTATAGGCGGCTCATGAGCAGGCCATCCAAATGGCAGGGCCTGTTCAACATCAAGAATATCATCTCGAATTTTACCTGGGTCCAATCGCAAAAATTGGGCGGATGTTCAGTCACGATGACCGGAAGGACATTCACCTGTTATCCAATCGATTTTCAGCTGCCAGAACCTCGAATTGTCAACGCAATTCCAGGCTTGAAAACGGATATCCTGAGTAAGCTGCACACGTTCACCCCTGTTGAATTCAACAGGATCGAAGAGCTGTTACTCTACAGCCATCTTGATCTCATTTATGCGTATCTGACCCATGATGGAGATCAATTCCTCGAAATGGTAAAGCAGGACACCCGCTTCACGCCCGCGCGCAAAAAGTACCGCCCGTCATTGCTGGAGGTAAACCAGAACTCCATTCATATCGAAAGAAACGAGACGATCATATCGAGCAGCAGGAACGTACCTGATACGCTTCTGAGTGCCTTTGAAACCCTAGGCACGTCTTCGCTCGAACTTCCTGGCGATTACGACCTCAACCGTACCTTGAGTGCACTTAGATGGTATAACGACCTACTGACGGAAATCGGCTTTCCCGACAAAGAGAGAGGCTATCATCTAAAATTCAAGAGGCTCGGCACCTACAGCGACAACGGTTTCTATTCATTTGAAACCAATACGGTCATCGTGGACCCTAGGGAGATTGACATCTTCTTTCACGAAATAGGCCATCTGATCTATGACCGTGGCGTAATAATTAATCTCAATGTCGCGGCATCGAACAGCGAAGACTATGCTCAGCGGTTTTGGGATACCGTTGTGAGGGCAGGCGCTTCGTTGACTGAAACTGCTGACGTCGAGGCTGAAGTTCCTGCCTTTGCATCCTTCGCATCGTAGCCGATGTTCATCACATTCGAGATTAGATCATTAATCTTCTCGATGCCGCCGCGAACTTCGGCGAGCCTTTCGGCCGGACACCTGAGTTTCCAACCAACGCAAGCGATAGAGATGCCCAAGTGCGATGTAGCCAAACGACGTCTGGAAGCCTTCGCGCTGCGCACTCTCGGTTTCAGATTTAGCGAGATCGTGCGCAAACTGCGCGCCCTCAAGAGCCTTTCGATAGACGCTATCGAGCTTGTCCTTGTCGATGCCCGTCGCTGTGAGAGCGTCATCTCGTGAGACATTCAAATGGAACGTCAGACGCTCTAAAACGATCATCAAGCCACTCGCATAGGCCGCTTGAAGGTCCTCGGCCCTGTCGTTTTCCTCGATCTTTTTCTGGGCGATTCGGCGAATTGCACTGCCGTCGCAACGTCGTCTTCGATGACTTTCGCCGCTAGGATCGACATCAGCCATTTTTTCATGGATTTCTCGCTTTCAGTAAACTCGACATCGATTGTGTTCGGATTTTGCATCCATCACAATCAAGCAATAATTAGCTAGAATGCGTAAGGGCGTCGTCAGCTACTCGGCGAAGTTCGAACAGCTTTTGGCGGATGCGATAACGAGCGGCCCCTGCACTGCGGTTCAAATGCAGCTGAAGCATGTATGTAATTGCGAGTAGGAAACAGGCATATGCATCACCCAGGTATCGGGTGCGCTCATGATTTGAAAATTTAGTAGAGACCTCGGCCAAGCGTGAAGCGTTACGAGCATACATTCGTGCGCCGTCTTCGAGATCAACATTGTTGAGTCTCGCGCCATAAATTGCTTCTTCAAGACCACCAGCTGCATCAGCCATCACATCGCCGTAAGATAATAGGCCACGGCCCAAATAAGCGTTGATGTCAGGGCGTGTAGCGAACTTAATGACGCGATCAGCATTTTCGAGGTCAGTTAGAATCGAACCCGACCGGAAAATTGTATATAGCGTGCGACCGAACATCATTGTTTCCCCAAGCGACACTTCAGAGTGGAATACCCCTGTGGCACATATAGGGAATTTCTAAAACTTATCAATCAATATTTGTTGATGATATACGGATTAATAAGGTGATTCTATCATAATTTTTATTCTACAGCGGAACCAATCGATTTTCTAAATGTTTTTAATGAAACAAGCTTGAAGTCGACGACAAAAAGGCTTAAATTAAATAGGAACTTGAAGATAAAATATGTTCCAATAATCAAGGAGTTAGCTATGACCGTAGAAAACCGTATTATCTCGCTCAAAAAGAAACATGCCGACCTGGACGCTCTGATTTCCGCGCTTGAAGCTTCTCCCGCTGCCGACGACCTTGAGATTAAGGACCTGAAGAAGCAAAAGCTCGCAATCAAGGAAGAAATCGCCTCTCTCGAAGCGGCCTGATAGACTTCAAAATCGGCACTAACCGATGGCACCGAGATTATATCCGGTGCCATTTTCTTTAGAAAAGCAGTCGGCGGATTTCAAATCGCGCTTTCACAGACGTATCTCCTGAGCACAGTTCGAGAGATCGCGTTCGAGGCTAGAAATGCCAAAATTCCATTGGTTGGAGGTGGTAATGAAATTCATTCTAACAATGTGTTCCCGCGTATTTTACCTGACCAGATACCCATTGTGGATCAAGGTCACACTAATAATTGTCGCTGGGTTTCTTCTGTATCCTTTATTCGCACCATCAGGGCATCGGTTTTCGTCATATTGGGATATGTTCCAGCATCACTACTTTGGTCATAAAAAGAGCGATGCTGTCATAGGGTGCAATCCAGCCAACTGGTAAGACTCGTAAATACATCGTGTCATATCAATTCCATGTCAACCCATCTCATTTTGTGAAACTCAGGGTTAGTCACTTGCATCCTCTCCCAGCACAATAATTTAGAGGCTAGAAGGACGGGTTTGCATCTAAACGCAAACTCATGCTTTCAGGGAGAGGTGAGATGAATAAGGACCCGAATGTAATTCGTGACTTGGTTCAGACGAGAATCCTAGGCGCGATCTTTTCGAAAGCGGTAAAAAACGAGATCGCGCTCAAGGGTGGTTTCGCAATGCGTGTTCTGACTGGAAGCGCTCGCTATACAAAGGATATCGACCTGGCAGCGTCGCCTTCGTTGCCGCCATCAGTCATCCAGGGATTTATTCGCAAAGCTCTCAATGACATAAAAAATTCGGGGTTAATCCAGAACCTGATCGTCACTGAGCCGAAACAGACTGATACGACCCAGAAATGGAAGATCGGTGGAAATGTAGGATCTCACGAAGTCCACTTCACTATCGAGCTGTCCCGTAGAAACGAAATTTCATCCGAATTCCTTGAAACGGTGGCCTACAAGGGCACTTCTCTTGGAAAGCATGATATTCCACTGACGTGCATCAATCTCACTAAAATGGTGGAAGCGAAATTCGATTGCCTTAAGAACCCGACTCGTGAAGCCCCCAGAGACATCTATGATCTGTTTCTTCTCATCAACATGAATGTCAAACCGACGCTTGAAGCAATCCAGGCTTATGGCGAGGACGTCCTCAATGACATGAAGGACTATGTCTGGGCCAAGTTGGACAAAATGGACTACGCTGTCGCTCAGGAAAAGCTTTTGACCTTCATGCCGCCTGAAGCGGCAAAGCTCGTAACTGAAGAAATCTGGGAGGGAATGCGACTGAAGGTGGGCGAAAAACTGCAAGAATGGATCGCAGAAGCTCAGTCTTCTGGAGCTTGCGAAAATATACAGGGAAACGGAACCGACAATGAGCATACTTCGGAAGCAACTCTTCGAATCACTTAAGAACTTCGATGCTCCACGCGTTTTTTCTGTTGCAGAGCTGACGGAATTCGCTCGTGGTTTCATGCCAGACGTCAACGAGAGAAAAATAGCTCTCTTTATTGAACAAGCGACATCGTTCGATCTGCTTACGCATGCCAAGTACGGCCTCTGGATCAATAACAGCGCTTTTCCGACGCCGACTTTGGCCGAAGCTGCTCATCGCATACGAAAAGGGGCAGTCATCAGCCTGCACACGGTCCTTAGCGATGCAGGTGTGCTCAACAATTTTACGTCCGAGGTCTTTTCGGTTGTTCCTGTCCCCGAAAATGGTGCAAAGCCCAGCCTAGGGACTGTTGAAGGAAATTCGACGAAGTTCCACTTCAAAGGCATCAGACAGTCTATTCTAGAAGCAGGTGAAGAAGATGATCGCCTAGTGCCGATGTTGTCTTATGATCGCGCCACACCAGAAGCCGCAATCGTACACTGGATGTATCTGGCTGGGATCAACCGCTCCTCCATGCACGAACCCGACACTCAGTGCGATATGGATCAGCTCGACCTCAACCGCCTTGACCGCCTAGCTCGTGCGGCGAACTTGGAGGACAAAGTGCTTCCATGGGTCGAACGGTGCCAGCAGCGCGAGCGAGACGACGACAACCAAACGTATTGGCAACCAGGCATGTAATTGCACCGAGGCCCTAATACGAAAAAGCTCCCCATGTTTTCATGAGAAGCTTTTTGCCGGGGGCATTGTTGGATCAGCGATAAATCGCCAGCCAACACCGATGACCTCAATTGTCAAATAGACCCTACGGCTTAAGGGTGTTCTTCTCCAAGAGGCTGTAGTCGAACTCCAGCGACAGTTTGCGCCAAGTGGCATCGCGCTCTTCGACGGCCACGACTTTTGGCATCCTCACAACGGCCTTCTCGGGTTCCGCCTCGATCCTCCAGCCAAGTCTGCCGAACTCCGCTGTCAATTTGGCAATTTCGGAGGTCTCGCCCGTGAACCCGAAATAGCCTCCGCCTGGATGCCCCTCACAACTGACATATGTCTGGCATCCAGCCTGTTCGATCAGGTCGATGACGAAGTTCGCCCCACGGTCGATAGTCGTCTCCTCGCCCCCGTAGTTGACGGTGCGCCGCTCCTTGCGGGCTTCATCCCATGGCGTGTCCTTCAGCTTGGAGGCCTCGCGGCAATGAGACCACTGTTCGATAAATGGCCCCCAATTCTTGTGAACGATGAACGTTGTGAGCCTGTCCTTTTTGCCGATGCTATTTTCCACGCCAAGCCAAGCGCGACCGTCTGAGGACTCGATAACGAGGGTTTCCCACACGCTGTTTTCGACATCCCGCTCCAGAGGCATCAGGGCATCCAGCTCGCGCATAGCGGCCATCAACGCAATGAGGGACGGGCTGAAGCCTTCAATCCTATTTCGGAAGGCTTCGTCTGTTTCGTTGCCCACGAATGCCAGGTGGCGGACAAGGCCTCCGTCTTCAAGCTTTTCGTGAACCTTTACCAGCTCTGCAAAGGCCTTCTCTCGTTTTGTGGTCATTTGCCCTCCTTACCGTGGCACGCGGATAGCATCTGTCTATCGCGGCGTCAGCCCCGTTTGCAGCAAGATATCGTAATTGAAATCGCGAGCGAGTTTTCGCCATTCGGCATCACGAGCTTCCACTGTATGCACCTGCGGCATTCGAACGGTGACAAACGACGGCATCTCTTCATCGAAATGCACTCTCCATCCCACTCGTTCAAATTCATCGGTGAGTTCAAAAAAAGCTGACCCGCAGCCATCAAAGCAAATGAAAGCGCCGCCAGGGTGACCTTCAGAGCCTCCAGTAATTTCACATTCAGCTTTCTGGATCAGATCATAGGCAAAATTCAATCCGCGATCTATTGCGACCTTTCTCCCGATTTTCAGATCGACAACAAAACGTTCTTTCCGGGCTTTATCCCAAAGTGAATCTTTGATTTCTGAGGTTTCACGGCAATGCGCCCATAAATCGACCTCGGGGGCGTACGCCAAACTAGCTGGCCATTTCCGAACGATTTCACGAGCGCCCAAGGAATTTTCAACCCGCAAGATATCAGATGATGAAGTCCGATGATTCTGGAAGGACCTTTCAAGAACAAGAGTTTCTTGAACGTCATTCTCGATGTCGCGTTCCAGAGGCATTAAGTCATCGAGTTTTCGAAGGGCGATTGCGACCCGTCTCATTTCGGTTGTCAATGCGGCAAATTCTGGCTCAGATTCTGCTAGCTGAGCTGCGACGAGATGCACATCGTCCTCTTCGGGCAAATCTTCAATGGCCTCAACCAACTCAAGATAGGCCTGCACACGTGGAGTAGTCATAGTTACATTCTTTCTGGGGCACCTTTGATAGAAGCAATGCTATCGCATTTCTCTGCAAGCTTCCGGAAACTCCAATTCGCGGCCAATCTTAGGCAAGCCTGGACAGCGTTTATCAGCTGCCGGACGGCCTTCGTCCGTGTATTGGGAATTCTGGCTTCTTAGCGCGGCACGCTAAACCCGATCTCGATGTCAGAAGGAACAGAGCCTTCCAGCATTTCCATCGTACGACGCCAACGTTGATCAGCTTCGAAATCGGCAGATGCGCTTTCGGCGTCGCCTTTACTTAGGCCCGCTTTTCCACGCATTAGCCATTTTAGAAATCGCATTTTAAACCTCCGTATTTAATTATCAGAAATATGGCATTAATAATTGCTTTATTGAAGCCTTATTCATTGACAAAGCTCCTTAAATATTCAATAAAGCGCCCAACACAGGAGATTTAGGGATGCTTCTACAGCGTTTGATTTCGGACGATCAAATCGGCTTCAACTACGACTACATGGGCGCGGCCGAATTCGAAACGGGCGGCCAGCGCAACACGCGTGCTGTCCTGGCAACTGCTTGGCGGGAAGGCACTATCAAGGCTGTGAAGACGACCTTGAAGACGCAGTACGGCGACGCCGTTCCCATGGTCGTCTTCGGCACGGCAAGCGATCTCGAAAAGGTCGGCCCCGAATTCTACGTCACCCTGCAGAAGGCACATTTGCGCGCCAATGACGACAAGGTTCGCGGTTGGATCACTGTCGATGCTTCCGTCTACCTGGTTTTCGTGCGCGACGGCGACCGCGAAGCCATGAAGGCTCTCGAAGCGTTTTTGAAGCCTTTCGTAGAGCAGGCGGACGCCATTTCCCGCGTCGTTTCTCGTCTTGCGCAAACAATGTGACGGAGGGAGCTGACATGGACTTCGATGAGAAACTCGATCTGGATGAACTCCGCAATCTGGAAATGAACCTTTGGTCGCACGAAGATCGGTACGACAACGACGAGGAGTTCCAACCTCTGTTCGATGAAGAGAACGTTCTGGAACACGAATGGCCATCCATCGACGGCTTCAGCATCAATGAACTGATCTTCAATGCTGAAGGCTGTGGCGACCGTGTTCTGGTCATCCGCAACAAGGAAAGCGGCGAGATCATTCTCGACCGGAAGGAAGCAATTCTCGCAGAGGAACAGGCTTGGGAAGAAGCCATGGAAAACGAAGCCAGCAAGGTTGACGACGAACCAGACGCCGAGCTGGACGCGCCAATCGCCATCGAGACGTTGAAGCAGCTCGAAGTCTGGATGTTCAACCACGAAGCGGGCGGGCCAGACGGCGGCTTCAAAAAAGCTTGCGATGAATTGGATATCGAACACTTCGAAAAGTTCGATGTCGTCACGGTGCGTGATGTCCTCGACGACATCGAACTCGGTGGTGACCTCGTGATTTCGCTCCGCACGACGGACGGAACAATCCTTCTCGACCGCCAACAAGACTTTGCAGACGAAGGCCATAAGTGGGCCATGACACACGAACTCTAAAGGACATTTGAAAGGAAACTGGAATGCTTCACAAACCTGAAACCTACTCGCTTTTCGACACCGCTAAATTCATCGTCGGCTCCAGCGGCGACGCTCCAGAGCGCGTATTTACCGACAAGGCATCGGCAATCGAGAATGCTGCCGGATACGGCTTTCTCGATTTCTTCGACAAGGACGGCATGAACATCGGCGCGGTCAAGATCAAGGATGAGCAGGATGGTCTCGACGGCCTTTATTTCGAGGACAGCTTCTGAATGGGTGTTGTCCTCGCATTTCCTATTGCCAGCCAGCGGCACGTTCCGAATGATCGAGAGCGTGTTGTCACCTCGGCTGTCATTCGCGCTGCAGATTGGCTGGGCATCGACGATTCCGCACTCGCGGAAATCCTGACGCTTACCCGTCGAACTATGCAACATTTGAGAGTAGGGGGCTTACACCTCACAGAGAACAGCAATGGGTTCAATCGTGCGGTCAATCTTGTTGCTGTATTCTCGTCGTTGCACATTAAATTTGCAGCGGATCGTGAGATTGCTCGCAGTTGGATGCGAAATAGCAATACCGCTCTTCACCATGCTCCTATTGCCCTGATGCAAAAGCCAGGTGGTCTCGAAGCCGTAAGGGCATATGTCGAGAGGGCATCTATTCCGTAAAAACCCGTAGAGAGGCGAATCTCGCCTCTCTTTTCATTATCACTGTCGATCATTCCATCACGGCTCAATGGTGAGGGTCATCTCATTGGAGAAATGGCTTTCCCGATTTTCATATTGGTCAGTCGCCAAGACCCTTATCTTATAAACGCCTGTCTGTCTGGCTGTCCCATAAATAATTCCGATATTTGCGAAATTGGAATAGGGCAACGAACTTGACAACCCAGCTGGCAGCAGCGCTTTGCCATCCATGACCCCGTTTACTTCCAAATTGTACAAATACCAGCCAGTTCGCGGGTCGCCGCTTCTAACGGTAATTTCACTCCGCACATCGACGGCTTGGTCCAGTTTGAATGTCATGCTTTCTGGCAACTTGACTTGGAAGGCAGGCTGGGCAGCTCTTTGCTCAACAGACGCAAGCACTTCACTCGAATAATAACGTGTATTTGTGCTAAGATCGGTCACAACAAACCTGAATTTGAAAGGTCCCTCTTCCGTTGGCGTTCCTACAATTGATCCATCGATAGCGTTAAAATTCAGACCAGCAGGTAATGAGCCGCCGTCGACCTCGATATCAAACATGTAGAAGTATTTCCCTCCTTCGACTTGAGGTCTAACCGCATCAGCCCATGTCACTGTCTCGCCAACGTAATAGGTGATAGAAGAGGGCACCACGATTTCCAATGGCGTTTCAATTTTGATCTCGACCGTTCTAGATGCCGTTTTGCCACCAGCATCGGTTACCGTCAGCGTTACCGATTTTGAAAAGGATTCAGTTGGAGTGCCTGAAATCTGGCCAGCAGCAGCATCAAGACTCAATCCGTCAGGCAAAGGTTTACCGTCAGGAGCAGTGAGTTCAAAGGAGTACGGATATACCCCACCGGAGACGCTTAGATGCCCATAAACAAGCGGTTGCCCTCGCACTCCCTCTATCGAAGTAGTGTAAATGGCTGGAAGATTATAAGTGTACAACCACTCATATGGATTGGTTCGCGTTCGAGGGAACAGAGCGCTATCCGTGGCTTCCAGCTCGATTCCAAAACCGCGTACTTGCTGCGGCGTTCCTGAGACAACCACCTTCGAATCGTTCACTACCTGTATCGTCATTCCGTCTGGAGGATTCCCTAAGAGTCGGTAGGTCAATCGGACAGGTTCAACTCCGCCCGTGGTCTTAAAACTCCATGTATGAGCCTCACCGATATAGGAAATCTTATTGGTGCTATCGTCATCGATCACAATGCTCAACGGCTCGACTACAACTATGGGCATTATGACTGAAGCCGTGCGGCCATTACTGTCGGTCACCTGGATCGTCACATCCTGTAACTCTGTCGGCGTGTTGATTGCTCCTGCTGCCCCAGATAGCACACCACTGGCTGATAGCGTCAGGCCGTTCGGAAGAGTTCCACCAACTACAGCGAACGTATACGGTGCGACACCTCCCGACGCTGAGAGCGTGTTGCTGTAGTTGGTGTATGCGCTCACCTGCTGTGGGAGCACAGAGAGATGGACAGGGGCAACGACCTGCATGGAATAGGGACCAAAGACTTTACTCGCTCCCTTCGAGTTCGTGACCCTAAATTTGATGTTTGAGTAGGTTCCAGCCGTTGTGGCTATCCCAACAATGCTCGAACCCTGCAGACTCAAACCAGGCGGCAACGCCCCGCTATCACTTTCGAGGGCAATTGAATCCCCGCTTTTGATGAGTCCGCTTAGAGAAACGCTGTCATCGACATAATAGGCAGACGGGGAGAAATTCAACGTGATGTCTTCAGTGATCTCACTAACCTTTGTCATCCCGCTTGTCATTCGAAACATGTAGACAGGCTCGGCATGTGCGGCCGTCGTGGACAAAACCATCATTGATGCAATAATTTTCGAATAGAAATTCCTATTCATTGTCCGGGTCCCATCTCGATTTTCAGAAATATTGCGCCACCAGTGAAAATTTCAAGTTTGGGAACTCGCCGGAACGCCTTATTCATGAAAATAATGTCGACAAATCTATATTTTTAAGATAAATAGCCACCCAAGGAGAACGACATGGAACATCGCGTTATCGCTGGAAAAATTACGAATATCGGGGATCGCACCAGAAAATCTGGAAAAACCCATATCGACCACCTGGTCATTGTCGAGGAAGACGGCACGTCCTTGGCTTACAGCAACGTCGTTTGCGACCACGAGATTGCCAAGCTTCTGTCTGTCGGAGATCAGGTGAATATCGGCATTGCCGTCATTCGAAAGAGGTTCGGCGGCGCTGTATGCGTTATTACCGCCCTCAAGAATGGGCAGTTCGTTCACCGCAATACGGAACTCTCCGCCACGCCTGCAATCATGATCATGCTCGCGGGCCTCCTGATCGGAATCATGAGCCGTGGGTGGTTACTTCCTGTAGTGATCCTGCTCGGCTTCTATCTCTATTTCACATACCAGCGCGAGAAGGACATCAATGACCTCTCGCAGACCACTTACGACGCGCTCCTGAAGCTTCCGTAAGTCAGCACCACATCGAAAGGAATATCCAATGAAGAAGCAATTTCTTGAAGGCCGCATTGAGAGTCTTGGCGAACGCAAGCCGATCATGGGCAAAGACGTTCGTTTCAAGCATATCGCTATTAGGGATGCGTCCGGCGCGACGACTGCAGTCTCTAACGTAATCGTAGAACCGATGCTAGCAGACACCCTGTGGGTCGGAGAAGAGGTGAAACTCGCACTTGCAACCCATCGGCGGCTCTCTGGCGGCAAGGTCAACTATCTCGTGGCTGTTGGGCGTCCTTTGGGTGTCGAAGTCGCTCAGGACTGGCCAGTGCTCACATATGCCGTTCTGGCAATCCTGAGCATTCTTGTGGCCTTCTTTGTTGGCTCTTTCGGCTTCTACATGATCGCGGGGTTCCCAGCAGCCTTTGCGCTCCTCTTTGTGTATGCTGGCGTAAACTTCAAGCTCCAGAACCTTTTCAGCCAAGAAGCTTACGAGGATTTTCTGACGCGGACCTAACGGCTGGCAGGTGCGCCAGCTTATCACATCTTAAACGGCTCCAAGTTCTG
Organism: Mesorhizobium sp. SP-1A; assembly: GCF_032460275.1. Classification (NCBI taxonomy): domain Bacteria; kingdom Pseudomonadati; phylum Pseudomonadota; class Alphaproteobacteria; order Hyphomicrobiales; family Phyllobacteriaceae; genus Mesorhizobium; species Mesorhizobium sp. SP-1A. Next base: position 422,964 of record NZ_JAVXZD010000002.1, on the reverse strand, counting down.
ACGGATTTGGGGCCGTTTGCGTAGTGTTATACACAAATCGCGAATTAGGAACTATGCGATGCCTAAAAACAGTGTCGGCACTCAATTTGTCTCATGCGCTCGCTCATATTATCTTATTTTAACAAAGAAATTATGTGAGATTTCAATGCCTGACGCCGAACTCGAAATGGTGATTAATAACCTCAGCAACGGTGATCGCAAAGCGGCTATCGATGCTTATAAATCCCAAATGCGCGCCCATTTCCGTAACAAGCTTGAGCGAGACAATGATAATGAAAAGGCGATCCTGAAACATTGGGGATACGCCTACAATTATGCATTCGATATTTTGCACACCAGATGGCCAGCTTTTGAACAGGTCATGCGGGAAGCCGAACCTCGCGTTGATTCACTGAGAGCGCGATCTGCTTACAACTATGCGAAGTCAATTGCGGGCGAGCGGATGCCAGAAGTCGAAAAACACATCGTCACCGATGCTCTAGCAGCCGTCGATTACGCAAAGAACGTTCTCGGCCGCGCCTGGAACTCAGACGACGAATACGGCGATATCGCCAACGAGACAATTTCACGGCATCCGACTGCGCTTTATACCTATGAAACGGAAGTCCCGCGTGGACGCGGCATAGGCATGTGAGAATGCGCGCAAGGTTGGCGTTTCGTGTTACTAGGGCCGCCGATGAAATTCACTCGACTTCTGATCATTGTGGCGGTGGCTTACGTCCTCACATGCGCGGCCTTGTTTTTCTTTCAGCGTACCTTGCTGTTTCCAGGCGCGAGCAACGAAGTCATCAGTTACGATGCCGAAGCCCCATGGGGACAATGGGTCTCCATCGATACGGCTGACGGGGAGCGCCTGGCAGCTCTCTATGAGCCGCCTGCACAGGGCAAGCCCGTTATCCTGCTATTCCATGGGAATGCCGACCGGATCAGCGGCTATTTCTTTCTGGCAGGGCTGGCCAAGGAGCAAGGTTACGGCCTCTTAGCTCCAGCCTTTCGAGGATACCCAGGATCGACAGGCAAGCCATCGGAGGATGGCATTCTGGAAGACGGCCGCAGCACATGGCATTGGCTACGGAGACAGTTACCAGACGCCCCTATAGCCATTGTTGGCTGGTCCCTTGGCTCCGGCGTCGCTGTAAACACTGCTGCCGAACACGATCCCGCCGCTGTCGTGCTTCTATCCAGCTATGACTCCATTGCATCCGTCGCGACCGACAAGTTTCCATTGCTTCCTGTGCATTGGCTGATCCGCGATCCGCTCCATTCCGACCAGCGCATCCGCAAAATCAGAGCGCCGAAGCTGTTCCTGCATGGCGAGTTCGATCCGACCATTTCGATGGCTCGCGGCAAGGCCCTGTTCGACCTCGCTACAGAGCCTAAGAAATTCATCGAGCTTAAGGGCGAAGGGCACGATATCTGGACACACGAGGCCTTGGAGAAACTGTTCGACTTCCTCAATGACAGCTTGCGCCGAACAGAGAACGATGAATAATAGATCTTAGGCCTAGCCTACGAGGTCTCCTTTGAGGCCGCATGAACGCTCCTTAGGGGCGTTTTTTGTTGCTATACATCAGCAACCTTCAATACGTCAGCTGTACCTACCTTAATCGACACTCAGGCCAAAGATGTCAAATCAGAGAGCAATACCACTCACCACTAGCCCGCTGTTTCAGGTGGACAAACCGTTCATAAGGACAACTGTACTCTATTTTGTAAGTTGTATACGGAACACTTACGGTTCGAGTTTTCGTGCAAGACTCTTGCCGGACGTCATTGTGTGCAGGGACGATTCGGCAGGTTTTTTCGAAATCGTCAAACGATTCCATTGACTTTGCGCCATCGCCACAATTCTCTGTATGGGCAGGGACAAAAACAACAACTGGGCAAGTATCGGTATATTGTTGAATTTCGTCGCGATATTCCGTTATTGGAATACGCGTTTCCACCGCAGGTTCCGTCTTGAGATAGGCGGAAGCCGCCATTGAGGACTGAGTGGTCAACAACAGGCCAGCAAAAACCAAAAATGACTGCCGCATAATTTTCCCCTTAGACAGAGCAATATTTTATTCCAAATTACGGAATTCATGACGATTAATCAAATATGGCAGTTTCAGGGGGAGAGAGTCTAATCGACGCTGGCCCAAATTCGTAATTAAAATCAATGGATTTTACTACATCGAAATAATCCACGTAAACGACGTGCGAATCATAATTCGCCGACGCCAAGCCACATTTATCTTGATTATTGAAATTATATCCGGTAGAAGCCTGACAACTTAAGGAGAAATCACATGACTGATCGTTTGATGCCGCAGCGCGTCGATCTTGGTCGACATTCCAATTCGGTTATGAGCCTTATTTTGTCGCGAAAGAAAGAAGTCGAAGAAGGGCATATCGTCAACCATCACGGTTATCGCGAGATGCTTGGTTTTTTCCTTCCCAAATGGCAACGCGGCCTTGTCTGGACCGAAAAGCAGAAAATCTCGCTTCTCGAATCCGCATGGAAGGGCGTGAATATCGGGACTTACACGTATAATACCGCCGACATCGGTCACCCGCTCGACAACTTATTGATCGACGGCCAGCAGCGCATGAGCGCTCTCGATGCTTATTTCAAAGATGAGTTCCCTGTGTTCGGCTACAAGTGGTCGGAAATTACAGCAGCTGATCGCCGTGAATTCATGTACTCGATTCATTTCGCAAGCTACGAAACGCGATCCGAAGACGAATCCTATCTGCGGGATTACTACAACCTCATGAATTTCGGAGGTACGCAGCACCAAGATAGCGAAAGGGCCTGATGGCCCTTTTTCTTTTTCTGCTATGCCAAGGTGTTCCGCGATCTGCAGGCTGTTTGCCAAGCGGTAGTCGATCTTAGACGACATAGGAAAACCCCTCATAGACGAAGGCTGACCGCACCTTCTCACAGTCGGCTTCGCTCACGCCTGCGGCGCGGAAAGTCGGATTCCAGGTCTGTTCGATCTGCGTCTTCATATCGTCGATGAGGGTTTCCGCTTGTCCAACCTCGATGCCGAAATGGCCGCACTGGGAAATCAGATTGTTCCTGTTCGCCCACCGACCATGAAATCCAACGGTCATCGCCAGGTCGCGCTTAGAGGCCGAATGTGATGGTGTCGGTGTCAGGTCATAAGCGGGAGAAAGCTGCCAGCCCTCGCGGCCAGCAATGAAGGCATGGTTGCGGGGATGATCGTCCAGGTTCGAAACCAGCGAAGAGAAGCACATACGGCGGAATAGCTCTAGAAGCTGGACCTCTACATTCACGACAGAAATCTGGCGTAACTTATTGGCAAGGCTTAGGTAAGACCAGCGCTCATCGTGGAACTCGTCGCATTCCAAAACCGTATAACCGGAGATCAGGCGTGTGCGCGTATAGCCGCCCTCGACGGCGTGACGGTCGAAGCGACGAACGAACAGAACGTCGTCTTCACCAAAGCATCGGACGTCGGTTTCAGCTACGTTGAGGCCGCACTGGCGAGCAAGCGTCATCGTGGCGTGTTCGACGCGGGCGTTGCTCCAGTGATCGCGATCCCGCTTCGGAAACTTCGTCAGCCAGAGAGCGCCATCGGCTTCGACTGTCGCCTTCGGCCGCATTCCACCAAGCGCGGTCTTCGACTTCACAAACCGCTGACACTCGGCTTCGCTGTCCTGCGAGCCGTCTTCATATGGCCCGCCAGGATAGAAGTCGTTTGCCAGCTGGATAAGTTCGGGCACATCGTCGAGCTGATTGAAGACGGGTTGACCAGTGGGCGGTATCTCCTCCAGACCAAAACTGAGCGCACCTGCATGGTCATCAGGGGCATTGAGCAGAAAATCGATCTCCGCTCTATCCCAATCGTGACCGCCGAGCACCTTGTCGATGATGCAGCGTCCCCAAGCATCGGGTCCGGCATCACGCAGTGCACTGAAAATACCTGTCTGCCTCTCGGTTTCGATTACGCCTGACGCGAGGCCAAGTTCGACAGGTGCGATCTCGACCGCGTCAGGGCGAGCCAGATAAGCAGGATCGTATTCAAACGTGCCTTTGCAAGCGGCGTAATCGTCTCGCTCTTTGAACTGAAAGCGACCAGCCAACACAGGCGAAATCTGATCGGGCAGAGTGATGTGAACGAAGGCTGATTTTGTGCTCATGGGTATCTGGAACAGGGCTACGCCTCAATGAGGCAAGTCGTCGTCATCGACCAGTTCAAGGTCATCGACATTCCAGTAGCGGCAACCATGGAGGTCGCGATCCATATAAACACCGCCATGGACCTTTGGCTCCAATGAAGCTCGCACGACAGCGGTGCCATTGTCTTTGCGCCCCTCAGGACATGCATGAACGACACCAGGCTTGAGCTTAACAGTTTGACCGACTTGAATCACAGGAACCTCCTAAAATTTATTCGCACAAAATGACATGAAAAATCGTGAATTTCAACTATTTTCTTGTGATCTTCCAGTTTCGTTAATGCCTGAATTGATTAGCCGTGTCCTTAAGATTAATGCACTGCAATCCAGACATTAATGCGTTATTTTCTGTGAGCGTTTCGACAATGGTCCCGCGTTTATTTGTGAAATTCGACGATTCGAAATACAAAGTTACATAGTGAAAATCCGAGACGTCAAAATTATGAAAGACCTCTACCACGGCACGCTGATCCGCCACCATGACACAATCGCTACAGAAGGCATTCAGCCCCGCATCGGTGACTTCACAAAGAATGCCTATGGCTCCAATGCAGAAGGTTTGCTGCCAGCTGTGTTCATGGCTGATGACGAGGGGCTGGAGCGCGTTGTCCATGCCATGGTTGCGGCGATCATGGACGAGGTAACTGAAGAAGACTTTGAGGAATGGGACATCGGCCCCGACCAGCACATCAACGACGCCCTGTTCTGCAAATACGGCGTCGTCTATGTAGTCAAGGCTTCCGACGACTTTGCACAGGCTGGAAACCCGAGGGAAGGCACCGTGGAGCCGCTACAGGCCGAGGACGGCGATTGGTACTCACTGACCGCCGTGAAGCCCATCAGAAGCCTCACGGGCGACGAGCTGAGGGCATTCCTGGAGGAAAGAGGCATGCTGCCATCCGACATCAACGACTTCGTCGATGAGGATCGCCAGAATGCGGTGCCGCCATTACGCTGACATATCGAATGGTCGTTACGATCTCCTCAGCCAACTGGGTTTGGAGCCTCGTCCTGTCGCTCATCCATTGCATTGCGAGCATAGGCATCGATTTTCTCGCGCATGCTTGCGCTGACACGTGCTAACTGGCCAGCAATTTTAGCCAGCTCATTGCATTCATCTTTGAAGTCGGCCTCATAAACAGCGTTTGAGATCGCACTAATTTCGTGCGCGCGGCTCATTAGAATGTTAGTTGTCATGGAAAGGATCATTAGAACTGTTCTCCTTTGCGATACGATTGAAGCTACACGTCTACGGTAGCTTCTGCATCGGCCAACGGACCCGCAATGCAGGCCCATTTCCCTTCGTGCTTCGTTACGGTTCTGCCGTCACTGGGTTGCGTGACATTGCGTTCAAACTTCCATCGGCAACTCGTCCGTCTCGCCACGTGCGTAGGCCAGCACATTGTCGATGTATTGAACATCGAAATCGTCAGGCTTCATAAAGCGACGCGCATAGGACAGCGCCTTGTAGAGGGCTGGTGATGCCTTGAACAGGTGAGCCGTCGCCAAGGCTTCTTCCTCGGAGACGTTCTGCTCCGCAACTTCGAGGCCTTCTTGATGATATACAGCGCCAACGGCCTGGCCTTCGCAACGGATCATCCGTTCATAGAATTTAGGGCTACCAGGCAGACCACCTGGAACCATGGTGGAACATTGGTCGACAACCAGTTCTTTGTCATTCTTCACGGTATTTGTCATGAAATCCCTCGCTTTAGTTGAGGGTTGATTTATTTAATTAGCCATTAAATGTCAACATAATTCAGAAGTTTGAATTCGAATAAATATAACGAACAAAGCCTCCCGAATGAGAGGCTTTGAATTCGTACTAAGAGGCTCTTTTTGCCGCCTAAAAATCAGACTTCAGCCTGAGTTCTGGTTTTTATCAACTCAAGCAACTCCCTCGCACCTTCACCTTGCTCGCTTTCCGGCCGGACAATGGCGTATTCGATGCCTTTGCCATCAAAAATCTTGACCACAGGGTTGTCGCCGAATTCCGTGACTAAAACGGCTTCCTGAATATCAACATAGCGAAGGCGTTGAACTTTAATTCCCTGAGTTCCGACATGGTCTATTGCGACATAGATAGCATTCTCTGTGAAGGCAAAGGCAGATCGATACGAAGAATTATCGTAAATCCTTTCGATCCTAAATTCTTCATTCTCCTTTTTAGAAGCGCGCACAGCAAAATACACAAAGGTTGACAAAGCAGTCATCATAAATATGCCAAAGAAAAACAGATTGGCATCTTTATGAGCTATTGCGCTGACACCAAAAATCAGAACAACAGGTATCGCTAGAAGACGTAAGATACTGGCGAAATCATCTATGGGTTCTGTTTTGTGAGTTTTGACGAGTCCAGCGCTTTTCGCGTTCCACTCCTCAGAATATCGAGATGGTGAAGGCAGGAACACCTTGTCAGCTGTCAGTCCATCAGATGCCATTCGTTTTTCAAGAGGTAGTGTGACGGATGCCTTGTTTCCCGAAATCATCGCTTCAATGAGTTCCAGTTCGCGGGTCGTCGCTCCCTTGAACGAAGTTTCGTCGACATTCACCGTGTCAGTCTTGAAGTGTTCACGAGCCACAGGATTTCCTAGGGTTTAAGGTCACGAAATTGGTTTGAAGTAAAAAATAATTTGAATTTCTAAGCCTGTCCACATTATTTGCCTAGACCCGGACAATTATTTTCGTGGTTTCATGCTTATCATTGATATTAAGATGGACTTAAATCTGTTGGAGTTCTTAATATGATGCTACGTAGACCTGAATTAATGACCGATCACGAGCGCGAGCATTTTGAACTAGGAAACAGGAAAGCAGATCCTTTCAAACACGAACCTCAACTATGGCAGGCACAGTGGGAGGGCGATGATATCGAAGCCGCTCTTAAAGGCATCAAGTGGCATGAGGGGTTCATCCGCAAAGGTTATGGTGCTGCCGAAGACGGCCAGTGCTACGTCGCCTGGGTCAATTACTGCCCTCTGATCGTGGTTGCGAAGCCGGAAGTTTGGGGCGAGGAAACTTCGTATCGCTTCATCGTGGGCGGTCACCAGTCTGGATCATCCAAGACGCTGGCTGGCGCAATCCAGAGTGCGGTCATTGCGGCCGTCCTAAGCGAGAAGATTGACAGCGACAGTGAATACGTAGTCGGCCCCAACAGAGGCCAGAACCGCTTTTTCACGGACCACCAGGTCGATTTCACCCTGAAGCCGAGGAAGTCCAAGGACTTCATGACCCCCGAGTTCATGACACCGTCAGCAGCCCCACAAGAGCCAGAACACGACGGCGCTCCTGCTGGCCCGAGAATGTGAGACCAAACCATGACGCAAATCGCATTGGAAAGCCTAGAGACGCTCCACATTGCCATCGCCGAAGAGATTGCCGCTCTAGGCAAGAGCGAGCGCGTTAACGAGCTTCTGGCCTTCAGTTTCGGCCGCGTGCTGACAAACGCCTACAAGCGGGGGAAGCTGACGGAAGAGGACTTCGATGTCGCCTGCATCCACCTAGATCACATTGCCGACTGGGTTCATGCCGCAGTGGTGAATAACGCGGATTGGCTTCAGAAGACCGATGAACACGGACGACCTAAGAAGCTGCTCAAATTCGCCGACTATGGACAGATCGTAGACGAAGCCAACAAGGAGATGGAGAAATTCGCGCAGAAGAGCAAGGATGTCGTTCTCAACGAAGGGGATGAAGCACTGGTAGCGATGTTGGAAGACGGATATTACGTTGTCCGCTTGCTAAAGCCCTCCGCTCTGGACCGTGAAAGTGCCTACATGCAGCACTGCATAGGGCAGGGCGCTTATGACGACAAGCTTGGAGACAACGAGCACGAATATTATTCTCTTCGCGACCAGGCTGGAAAGCCTCACATAACAATGGAAGTCAGCAAGAAAAGTGGTGGAAACCACGTTTTGCTTCAGTTCCAAGGAAAACAAAACAAACCGCCTCTCGATAAATATGTGAAGGCTGTTCTGCCATTCATGATGTCGGATCACATGAAAATTCATGAAGCCACGAATTCTTTGCCATATGTCGTCGACAATGCAGGCAATTGGCATCACATTCTTGCTCTTCCAGATCGCCTGGAAATAGACATTCTGCGTATCAACATCACCAAGAATGAGGCTGACAATTATCATGAAGCCGTCATCAAGATGCCAAAGCACCTCGTGGGAACTAAGCTGCTAAACCTTCGGGGCATGAATGTGCAGCTACCAGAGACATATCCAGATGAGATGGATTTCGTAATATGGAGCTGTTCTCTCGTCGAAGCCCCGAAAGAGATAATCACCAAGGGTCAGGTCACCATGTGTGACCTCTTTAGCGACGGCAAAATCGAAAAAATTGAAGCCAGGAACATCAATCTTTGGGAGAGATGTTTTTATGCATTCCCAAATGAAATGATAGCCACCAACAATGTGACCATTAAAACGGCTTTACCAGAAACACCGTCATCGATCCGTGCAAAAAGCGCAAACTTTGTTCTTCCAACTGTCGTTCGTGCAGATAAAGTTGTCCATGACATCATTATCGAAGAAGTTGCGAGCTTCAGGCAAAGCAAGCTCAAGACCTTGCCAAGAGGGATCAAAGCTGGCGCATTGGATTTGTATTGCACCAACATCACCAAAATTCCAGATGAGACAGAAGTCAGAGATTATATCGATCTTGTATTTTGTCCTATTGAAGAGATTTCAGATTCACTGCCAGACGATTTAAACATTCGGTATGTGGATGAAATTGGAGTGCCCTTGAGCAAATTCCGTGAGGTCCTTGCCAAGCAGCCACAGGACGAAGCCCAATTTCAAATGTGAGGACGATGATATGAGTGATGAATTCGAAATTGCTACTCAGAATTTGGAGACGCTTCGCCTGTCTATTGCCGAAGAGATCACGAAACTCGGCAAGAGCGAGCGCGTCAACGAGCTACTGGCATGCAGTTTCGGGCGCGTCATCGTCAATGAATTCAAGCGCGGAGAGCTGAGTGCTGACGACTACGGTGCCTATCTCGTGCTCCGCCTGGAACACATCGCAGACTGGATCGAGGCGGCCGTTGCCAATGACGAACCTTGGCTGAAGAACGTCGATGAACTCGGCAGACCCAAGAAGCTGCTCAAGTTCGCGAATGCCATGCAGATCGTAAGAGAAGCCAACAGGGATATGATGCTTTTCGCCCAGAAGAGCCGCAATGTCGTCCTCTCGCAGGATGACGAAGAGCTGGTGAAGCAGTTCGATAATGGCTATTCCCTCGTACGCTTGCTGACGCCCAGAGCATTGGATCGCGAAAGCGGACAGATGCAGCACTGCATCGGGCAGGGTGCTTACGATCAGCATCTTGAAGGCGGGGAATACGAATATCTCTCTTTGCGCGATCCGGCCGGAAAGCCTCACGTCACCATGGAGATTGGCGTAAACAGGCGGACTGGCGCACGCGATCTCAAGCAGTTTCAGGGCAAGCAGAACCAGCCGCCGATTTCCAAGTATCAGGATATCCTGATCCCTTATCTGCGCGAGGCAAAGGTCACTATCAGGGATGCGTCCCCCAGCTTGCCTTACGTCACAGACGATCATGGCACCTGGCACAGCGTATACGACCTCCCTGAGGAGCTTGAAATCAAATCGCTCAGGTTCATCGATTACGCAGTCTACGAGGAAGGCGCAGAGCCTGACGGCACGAAGCCAATCAGGCTTCCAAAGCGCTTGATTGGCACACACTCGCTGAGCATAAACGGGGCCTGCTTGTCCGGCGAGATTGAAAGCCATCCTGACGATATGAATATTTCGTTGAATAACGTCCATTTCACAGAGAGACAAACCTTCCTGAAGACGACTGGAGATATCCATTTCACTTCAACGACGTTTGTTACACCCCCTGAACTCATCGAAGCCAAAAACTTCATTGTTCACGCGACGATGCCGGAAAGCTGGCCAAAAATGATCGTCGCCTCAGCCTTGTTGGATTCATATGGCGGCAGCCTTCCGAATTTCCCCATGAACGTCCGATGCGGACACTTCAAAGCCAACTTGGGCTTCGAACCCAATGATCAGGTTCACGATATTGAGGTATCGGGATCGCTTGTCATCATCACAACTCCAGACTTTCAAGCCGCCCCCAGAGGCGTCAAAACCAATAACCTCGTCATCTATGCGAAAAACGAGCCAAACCTGGAACACGTGATGCCTGATTTTCCAGAAGTGTCTGGCATCATCGATGTGAAAGGCTTTGATGGATGTGCGTTTCCAGAGAATCTTCCCGATAGCACACGAATAATTTTCGGTGGAGAAATCACGCTTGGCGAATATCGGAATAATCAGCAAAGAATGCAGCAGTTGCCATTCAATTAAGCTGAAATAAGCGCCAAATTCGTCTGGCGATATACGCTCGTATCTGAAGGCCAAATGATAAAGAGGCGTATGTCAGAACGAATCATGGATTTTCATTGAAATTTTGCGAAATTCGTTTAATTACGTAATCGCGAAAGGGCATTAATTCACGATGAAGCTGTCTAAACAGGATCAAGAACTTTGGGAAATTATCGAGACCTCCATCAAAGCAGCTGAACGCGGTGACGTCGTTCATCAGCTATTGATGCTCTCGCTTGGCCGCGTCTGGTTCAAGCACATGAAGAGCGCGCCTCAGTTCCTCGATGTTCCTGGAACAGAACAGATGATGGCCTTCCATGCACAACTGGGACACATCGCTGACTGGATCGACGCCGCCGTCATGAATGATGAGCCATGGCTGAAGAATGTCGATACGCAGGGCAGACCAAAGAAACTGATGAAGTTCAGCACTCTCGACCAGATCGTCAAGGAGGCCGACAAAGCTATGCTCAAGGCCGCCCAAACGGGGCGTGGTCTCGACTTGACCGGAAGCTCCGAAAGCCTTGTCGCAGAGCTTGCAGAGGGCTTCTACCTCGTCGAGTTGCACACTCCTGAAGCGCTCGACCGCGAAAGCGCATTTATGCAGCACTGCATTGGGCAGGGTGCTTATGACAGACACTTAAAGGATGGGAAGCATCGTTATCTCTCCCTGCGTGATCCTGCAGGCAAAGCCCACGTCACTATTGAGCTGTTCCGATCTCCTGCGCAGGTGTCGAACAAAGAAGAACTGAGTTCCCTCGTTTCAGAAGAAGCGGCACCAGATGGACATTATTGGACCATTAAACAGTATCAGGGGAAACAAAATCGGGCACCGATTACAAAATATACCGACATTCTTGTTCCCTATCTAAAGGATTGCAAATTCGGAATCTCAGACCAAGCTAATGGTTTAAATTACATCGTGGACAGGAACCTGAACTGGCACCCTGTTAGCAATCTGCCTGATACGCTAGATATCGCAGCATTCATTTTCTCCGGTTCCAATTATTATCGCGACAATGACCGCCACCGCGAAAAATTACGACTGCCCAAGACCCTTTTGAACACGTCACATATGTGTCTAACTCATGCTATTTTTGAGCACTTCCCTGCGCACAGTCTACATAATCTTCTATTGAGTTCATGCATTATCGATAGCTTCGATTCTAAGGCGCTCATCGGCGAAAACCTCAAAGTCAGTCTTATAAACTGCAAACTAAAGGCGCTTCCAGAAGTTATCGATTGCTTGACTGCAGCACTTGATTTGAGGCATGTCGAGCAATGGCCTCACACAATTAAAACAAAAGGCCGCGCCATTATTCGAGACTTAGATCAGGTGTCTACCCCAATTAAGGTTAACTCAGAACACATTGAGATTTTTTTAACTACAAACCAAAATATTGATGTAGAGCATAATCTTGTTTCTGACGGGTTGGGCGTACATCTGAGCAAAGATGCAGACATATTGCCACGAGGTATCAATGTACAAAAATTGACAGTAGGTCCTGGAAATTCAAAGAATGTCTTTATTCCTGATGGAACGAAGGTTTCTTTGAAAATTCATATCGAAGGTCTCAGTCAGATCGACCACATTCACTTCCCATCCAGCATTCCAGATCGCGTCTTGCTCACTGATGGTTACACGATGAACATGCATGTCGGCGAATATAGGCGCATGCGAAGGCAAGCTGCCGCATAGAAGTCAATTGCAAGCGAAGCATGAGAGCCTTTGGCGTGTCGATTGCAGGCTCCGGAGATAATCTGGGGACTGACAAATATTGAGACCGGATGCATGAACGATATCGAGTGGACTCGGCTAATCGAGCAGGAGATTTATCAGTACCTCTATGACGAGAACGGAGACATTGATGCGGCCCTCGAACGATTTATGACGATAAGCCTGGGCAGGGTGCTTTCTAAAAATTCGGCCTCTGATGATCGTCGCAGACCTGCTGACACTGAGATTTACCACATATCCGACTGGCTTATAGCAGCTGTCCGCAATAACGAGCCATGGCTTCAGAACGTTGATGAACAGGGAAGGCCGAAGAAACTCATGAAGTTCTCGACGGTCGGACAGATTGTCGCCGAAGCTGACAAAGCCATGCTTAAGGCGGCACAGAAAAACAGGGAAATCGTCTTAAACGAAAATGACGAACGGCTTTATCAGAAGCTGGATGACGGCTATTCGATTGTTGAACTGCTTTCTCCGGAAGCCCTGGATCGCGAAAGCGCGTACATGCAGCATTGCATCGGGCAGGGCGCTTATGACCACAAAGTTGGTTCTCAGCATTTCAAATATCTTTCACTCCGCGACCACACAAACAAGCCGCATGCCACTATGGAACTCATGGCGGGCGAGAATGGCAAATGGGAGTTAATACAGCTTCAAGGCAAACAGAACAAGTCGCCTCTGCCTAGCTATGTGAAGGCTTTGACCCCATTTCTGAAGAATGCCGATCTTCATGTCAGCGAACCAATTCAATCACATATTCCTTATATCATCGATGAAGACGGTATCTGGCATGACATTGGCGACCTTCCATCATCGTTGAAGTGCAAAGATTTCAGGCCACTACATTTCGACAATGATATGAGGACGATCAAAATGCCTGAACGACTTCATCTAGAAAGAAGCCTCGAACTCAATCACAAAAAACTATTAGGGTTTCCGTCATCTATTTTGATCGATGAATATCAGTCAAAAAAACCAAAAATTGAGCTTAAAGCTGTCGAAATTAGCGACTGCCCTGAGAACGTCGAAATTGGAGGTTCTATCCGATGCGTCAGAATGACGTTCAATTCGGCACCCGAAAGTATTACGGTGGATGGGAATTGTGAAATTGGTTTTACCCCAGAGTCGAAACTCCCGAATTCAATTGCAGCAACTGGATACATTGTCATCGCCCACGCATTTTGCGATATCTTTGAAACCAGGCTGAATTCTGGAGGCGATATTTCGTTTTGGAATACAAAAATCAACAAGATAGAGCACGGGATGGAGGTAGATGGACGCTTGTCGTTTTACAAGGTTCCCATCCGAGAGCTGCCTGACGGCATTGTCGCCAAGGAGCTTCAGCTTATATACACCAACGTCACTTCGCTGCCTGAAGGCATCAAGGTTTCAGAGAAGCTTATTCTCGACAATCAGGTTTTCTTTGAGCACTTCCCCGATTCCATTGATGACGATGTGATAATTGAATGGAAGGATTCCCATAAAGGACCAGTCCTGGAAGATGAGAACGGACCTGCCACGGTCGGTGAATGGCGGGCAATGCGTCAGCAGATGAGCATGTAGGTGTCCACTAGTGTGGTGGACGGAGCGCGCACCGCCGCGTGTTCCTTGCAGACGAAACACAACCACGATGCATTTTTATGTTTGGTGTACCGCCTCCAGCAACAGCAAAAAGACGCGCAACCTACGATAACAGCCGCTGCCGAAAATATTAGTGCCGACGCTGAAAATATGCGAAACCTACATAGCGGTCATAAAAGGGGAAACATCTCGTGAAATTAAAAATCAAGATTGCAACGGTTGTTTTTCTAATTTCAATCTCACTATTGGTGGTGACGATGCAATTCGGGCCGCCTCGACAGGATAATAGTCTTGAAAGCAAAATTGAACATTTTAGAAAAACGTATAAAACAAAATACACGCGAGATGAATATCGGTTTGGGCGGAAAACTATTCACTACACCTGCGACGGCAATACAAAGCGGCTTATTAAGCAACGAGAAAAACACGAAAGACTTTATGGCTTGGAATGCAAAGGTGAATATATAAATGAACTAAAAGCCTTTAACAGACCTAGAAAGAAGATCCCATTTCCTGAGTCCGAATTTAATGAACCTAGTTACGGAGTATCCGCTCTAGAAGAGGAAATTGTTGGCGAGCTAAACAGCAACAAGCCAGTGAATGAGACAATTGTATTAAATAGGATACTGGCAGGTATAGATTTTCATTTCGCGGCGTATTATGAGCGGCAAAACGAAAGCGGGAGTTCTGAAACTTACAAATTCATCAGAGAATCTCTGAGGGTAAAAGCAACGACTATAAGAACGGCTGAAGCTGAATCGAAGCTATTCCTCGGTCCTTACACGGAGCATATATTCGTACGAATTGAGCACGGGCCAGACGCATCAATTGTGTCTGTTGACTACTCTGATAATGAAACATTCATTCGATAGCACCAACTGAGTCGAGGTGTTTAGCTTTTCGCCGGAGAACAGTATCTCGGCGTGATTGTCGCATGTGGATTGCTACACATACCGATAGACTGGATAGAAATATCGGTATGGAATTCAAATGTCGCAGGAACTGGACGCCTTCAAATCGCAGCTCGCCGCATTATTCAGGAAGACGGACAACAACCCGGAAGTCAGTCGCCTGCTGATGCTCAGCGTCGGCCGCGTTTGGTATAATGACATCAAAGCCAGTCCCGAACGCATGCCCTCTGTAAATTTGACATCCACAAACAACTTGGATGTCACGATCCTGCACTCGACCCCGCACATTTCAGGCTATCTGCGCAATATCCCTCATATCGCTGACTGGCTTCGCGCTGCCGTAGTCAATAACGCCCCTTGGCTTTCAAATGTGGATGACCGGGGCCGCCCCAAGAAGCTGATGAAATTTGGATCTCTCGACCAGATTATAGCCGAAGCCGATAAAGCCATGCTGAAGGCTGCTCAGAAGGGCCGGGACATCCAGCTGGACGAGAGCCAGGAGAAGCTCATAAGGCCCCTCAGCGACGGCTATACGCTCGTAGAACTGCTATCGCCGGAAGCCCTCGACCGCGAGAGCGCTTACATGCAGCACTGCATAGGAAATGGCGGTTACGATTTCAAACTCGGTGAAGACTATTTCAGATACATCTCCCTGCGCGATAGCAGCAACAAGCCTCATGCAACGATGGAGTTGGAACGCGATGAGAACGGCGAATGGGAAATCACTCAGTTCCAAGGGAAACAAAACCAATCGCCAGTTCAAAAATATTGCGACGTCCTGGTCCCATATTTCAAGGAAGAGAACTTTAGGCTGAGCAGGAGCGTGAAGAAGCGCCTGCCATATATGATCGACACAGACGGCAATTGGCATGGCCGGGAGACATTGCCTCGCACCCTGATTTGTGACGAGTTCACGACATCGAGCGATGAATACGTTAATGTCAGAAAAGAGGAAATTGAAAGCATCATAAACATGCCAGACCACCTCACAGTGCTAAAGAAATTTGGCATCAGCTTCAAAAAGCTCACAAATTTCCCATCGGTTATTGAAATGAACTCGAAAGCGGCCGGAGGTAAAGATGCCAGCCTATGGGGATGCGATTTCCGCAAATTCCCAAAAGAAGTCAAAATCGTAGGCAATCTGAAAATCATTCATGGGATATTCAATGCAGTGCCTGAAAGCATCACTGCTACAGGCGACATCGATATATCATTAATCTCGGCCACGGATTTTCCGAAATCGCTGAAGGCAGAAGGTTCGATTAATTTAAATCGTCTACCGTTCAAGGAACTCAACTGCGGCATCTCGGCAGGAAACAGCCTGTCGATTTATGACTCTGACGTGGAGAAGCTTCCTGAGAACCTCATGGTAGTCGAGCTATCCCTAAAGAAGACAAAGATCACCTCTCTGCCCGACAGCATTCAGGTGCAAAAGGCGATAACTCTCGACAACCTTGATTTCGAGCATTTCCCGGACAGCATCGACGATGAGGTCGCCTTGATATGGGTGGACACGGAGGCATTCGTCGAAAAATCGGTAGACGGTCCAGCTACAGTAGGTGAATGGCGAGCTATGAAGCAGGCAATGACGATGTGACCGGATCAAATAAATAGAAATATTTCGCCGACGAAAAAACAATGTAAAACAGTTAGATAGTGTTTGGGGAAGTTGGCATGAGGGGATTTCGTTACGTCGCCATAGGCGTGGCTGCAGCTCTAGCTGGCATGATTGAGATATCTGCCTATCCACTCCCATATCCGTACTTCTTTGTTAACCCGCTGAGAGTGGTCGATCCATTTATTCCAAGTCAGATCAAATGGAACATTGGCAGAAAGCGAAACCAAAAAGTTGAATTTCTAAACGCTCAAGAAACACTCTCCGACATAAAATTTGCTGCAGCAAAAGTGTCAGACAAAGAAAGCAAAGCCAGCATGAGCAGGATTGCTTTTTCATGCGTTGTCGAACGAAGAGAGATTCCGCTGCCTTGCACGGTTGGGTCAAAAATCTATTTCAATGGCATTAGACCGAGCATCGACAGGTCCGGCACGGGACCTTATGTGAGTGGCCCTTACGGACTAAGGATTATTGAAATAGAGCGCGGTATATCAAACATTCTAAATCACTCATCAAATCATAACGTAAAAGAGGTTCTTGTTGACGCCCTTTCTGGATACGGTGTCACATATACTAGTGGTGGAACTTGGGGAATGACCAAAAGCAACCAAGACAAGATGCAACATATACAGAGCAAGGTGTACGTAGCAAATTTTTCAATCAACATCAGTCTTGAAAATAAAAATATTGAAGGTGCAAACCTTTTCATAAACTTGCTACGTAATGGAAAAGTGGCCGACGTAAGAGTGACTATCCAACCATACAACCATTAATGTGCAGTTTGTAATTGACATTGATATGAGTATTTGAGAATAAGCCCTCCAAATATCGGTCACAGGTGAAGTCACTTGTTTCCCGTTTTAGAAGGATTTCTCCATGACGCTCTCTAAGTCTCTACGCATTGCTCTTATCGCTGCTGTCGGTTGCCTTGGACTCTCCATCCCGCCAACGAGCCAGGCTGAAAACCTTACAAACGAAGAAATCGCTGAACAGCTCGGGTTCGAGACATACGACACTCGATTCATGGAGCGTCTATCTGGAATGGTGCTCACAAACCTTTGCACAGGTTTTGGCATGGATGTTTACTACAGCCCATTTGACGCTTGGACCGAACTGAATTGTGCAGTCGATAGGGGCTATATTTTGGTGCCAAGGCATTCCTACACTGAAATCTACCGAGATGGACAATTATTGTTCTCAGTCGACACGCACAAAGCGCAACGTCGAACTCTTCGACTCGAATTCGGAACACTTGCTGATTTGGCTAAATTCAAAGAAGCATTCAAGTTGGATGATAAAAAATTCGCCGTCGAGCTTGATTGAGAAGCGAGGCATCCTGCTCTCAAATAAAAACCCGAGGCACGATTAATTCGGCCACTGGTTATCAAGATATTTGACATTAATTCGAATAACTGGCATTAACCGCGCCAACTAGGAGGTATTTCATGGCATATAAATGTACGGATACCCGCTGTCCCTATGGCCCTGAATGGGACGAAGGCAACGATGTGACGCGGAATGCTGATGGAACCGTGATGGAGCATCTTCGTGCGGACTCGTATTCGCAAACTCCAAGCTTCCAGGACCCAAGCGTCAGTGGATTCGATGGCCTTTGCCTCAACTGCATTGCGGACAGAGATCTGGATCGTCGTTTCGAAGCCGTTGAATGTTACTACTGAGGAGGATGACTGATGACAGTTCAAGACACAGTTAAAACCATTCGCTCGGAAGTACGGCTTCCAACTCTGGAAGAAGCTGCGGCAGCTGCAGAAATTCTTCTCCTGTGCAACGGCATGGACCTCTCTGATTGGTCAGAAGATGTATTCCCATGCAACGAAATGGAAGAAGGCCTCAAGGCCATCGTCAAGACGGCCAAGAAGTAAGTCGCTTTCGGGCGACTTTTCTGTATTATCCGGATTTCAAGGAAAGGACTCTAAATGTCTCGTATGCCTGCTGCCGATGAAAAGATGATCCGCGATGCCCTCAAGGAGCATGGCACCGTCACCCCGACAGGCATTCAGGTGTCGGGGAACTTCTTTGGCGATCTCAATGCGAAGCTGAACGAAGGCCAACGCACGCTCAGTGACCTCATTGGCGACATGGCGGCTCACGCCAAGCAAGAGCGCGAGCGCAAGGAAGCGGAGGCGAAAACCAACGATGGTAGCTAACGCAAAACTTCGCATCGTCATCGACAACACCATTCCGAAGACCGACTACGAACAGCTGCTCGATTTCTGCGCAACGCTGGATCGCGGCGTCGTTCCGAAGTGGAAGGCGATTATGCTGCTCAACCTCACGCACCGCCTGCCAGACCTGATTGAGGACGAAGACCGTGGCCCAGCGTGGGTGCGGCGAGTTCTGGCTGGTGAGAACTTATCGGAAGTTGGCTACTTCCATGTTTACACATGGCTTCGCGATCACGCGAGAAGTGCCAGAAAGCCCTATTTTGCGTAAAATAAAGCCCAACGAAAAGCCCAGCCACAATTTCCGTGACTGGGCTTTCGCAATTCAGATGAGCTGGTGGAGTGAGCTTAGGCGGCTGCGCGATTGTTCTTCTCGTCTGACTGCTGATCTGCGATCTTGAACAGTTCGTCGACCAGGCTGGAAAGCTGATGCTCCGAGCACTGATCCAGCGCCTGCAGGATTTGCAAATCGTCAGATTCAGTCCGCTCCCATGGGGAGTAATTATTCTGCGTTGAAGCCATTTGGGGGTGTCCTTTTTGTTCGGCGTCTTCTACATATTTTCAAGCGAATTGTCAAATCTAAAGACAATTCAGATGCACAAAAATTATAGGATTTAAGATTGAAAAATCAAACCAATATCTATTTATTTTATTTCCGTGATATTGTAAGAGTTCTTCCAAAGGACGAATAACCGGGAAGGGAAGACAATGAGCAGCCTGTTGTTCAGATTTCAGAATTACGCGAACAGCTTCGATTATCCGTCAGAGCGCGGTCATATGGAACCGCAGATGGCAAGCGGCATGCTGATGACGTTTCGCATGATTGAACCGTTGCAGACCAACCGTGAGCGTCGGCTAGCCTGGCTCAACAATCATCTCGGCCAACTCGGCTTCAAACCCGAGGTCTGTGATAAGATTTCCGACTGGCTGGTAGAGAACTTCGAAAAGGAACAGGCGGAAGCCCAGCTTGCAGAGGTGACACAATGACCGACGTCAATCATCGGCGAAAGAACCGCGCTCCCGTAAACAGTCGCTATACCGAGAAGGCCTATCACAATGGCTATCCTGTCGGCAAAGAGAACGAGCGCGGAGACATTCAGCGCGTCGGCAACACGGACTATCTGGACAAATCCCTGCATGGGTGGGGCAATGTCGATACGTTCAGCGACGAGGTGATCGGAGCTGGAATCGGGAATGATTTCTCCAATGGCCATCGCGGGATGGCTAAGGCCGTGCGCGGAGCAAAGAAGTACGTCCGGTCTCGCACTCGCTTCCATGCGAATGCCAAGACCAAGCAGCTTGCCACCATGGAGGCGGAGGACCAATGGTGACGAATGCGTTCAAACTCATTCAGCTCTATCTCGCTTACGCGCTGATTTCGGCCTCCGTCCTAGCAGGCGGCCGCCTACTCCTCGGATTGAAGTACACAGCCCCTCAGGAATTTCTGATTTCGCTCGGATTGGCTGCGGTCCTCATGCTCGCTCTGAGGCCATGGCGTCACTTCAAGGAAAAGAAGGGCCGACCGATCTAAATCGAACAGCCGACCATGTGAAATCGAAGCGCTGACCATTTGAAAGCCAGAATACAAAAAGGGAGCCGGAACGATGCGTTCGGTTCCCTTTTTTCGTTACAGCGTGAAGCCCGCTGAAGCATCCAAGTTATCAGCAGGGGCAGGGAAGAACCGCCCAAGGACCGCCTCAGCCCTGCTACGATCCATTCCGGCAGCGGTAAGACAGTCTACATCGAAGTCGGGCTTCTCATCGTTCGATGCCAGAACCTCGTGCTTGCCGTCAAAATAGACGTCGAAGGATGCGGGGCCGACAAGTTCGCCATCCGGTCAGTCGCTGCAACCATCGCACAATACTGCGCTCCGACATCCTGCAGCATCTTCACCAGAGACTGGCATAAAGGCAGGGGGTCGTGTTCTTCCGGATCGATCTCGACATAGCCAAGCCCCCGGTAGGCGCTGTCGCCATTCTCGAACTCAACATGGGTTAGCCCGCGCTTCGCCAGCAAGAACGCATCGTAATGTTCCAACTTTTCCGGCCTTTCGAAAAGAATGCAGATATGAGACATGTCGCCCTCCTGACTTTTTTGAGATCCAATAAATATCTGATTTTGTAGAATGGCAAAAGGTTTTTAATTTGGATGTCGTTTTATTGATGGAGACTCGTCGGCGACAATTTCCTGAATTTTGCGCCCGTCAACAATCTATGAGACAATAGCAATCAAAAATAAAGACTTACAAACTCTGACAACCCCCAAGGAGACCACCAATATGAAATCCCTACTGCTTTCTGCGGCAATGGTTGCGTTGACCGCTTCAACGGCTTTTGCTGCCCGTGGTGACAATGGTGAAGGGCAGGGCGGTGGCAGCTCCACTCCTCGGCCACAGCTGGTGACGATATATTACACTGAATACCAGCAGCAATGGGTTACGGAATATGTGACCGAATCTTACCAGGAAACGCGCTACCGAACTGAAAATCGTCAGCGTGAAGAGATGCGGACGGAGACACGGACCAGAACCGTTGAGGTTCCAGAGAAATATGTAGAGGTTCTTTTACATACCGCCCGCCTGTCTGACGAATGCACTATCGAAAAGGAAAATGAGCGGTTCGATGATTTCTCTACTGGATGTAAAATCATTCCAGCATGGAATGAAAATATTGAGAAAACCAGAATGGTGGAAGTACAGCAGCAATATACCGTTCAGGTTCCTGTAACAGTAACATATCAGGTCCAAGTTCCCTATCAGGAAACTCTATATCGTCAGGTCCCGGTTCAGAAGCTGGTTGATGTTCCAGTTCAAAAATCCAGACAGGAATGGCAGTGCCCTTCGCCGTATAAAGTGTCGTCGTATACAGAAAAAGGGAGAACCACGAGAACATGTGTCTCGGGTGTCCCTGACCGTGGCAATAGCGGCAATCGCTAATCGAGCTTAAAGACAAGCCCAAGCCCCGCAGTTTCCTGAGGGGCTTCTTCTTTCCTACTGATGGCGATTCAATGGAAGTTGGAATAATGCATATTTTTTGTTATATTTATTAAAGCTGAATAATACACATCAACCGAGCGAGGTACTAAATGAAGAAGTTTATTATAGCCATGGCCCTATTGGCATTCTCGACAACAGCAACTCTCGCCGAGCGCGGGGATGCGGGTGAAGGGAACGGCGGCGGCAACGGTACACCATCACCTAAACTGGTCACGATAGATGATACGAGAACAGAAACTTACGATTACTCGTGCCCAGTAGAAGTCTGGATGCCTGCATCGATGTCTTGCGGTCCTAGAGATGAAAACGACGAAAAAAAGTTTGATGATTTCACGCGACCCTGCACATACGTGCCTTCTGGTCCTAGAACAATAGACAGAACATGTCAGGGCACACGCGAAGTAGTAGTTTCTTCTCGAACAGAATGGCAGTGCCCAAGCCCATATATCTACTCAGAGTATCGCGATAAACATGAGGTGACCAGAACTTGCCGCCTGCGAGATTCTGATCACGGTAATGTAGGTAACCGATAAACATTGTTAGTCAGCTCGTAAGAAGCCCCTCAGGAAACTGCGGGGTTTCTTTTTTGCTCATTTTTGGTGGTTATTTATTTAAATATTGACGATGCCAATTTTTCCCTTTATTCGAATTCCAAATTCAAAGGAGATTATTGTGACGGAAGATGGCATGCATCTATTAGAGCCGCACCTATCAAGCCGTAAAGTCAATGGCACAGCATTATGGTGCGTGCGTATCAAGAACGGCGCAGGAGATATCATTACCCTTTCCCAAGAGACAGTGTACAAGCCAGTCGCTGCGCGTGACTTGCGGCGTATCCACCAAGAAATGTCAGAGCTGTGGCTTAAACGAAATGCCGCGAGGATCAAGGAATACAACCCAATTGCCATCTCCAAGCGTGACGATTTCCTCAAATTTCGGATGTATCTTTACGACCGTTATAGGCCGTTAGAAAACCTTCCTTCTTCTGAACCTTGCACTGAATACATTGCAGAAGGCGACCAGAAGATGTGGAAATCGAAGACCGACGTCTTCACTGCTGCCTATATCTCGACCAAACATCCATCGTGGACAGTTCAGTCTGTCTCACAAACAAGCAGTATTCTCCATGACCGGGAGGTAATTGTTGAAAAGGACGCTGTACAATGCAGAATTCTGTTTTGGGTGACAAACAATGCTTTTCACCACAAAGCGGTTTCTTGAAGCTATAAACCGATAAAATAACCAATTATCTAGGCACCTCAATCGGGTGCCTTTTGTTTTTGGATCTATTTCACCACAGTGAGATGGGTTTTCGGCTTCCAGATATGTTTGGCGACCGCATCACTGATTGCGCGTTCGACCTTTCGAAGTGAATCCCCGCGAGACAAGCAATCCATGCCAAGGTCCGTCATCTTGTCCATCAGAGCCTCGGCATCAGCAATGTCCAACAAGGCTTCCTGTGCTGCATCCATGACCATGCCTCGCAGAATGACAGGATAATCCTTCACACTGGGGCGAGAGACGTTGAACACGTCCAGACGGTCGAGCAGTGGCGTTCCAAGCTTCGAAATCGAGTTGGCCGTGAAGATGAAGCTCGCATAGGACACATTCACCGAACCAAGCAGATAGGCGTCCGGATAGGTCGAGTTGGTTTCTTTCGCGAGCATCGGCAGCAAGGCGGCAAAGGGATCACCGTTTGAGCTGGCGTTCGCCTTATCCAGTTCATCGACCATGATGATTGGATTGACAACCTGGGTTGAACTCAGAGCCAGCACAGGCAGAGAAGGGCGAGCGTTTGACCATCCGCGTTCACTACCCATGATCGCCTTCGAGCTATCAGATCCAGCCACACTGATGAAATGCATGGGGATTGAACTCAGATGCGCGACACGCCGCACCCATCGCGTCTTTCCGACACCAGACGGCCCGTTCAGCAACATAGGCGGGATCGTGAAGCATTCGCCAATGTGACGGGAGCCGAGCGCGGCCGCACGAGCTACCTCTTCGTTGATTTCCGCCATCCAGGGGAATTCAGTCATGAGGGTGCTGTAGAGCTTGTCAGGATCAGGAGCAGGTAAGATTGGCAACGGACGCAACAGATGACCGTAGTTCCGCTCTGCCGAGCTGTTACCGTCACTGCCAGCAATGCGATCCAGAACACGGATGCGAATGCTATCGTCCATCGGGTTCGTGACAATGACATCAGGCTCCGGCGAGATTGGAACTCCAATGCTGTCGCTATAGCCCTTGGCAATCTGGTTGAAGAATTCCTGCTCGCTCGGAGACAGTTCATTTGGAGCGGTTGATACGACGTCCGTTATGGCGTTGATCGCGTCATCGCTCATAGGTGGGTCGACAGGATCATGAAGACCAGGTCTAACGCGGCGGGAAATATTGAGCTGCGCACAAAGCTCCAGAAGGTCATCGCTCGGTTCTGGCAGGACAACACGGCTATCGAATTCGATGTTGCCAGTCTTCCCGGTCAGGTCGAGGGTTTCAATCGCCAGGCGCTGCTCGAAAGCTTCGAACGAATTGTCGCTACCAAAATATTGGGCATGGGCAAGACGATGCCAATTGTCGGCAACGTGCGCCATATCGACCATGACGCTCTCAGGCTCAATCATGTCATCGCCAAGCAAGGTTTGGATGGCATCGGAAATTCGAACCATGGCAGCCCGATCACCAAGACAGGCGCAAACGTAGTCGAGCGAAGATGCCATCGTGTAGGCCAACGGAGTTTTGAAACTTCGAAGAACCTGGATGACGTGCTGCAGATCGGAACGCGAGGCACTTCCCAACTTGGCTTCGAATTCGGCCTGCGTTTTGGCGAAAGTCTCAGACAGACCAGCCTTCAACAATGTTTCGAATTTCAAACTATTGCAGATTTTCGGTGCGAGCTTGCCAGCCAGAATCATTGCGTCGAATGAATTAAGCTTAATTCGAGACATCCAAGGTTCGGAAAGCAAATACATCGTTCGACCGACGTTTTCGGCAGAGATCGTTTCAGCCATCACTTTGATATTGTCGGAGTCCAGCAGAACGCCACGATTTCGAACAGCGACCGCCAGCTTCCCGACGAAATCCTTGATCGTCGACAACTCCCGTTTGGTCCAATCGTTTTCGATAGTCCACAAGATCGGGTTAGCCAGTCCGTCCGTCCAGCGGATAGCACTTCCAATTCTAGATGCTTCCGGTTCGAAATCGGCAGGGTCAAATGGACGATCATCGACCTCGATGTTTCCATCGTTCAAGGCGTCGCCCATCTTTTCCCAGCGGTCCAGAGAGTTCGGATTTTCACTAATCTCATTTTCCAGACTGGCTTCGATTTCGTACGAGACGAAAGGCTCCTTCTCGAAACCCTTGGAAGGATCGACTTCAACCTCGTCCGTATTTTCGACTTCTGGAAATTCATCGTCAGCGATGGCCGGATCAGCCATGCCTCCCGCAAAACGACCGTCCCCAGCTTCGAGTTTGGCTTTTCCGATTTCGCCGATGCAGGAAATAGCAGACTCGATCTGCTCAGGCGTGAAGCGCTGTTTCAGAAATCCGGTCTCAGGGTCGATCTCATCATCTTCGAGTTCGACTTTTTGTTCGAGTTCCGATCTCGAAACAGGATCGACTTCGACCATGCCATCGACTTCGACGCTCGAAACAGGATTCGAACCCTCGGGGGCTTTCTCACCGAAAAGAGCGTAATGATCGTATTCGGGTTCGTCCCCCGTTTTCGGGGCTTTCGACTTCGAACTGAATATCTTGCCGATCCATTCCATGCATTAGTCCTCCGAGTTCGAACGTCTAGTCGGGCGGATCAGTCCAGCCTCTTCCTGAAGCTTGATCCGGTTTTCGTAGAATTCGAGCGACTGCTTGACGGTGGCGACTTCGTCCGCGACCGCGTTCGGACGTTCTGGAATTTCGTCGGGTCCCCAGCTCGACCGCTTCTTGCCGTAGTTCTCGGCAGCCGTCACTGTCACGCCATGTCCGACGATGGCCGCAATCTCTTCCGGCTTCTGGTACGACTTGGCGTTGGCGATGAATTGGTGTCGAAGCGAATAAAGGGAATAAACTCGAACTCGACCAGTGAAGAGCTTTTGAGATGTCGAATAGAGCAATTGGGCGACCTGACTTTGATTAGTGTCGTATTCTCCACTCGACAGCCAGTCCGCTCCGTTCGAACTCATATTTCGAATTGCTCTAAGGGTCTCGTCACTAAAGTTCGAGAGATCGATAGTTCGAACCACACCGTTAGCTCGACCGTTCGTCGATTTTGCATTCAAGACGTAGAGCCAAACTCGACGCCCGTTCGGAGCGGTCGGGTCTTCCCGAATTTCGAGATCGGTCGTCGCCCATTCGATTGGTCGAAGTCCAGTTGAAATTCCGGCCACCATCCAGTCGATCAAAATCGGTGCCAACTTCGAACGGGAGAAGTGCCGAAGGTACGAGATGACTTTGTCGAAATCCGCTTTCGGGAATTTCTTCTCTTTTCGAGCGGAAGTCTTGCGCGGCAGCTTCTTTCGATCCCCTTCGAAATTCGAAACCAATTCGGACTTCGGCATCGGCTGATCCGTCATCTCGATTTCGACAATGTCGGCATCGATCAAAGCCAAAGCGGCTTCGGTATTGTCGTGCGGGATCGAAGACAGAATGGCTTTAGCAGCCTGTCGATATGGACGCCATGTCGAAGACTTGACCGTGGGCTTCAAGCTGAAGAACCATTTCGCGAATTCGAGCGGGTCGAGGTTCTGGAGGGAACCTTGGTCTCGACCAGTCTCCTTCTGATATCGGTTCACCAAAGATCGACCGCGTTCGAGATATTGTTCGTGCGTCTTCGCAGACCTGGTCAGGCCGTCGTTGACTTCGACCGATCCCGCGCCAGGGTCTCGACCGCGAGCTTTGGCCCGATCCGCCACTCGGCGTTTGGTGGCATCCCGAAGCCTTCGAAGGACTTCGACATTCGGACCACTCGGTCCCGTAAAGTTCGACTTGTCGAAATCGCGCAGCTTGGTCGGAACGGGCCTCGAAGATGGAGATGGCATCGGTGCCGCTTCAAAATTATCCTCGGTGTCAACATTGGAATTGCTGGATGTCGAAGACGGACGGTTCAGGCCGGAAGCGGAAGCTGAGCTGTTGGACGCCGAAGAAGGGCGACCAGCCTTGGTGTCAACATTGGAAGAGAGGCGATCTCCAAACTCGACATCCTCGATGTCAACATTGGAAATGTGAGGGCTTCCAGCCTGATTGTCCTTGGTGTCAACATTGGAAGGGCGGGTGCGAAGCGGAGCGACGCGCCAGCTGCCAGGGGCGTGGGGGTCGGGACTGCGGCGCAGCACGACGCCTGCGTCAGTGGGCTTGGTGCCCAGGCCCGCAGGGCGGCTGAAAGCCTTCGTTTCTGGTCTGGCTTGATGCCCGTCCTGACGGGGCTGAAAGCTGGTATTCTCGGTCATGGGCACCTCGGGTGGCTATGACAGGGGGGGCGAAAGACCCCCTTTCGGGGGTTGGGACGCGCTAGCGGACCAATTCCCTGTTTGTTTTTGTATTCCCCCCATTACTCCATAAAAAAACAACCTGTTTCAAGAGTTTTGAATCGGAAATATAGACGGACTTCGAATATCGAAATAAAAAATGTTACCAAGACTCGAAAAACACGCTTGTTTTCAAGAAAACCGATTCGGATTTCGAAACATCCGATTCGTGTTTTATTAAAGCCTAGCATTTACTAGGGTTTTTGGTCGGCGGTTAATTCGGGCCGTTTTTGGCAGCTTCCGCAAAAATAGCCTTTTTAGGTCTTTCAGCAGCTCTCAGCCTAGTCTGATCCCGACATGACAGTCAAATGGGTCAGTGACGTGTTTTTGAATCGATGCTGCGTTGCTGCGCTGATTCAGAATTTCCCCCAAGAGAAAAAATCACCCTATGGGTGGAGATGGCCTGGAGCTGAATTTCGCTCCAAGGGGATTGTCAAAAATCGAAACGACCAGACAATGACTCAGATATCGCTTCGAAATTCGAATCGAATGCATCGAGTTTTGAATCGTTTTTGAACGTGTTTGAATCGTATTTCCAGATTTATGAATCGTATTACTGCAAATTTTTTCGAGTTGCAGGTAAGTCACATAAATTCGCTGGCAAATCGCCGACAAATTAAATGAAGTCACCGGCAGAGTTTTTTGGGTTGCACGGCAATTAATCCGAGGTCACCATAAATCATAACGAGTTGCCTGCAATGCAATGTGGGTTTTGCGTAAATCAGGAGAAAGCCAAATGATTTCATATGGAACGAAGAAAGCGCTTCTGGCGGCTGGGGCAGGGCTTTTCCTGGCTTCCTGCGCCTCTACTGGCACCAAAACACCAGTAGATACGGGATATCGAGGCGCTGCAGAGATCGAACAGAAGATCGCTTCGGCCACCATGACTGCCGCAAAAGCTCAGGAAAACCTGGCTCGCGTCCAGATTGCCCGCACAAAACCCGCGCCTCTTCCACTGGATGAAAGCAATTTGCCGCCTGAATTGCTGACGCCAGCGACGATCAATTGGACTGGTCCTGCCCATGAAGCGGCCAAGCGCATTGCTGCCCTGATCGGATACAGCTTCGCAGTTACGGGTAATCCTCCTGCAATTCCGCCATCCGTCAACATTTCTCTCGTCGACGTTCCGGCCGCCAAGGCTCTCGAAAACATCGGCCTGCAGGCATTCCCGTTTGGTGAAGTCTCGGTCGATCCGAACGTGAAGCGCGTGGAATTCCGCTATCTGCAACAGCATCAGCAGCCGCGTAGCGTAGCTGGATCGTCGCCGAAGTTCGGCAAGTAAGAGGTGCAGAATATGCGTATCAGCCATCTAGCAGCAGTTTCCCTTCTTGCGATTGCGGCATCGGGTTGCACAGTCATGTCGGGCGATGTCGCTCCAACGCCGGATGCTGTACGCCCTGGTTCTGAAGCCAAGCAGCGCGCTGACGTCAATCCCGGTTACAAGACCGGAGCGGGTCAAATTCCCACGAAAAGGACGGCTACTCTGGGCGAAATTATCGCGAAAACCGACCGCGCGCCCAAGAAAGAAAGCCCTACCAGCAAGGAAGATCGCCTTCGCGAGCCTGCAATGCGTGAAGCCGCAACGGCTTACGGCGCTCGTGCAGGCCTCGCCTACGCTACCCGAGAGATAAATCGTCGTCTGGAAGCCCGCGCTGCCGAGCTTTCGACGTCGTATAATTTCCAGAGCCTCATGATTTCCGGCCCAAATGGCGTGATGGTAAATCCGCCAATTATCGTAGAGGCTCAGGAAAGCTGGGAATCCTCTGATGCTGGCAAAACCCTTCGTGTAGCTGACACTGTCTACGAAATTGTCGAACAATCCCGCTTCACGTCAGTTGCCCCGATGTGGCAGTCCTACCTGATTGCTAACTTTGATGAGGCAGAAACTCCTCCAGACGCCTTGCTTCCGCGCACTGCTGGCGAAAAGGAAAACTGGAAACGTTGGGTTTCCGAGGGCTGGAGACAGGGTGAAGAGCAGGCAAACGAGATTTTCCAAGCAAATCTCGACCGTCTGAACCGCGATTATACGGGCATGGTCCGCTATAAGGCGCTCCTCGAAGAGGGCAAGGTTTCGCCAGCACGCCTCGCAGAAGCTGAACTCGGCAACACTGGTACGGGTCAGGATATGCGCGTCAACGACCGTGCGATCCGCATCACCGAAGATCCGGCTCTTCAGGTCAGTCCACGTGGCTGGTCGGCCTCGGCAACGACCAAGTCGAAGGACGGCGAGGACAAGGGCGCAGCAGTCCAGGCCGAAGACATGCCAGCGGCAAAGCCGACACGCAAACCTTCGAATGTCAAAAGAACTCCGCCAAAGGCTTCGAATTCGGCCTCTTCGGCGTCGTCCAACAAGTCTGTTGACGCGCCCAAGCCGAAGAAAGGCGGACGGTTCTAATTGAATCGAAAACATTGGGGATTGAATCGAAACTTTCGAAATTCGAATCCCGATCCCCAATGTTTGAATCGGTGGTGTCAAAATTTGAATCGAATATTTCGAAAGTGGAATTAAATGAGCGAGCAGGATAAAAAGAAAGAAACCATATTTGCCGAGACCTTCGATGGCGAGGTTTTTGGTGACTGGAGCCTGCATCTCAACCGCGATAATTTCGACGACCTGCTGGAATTCGCTGCCAATCGCAAAGCGTCGGACATCACCATTCAGCCCGACATGGTGGTCATGGCAGAAATCGGCGGCCAGATTGTGCCGATTACGGAAAAGATCATTTCGAGTGCGGAAGTCGATGATCTGGTTCGATACGTCTATCAGGAAGATGGTCCTGCTCAGTTGGCATCGGGTTACGACCTCGACCCTGCTCACGAAGTTCGAATTAAAGGCGTAGGCCAACGTCGATATCGCGTGAATATCACGAACGGTCGAATGATCGGCGGGCAGGGCGCTCAGTTGACCATTCGTACCTTGCCGTCTCAGCCAATCGAAATCAGCAAGCTCAACATTGAGCAGGCGATCCTCGACAACTGGCGTCCAGAGCAAGGCCTGGTCTTCGTAACGGGGCCGACTGGTTCGGGTAAATCGACGCTGCTCTCTTCGGGCATTCGCATGCTCGTGGAACGTCCGGATGCCAACGAGAAGATCCTCGAATATTCTCGACCAATCGAATACGTCTACGACGGCATCAACATGCCATCGTCCGTTATCCATCAGGTTCACGCAGGCAAGGATTTGCGCCCGCGTATTGGCGATGGCGACGAAGGCTCGATCTTCGCTTACTGCGTGCGAAACGCTCTTCGCCGCAAGCCGACCATCATCCTGATCGGTGAAGCCCGCGACAAGGCGACTATCGAAGCTTCTGTCGAAGCTGGCCTGACAGGTCACCTCGTCTACACGACCATGCACACCATCGGTGTCGCTGAAACTCTGCGTCGTGCAATCATTCCATTCCCTGAAGGGAGCCGCCGTGCAATGGGCGTCGATATCATGGAATCCATGCGCATGATCGTGACCCAGCTGCTGCTTCCAAAGATTGGCGGCGGCAAGGTCGGTTGCCGTGAATTCATGGTTTTCGGCCCGAAGGTCCGCGACCGCTTCCTGAATGAGAAAGACGTGGACAGCTGGCCGCGCTTGGCTCGCCGTCTTCTGGCAGAGCAGGCCGCAGTTGGCCAGACCATGCAGCAGGCCGCTCTAAAATTGCTCTACGACGGACAGATTTCCAAGGAAACCTACAAGCGCGTCGCGTCAAAGGGCAAGAGCTGATCGAATTTTGTGAGATTCATTAAACCGAGAATAATTAAAGAAGGAGGTGATAAATGGCTCATTGGAATAATACATACCGCCCTGCGCGCTTCTTCTTTCTCGACGTTCGCGTCGGGGTGATCATTCTCGCAAGCCTGATGCATGTGCGTCTATGGACGCTGACGACCGACGTCATTGTCATCATGCTTGGATGGTGGATCGAACGTGTTGGGCTTGGCTTCATGGGCGCATTGCGTGCTGTCCGTGAAAATATCGCAGGTGCGTACCGTCCAGCGCTTCCGAAATACAAAATTCGCGGGTGGGTCGATTGCAGCCATCGTCGCATGGCCTGGGAAAAACCGATTGACCAGTCTCCTGTGAAGCTCACGCCGCTCAAGAAGGACGGCTTCTGAATTAATAAGGGAAAATCCCGCTCAGGGGTCCCACTGATATTCGCAGTCAACGCTGCGCTTGCCCACCAGCCTGAAGGGCCATTCGAAATTCAGGCTACGAAATGTTCTTAAAAGACGGAAAGGGAAAAAGATGTCTGAGAACGAAAATAAGAAGTTGCTGGTCGCAATTGACGACGGCTACGCACAGACCAAGCTCTACGGTCAGGCCGAAGACGGCAGCATCGTGAAGTTCTGCATGCGCTCATCGGTTCGTTCGGGCCGTTGGGGTCTCGGCGAGATTTCCGGTTCTGGTTCGGTCGGTCTCTATGACACGGCTGAAGAAGGACCGTTCACTGTTTCGGAAGATGTTGCTTCTGAAAACACCCAGTTCGACGGCTTCCACCTGTCGGCCATGAACCGCGTTCTGGTCAACCATGCTTTGGTTGGCGGCGGCTATGGCGGCAAGGACGTGGAGATCATTACGGGTCTTCCTGTCGCCGACTATTTCGTCAACGGCCTCAAGGACCAGGAAAAGATCGACGCCAAGCGCGTAAACCTCCTGAAGAAGGTCAGCGTTTCCGGTGAAGGCTCCGTCGCGACAATTCACGATGTCCGCGTCGGTTGCCAGGCTGTCGCCGCGTGGGTCGACTACATCTACAACGATGACCTGACCGAGCGTCACGAGGCTGAAGGCGCTGTCGCCATTGTCGACATTGGCGGCCGCACGACCGACATTGCAACGGTTATCAGCCAGGACGAGCAGCCTACCAAGGTTGACTATGCCCGTTCCGGCACCGCCAACATCGGTGTCCTCGACGTGTACAAGGCAGTTGAATCGGTCATTTCAGCCGAATTCAAGATCAAGGACACGTTCGCGACGAAGGTCATTGACCGTGCTGTTCGTGAAGGCGTCGTCCGCCTCTGGGGCAAGGACAACGACGTCAGCAAGCTCGTCGAGCCGATCATTCGTGAGCATGAAGCCAAGATCGTTCGCGAGATCGAACGCCGCATTGGCTCTGGTGCCCAGATGAATGCTGTCGTGTTCGTCGGTGGCGGCGGTGCGCTCTTCCAGAAGATCGCGGCCAACTTCCCGAACGGTCATATGATCGCGGACCCTGAATTTGCCAACGCTCGCGGACTGTTCAAGTTCGCACGCTCTCTGCAGCTGGGCTAAGGCATGACGAGTTGGACGTGTGCGGCAGGATCAAAACGTATGTTGGTAGTTTTGTTCCCTTTCGGCCCACATACGCCGCCGCGCACGTCCAAACCTTTTGAGGCAAGAAATGTTTGAACGCTCTCGTTCGCTTCAGATTTATGTAAAACCAGGCATCAAAGAGGATGACATCCTCATTGGTGTGTGGGAGGCCGCGAAGAAGCTGGATCGTCCTCAGGACGTTTTCCGGTCGATGTTGCGTGCTGGCCTGATGGCGATGCTGGAGTCCGGCGAGCTGCCCGAGAGCATCATCGACGAGTGCGACCTGGATATCATTCTGGAAAAACGCATGCGTCGCAAAAACCGCAAGAGTGGTCAGGAACATCCATCTCATATTGCGGCCAATGCGTACCAGGCCCCGTTGCCAATACCTACACCTTGGCCTCAGGCGGCCCCTGTGATGCATCCGACACCTGTTTACGCTCCGATGCCAGCACAACCGCATCAAGCGCACGAAATGCCCGTTTACGCGCCCTCTGCGCCTCGTCGCGAAGAGGCTCCATCTCCTGTGCCAGCACACCCACGTGTCGAACAGGCTGCGCCCGCGCCAGCACCTGCTGCCGTGAAGCCCAAAGAAACCGCCGATGAGAACAAGCCGAAAGCCCCACAGGTGGCGGGTTCCAAGGTAAATCGAATGAAAGATTTGATGTGACGATTAAACAAGGCAAAAATTGATCATCACGTGAAATTGGAGATATTTGCAGATGTCAGCAAATCAGAGACCAGAAGAAGCCAACACGACAGAAGTGGTAGCGTTTGTCACACTGTTTGTTATTGCAATGGTATTGGCGCTCATCTGGTTTTTTGCTCGCCCCTTGATTCTCTACCCTGCCTTCGCTCTCGACTACGTTTCGATCAAGATTATCGAGTTTGTGAAGGGACTGGGGCCAACAGGGCAACAGACCAGGGACTATGTTACGTCGATCTTTGACGGCCGCACCAACCCGAATGACGGTGTCTCGCTGACTGATTTTTATGCCATCCGCAACATAGTCGGAACCCAGACGCGCTGGATCATCGTCCCGATCATTTCCGTGCTGGCAGGCATCGTACTGTTCCGCATGAAGGGCAAGGGCTACAGCCGAGTCTTTTCTCTCGGCGGCTCTAAAAAGTTTGTTGGCTTGAACCATTACCAGTCCGAACACTGGAAAGTCACTGCGGTTTCCGCCTACTTCGATCCTGACGGCCGCGACAAAAACATTCTTCCGGCCCGTACGCCCATGGAATGGCTGCGCGACAACAACATCGAATGGGAAAACAATATTCTCGACCGTGACGCCGCTGAAGAGGCCTTTAAAAAGCAGCTCGGCAAGCCATGGACAGGATTTGAGAAGGCCGAACTCAAGTATCAGGTCGTCGCTATCCTATGCGCCCTTCATTATTCGCGCAGAGTGGTCGAGATCGATGGCGAAAAGAAGAACCTTGGATTGCTGGAGCGAGAAGCCATCTCGATTGCGTGGGCTGCTGGCAATGACGGCACAAAAGCCATGCAGGAACTCGTCGCAAAATATGCAAAGGACGAAAAGATTCAAAAAATCATTTCGGATATCATGAGCAAGCACGCCTGGTCGAATACGGCTCTGTTCTCAATCTTGGACAAAGCACGCGCCAAAGCAGGCGTTCTGGCCACTGCAGACATGCTTTGGCTTCGATATATCGACCGTGACCTCCATTATTCTCTCAATAATTGCGGTCGCCGTCGCTTCCATACCGAAGGCGCGGGCACCGTCAACCACTACTTCGCCGAGTTACAACTTGACAATCCAATTTACGAGCCACATCTCGAACAGGCGATTGACGGCATCGAAGATGGAATGATCGAGCACGGCATTTCTTCGTTGACGGAATTCTGGGAATATCGAGCCAGAATCGATGCGATGAAAAACTGATTGGTCACGAATATGAAGAAAAAGGGGGCGACAAGCCTCCTTTTTTAATGGATATTCGTTCACAGAAAAGAGGACCACATGATTACAGCCGAACAGAGAGCGGAGAAGGAAGCCTTTACGGAGGCATTTATAGCTGAAGTAATGGCCGCGATTCAGGGTGCGTATCTCGTCGCCATTGAAAACGGGATGACGCTTGAAAAGGCTGCGCAGGAAATGGACGTGACGCCTGAAGAGCTGGAAGACATCATTTGGGGCCGCAGAGGACTGGAGCTGCGCACCGTTGCCGAACTCGCTTTCGTGCTGGGATTTGAGATTCATCTCGAAGTGGTTCCGATGGAGGATGTGAACAAGCCGCTTATTTCGCCAAAATAATTTCAGAAAAATTCATGCGGTGTGTTGACAAAAATAGCCGACATGACAATATTCAATCATCGACAGGCGATAACTGCCGCGACTGCCGAATTAGCCGGAAATGAAGTCATGAAGGAAGCGATGAGAAAGCTTGATAATTCAAACTGCCTTATTGCTGACGTCACGCGCTTCAAGACCTTCTCTTCGGAAAAGGAGCCTACGCTGCGTCCCGATAGGGCCGATAGCTTTAGTTTCCTGAACAGTGCGGAAATGATCGAACTGTCGGGCAAGCGACTTGCTGCTGAAGAAGCACGCTAGGGCCTTGCCGAGAATACCACGAAACGACGGGTAGCCGTGTTTCGGTTTTGAATTGGGTGACCAGCGACAGGCGGCTGGTTAGTGCTGGCATGTTAAGCAACCCATTCAACAAGGGGTATAAGCCGCGAAGCGGCCATGACTTGCCCGAGTTGCGTATTCGGCAAGCGTGATGGTGGCCCAGAGACAATGTGCTCTGGTTGATAGCCATCCCCTAGTGTCCGAAGGCTGGATTCCGGTCTTCGTTGTGGACGGTCCCGACCTAGGCGGGATCAGGTAGATTATTGCCCGACCTAGGCGGGCAATTTGGTGGGCGCGGTATCCGGTGTGGGATCGCAACCCAGCGCAGACCAGCCTGTGACGTCTGGCCGCCCACCCGCCGAATGCGAGGTCAATCCATCTTTAAGGGATGGGGATGTCTCGGCTGAGGATAGTGAAGACAAGCTCTTCTGGACCTCGCATTCGGCACCACTCATGCGAAGGGGTGAAAATCCATTCGCGTAGAGGCTAACGGCGTGTAGCCCCCTCTAGCGCGGTTTGGGACATTCCTTCGCTTTGTGAGCGATGGCTATCTGGATAGATCGACTTCAGTCGTGCTCTGGTGACGCTACCTCAATGAGTGTTGGGATCGAGATAGACTGGAGGCGTGCCCAGGTTTTCGGGCGCTAAACGTCTCGGTGGTTGAATCGGCCCCATTCGCTACTTCTGTGAGCCAGAAGGGAGCAAGAGAGCGGACATCACCTTGTGAGTTCGGGAAATGTCTGACTGTAGTTCGGCCCGTTGGGCTTGAATGAAGGCGCTCTTGAGAACTTCACGCCTCAGATCACGGTTTTAGGCCGTGGTTTGTGAGCAAACAGGATGGACTTAACCTGATGGGTTCGGGGGACGTCAAAACCGTAGTGTCAATCTGAGTAGCGCTCAAAGGTTGATGGCAAAGGCATCCTTGAAGAACCCACAGCTCGCAGGCTGGTGGTCTCGGCGACGGTCGAACGTAAACCCAGTCTGCAACGCTGCTGGCCAGGTGGCAGTGTCGGGAGACGGCATCGTAAGCCCACCTCGCTACTTAACGACCCACGGAACGGCTCCCAAACGGGGTTTTTAAGCGGTTCCGTCGTCTGAGCGAACCGAGAGGCGTCTCCTGCGTTTGAAACGCGGAAAAGCGGCCAAAAAACCTTGACGCAGATTGCGTCTATGGCAATCGCCGCGAAGGCCTCTCGGCCTGCCAGACCCTCCTCCTAATTTCCCCGAAAGCGAGATACCGATGGCGAAACGCAAATCTCGCATGCAATCCGGCCCACGGCCCGAAAGCCTTTTCTCCCAGATCGTAAAATCCGCGCCACCGCCAGATACGAGCTTTCTTGGCCGCATCTATGCCAATCTCACCTACGATGGCGTTTACCATCAATACGCCATCGTTGACGGAATGCGGTTCATGGTTCGAATAGTCGGAATGAAGCCACTCAACTTCCTAGCCAACATGGGCTTAGAAGTGGAAGGCGGGCACATATTCCACCTGGAAAGCGGCAAAGTCAGAATCGACGTCATCGCAAATCATGAATTTATTCCACTACTGAAGGTAGGCGCAAAACTCGAACTCTATGATGGTCCCATGAGTTTGAGAGCACATGGAACTGTGACATTGTTCGACTTCAGTCCTGACCAGCCTCTTTCAAACAAAGCCTACAACATGGATTGAAGCGTCATTTGATCGGCTACATCTGAACGATCAATGCATCTGGTATTTGACTGGCTTCTCATCTTCCATCGGCCAACGGTTAACGCCATGGCCTTTCGCCAGCAAAAACGAAGCCTTCAAAAGCTCCATGTCTTCGCTGACGCATCTCAAGCTCTCGACATCGAACATTCCGTCTTTCAGATAGCGTTCCTCAATATATTCGAAGCCGATCACAGCGTAATCGAATTCCAACTTCTGCTTCTTGTTCCGGATTACGGTCATGACCGTCTGTGGGATCGGGAACGAAATGCCATAGAAGTGAAACTGCTCGTCTTCGTTTTCATGCGCATCCATGTCTTCAAAATCATTCCCAGTATGGTCTACGAGGGCGAAAACATTCTAACAATGCCGTAGCGCAACGACCCCGATCCAACCAATTGGCAGGCCAAGCGACCTGCCACGCCTTCCCGTAGTAGTACCTCAGTGCCGAGCGCTCTTGGGTGGCGCAGCTTCGTTGGGCGGCCAGCGAAAGAACCCGTTCAACGTAGCGACGACCAGAACAGAAATGAATTCGAGTTGCGTCTCTCTCGGCTGTTTGTCCCACTTCTCGTCATCGAACTTTCCATTGACGACATAGAGAGCCTCCATGTCTTTCAATCTCATCTTCGCGTAGGTCTCATCGACGTCGTTGGGAGCAACTGTCTTCATGAATTCCAGCATCTCGATGGGCAATGGGAACGATGCTCCATGGAATTCAAAAAAGGCTACCTTGCCTTCCTTGAGTAAGAGGTCAGGCTCTTTGACTTTCACCCTGCCCTCAATGAACGACAGGACCGTTGCCACAATGAGATCACCAAACTTTTCGGCCTCCTCACGTGTTTCGCACGGCGAGGCGACGGGAGTTCCCAAGACGCTATTGATACCGGGAGGCATGCCCCGAAGTTCAATGTCGGCATGCCACCCCCCAAGGTCGGCTTCATAGATGTGCAACGCTTTCATTGAGTTCTTTTTGAGGTGCGGAAGCATGCTTTGAGCCAAAAGCGAATGTGCGTCGGCGCTATACCTGCCTTCTTTGTAGTTATCGCTCGCTTTGACCCGCTTAATAGCTTTCTCCAGCCGCGCCTTTGCTACCTGCAGGTTCTTGTAGTCCTTGGGGTTATACTTCAATGCTTATTGCCCTTAATCTGCCCGCGTTCGCCCTTGTCCTCGATCACAAGGAAGTCGGCGAGCCGCTTTAGACTGATAGCGCATGAGAGAAGCAGAACCAACTGCGCATCCTCGTTGGACGGCACCGATTCAGCCGCTTTTGGCTCCAGAAGATGCTGGATTTCGTCGATGTTCATGGTTTCGCCTTCAGATTGGTTTCCACTCGGCATCGAAGCCTAGTGGACGAGGGTTGTCAAAGGCCAGCGAGTGTATCCGCCAGCTACAATCGTGCAAATCAACCGCACCATGCGGGCAGTCTCATCATTCGAGAAATTTTGAATGATCTCGGTGTCGACTCGTCCGTCACGAACCAGCCAATCTTCAAGATCCTCAATAGCTTCGATGAAAATCTCTTTATCCAGAGACCTCATGGAATCGATAACACCGGAAACGTTCACCGGAGGTAGCGTGAAGGTGAAATCGTAGAACGAGAAGATTACGATGTCGTCGCCTTCAATGTCCTCGATCATTAATTGCCCCGCCTCAACACAGAAACATTCTCTAGCACCCGAACCGCTTAGATCCAACTGCCCTTATTGAATTTCGTCTGAGGCCGAAAATTCAATCTTGACGTCCAGTTCTAGCGCCAGACCAATAAGTGTCACGAATGAGGGATCGATAACGCCCCTCTCGAAATCCGATAGCCATTTGCGGCTACGGTTGACCCTTTTTGCAAGATTGACCTGAGAGATGCGACGCCTGATCCGCTCAGCTTTGAGCAGATCACGAAATTTCGTCGCCATCTCAATTGCTGCATCCGACATCGAGATCAGCGCTTCCAATCACTAGGAAGATTGGATTCGAAGCCTCCGTCCTTGCGACCAGTCTCCCAGCCGTTCTGATAGGAAGGCGACGACTTCGGTTCCTGGTGACCAGCGCCAAACTGATAGCCGTGATAGCCATCGCTATAACCAGCAAAATAATTCGACCGCTGCTGCGGACTCAGTTCATGGTCAGGTCGCGGGTTCCAATTGCTCATTTTCTGATCACTGCTCCTAAAATAGCCTCCAACTTCATATCACCTTTAGGTTACAAATTCAAATCAAAATAAATCATCTCAATTTATTTCCGACCCAATTCAAATTGCCGATTTGCACGTTTTTGGCGACTTTTCGTCAACTTTTTTCGTCTCGTCGGATGTCATTAATTTGCAAAAAAATTCGTGATTTTCCTTTGTTCTTGGCGCTTCGCTATGGCATTGGCGGAAATATGCCTTTATTGTTTTTGGTAACAACTAAAGGAAATCGAATATGCCCGCGAAAATCAGACTTGCCGATGTTATCAAAGGCGGTGGCGCTGAGTTTATCTTCCTCGGCTCCGGCGCTCCTTTAATCATCTCTGGCGGACAGCGTCTTTCCCTTGAGATGCGTATCAACGGCAAAGAGGCGTCAATTTTGCTCGTCCTCGTTGATGCTAAGGGTGAAGTTGAAGTCTGCAGCGGTGGCGTGGCCGAAGTGAGCGAAACCTATCAGGGCTTGATTGCTGAATTGCGCGCCAAAAGCTCTTCGTCCTTCATCAAGAAGCATTCCAAGTTTCTGCTCGGAACCGTGGTCGGCATCGCCGTGGCATCGGCCATTGCCTTTCTCTCAACGTCATCAGTTTTCGGCATCGGCAAGAAGGCTGGTGATGAGTTGACGAACGAGGAGCTTCTCCAGCTGATGCAGTTGGTTCAGCCCAACAACGGAGTGAAGCGAGATATTCCGGGAATCCCTCTTATCGGGCAGATTGAGCCAAAGCCTCAGCCTGCATTGCCGCCAATCCTAGATCGCCCCGACTTCCTGAAGAAGCCGGATGTCGTCGCGCCTGTAGCTAACCCTGCGCCTGCCGCCGCACCTGTTGAAGCGACTGCCGAAGCTGCTGAGCAGGAACTCGATTCCGAACCTGCGTTTGGCCTTCCTGCCTTCGATCCCGACGCTTTCAAGGCTGAGGCAGAGAAGGTGAAGACTGACGCGGCCGAAACCAAAACCGAAGCCCCGACCGAACCGCAGAAGGAAGCCGAAGTAGCGAAGGACGAAGCTCCCGCCAAGGCAAATGAGCCAAAGCCTGCCGCAGAGGCCCCGAAGGCTCCAGAGCCTGTTCCGACGCCTGAAAAGGCTCCAGAGGCCGAAAAACAGACCAAAGCTGAGACGGGTGCAAACCCGCAGTCGCCAACTTCCGATAAGTCAGCGAATGCGTCTACCGAGGGTGAGTTCAAGCCAATCAGTCAGGAAGAGGCTCAGCAGCAGGCAAATGCGGTCGTCGACCGCCTCATGCAAAGCGGCATGACCACTGGCCAGGCTGGAGACGTCCTGAAGACGCTGGAAGCGTTGGCCGCGACCGACTACTCGGAGATCACGCCCGAAATGATCTCGAAGCTGCCGCATGAGGTTGCGCTGCTCCTCCGTGAAAGCGGGATCATCGGTGATGTCATGGAGCCAGCCTATACCGATGGCGTTCCGCATCGCATCATCCGTCTACCCGATAGCGTTGTCGAAAAATACCGAGGCAAGGACGGCATCGCCACTATCCCTGAAGCCAATTCATGGGCGGCGACTGGCAACGTCGTCCGCATTCCGCCACCTGGCGGCGGCGACCTGAAGTCTCCTGAAGACTTTGCCCGTTTCGGCATCCAGGCACCTTGAGGCACATATGAGCGATTTCAATCTCACCCCGACAGGGGTCGTTATTCATCCGCATAAGGTCCTTCGTGACAAAGCCGAAGCTATCGGTGATGTCGCACAGGAACATCGCGATCTGGCACGCAGCATGATCGAAACGATGACCCTTTCTCGCGGAATCGGCCTGGCTGCACCGCAGATCGGCAAGTCAATCCGCATGCTGGTCATGCTTCATCGTTCGTCCGTGAATGAAAATCCGAAGCATCTGGTGATGATTGATCCAGAGATCATTTCATCTGGGTCTGAGGAAACTGATCTCGTCGAGGGTTGTCTATCCATTCCTAGCAGACGTTTTGTCGTAAAGCGGCCATCAGTTGTGCGCATTGGCTTCACGTTCTTGGATAACAAACGCTATAAGATGGAATTTACGGGGATTTCGGCCAAGTGCGCGCAGCATGAGATCGACCATCTAAATGGCATTCTGATCTGTGATCGCGGACCTGAGTTTGTTCCGGAACCTGAGATCGACCAGCCGTCTCCGAGATAAATGAATCATGTCCAGCAAGCGCAACAGGTTCGCGAAAGCGATTAAGGAAAATCCATTTTCTATCGTCTTTATGGCACTGCTACCGTTGCTGTTGGTGATCCTCGTCCTGAATATTCTAATCGCTTTTGAAAATAGGCGGTTGGTTGGCGAAATTGCCCCGAAGCTCGATGCCGTGGGCGACAAAATCAACGATAACATCGACCAAATGAATGACGACATCAAACAAATGATCGTCACACCGCCGAAGGCGAAATGATTGCATCGATAATTAAAGACAGCAAAAAGCCATTTTCGCTGCGAGCCTACACCAAAAAACTGCTTTCTGAACCCAGCCTTAACTTCAGTATGGTATTTTTCAACACAATAAATTCTAGGGGTGGAATTTAAGCAGTGTTGGCAATTTATAAAATGCCATACATAGAGGGGGTAGAATTAATGAAAAAATCTCTTGGAACTGTTGTTTTTGCAGCGACACTCGGCATCGTTGCGGCGCTAAATGCAGCGCCAGGACATGCAAATGACACAATAACCATTAATGTCAAAAACAATACAGGCCAATCTTTGAGCCGAGAGTTCTCCTCCGGAAGCTGTTATCCTAGTGGGAGTTGCACCGCTCCCACCTCCATTAACAATGGAGCTACTGGAGTTTTGAAGAACTCTGCCCTCAGCAACACCTACATCAGGTCCGTCAGTGAACGGTATTATTATTATGACGGCGTAACCAAAAAATCATGTCAGATTTCTGCATCTGCATATGGACCAAGTTCGACGTTTCCTGGACCAGGATGTGAGGAAACTAAATTCACCTATTTTTCATCACCTAGAAGTGGCACTGGAACAAGTCCGGATTGCGGAACTCTAGAAATCGTAACTCAGCAACATGCCACTTGCACGTATGTGCTGAATGTCACCATAAATAACTAATTTGGAGAAAAACCATGTCTACGATCAACACTTCATATTCCAGGGGAATATCCGCATTAAAACTATTGAAGCCCGTTGACACAGCTCCACAGAACACCATTTCCATAGCCGACAATAAAAGGTCAATTGGAGAAGCCGTTAGCGGCTTACGCCTCCAGTTGTCGTCAGGTGTCCAGAACGCATTATCTGAAATTAACCGCCTCATCAACACCAATGGCTCCAACGGCGCGGAGAGAGTTGCTGCCGCTTACCAGAAAAATAGTCAGGATGGACCGACTATCTTGGAAAGTGGTCGGATATTAGGACCAAAGATTAGTGTAAAAGATTTAACTCCTTACCAATATGAACGCATGAGGTCGATGGGCATAAACGCCGAATACGTCTCGGAAATAATTACCCCAGAGATCAGCGACGATGAATTTTATAAATTAATGCTTACTCAAGCAAAGGAAAGTTATAAAGACCTCCCTGGCTTCAAGGAGGCTTTAGAGAACGGCACTTTAAAAATTCAACGTGCGCGTGACGCCCCTGGACTTGGAACTGAGGATGCCACTTTCGCGGTCTACTCTGGCGACCGTACCGTTGGCAGTTTTGGTTTTGGCGACCGAGATGGCACCTTCAACAAAGAACTGTATTTTCAGATACAA
Source organism: Mesorhizobium sp. SP-1A (assembly GCF_032460275.1). NCBI lineage: Bacteria > Pseudomonadati > Pseudomonadota > Alphaproteobacteria > Hyphomicrobiales > Phyllobacteriaceae > Mesorhizobium > Mesorhizobium sp. SP-1A. Next base: position 380,427 of record NZ_JAVXZD010000002.1, on the reverse strand, counting down.
TCCCAAGGTATTCGCCAAGCCACTGGATCGATCAACGGTCATGGATTTTACATAACTTGGCCGGACGAGAGTTTGAAGGCTTAAGCTGGCACTCAGATAAGACCGCCAAGTGAATAAAAGTGCCCCAGCTGTCAAAAAAATGGGTCTGATAACACCAGCTCGGCGTCATCAGACCCTAGGGGCAAATTGTCGGTTACAAATTTTGGCGACTTATGGGGTCTTGGCTATTCCGCCGCTATCAATCGCTCCGCCACTGGACCAAAACCACCTCCAGTTGGCGTTATGATCGTGATCTTTTCATCGGCGCTGAGGTGCGTCTGGGCGCAGCCGGGAAGTTCCTCAATTGTCCCGCACGCTCTTGTAACCAGATTGCGGCCCATCTCGCCTGGCTCGCCTCCAGCCAAGCCGAATGGCCTCTCTATCCTGTGGTTGGACAGGATAGCACAGTCCATAGCCTTCAGGAACTTGATAGTGCGGCTCGTGCCGTCTCCCGCGTTCCATTTTCCTTTGCCGCCCGACCCCTTTCGAATGTGGAAGTCTTCGAGCATTACAGGGAAACGCGTTTCCAGAATTTCCGGATCGGTGAGGCGCGAGTTGGTCATGTGGGTGTGAATTCCCGCAATGCCATCATAGCCGTTTCCGCGAGCATCGACGCCAGCTGGAGAGCCGGAGCAAATGGTCTCGTAATACTGGTACACCTCGTCGCCGAAGGTCAGATTGTTCATCGTGCCCTGAGATGATGTCATGACGCCCAGAGCACCAAACAGGGTGTCCGTAACAGCCATGCTGATTTCGACGTTTCCAGCGACCACGGCTGCAGGATATTTCGGGCTTAGCATCGTGCCCTCGGGGATCACGATCTTGATCGGCCGCAAACATCCTGCGTTCATCGGGATGTCGCTCTCGACCATCACGCGGAATGCGTAGAGCACTGCGGCTCTGGCAATCGGGGAGGGCGCATTGAAATTGTCAGGCTGCTGAGGAGAAGTCCCAGTGAAGTCGACAGTTGCCTCTCGCTTTTCGTGATCGACCGAGATTTTGACCTTGATGACGCACCCCTGATCGAAGGGATAGACGAAGGTGGAGTCAGAGAGGCGATCAATGACACGCCTGACGCTCTCGGCTGCGTTGTCCTGGACGTGCCCCATATAGGCTTGCACGACATCGAGACCGAATGTGGAAATCATCTTGCGAAGCGCGGCGACGCCCATTTCGTTGGCGGCGATCTGCGCCTTCAGGTCGTTGATGTTCTGAACAACGTTTCGAGCCGGATATTTGCCACTCAGCAATAGCTCTCTGATGGCCTTTTCTTGGAAAACGCCCCGATCAACGAGCTTGAAGTTGTCGATATAGACGCCTTCCTCCTCAATGTTCGTGGCAAGAGGAGACATCGATCCAGGCATGATGCCGCCGATGTCAGCATGGTGCCCGCGTGAGGCCGCCCAGAAAATGACCTCTTTCCCTTTCTCGTCGAAGATCGGCGTGCATACTGTGAGGTCGGGCAGGTGGGTTCCGCCGTTGTATGGCGCATTCAGCAGGAACACGTCACCGACATTGATATTCGGGTTTTGCTTGATGACGGTCTCAACCGACTTGTCCATCGATCCCAAATGAACGGGCATGTGCGGCGCGTTTGCGACCAGCGCTCCTGTCGCATCGAAGATGGCGCACGAAAAGTCGACGCGCTCCTTGATGTTCACTGAGTAGGCCGTGTTCTGCAGCGTGCTGCCCATCTGCTCGGCAATGGACATGAACTGATTGTTGAACACCTCCAGCATGACCGGATCGGCATCCGTACCTACAGCCCTTGCGAATTCCAGAGCTTCGACACGGGTCAGCACAAGGTTGTCGTCTGCCGTAAGCAGGGCTTCCCAGCCGGATTCAACAATGACGGTCTGATGAGACTCAACGATAATCGCAGGACCAGACACCTTGTAACCTGGCTTCAAATTCTCCCTGCGATAAATCTTGCCGTCGCGGTGTTTCCCCTGCGAATAGAAGGCAACGTCCTGCGTTGCGGTTGGAGGTTCATCAGTCAGCTTTACGCCTGACTTTCTTTCCGCGTTCGCGCCGCCGCCGATCAGCTCGGACTCGACAGATTCGATGACAAGGCCCTTCGATCCATCAACGAAGCCAAAACGTTGGCGATGAGCGGCTTCAAACTTCTGCTTGAGATCGAGTGCGTTGTCGTGGGTCTCGACAATGATAGGCAGAGAGGTGTCCGTTCCCGCGTATCTGATCTGCGCCCTCAAAATCTCGACGATCTCGGCTTCAGCGACACCTTGAGAGGTGAGTTCGTTGCGGCATTCGTCTGCTAGCGGCTTTGACCGCTCTCGGAGATGCGCGACTGCCTGATCATCAAACGGGATTTCCATCGATGCCTGACGATTGGAGCGCAGTGAAGCAAGGCCCATTCCGTATGCCGACAGCAGGCCTGAGAACGGATGGATCAGGACCTTCTTCATGCCCAGAGCATCCGCCACAAGGCATGCGTGCTGGCCGCTCGCACCACCAAAGGAATTCAGGACATAGCGAGAGACGTCATATCCACGCTGAACCGAAATCTTCTTGATGGCCTCCGCCATATTGGCAATTGCGATGGTGATGAAGCCGTCAGCAACGTCTTCAGGAGTGCGACCGTCACCGACTTCGACCGCGAGCTTTGCGAACTCCCGACGCACGGATTCGACATCCAGAGGCTCATCCTGGTTGGGTCCGAAGATCGACGGGAAGAACTCGGGACGCAATTTGCCGAGCATGACGTTGGCGTCTGTGACTGTCAGCGGACCACCTCGGCGGTAGCAGGTCGGGCCGGGATTTGCGCCTGCGGAATCTGGCCCCACGCGGAACCGTGCTCCGTCATAGTGCAGTATCGATCCGCCACCTGCCGCGACCGTGTGAATAAGCATCATCGGCGCTCTCACTCGAACGCCCGCAACGACGGTATCAAACGTCCTTTCGAAATCGCCACTGAAGTGTGCGACGTCGGTTGACGTTCCGCCCATGTCAAAGCCGATCACCTGCTCGAAGCCAGCTGCACGAGCTGTTTCGGCCAACCCGACCACGCCTCCTGCAGGGCCGGACAGAATTGCGTCCTTGCCTTGGAAGAGGTCCGATGCCGTCAGTCCGCCAGAAGACATCATGAACATCAGGCGGCAGCGCTCGTCGTCACCAGCGCCCTTGCCAAGCTCGCGCTCGACCTGACTGACATATCGACGCAAGATCGGCGAGAGGTAAGCGTCAACGACTGTCGTATCACCGCGCCCGACGACCTTGATCAGCGGAGAGACCTTATGGCTGATCGAGATTTGGCTGAAGCCGATGTCCTTCGCGATCTGTTCCGCGATCAATTCATGCTTGGGGAATTTATACGAGTGCATGAGGCAGATGGCGACAGACCGGATGCCGTCAGCATACGCGGCTGACAAAGCCTTCCTAACCTCTGCTTCATTGAGAGCAACATCAACCGTGCCGTCCGCACGAATGCGTTCGTCCGCTTCGATGACACTTTCATATAGCTCATGTGGTTTTGTGAGCCGCCGCGCAAAAAGGTCTGGTCGCGCCTGATAGCCAATGCGCAACATGTCCTTAAAGCCTTTGGTGACGAGAAGGACGGTCCTGTCGCCTTTCAATTCGAGCAGGGCATTCGTGGCGACAGTCGTACCCATCCTGATTTCGCGGACGACAGAATGCTCAATCTTTTCGTCTGGCCCCAAGCCGAGCAAGCGACGAATGCCCTCGACCGCCGCGTCTGGGTACACTTCAGGATTATCCGAGAGAAGCTTTCTCGCATGCATTTTACCGTTCGGATCTTTGCCGATGATGTCGGTAAAAGTGCCGCCGCGATCAATCCAAAATTCCCACTGCGCACCAGACATATACCCTCCAGGCCCCATCAATGAAATTATGGCCCGATACTATTCTGGGAGCAGGGAGAGGGCTAATTGTCATTTTTGATGCCCGAAAATAAGAATAGCTTATCCAAAACCCGCATTTGATAGGGCGCGGACCAACAGTTCACGTAGGCCTTGGTGGAAAATTCAGGCTCACCTGGCCTTCTTGGATGACTGCCGCGCCAGTTCGACAGCCAAATCGGCCACAAGTTCGGATGCCAATGAATCGGGCGAGTTCATCCATGTGGCCGTAAACGACACGTCGGGGATTTTGGCATCGACGGTTGGAATGATTTCGAGTTCGCCTGACCGGAGTTGTTTCTCGACAATGATGGGAGGAACAACAATGACGCCAAGGCCTTCGAGCGCCAATGGAACCAGTGTCATCAGTGCGTTGCTGCTGTGAATTCGAACAGGCGGCAAATTGGTTTCATTGAAAATTGTTCGCAAAACTTCATATGGCTGTGTTTTTCTTGGAAACGTCATAATGCGAAATAAAGCGAGATCAACAACGGTCGCAGGTTTGGGGACTTTTAATCGTGGGCTTGCAATAAAAGCCACAGGGTAGTCGCAAAGAAATCTGTTCTCCAACATGGAGTCGTTGAGCGGCCCCATCACGAATGCAAGGTCCAACTCCTGGTTGAGCAGTTTTGTTCTCATAGTGAATGTGATGTCACTCTGTATCTCCAGACTGAGGTTTGGATAAACGTTGCTTACGCGACGGATCAGATCAGGCAGCCATGCATGGACGATGGTTTCAGTGACGCCGAGACGCAGAACTCCTTCGATGGCTTTTGGATTTCGTATCGAAGTAAGCATCTCCGTTCGCATAGTCATTGCTCGTTCCGCATAGGACAGCAACTTTCTGCCGGGAGCTGTAGGCATTACATTTCTGCGGTCTCGTACAATAAGTTGCACTCCGAAATCCTGTTCGAGTTGTGCTATTCTCTGCGAAACGGCGGGCTGCGTTGTGCCTAACTTTACGGCAGCTCCATTAAAGCTGCCGAGTGTCACGACCCACCAGAAAGTTTCCAGGGTCCTGAAATCAATCATGCATCCGCGCCTTTTTGAATAAGCTGACCTTATGCAGCGAAATAAGAACTTTCGATTTGCGTTTATCGTCAGGGTTGAATAATTGCAACCATGGACGCTCGTGTTACGGTTCCAAAAATGGTCGGTGGGGTCCGGTCATGCCATCAAGCACGAAGCGGGAAAAATGGGGAAAAGAATGTTCGTCAATCGTCGCTCTTTTTTGCACTTGGGGGCGGGAGCCATAGCGTCGCCATTGGTTCTGCGATCTAGTTTTTCCCATGCTCAATCACTCGAAAAAGTCTCTGTTCGTCTGGATTACACGCCTTGGGGCATTCACGCTCCTTTCCATCTTGCGAATGCAAAAGGATGGTTCAACGACGTCGGCATTGCTCCCGAATTTGATGACGGCAACGGCTCGGTTTCCACCGTCCAGATCGTCGGCAATGGCCAGTATGATGCCGGCCATGCATCGCTCGGGCCGATGTCAATCGCCCGTGGCAAGGGCATCCAAATCAAGTCGTTCGCCACATTGTTCGGCCAGAATGATATCGCCCTGCTTATCGATACGAACGCGAACGTGAAAACGGTCGCTGACCTGAAGGGCAAGAAGCTGGCACACACGCCTGGCTCTCTCGAAGCTCCTTTTATCGACAAATTCCTCGCAACTGGCGGCCTCACACGCGACGACATCTCGCTCGAAAGCGTGGATGCTTCGGCAAAGGTCGGACTTTATGTGAACCAGCGCGTCGACGGCATTTTCTCCAGCCCGACTTTCACTCTTCCGCAATTCAAGGATCAGCGAGCAGCGGACGTTCTGCGGTTCACGGACGCCAAACTCGATTTCCTCGGGTACGGGCTATTCGCAACCGACAGCACTCTTTCTGAGCGCGCGGAAGTTTTGGGTCGGTTCGCCAGCGTCGTCGCTGGAACTTGGGATTATGTCCTCTCTGGTCATGAAGATGAAGGTGTGCAGGCCATTATCGATGCACGCCCGCAGGCACGACTTAATCCAGACGTTCTGCGCGGGCAGATCGAAGAGCTACGCAAGTTCGTATCTTTGCCTAATCAGTCGGGATCACCGACACTGGCACTCTCTGCCGCTGACTGGCAATCCACTTTGAAGGTCTTGGGAGAAGTCGATCTGGTGCCGAAGGACGCCGTCGCCAGCGACTATTATACGAATGACCTCCTGAAGCCTGAAATCATAAGTGCCGTTGGCAAAGGGGAGCGCCCTGATGCTCGCATCTAACGAAGCGTATGCAGTGGATACGGTGATCCGCGCATCCACTCTGACGAAACGCTTCGGTGAGGTACTCGCTCTTGATCGGGTAAACCTCAACGTCAAAAAAGGCGAGTTTGTCAGCTTCGTTGGTCCTAGCGGATGCGGCAAAAGCACATTGATGCGCTGCATCGCGGGCTTAGAGACAGCTAGCGAAGGAATGCTGGAAGTCGGAGGAGGGCCAGTCGATGGCCCTCCCAAGGATTTGGGCCTCGCGCTTCAACGTGATGCCCTCCTTGATTGGGCAGACGTTCTCGACAACGTTCTGCTCCCAGCCGACTTTCGCGGGGAACCTCGGCAGCGTTATGAAGCGCGAGCGCGAGACCTCCTCAATCGTGTAGGCCTTTCCGAATTTATCCATGCCTATCCCCACTCCCTCTCGGGCGGCATGCGTCAGCGAGTGGCCATCTGTCGTGCGCTTTTGCTTACGCCTGGCCTGTTGCTCATGGATGAGCCATTTGGCGCTCTCGATGCACTGACGAGAGACCAGCTCAATGTCGACCTCCACAAGCTGTGGGAGGCGGAGCGGATGACTGTGATCTTCGTCACTCACAGCATCACTGAAGCAGTGTTCCTGTCATCACGCATATTGGTGTTCCGTCCTCGCCCTGGCCAGATCACGGACGAGATCGACGTACCTCTCGGCGACCAGCGCAGGCTTTCGATACGCGAGACGTCCGAATTCGGTGAGCTGACACGCAAGCTCAGAGGCTCATTCGAAAAAATGGGGATCATCCATGAGTAGTTTGGACGCCTCGGTGAAAGGCAACACCGCTACGAACATCCACACCGCCGCGATTTCAATTCTCGGGTTCTTTGCTTTCGCGCTGGCGTGGGAGATCGTTGTTCGGCTTTTCGATGTGCCGATCTTTCTCGTGCCGCCTCCGAGCCTGATCCTCGGCGACATCTTTCAATTCCCAGGCTGGTTTGCGCAGCAAGCCATGTACACCATTTTCATCACGGTCGGCGGGTTCATCGCCGCGACAGTGATTGGTGTCGCATTCGCAGTCGTGCTGGTAGAGTCGCCGTTACTCCACCGCCTGCTGTTTCCTCTGTTTATTGCACTCAACAGTGTCCCCAAGGTGGCAATCGCACCTTTGTGCATCATCTGGTTTGGCATGGGGTCATTCACCAAGATCGCCATCGCATTCATGATCGCGGTTTTTGCCATCGTCATTGACGCCCTGCTCGGCCTGCAGTCGGTTTCGAAAGACGTCCTTGATATCGCTAAAGCCCTTCGTGGATCGCGATGGAAGGTCCTGACCCGCATCCGCATCTACGCCGCGCTGCCATCCATCTTCGCGGGGATGAAAGTCGCTATGTCGCTTTCCCTCGTCGGGGCAATTGTCAGCGAGTTTGTCGCATCACAGAACGGTCTTGGAAACGTCATTCTGGTCGCTCAAGGCCAGTTCGATACGCCCCGCGTATTCGCGGCCCTATTAATTCTCTCACTCATCGGGGTATTACTGATCGGGTCACTTGATATTCTTGAGAGATACGCTATGCCTTGGAAGTACCGATCAAAACGGAAGAGCTAGGTACCCCCCACTCAACCGTTCGACGGGACTGGAGCGCTCATGCTGAAAGGCATGGGCGCTTTTTTGTATTTTAGCTGCTTGTGATACGCGAACCTGGATTCGCGCCGGTGGCGACACCAACCAATTATGTTGTCGGGGAATATCAGCAGGCAAAAGCGCCTCCTGATCAGATCAACATAATTGGGGGTAATATCATGCCTAATACTGTAATCGATAATCTCATCGTTGGTGGTGGACCTGGAGGCCTCTATACAGCTTGGCGTCTCGCGAATGAAAAGGCATCAGGGTCTGGCAAAGTAACGGGCGATATCCGAGTTTACGAATGGGGAAATCGCCTCGGAGGTCGCATTTACACGAAACACTTCGACACTGGTCAGTTCATCGAACTCGGAGGAATGAGATTCTCCGAGGGCCATAAGCTGGTAAATAAAACAATTGACGAGTTAGGAATTCGCGACCAAGTCGTCGATTTTAACATGGTTCAGGATCGCCTTTATTTCTTGCGGGGCGTTAATGTCTACGACAGCGAGATTCCCACCAAAGGAGTCCCGTACAATACCCCAGACAACACCAAGTCATCCGACGATCTCTTCGCTCAAATTTCAGATGCGGCGACTGGCGGGAACGCACCTAACACGCGTCGGGGCTGGTGTGAATTCTTCGATAATGCAAGGCTGCCAAGCACTTTTGATAGTCAGGTCTATAATCCTGGAGATCTGATTGGAAATATTGGATATTGGAACCTTATGTTTGACCAGCTTGGTAGTGAGGGCTTCCAATATGCAGCAGATGCTGGCGGATATACGTCCAACGTTATCAATTGGAATGCTGCGAACGCTATCCCGTACAATGGAGAGTTCGGCGCTGACTATAAATATCTCAGACTGAAAAATGGCTACAGCACTCTGATCAACGCTCTCCAGGCGGAGGCCACAAATAAAGGTGTCGTTATCCAACGTGGAATGTGCCTAGAGACCTTCGAATGGGACCCCGCCAATAGCGTATTTGTTTGTACATTCCAATCGTATTCTGCAGGCGAACCATCTGGTAACAAGACAATCGTAAAAGCAAAGAAACTATTCCTTTGCATGCCGAGAAATTCAATCGAACTCATCGCCAACAATTCTGGCGATGATCACATTCTCAAGAACCGAGACGTCAAATACTATGTCGAATCTGTCATTGAGCAGCCGTCATACAAAATTGCCCTTCTCTTTGATACAGCGTGGTGGGAACAATCCGACTACCCGCCCAAGCTGAATTACACGGTAGATGGGCAGCCTGTGACTGGTTTCGGCCCAACAGTAACAGACCTTCCATTGCGTCAGATTTACTACTTCGGGAACAATGCTCCAGCTAACAGACCTGTCGCGTACGGTCTTTTGGCGAGTTATGACGATATGTGGTATACGCAGTTCTGGCAGGCGATGGAGACGAACATCACCCAGCGAGAAACTTCTGCAGATTCAGATAATCTGCAGCCGCTTTCGGAAGGAAGTCCTGCTTCAGGTGAAATGATCAGAATGCTGAGACATCAGCTGGCGCAGGTACATTTCTCGGATGGTGATATTTCCCATGTGCCACAACCTATTCAGGCGCTGTTCATGGATTGGGGACGCAATCCATACTACGCTGGGTACCATGCCTGGAAGGCACATTACAGCCTGAAGGACTCGATGCAAAAGGTCCGAGCACCTTACAAGATCGTCAACCAGAACGATCATACACCGCTGTATATCATGGGGTCTGCTTATTCGAACGACCAGGCATGGATTGAAGGTGCATTCTGCACGGCGGACTCAGTCCTTCGTGATTTCTTCAACATCACGCCAATTGTGAACGACCCGACCTATCCTTTGATCTCTGGCGACTGACAATCCAGGGACTTGTTTTAACCCGAATATCAACGATTTTTTTGGAGAATAAAAATGCCACAAAAATACAAAAACAGCGAACTCATCAATTTCAGTCAGATTTATGACATGGTTATTGTCGGCGGCGGCACTATTGGAATTAGCGCTGCGTACTACGCCACTCAAAGAGGGCTGAAAACAATCCTCATTGAAAAAGCAGACGTCCCAAGCTCTGTAGGCAGTTCCAAGGGCTACGAGCGTATTTTCCGCATTATGTATTCCAACGCCAATGAGGTTCGGCTTACTGAAGCATCTTATGCTCTATGGAAAGAAATCGAAAAAGCATCAGGTGAGACGCTTCTTTTCGAGGATGACTTGCTCTTCTTTGGTCATTCGCATGCGCCTGTTACTCCGGAAGGAGATCTTCAGAGTATGATCAAGACGATGAACGAACAGGCCGTTCCTTACGAACTTCTCAATAGCCCTCAGGAAATTCAGAACCGTTTCCCGGTTTTCAATGCTGCAGGAATGCCTAGTGACTATATCGGCCTCGTGCAGAAAAACTCCGCCACGATCAACGTTCAACAAACCATGAATACTTTTTTGAACATGGCACAGGAAACCGGACTGCTGACTATTGCGGCATATACTCAAGTCACAAATCTGGCAGAAGCTTTCGTTGACCAAGATTATGGTTTTACAGTAGATGTCGCAGCCGCTCCCGGCCCACTAGGAGCATCTTATGGTCAAGCTGGCACGATCACAACCAGGCACCTTATTCTCGCACCTGGTGTGTGGGCCGGAAATCTATTCAACAGCCTTACAAACGGGCAACTTCAGCAGAATGAGAAGTATCGCATTTGGCAGATGTCTCTCGCCTTCTGGAAGCAAACTACCAGCGACAAAATTCCGCTGTGGTATGAATTCGGTAATACCGCGACCAATGACAGAGGCCTATTTTACGGCTTCCCAGATTTGGGCCTCTCTAACGAAACCAAGGGTCGCGTAAAAATCGCGGCAGATTATACAGATACTTTGTTCACTGATCCATCGCAGATTACCGGAGTGCCGGATCAAAACATCCTCAACGAAATTAAGACGCATATTTCTAGCCTCTTCAAACCGGGGGTCGTGGATGTAAATGATTATACGTCTCAAAACGCATGTCTCTACTCAATGCCAAGTGACGGCAAGATCGTCATTGGTGGGATTCCTCGGAAACCAATGGGAGCTAGCGCTTATAAAAACGCAGCAATGTCTGTGATGGAGGCAGGGCGCGGCTTCAAATTTACGCCGTTGTTTGGGCGAATTCTCGTGAACATCGCGATGAACCCAAATATCCAATACAGCGGTCCTAACGATTGGGGAAGCGGATATGATGCCGACATCGCCGACTTCACTCCATGGAGGCCGGGTATTTGGAAGGGATGGGGCTGATCCCCCAAAAAGAAACGGAGGCTTAATCGCCTCCGTTTTGCTTTCAACCGAAGCGCACCGCTCCGAGGTCACCAGGCGAAAATCGCTCTCTCATGTCCTTCGTCATTTCCCGCAATTTCTGAGGTGTATAGAGATCGTAGTAGGTTTGGTTTTTGCGGCCAATAGCATGTTCCGCGCTGTAGCTGCCTCCAAACTCGTCGACCACGATACTGAACACGAAATCCCGAAGTTGCTTTTCGAAGTCAGGATCTGAAGCCTGCTTGCTGTTTTTGGGCAAGACAAGGTTGAGATGGACACCGCCATCCCCAATGTGACCGAAGTCGCAGATTGTCAGATCAGGACAGCAGAGGGCCAGGTCGCTACGGATCTTGGAAAGAAACTTCATGACGTCTCCTCTGCGAAAGGCGAGGTCGAACGCTATCAGCTTTCCAGAATGCGAAACGCCTTCAGATAGTGCGTGCCGAAGAGACCACATTTCATGCGGCGGGCCGACAAACGCATCTGCCAGCGGCTCTCCCTCCATCTCCCATATTTCCGCAAGCGCGCCTTCCAGCGCCGCATCCAAGGTCTGTTCGCCCTGACGCGGCTCCCAACTCCTAGTGACCTCGGCCAAAATCACAAAGGACGGCACAATGCCTTGCTCGAATGGATTGCGAAGAGAAGGAACATGCTGGATCGCTGCCGTTATGGCGTTTGCCGACATCCCTTCGAAGGCCGAAAGCTCGCTTCCAAACCGTTTCTCCATCGCCCGCAACAGCGTCATGACGTGCTCATCCGACTTCGGCACCAGGTAGGCAGTCGAAATTTGCTGGGGCAGGGGTTCGACGTTCAGAACGCACTCGGTGACAATCCCAAAGGCACCAGACGTGCCAATGAAGATCTGTTTCCAGTCGACACCCGTGTTATTTTTCCGTAGCTCGTTGTTTAGGTTGAGGACAGTGCCGTCCTCATCGGCGAGAACCACCTTCAGCCCCAAGGTGTTTTTGCGCACGTCGCCATATTTCAGGAATCTTGAGCCACCCGTGTTCGTTGCAATCATCCCTCCAAGCCTAGGATCGGCACCGAGATCGATGGGAAAGAACAATCCATTCGCTTCGAGCTTGTTGTTGACGTCGGAGAGACGCCAACCAGCGCTGGCTGTGAGCGACCGATTGTCTTCGTCGAGTCTGAATACCTCATTCATGCGATCAAGGCTGAGAACCACCTGACGTCCGGTGTTGTCTGGCGTGGAGCCGCTGACAAGCCCAGTGTTGCCAGATTGAGGAACCAGGGGAATTCCTTGGCGCACACAATAGGCCATCACTGCCGAGACTTGATCGGTAGTTCTCGGCCTCAAGACTGCGGCCGCCCGCCCTCGGTCATACCTTGCACCGTTTTGGTAGGCTTCGAGATCGGCCGGAGCCGTAAGGACACCAGCATCTCCAATCAGCTTCGCTAGCTCGGTAACGTGGTTCTGCTCTAGCATGACCCATCCTATTCGGCAGCGACCTGCTGAGCGCAGATGACGCCCTTGCATGCCTCAATGGAAGCTCTCTCGATCTCGGCGTAATGCTCGAACTGATCGAGAACGGACGCCCCAAGATCGCGTTCGAATTGGACTTGGTTCGCACTGGCGACTGCGACTTGGCTTGCCTCGTCTCCAAGGTTCGACTGGAAGATTCCTGCGGCGCTTACGGGGAGGAAGTCCTCGTAGACGATGGGGTCAAACCGAACGAGACCTTCCGATATCCATTGCTCCAGAGATGTCCCGCCGAAGCCCACGCTGGCTTTGCCCTTTTCCGTGAGTGAATAGCTGAAGTAGCCCAAGCCCTGCTCTCGAATGGCGTCCCAGCTGTCTGGGAACGTCTGGAAGGCTTCTTCAAGGCACTTCATGTACTCGGTAGCATTCGAGCCGTCTGCGGCCGGACGCATGACCTCGCGGGAGTTGTTGAGGAGCGTATCATACAGAGCGCGTCCCTTGGGAGTGAGGGCGATACCGCGCTGCTCGATCTCACCAAAGCGGGCAGTATGCGATCCGATCTGCCAGGCACCGTCTTCGGACTGGAACGAGACGGCTTCTTCCAGCGCCTTGAACGATGTCTGGCGCAGCAGGATCGGACATTTCCGAGTAGGAGGCCCTTCGACGACTGCCTTAGGCGAAATCGCGTGAAGAGGCATCCGCTGCTGGACGAGATCGATGTCGAGCGTGCGCGGGGTCAGGTGGTTGATATGAGGCCCCTTGAAGGAAACCACATCGGCTATCAGACGATGCGCATCATGAAGCCTTCGATAAAGCGCGGCGCTGACCTTCGCCTGGTCGTGCCACCGGAAGGTCTCAAGGACCTCGGATATGAAAGTGGTTGCATCCTCATGGCTCAGACCACCGTCGCGCTCGGCCTTCTCGGTCAACTGGATCGCACCATCGGTGAATATCTGGCGCTTTGCCAGAATGGCGGCCGCCTCATCCCGCAGGGCTTCGTCCGTGATCAGGTCAAGCCGCAGGAGAGACGTGAACACGCGAAATGGGTTTCGCTTCAGCGAAGCTTCGCTAGTCGGCCGAAACGCGGTGGCATGGACGGGAACGCCCGCGATAGAGAGGTCATAATACCCGACCGGATACATCCCCATTATCGCGAAAACGCGGCGCAGCATGGCGAGTTCAGCCGCCGTGCCGACGCGAATAGCTCCATGTCGCTCTTCAGAAATGCGGGCAAGAGACTCCGTCTCCTCCAACTGATTTTGAAGTTCCGGATTGGCTTGAAGCGTTTCCTCGTTCACCTCGTAGACGAGGTGCATCAGCGTGGAATAAGCGGGCACTTCTTTTGCATACATTTCGGACATCGTTGCCGAAAATGCAGCGCGAATTTCATCGGGCGACTTAAAGCGGTCAGACACGACAATTTCCCTCTCGTGAGCAATCTCTGAAATCGCGTCTACAGATTGCATCCCCGCCTGTCTCATGACATCACTGGCTGGGTTGATACGAAATAGGAATAGCTGAATGCGCCGCCGCCTGATCCCTGACATTGTCAGCGTCCAAGCCTTCGAATGCGCGGCGAGGCACGGCAATTTCACCCGAGCTGGCGAAGAATTAAATCTTACCCAGAGCGCGGTCAGCCGCCAAATCATGGAGCTTGAGCAACAGGTTGGCGCACGTCTTTTCGAAAGAGTGCGTCAGCGCGTCGTGCTATCTGATTTCGGCAAGCGATTTTTGCCAGAAGCGCAGAAATTGCTGTCGCAGTCAGAGCGAATGATGACACTGGCTGTTTCTACGTCCCACATGAAGCATTCGCTCTCGATTGCAACGCTGCCGAGTTTTGGATCACGCTGGCTTATTCCTCGCCTTCCCAAATTCCTAAAATTGAGACCTTCAACTGCAATCACGGTGGAATCCAGAAGTGTTCCTTTTGATTTCGAGGAAGAAGGTTTCGACATCGCCATCCATTATGGACAGCCAACCTGGGCGAAGGCCACTTCAACCTTTCTAAGCAGGGAAGTGGTCATTCCTGTCGCCAGCAGGGAGATCGCCGAACTCTATCACGACTGCTCCCCTGCCGATCTCATCAACGCTCCGCTAATTCACCTCATGACGAGACCAAAGCTATGGCATCAATGGTTTACGTTCCATGGCGTCGAGCCTGAGAACGGGTTTCGCGGAAACAGGTTCGATCAGTTTTCAATGATCATTGGCGCTGCGGTTTCAGGATTGGGCGTTGCTCTGATACCAACCTACCTGATTGAAGAAGAAATCAGGACAGGTGCGCTCGTGCCGATATTCGATAAGCCAATGGCAACCGAGTTTGGGTATTATATTGTTCTTCCCGAAGAGCTTCGCAGCCATGAAATTACAAATGCCTTCAAGGATTGGCTTATAGAGCAAGCGGATATGGGGATTTCGCTTCCACAAGAAGAGTAAAAAGGGGCGCGCGGCCCCTTTATGCCCGCATATTACGAGCCACTAATTGTGTGCGGATTATCAGGCATCCGTCCCCTTGATATTGATATAGGTAGCACGAGCCTGACGCAGGTGACTTCCGAGAATATAAAATTCGGGGCCAGCTGCCGGATTATATACTGTTTCGTCATATTCAGAGATTGATGGGCCGAACAGCTGCCCCGCCTTGGCGAAAGGTTTGAGAGCCTTTATCGCCTGATGGAGCATTTTGCGCTCAGTCTTCATATGTTTGATCAGAAGCCCGAGTTGGACGGCATCATCGTTCTGACCTGCATCCTTGAAGGCCATGGCAAGCCCGCGAACCCAACCGTACCAATCGACCTTTTCCTCGAACTTCATAGCGACCCGATAGATCTGACGATAGAAACCAACCGAAACTTCCAAGTAGTCAGTGATCTTCTTTTCGGCATTCTCCGCGAGGAGCTGGGCGAACAGAACGACAGCGGGATGATCCTCCGCATGCTTCACAATCTCAAACAGGTCGCGCATGTGGCCGACGCTAAGCACCAGGACCTCGGTTGTCGCCATGTGCTTGGAACCTTGGACCGTCTGGATAGCGGTACGCAGTGGCTCGATCTCGAAGGTTTCTGTTCTCACGGTCTCATCGCGCTCACTGGAGACCTCTCCTGTGCTAGAGACGCTATCGTGATCTTCAGAATCCTCATTCTCGATTTGCTTATTGAGCCTTTCGATCTCGGCCTTGAGGGTTTTGATTTCTTCGGCCGCTTCCTGAACGCGCCTGTTGGCATCCTTCAGGCCTTCTGACAGCTTTTTGCGCAGAACAGCTCCTTCCTCGAAAGCAGTCTTCCACGTTTCGATGATCAGCTCGTGCCTGACCAGCGCACTGCGAACGTCATCAGCATCTACGAGTTCTCGAACATCGGTCTTCCACGCATGATCCTGCTTGAAATAGTCAGGATCGGTGGTCATCTGCCATTTTCCGTTCTCGTTTAGCATCTGATATTCCGCCACAGGAATACCATCGATAGGAACCGCGCCCAGAGCTGCCAAGGAGGCAAGGTTGAACGTCTCCTCGATTTCCAAAGTGATATCGACCGACTTCGCGTCAGTCCAATGTGAGCCTTCGGTTGTCGCGTCGAACCACTTATTCAGAAATGCGTCTCGGGCGTTTTCAAGATTAGTCATTTCGCCTTCCTTTTCACGGCCTTATTATCGCGAAATGGAACGAACGGCTTGATTTGCGCCGTCTTCAATTTCTCGGCAATACGATTGACCTTCGATTCGACTTCGTGAATCAGGTTGTCACCCTTCCAGCGGTCTGGGCATTCTGCAGTGTCATTAAATTGCTGAACAATGATTTTGATGAGGGATTCTCGACCTTGAAGGGTGGTCGATGTTCCTGGGTTGGCCGTTACGAAACGGAAAGCAAGGCGTGTCAGATAGATTTCATGGCCGTCAACGACCTTCCCGTTTTCATCTTCAATCCAATCTCTGGCTCCCGCAGCAGAACGGATCTTAGGCACGTTGATTTGAGCGTCTTCATCCCATTTCTGTGTAGCCATTGTTCCTTCGAACGAAGCAGACCTCGAAAACTGACGAAGGCTGTCGACGGCATCGAAAAAATCATTGATCTGTTGCGAAGTCACGAGGGGCGCGTCTTCAGGCCCAAAGAACTGAGGGTTAGCGTCCAGCCAGGTGAAGTAGCGACCAGTTTTGTGGTGCTTGCCGAAGAACGTCATCGGCTTGCCATCAGAGATCACTTCGAGGCCCTGATCGACCCCGTCCGGGTTTTCAGGGGTGTCGAACGGTACAAATTTCGGCGAGCGGTTTGGGATTTCGTCGTCGGGATCATGACGATAAACGAGAGCGATCTTTGGGAAGTTACCGACACGGCGAAGTGGGGTATATCCGAACATCTTGTCGGCCAATTCCTGAACCTGACGGCTCAATTCATTCTCCACGATGTCAACGTCGAGTACGAGGGAGTGGCCACTACCAGCCCCAAGAACGACAGCCACGTTGAGGCCAGCGCACTGCGCAGTCCATAGATCGAGTGCTTTTTCAGTTGGCAGCTGGGTGGCAAGTTTGTGTTCTTCTGACCACTTGATCATCTGGCCGTTGACGGTGCCAGGTCGACGATTGCCATCGATCTCCTGAGGGAAAATAGACCAGCCAGCTTTGACCATATCACGCGCAACCGCGCCAAAGATCGATTCATTAGGTCGGTACATGTGCTCGACCGCAGGCTCGAAGTCATTTGCTATGGCTTCCAGAAAGCTCTTTGCTTCTTCGACATTAAGTTTCTGGTCTTTGGCCTTGTAGACCAAAGCATTCAGATCGCGCAGGAAGCCGAGGCTCACGGACACAACGTCGGCGTCATCCTTGCCTTCGTTTTTGGTAAGAATTTCATCTGCGACGGCGCGAACATCCTCATGGGCTGCGTTACCCGGCAGTTCCGAATAACCGAACAACGGTTCCCACTCAACCTTCGCCGCATATTCAGAAGTGAAGCCAAGGTCAGGCTTCTTTAGCGTGTAACTTGTGCTCCATTCATCGTCATGCGGCCTTTTCCATCGCCATCCGACGTGTACGAAACCGCTTGGAGCAGTTACATCGATTGCTTCAGGTGCGCTCAATTTGAACCCCCAGGACTTCCGATTTTGTGACCAGCATCGATTGTTGAATTCACGCTCTCAGCGAACGTTTTGAGAAGCTTCAACACAATTTCCGCGACTTCCCCGCGAACGACAGTCCCGCTCGCCAAAGTCAGCGTAGGACCATCCTCGTGGTTCTCAGAGATCGCGCTGCGAATGACGTTTTGGAACTCACGAAGGGCTTTCTCGTAATGCTCTGAGCGCCTGATATAGGTTCTGCAGTCCTGTAAGACTTCAATCATGTCGCTGACGTGCGATTTCGCTTCGCCTTCAAGCTTGGCGACCAGCGACTGAAGGCTCTCGAATTCTTCCTTGGAAGCGCCAGCCTTGCGCTTGGAAGCCGCCGCCACGACCTGGCGCAGGAGACCAGCGCTGATCTCGATGATCTCGGTGTCTTCCTTGTCCTTCTTGCCGTCTAGCAGGCCAACAGCGACTTCCACTGGATCAACCAGCTTCCGCTTCGCTACATCTTCATTGATATCGTAAACGGCTTCGATCTCAATCTTCATCCCCTGCCTCAACGCATGATCGATGATGTGAGTTGGCTTTTCTGGATTATTCCAAAGCTGCCAAAAGCCGTCGCCAGAAACCTTATAAATCCAGCCGACGATCTTAAGAATGTGAGGGGTGTTAATAGCAGTCAAAATAGCTCTCCCTTTCAGTAAAAATAAATAAATTTTGTCAATAAAAATGTCAATGGATAATTCGGCTCGACATCTGGCTTCAAGAAATATCCGATGGCACGCTTAAAAAGGTTGAAAAACTTCGGAATAAATGGCATTAAACCGCCTCCAACGGAGGGGCCATGTTCAAACTGGTAACGAAAGCCATTCTTATTTCCGCTATTTCATTGTCCGCAACCGCATCGTCGGATGCAGGTGTTAAAGGTAAGCTTGCACTGGTGGCGGGTGGCCTCGTTGCCAGAGGAGTAGTTCAAGGATGTCTGAAATCCCCCCAATGCAGGGCGACAGGTGCTCGGAAAGCGGGTGAAGTGGCTATGGCTATCGTCAGCAAATATGGCCCAGACGCCGTCAAGACATGCATGTCGAATTCGGCATGCATGAATACGTTGTTTGCTGCGATGGCGGCTGGAAGTGCCAGCATCCCACTTCTCAAGCAGCCTGACGAATCCGACTATGTGACTGACAACGCTGGAAACAAGCGATACAGCCCAGGCGAAAATATGCAACCTCCAGGACGGTGTGGGCCAGAAGAATTGGCTATGCTTTCCGGCCGAATTACTAAATATTGTAAGCAGGTTAGACCAAATAAATGCTTACCAACGGATGATATCTTTGATATCGACATCAAAATCATGGGCATCACGCAGTGCATGAATGCTCGAACTGAAAGAGAAGACCGATGCTTCAACGGTGGCAATAGCACTCATCGCGAAGAAATTGCGAACACAAAAAAGCAATTGCAAAACTGTGAAAAGCTCAAAGGAGGTGTATATTGAGCCTACTCCAGGACATCGAACAAAAGTTTTCCGACGAGATCACTACGCGCCATACCATTCAGGAACTAGCAGGTGAGTTATGGGATGACGCTGAAGTTGCAAAGCTGTCAGGCGTCAAAGATTGGAAAGACATCTTAGCTCTGGATGTAGAAAGTATCTCAGAATTCGGATTCGGCGGTATTTTTCAGTTTATGGAAGCGGATATGTTGCGGGCCTATTTGCCTGCGTTGTTGTACTTCGCACGGTCTGAACCATATCCCTATGCCAATATCGTGACTAGTTTGGTGGCGTTGCTCGACCCCGAGAAAAAGGTGCCACTGGTCGATGTAGATCGGGTCGCCTATCTGCAAAAGCATCTGTCGAGCGAACAGAAGTGCTTTCTGGCAGAGACGTTCACCTATATTGCAGAACGTGACTTCCAAAATCAGTCACTGCTTTTCGAAAGAGTTAAACGACTGTCCTCATTTTGGAGAGAAGTGTAGTTAAAACGGTTTCCATATTGGCCATGTCTCAAAAGGCTTTTTCGGAATCCCCGATAGATTAGACGAAAGGAGCCATTTTGGAAACTGATAATGAATTGTATGGCATCTTCAAACTAATAAATGACACCGAATATAACATTTTCGACCTGGCTTCCATATTTTGGGACGACGATGAAGTTTCTTCACTGAAGCAAGTTGAAAGTTGGCCCGACCTGATCAAGGTCGATGTCCAAAACGTAGGTGATAGCGGGATCGGATACCTTCTCAGTTTCATGGATGGGAATATGTCTTTCGCGTATTTGCCTGCCTGGTTGTACTTCGCACGAAGAAATCCGCATCCTTTTGCCAACATCGTGATGTCTCTGATCGCAGTCCTTGATCCAGACCTACAGATTGAGGACATTGAAAAGGAGCGGTTCCAGTGTTTGAAGTCCGATCTGAACGAAGAACAGAAGCTTTTCATTGCTGATACGCTGTCCCTTATCGCAAAACGAGATTTCAAATCGGGAACAGAATTTTTCGAGAGGGTGCGGCATCTGGCCGAGGTTTGGCGGGGTCTTGTCTAGTATTCGGGAAGCTCACACATGTTTCGAAATCTGTGAGCTTCCGCCTCCAGGTTGGTCCTGAAGACGATGATTAAATCTCGCTACTTATCAACGATGTCTAGCGTGTCTGGCACGGAATCGTCGCACTCGATACCGTGAGGACTGCTCCTGAGTGAAGGATGTTGACAACGGCAATAGTCAGTCCATTCAGTGATTGCTCAAGGAGAGCCTATGCGGTGCGCCCGCGTGCCGTCACTTCGGCGATGGAAACTTTACCGATGTTCGTCTTGATTGCAAGAGGTCATGAAAAAGGCCCCAGTCGGGGCCTCCTGATTTGTGCAACTGTCACTCGACGCTGCCACTATCTGAACAATGCCCGCAAATCCATTGATGCAATAGGAAGCGACACAGCTCCAATAAAACTTGCGTTTTCAGGCAGTTCGACATCGACCTCCTCAAGTGCATGGGAGACGTAGTCGCACAGATAGTAGGCATCGTTATCTGCATTTGTCGAATTGCTGAAGGGCATGAAAGCCACCGAAACGTCCACAGTAGGAGTGATTTTCAGGGCCGAACTTGTCAGAGTCTGAACATCGCAGATCACCTGTGAAATCACGGCGTCGCCGACAAGCCTGATCGTTTCGGGCATGACGATGTTAGATGTTTGTGTGTAGTTTGGATTGTAGAGAATAACGATCTTAGCGTTACCACCCTCATCAATTGAGACATCAATGCTCCGATTGACAAATAGCAATGCAGCTAAAGCATTGCTGTCCCGTTTCCAGAGGTTCATCACAAGTGAGTTCCCTGCGGCAACGTCACTTAACATCAGCTTGAGGCCAGAGATTGCCATTGGGTTGGAAGAAGATGCCAAGAGAGCTTTTTCTAAGACAGCAGCATCGGCAATCGCCTTTAGGTCACACCTGGCTTCGTGACGTGGGCTGGTCCTGCTTGTCTCGAACTGAAAGACATCCGTCAGTCGCTCCTTTGGCATAGCTTCGATGCCTGCAGTGGTGTGCGCGAGTTCAATCGCTTCGAAGAATGCCTCCTCCTCGTCCGCATCTCCTTCGGGCCAGCCGAGCACTCGACCAATTCCAGATCGGATCTTTCCAATCGACTCTATGCCCTCGATAACACCCAACTTGTCGATAATACTTTCGAGGATTTCGCCATTCAAAAAAACTGGAACGCCGGACGAGATAGAGGACGTAGCCTTAACGCCCATTTCGATTTGCTGCGCGATGTCCCCCTTTCCTCTGACATCAACAATAAGCTTATCGCATTTAGATGCCGTAACAACGGTGCGGAACTCAACGACGCGTGACACGACCTCTTTGATAAGACTGTCGACGATCAAATTACATTCTCCTCCGCGACGTATCGGACTGATCGCCAGCTTGGGAGTAATCAGGATTCTCGGCTCCTTGCCGAGGATTTCCTTGTAACCAACGACACCGAACTGGTCTATGTTATTCCCGATGCGACGTAACATTATCAGGTCGTTACGCTCGCCCAAGGTGGTGTTTTCCAATGCCGCCTTAATACGTGACCATTGTCCATTTCCTGAAGACTGCTCGCGAAGAGCAATTTTCAACTGCTTCAGCATGCTGTTGCGGTAGACTAGGCCCGTTTCCTCGTATCTTCCGCCTAATGCATTAAACACTGATCTACTCTCCTTGCCCTCTCGGCTGCACAACATGGATTTTGCCTCTGCTAACCATTGCTGCGCCCTTTGGATTAACGATAGTGGGTTGAAACAGCCGCCACTCGCGGCCTGATCGCCCAACTCCAACGACAACCCTTCGCCAGTGCCCGCGCCGCCAATGAGGTTCTACAGCAGATCGCGCCCCAGAAGCTCGCGCCTGTCTTACTTCTTCGGCAGTTCTTGCATGCGCTCGGCCGACAAAATTGACACGCACCCAACCGAGACTAGTCAGTCGGTTTTCAGCCCGCTCGGCGTCGATGGGTAGCTCTACGCGTTTCGCTTTCGCGACGAGATCTTTTGGAGCGCGCTCGCTATAGTCGTACTCGACATCGGCTTTCGGCAAATTGAGATACAGGATGCCATTTACGGCAAGCCTGACAGCGGCTGCCAATGCCTCCTTGGAAGCTATGATCGCAGGATCGCCAGCGAACGATAACGAAGCCACGTTTTCGGACATTTGAGCGTTGCGTTCGATCTGCGTTGTGACTGCAGACGTCACGCGCTTCATCATTTCGCCGACTGGAACTTTATCTGCGATCTCAGCTTCGGGGATGTTTGAGACGAATGTCAGCACGAAACGAGAGCCAGTTCCCTTCACATAGACGCCATCAATCCAGCGCCCGTCTCCGTATTCCAGTTCGGGCAGGGAGCCAAAATGCATATAGATAGCATCGTACGGTAACTCGGTATCCTCAATGACAATGTCATCGACATCGACTTTGTTCAGCATCGCCGAGACCAGCGCCATATCAAAAATGTTCTGACCTCTCTGGAGAAATGCAGATTTTGCCTCCTGGATAGCTTCTTTTACCCGAGTTCTCCACGGGGACAGAGCATCGTCGTCGATACCTTCTGCAGCACTCTGCTCCTGAGCGAGAGAGTCATCCTTCAACAATTGAATTGAACTCATTTTTTTGTTGGACATCATCGCCAACATCTTCCGCTGTAGCTGAGCGACGTTATCGTCTTCCCGACGACTACGCATGGATTCTGCAATTTCCAGCCGGATCGGGTGATAGTGCTTGATCGAATCTAAGTTCATCGGATTGCCGCCATGGTCCAAAACCAATATCCTGGCCAAATCCAAAGTCAACAGCATTTCATGAGTGACTTCTAAAAGTTCCAGTAGGTAGCACAAAAGTGCCTGTTGGTAGCATGTAAATCCATTTGGAGTGCATTCACGTGCATTTATAGTGCGTTTGCGTGCATTCTGGATGCATCTCAAAAATCATAGATTGGCGTCTTTCATGCGAATATTTGCACGTTCCATGCAAATCTGGCCATCAAGCGGACTGTACGTCGTCTTATGCGGCATCACCTGACCATTTCGATGTCAGAGCCATTATCAAATAGGATGGCAAAAATGACCGCGTCCCAGGTCAGGCGATCTCTCGAATCTCGAACAGTACTCCTCTTCCGAGATTGCCGTTTACCTGCGCCAATCTCCGAATCTCCAAAATGCCGACTTATCATTCTTTGGCGTGAAATATAAGTCACAGATATCACCAAAAAAGTAGACCAACATTGTAAATTACGAGCCTAAATATTATAACATAAAATCATCTACTTGCTAGAATAACACTTGACTATTGACCGATCATAATATTCGAAGCCATCCTGTTTTAAAGTAATCATATCAAGATAAATAACATTCGACATCAAATTTGTGTTGAATCCTAAAATATCATCCTCGGGGGTATTATGTTCCAAATAATTATATCTGTCATTGTGATAGCGCTCATCGCCGCTCTTGCGATTGCTTCGATATTCTACGCTGGCGAGGCATTCACGGCGGCTTCAACAAGGACAAACGTGGCTACCCTTATGACACAATCACAGCAAATTGTCGCTGGTGTAGCCGTGTACAAGACCACCACCGGGGTTGAACTCGTAAAAGATAAAACATGGACAGAAAGAATTCCAGTCGATGAAAATAATGCTTTATACACTGAAAGATATTTACATAAATTGCCTTTAGGTGTCCAACGTTTAACTTATGGCCCATGGGAACTTACCCTTAATGGAACTGTTCTATTCATTCCGTTTAAAGACGGGTCTCCAAATGCCGGGGGAAGACTTTCAGCCCAAGAGATCGTGGATATATGTGCTGAAGTATACAGGCTGCGCGGGGCTACTGGTTCTTATTGCAGCACAAGTCCTGATCTTCCAACGGCGGCAGCGGGTGTTTACCCTGTCACTCCAGACAATGCGTATGAAGTGAAAGGTTTCGCATTAGCCTTTAATTAATCTTCTCCCGGTCGTAAACGACAGGGATTCCCGCGCATAGATGTCTTAGCGAAACGACTTAATGTCTTTCATGGCGAAGTAGCGCTGTTCGCCAGTTTCAACGTCAATGCCGACCAGGAACCACTGCGGCTCTGAATGCCATTCATTTGAGCCGTAATCGAATCCCTGCGGCCGCACGTGACGCTCACGGGTCTCGCCACGCCAGTTCTTGTAAATGAACCGCATATCTGGAGCCGAATGAGCTTCTTCGGAAGGCATATGCAGACCAAGAGCGCCCACGATCTTTTCAACAGCTTCGAACTCCATGCGCCGCATGTCGAGAGGGCTTAGTGGAGTCCGCTGCTGTTCGGCCTGCTCAATTCTGGCACTCGCATACGAGAACTGAGCGCGAGCCTTATTGATAGGCTCGTCGGATTTAAGCAACTCGATTAATTTGTCGTTTGAGAGTTTCTTTGCGGACATCAAAATTCCTTTCTTAACCAGGATTTTAAAATTCATAATTATTCGCAGCTCGTCAATTTAATTTGCGCCGCAATCAAATAATGCGCCGAATTTGAGGCTAAATAGAAATTATTGATTGACAAATGTGGTCATAATTTGCGATTAAGGCGCGAAAATAAGGTGCGGCTATATTGCATTATTGCAATTAATCACCTTGGGGAGAATTTATGGGCGACAAAATCGTATTCGATGGTGAGCTGAGCAAAGATTTCGTGCAGGACAGCGATATCGTTGTTGTTTCTGGAGCTGACGGCAACTATCGCACGATTCAGCGAGATGCGTTGAACGTAGTGATCGCTGAGACAGATGCAAATGACGTCTCTAATGACGAGGCATATGCGATTGATCGCCCAGGTTTCCGCATCACTCTTGATCGTGATGAAGAAACCGAAAAGCGAATTGCCGATTTCGGTGCCGTGTTGCGTCGGGAGAGTGATGAGCGCGAGCGTCGCAGACGCAATGGTTTTGATGCGGCCGCCATTGCTTTGGTTGCCGCAATGTCCGCGTCTTCGCATCGCGGCGGTGAACCTTACCGATGGACACAAAAATCCATCTACTCGCCGCCAGAACCGGATCATGAAGCGCACATGAGCGCGGCCGAACTCAAGCGAAAGCGAAAAGCTGAAAAGCGGCAGAAAATTGCCGACAAGAACCAAGGGAAGGGTGCCTAAAATGACCAATCAGATGAATTCTAAAATGCTATCGCCTGCAGAAATCTTCACGGTTCTCAAGGCCGCACAGGACAACGGCCGACTTGAAGACAACCTGGCGCAGGTCGCACGCGAGATTGCACAGCTCGATCCGGCCTATGTTGCGCATTGTGCTCAGATCGACGCCGATTATCCAGAACCGCCAAGCGCTATCGAACCTGCACTGGAGGCTGCGCCCACCAGCGGAGTTCAAATCCGCAAGCTGGAATGGGAACAGGTCGGCGAGACATGGAAGTGCTACAGCAATGATGAATACACAATCTATTGCTGGTGGGAGACCGACTACGTCAAGACTCCGCGTGACCCGAACGACCCTCATTACTTCGTTATCGATGACGACGACAATGAACGTTACGATACCGTCGAGGAAGCCATGGAAGCCGCTCAGACGATGTTTGAGGCGGCGGCAAATTCGTATCTGACCACGCCTATCGCCACACAGTCCGATGACGAAAACTTCAAGGCTGGCCGCGTAAAGGGCCTGCGTGAAGGCGCAAAGATCGCTGCGACCTTCGTATGGAAGCTCTACAAGAACGATGGCGTTGTGACCAGCCACGACTACGAGAAGGTCAGTGAAACCATCCTCGAACAGATCGAGCATTCGACAGCGGAGGAAGAGCCGAATGGCGCAATCTCTCCGCGATAAGATTACGCACGAGCAGGCACAAGCTGATCACGATTACCTGTGGCAGACCTACGGGCCTGCCTACGACATGACAGGTGCATATGACGAACATCGCGATATGGAAATGCTTTTGCGAAAGCCTTCCAAGAAAACAGCGATTGAGTGCTACTGCAGTCGTATTCGGTACTGGTTTGAGGTTGGACCTCAAGTGAATTCACCGACTGGCGACCTCGGGAGTGGCGATATCGACTGGCACGATTTTAAGGTGATCGATATCGCCGTCCGTCATGGATTTATCTCAGAAGAAGATTCAATGGATGCGGATTTTCTCACCGATCTGTATCTAAACAGAAGCACTCTTCTCAGAAAGAAAAGGGATTAAAATGCCAGGAAAAATCGAAAAGTCCGAAAAGGCATTGCTCTCGGCGCTCGCTCATGCAGGCGTCAACCACACTCAGCGCAATCGAATTGCGAACGCCGTCAATAACGTGGTTCAAGCTCATGTTGAAGGCAGTTCTCGGGCTGAAGATGTCGACGCGGTTCTTGCTAAGAAAGATGCGGTAATCTCCCGCCTGAATGCACGTTTGAAGGTGCTCACCGATGGCATTTCCCAAATTCGGGAGGAACTCGCCGACGAACTTGGAAACAACGAGAACATCGAAAGTGGATCAGTCGCAGAAAGCCTTGCAGAACGCGCTGAGGAGCAATGCCGCGCGCTGCTCATGGCGGACCAGAAGGCGACTTTAACGACGGGACATCAATGACATGAAGAATGTTGAACCTAGTTATGATCGGCCAGGCTCCGAACTCCTTGAGTCAATCAAGGAATGGAGCCGATTGCATGATCTGAACGAATCCGTGATCGCGGAAAAGGGAACTCCAAGCGACAGCGAAATCGACTTCGAAGTCGAGGCTTGGTCAAAGATTGAAAAGGTGGCTTCTGATCTCGTCACCCGCAAGAGCGTCGAAGATATCATTGCCGCCAAGGTAGCCGAAGCTAAAGCCGAGCTGAAAGCCCGCTTTGTCGCGCTCTGCAAGGATTACGCAGAAGATGCGGGACCAGCGACTTCGTATCGACAGGCAATGGAAGACCTCGTTGAAGCGCTCGAAAACGGCGATGAGAACCTGATGCAGCCAGAACCATTCGAAGCGTTATATGTTGAAAATGACGAGGTTGCTGAACTTGGCGAGTTTTTGTTTCAATCAGAATATCAGGAAGATGCCAAGAGGCTGGCCTATCCGAAGAAGCATTTTGAACGAATGGCAACCGAGGTCCTGGCCTATTTCAAAGATAACAATCCTGATGCGGACGCATATCGCGAAAAATTTCTTGCCGCTGACGAACGCGCCGTAAAATGGCGCAATCAAAGTGAAGCCATGCGGTTGCGTTGTGAAGGCAATGAAAAGCTGTTGGAGACCGTAGCTGACGTGCTGATGCCGTTCGCCCGCAATGAGGCATTCATTCCGGCCGGATATCTGGACGATAACCAGATCGATTACCTCAACAATCACACCGCAGGTGAATATCGCAGGGCGTCCCATGTGCTGAAAGAGGTCCAAAAGGCACTCACTCAGAAATCGGGAAGCTAATTGCCAAATGCCAAGCTATGAATTCATCCTCGCCATCTGAAAAAATGTTGGCGGGATATAGTTTTACATTGAACATATGATTTATTTACGTTAAACATCACCTCGAATTTATTCTGAAATCGAAATGCGTGAATTTTTGCTCCCGAGTTTGAGCGCGCCAATTCGTTTTCTCAACAGAAAGAAGATTAGATGACCAACACTTCCAATTTGAAAAGGTGAAGCCGTCATGAGCGAGAATTGCAAACACTGCCAAAACGGTTGGCTAGACAACCGCTTTGGCCAAGACGTGGAATGCGTAAATGGCATTCTTATCGATATCGATGTTTACCAAGAAGGCTATCAGCGCGACGCTATTTATCCTGTTGCGCCTTGTCATCCGGATTGGGAACGTCAATGCGCTGGCGAGGAAAACGTTGGCCTTGATTGTCAGGAAAGGCTAGGTCGATGACCTCGATCCTTGACCCTCTCTCCAAGCTAGACGCGCCTGACGCGACGATTGCCGCGACCAAACAGAAAATTCGCGATGCTTTCAAAGGCGTTCGTCCATGCATCGCAATCCTGCGCGCAAAGGAGGCCAGCAATGCCCAGTAATGACAAAAAGAATGCGCTGCAAGCTCTCGTAGACGAAGCCCGCAAGACAGGGGCCGCTGTGGCTGAACCCAAGCCGTCTTCCAATCTTCCGAACGAGTATCACGTCTACGACCCGAACTATGGCGGCAACAACATCGTTGCAAGCTATCCATCCTTGCTGGCCGCCGTCGCCCTGGCTCAGGAAACCCTCGAAGAATACCGCAAGGACGCCCGACAGGACGGTGAATGGCCTGTGGAGGTCGAAGACATCAAAGTCATCCGTGCGCGCTTCCCAAGCGAATGCGAAGATGCTGGCGTTGTCTATGCGAAGGCAACGGCCGTCACCAAGATCGGTGAGGACGATGAAGGCACCGAATACGTGATTGCGCTTACCGATAACGCCGCTGTCGCAGCGCTTCACTCCAATAACACCGAACTGACGAAGGCCCAGCTCATTCTTGCTGGTGTCGACGAAGACAAAGCCGGAAAAGTTGCCGAAGCTCTCACGCAGCAGGGCATCGGGTATGTCGCTGACGCCCTCGCACCTCTTGAGAGCGCAAACCTCGAACTGCGCCGGAAGCTATTCCCATTCGCAGACGATAACTCGATCAGCGGCATTTCGTGGGACGGATTCAATCTGATCGGCAACAAGGAAAGCATCAAGGAGTTCACGCGATTGCAGAACCGCGCCCTCCAACTCGATGTTTTCATTCACGCTTGGGAGGAAAAGGTCGCCGTTGCTGAAGCCCGTGCGGCCAAAGCGGAAGCTGGCAACGAATTCTCGTTCTCTACTGATCTGACGACCGAAGTTTGGCGATGGACTGATGGCGGTGGCTACAATGCCGACTACCGCTATTCGAAGGTTGACCCCCGTGAGGATGACGACGAATGCGAAATGCAGGGCGCGTCCTCGGTCGGCAGTGTGAAAGAATTCGTCAGCCGTGAAAACGCGCAGGCGGCTCTCGCTGCCAAGGACGTTGTCATTGCAGCACTGCGCGCCGAGATCGAACGCTGGAAAGAGATTTCGGACACTGACAATGTCGATCTCGTCGCTGAAGTGAAGACACTGACAGAAAAGTTGGCAAACAGCGAAAACGCGAAAGAAGCCGTCCAAACGAAGTTCTACGACTTCGCCAATGGCATTGGTTCGCTACTGGCCAACGCGGCAAAAGACGGCAGCACTCCTGCCAATGCAACCGAACCACTCTTCAACGATTGGTTCGTCGGCCTTGAAGCAGGCCATCAGAAAGTGTTGCGTGAAGACAAATGGATGCTAGCTGACAATGCTTACAGAGCAGGGATTGCAGAAGGCAAACGGATTGCTGTCAGGCGAGAAAACACCGATCAAAGCGGGAATTAATTGACATCGATAATGTCGGTAGTGAGAGGTCATTTTCGGCATTATT
This sequence comes from Mesorhizobium sp. SP-1A, assembly GCF_032460275.1. Taxonomy (NCBI): domain Bacteria; kingdom Pseudomonadati; phylum Pseudomonadota; class Alphaproteobacteria; order Hyphomicrobiales; family Phyllobacteriaceae; genus Mesorhizobium; species Mesorhizobium sp. SP-1A. Next base: position 351,006 of record NZ_JAVXZD010000002.1, on the reverse strand, counting down.
TATTTGCAATAATATTGACAATGCCCTGATATTTAAATAAGCAGAACCAACGAAAAGAAAGGCGGGTGGGATGGCTGAACTGACAATCACTGAATGCTCGGTATTAATCCGCGTTGGTGCAAATTTGCAGCCGTCTATTGGCTTTGTCACATTTTCTGACTTTAAAACCTACACGTGGCTAGTGTCCTCAGACGGTTCAATTAATTTGGAGGGGCACCGCTGTCCATTCAGCGGAGAGATTTCTTTTCCGCATCAATCGCAGTCGCAACTGGTAAAGGAATGGTTGGGGAAAAATGGCTGAGATCACAATCGAAAAGGTAATCGTTGTTTCAGTAGCTGGCGCAAACAAATCGCCTGTATCGGGTGATGTCCTCTTTTCCGATGGAAAATACTACGGCTGGTGCAATCATGGCGGCGAAGTACGGTTCGATACGAGTCGAAAGATGCCGGGGGCCGTCGAACGGTTCTCTTTCTCGTCGGAGAAGCGTGCAAAGCTACTGGTAGACTGGTTGAACAACAATGACTGGTCGGTTCACGTTTTCAAGATTTCGACCTAGGAGTTCTGGTTAATCGCCTACTTTTAATATGACCTTCAGGTTGACAGCCCTATCCTTGGTTCGTAGGGTTCTTCGATAATCGGGGCGAGGGGGCAGCAATATGAAGCTTTCCGTAACTGATGTCACTCTTCGTGACAGGTATGTGAAACACAAGCAGGCGTTAGACGGACAAGTTACTTTCTCTGACGAGAAATCATACGAATTTCACATCAGCCACGGCGGAATTCGATTTTACTTCTTTCCAGAACGATATGGGAATAATTTTGCCCAAGGCTTTTTCTCGCGGGAACGAGAGATACTCCTGAAAGATTGGTTAAGGCAGAACGGAAAGGATATTTTACTAAGGAAGTAGTTTCTCACTTTGTCGATTGCACGCTTGAGTGTGATCTTAAACGCGCGACGAAAAAGTCGATACCAGCCGAATGTTCCTCGATGCCGAGAAGATCAACTTCTATGAAGCTTGGCAGAAACCCAAGCTAGAAAACCCATATGCAAATTTCGAGTTCGAAGAAGGGGATCTGAAGACAACGGCTACACTGACATACGATTTCGAGACTGATGGCTGGAACGGCATCATTCGCGTTTCTGAAACCGAAGAAAGCGAATTCGATGAAGGCACAGCTCTCACTGACACTCAGATCAAAGTCCTGAAGGGCAAGCTGACGAAGGCGCAGCTCGACATGATCGAAGAATTCAAGGCAGAATATTCTGAGCCAAAAATTGGCATGTGATTGCGAAATAAAGGCGGCCAATTTCGACATTGGTCGCCTTTATTTTTTTTTAAGAAGCCGCCTGTTCGGCGGATAACGTTCTCACCGAGAAGCTGGAAGCACGCGAGAAATTCAGAGCCGCCTATGCGGCGGATAACAATCTTCCGGAAACTCCTCTGGATCGACAGGTATTCAGAGCCGCCTATGCGGCGGATAACCCTCTTTTAATGGACGTCCTTGATGACCACGAATTCAGAGCCGCCTATGCGGCGGATAACGATAACTTCGTTCATGATTTCAATCCTCTCTAATTCAGAGCCGCCTATGCGGCGGATAACATTAGAAAGAAAAAAAAGAACCCTCGCCGTTAATTCAGAGCCGCCTATGCGGCGGATAACCCTTATTCACAAGGAATGCGCGCTCAGTAAACATTCAGAGCCGCCTATGCGGCGGATAACTCTCCATTTCTGGAGAAAAATGTAGATATTGCAACGATTTCAAAGAACTTGGGCATCTGACCCGATTTTTCGGCGATAGGATAAAATCCGGTAAAATCAAGGATTACTTTATCGCCCCGAAAAATCGGGGTCTAGACGCCAATGAAATATGGCTTCCATTCTCTTCGTGAATTCGATAAACATATTTTGCGAATTAAATTGCAGGCTTGCTCTTGCGATTAATTCATTGAAAGGAAGCCATGAGCGAAGCTGAAACAGGTATCGACATTTCGAAACTCTCTGATCGCGAGAAGCGAGTGTTGCTTGCGATTGCGAAGGGGCTGAACGGGCAGAGTACTGCGCAGGACATCGCATATCGTCTTCGTTATCGCCCTGCGCGCTCTGGAACGCTTGCATGTACGAAGACACTTCGTTCGCTCGAAGCACGCAAGATTGTCGGCCGTATTGCACCGCGTGACCAATGGTCATCCGCGTTATGGTTCCTGTCGTCAAAGGCAAATGCCGTAATCCAGGCAATCAAAAAGGAGATCGAGAACAATGGGTAAGAGCGCAGCATACTACACAGAGCGCGCCCAGGCACGTGAAGCCGCATACAAGTACGTCAACAATCCGTACCCAGAAGGATCTCGACAAGCGCGCTTCTTCGAGAAAGCCAAGCAACACAAGGCGTCGACGGATGCCCATTTCGACGACATGGAAGAAATCTACGGCACGATTGGAACGAAAAAGCCAGTCATCGACAACGTGCCTAACTCATTCAGCCCAAAGGCCAAGCCACAGGAAATTGAACACGCATGAGCAGACCCTGGAACAAACAGACTTCAGCATCGCATCTTGAACCCGTCATCATCGGGCAATTCAATACGTTTGACGAATGGGTCTCCTTCGCTGATCAAGCTCTAACGAGCATTACTGACGAACGTGGAAGGCCATTAAAAGCAATCTGCGTCGATGATGTCGGCCGTCGTTGCAACATTGGCGCTGACTTCATGCGCGCCCGTGATGAAAACACGTTCCCAGTGCGCTATTTCACCGAGATGACGGAACGCGCACTGGTAGACATTCCGAAGCCGGACATTGAAGTGGTGGCACATCGATACATCTACACGCAGACGCAACTTCTTCGAGATCCAGATGGCACAGGTTACAGTCATCAGCCTGTTCCGAGCCGTGGCATCGTTCATGGCTGTGAGCCGTCACACCACAACGGATACCCAGTTACGGACGTCGAAGGCCTCTATTCGACGCCTGAGGTCGATAAAGTGATTGCTCTAATGCAGACTGATATCGACATGTTGCAAGAAGGCTTTCGCCACTTGTTAGCGCTCTCAATTGAGCGAGCACGCCAGAAAGACTTGGCGCTGGAACTCGCAAATACGCGCATTGCTGAACTTGAAAAAGAGTTAGCCGAGGCGAAATACAACTTTTTAGCGAGGAACCAAGCTCAACGGGAGAAAACGGAATGACCGAAACCGACATCGCAGCTGGAAAGAAATGCCCAAAGCCAGGCTGTGGCGCTCGTGAGATTATTGGGAAACCTTGCACGGATTGGGACTGTCCGCAACAATGGCTACATTATTCTCGCGTTAACACCACCCTGAACTCGCCTCAGATGGCATCTTACGACAATAGTCATGTCGTGGACACTGCCTACAGCCTGAAAACGACAAGATTTGGAAAACTTGGAAGGCTTATTGAAATGGTCGAGAAGGGCCACGGCCCGGACATCAAGCTAGACTCTGATATCGTTCGAGAACTCGGTCTGGCAGAGACCTGCCCATATTGGTTGCATGCGACGACACGGGTTACGCCCATGCGTCTGACTTCTTCGATTAATGCAGTGCAGTCACTCTTTGAAGATTTGATGCCGAACCACGGCATGATCGTTTCCATTTCGCCTGACGTATCGATTGCGCGTATCGGAAAGCAGGTGGGCGGATCTGTCGAATATTCTGCTGAAGGACGGAATAAGTCGGAAGCTCGCGCTCGTTTGACGGCGATCTTGAAAGCTGTCGCATCCACGCGCCAGAAAGATGCAGAAGAGCAGGCAAGAGTTCAAAATTCACCAGGTTATGTTTTCACGACCCACGAAAGGGAACTCTGGAAGCACGATCTTTCATCGCTGATCAAGCATGAAGATAAAGACAATTATGTCGAACAAGACGCGTTATCTATGGCCGACGACCGTAAGCAGCTTCGGGAAATGCGCGCGGTTCGTCCAGAGCTTGCGTGCTTTGGGAACCAATTGCTTCTAAATTTATGGGACGATTTCTCTACTAATTGGCTTCATGTGGGTCATGAGTCCAATTACGCCCATGATGATTTCCTGCGTTATTTGTTTGGCGTAATCGCTGGAGAAAAACGCGAGATTTCTTTTGGTTCGCTGGAAGCCCGAGCAGGTGAGATCATGGCGAACTCACTTCTTCATTGCAACGACCTGGTAAAGGCAAAAGGAGCCGCACGCGTTTGGCTCCACGCTGAAACCGAAAAGGAGAAAGCAAATTGATCAAACAGAAGAGACAGCGCCTCATGCGGCCTCTGATGATCACCGCAACCGTGCTCGCGACCACGCTTGCCGTCTTCATGACGGGTGTCATCAGCTACGGGCAGTACCAGCAGGCTCACCGCATTAAATACATTCATAGCCAGAATTAAGGAGAAAAATATTGAAGCACACGCTTTCCGATCTAAAGCGATACGACCTCCATCAGTATCACCCCTGTGGCCAGCAACAGCACGGCATCATGAAGGAGCACGAAGATGGCGAGTACGTGGCGTTTGAAGACGCTGAGCGTCTATTCGGGCATCTAACTGCCAGGATCAGACATCTGGAAGCCACGATGGAAGACCTGCAAACACAAGTGGCAGCCGATGATCAGAAGGAGGCGGAAGCGCTACGACAGGCGAAGGCTCTCGCCAACGACGTGACGGAAATCACGCGGAGGCTGAAACTGCAGCGCAATGTACTGAAGCGCGCTCGCGTCTATCTCGAAATGATCGTCACCGACCAGCACTGCAACACGGGTACGGACAAAGATGATCTCGAACTCATCGATCTTGTTTTGGGTGATAATGTCGATGAATAATCAACCAAATCGCACCTCTCCCTCGAATTCGAAGTGATGATCTAGGTAATTGCGGCAAAGCCTTTTCGCAGCAGTCGCCCGAATTTTTATCTCGGTTATCTCAACCAATTTTCAGGAATGCGTTTTATGGTCAATATCAGCAGACTGCACAACAAATACCACGGCACCGCACCCAAGGGTGCAAAGTACATCGGGCGCGGCTCTCCGTATGGCAATCCATATGTGATTGGCAAGGACGGCGACCGTAACGATGTCTGCAACAAGTTCGAACAGAATACGCTGCCAACGCTCGACCTGCGCCCGCTAATGTTCCAGCACGTGATCTGCTTCTGCAAACCGCAGCGGTGTCACGGAGAATCCATTCTCAGGGCGCTCGAAGTTCTGGAAGCTGAAGAAATTCATTTGAAAAATAATGTTGACCAATCCCTATAAAATAGCCAGCATTTATATGAAAAGGTTTTAATCAAGCAAATTGGAAATCTTTTTTATGATGAAAATATTTAAGGAAACCCGTCAAAAAAAGAGATCGCCAGGGTATCGTTCTGGCTTTTGTGGGGTCAACGCTGCCGCCAGCGCCCTCGATCCAAAATTTAGATGAATCGAACTCGGCAATTCAAAGTGAAAATTCGTTCAATCCTTTCGAACCCACAAAGAGGCGTTGCAAATGTTCAATAATGAGGTGAATAGAGAATTTCAGGCTGATCTCACTGTCGGCTCTCAAGATGTGGTTGATGAGCGCAATGGCGATTGGATTCAGACATATTGCTCTCGCCAATTCTGGGCGCTGGACCCTCGACCAGAAGATTTTGATATCAGGGATATAGCGCATGCGCTTTCCATGATTTGTCGATTTAATGGCCATTGCCTGCGCTTTTATTCGGTCGCAGAGCATTCGATCCTGATGGCGATTCATTTCATCAAAAAGGGCGAGTATTCGAATGCACTTTGGGCGCTTTTGCATGATGGCACCGAAGCCTACCTTTGCGACGTTCCGAGGCCGATCAAGCCATATCTGACTGGCTACAAAGAAGTCGAAGACAGTCTGATGTCAGTTATCGCGACAAGGTTCATGCTGGACGGTGACATCATGCCGAAGGCGGTTAAAGACGTGGACTATGCGATCCTGTTTGCTGAGGCAGCGCAGAACATGGGTCCTGCACCCGAGGTGTGGAGCAGCCCAGTCGAACCGCTCAACGTCAAGCTTCAGTATTGGACGCCCGAACAGGCCGAACGCAATTTCCTTCTGGTCTACGAGGCAATCACCAATCCAGAAATTGAACTCGACTACGAGTTGATTTTCGCGAACGACAATAAGCCTGCCGCCCAGGTCGACATTTCGGACATCGTAGAGGTCAATGATTGGTTGAAGGCACTCGACACCGAAGGAGGCAAGGCTTCTCTACCGCGTCAAGCTATCGAGGCTCTTCTAAGCGCGGCTCGTGCCAACCAGCAGGCCGCCTGACAATATGCAGGATGATGTCGATATCAAGCAGAAGTTTGGCTACTCGCACCACGTAGAGATGGAAGAGATCAAGGCCGCGCTGCGCGCTGAAGGCGAAACCGACCAGGCCATGATCCATTTCAAAGCTGTCGCCGAATATGAGCGTCGGCACAAGAATGACCCGACATTCGGCCAGAAACAGGCTGCAGCGCGTGCCAGAGGCGAAAAGTGGGTTTCGTCACTCCAGAGCGACCAGCCTTCGCTTCTCGATCATTTCAGGGCCGCTCTTGAAGCAATCAGGGACGGACACAACGACCCCCGCGAGCTGGCGCGAACGGTTCTCGAAACCAACACATACAAAAAGGACGCAGACTATGACGACGAAGCTGACTTATCGACCCAACGACCTCGATGACTGGGGCTTTATTCGCACTCTGGAGGGCAAGCTGTTTGCCACGGTGAGCCGACCGCTTTCTCAGGAAGATATGAGCTATCATCGCGAGCGTAAAACCGACCCCTTCGAGGACCTCGGCCGACGTCTAATCGCATCGTTCGATGAAGACGGCACCTATGAAAAGCTTCAAGCGGCAGAACGCCGAGCTGCAGATGCCGAACGTCTTCTGGCGGAAGTCGAAAAGCGCTTCCCGAACTGGGGGGCTTACCGCGATCTGCTGGATTGCATAGATGTCACACTCGATCAGAAGGCCGAATATTAAAGGGAAGGGCGGTTAGCCCTCCTTTTCGGAGAAATAAGCAATATTTATCCATAATCTTGATTGCTAATCCTCAAATTATTCGTATATTCAACCCTCAACTAAAGGGACGAATTATGACCGACAAGGCAGTCAATGTTGAGGCTTCGCAGTTTTCTGGTTTTCCTGCTCTTGAAGGCGATGCGCAAAATGACGCATTCGAATATGTGAGGGACATTGAAGGTGTCCCTGAAGATATCTGGAATGAATATTCCCTCGTGTATTACGGGTCGTGGTCGACCTATGAAGAGAGTGGCAGCCTTCTAATCCTCTATAAAAAAGGCCGATATTTTACCCTTGAAGGCGGCCATTGTGTATTGGACGAGAACCTTGGGGAAGAAACATGGGCCGACCTTCAGGCCGTTTCGAAGGCTGACGCCATTGGTCATTTGAGCTGGTTTCAAGAGACCCTCGACGCTACCTCATCCTGCCTCGCTTGAGGCACCCCTGCACCCACAGCTACGACGACGAAAGATTTGGAGAGAAAACGATGTTTAATTGCCCTGCTAGCCACAAACAGATTGATAGCGCTTGCATGTCCTACCGCCACGATTTCGGTCTAATGAAGCCGGAAGATGTCGCTAGCCTCCGTATTCAGGCCCAATACTGGCTCGAAGCATGGATGAAGGAAGGGCTAGTCTTCGACGTCGACGGCAAGCAGCAGGAAATCGATCAGCTGCGCAAGGAAGTCGCTGAACTCAAGGATAAACTCGCCGTTGCAGAAGCTTCGACAACGCCGGATGTTGGTGGAGATTTCCGCACTCAGATCATTCTGCTGAAATCTGAAAACAGCGAACTCAAGCGTCAGCTCGAACAGGCGACCGATCCCGAATACCTGGCAGCAGCGCTTGGAGCCATTGGCGCGACCGACATGGAATGGAAGGACATCGCTGAGAAGCGCACCGAACAGGTTGCCGCTCTCAATTCGGCCCTCAAGGTCGCTCGACAGGGCATCGATGATTGGATGCACGTCTACGCGCATGATCTGTGCGACGAAGCCGATGTTAAGGCTGCTCGTGATCGGGTCTATAAGCACGGAACTCTGGCCTACATCGCCGAGATCAATCAGACCATCAACGAGGCACACAAGGTCGCTTCATACGAAGACGTGCTTCCTGAGCATGACGTCATCGGCAAGGTGGCTGACGCTCCGGCCCTTCCAAATATGGCATACCTGACCACCGACAAGGACGGCTCAACGGTTCTGTCGACAATCGAGAGAGCATGGTCCGACGAAGACGTCCAGAATTTCGGAATCCATACGACGAACCTCGTCGACGGCGAGCATGCAAATGCGATCATCAGCTCGCTGCGTTACGAAACTCTGCAGCTTTACAATGCCATCTATGGAAAAGTTGAGAGTCTGCGTGAGAAGTGGGGCAAGGCCAGCGGAACGCAGGCAGAGGAAGCTGCGTGGGATATGGGCAACCGCGTTATCTCGCATCTCAAGCAGATCAAGTTCGACGCTAGCGGTGCCTTCAAGAGCGGCGTGGTGGTCAGCGATGAAGATGCGGATGCCATCAAGCGGGTTTTGGAGAAATTCGATGAGACACTCGAAAACCAGAAAGACAACGGGCCAGATGCCAAGCTCGCAGTCATTGCCAACTATGGCGACATCGCCCTGAACGCCCTCCGCAAGATCGTGAATCAGGCGGATTCGATGACATTGTCATTTTCACAGTCGGCGCGAGATTGAATTCGGAAGACAAACGTGGGGCATTCGCCTTTAAGCGCAACGCTCCACGTTGGCGGACTCTCTATCCGATCTTGCGGGCCTTCTCGTAGCCACTGGCGTGTTCAAAATGAGTTGCCTTCACGACTTCAACAGAGGTGCCTTTCGGCGCTTTCAACGAAACTTTCGCGCCCCATCCCCTCTGTGAACTCGGGTCGAAATTGTTCGGAAGATAGTCAGCGGATGCATTAATCGCCTCGTCTGCACTGTCGGCTTCGACTGCAATGCGGACCTTGAAATGGATAATAAGACTGGTTGTAACAGCGTAGGTTGCCATTATCATTATCCCCTAATCAACTTTTCCCAAAGGCGCATATATCTCGCGCATATGTAGATAGGCATCATCCATATTGTGCTGATTGTTTGCACAAGTTTGCTGATCAACGGAACGCATGGCCCGTATCCTCCTTCACTAATATTATAAGATTCTTCGCCGCGAGCGACGTGAAGCCAATATGCATGCTTGCCCGACCGCTTCAAGAGGGCTGAAAGTGGCTGTTATTGGCGTCCAGGTCGGGTTTTCGGCGTTTGGTGCGGGACGAAAAAATGAAGATTCCTGCGTGATTTTTTGCCCGAGTTTCAAATTCAGACCCGCGTTCGAACGTGAGTGCGTTCCAGAAGCTCTGTGAGTTGTGTTTTCGCAATGATTCCGAGTTTGCAGAAATCAGCTTGAAAAGGTTGGTGCTAGGAAAATATGCCTATGTTTTGCTCCAACTTTTCCATTTGACTTATTTCCTCCACTTTGCTCAAACGCGTTCATGCTTCGAGTTACCCGAACGATATTCAAGGTCTATACGACGCTGAAGGGTAGGGATTGGGTTAGCGCACCCAGGATCGCGGATGCCATGCTTGTCCCGCGCCAAAACATCAACTACGCACTCTTTCAGATGGTCGAGCACGGTATCCTTGAAGTGAACGAAGAAACCCGACCGAAGTTTTATCGCCTACCGCCCCATCCGTCTCCAGAGGTGAAAAGCCTTCACGAAAGGATCGAGCGCGCTTCTATCGTCTATGCGCCCGAAGAGGCGTGACCACTGCTAACAGCTGCGGAATGGAGGGCACATATGTGGGTCTTTGAGAAGTCTGGAGGCGAGCCGCAAGGAGGTCCCGAAGAGTTCCATGAGGTCTGGTGGATCGGCAGCAGGCGCAAAGAGCCTTGGGCGGGCTTGAGGATCGCTCATTTCCGCAAAACCTCAGACGGCACCCTGATCTTCTTCATCATGGGCGACACGCCAGATCGCACAGGCCCCAGAGTATGGAGCGACGTGTCCGTACGAGAAGGCTGGAAGATGATCGAGCAGATACCGATCCCCAAGGAGTGGTGATTTAATTCGATATTCATCGCCAGCATAAGTTCAAAACCCTATTGCTTTGGACTTTGTTGATTTTGATGTTGATACTGACGCTTTGATTCCAGAAAATGGAAGGCACCACAACGCCATTAGGTACTCTATGATCATCAACATCACCCCTAGAGAAATGAACGCCCTCAAATCAATTGATTCACGCGAACTCGATAGACTTATCGAGAAAGCTGTACATGAAGAGAAACTTGGGCCTATTTCCCAACTACCTCTTTTCGAGTGTGGCGAATATGTCGCTAAACACCTGCGTGCTTTCGAGGATGCATTGAGAGCAAGTGCAAATGCACGGTCAGCAAAAAACATCGAAGACAAGAGATACAGAGCAATATCAGCAGGGACCAGACTTTCCCATGCCTTCTTCAATATGAAGGCCCGAATGGAAGCCGAAGAACGCAATGGGGAGCTATTCTTCATTGACGATCACATTCGTGACCCCTTTACCTTCAGCGCAAGAATGGAACTCAACATCAGCTATAAATGGCGACGATCCATTGATGAAGAATGGAACCATCACCGCATCACCTTTCTTCACACTGTGAGAGAGCGTCCCAACCCATATCCTAGCAGGAATTCACGAAAATTGAGCGCTGCAGCACAGTCACGCGAACTTCAGAAAAAACTCTTCTACGAGTGGGATCATCTAAAACAAACAGCTCTCTACACGCTCCGCGACTACTTCGAGGGCGGAGGAGATGGCAGCAAAATCCCAGAAACCTTTAAGGTCAAATCCGATCCCTATGATGGATCGCTCAACAACCAAAGCGCAAAATTTTGGGTCGATGACGCTTCTCGATCTTAAAGTGCGTCAAATAGTAAGCCCCGCGTTTAGCGAGGCTTACTGTTAACGCCAGCGTCTCTTGCTTTTCGTCAGAGAGGGCTTGGACCTGAGCTTTTCCATCTCGGCTTGTTTCTCCTCAGCGCGCTTGTCCTTGACGAGGTAGTAGCCGCAGGCGAGATCACCGGAACGGTCGAGAACATGGTCTGCGATCTCGATCACTCTCGTGTTCGGCTCGATATCCTTGTAGGTGTCGAACAGGTATTGAACGGCGTCATCTTCGCGACCAGCGCCAAGGCGGTCGGCAATGATCGCCAAGGCAGTAGCTGGAGATCGCCGTTCACCTGCGCCGCAATGAACCAGCAGCGGGACGTCACGATGCTCACGGGCGAACTCGATAGCCCGCTGCAGATGCTCGAAAGTTACGATCTTTGAGTTGCCGTGCATGCTGATCGCGTCGTCGAACTCCAGAATGAGCTGTTTGACGCCGGATTCCTCTGGAACGACGAATTGCTGGCAGCCTGGATCGCCAATGGTGATCACAGCGCCGAAGCCCTTGTAGTTCTGCCTTGCGAAGTCTCGCGACGAAACGGTGATCTCGCCAATTTCTTCTTTGGTGACCGTGGTCATGGAGCCTCCTACCAGCAGAATTTTTCTTGAGGCTTCGACTTGGCAACCTCGGCCGACTTCCTGCGGAACGCTCCGAGCAATGCCCTGTCGCGCTCCAAAATTCTGTCCGCGCAGGCGACGACGCGCTCATTGGGTTCGATGCTCTCGAACGTAGAAAACAGATATTCGACAGCCTCAGTCTCGCGACCAGCGCCAAGGCGGTCGGCGATGATAGCTAGAGCCGTCGCTGGAGAGCGAGACACGCCAGCAGCACAATGAATGAGTAGCTTGCCATCCTTGTGTTGGCGGGCGAATTCGACGGCCTGTGTGATATGTTCGAGAGACGGCGCGATCCAATGGTGGTCCATCCTGGTGACGTCGTTGAAAGCGAGAACCAGCTGCGGCATTCCGTTCTTTACTCGAAGTCCGAAGCCACAGTCAGGGTCTTCAATGGTGATGACCGCGTCATAGTTTTGATGCCTAGATTGTGCTTCCGCTAGGGAAACGACGTTGATTGATCCGATTTCTTCGGAAATATTTCCCATGCAATAATCTCCTTAATTCGAACGCATCCATACAGGAATTAATGCAGAATATCTATTGTTATTTTGATTTATTAAGGTATTTATTCCATCATCAGAAAAGGAGATCAGAATGTCAGCTTTAGCAATCGTACTCACCTTTGCAGTCGTTAGCGTAATTTTTGCCAAGAAAGCGCGAGGTCTACGCCGTGATGACAAGCGTATGACGATGTGGGTCCTGATTGGCCTATATCTCGTATTCGCACTCATCGCCTGCGGAGCCGTCGTGTATTCATCATAGGCGGCGCGCGAATGATGCTCGACACCATAGTTCTAGGGATTGCCATGCTGCTTGCAGAAATGGCTTTAAGAGCGCTCGATGTGCCCGCAACGAGAGGTTTCCGGTTTCTTGTATTTGTGGCGATTTCGATGTTTTGGGCGATTATCAGATTTGCGATTAATTTATAAAAAATTGGACGCATACAATTTCCAAATTCGTTGACAATTATTTATTTATTAAATATTCGATTATTCAACCAAGGAGATCGATGTGACCGCAATTAAAGAGAAAGCTGTAATCAAGGGTTCTGGTTTCAATCCCCAAGGTGGAGGCTTCGCTGAACTGATCATCAACGGTCACGTTTATCCGGCCGACCTGGTTGCCGCCGCCGTGCGACATTATGAATTGCCTGTGGCGGACATGACCGACGTCCATCGATTGAAGGCTTACATCTGGAAACGAAAGAGCACTGAAGAATGGGTGCTGGAACTTACAGGCGCGATCAACGGCACTTGGTTTAGCACCAGGCACACTCAGCCGCTTCATATTGCTCCTGAAGATGTCCCTGGTCTGCCTACGCTCTATATGGAACCAGCCGCTGAAGAAGCGAATAGCCGCGAGATGATCGCCGACCTCGTCGAGCTGGTCCAACAACAGGATGCTCTTCTGCACAATCTTGGCGATTTCATTCGTGAGAATGACGAGAAGTCAGCCAAGCTCGTAGAACAGGTTCGCGACGTCCTAAGCATGAACCGGACTGGGGGACACTATAAGCTTGCGTCCTATCTCAATCAGATCGAAGAACTCGACGTTGCTGCAGCTAAGGCTGTCGCAGATGCTGCTGATAAGTATAACGGCTCTCAAGAGAATGAAACTGCCTTCGAACAGGTTGACCTCTTGGAAGCCTTTTACGAACTTGGTTCCGCATCGCCGAACGATGATGCCGTGGGCATCGTCAAAGCTGATGCGGGCGATTGCTGTGGGTGCGGCTGCTCGGCTCATGCTACTGAAGAAGACGGCGGCTCTGACGCTGAACTCGAAAAAAGCGATGAAAGGCCTCTCGCCGCGATGTTCAATGATGATCTGGAGAAGGAACTTCTCGAACACATTAGCGATGATGATGATGCGCCTATCATCCGGCATGATGACAATGTTCGAGTTTTGAGGCTGAATTCTGTACCAGTGATTGCCAGAGATCTTTCGAACGACAAGTCTGTCGAGGACATGGCCAAGTTGCTGCCGCCAGAAAGCCTTGGCACCTTTGATAGGATGTCCGCAAACGAACAGCAGAGTTGGCTCGATTACGTCAATTCGGAACGGCTAGCCTACAAGGACAAATATGGAATTGACCCCAAGAGCATCAATGGCTGGCTCCCGCGCAAACCTGTCGGTGATTGGCTACTCGAATATCGCGGTGAATTTAGCCCCGAATGATTGCCGATGACGATAATGCAAATGCCCTTGGCTCCGGCCAGGGGCATTTCATTTTGAATAAAATTTTAAATTTTGTGTTTCAAAACGGAACAAGTGCTTGCAAAAGAAAAATAGAGCCACGACACTTGATCTGTAACCAAGATGTCGAGGCGAGGGTAATGGTGCCGTAAGCCGCATCTTATATCCAAGGGACTTTGCGGTCTCATGTTTCAGTCCAAACCGTCTCCAGTCGTCAAAGGAGTGGGTGTTAATCCCGAGGTTGGTGGGTTCGCCACGATCATCATCAATGGAAAGCCATACCCCGCGCATGTCGTCGCGGATGCAGTTGAAGCGCTATCGCAAAGCGAAGATGACAGTGTCGAGCGCTATCCGCTCCATGCTGTCGTCTTCAAATCCCATAATGGGCAACACTGGACCCTGAAACTCAGCGGAACCATCAATGGGGTATCGTTCGAAGCCGAGCACTATCAGCCTCTTACGGTTGCTCCTGAATGTGTCGCTGAACTCAAATCGCACTATGACGCTGTCGGCTTCATTGAACGCCTGCAGCATCAGATTGAGCCGAGCGAAAACAGGCTCCCTCTTGAAATCGACGTCGACGATGTTCCCAAGGAAATCCTTCAGCCAAATGAGCAATTTGCAGTCGCCAAACCAGAAGATATCGCTATTCGCGATGCTCGCATTGCCGAGCTGGAAAAGGTGATCGTACAATTTGAGGAGCAGCGCGGAAATGACTGGCTAGAGCTTCACGATCAACTTATTATTGCCGAAAAGAAGGCCGCGATTTTTCAGGAAGACATCATTCGCCTAAACAATCGCAGCAAGACATTCAATTGGCTTATCGGAGAAATAGGTGAAGAACCTGCAGCTGGCACTTAATGGTGAATATTTCGATGCGATCAAGTCGGGCGAGAAGCTGGAGGAGTTCCGCCTAGCAACGCCTTACTGGACCCGTCGCCTGACAAATGCGGACGGTGACCCCGCCCAGTTCGAAAAGATCATCCTAACAAAGGGCTATCCGAAGGCTGGCGATCCTGAAAGAACACTTTGGCTTCCCTATCTCGGATGGCGGAGGATCACCCTGCAGCACAAGCATTTCGGTAGCGATCCGGTTGACGTGTTCGCTATCAATGTCTCGCAGAAGCCAGAACTACAAGAGCATTGGCTCCGGCAGTATCCAGGTTGATTTCAAAGGGCAAAATGTTGGCATGATATCCTCCGCAATTAATGCTGACCTTGACCCCATCACAGTTGAAATTCCGACCCATTTCTTTCTTATATGTCTCCGATTTACGAAACCTACGAGAAATTACGAAAGAAAACTCGCTGCGCATTAAATTAGTACGCTGATAAATGCGTATTTGTATAAATTGCGCTTTATTTAATTCGCAGAATATGCGAACTGATGTCCTGAAAAATTATAGGAGAATACGAAGTGTATCTAAACATGCGGCTGTGGCAGTATTACCCAATTGAAATGCTGTTGAATAAGGATGGCCACGGCCCGTGCAATGTAGAGGAAGCCCATGGCCTGGTTTACGAGGTCTGGGATCGCACTTGCAATTCGCACTCCACACACAAAAGCCTTGCTGACGCCATCAACGCAGCCATCGATCTCAATCTGATGAACGATCCGGACTTCCTACGCCCGACGATTCAGTATCCGCTGGAACTGATCGAAGGCGCGTTCGGCGTTACCACAAGCCCTGTCGTCACCCGCGAGGACGAAAAGGCTATGTCCATCGACAGCATCGCCGCCGCCTACGCTGTTTCTCCTGATAGCGTGAAGAAGACTCTTCTCGCGCTCACCAAGTACGCGACCGTCGCCAAATCCGTTCTGGACGCTGAAACCGCTCGGGTAGAAGTCGAGCTGGCCAATGCATGCCTCGAACGCGATCACTATTCCAAGTCTCTCGCTGACGAGATCAATCTGGGCAACAAGCTCGGACGCGAATTAGAGGCGGCGAAAAAGGAAATCGAGGCTCTCAATAGCCGACTGGATGCCGTGACCAAGGAACGAGACGACCTCAAGATGGGCAAGGATCTTGAAGCCGTGCTGACCATGGAATTTGGCGAAACAACTACGCATGAGGACGCAAACCTTATGCAGAAAATCGAAGACAACAACACGGAGATCGAAAAGCTCCGCGACGCGAACATCAATCTCGATGATACGAACAAGAAGCTGGAAGCCGAAGTCGATGGTCTGCGCGCCATCGTCGATCAGTATCAGGCTTCCCTCAATCAAGCGCCGGAAGCTACCGCAATCGCAGGCAACAATCCATACGACGTCGATCTTGGCGACATGGAAAGCCAGATTACTGCCAGCATGCAGGAAGAGTTTCTGACTGGTGCGCAGCTCGCTCTATCGCCGCAGCTGACTAAGGCTCGCTGCCAGTACCTTGTTTCGTTGCTGAATGACATCCAGGTGACGCCCGCTGCCGCGCGATATGATAGCGTTCGTCAAACAGTTGGTGCCATCACAACTCGGTACGTCAAATTCTGTGGCGAGGACTTTAATGAGGGTTTCGATGAAAAGCTGGCGGTTCGCGATCAGACCCTAGCTGGAATTGAAGCCGACACCTTCGCCCTGAAGGAGATCGTTGACAATCTGACCGCAATCGGAGCAGACGCGGAGCAACCGAGCAACGCAGACATAGAGGCAGATATTGCAGATTTCATCTTCAAGCGTCTCGGCAACTACAGTCTGGGCGGCCTGCCTGCCCATCTGCGTGAACATTGGCCGTCGATCAAAAAGCGGATCGACCAGTAATCGAAAAAGGCCAGCATTTGAATTCGATGCTGGCCTTTTATTTGCGCAATAAATGTGAATTGATTGACGACGGGAACTAAGCAATAATTGATCTAGTAAACTAATTTTGGCATCAACCGACAGGAGGGAATAATGTCAACAGACAGCGAATTTCATCGTGAATTTGGCACCTGCTGCTGTGGAAAATTAGAATGCTTGTCTGTCAGGCAACATGCTCGTCGGGTCGCGATCATGGGGCTGATTTTCCTCGGCACCCTCGCATATCTTTATCTGATATTTCTCGTGAAATTCTTCGATGAATACGCGACGAATGATGTCTTCAACCTGATCCAGTCGCTGGTCACGTTCGCATCGGTTGCGGTCCTGGCGATCAGCTCATGCCGCCTGATCCATTCAGTGAAGGCAATTGCGACGGCACTGAGTGCCAAGGTCGAGGAACCACTCGACGCCAACAACGAAGGAAATTGACCTCTTGAACGAACTCCACGAACTCCGGTTGAAGCCTTGTCCTTTCTGCGGCCGTGAAGCTGCACGAATGCGCGACACCAAGCCTGATGAATGGCAATTCGTCTGCGCCGATTATTACGAAGATGAGGCCGAGTGCTACTCGCAGCCGATGACTGGCATTTACGACATCGTGCATGATGCCGTGAAAGAGTGGAACAAGCGCTATAACGACCGTCCGCAAGGCAAGCTCGTGGGCTATCTGTCGCCGAAGGCCGAAGATGGCAAAGGCAATGAATTTCGCGCTCTTGAAGACTATGATTCTGAAATCCATTCGACGGAATTTTCGATTCCAGTCTATGCGGACGCAGTCGCGGACCTGCCTCCATATCCGGCCATGCCGATTGCCTATCGCTGGCTGTCGAAGCCGGATCAGTCGGACGATATCTGGAGCTATGTAAATGCGGACAGCAAGCCGCCCTTCACCCCAGAATTCAAGAAAGAGCACAAGTTCCAGGCCGTCTATGCCGAGGACTTGCGCACGCAATGCAGTGACCTGCTGAAGCGCCTTGCGACGTCAGACTGGGCCTATGAGGCACAGGCACTGCAGCTGAAGGCCGTGCAGGACGAGACAGCGGAGCACAAGAAGCGGATTGCACAGCTTGAAGCTGAGATCGCCAGATACAAGGCTGCGGGCGTCATCCCTGCGGAGCATGTCGGGGATGATGGAGAAGTTCCAGTCATCGACAGGAATCTGAAGCCTAAGGACTGCCCGTGGTGCTTCTCGACGCCAAAGGTCATATCACCAGATCATACAACTTACAAAGTGGTATGCGGCGCGGCCTCAAACGATGAAAGCTGTATCTGCGCACCTGAGACCGCTCCTCATCACTCCAAGGAAGCGGCAATTGCCGATTGGAACCGAACCATCGACCAGAAAGTCATCGACAGGTTTACGCGTGGCGAAATTGCAGAAATCCTCAAACCATTTGCATCGTTCGCCGGATGGAACGTCGATGACCATGGCTGGACAGACACCAACCAGCGACAACCGATCACGACCTGGTTTGGACCGAGCGATTTCCGAGCGGTCATGAAGCTGGCAATCGCGCTCAAGGATTTCAATCCGAACATGGCTTATCGCGATTCCGATCTTCTCACTGAGATCGGCATGCTGAAGCGTGAAATTCAAAAACTGGAGATGAATGACGTCTGGACACGTGAATGGTATGCGATCCGGCTCCGGAAGATCGAAGAGATTGCCAAGCGCGAAAACATTTGGGACGAAGTTGCAGCTGTAATTGCGAACGGACAATCCAGCCGAATGTTGCCAGATGGAACGTATTTCATTGATCCAGACAATTTCGGGCTGATGCTGAATAGGGCAAAATGGAGAGCCGATGCGGCCGACCAGAGAGCAGACCGTTACAAGATTGCTCTCAAGATCATCAAGCGTGCAGCCCATCAACCAATGACGCCGTCATCGATCATTTATCAGGTGATCGATGCAGTTGAGCACGAAGACGGGAAACAGGAGAATTAAATGGTGCTAAATTATGCGCGCCATTTAAGTTTTATCTAGATTATTCATTTAATTGTTGGTATAAATCCGCCTCGACAAAGGAACGACAATGAAGACCATTTCACGTAAGACTGGAATTATCGGTGCATTTATTGTTTTCGGGGCAGGGGTTTTCCTTGGTTCCAAATGGGGCGGCATGGAAGAAGCACGTGCACACCGAGACAAGATCGAATCCGAACTTTGGGTTCAGCGTCAGATGGATTACATTTTTTCTGGCGTCGACAAGTGTCACATCTACGTTGACGACAAGAAGCGAAGGGAAGCCGAAAATGCACGGAATGACATCGAAAACACCAAAGTGAGACCTCGGACTTGATCTCGAAACAGGCGAAATTCTTGGACGATCTGGCTGCACCATTACGCCCGTATCGGCAGGCTCCATCGGTTTAAAGGGAAATAGTCAATGATTCTATTCAAAATGACCATGCTCACTTTAATTGGTGCGTTTGCATCTTTTTTCGTGAAGGCTGCTTTTCAATTATACGCTCCAGATTTTGAATTTCTTGGTGGCGCATTTTTTGGTGCCTCTATCGTATTCATCGCCTGCTACATCTTGGATAAAGAGGAGGCGAAAGTTGGAAAAAGAGCCGGAACCGGACGGAGTATTGATCACGATTGAGAACCAGGAAGGCAGACACAATGCAGAACGACATCAATGCATGTGACTTCGGGCGCTGCTCATGGACCCGTCCTGAAACATATACAGAGCGCGCAATTCGCGAACAGGCCGAGAAGGACTACGCGAAGGCGGTGTCCGATTTCAATCGGTCTTCCGATCAGATTACTTTGCCTCGAAAGCCCGAAACGGCTGCAGAGCGGCTAGTTCGAGAAGCCGCTCGAAAGGCATATCAGGACGCGGCACGTGAGTGTGGCATCTTCTACTTCCACAAGCGAGCCGATCTTCAATGACGACTGATCTCGCAGAGCAGTTGGCACAGGCCAACCAACGGATTAAAGAGTTAGGAATCGAGTTGGATATGGCTCAGGACATCATCGATGTTTACAAGCATCGTGTCGAGAGAGCCTACACCGAACGTGCATATGCATCAGCTGCACTGGCGCGCATGGCCCTGCGTGCTGGCTACGATGCGGGCACGGGCGTTGACGATACTCCCGGCATGGACGAATTCAGCACAATCCTTTACGTCGACACGCCCGCTGGTCAGGTCAGCTGGCATTACAAGGATGATGACCTCTGGCTGCTCAATGGACTTCCAACTTACGACAAGGATTGGGATGGCACGTCAAGAAGCAAGGACGGCTCATTCGCTGTTTGGAAAGAGGACGGCAAGGAAGCTAATGACGCCGCTGAAGCGACCAAGGCTTTCAATTTTGGCTATGTCATGGCCTGCTGCACACTATCAAACCTGCATGACCAGCCTGGTATGGCTCACGATGTGCTGAAAGACCTCGGCCTCACGCGGCAAGAGGTGAAGGCCATGGGCCTCAGCGAATACGACGCCAAAGCCCTTCGAAAGATTGAGCGCTATCCAGGTCACGGCCAGCTCTACGAAAAGAAAAAGCGGAAGGCCTGAATTTCGGAGGCATACCAGCTTCCTAAAACGTCAGGAAAAGAGTTTCCAATTCAGGTCACAATTGCAGCTCTTTCCGTGGTCGAAAATAGCCAAATAATCGATTTTTCATTTATTCGAATACTGCTAATTATTCTCTTGATTAATTGCTAAAAATTCGGTATTAAGCCCGCAAAGGAGATTAATTATGAATAAAAACAACAACGAGATCCAACCAATCAGCGAGCGTGAACAAATTCTTCTGAACGCTCTCAGGCAGATCATGATCGACGGTAATAAGCAGCCAGAAAATCTGCATGAAGCACAGGTCGTCCGCTACTCGGCGGGCGCGACGAAGGTCGCTACTGACGCTCTCAACGAATACATGAGCCACCTTGAAGGTCAGATTGCGCAGGCAAAAGCCCAAATTTGCGCTGAAGCCGAAGTTGCTCGTGCCAATGGTGAACTTCAATAAGCCATTGATGTTCGAGTCGACCTGAATTAATCTGCACATAAGGAGAGCACTGTGAAAAAAGAAGAACTTGAGTCCCTCAGAGAGGTCGAGGCTGTGAAGCGGACGTTGCCAGCGATGGACGGCGAAACCCGTACATTGCTGTTTGGCTATACCGTCGAGCGCGAAACCCATCACGTGTACCAGGAGGACGGCGAACTCCACTTGGTCGTCTACAAGGGCGATGTACTGATCCATCATGAAAGGGGCGCATCCCTTCCGGCCGAAAACCTCGTCCCGAACAAGCGTCTCTATCCTGAACGCTGTGACTATGTGTTCTCACGCATGCTCAAGACACTCGGTTTCTCGTTGCCGTTCACGAACTACGCGGCTGAGCGCACCAAGAACGACAAACTTCATGGACTACGGCTACAGGACCTTAAACGAGCCGAAGCCGCTTAGACCTTTCTGGTGGTCCTACTGACTATTCGACGGCTGGAGGCAACTCCGGCCGTTTTCATTTAGAAACGAGACGGAGGTCACAGCACGTTTCTATTGTGCCTACACAACGCCAAAACATTGCAATTGAACGACACAAAAACATTGTAATTGCGCAGCATCAAAACATTGTGATACAACGAGCTAATGGATGGAGAGAGCAAATGGCATCTCGCAGCAAACCTAACCCATTAGCAACTTCCCTAGAGGAATTGCATAAAGTTACCCAGGACGGAAAAATCACCGTCATCAAGAGTTCGTCGATCTCACGAGCACATAGAGAGAGGCTTCAAAGGAATGGGTTTCTCGAAGAAATCATCCGTGGCTGGCTTGCTGTAAATTCTCGGCCAGGCCCCAGAAAACGCATTGACGAAGCTTGGTCGACCGTGTTTTGGGAGTTCTCAGAGGCATATCTGAACGACAGGTTCGGAGACGATTGGTCACTGTCACCAGAGAACTCCGTGGCGGTTCTTGCAGGCAATCAATCAATTCCGCCTCAGCTTATCATTCGATCTCCGCTCGGCGGCAATGAGCTATTAAGTCTGCCTGGAGGAACTTCAATGTTCTTTCACAGGACACCCGTTCCAACGAGTTCCCACCGCATCGATGGCTTGCGTGTCATGAGCGCCGAAAATGCGCTGATCAACCTTGCCCCTCACTCGTGGAAAAGCATGCAGACAGATGTAGTCAGCGTGCTGGCTTCCATTCGGGGAACGAGATCCGTTCTCCACGAACTACTTTCTGAAAGCAGAACCAGCATCGCCGGACGCATGGCTGGAGCGCTGAGAGCAATAGAGCGCGAAAGAGACGCTGACGCGATCATCTCCACGATGAGAGCTGCAGGATTGAACCCACGTGAGGAAAACCCGTTTGAAGAAACGGCCAACCTCACAATTGGCTTAAGCAAGGCTGGCACTAATCCCGCCGCCACACGGATCAGGTTGCTTTGGGCGAAAATGAGAGATGACGGCCTTCGGACGTTCGACCTGCCAGTTCAACCAATCAACGACAAGGATGCATATTTAACGAGCGTCGATGATCGCTACGTCTCAGATGCCTACAACTCACTCTCAATCGAAGGATATCACGTTTCACCGGATTTGATCGAGCGGGTGAGATCAGGAGCATGGAATCCGGATCAGAATACGAACGATTGGAACATGCAAAACGCTTTGGCCGCGAAAGGTTATTGGGAAGCGTTCAAGGCCGTGAAGGAAGACATCGGCAAAATCATTTCTGGCGAACCAGCTGGACCTCTCCTCTATGATAGGCATCAGGAGTGGTTCAGGCAGATGTTCTCCCCTTCCGTTGAGGCTGGTATCCTGCCACGGCACGCTCTTGCAGGTTACAGAGGCCACCCGATCTATCTGCGCGGCAGTAATCATGTTCCCACGCCTCACAGTTCAATCAGTGATGCCATTGAGGTTCTGTTCGAATGCGCAGAGATCGAAACCGATCCGAGGGCTAAGGCCACTTTGGCTCCGTTTCTCTTCACGTACATTCATCCATTCCATGACGGCAATGGTCGCATCGCTCGCTTTCTGATGAATGCCTTTCTGGCAGAGGGAGGTTTCCCCTGGACAATTGTCCCGTATAATCGGCGAGATGAGTATTTGGCCACTCTTGAAAGCGCAAGCCAGGATCAAAACATCCAGCCCCTAGCGTCCTTAGTCAAAGAACTGGTGAGTTCTCCACCACCACCACGTCCGAAGGAAACGGCTTACAAGGGCAGTACGAAATCTCAGGACAGGTAGATAGCCTAGACGGCGAGCCATCACAATTGTGCAACAGGCTGTTGCACAATTGTGGGTTCTCAAAAATTCGCCAATTACCATCTGATTTAAATAGAAAACGACATTGGATGGAAAAAATGGAGATCGTTCAATCTACTGCTGCCGTCGCTGTTCTCGCTCTTGGCGTGGCTTCAATTTACGCATTCGAGAAATCGCGCCAGTCCCTGATTATTTTACGCGCAAAGATCGATGCTAAAAGCGGAAAATAAAGCGTGAATTTGCTATTCAGAGATGCTATTTTGAAGCCAATAAGGAGAAATTGTTATGGCTTCTGAATCTCTTCAAAGAAAACTCGATGCGGCCCTTGAGCGTGCTCATCGCGCTGAAAAGGAGGTGCTTGAGCAGGCCCGACTTAACGGCATGGGTTCGGAGCGTGAAGCGCTACAGCTTGGCAAGATTGCTGAACTCGAACGTGCGCTGCTGAAGGCGAACGGTGAGGGCGGTCTTATCGACCAGCTCCAGAAGCTTGTCCGCGATGCGTACAATGAGGGCTTCTTGGAAGGGATGAACGAATTCCAACGCGCTGTTTCTGGCGGCAAGCCATGGCCAGACTCTGGATCGCGCAAGAAGCTGGAGACGTTGGCTGACCTTCGCAAGCGCACTCTCGGAGAGCCTGCTGTCGCCGAGGTCGACGCCCCACAGGCAGGTTTTGTATGAGTATGAACGCCAAGAACACCTACCGTTGGTGTCTGCTTATCGTGACGGTCGTCTCGCTCTATTTGGCGGTCGTCGAGCAATCCTACCCCGCCCTCATTGTGTTCCTGATCACGGGTGCGCTCGTCGGCGCATGGAAGCCCTATCTGCGGGCAGGTTTTACCAGGAAATAGTATTTTAATGGCCGTCAAAAAATGAGAACACGTTTAAAGCCATGAAATGGCATGAAAAATTTGCAAAGTAAAAATTGAGTTTCTTCTGACAACCTTCTGTGATTGGATTTTCCGCATATTGGCAGTTCGCAAAAATACAAGTGGGATACGCGAAGAGTTCAATATGATCGGAGGGGGAAATGTCATTGAAAGCGATCATAGTCAGCGTAGCTACTGTGGCAATAACAGCATCTTTGGCCTACGCAGAGCCTGTTTATATGTTCCGTTTCGGGTACTACAGCAGATCCGCCGACAAGGCGAGCGCGCCCCTTGCAATTACAGAAAAGATGCCCTCGACCGTCACCACGGGACAGAATTTCTCATATACCTTTAGCGGGACTGGAGGCAAATTGCCTTACCGCTGGTCAGTATCAGGGGGTGCGCCATCTGGTTTGGCCATAGACGAATACACAGGCGTTCTTTCGGGAACCATCAGTGGCTCAGGAACTTATAACTATGTAATCCGTCTGACTGACGCGGACGGCAATTTTATTGAAGAACAAGTTTCTCAGGTTGTTGATGCACCCGATCCCGTCGTGGTTTCCATGGTCTCTGGCGGCACGCCAATAACCTTAAGTTCTCAGGTACAACCACCGAGCATCTGGACTGATCCAAACGTTCCCAAAATTATCAATCTTCCTTCTGGAGTAATTCGTGGAACATCCAATCCCGGTGTTGCGGCCGTATCAATTGGGACTCCATGGGCTGGCACCCTGACATTCAATGTAAATGGCGAAATCCAAGGTGCGCCTGGAGCAGGCAATGGTGGCAAGGGTGGCGACGCCTTGAATATCAACACCACAGGCCTGAACGGAGAGAAGATTGTCATCAACAGAACAGGTCTAATCCGAGCTGGAGGCGGAGGTGGTGGCCGTGGCGGCAACGGAGGAAAAGGTGGCGATGGAATTGACAATGGTACGGTGACCCCAGGCGGTGCAGGTGCAATCGGCAGTTCTGGTGGAGGAGGAGTCGGTTACAATGTGCCGTATCCATTGTTAGGCATACTCGGTTCGCCTGGGCAAAATGGAGGCGTCAACGCAGGTCAAGGCGGCTGGTCAGGCATGGGCGGCAACGGCGGGTTCTGGGGAGCCAGCGGATCACCAGGCAGCACGGGCCAGAAAGGCAGCGACGGCAACCACCCAACTAACGGCACCGGAGAAGCTGGTACAATCGGAAGTCCAGGTGGTCCTCCTGGGATCGCGATTGTAAATATTTCAGACGCCATCATAAATTAGCATCGAAATATCGGCGTAAATTCATCATTGGACTGCCGAAATTATTCGTGCCACGATTTTGTTATCCTTTAAATGGATAAAAGCTCTCGAATGGGCGAGTGCTTGGAAACCAAACCGGAGAAAGGCTCCGAGAAAGAGGAAGCAATGGGTGCCACGGCCACAGGCGTATGGGTAGCAGTTTCGCTCCTGTGCTCCAGCAAATCCGCATATGACTGCAATATCGTAACTCGTCTCTTCGACAATCAGCAGACCTGCGTAACCGCTATCAGCACAATCGAGAAGGACTATGCCCGTCAGGGCCTGTTCGGAAAGAGGCTGGTCGCAGAGCGTCTGGTCGTCAAGAAGAACAACATGTGCCTTCCGCTTTCGGAAATGCCTGTCATGCCTGATAATGGTCTATATGTCGGAGTACGATGAACCTTCCTGCAATTTGGATCAGATCGATTTTGGCCTAAGAAAGGAGCCTTTTGGCTCCTTTAACCGCAAGTTTTATTGAAGTCGGTATAAGACATTTATGGTTTTATTTTAAGCTGCAAGTAATGGTATATTTACGCATTCACCAAATCTAAAGTCAGGTCATGAATTACAAATTCCTCATAAAGAGGCTAGCTGTAGTGGGTTTGCTAGCGCTATTGGCCCAACCCTCCGTCGCGGAACCTCAATTCTTCTTTCGCGCCAAACCAGGCTTGATCACAAAGACAACCACGGGCAACGAAAACGGTTCTGTCAAAATCGTATTCAGTGAGTTTACGTTCGGACCTTACTACATCGGACAAGAAATCGTCCCTGTACTCTTAGCGTCATTAGTAACTGTCTCCGGAGACAGCGACGTTTCCAGCAATGAGCTTGAGTGGACCGTCACGGGGCTACCCGAAGGGCTAGCAATCAGTAACGGCGTCCTTTCTGGCACCCCAGCCCAAGCCGGATCTACGTCAATAACGATTACTGCATCCCATCAAGACGCAAAAGCACCCGCAAGCAGGACTTACGACATCTCAATTCGGGCTGAACAGGTCGCCTGCTATGACCCAAGCAGCATAGGGAAAGTGGGAACTGATCCTGAATGCGACGACATGCTCATTGTCGACAGGGCGATGCTGACCACCGCCGTAGCCAACGGATATCTGATCGAACACGAAGGAACTGACTATACGCTCGCCAACGGAGAGCACAGGGTTTTCACGGGGCAAGTGTCAGATTTCTCCAAGTTATTCATGAATACTAATTTCAATGGAGATATCTCTTATTGGAATACGTCGAGTGCAACAAATATGAGTTATATGTTCGCTTCGGCTCCCGCTTTTAATCAACCCATCGGCACTTGGAATACATCGAATGTGACGAACATGCGCGACATGTTCAACGGAGCAAGTTCGTTCAATCAAGCCTTAGGCGGATGGAATACTTCTAAAGTAACGAATATGGCATATATGTTCAACAATGCCAGTTCATTTGATCAACCAATTGGCAGCTGGGTTGTTTCCAGCGTGACGAGCATGAATTACATGTTCGCCAATGCAACATCATTCGATCAATTTATTGGGGGATGGAACACGGCAAATACTGTGAACATGAATTACATGTTTTCAGGTGCAGTTTCGTTTAGTCAGCCTATCGGCAGTTGGAATACTTCTAAGGTAACGTCCATGGCAGGGATGTTTGATAGAGCCACCTCTTTCAATTTTGGCATAGGCGGATGGGACACTACAAAAGTTACCAATATGAGCTTTATGTTTTACAAAGCTAGCTCCTTCAACAAGCCTCTAGATACTTGGAAAACGTCCAACGTTACAAACATGCAAGGCATGTTTCATGAAGCAATATCGTTTAATCAGCCCCTCGCCACTTGGAACACATCGAAAGTGACGACCATGGGCGACATGTTCCATGACGCAAAATCATTTACGCAGTCCATTGGCGCATGGAACGTGTCCAGCGTTACAGAGATGCGCAAGATGTTCGAAAACGCCTCGGCTTTTAACGGTGATCTCAGCTGTTGGAATGTCGCGCATATTTCTGCGGAACCATTAGACTTCGCTACAGGAGCGACAGCTTGGGATGTAGCCCGAAAACCTCATTGGGGACAGGCACCTAGTTGCTAAGTCCTACGGCGAACACAGGCATTTTGCCAACGGCGGTCAATGAATAGGCTTCTCATAGCATATACAGATGTCGGGCGAACAACGTAAAGCTTTACTTTCTATTTCGGGAACCCAATATCTTTGTACTCGACAGAATAAAGGTTCCGACGATGCTGAATAGATCTATCATTCGCGTTCTGGGAATAGCAGGGGTTCTTATGTTTTCCGTTTGCCATGCCGTGGCTGAACCCAAATTTTTCTTCCGCGTTAAGCCAGGCTTGGTTGAAGCGTCAGCAACGGACACCGATTCAATCAGAATTATTTTCAATGATTTTACCTTCGGACCCTACCACACCGGACAGGAAATTACTCCTATGTCCTTAGCGTCAATTATAACGATCAGCGGAAGCAGTGAAGTTGCCGCAGAAGACCTCGAATGGGTTGTCACAGGCCTCCCAGAAGGATTGGTGATAAACAACGGGATTCTTTCAGGCATTCCGACCCAAGAGGGATCCGTTTCAACAACGATCACCGCATCGCATAAATCGGCGGCATCCCCCGTCAGCAGGACATATGATATATCTATTAATGCTCCCCAGGTGGCCTGTTATGACCCGAGTAGCATAGGCAAAGTTGGGACTCATCCTGAATGTAAGGGCATGCTGATAGTCGATAAGGAGATGCTGATCGCAGCTGTCTCCAACGGATATCAGATTGCACGAGAAGGAATCTCATTCACACTCGCGAATGGTGAACACAACGTCTTCACAGGGCAGGTTGAAGATTTTTCTATGCTGTTCTTCGGAACTGATTTCAACGGAGACATATCCTACTGGGATACTTCAAATGCAAGAGACATGAGCATGATGTTCTATACTGCCTCGGCATTTAACCAAAACATCAATTCCTGGGACACGTCGAATGTAATAAACATGAGCTACATGTTTGCTTCTGCTACTTCCTTTAACCAGCCCATCGGTAGTTGGGACACGTCAAAGGTAAGGAACATGAGTGATCTGTTCAATTTCGCAATATCATTCAATCAGAACATCGGTTCTTGGAACACTTCGAGCGTAACGAATATGAGTAACATGTTCAATTCAGCTATATCGTTCAACCAATCTCTTGAGGACTGGAATACCTCAAATGCAACAAACATGCGTTCGATGTTCTACTATGCATCAGAGTTCAATCAAAATATCAACTCTTGGGATGTATCTAGAGTAACAGATATGAACACCATGTTTTCCTACGCAACGCTATTCAATGGCGATCTCAGTTGTTGGAACGTTCAACACATCTTTGCAAAACCGACTTTCTTCGATGAAGGAACGAAGGCGTGGGAGCAAGCTCGAAAACCTCGCTGGGGGCAAGCACCTGCTTGCTAGATATGCCATCCCATTATTGACACATATTGATAGACAGCAGGATTTTCTCACTCAATAATTATTAATGCCGCTAGGGCACTTCCTGTTGATCCTATTATCTTCGATGTGGGAGTGAATAGCATGTGCATTCCGGTCGCTGGCGAACCAATTCTTCCACCCGACAACGTCCTTCGTGGCGGAAATTAAAAAAGCAGAAGGATCTAGAAAATGACGGATACGACCGAATTTAAATGCAAGAACTGTAAGGATCATGGCGTTATTGGCGGCATGTACCGTGTCGGCGCGGCCGATGTTGATGTCTGGGAAGAACCTTGTCCTGATTGCGGTTTGTCCGATGA
Source organism: Mesorhizobium sp. SP-1A (assembly GCF_032460275.1). Taxonomy (NCBI): domain Bacteria; kingdom Pseudomonadati; phylum Pseudomonadota; class Alphaproteobacteria; order Hyphomicrobiales; family Phyllobacteriaceae; genus Mesorhizobium; species Mesorhizobium sp. SP-1A. The sequence goes on along the minus strand of NZ_JAVXZD010000002.1, from coordinate 322,327 downwards.
ACTGGAACAGCAACTCGCTTATAGATGCCTGGGCTATTTGGGTGAATCGGCCACTTATTGCCTCGCCACGGCCGAGAACGACCCAACAATCGAGATCAGCCTAACCCGCAAGCTGGATACGAACTCTCAAGAGGACTTATATCCAGTCTATGGCAATTCCGTCCGCGAGCTGCTCGTAAAGCTTGAAACAGAGCGCGATGCAGCGCGACAGCACGCCGCAGAAGCTCGTATTCGCGAGAACAAGGCCGAGGATGCTCGCATCACCGCATCGGATAAGGCAACCAAGCTGGAACTTGAGGTCGAGGAGCTGAAGAAAGCTCTGGAAGCCGCAGAGGCGCGTGCGACTGCTGCCGAGAAGGACAAGGCCGAGATCGAGGATATCAACAATGAAGCCCTCGAATATCTGGTGAGTTTACATGTTGCTCGCAGAAAACTTGGCCACGAAGACATCGACACGCTTGAGGTCCTCAAACTTTACGACGAACTCAGAACCGAAAATGAGCGTCTACGCCAGCTCGTGTCGATGGCTGAAGCCTTCACCATCACCGACGACAGCAAGCGGCGGACTCATGGCTATGACCACATCGAAGTCGTCCATCGCGGAGACAATCTCTGGTGCGTGTCGAACGGTTCTTCCGTCCTGAACAAGAACGGTGAATGGGAATGGGAGCCACAACCATCCAGTCGCACCGATGAATTCATTGCCTCCAGCCGTTTCTCGCTTGATGAAGCGCTCGCTCGTGGCTTTGAGGCAATCGCGAATGATCCTTTGAAGCGGTCTATCCCTCGTTCAGGCAACGAACTGCCGCTGCCTGCGTGGAATACGTTCGTCACCTATCAGAAGCGCGTTGGTGCCTGGCTCGAAGACTGCTTCGGCCACAGGATTGCGCATGACAAGATCGAGCGCATTGACCGCTTCATGGAAGAGGCCATCGAACTGGCACAGTCGCTTGGCTACTCGGCCGACCGCGCTCATGCGCTGGTCGAATATGTCTTCAGCCGTGATATCGGTGAGCCTAATCAGGAACTCGGTGGCACAATCGTGACGCTGGCCTCGCTTAGCTACGCTCATGGACTCAGCATGGCCGAGGCGGGAGAAACCGAACTTCGCCGAATCTCACAGCCGGAGATCAAAGAAAAGATCAGGGCCAAGCAGAAGACGAAGCCGACTGGCTCCGCATTGCCGATTCCGGTCAATTAATGGACTAAAGGTCGCTCATTCACGTGAGCGTGGATTGAAACTGGGACAAGCCGACCATTTTAGACAGGGCAGTCAAAGGATGCATAGGACGGGCTATCGTGTTGCTTTTACACGGCGGCCCTACTACATTAACCGAAACGAGCCTTTGAAAAACATGACCAAAGTCGACCTTATCAATGAGGAGTTCAAGTTGGCCGCGCACAGGATTATTGCGCGGCTGATTAAGCTTGACCCTTCATTGCTTGAAAAAGCTCGTAAAAAGATATCAACCATGGAAGAAAAGCATGGCGAGGTTGACTTCATACTTGAGTGGAAAGAAATCCTCTCAAAAGACTCAATCTTTGATATCCAAAAAGAGCTTACGTCGAGAGACGAAGACAATTACAGATTAAGAATATCATCCCCCTTTAACACGATGTCATTCCCACCGTTCGATTCCGAAGCCTACCGTCGAAGAATATGGAAGGCGGCAAAGCGACTGGTTGAGGATAGACTCAATCGACTTGAGGGAGATAAATTATGTCACGATCATCGGTTCGGACCCAGGTAGACTTAGATCGTGTGGGACGTGCTCTCGGCGAGCACTTTAAGACCGACTTGGTCGTGGTAGTCGGAAGCCAATCTGTCTTGGTCGGCTGGCCAGAAGCACCCGTTCTAATGAGAACGTCCAATGAGATTGACGCGTATCCCGCCAATTTCAAGCAGTGGGAAGCTCTCCCTGCCAATGAAGGCCTTGAAGCTTCAGAGGAAATCGCAGCGATCTTTGGAGCGCTTTCTTCATTCTCGGAAACGCATGGTTTCTATATCGACGGCGTAGATAGCTCCACAGCTGTCTTGCACAAGGATTGGAGCAAGCGGGCAGTTTTTCGCGACGTAGCCTCCTACGGCAAGACGGTGACTATTATCGCTCCTTCCGTAGAAGACATGGCCGTTTCAAAGCTGATCCGACTGGTGGAAAAGGACCGAGGATGGCTTACCTCGTGTCACGAAACGCGGCCATTCGAAAAAGAGAATCTCCTGCGTCTGGTTTCTGAAACCACCGAAAGGAGCGAAATTGTCGCTAACGTAAAATCGTTTCTAGACACGCTACCAGACAAGAAGCCGTATAGAACACCGACCATCGAGGAGATACCCAATCACGACCCTGAAACACACTGCGTGACTATCTCAGGGAGAGAAGGCGCATTGTTCGTTCGAGCTTGGGACGCAAGATATGGCCTCTACAACAAGGTCGATAATCATCTTGGCCCCGCCGTCGTCACCAAGGAAGACAAACTCTATTTTTTGGATGGCAAAAAATATCCGTATGACGAGTGGCTGAACCAGCCAAGAGTGGTTGCAACTCGCGAGAATGCGAACGATGGGCAGTCAGAAGATTTCACACTTCCCAAATTCAGGTAGGAACTGACGTACATTTATGAAAGTGACACGCTTGGTCGACAGCGTTGCGGGAACTCATCTTCCTGACAGGATCTTTCTGCCCACTGCTTCAAATCGAGCGATCAGGGCCTCGTCTATCTCTGGAGGATTCCATGAACGAGTTTCATTCATAGCTGATTTTGCAAACCCTTCGACGAACGGGATGTTCGTCATGTTGGTCAATGCAGTGTACGTGACATTGAATGCTTCGATTATTAGTTCCTTCATCTCAGCTTGGGTAATGCGAGAAACTTTCGTCCATGGGATTTCGCCATCGGGTGTGACAACCTTTACGTCCGAAAAATCACCAGTGCGAGAAACAGGGTCCTCCCCTGAGTGGATGTTTTCAAGGACTGTGTCTCGAAATCCGTTAAGAACAATGGCCCTTGCAAACTCATCCGAATATCTGTCCTTCGGCCGTCTTTTCAAAGGCATCTCATCGCTCCTTTACCCGAGAAACTACACGAAATAGTTCCTACTGCAAAAAGGTAAAGGCAGGCTCGATCTCTCAGCCTGCCTTCGTCATCTCAATGTAGTGAAGCCTTAGTCGTCGTTCGGCTCGATATCGTCGCCTTCGCTCCCCTCAGGGCCGCCATTGTCGAGCAACTGTTCAGCGATCAGCCCCGCATCCTGGCGCAACTTGGCTTCGATCTCGTTGCAGAGGTCAGGGTTGTCCTTCAGGAACTGCTTGGCGTTCTCACGCCCCTGTCCGAGCCGCATGGAGTTATAGGAGAACCACGCTCCAGACTTTTCAACGACGCCAGCCTTCACGCCGAGGTCGATGATCTCACCCGTCTTGGAGACGCCTTCGCCGTACATGATGTCGAATTCCACCTGCTTGAAAGGTGGTGCCATCTTGTTCTTGACGACCTTGACCTTGGTCTGGTTGCCGACGACTTCATCACGGTCCTTGACGGAGCCGATGCGACGGATGTCCAAGCGCACGGACGCATAGAACTTGAGAGCGTTGCCGCCTGTCGTGGTCTCCGGAGAGCCATACATGACCCCAATCTTCATGCGAATCTGGTTGATGAAGATCACGAGCGTGTTCGACCGTGAGATCGTGGCAGTCAGCTTGCGCAGCGCCTGAGACATAAGGCGAGCCTGCAGGCCGGGGAGTGAATCGCCCATCTCCCCTTCGATTTCTGCCCGTGGCGTAAGAGCCGCGACCGAGTCAACGACCAGGACGTCAACAGCGCCTGAGCGAACGAGCGTGTCTGTGATTTCCAGAGCCTGCTCGCCAGTGTCAGGCTGAGAGATCAGCAGATCATCCAGATTGACGCCGAGCTTCCGTGCATAGACAGGATCAAGAGCATGCTCGGCGTCTACAAAGGCGCAGATGCCTCCAGACTTCTGAGCCTCGGCAATCACCTGCAGAGCCACAGTCGTCTTGCCCGAGCTTTCAGGCCCGTAGATTTCGACAATGCGTCCTTTCGGAAGGCCACCAATACCAAGCGCGATATCGAGAGACAGAGATCCTGTCGAAACGACCTCGGTCTCGACGACCTGATCGTTCTGCCCCAATCGCATGATCGAGCCTTTGCCATATGCACGCTCAATCTGTGACAGCGCGGCATCGAGCGCCTTCGCCTTGTTGGTGTTGTCCTCTACAAGCTTGAGTGAAGCTTTTGCCATTCTGACCGCCTTTCTTATCTTAGGCGATGTGATGTACCCGTTTTGTTCTCATTAGGCAAGGGGAATTAAAAAAAAGAGCACCAGAATAATTCTCTGACGCTCTCTTTTGTGAATTATCGCTGAAGGATGCGATCTACGTCAGTCTGGACTTTAACGAGGGTCACCAATCCATCGAGTCGGCGTAGAACAATCATATCAGGATGTGCAGTTAAAAGCTCGTCCATGGCGTCATACACCTTAGGTTCGAGATCATAGCGCTTGACCTCGTATTGCTCACGACGTGCTACCAGGCAGGCGATATCGTTCGGAGCGCTTCGCGACATTGCCCAATTTCCTGGCTTGAAGTCCTTCTCGATACGAACAGCAAGCTCGTGATTATAGGAATGCCCCTCAGGAAAGGGTGCGGGCCACTCCATGAAAGCCAGTCTTGCCGTGCCGTAACGCGCAGCAAGCGCTAGCTTGTCCTCATCGGTGAGCTTGAGTGTTTTCGGTGGAAGGCCAAGTTCCTTCCGGCGTTTTGCCTCGCCCATATTATTCCCTTTCAAAATCGAAAATTATCCCTCTTATCTAGAATTCTGGCAGGAATAGTCGTTGTTTCAAGCCTTAAAACGTGCAAAAAGAAACCCAACACAATCGATATGGCATCGACAGATTTCAGGGGAGGGCAATGGGGAAAATTCCGGTAGTAGGCACCACGGTTAAAATCGATCTCGACAAGGGCGAACGAGGTTGGGCAAACAAGGGTATTCAGCACGGCAGCGTCGTAAAAGTCGTCGAATACTCGCAGATTCACTACGGCCGCACCTGCGGTCACGATAAGGGCGGCCTCTATGAAAACGACAGTTACGCCCTCGTCGAGAACGACAAAGGCACCCGCTTCCAAATCTGGACGCCTTCGCTTGCCGCTATCGACGGCGTATCCGAAATGATGGACAAGAGAAGCAAGGAAGAGCGTCGCATTGGCGATTTGCCGGATACGAAGTTCTGGGAAATGGACATCGTTATGGACGAGGAAGGTGAAATCTTCAAAATCCAGCACATCTGGTATGACCAGATTGGCGAATTTTGCAACGATGGCGTGACCCCTATGCCAATCTACGCCTGTGGAACAGATGGAAACGGTTACTCTCATCGTCGTGAAGGTTCTCTTACACTCGTCGAGCGCGGCAATGTCTGGAAGAGAGCGCACGGTGAAGAAATGGCATTTGCATCCACGAAGGAAGAGATCGACTTCTACATCCTGGTTGGCGACATCCAGTACATGAAGAATCCCCGCCTAACGACGGGACAATACCACTGGCCGCAATTGGACGCGCTTGAATCAATTCGGGATGGCTATGGCGACTACTGCTTTGGGACAAGTCATTCAGTCGTCAAATTCGATGACCCCAAGATTGGTGAGATGGCTCGTGATTACTGGCTGAAGCACAATGATCCGAAATATGATTGGCTTGTTTCATAATTCGCCCATCAGGTTGATGGCTTTAATTGCGCTGTTAAAAAATTTATAAACAGAAAGAAATAAGTTGACATCATTTTAAATAAGGCCATGTTGGTGAACAGCATTAAACAAATGTGTCTTATTTGCACAGTATGTTTGATAGCTGCTCGACCAAGAACCGCAGATGGTTCGTTCGTTGCAGAGACGTGGCTACAATGAGTGGATTATCAAGGGCATACTAATATGCATAATGCATTGTCCGTTTAATGCGTAGAATATCTGTTCTATGCCTCAAAGCATGGTGCAGATGCGTCATTGAGGTGCTTCATAGCAAGTCAGTGGCAAATTTAGATCCCCTCAATGGCGGTGGGGACATAGTTCGAAAATGAATTATGAAACAAGCCAGATCACGATAAGGAAGCAGGGCCTTCGATGTAGGGCAAGGCGCACTGAATTGATGATGATATAATGAAAAAGCGTTGCTTCGGCAGCGCTTTTTCATTGCGAATAATTCTCAATTTCGATATGCAGTTGCACAACGACGGGAGCAATCATGATTCCACACGCATCCTCTGAACCGAACGATGGAGCCAGCCTTTCTGCGGCTCGCAACGAAATGTACAAGCAGGCAGCTGCAGCGCTGGGCTGGAACTGGTCAGCAGCTCATGATGGGTACATTAGCGAAAACCACCGCGCACGTAATGGCGATCCGAAGTGGTCGGACTACAAGGTGGCCAGCGACGCCGAAGAAGCCTGCTTCTGGGACGGGATCGAGACGGAAGCAGATGCCCTTCACGAGATCAACCGCTTCAAGGATATGAACTGAGATGGCTGAACGTCCCTTTCAAAACACAGGAACCGTCCTCGATGAGATCGAGGGCGAGTTCAAGGACGGCAAGTTTGTGGCTTCAAACTGGCCTGGCGTTCGCGTCAGCGGCAATCCAAACCTCCTGAGCGATCTGGTAGCGGCACTCGACCGTGAAAAGGCGGAAGAAGAAGCCGTAGCTGACAAGGGTTGAGTTCGAGCTACCAGCCTGGCGCGGCCAGGTAATCCAATGTCTGGATGGCTTCATCGAACTGCCTATCGAGTTCTGCCCACGTTTCGTCGGTAGCTCGAACTCGCCAGCCGACTTCATTTGCGAACTTGGCTTTGAATTCAGTGACAGCCTTGATTTTGGCTTCGTCTGGATCGAGGGAAGCGTATTCGCGAAGCTGAACCATCATCTCAGCGATGGCGAGCTGGACGTCAAAATCGAAAGTCCTTGTTTGCTTCACCTTGTTAAGCCACTCACCGTTCAGGTTCCAGACTGCAAAGGCGTCATGAGCGCGAGAAGTGGCTTCCACCAGGTCGACACCAGCAGCTTCCAGGCGCTCCTTCTTTTCCCAGTGCCGCATGAGGCGGAAATGCAAGTCATAGCCGTCTTTCAGAACCGAATGCGGAGCGAACTTTCCGATACCAATCGCATCCTGCCGGATAGCATGTGCGCAGCGCTCGGCCGCCTGCTCACGAGTTGCGCCGTAGCCATATGGACTGAAATCAGGATCTGAAACCTGATCATCAAAGCTGCAATCCAGGACGGCATGCCAATTCCCATCCTTGCGCTGTCTCTGGCGCGTAATGATGTGATCGGCAAAACTGTCCAGCGTGCGTTTATAGAATGGTGTCCGTTCAGTCGTCATGGTGGTTCCCTTATTGCGCTCCTCGAAAGCAGGAGGCGGAGGCCTTTTACCAACTATGGTTGAAGCAGACGAAAGCCACACCTGATATAAATTTGCAGCCGAACCGCACATTTTGCCTCCTGCTTAGCCTTAGTAAGAGGCAACCAAGGAGAAGACCATGCGAGTTCGGCTAACAAAGAAACGGCTGGAGGCCATCATCGAGGCGCTCACATCGCGACTGGCAGGCGAGATCGATATCAGCCAGGACGATGGTTCACCCTCCGCCGAGGATTATGAAATGGCTCTTGAATGGGCGATGCAGGAGCTGACTAAGCGAGAGACTTAGCGGAGATGCCCCCAAGCCATCTCATAGGCGTCAGGCTTCCAGTTTGCGTTCGTAGTTCCTGTAGGCCTCGTATTGTTCCTGCGGCGACAGTTCCGGCTCATGGCCGCAATAGCGGTTGTACGACGCCTTGTCAGCGAAGTGCGCGTAGACCAGACGATTGCCGTCCTTGAAGCCCGCTACAAAATAGGAGCCTGCCTCAGCGAAGGTGGATGTGATGTCGCACTCCTGCAGCTTCAATGCGACTGCGCGGGAAAAAGGCACGGATGTCGTATTGGTAGGAGACATCAGCATGAAAATAACCCTTTCAGTTGCCTGACTTATATCCACATTTCAGAGCTATTCAACATATTTATTCGAAATTCAATAGATTCAAGTAGCAAATTTATTGACAACAATTTTTAAATAGCGCAATAGGGCAGGGCGGTCAGAGATCGCATTCTTGGGGTATCGATGGGAAAATATTGCGAACTGATCAAAAAGCTTGAGAACCTGGAAGGACCTGATCGAGAAATCGATCTTGAGGTTCTGAACGCGCTCGCTCCGCATAAAAGTGGCGATGTCTGGGTCTGGGGTGCTCCGCTTGTGCCAATGGCGAAACATTCGTTTGCTGTCGTGCAATTGACCAATGAAATCGAGGCCGAAACGGTAGAGCGACTTGAGTTGCACGAAGCCTTCAACGGCTTTGCCCGCAAGGTTCCGCTGGTTACTGACAATTTGAACGCCATCATCAAGCTCAGCCGCGAGAGCTATCCGAAGGCTGTTTTCACCATTCATGATTATCCAGAGGCTGGAAATTCTGGCGTCGCATTGAACCGTTTCGAACATGATGTCGTGACAGGCGACGGAACAGCTGCAAACTCCGCAATCGCGTCCTGCATCGCGATCCTGAAAGCAAAGGAGAGCGCTCATGCTGAATGAGATTTACAGCCCTACGCACATGTGGCATCCGCTGAACATCTACAATCCAACAAACCATGACAGATCGGACCCCGAGCCACCTGCCATTGCGTGCCTTAAGCCTAAACATCAGGGCGTCGTTCGAACGGTAAAGGGTCTTGAAAAAAGACTTGAGCCGAAGACAGAAATTTCCTCTGGCATGACCATCGGTGTTGTCATGGCCGCCGCTCTGGTTATGGCTTTCCTGTTGCCTGTCGTCTCCCCGAAATTTCAGAAATAAGCACGACGCTTGAAAGCTGAATATCCCTGAATCAATCGTTGGCGCACATTGATACGCTGACGAATCTAATTTCCATGGCTGCCGACGTTGGCCCCAGTCATGAGAATTCTCAAAACGGGAATGACAGATTTATTGGCGATTGAGCCAATAAAACGCGTTAAATATGTTGACAAGCATATCTATTTAATACCACATACAACCAACATTATCGATGCCGCTCTTAAATCGGATTTTGGCGTCGATAACCGCAAACAAAGGAAAGGAACCTTAGATGAGTGAAGCATTCAGCCCCAAACTGTCCACGACACAGAGCGAAACCCCGTCCGAGCGCGTGCGTTTCCGCAGCCGCACGGCGACTGAAGAAGGCCCGCTGGCCAATATTCAGGAAAATACGTTCTTCAAGATTATCTTTAATCCTGAATTCAGCCCTGAGCAGAAAATGGAAAATGCTGCCAAGGCGCTGGAATTCACGGAAAATAAGGAAGAAAACCGCACGCGCCTGAAGGAGTTCGACTCGTTCAAGGAGTATATGAATGCGGTTTCCGAAAAGATGTCCAAGGACCGTATCAAGCTGACTGACACCGAGGTTTTTGCTGAACTTCAGAAGAACTATGGTCAGCTCAACGACGACCTTGAAGATTTCTTCAACAAGATTCGTCCGCTGAACGAAATTATCGACGCGCTTTACAAGCTTCGTGTCGACGGCAAGACGCGGGCGGTTCTCGATCAGATTCGGGAAGACCAGGAATGGGAAGCCAACATCAAGGTGCAGAAGGACGAACTCGACAGCAAGATCGCTGGCATCTTGAATTCGATCCGTCAGGCGGAAGCCTCCATCAAGGATCTTGAGGTCAACAATGTCGCTCTCGCACAGGACAAGGGCTTTTTCGGCTATGGCCAGATCAAGGCCGCTTCCATGACCCAGATCAAGGTCAACGAAAAGCTGATGGAGGATCGCCGTCAGGAGATCGTCAAGCTTCACCAGGACGTTGAAGCCGTTCGTGATCAGCTGAACAAGCTCGATGCCGAGATTGCTGAGCGCAATGAAAACCGCCCTGACTCATTCGAAATCGGCAAGCTTCGTGAGCTTCTCGATCTGACCAGTGAACAGCACACTCAGCGGCAGGCTGACATGGTGGCCGCTGCGCTCAAGTTCGTCGAGTCCGGCAAGGAACGCTTTGGCTCCATTCGCACGCATCTGGACAAGATGGTTACCCAGATCGACGGTCTTAGTGACAACAACACCAGCATGATCCAGATCACCGCTGTTCTCAACGAAGCCACCAAGGCTGCCGAAAATGCCAACCAGAAGAAGCGTGAGGAATATTCAAAGATTCCGGAAGACGCAAATCTGATCGAAAAGATGCGGCTCGAAACGCTTCGTCAGGATATCGACGAGCACATCGACGTCTTGTCGACTGCGGCTGTTGATACGATGCAGTCGTACGGCGAACTGACGACCGAAGCGATCAAGATTCGCAACATGCAGGCCGCGACCAAGAAGCAGGTTGAATCGGCTCGCGCAATGCACTCTCGCGGCATTTCCAGCGTCGCCAGCCAGCTTAGCACTGTGCTTACCGCCGTTAACGCGGCAGGCATCAATGAAGCTCAGGCGATGGCGGCAAGCACGCTTAGCGAAATGGCTCGTGTGACCAATGCAATCGCACAGAAGGAAGCAATCCGCATTGCGACCTCCCGCGATGAAGTCAACAGCGACCTCGAAGCCCAGCTGAAGACGCTGATGGAATTCGGTGACACTCAACGTGAAGCAACCGAGATCAGTCGCGGTGCGCTTGCGGATATGCGGCACAATCTGGCTGCATTGGAAGATCTGTCGCGCGACGTTCAGGACGACACCCGCGAATTCGTCGGTGTGGCCGCTGATGTCGTCAGCAACGACAAGTCGAAGGCTGAAAAGCCTAAGAGCACTGGCGCGACCTCGCCATTCAACATTTCGGGGGTATAATGAAACATACAGTTCGCGGCAGTGAATATCTGGCTGACTTCACGAACTTCAAGCTGAAGGGGCGTGATGCTGATCTCGAACGCATCTCGTCAATCCTGATGCGCAAGACGTCGAACTCTCTCCTGCTGGTAGGCCCAGCAGGAGTAGGGACCTCGGCACTGATGCTTGGCCTTCAGGCCTCTAAGAGCGATCCCGAAGCTCCATTCGACATCGTATCCAAGAGGCTCTTTTGGCTCGACACTGACTCTCTCTTTGCCAGCGGTGACGGCGCTGAAATCAATTCCGACTTCCAAAAGATTCTTCGTCAGCTGGAAGCGACGACGGAATCCGTGCTGATTATCGAAAATACGTTCAACTTCATCGAAGCGGCGCGTAACACTGGCAACCCGCACTTCATCAATGCGCTCAATCTCCTCGTCCGCAAGCACAAGACGCAAGTCATCCTTGAGGTCCGTGATGAGCAGCTGACACAGGTGCTTAAATGGCATTCTGACGTCGCAGAGGCCTACACCCTCTATGACGTGCGGGAACCTGTTGGCACGATCCTGCAGGAGATCGTCAGTGAGGTCTCAATCGGACTGAGCGATTTCCACAAGGTCAAGATCGATGACAGCGCGATCCTGGAAGCGATCAAGCTGACCAGCAAATATCGTGACAGCATGGGTCTTGGTGGCGCACAGCCTGCACGAGCTATCTCGCTGCTCGACCGTGCGCTTTCGAGCTATCGCCAGCAGTCTCATCGCAAGCATCCAATTCTGGCAAAGCTGGAACTGGACATCCAGAACGAAACCGACAGGGCGAAGAGCCTTGAGTTGCAAAGCAAGCATCTTCAGTTCTCGAAGGATTGGGACGTCCTGCAGACCGAAATTCGCAAGACCTACAAGTCTCAGCGCGATGGCGAAGAGCTTCTGTTCAAGCTTCATGACGAGCTGGAAACCGCTCGCAAGAAGAAGCAGCCAGAACCTGAGATGCCCGCAGCACCTCAGTCGTTTGCCCAGCTTGCTGGTTCGGGTCTTGATTCGCCTGAAGTTGCCAAAATCAATACGAATATTCGTGCGATTGAGGCAGAGGTCGCCGCAAATCGGGAACGGCACAACGAGCTGGTTTCGATTGCCAATCGTGATTTGCTTCTCGACAGCAAGGCGGTCGTCAGCGAGTTCAGCAAGATTTCTGGGATTGCAGCTGACAAGCTCGATGCCAACGAAATGGAAAACTTGCGAAATCTCGAAAGCAATTTGCTCTCGCGAATTTTCGGTCAGGATCATGCCGTCAAGCATATCGCCAATTCGATCAAGGTCGCCAAGATTGATGACCTGGATGAATCTGGTCCGGCCGCGAGCTACCTGCTCCTTGGCCCGTCCGGCGTCGGCAAGACCGAAATCGCCAAGGCTTTGGCGCAGTATGTGGTCGGTGATGAATCCGCACTGGTTCGCTTCGACATGTCCGAGTACATGGAAAAGCATGCCGTTGCGAAGCTTATCGGCGCACCTCCAGGCTATGAAGGTTTCGAAGCGGGCGGCATTCTGACCAATACGGTGAGAAAGAAGCCTGTCGGGATTTACCTGTTCGACGAAATCGAAAAGGCTCACCCTGACGTCTTCAACGTTTTCCTTCAGATTCTGTCTGACGGACGATTGACGGACAATATCGGCCGCACTGTCGATTTCAGCGAAGTTATCATCATTATGACTTCGAATATCGGCCAGCCGTATTATCTCGACGTCAATCTCACGGACGAACAGGCTCAGGCATATGCAACTGAAGAGCTGAATAAAACGTACCGTTCGGAGCTGCTCAATCGCTTCAATGGCCGCGAAAACATTCTGCACTTCAATCGTCTTGGTATTGATAACATCAAGAAGATCATCAAGCGGGAAATTTCCAAGCTTAATAAGGCATACGAAAAGCGCGGTCTGGTGATTAGCATCACTGATGAGACGATCACGCAGTTCTGTGAATGTCATTATGATCCGACGAGAGGCGCACGCGGCTTGCCTGGTTACATCAAGGCAAATCTTCGTCCGATTATTGTCAATCATATTCTGGAAAACCCAGAACAGACTGGCACTTTCGACGTGACATTTAACGCCGAAACCAAGAACTTTGTTGTAGAATTTAAACAATAAAGTCGACAAATGAAGCGTCACGTTATAAAGCCTGACGCTTCATAGTTAGAGCGAGGCAGAGGATAATATGGAAGAGATCAAAAAGTTCCTGGCGAACAGTCGGTTTATTATCCAGTTTCTGGCTGGATTGCATTTCGTGTGGGATCGGGTTCTCGGCCCACCGCGACGACTGTTGATGAAAATTCTTGGCCGTCTCTTCCATTGGTACAAAGCCAAATGGAACACTTATACCTACGATAAATATGGCGGGTTCGTTTACAAGCGCGCAGGGATTATGACCACCATCACCTTATTGGTGCTGTTCATGATCCCCACATTTATCACTCTGTCGTTCCAGACTGCGATGTTTTTGACCACATATCGCAGCGAACGCGTGTACCTCTTCCACGCTGAGGAAATTTATCCCGACGATAACATCTGGTCGATCCGTGGCTGTGAAATGGTGAATTGCGCTACCGAGAGCCTTTATTTCCGTGTTGCGCCATCGCTGTTCAATCATATCTGGAGCGTCTTCTATAAGCAGGAATTGTTCCTCGCTGATGATATCGCTTCGGGTGTCCCCCCTGGCAAAACCGAGTGCCACATTATTTCGTATGGCATTCGCTTGAAGACGCTGATGAAGCGATACGAAATCTATCCAGACGCCCTCTACATCGCCTGCGATGGCAAGAGATTGGTAGACAACTAAAGGAGCCGCCATGAGTAATTCCGATCTGAGAACAATTGCGCTCAGCGCCTTGGCAGCGGCCAATGTCCCTGTCGATGTTCAAGAGCTTCTGCTTCACGGCAATGCCAGACTTGGCGTCGCTAGTGGCGCTCTCGACAAGGTCATTGAGGCATTGACTGGTGAGACGGAACTCAAGGTGCTTAGAGAGGCACTTGCCGCGCATGAATTCGACAAGGAAACCCTGATCGGCTACGTTTCTGCAGAGGACGAATGCGGTTCTGACCCCGACCACCCATGGAGCGAGTCCGTGTTCATCAGCGACCGCAAGACAGAGTTGTATGAATACCCCGTCTATCGCGCTCCAGTGACCCGCAATCGCATTCTGGAAGGCGTCCAGGCAATTTGCGATGAGATCATCAAGCCTACGGTGAAAGGTGACCCTGACACGGACTTCTGGCGCGCAAATGCCGCTCGTGAAATTTGTGAAAAGATCGATGCACTCAAGAACCATGAGTTCTTCGCGTTTGAACGCACGGAAGTCCATCTGATCGAGCACGAGGACGATGCGTTTCTAGCGGTTCGCAATATGCTCGTGCCTTCATTCACTGGACTGTATGTTATCGCTCGGCGGCCGAAGCTGATGACCAATGACGAATGGCGGCCCGTTGCACAGACAATCATCGATGCCCTGCGCCGAAAAGGTCCCGTGAATTATCCGGTCACAAAAGCTGGGTCGGATATCTGAAAGCAAGGGGAATTATGACCAGAACAATCGATTACGTCGAAGGCTTTCGCAACGCAGCGCTACGCGCTTGTTCGTTCCTGCAGATGCGGGCTACTCAACTCCAAGATCCGGCTTCACGGATGGCCGCAAGCGTGCTGGCTGTCGATCTCGATCTACACATGTACGATGAGTGCGATCCTGATCATCCAGAAGCCCAGAGCGACCCTGCTGTCTATCCCCCTGACGTGCCGACACCACAGAACATGGCAGAAGCTCTGCTGATGATCCGCCAGCTAACGACGGAACGTGACGTAGCGCGCAAATTCTGCTCGGCTGCGGCCCATGACTATATGCTGATGATCATCTTCCTTGAGACGAATACGACATTCGACGGGACGATCTATCAGGAGGTTATGCGCGATACCGCCAAAGAATGTCGCGACAATGGCCGCTTTCTAGGCGCAATTGCTGACGGCAAGATGGACAGCGTCGTCTATGAAGACCAACTGACGATGTGCAAGCGCAAGGTATCCGCACTCCGTCAAATGATCCGCGATCAGCGAGAAACTCTGATCAAGGCTTCCAACTCGATCCACACCTATTCCGAAATAAATGAGAACACCATCGAGACCATGCGTCTGATCTCGGATGCCGTTGTCGAAAGCCAGGAAGAAGCGGAGATGGCCGATGGCACGTAAAGAGCAGGACGCACTCGATCTGGTGAGCTTGAACGAAGCTGCAACGCACTGGCTATCTATGAAACGGCGACGAGGGATCGCCGCTCCTGATTGATTACCAGCACTTGCCCATCTGTCCGAAGCCGCTCGGCGAGCAAGTATATCGATAACCAAGCGTTCCATCCGGCTTCCGCTCCAGCTTCTTTTCGGAGCGGGCAGGGGTCTTCGACTTCGGCGGTTGTGACTTCTGATGTTTGGAAGAGACATAACCATGCTTGTTTGACGGCGTAGCCTCTTTAGCTGCGATAGGGGAAGTCGACACGCCGATTATCAATGCGAATGCCAACATGCAGGAAATTTTCATTTTTCAGCCCTTAAGAATATGGTTTAAATAATGATAATTCGGAAATGCATTGTAGCAAATCGAATTATTCCTATTGATTTTGCGATTATTCGGCGGTATTAAATCGAAACAATTAAGGAGAACGATATGAAGGGCAAGGACCTGCTGGAAGCTGGCTACAAGCGCATTGATGCCAAGGGAAATAATTTTCTAAAAAACGACTACTGCATCGCCCTGTGGCAGAAGCGTGTAGATGACGAGAACGGCACTCGCTATTTCATCAACTTCTTCGAATACGACATGAGCAATCTGAAGGGCGTTGCTCCTGGATTGTCCTACGATTGCGAGGTCCAGTTCCATCGTGGTGAAAACGACGAACAGACACTGTCTTCACATATTGCTCTTGGCAAGGATGCAACCGTCGCCGAGTACGAAGCCTTCATTGAAGAGCTGTTCCTGACCATGGGTTTTAATCACTATGATGCGACCACCTACGGCCTTAAAAACCGTCCGGTAGAGCCATACAAGAGCCTCCAGATGGCGGCTGAGTACGCACGCAACGAGATTGCCAGCTGGCTGACCAAGAACGGGACCTATGATGGCGCTGCAGCCGATGTCGGCGACCTGCCTGTCGAGGCGGCCGACATCATCGCCAAGCATGTGAAAGCGATGCAGGAAGAACTCGGCCTCAAGCTTGGGAACGAAGCATCTGCCGTGAAGTTCGGCTGATATCGAAGAAGGCCTCGAAGGTCCAACACGAACGAAGCCTGACGTAGCTCTACGTCAGGCTTCTCTGTTTCACTCACTCAATCTCGAAAACGGCCTCGACCTCAACCGGAATGTTGCCTGGTAGCGAAGGGCATCCCACGGCTGTTCGCGCATGTGCTCCAGCATCGCCTAGAAGGGCGCACAGCAAGTCAGACGCACCATTGAGCACTTTTGGATGGTCTGTGAAGTCCGGCGTCGCATTGATGTACCCATTCACCTTCACACAGCTCACGATCCGCTGCAGGTTTCCATCGGTGTAAGCTTCGAGTTGCGCCAACACATTGAGGACGCAACGTCGCGCCGCCTCCTGTCCGACTTCAATGGAAATGTCATCCCCCAGTTTGCCAGTGTAGAGATAGGTCCGACCTTCTCTCGGAGCCTGACCTGACACGAACAGCAGATTGCCAACCCGTTTGACGGGGACATAGTTCGCGGCTGGCGGTGGCGGTTCAGGAAGGTTGATTCCTAATTTGTTCAGGGCATCGTAGACGCTGTGGTTTGTCATAAAACCTCTTTCAAGACGATTTGATCTGACTGTCCGAGCAAATTTGTAGAGGTCATTTAATTATGACGCAAATTGGCATATTTTATTCGCCTCTATAAGGCTTGCTTATCGACAACGAAAATTCGGAATGAGAGGAAATAAAGGGGCGGGGGATTTTGTTGTGGATTTTCTTTAAATATTTCTATATCAAACGTCGCAAGAAATAGTGAACTTTTAACGAGGATATGATGGAAGTCAAAAAACCAAAACTTTTCGTAGGCTTGGCCAAGCTCACCAACGTTCTGCATGACGGCAGCGAGCAAGCTGCTGGATTTAGCGTTCGTGTTTCCCTCCGCTACGATAACACGGCGAATCCAAGTGGCTCCATCTGGGACGAGTTCTACGACATCCCCGTTCGCGCCAACGAGAAGGGCATTTTCCCCGATCTGGAAAAGGCGTCGACCGTTGAACTGATCGACTACGTTCTGACCAACCAGCCATCGAATGATAAGTTTCTGACGACCATCGAGTTCTCCGAGCAGAACATCGACGGTATGATCATTCGCGGCCAGCACCACACTTGGGATCAGTTGACCGAACTCGGCTACAAGCACCAGTCTCAATCATTTGCACCGACACCAGGTGGCAGATGACCGCCACTTCGGACAAACTCGATCTCTGGCGCAAGCAGGCAAACGATGTCGCTCACCATCTGAGCGGCACGACCAAATCGCTTGAACAGGGCATCAGCGACGTTTTGGGCGAGGAATTCCTGCATCTTGAGGACAATCGGGAATTCCTCCTGAACATTGACGACAAGATTTTCACCTGTGTAACTTGTGGCTGGTGGTATGAAAACTCGGAAAATGCAGGCGAGCGACAGAATGGTTTTTACTGCTTCGATTGCGACGACGGATGGGTGAAATGACTACAATTAGGTCCGTTCCGAAAATGCCAAAGGAAATCTTACTTGCGCAACTCGCAAAAAATGGAGTGGTGATCGATGAAACCCAAATTGAAGCGCAATGACATCGTCTGCGAAAAAGACGTCGCTTGGGTGGTATACGGTCGCGTAAACCGTGTCATCGATGCCGAAACAGTCGAATGGATTGACTGCTGCAAGCACATCAACATCTCCAAGATGTCCGATCTCGTGCTTTCCAATGATTACAAGGGTCGTCACGATGAAATCCGTATTTACCATCGTGACCGATGCGGTGAAATCATTTATCCGGACAACTGGATGAACGACGAAAGCGTTCTCTACAAACTCGTGATCAATCGTTTCTATCGGATGCCGACGTTGCGCAAGCTGAAACAGCGGGCGTCGTATTACGTTGGTCGGAACGCCTGGCGTGTGGATAAGCGACCTGATGCGGAATATCGCACGTTTAAGCAATAATTTTGGCTTTTCCGCTTCATATTTTTGGCCCATCATTAGTTATCGAAAGGGCCTTAATATGGACGTCATGAATAACAAAACCGAGAATTCATATCTATTAGCGGCCGCATTTGGCCATACCTGCATCACCAGCACAAGCCAGGAGGCTGGTCTGGAGGCTGGTCTGGAGGCCTTCAAGAAGTTGGAATCCGAATTCGGCAAGATCGACCGAATTTTGCGGGTTCGATAAATGGCTTCAGCTCTCCCCCAAGCGAAGCCAAATGTAATCGCATGGATGAACGTTGACCGAAACGGCATCATGCTCGACGCGTCCATTCATCGAGACCAGGCCGAAGAGCAGGCGGAAGACGAAGGCAACGCAGTCGTGGGCCTTTGCTGCGTTGACGACACCGAAGAGCTGATCGACGCCAAGGACCGAGAGATCGCGGCCCTGAAGACGCACAACGAAGAACTCCTACAGGCCCTCAGGAATGTCGCTGCCTCCGGTAAGCGCGTCTACATCAATCCGAACGGCACGGAGATGTTTCTGGTCGGTTCCGATGCAATTGCCGAGGCCCGCAGGCTTGCTTTAAACGAACCCCAATCCGAGGAGTAAGGATGTCTCATGATTTGCACGATCCAGGCGGCAAGGTCCGTCTGAAGGTAAAGGACGAAATTCGAGGTGATGCCGTGTTCTCGGACTGCGGCAAATATCGCCGCTTGCTGACCCGCGAATGGGACGGTGCCGAAAAGGAAGGCTTCGTGCTCTGGATTGGCATGAACCCCAGCACGGCAGCTATCGACGTCGATGATCCGACCGTCTTCAAGGAACAGAAATTCACGCGTCGCTGGGGCTACGGCCGCTACGTGAAGTGCAATGTCATGGACTACCGCGCCACGCACCCCAAGATGTTGCTGGAGCCAGGTGTGGTGCCGTGCACGGACGAGAACATGCGGACCATCGTCGAGCAAGCCAAAAAGGCAGAAATCATCGTTATGGCCTACGGATCGCTTCATAAGAAGCTGGCTCATCATGGACAGGCTGTTACCGACGCGCTTCGCGCCGCTGGCCTCAAGCTTCATGCGCTCAAGATCACGAACAACGGATCTCCGGGACATCCGCTCTATCTGTTGGATACGAGCGAGCTGCTCGATTACTGATGGCAACGAAACAGGGCGGGAGACCGCCCTGTTCGTATTTGGCATTCATCAAAAATTCGGCGAAAAGACCCTGCTGGTCAGATGCCAAACATGAGCCGAGCGGTGTCGGCCTTACGTGCATGGAGTTCGGCCGCTACACGGGTTCGGAAGCCGTCCCATCCAGCCAACTTCTCTTTGAAGCGATAGGTTCCGCGTAGCAGAGTCACGAGCGAGGACTCGGCAAGGGCTGAGATCGGAACATCGGTGAGCACGCTGTCGATTTCTTTCCATGCGCCAGATCGCGCCACATTGGCGATGCAAGTTAGCACGGCGACACGGTGGGATCGTTCTGTTCCTTCGAGACCTGCATCAACCAGATCTTTCGCCCAGTCGGGAAACGCCTGTTTTTCAGAAAGAGGCATGTGAGTTCTCCTATTGCCTTTTATCCTTCGCTGGCCGATTAGGAAACGCCTTCTAGGCGAAATTCCACGGTTAGCTCTCGTTGCTCAGATTCGCATATTCTTTCATCAAAGCCTCGCGTTCATCCAGCAATACTTCTCGTTCCGCGTTGCGCTGTCCCTGCTCTTTGCGTGAGCTGACTGGATTCAAAAAAATGAACGCGGCCGCGCACGCCATAATTCCGATGACACCGAGGTAATGAATTGCCCCTTCACTCATATCACTTTCCTCCTTTTGCTTTTTTGCTAGGAAACGTATTCTTGGCGAATTCCAAAAATTCCTTCTGAGCCGCATCGGTCTTCTTTCCGCGTTCCTTCTCAGGCACGCCTTCCAGCCGCAGGCGTTCGTCGACGCAATTCCAGACCGCATACGCCGTATCGCGCAGATAGCTGTTCAAGTGGATGTAGTAGAAAACGCCATGGTCATAATCGACGTCGATCAATCCGAGTGTGCGGCTGACGACCCACTTGTAGAAAAGTGTCTGCTCATGGCCATTTTCAGCAAGCCATGCCTCGACAGCAGCCTGGGTGTCGTCCTTGGCGGAGCGCACGACCGAAGTCTCATTGAAATAGTCGAAGGACCATTCGAATTTCGGCGGGAAATAATACTGCATTTTCCTTCTTTCCAATTTCTGCCTGCAAATTGGGGCCTGCAGGGCTTAGTCCGAAGGTTATTTATTTAAATAATTGCATTATGTCAATAAATATTAGTAGCAACGACGGACATATGACCTGAAACAGAAAAGGCTCGGAACCATGTGGAACCGAGCCTTCACGCCGAAGCAAAGTCGTAATCTTATCGCCTCGGATGGGTTCGCGGCCATCCAGCACAATGAGCAAGTTCATGCTTCAAGATCATGGATGGAGTGATGACGGGGATCGGCGGGAGAGGGAACCCGACGTTAACGACGGGGCTTTTGGGGATGAATACCGCGCATCGATCAGGCCCTTTGAGCGTCTTGGAACATCCATAAACAAGGCCGAGTGGAAACTTATTAAAACACGCCTTTTGCAATTCTGACATTGATAGACGATATACCTTAACAGGAATTTTCGGCTTCACTTGGTACTTAACGGGTGGTTCGAGCGTGAAGAACGTCATAACCCCTGCACTGGCAGGAGCGACCGAAGAAAACATTGCCAAGGCGATCAGCATCATAATAACGCGCATTTTCATCTCCTTTTAAAAATAATTGCGGCTTTTATTTAATAAAATATGGACTGTCAACGCCTTCTTCACGAAAAACGGGAATATGCAATTATTATTTTCATAATTGGGGAGATTAATAGGGCGACATAGCGGAACAACACAAACTAAAAAAGGCTCGACACGCCAGGTTCGAGCCTTTTGCTTTTCCCTTCAATATCATGATCAATGAGGATGCGACTTTGGCCATCCATTACAGTGCGCCTTCTCATGCGTCAGGATCATTTTCGGAGTGACCACCAGGACACCGCCAATGGGCCACGCGAGGTTCGGAACCGACTTGTCCGGAATGAAGACGACACAATGCTTCTTGGGTTTCTCACGGACTACGGCGCATCCATAAATGACGTTGTACCATCTTTTGAAGGCCGAGCAATGCTTGCCAATTTTAAATAAGGGCAGGGCGATGATCGTGACAGGCATATTCGGCTCGCCTCGGTATCGCTCAGGGGGAGCGAAACCCCAACCACCATATGCGAATGCTTGAGTTGGCAAAAGGATTGCAAGTACCAGAATAAAAATGCGCATAAAACCCCGCCGTAAGTTGTGTGAAAATATTGGGATTAACCATTGGAAAAGCGAAACGATGGCCTGTCAATGAGTTTGAAGCGCCTTCGCTCTGCTTCGCCGTCATGCTGACGCAGGTCATACTAGGGCCGCAAATGCCGATTGAACGTAAGGGTGCCGATGGTCGTCTATCAGGAGCCAACACAAAGGAGAGTGTGATGGATGTCGACGCAGTGGATGCCAGTAATCGCCTTCAGGAAAGGATGCAGTCACAATTCACCGCTCTCATCGATGCGGCCGAGCAGCAGGGTGTGAGCCAAGAGGACGCTTCCAAGGCGGCTCTGGCGCTTGCAGTCGCTCAGGTCAAGTCAATCGGACTGGACCTTGTGAAAACCATTGCGGAAACGGAGCTGATCGTGGAGGGAGAAGTTTAAGCTTAGGGAAGATGCCTGATCGCAAGTCTGAGGTTAAGCCTCAACGACAGAGGGCGATAAGAGCAGGCTGGAAAAAGAAAATGGTGGCGTTCTGTTGCCAGGTGCCACCAAACCCCGCCTTAAGGTGCTAACCAGAAGGACTTGAGCGGATCTCCCGCACTGCGGTTAGGCAGCGAGAGCGCGATCCATAGCGTAATTGTCGTTTGCAACTACAGTTTTGACCCGATAACGGCGGATATCATTCCGAGCACAACGAGATATCTTTCAGCCCATGTCGAACCTAAATCACCCCCATCATAAACACATCTGACGTTGCTGCCAGGTTGCGATCCTTACCAGGTCCGTCGCGGGAAAGCGGCTTAATCCTGGCGATGTGCTTATGGTGGAGGTGGCGGCGTCGCAGCCGCGTCCATGAAACCTATTGCATATTCGGTTTAGCACCATAGTCTCTCGCGAGACAATTAGAGAGATAATAAATCGTTGGGATAAAGTCAACCGCGATTCCAAGAAATAGTCCGAAAACACAAAAATTCTTTTCTCGATCTGGAGTTGATGACTTGGCGAGTATAATTCAGAAAACCGATCCGCTAAATTCGATACAGCCAATTTGCATGGTGCCTCGCTAAAGGACATGTCACGCTGTCCATATGGAATTTATAAAGTATGCCTGACAAAACAACGGGGCATCGCGAGGAGCAATTGAGAATGGCCGAGCAAACCAACGTAGTCCCCCTAAAGAGGCAAATCGAGCTGTTAGTAAAATACATTGATCGAGACCCAGTATTGCCTCGGCAAATCGCAAGGCATCTTGATCCTCTTAGAGATGCCCTTAGGAATGGCGATGGTAACGAATATTTATTGGAGCAAGCGCTTAATGCCGCGATGAAACGCTGGAACGACAAACGCGACTATTTCCAAGTGAATTCTTTCGAAGGGCTATCATACTACAAAAATGGAGTGCGGATAAACAAGGAGCAGGATCTTCTGCTGATCGACCTCCATGAAATGGCATCGACTCTCGGCAACGCACTGGAGTGGCATGCCCTGGAATACACCAGACGAAACACTAGGCCGCACTATTCTCACGAGGCCGTTCCTCGGATCACAGCGCTCCATGGAAGCGCCGACGATGAAATTGCCCGAAGGAATGTCCGCTCAGTGCCAACTTTCCGCCGAGATGAAATTACCCCCTTCAACGTTCAGCTACAGTCTCTGATCGAAATCTATGGGGACAGTCCGAGATTCATCCTCTATGGAAATGCTACTCGTATGTTGCTCGAAGGCCTAGAAAATGGCGATGAAACAATCGGTACTGACCAAGCGGAAGAAATCTTGCGAGGGGCAATCAATTCGGCCTTTGCTCTGACGGACCCCACTGAAATTTATCACCATATTACCCGCAAATTTGGGAGGTCTGGCTTCACCTATCGCATCGACATGGTGAACATGTGGGACGACTACGAAGGACGGCCAGGCGGCGGGTTCGGCACCCTTTTAGAGACTGCCATTAAGAAGCCTGAAGGCCTGCATTGGCAGGCTCTTGAATGGTTCAAACGCAATGACTTTCCGAGTTACAGGAGCGCAATGTCTGGCCTCCCTCGCGAAGAATTCATGAATGCCGCGCCCGACGTTACAAATTATCGTTATGATCCGGAAACAGCTAGCCAAATGAGATCTCGATATCTCTAATCACGAAATTAACCTCAGAAAGTGGGAAAATGATACTGACCGCAGAACAGAACGAACTCGTTAAGGACGCCCTTTGGGGTCACCGTTATACCATGGAGCAGTTCGAGAAGGGCGAAAATCCCCTTGATGATGAATTTGGCTCGCACGTTTTTCACGACCAGTATGACACCCAAGGTTCATTTGCGTCGTTGTCTTTTTTCAATCTCATGGACCCTCTGACCGCTCTGCACGAGAAGGCGAAAGCTGAAGGACATGTCGTGATTGGAGGGACGACGCTCAAGGTGACAACAGCCCTCGAACGCAAAAGCATCTATCAGAAGAAGAGTGAATCCCTCTTCTCGCTCGATATCTATCCAGATGTCGGCCTCGATGATGTTCCAGCCTATCGCATTACATACGAGATCGAGGCCCTAAAACCTGGTGTGAGCGATTACTCAGCCAAACTCTATCGCATCGACCCGAACAATCCAGATGACGACTTGCCAGAGAGAGTAGGAAACGGTTCTTTTATCGAGCACAGCAAGGAAGGCAAAGAAGTTCGCTATTCATTTCGCTCGCCTGGTCGCTATATCGTATTTTCGGAATTCGCTGTCGTTATGAATCTGCTACGACCTGCTCTGGAAGGTTATGAGCGTCGAACAGATGATATGAGCTTTGGCATGATAAGCAATTCGGGAGCACTTGATGTTCTGAACGCAGATGGCGGACTGCCTGGGCCTCTGACGCTTTATACTTTGAACCTCGCTCGAACCGAGCTTTCAGAAAAGGTGCTACCTTGGCTGGCCGATAAATCGGACAAGGTATACGCAGCTCTCAAGGAACGGGGCATGATCTGGGGTGAAAAGATGATGCTCTACAACGATCTTGATGATCACGTTTTCGTCGTTCCGACATCAAATCCAAGCCAGCAGGCTCACTTGCACGAAAACACGTCACTAATTTCGGACTATTCCGCACATATAATCCTGACTCGCAAGAACGAAGCTGGACAGAATACCGATATCAAGATCTATCCAATTGACCGTTACAAGGACTTCCTACCAAAAATCATGGAAGCAATTAACAACGACACCTTTGATCGGCAACCAATGATCCATTTTGATCTTACGACGAATTCGTTCATTCATTTCTCGGACGAATGTCCTGATCTGCTGGACATGGCGGCTTTCAGCAGCACTTGTGACCTCAAGCAGATTAATGAAGGCAAGATCGACAAGCTGGAAAACCAATCCACCGATTTTGATCGTTACCATGAGGAACCAGAAGACGAGATGAATGACGATCTCGAAGAGGACGATACGCCTGCGATAAAGATGTGACCCTGTCTCTCACAGGTCTGCCCAAAAGAAAAGCCAGCGGATTCACCACTAGCTTTCCTTTTGTCTATCAGCAACTCGTGAATTACGCTGCTTTTTTGCCAAATAGCGCTGACATCTTTTTCGCGCGTTCGATTTCCGCAAGGATTTCCTTCTTCGTGAAGCGATCCACCATGCGGTAGTGATAGGCATCGTAGTAGGGCAGGTGAATGAGGATCAACGAGCGAGCTTCGCCAACCATGTACTGCGCGTACCCGTCACCCACCGGGAAGGAAACGACTTCGCCAGTGTTCTTGCCTGTGTAGCCCTGTCCGATCAGCCAGGCTTTCAACTCGTCCTTGTGCTTCTGAACGCGAGCTTCCTCAACCTTTAGGTCGAAATTCCGGTAATCAGGCTCAGCAAACTTGACTTCTTCGGGGCAGCCATAAACCTTCATGTGTCTCTCCTTGTTTGTTGGCGATCTATTAGCAAATTCATTTTTGAAATGCAATAAATAATCTATTCATTTTTCAATAAATATTGTGTATACGATTTTGGCAAATGAGAGAGGCCCCAAAATGTTCAATCGAGACCAAATTATTTCTGCTGACGATCAGATGTCGAAATTGCTGGATTTCTTCAGGGATAACGAAACTCTGAATCGCATGGATTGCATCACCGCAATCTATGGATTGAAGAATCAATCCCGCCATGGTCCAAAGTTCACAGAAATTGCCATCAGAGAAGCATTGAATTTCGCTCTCCAGTTGATCACCACCGACAGGAGCTGCCACCACATCTACATCGATGAGCAGCAACGGATCAGCGTTGGCTTCAAGGATCGTTCGACAGACCAAGATCGCATCAACAGCGACGCTTTCGATACGCTCTTAAATCGTGCCCTCGCAGAGCCGGATGGCTTTCATTGGCACGTCATCGAATGGTTCAAGCGCAACGATTATGCAGGCTTCCGCAGCGCTCTGTCCGGCTGTCCTCGTGAAGAATTCGAGAACCTCGTGGCATAGTCGATTGCGCCATTCACCCATAGGATGACGGCGGGTGTTAATGCGAAGGAACAGATAATGAAAATTACAGAAGACCATAACAAGCTCGTTGCGGAGGCTCTAAGAGAACACAAAAAACTCATGAGCAGATTTGCGAAAGACGAAGACATTCTTGCCGACAGATACGGGGTAGAGGAGGTCTTTCGTCCGCAATATGAAACCGTTGGGTCTTTTACCGCGCTTTCCTTCTTCAACCTTCTCGGCCCGCTGAGTGACCTGACGAAGAAGGCAGAGTTGGAAGGCCAGGTAGTGGTCGGCGACACCATCCTCAAGGTCTCCGAAAGGCCTGAAAGGAAGAACATCTACAACAGTGGTGAGCGAGAGCTATTTTCTCTGGATATTTATCCAGCGGATGGCCATGAATCCGTGCCCGCATATCAAATTACGTACATGATCGAAGGCCCCAGTGATAACATCACTGAATACAACGCGCATATTTACAGGATCGATCCCGAAAAACCGAATGACGAATATCCAGAACGGATCGCATTCGGCGCACTGTTCGAGGACAGAAAAAAGGGGAAAGAAAACATTCGCATGTCCTATCGTCCCGATGGCCGCTTTGATTGTTTCAGCGAATTCGTTTCGGTCATGGACATGTTGCGTCCTGCTCTTGATGGCTATCAGCTCCGCTCCGACGCAGAAATCGGCTGGCGGCACACGAATTCCGGCGTTCCCTTGGTCCTCAAGGAAGATGGCGGACTGGCTGGGCCGCTGGCAGTTCATACGATTGAAATCGCACGAAATGAGCTGCTTTCGAAGCTGTTGCCTTGGCTCGCAGAGAAGGCGGACAGAGTCCACTCAGCGCTCAACGAACGCGGCATGGTTTGGAATGAGAAGATGCTGACCTATAACAACTGGAACCAGCAGGTCTTTACGGTTCCGACATCCAATCCGCTTCAGCAGGCGCATTATCACGAAAACATTTCCCTTGTGACTGACTTCTCGGCTCACATCATCCTCACAGACAAGGATGAAACAGGGAAAACCATCGGTGTCGAGGTTTACCCGATCCATCGCTACAAGGACTTCCTGCCTGATGTCATTGAGGCTATCCGGAATGGCACATTTGATCGAGAACCATCGATCAAGTTTGACGTCGGCACGAACACTCTCGTCAGGTTCTCTGACGCATGTCCCGACCTCCTGCATATGGCGATGCTCTACAGCTACGACGATATCGGCATGATCGACGATCAAAGAATTGATGACCCTCAATTCCATGACGATGATTTCAGCAGATACTTTGAACGTGACGAAGAAGAAGATTGGGACGAAGACCTAGAAGAGGAAAACGCACCAACTGCACCTTCGATGTGAACGCAAAAAAGCCCCGCAGAATGGTCGAGCGGGGCTTTTTTGCGTTCAATTTCGCTGGTCGTCAGCGCTTAGGCTTCCTTTCCACGCGGACCTTGATCCGCTTCAGCTTTCGATCAGCCTGTGCGACCGAGTAGAGGCCGTAGAACCCGATGCCGACAACGACGGTTGCTATGACTGCATGCGCTAGATTCATTGTCACCTCAAGCTGGTTATGCGGCGATCAGAGCCAGGCCGATTTCGGTCGGTTCGAACATTCGCTTCGTTGCTTCATAATCAGACGGCTGCATAGCGCCTTCCGGCAGAAGGCCCTGAGGAATGAAACAGTCGTTGGAGTCATTCCGCAAAACGAGGCCCTGTTGCTCGTTGCGTGTGGCAACATAGCCTTCGAAATGCTCATTATCTCTAATCCACTTCAGCGCCTCCGCAGCGGTCTGGGGATAGAAGCTCTTCATTTTGACCATTTCGCTCTCCTGTGGATTAAAGCCCGATTGCGTACTGGATGATTTTTGCTCGTTCTCTACGGATTTGCTGGAGGCCTTGCGGAATTTTCCAGCTTTCGACGCCGTCCAGAATGACTGCTTTCGGATATTTTGCCTTTAATTCCTTGATCGCGTCAATTGGATTGGGAATGCGAGCATAGAGTGCGTCATGAGTGTTCCACTCGATCTCAGGACCGTCCCACAGTTCGCTGACAACAACGGATTGTCGTTTTCCATCCAGCTCGTAATTGACATCGAATACCAGGCTTTCACCAAACACATCCCATGCCTTCGGGAAGCGGGGCAGGGCGTTGATCTCTTCGAAGGCCTCGGTGCCGCGCTTCGGTCGTGAAAAGCCATGGCGTCCTTCACGTTTCGTCCAGCCTTCAGGAGACTTTTCGTCAAAGAAGAGGCCATTCCCGCCAGGAGCGATGGCATAAGCGCCATATTTCTCGCGGAACTCATTCCATTTATCGAGAGCAATTTGAGAAGTGCGCCGGAATTCAACGGCCTTGGACAGGAAGGGTTCGCCTTCAATGATGACGTCCATTGTATGGTTTAGATGCATATCTGCCTCCATATTACGCCTCCATGATAACTGCTTAATTCCTTTTTCAAAGGGATATTCGCAGGGTGTCGGCCATTAAATGTATTGAAAATAAATGCAGATCATTTAAAATATTCGCAATCAACAAAAGGAGAGAAATTTGTCCGAGGTAAAAGTCACCTGCGTTTGCTGCAAGACCGAATATCCAGCCCTCTGGGACGATAGGCCCGAAGCTAACCAGGCTATGCACTGCGCGGCTGAGATTAGAGGCGATCAGCTCACGGGATATTACGGGAGCACCGTTGTTGATATGGAACTCCATATTTTCAAAGGCGGTCGACCAGACCACCTTCCGGAAGGAACGGTTTGCGACTCATGCATCGTGAAATTCCAGGAAGACGGACTTCTCGAATTCAAACAAGACGGGGTTTGGTAAGTCCAGACCAGATGAAAGGTTGTCGACATGAAGGACCGTAGCGCTCTATATCAAGAAATATTCGCGGCAATCTTCAATCCTACAGCGCTCCAAGGCGAACAGGGCGAGCGGACGCTTACCCAATGGCAAGCGGATTCCGTTTTAACCGCTCTCCAGAAGTTCTACCCGCACATCGAGCAGGTCTACGCTGGTCATCTGGACAAGCTTCACACCGAACCCGAGAACTACAAGGTGGCTGAGGATCTCCGCCGCCTTTCTGATCTGATCAGTTGCCAAGCAAACCTGGATGCAATCGATCAGACACAGCTTGCGAACACACTCGAAGAGATCGGGCACCAGGCCGCGAGAGAGCTTGCGCATCGTGACGCCCTTCTCGACACCGCGATCCGCGTCCAGGGTGCGGTCATTCAGCTTCTGAACTCCAATGACGTGTTCATCGGCACCCATTGGCTAAACGATATCAAGACCGAAAGCCGCCTTGGTCAACCAGCTCTCTTCGCTCACGTCTGGTCGTTCGGCGCTGATACCGAGGAGATTCCGGCTGAGAAGCTTCTGTTCGTTGCCGATCTGCTGAGACGCTTTGGCCCTCACGCCATTCAGGCTTGGGTTTGCCACGTTCGTGGCTGGGCGAAGCCAATCAAGGGAGATCTCAGCATCGAGGGGATCGCCGCTTTGAAATACCTCAACAGTCTCGCGCCAGAGGCTCAGTCTTTCAGTCATGGCAGCGACGGTGAAAATGATATCGTCGAGGAGCCAGAGGCTGCGGCAAACGATCCTCAGGACTGAAAAAAGCCCCAGATCGATGATTTGATCGCTCTTTCCGTTTGTTGAGATTCACATACGAAATTCGCTGGCTCGGATGCTCTCAATCCATTCTTCGAGCTGCGGTGTCACAATTGGAGCGCTGATGGTGTCGAGGCCGAAGTTCACCGCAGGGAACGACACCCATTCTCGGCTTGCCAATCCCTTGGCATTGAGTCCGTAGGCCACGTGCCCATAGTTGCCAAAGGCTTCCACCTGAGCGAAATCGTTGATGATCACCCCGTCATAACCTTTGTCGGCCGCCTTCTCGAAAAGGTCGTAGCGACGATGATCAGGATCGCTCAAGTCACCTTCTGAGGCCCTGCGGAGGTCGAGCAGATTCAGGCCATCTGACAAGGTCATGTAGACCTCACCAGGAATCTTCCACGACGCTGGCTTGAAGACTTCCTTGCCGCCCTCAAAGCGCGTCTTTAGCCAAACGGAGCCATTGCCGTTGAATTCGTAGCCCAGCTCATTCTCGATGTAGTCGACGATCTCTCCGTTGGTCGGCCAGCCCTTCGGAAAACCCCACGACATCAGGTCGCCACGGCTATCTCGCTGAATGTCAGTCACTTCGCTGCCAGTCATCTGCTTGGAGACCAGATAGAGCGAGTTGCCATCGGTCGGACGAGGACGGCTATCGAATTCGTAAGAGTATGGCTTAGAACAGGCCATGGAGCCGCCAGATGCCGGAATATACTCCTGAGCGATGACGGGATTGTCTGCCGTCCAGAGAAGGCCGTCATGGGTTCTGGAATGCAGTGACCCGATGATTGGCTCGCAAGTCCCATGGAACAGCACGCCTTCAATCGGTCTTCCGCTCTCGATGGCGAATGACACTCGCTCCAGGATTTCACGTTCAAGATCGGTCATCAGGTTTCTACACTCCATGCCGCCAGCCATAGGGCAGGGCGGTTGTCAGCTCCATATCCTGTCACCATCTCAGCTGGCGCTGCATTCTTCAATTGTTTTAGGGCGATAATGATCAATTGGGGCCAGTTATCAGAATAAAAATAGGTGCAATATCTCAATAAATAATGTAAGAACTCAGTTCGATTTATGGAGATGGCATGCGTCTATTTTTCAAAGGAAACAATTGCTGGTTTGATAAGGGCGTCTTCGCAGACAACATGCCCGAGGACGAACTCAAGGCAGTCCTGAGGGACGAGATTCTGAAGCACAGCAGCTACATTCGGGATACAGTAGCCATTCAGGGCAATGAGCATAGTCTCCTCTTCCCAGAGGATTTTGCCACCGAACCTGAAAATCTGGTCCGTGCCTACAGATACACCGAAGCAGTAGTCCGCGCAAAGACAGAGAGCTGGCGAACGATCAATTCCTATGACAAAGTCCAATATTCGCTCGCGGCAGATGGATGTTGCAGACATTGCGGCGGCACGGGAAGAGACCCAAGCACGATCTTGTCCTGTTGCGCATATTGCGACGGAACCAAGGTTCAGATTCGCAAGGCGATCCCGGAAAATTTTATGCAGAAACCCCTAGACGAACACACCTTTGCGAAAAAGGAATACGAAAAATGGCTTAAGCGCCATCTGAAACTTCGCGAAGCCTTAGCTGAGTGCCGTCAGATCGAATAGGCGTGATCATTGCCAAAAATTCGAATACCCTTGATTAAGCGCCTCAGGAGATCGCATCGTGCATTATTCATTCAGAGCAAATACCGAAAACCTAAAGCCAGGCAAAACCGTCGTTTTCAGCAGCTACAACAGCCGTGAACTCGTCTTCGGCAAGGTCATCACTAATGATAACAAAAATGGTTTTACGGTCGATCTGTCGGATGGTCGCAAGCTAAAGTTCCATACAGAAAACTGGAGCAACACATGGAAGGACCAGGACGGGAAATCTGGCTACTATATCAAATGGACCAACCTCATTCCAAATTTGCCTGATAACGAAGTTTTCGGCTATTTAAAGGCAATCGACTCCGCGAAAGAACGACCAATTTTCATTCATGTCGATAGCGTTGAAGACGGCAAAATCACGGGCCGCTTCATTACTCGTACCCCTGACCCTAAGGAGACTGAGACCGATGACGAGCTGCTCGACGTAGCCGATGCCGATGAAGATTACGTCCGACTCGACTGTGTCGATCAGGACGGTGTTCGAACAATCGATCTTCCAGCTGTCATCAACACTTACTCGAAACGTTTCCCTGAGGGCACCCGTCCCGTCAGTGCAATTTTCTGCAATCAGGATATCGAGCCTGGCGATCTGATCATCGCTGACGACATCAACATGTACTATGTCGGCGATGAATTGATTACCGTGATCAACAGCACGAACAGTGTCTCAATCAATCACGGCATCAATGTCGTGAAAAAGAATGCATCGCTCGATGATATTCGTGCGTTCCTGCTTCTCAACGTTCGCCTGGAGGACGTCCCTGAAAATTCGGAACCCGATGTGGGAATGTCCCTTACAAGCCGCGAAAAGGCTATGTTCATGCCCATCGACGAGATCGAGAACAAACTATGGCAAGCCCGCCTGCGCCTGCAGCCGGATGAAGCTATCGTCCTGTGGCTGAATGATGACGTTCGCGAAGGCGACACCAACCCGTTCATTCTCGGTTTCACGGGTCATCTGTTTAATGTGGTTGATGACTTCAGTGACTACATTGAGGGGCATGGCGTTAGCGAAGGCCTGTGGCTGATGAAAAATCCCCGTTTCAACGGAGGATACGACTACGAAGGCAACTACGACTGCGACCTCGACTGCGAATACGTTGCTGCAACTCCTGATGATTTCCAGCGCCTCGGCATCGCCATGGAGAGCGTCGTTGAAGACATCATCGACAGCCTGGACGGCCGAGAACTCGATGAAGGCGTGACAGACGTCGCTGCTCATTTCATGGAAAAGGCGCGAATTGCTCATGAAGAGGAGTTGGAGCGGCAAAATTCCATGAAGCCGTAAGTGGCAGAATGTCGCGGAGAAACTGGGAAATCAAAGATTGCCTCAAAATTAGCTCGATTTTCCTGTAAAAACGAAATTACTCCAAACGAGATAATTGGAAAAAGAGATAATTAGGCCATTCGGGGTAATTGACTTAGGTGTTAGGTCGGGACATCATGACCATATTGCTGGTGTGTTCCAGCTTAGGGTTTCGACCTTCGGGTCGGAAGCAATGGCAAATCGACATTAAGTTGGATTGCCCTAGAGGGCGGGAGTTTTCCCCCACCCCCATGACGGCTCCCGTCCTCTAGAACTTTCTGATTAGCATCCTCCCAAAAGATGCAAAACCCGCCAGAGGCTTTCGCTTTTGACGGGTTATTTTTTTGGCCCTGAGTTTCTGTCAGTGATTGCCAAGCAGTTTGTTCACGCGATCCAGCCAGAACTGACCTTTTTCGTAGAGCTTTTCAGCTTTCTCGTGATCTCCGCGCTCGGCTGCTTCATTGGCATCAGCGAGATAGCGGCCGCCACGCGCATCTGCGTCGGCAATCCTTTCTGAGAGCGACTTCTTCGGCTTAGCCATTCGACTTCGCTCCCAGATCGACATGTGCGAATTCGATGTTCAAGATCCGCATGTTCGGCAGAAGAGTAGCGAGTTCGGCCATGACCTTTGCCAAGACTTCTGCGTCGCTACCTGGCATCTCCACGCTCAGATTGAACCTGCCACCATCCTTGTCGGTCGTGGAGCCGCTTAGCAAGGTGTAGTCCCAGAACGTGGTCTTCAGGATGACCGCTTCAACATCGTCGTAGTGGGCTTGCCAGTCCTTGCCATTGGATGGCACCTGGAACAACAGATCGAACTCTGCTTCTTCTGGGAGAGCGATTGGCTGGATCGTCAGTGGCCGCAGCTCAATGGTCTTCATGTACCAATCCACATTGTGGTGATCGAGAATCTGGGCAAGCTTACCCTTGTCTTCGAAATCCGCCTTGCTGATTGGCGTCGCATTCTCGCGTGAGGAATGGAACCGTGCATTGCCGGGGATCAGCTCCAGAAACTTGCCGCTTCCGGTTTCGTACAGAACGCCTTTATCTTCCATGAGTTTCTCCTTGTTCTTAAGCGGCCAATGCCGACGCAGGTAGCGTCACGACTTCGGCCTTGTCCAATCCGATCACCTTGATGCCGCAAGGCAGTGTGGCCTCGTAGCTCTCGTGATGGTGACCATGAATAATTGTCTTCGCGCCCATCATCTGGGCGACGAGGTCGATCTCCGCAAAGCCGTAGCGATGACATGACGGAGCTTCATGCGAGACCAGAACGTCCGCACGCATGTTTGCAAGCTTGTCGACGTCTTCCGGATAGATCGTAGAACGCTGTCCGAGCGGCATGCCATCGCGCCAGGTGGCACGACGATGAATGCGCAGGAACTCTTCGCGGCTCGTGAACTTCTGTTCACCCTTGCCGTCCCTCGGATGCCAAACCTTCGAGCGGAACACTCCGGCAAGGCCAGCAACGCGAACGCCATGGATGTTCTCGACGCGCACATTCAGATTGCGCTGCTTGCCGAGTTCGCTTTCAAACAGATGGTCGTGCCATTCTTCGCGATCAGTGTCGTGATTGCCGTGGATATACCAGCTCTCAACGCCAGCATTCGTCAGCGGCTTCACTTCTTCATCGAACGAACGCGACAAGTCCATGTCGCCGAGAAAGACGACAGCATTCGGGCGCGCAGCAGCAATGGCCTTCAGCGGGCGATAATCGCCGTGAGGGTCGCCGTAAAAGGCAATATTTGCTTCTGCTTGATTGCGCGGAGACATGACACGAGTTCCTTTCGTGCTCTAACTAGCAATTACCTATCGAAAACACAAGCAAAATAATGTATATTTGCGGACAAATACGATATTTATTGACTGCCAGAATGTGTGGGAATACGATTAATCCATCAAAGGGGAGCGGGCAAAGCTCGGCTGCGAGCATTGTTCTCGACAGGGGCCGCTCCTCATTGAAATTATCCAACAGAACAAATAATGCATGATTTGCGGATATTTTGATATTGAAATTCATTCAAATATTCTATATTCACACCGCAACAAGGGGTGAAAAATGCAAACTTACGATCCAAATCATGAGATTTTCAGCGCCGTGATGACTTTCGTCCGCGCAACGCGTTACGACGACCGACTGCAGGCAGGAACGCTCATGCAGCGCGAACGCAAGAAGATCATCAAGCAGATCGCTGACGACGTGGCAAAGCTTCACGATGTCGATGCCGATGAGCTGATCAAGGTCACGGCTCGTCAGATGTCCGGCAGGCTGAACTAATCCAGCCGATCTCAATCGTTCAGAGGACAGGGTTTCATAGCGATCCGTCCTCTTTGCCTACATAGGCGAGCTGGCCGCTCTGAAGGCCAATCAATGGAGTTTACGATGTCGAAATCCGACAAGCTCAAGGCCGCTGCAAGCGCCTTCTTTACCGCCTTCCAGAACGAGCCGCGCATGGATGCGGAAGCTACGACGTCGACCGATGATCGTATTGCCATCCTTGACGAGCTGGCAGACAAGGTCGCTACCGAGCATGGCGTTGACCGCAACAAGCTGCTCGACGCGATTTCCAAGCCGATTTTTGCCCTGCAGAACATGATCGACAGCGTGTCGAAGTCTGAACCTCTGTGCAAAGACGCTATCCTGAAGCTCGGCCGCCCGTTGCCCGACAAGGGCTATGCGCTTGAATTCAGGACGCTCAAGAAGTCCGATGTCACGGTCGATCTTTCAGAGCGGTTCAGCGTCCTTGCGACGATCAAGCTACCGCGTGAGGCCAGCCCGTTCCACCAGAGCGGCGTAACCCCCGATGGACGACCGAGCGATTACCACATGTTCGAGTTCTGGAACTTTGAAAAGCACGCCGCTTCGGTCTACGAGGCGGCTACAGAGATTGCCAATGAACTCGGACTGAAACTCGTAGTCAGCGATGAAGTCGAGGCCATGCTGTAATACCGACCTCCGTCCTTCAACAAAAAAAGCCTCAGTTTCGTAGAGAGACTGGGCCCTTTTAAATTATGTGCGCTTGCGGAAATAGCCGTACACGCACCTGGTCCCGCCACGAGACGGGTCTTCAGTGTCGTGAACTACGCCGTCGATGACAGCGACCAGGTGCTTTGAGACCTTTGCGATCAGACGTCCAGACGGAAGCTCCTTGGCGTTCAGTCGCATCTGACAGCCGCTTCCAACCTTCATTGTCGGAACCCACTCCCAGCCAATCGCCTCCAGGAATTGCTGATAGTCGTCACGGTACATGCCTGTGCGGGCTGATGTCTTTTTTGGCGTGCGCTTTGTGATCTTCGCATTCTTGGCGAGATCGTTCATCGCATCATAGACCTCCTTGTAAGGAAGCTCAGTCGCAATGGCGATTGCCCGTGTCACGCAGTCTCTTGTGTCGCCTTTGAATCCAGCGGCACTACGACCGCCGTCATTGTGTTGAAAGCTGCCCTTCGATATCGAACCAGGTTGCAACATTCTCATCCAAAATCGTTGTCGATATTTGCACTATCACTGACCTGAAAATTGGTCAACCGAACCACTTCGCCCGTATGAACTCCTGACTTGCAACCTCCCATGCGATCCTGAGATCGAACTGGAGGGCATTATGTCGAAGGAACATGTCAAAGAATATTTATACGAGAAATGGCACGGTCATTACGAAGATGGTATGCCTCCCATGCCATTCAGGAATGTCGTGGGCTATCCGGTTTTGGAAAAGGACGGCGTCACCCTCTATACGGCCCCGAACAATATTTCCGAGCGTGTTCTTTCATATGGAATCGGAGAATTCGAATTCGAGAAAGAATTTGGCGTCACTTATTTCTTCCTGAATGAACAAGGCGAGGCAGTCGATAATTTCGAGGGCGACAAACGCTTTTGCTCTCCGATGATTGTCACACTCGATCAATTCGCAGATCATCATGGGAGCCACTTCGATGAGCTGGAACTCAAACCTCAGCAGAACGTCTGCTTCTATCTCTGAAGGAATGCAAAATGGATGCGCATGAACTGGAAGCCACTCTGCTGAAATTGTCCCACGATACCGAGGCCACCAAGATCGAGTGCGGCTTTAAAGGGCATCTGATCCTGTCAGCAAACGGGACCAAGGTATTTGCCACTCCGAAGACAATCCTGCGCGCAGCTCCCAACTCCGGGCGTCCTTCAACGCATTCCGGACTGGCGTTTGTCGTCACCCATGAGGACAATTCTCCGCTGACGGATTACCAGGGCGTTGCCGATTTAACAGCGACCCCAAGGCCCATCGGTGTCAAGGAACTCACTTACGTCGAATTTGTCGACAAGTTCGGCTCGCTCTTTGCCTACAATGAAGTGGATTTTGACGAAATCGACGATCCATTCGCTTCAATGCTGGCGCGGCTCCCTTAATCTGGCCGTGAATTATTTTTGCCTTTTTGAATTTTCATCATTGACAGTTTCGAAGCCAATAATTAGCTTATGGATAGAGCGTGAGGCCCATGGATGTGCTTCCTTCTAATTTCTTTTGGATGAAAACTTAGCTGTTCGCTTTGCTTCGCGCTTTTTCCTCTGATCTCCTTTGTTTTGTGTAAAAAGGGCGCTGATTTCGGTCAGCGTCTTTTTTATTTTGCGCATAATTCCAATTATCGTTGACAGATAATCCGTGAATATGTAATCAGACAGTCTGAGCGGGAGACCCATGGAAGGGCTTCCTTCTATCATTTGTGCTGATCCAGCTATCCGCTACGTCTTCCGCTCACCTACCAGGGGATTTTCAGATGAACGATTTACTGATCAAGCTTTTCGAGTGCCTGCATGTGAATGTGGATGCGGAGCCTGTCAGCAAGTCCAGAGGCCATGTCCTCAATGCTGAAGTGGCCGCATTCGGCTATACGCTCGCGCCGGAGCTGATCAAGGCCGTATCGTCTCTCTCGGAAGATGCCTTTATTGGCCTTCGCGGTTTCACCCTCAATTCTCTTGGCGAAATTTCTGGCGCAAATGTGCGTTACCAGGCGCTCTTTAAGGGCTTCCCATATTCAACGCCGGATCAGTTTGAATACATGCATAAGCGCGTTATGCAGCATGTTCAGAACACGTTTTTCGGTCGTCAAAACAGCAATCATTTGATGCTGTCGTGCGGTCACGTTATCGACCCTTCGATTTTCCCGAATGTGGAAGAAGAATTCGGCGCTTGCCCTGTCTGCCAGTTCCAGGTCGACGAACTGCAGGACGACGCGCTCCCGAAGCATGATTTCAACTCGATCACGCCTCTGAAGGTCCTGCACCTTGCTGACGACGCCTTCATCACCAAGGCAGCAACACAGCTGGTGGCACGCAATTCCTCACTATCGGCTGATGAGCGCCGTTTTGTTCTGGAAGTGGTCAAGACACGCGACATCGCGATCCCGAATGAGATCTATCGCGAGAACTTGCCTCTGGCCTATCTCGTTGCCAAGGGCGACGTCGAGAAGGTGCGCCACCTGTTCAAGGGCGCAACCGACGTTCTTCGTATCGCGACTTTCCTTTCGGACAACGAAGCCGATCTTTCCCTGTCGGGAAACACGCGCCTGTCGATCAAGCGCGGTGACGCGAAGCGACTGCTCGATATCCTGAATGGCATGCCGAATGCGGCCGAAGACATGTTGCGCCACCGTGAGAAGTGGAAGCGACTGCTTCATGCGGTTCATGCGGGATCGGAAGCCAATCGCAAGCGCTATCCAAACGCGGCCAAGTCGGCTGATATCGTTCGCAGCAATGGCGAGGGCTTTACGACGTTCAATGCGAAGTCAGAACAGCTGACGCGCTCGAAGGCGATCACGGGCGAGCAGGGGCTGGCAAGCCTCCTGACGGCACGGCCAGGCGACTTTGTCCGGAAGCTGGACTTCATGCTGCTCAACGCTGGTGAAGACGGGCAGGGCGAAGTGCTGGCCAACCTGACGAAGGTCGTCAGCAATCTCTCGACCGACGTCCTCTTCACCATGTGCAAGTACCTGCCCACCCGCGTTGTACGCGGCGAGAAGCGTACCTTCATTCCGAAGGGGGTCACGACGAAGGCCAAGGTGGTAGAAGACAAGCGTCAGGCGCTCAACAAGGCATCGGTTGAGATTGCTCTGGCCGATATGAGGCACGAGCTGCACAATCGGTTCTCATCGATGAAAAATCTCGGCAAGGTCTATATCGACCCGATTCTGTTCAAGCAGCTCGTGCCGTTCAATCGCCGCGCTGACTCCTCGACATCTGTATCGGTCGTCAAGGGAAGCCGTTACCCGCTGGGCGACGCTCCGGTCATTCGCCTGTTCACGTGGTGGAAGGGCAACGTGGACGTCGATCTGTCTGCAGTTCTCTACGACGCCAATTTCGACGTCGTGGACTCGATCTACTACGGGGATTTGTCAAACCACGATCTTCAGATTCAGCATTCCGGTGACATTCAGAACGCACCGAACGGCGCGGCCGAGTTCGTCGACTTCGTACCCAATCGCTTGCGAGAAATGGGCGTGCGCTATGTGCTGTCACACCTGATCTCGTTCCGTCGCGAAGGCTTCAACACGTTCCCATGCTTTGCAGGGTTCATGGAGCGCGACAGCCTGCGTAGCGGTCGCAAGTTCGAGCCAGAGTCAGTCCAGTTGAAGTTCGACGTCAACACGCCTGCGTCCGAGATTTCTGCGCACATCTTCGACCTCGAAACCAACGAAGTCGTCTTTGCCGACCTGACTGGCGGAACCAGAATCCATAATAATGTCCGCAAGTCGCAGCAGTCTCTTCAGGAGAAGGTTGAGGCGATCCTGAGCCTTCCAGCGACGAAAACGACCCTCGGTGATGTGTTGCTGGTGCATGCGACGGCTCGCGGCACCATCGTGGATAATCGCTTCGAAGCCGACACGATCTTCGATCTGGAGACCGTGAAGGGCGTTGATGTGATGTCGGCCGAACAGATGGGAGAGTTCGGACATGAATGACCCGATCACGCAGGCGAACATCGACAGCCGCGAAATCTTCGACAAGATCGGCGACCAGCTCTCTGCAGCTGTCGTCGACGCGATTGAAACTGCTATCCCCGGCAAGCTGGCTGAAGTCCGGCTTGAAGCGGCTATCGAGCGACTGGATCATCTGGCCGCCAAAGAGGCTGGCTGGAAGGGACCGGACAGCGTTCCGATGCCGAACACAGTCAGGGATGCCACCGATACCTTCCTGAGAGCAAACTTCAGCAGCGGCTGGATGCCATCATTGTTCATCGGCCTCGATGCCGATGGCGATGTGACGATCTTCGCCAAGAGCGAGCGGATTTCGCTGGACTTGAGCATCGGCACCGACCAGCTCTATTCCTTCTGCGCTGACTTGGCAGATGGACAGGTCGCGAGCGGAGAAGACATTCCAGTGACCCAGCCATTACCAGACGCAGTCATGGGCGCTCTACGATAACGACCGGGAGGCGATCTGATGCCAAAGAAAATCTATGTTGAGTGGTTGAACGGGAACAAGGCGGAAGCCCTGTTCGACAAAAGGCGCGCTCGTGAAATAGCCAAGGCACGAGAGATAGATCCTGATCGCCCCGAAAGCGACATCGTCAGCCCACGCGATCAAGACTCCTGGTGGGATTGGGTGGAAATGGACGAATGCATGGAAAACCGAGCATTTCCGTCCCTCGCATTGGCCAAGGGTTGGGCGAAACGTAATTACAAGCTCGACTACTTCGAGAAGCCCCGTATCAATCAGAATGAGTGGGCGGACAATCAGGCAGAGTGGGAATCTGAAACGACGCTTACCCTCGAATACGAAGGCAATGGCGAATGGCTGAATATCCACACTGGAGAGACGGAACGGGAAGGCAAGCCATCTAAAAAGTAACCCGCCGGGGTGCGCAGTGCGGAGCCAAAGCTCTGCCCGAGGCGTGGCGGGGCTTGTTGTGACAATGATGGGCACATTCCCTATTTATTTCAAGCCAAAGAGCTTCTAATTATCCCACCAGTTTCGCAGAATTATTAAAACAGGGGCGGAGATCATTTCGCTGCCCTTTTTCACTCTTCAAAACCCCGACGCCAGGAGGCCAGCCAACAGGGCATTCGGCTTTCCTTTTTTCGTATCACCGACAGCTTCAATCTTACGACGGCCAGCGATCCATTCCGCGACCGCCCGCGATCTGGAACGACCGAATTCGCAGATTGTAACGAAGTCCCATCCTTCTGGAACGGCATCGACGAATTCCCTGATCCGCCTCGCATCGTCAGCCAATGGAGGTCGCCATGGCCAACCGCCATTGTCACCCATAAAAGTCCGGTGCAGCCGTACGCATAAATCTGGCTTCCCACCGAACATTCGTGCGACAGCACCTTCCTTGAAGTCGAGTTCCGTGCGATCCCAGAAACTGAGTACGAGCTGCCGCTCGCATCGGATATCATACGGGATCATTCCAGGATTCAGAATTTGAACAAGCGCTGTCTTCTCGCCGAAATCTTCGGCAAGAATCGCTCCCCATGACATGAATCTCGACGTGGCGGGTTTTTCCATATCCGAATTTTCGACCACCAATCGCATCGGCACAACGACAAAAATTCTGCTTTGTTGTTCCCTTGTCCCGCCTCTAGAATGGTCATCACTGGACCAGTGAACGCGAGCGATGGCAAAGATTACACCTGAATATACCTTTACAGACGGCACCGCGATGTATCGTCGTTTCGTACATGAAGGCCCGCGCTCGAACCGCAATCTGTTTGAGCGGATCAAGTACCTCAACGTCACTGAGATGCAGAGAGAACAGCACTTCGTCTGCCACACACCCGAAGGGAAGGTGATCGGCGACCTCGCTCTCCAGCAGTCCCCTTGGGAGCAGAACACTATCTGGCTGAAACATATTGCTGTCGACAAGGCTTATCAGAACCAAGGCATCGCCACAGAGCTTCTCAAACGCGGGTTTGAACACGTCGAAGCCCAGGGCAAGATTTTGGAGTTCAGCTCGTTCTCAGACGAAGGCAAGAAATATCTGAAGCCTTTGATCCAACGCCTGAGAGCCGATTTCCCCAGTTTGGAAATGAAGCTGTCCGATCCGCTGGATGACGACATGTTCGCCATCCACCCTCAGCCGTGAGCGTCTGCGATGAAGCCGTATCTGCTCGTAGATTTTGAGGCCGAGACCGACACAAACGGACGGATGTTTCCCGTTGAGATCGGCATGTGCCCGCCAGGCAAGGCTCCGAAGTCAGCTCTGATCCGGCCGACTGCAGGTTGGGAGATCGACCGCACAAAGATCTTCAACCACGCTCTCTGGGAGCAGGCGAGGGAGCAAGGTCTGGACGCGGCCTCGCTGGCGAGACAGGTTCATGCGCTGACGGAGAAATACACGCTGGTCAGCGACGCTGTCTTCATTGACGGCCCTTTGCTGGACCGTCTGATGTCGATCTCCTATCACGGCTACAAGTCACAGGCGGTCGAGTTCTTCCCACTACTGCAGTGTCTCGCAGACGAGAGAGGCATCACTCGGGATCAGGTGAACAAGTGGATTGCCGAGATCGATGAAAAGCGCGGTACCGCACACAGGGCAGGGGAAGATGCCCGCGTGCGTGCCGAATTGATAGCGCGAGTTCTGAATTAAAGGGGAGGCGGCCGCAAAACGCGGCCTTTCCTTACATGCTGTAAGACCGTTCTAGGACTTCTTCTTCGAATTCCGGCTCCGCTTTGATGGTCTCACCAATAACGTTCTTGAAGTCATTAAGGCGAATAATGGCTGGGCCAACATTATTTTCAATTGCCCCGGTCTCAATGTTTTCGAATACGATCACATCATCATATACGCTATAAGTGTGTGTATTCCTGTCGAACAAATTGCCTAGACTCCGCTGCATCTGATCAGTCCCCAGTGCTTCAAGGAGAGAAAGCTCCTTCCTGCCGCCAAGCATAGCCGCATGCAAATATGTACCGAACTGAGAGGCCTTTTCCTGATCTGACATAGCATCCGTAAAGGCATGCCCTAGCACAGGCGACAATTCAGTCACGCCTGGGTTATAATGCTTGACCTGTCTCTTCAAAAGAAAATGGATTGATTCAAAAACAAACTTTCCGAACTGATCCGGCTCTACTTTCTCGCCAGCTTCATTCTCCTTCACAACCGTAATAACGGGTGTAATGGAGCCACGTTCCTTACCAATAGACTGATGCGGCACCGCATAATTCTGGCTTCGAGACCTGCCTACAGCTCTCTCATCTGCCTTGGAAACGTTCACTCGGCACTGAGTTTTGTCATCCGAGAGATCGTACCCAAGCATCGACCGATGCCGAATGCCATTGTCGTCTTTCTTATTTGAAATATGCTCGACTTGCTCATTAAAGGGCACGATTTCGATATCCCCTATGAGTTCCGGAGCTAATCGATGAGCGTTTTCTCTCACGTATTCGATTATGTTATATTTTTCCATAATCTCAGGAAGATTCAGATAAAGATCGTCTCCATATCGCTTGGGAACATGTTGATTACTTGTCGGTTGTGACAGCTTTTGCGATTCCAAATATCTCACCGTTTCGAACCGCAGCATATGCAACGGACTGTCTGCAGGCTCATTATCAATCATATCGTTTGAAATCATGAAATAGCTGACTTTTTTATTTTTACCTTTTTCGACAACTCGTTCAACGGCATGCCTGCTTGATTTGAAGCTTGCCATCTGTCCCAAGGTGGTGCTGTATTCCTGCCACATTTCTTTATTCAGGTCCGAGACGATAACAACAGGCTCTTTCTTTCCGTAGCCACACATACGGCCAAAAACACCTTGTAGAAAGGCGTTCGCGTCACTCGATTTATGAGTGAGATCCATCGATATACAG
The DNA here is from genome assembly GCF_032460275.1 of Mesorhizobium sp. SP-1A. Classification (NCBI taxonomy): domain Bacteria; kingdom Pseudomonadati; phylum Pseudomonadota; class Alphaproteobacteria; order Hyphomicrobiales; family Phyllobacteriaceae; genus Mesorhizobium; species Mesorhizobium sp. SP-1A. The sequence continues at coordinate 279,201 of NZ_JAVXZD010000002.1, read as the reverse complement.
CAGCCAGTCGGGAACGCATCCCCCATTCGGCCTTTGCCGACTGCCACGACGATATACGGCCTAGGATCATCTTTCGTATGACGCCAAACCAGTTCCTTGATATCCTCACTGTTGTCATAAAATCTAATTACATTGTAAGGGGAATCAGGGCTATTCAAACCCATCTCGTCCAGTATCACATCAGTCTGGTATCTGTTATTACTCAAACGTAATAGTGCTCCTATATGGTCATCAGGATAGGCTTCTTCCTTTTCGTCGACCAAAGCATCTAAAAGCGTCCGGACAAGTTCCGCTCCATGCCGAAGGTTTTCAGACATTGATCTGAAAGATTTATTCCCGTCCTTTGCGACCTTTATCGATTGATACTTTGAGTTAATAGGATTTTCTCTGTTGCCCAGAAGGTATGACAGTTCTGTAAAATCTTTCTGCTCCAGCAGATGCCCAATATCGCTAAAGGAATACACATTCGGAGCTTTATTGGATATCGACGGATCAATTGCCTGGCCGTCGAAAAAATTTGGGCCTATATAATTCTCGTTCAGCCTCTGCCGCACTTTGAACAAGCTGTCGATTCTGGCGGAATCAAATGGAGTTGCAGACAGCCCGACCATAAAATTAGGAGTGTAGGGCGAGAAGAAGTCATCATCGATCTCGTCGATAATTTTCGAAAGCAGGCATTTTACGTTTTTACCGTCTCGCGAAAATCTATCGCTTGCACCGAACTGAGGCTCGTCGACTATCAACATAACGCCATGACCATTCTTCTTTGCCTTGTCACAAAGTGACCTGATCTTCGTGTTAATGTCCTTGTTCTGCCTCTTTACCGTCATTCCCTCGACAAGAGCGGAAACCACGTCCTTGCCTTTGCCAGGATACATATCTCTGACAAGTGCGTACGAGTAATCTTCCAGAGTTATTTCTTCTATATCGGAAGCCTCGGCCAAATCGACGTCGTATTCTCCATAATAGTCAATGAGGCTGTTTTTTCGGCCGTCTGATATAATCGAAATATCGCCATACAGCCTGAAAAAAGCACGCATGGCATCCTGGGTCTGCTGAAGATGGCTGTTCTGATTTGTCGTCAGGAACATAGGGACATAGCTAATTTTAGACTTAAGATAGTGGATAGGAGCCGCAAAAAGGCTTGTGAATGCGGTTCCAGTCTTGCCCGATTGAAGCGCCCCGATTACAAGGCCAGACATTCCTGGATTTTCAATCGTGTTATGTATCACCTCTACAGCCGTAAGTACCTGCTCCTTGTGGACCATGTGGTATTGCATTGCATCATTTAATTCCTCTATTTCTCTGCCTCTTTTTGCTTCAATACTCTTATTGACATCAGAACCGTCTAGTTGAATACCGAGGCCTTTTTTAACAGATGCCTCATTAAACCATGTGCAAAAATCCGTTATATGCTTCTGTATGGCGGCTTTATTGTGATTTCTTGGTGTAATTTTCATGGGTGTTCTGACTCCGTTTTTTTTACAATACGCAGGCTTAGTGCAAGGAACTAAGCAGTCGAAAAACGCATTCTCAAATATTTCTTTGTGTCTGCTCATGCCTGCCGTAAAGCCGCAGATATCTGATAATCTCAATCTTTAAACGCGGGCTAGGCCTTCGCCATCAGCCAGATCGAGTGCTTTCAATCGGCATTCCATCGCATACCTGGAGACATCAAAAATATTGCACTGCTAAAGCTTTGACGATTATTGTGCACCATCTCCCAGGAGATCCGCGGTGGCTGGTCGCTCGATCACATATGCCTCAGATAGGAAATCCTTGATCGCCACATCAGCGTCCACGGCGCACCTCCAGAGCAAGGCAGCACCAGGCTGACCATGTTCATCAATATGGACGACGATGATCCGACCGTTCCTGCGAACAGTTTCCAGCGTCAGATGTCCGTAGGTTTTGTCGTGGGTGCTACCGTCTGTGGCACACAGGACGATGCTCGTATCCGCAACTAAGAAATCCTCGAAAATCGAGCATGTCACCATCCACGAAGAATGATGACTTCGCCCTTCGCGTTCACTGCACTGGTTCCGGGTTACATTATTCATCCTGACGATCTCCACGGGAGAATTTTACTCGACGGCGTTGCCGTGCACAAAATAAGGGAAATTGTGGCCGTTCATATGAAAAACAACTGAAAATCATTGACAAAATAATTCGAATTAAATAGATATTCGACCGAAATATCATGACGTCAAAATCTGCAGGAGTGACGTTGATGTAGAAATAGGAGTTACAATGCCCATTAAGACTGAGATTGTCGACTTTCTCGACAAAAATCTTTCTCCGAAATCGATGGTAGAGCGGAACATCGACGTCGTTTTGTATCACTACGGCTTCACGGGCGAAGTTGCTCCAACATTGGAAACTACGGCGCAACATTTCGGTATCGGCACGCGCGAACGCGTCCGCCAGATTCTAAAGCAGTCGCTGCTCAGCAAGGCAAATCTCGACCTGCTTCCAACACTCAATGCCTGCAACAAGGTCATTGGTCGGAAATCACTCTGGCTCTATTCCGAACTCAAGGAAGCGATTAAGGCTGAGATCGGCGACGCTTTCGGAACCAGTCTGCAGGATCTGATCTATCTCATTCAGGACCTAGGCGGTGCCAAGGGCCTCACCTTCTTCGGCTGCAAGTTCATTGAACTGACGCGTCCGGCCGTCTCTCGATCCGATGAATGCTTCATCACGTCCAAGGCCGAAGCAAAGGTCTACCAGAAGATCATGCGCTCCACACGCACCCTGCCAGGCGTTCTGGGCATCGCAGCTGTCGGGTTCATCGATCCAGCACCGTTGTTGATGGAATACTACCGCAAGGCAATCGAGATCGATCCAACGTCATGGGTCTATCACGATGGCGACAAGATGTTTTTCATGTACGAGGAACGCGACAACTTCCTAATCAACTCGGCCGAGAAGGTGTTTGCCGTTCACAGGGAAGTCGACGTCAAGCGACTGGCTAAGGCCATGCATAATGGTCTGACACGTCGAGGCACTAAATATGCCTTTCCGGCAGTCGATCTCGTTGAGCGATATCTACGCGAAAGCCGTCATTTCGATATCGACGGCGATACGATCCGGTTTAAGGGAGAGCAGGGCGGTTTGACCGATATCGAATTCGATACGGTGGACTTCCTGAAGCAGGTGATTACCACCTCGTTCCGCCCGCTGCGCGACTTCCTGCTGTCCAAGGGCCACACGAAAATGAATATCTACATTGCTACGAACTATTCACCGCTTGTTCACGTAACGCGCAATGAGAAGGACGAAAAGCAATATGCGCTGGTTGGCGAACCAGGCTGATCGGCGTAGCACTAGGAACTACAGGTAAGCCTAACCCAAGAGGTCGCCCGCGAAATGCTGGCGGTCTCATTCGTTTGTGCGGGCGGCGTTTGTGGGTGGCCAGCCATCGAGCTAGCCTCAAGCCATAATAAGATCGCCTGAGAATTACGATGTCCCGACATGACGAACTGGTTGCCTTGGTGGCCGAAAAAATTGCTCGCATTGTGAAAAAGTTCGACGCCGCGTCGGTCGAGCATGAACTCACGCTTTCAATTGGTCGAGTGATGCTGAAGCAGGCAAAGAAGGATGAGTTCATTGAAGCCAGCATCGCTCTCGACGAACAGGATGAAAGAGAACTCGATTGCTCGATTCTGCCAGACGAAAAGGCGCGGCACATTGTAGACTGGCTAAAGGCTGCCAAGATCAACAATGAGCCATGGCTACATAATCTCGACGACATGGGCCGCATCAAGAAGTTGATGAAATTCAGCTCGCTCACTCAAATTCACGACGAAGCCGACAAAGCCATGCGCATCAAGGCACAGCAATCTCTTGGAGCCACTGTGTCCGCAGGTGAGGAGCGGTTAATCAAAGTGCTGGAAGAAGGCTATCACATCGTGCAGATGCTGACGCCGACCGCACTGGATCGCGAAAGCGCCTACATGCAGCACTGCATCGGCAATGGGGCCTACGATGAAGGTCTGGAAGACAGCAAGGTCGAGTACCTTTCGCTGCGAGACAAAATGGGAAAGCCTCATGCAACGTTAGAAATTCATGATGACCTCGTGGTCCAGCTCCAAGGGAAACAAAACAAATCGCCTGCTCCGAAATATTTCGGTCTGATTATTCCATACCTGAAAGACAGAAAATTGGGCTGGAGCAACGATGTTGCGAAGCAGGGCGGGATTTACGACAGCGACTACAATTTCCATTCGCTTGATAGACCTTTCCCGGATGAATTATGTGTAGATGGAAATATCGACTTCATTGAGACGAACATCTCCGCGCTCCCAAAAAACTTCAAAGTCATAGGAAATCTTTCACTGGATTTCACTCGCATCAAGAGTCTTGAAGACGGCCTGGATGTTGCATTTGACATCTCGTTGGAGGATTCAGACATCGAGTACATATCGCCGAATATCAAGGTTGGAGGCGACCTCATGCTAGCAAATTGTCAGATTACAGAATTGCCTGATAATTTAAAAATCGGAGGAGACCTTATCCTTGGAGGCAGCAGCTTGGAGCGCCTTCCGAACGGCTTAAACGTAGGTGGTGATATCTATGCTTACGACACAGGAATCATAGACATACCATCCGACCTCAAATGCGGAATGTTGGTGCTCAATGAGTTAGTGGACACGATCCCGGAAGGCTTATCAGAGGATATGATGATTTGTATCCCGAACTCATCTCCATTATTTTTCGATCCCTCAATTGCCTTGCACCCTTCTGACGCAAAAATTTTGTCATTAATTCCGCCCGAGGCTGAACCCGTCTATCGTCGGCCAAATGTCAATTCCGCCCCTAGGGAAGTCATCGTAACCATCGGATATTTGCGTCAGCAATTGGAACACGTGAAGTCAGTGAGCATGTCTCCATCCATGTAAGCAACAAAAAAGGCCCCATCAGGAGCCTTTTCCATGGCGTTACCGCCGAACGAGTGCCCCTTACCGTGGTATACTGGCCTCTAGGGCGGGCTTGTGATGGCGTCCATTTCTGAAAGCCTCGTTGTCCATCACTGATCTAAGGTTCGATTTTTGGCCGACGCTGTCAAGGATTAATGAAAATATTGCTCCCAAAACAGAAACGGCCGCCCATGGGCGACCATTTTTCTCTGTAACGATAACTGAAGCCTTATTTATTCGGCCGTCTTCAGATTGAGCATCGGGATCGAGCCGTTCGGCAACATGGTCGCCGGAAGCTGCCCGTTCCAGCGTTCTGCCTGAGTTAGAGCAACGAGACCTGGATTGTCCTTGAGAGCGTCACCACGAGCCTTGATAGCGGTCGCTTCCGCTTCACCCCTGACGCGGACAGCTTCTGCTTCAGCAGCGGCCTGCAGTCTAACAGCATCTGCCTGCGCCTGAGCTTCTGCACGACGAGCGTCTGCCTTTGCACGTGCCTGCGTCACAGTGATTTCAGCCTGAACAATTTCACGTTCTGCGTTCTGACGGAGCTTCTGGACTTCGACTTCGGCGAGCATGCGCTGCTCAATGGACTGCTCATAGGCATCCGAGAAATCGATATTTTCGATCTGCACGCCTTCGATTTCGACCGGACCAACGATGGCTTCCTTGATCGCCGAAGAAACTTCATGGTTCAGACGCGAACGTTCCTGAATGGAGGTAACGGCATTGAACTTGCCAAACACGGTCTTCGACATTTCCTGCACACGACGTTCAACCAGACGCTTTAGAAGGCCGTCGATGCTGCCGTATTTGGTATAGAGTTCCTGCACACGGTCGGCAGGGACTTTGAAGTTCACTGACATGTTGAGCGTAGCAGGCTGCTGATCACGGCTGTAAGCTTCCAGCTTCTGGTACTGAATAGCATGCGACTGAACAGACACGCGAGAGATCGCATCAATAACCGGAATTTTCAAACCCAGACCTGGTTCAGCGATGCCGACGACCTTACCATTTCGAAGAATAACCCCGCGCTGGCCTTCATCAATCGTATAGAACGACGAAAAAAGCATAATAAGGCCGATAATTGCCGCGCAAGTGAGCAAAACGCCCTTGAGACCGAAGCCCCAGCTCTTGGTTGACACATACTCAGAAACTGAACCGATGTCTTTTCTCATTAAATATCCTTCTCCTAGTTGTTTCGGTAAACAAATTACCGCTAGGGGATACTTAATTAAACGATATTTATAATTCAACGTTTAATTCCGAGACCTGAAATAAATGGTGACTATCTCTGTATTAAGTGAAAAAAGCGGGAAATTCCCGCCTACACTGAATTTCACCGATTAAATCCCGCTCCCTTTTCAGAGATTGCAGCCCGAAACGTTCAGCCAGGAGAATTCCGTTCCTGATGCATCGATGCTGGCGGATGATCCGTCATCGAATTTCAATTCGAGCGAGGTCTCTGTGATCTCCGCAGAGGCGATTGTCTTTCCGATGAGGTCGTCCTTATCCACATTGATCCAGGATTCCTCGGTGCCGCTGACGGAAGCATCCAGAGAAGTGCCGTCTGTGAAAAACATTTCGGCTGAGAGATCGTATTTCTCCAGGTTCTCGATGGTCTTTCCGCACAGGTTTTCAGTTAGATCCGACATTGCTATCTCCTAAATCGTAAGAACCACTCCCTCACGACGAATGTTGTTCACCAGGGATGGATTTGAATGAATACTCGGATCATCCCACTGATTGCGCCACAATGGCAACGGTGAAACCAGCTCACCAGTCTCCACCATCACATCATATGCGATACCAGAAAGCTTGTTATTCACCGCCCAATAGTCAAATTCCGCCGAAGTTCCGCTCAGGACGACCGCCACATCAATGTCGCTGTCAGGTCCTGCATCACCGCGTGCACGGCTTCCAAAGAGCCAAATGCTATCGATCTGCCATTCACCCGATACGGCTTCGGCAAACCTCGATAGAGCAGACTGAATTTTTCATCGCCCATTCTCGTCTTCACGCTTGGCCTCACCTAGGCCAATGTAATAAGGGGCGCGGCTTCCCGCACCCCTTTGTTTTTTTTTAGAACAACCCCAACGCTTCATTCGCATTCGCCAACTTCTTTGGTTTGACGTCTGCGAGCACCGCCCGAGCGATACGAGCTGCAGAGCGGTTCCTGACCTTATTAGCCAAAACAGCGATCAAGGCAACCATTTCCGTGACATTCAGGGACTTCGCGAGCTTCTTGATGGCCTTTTCCTGAGAGAGACCGAGCATCTGAGCCTGCGTCGTCCGCGAAAGGCGGCTGATGTCGCCCTTCAAGAGCAGATCCGGCGCGTCTTCCCAATTGATGTCGTGCAGTACCAGTTGGGCGACGGCCTTCGGATCGTATGCCTTCTTCAGGTACTGGCCAGGGAACTGGAAGTCGTCGTTGAGGCCGAGCATCTTCTTGGCGTAGTCGTCGATATCCAGCTTGTAGTCAGTCAGCTCATCGTTCTTCGGCTTCGAAGGAACGACAGGGAGACTAGGCTGCGGGTCTGGAATCTGCGAGAAGTCGTTCCAAGGATTGACCGCCGTCGTGTCCTTGCCACCCATCAGAGGCCCCATGCCGACCAGAATTGGGTTTGCACCACCCCAACCTGCAGGCTGCGCGCCCATTACTGCGTCTGACATTCCGCTGGCGGCCGATGCCATAACAGTCTTGGCCTCAACATGACGGCTTGCAGACATGAGGGATGCGCCAGCGCTGGAAGCAACCAGGTTGAAAGACTGAGGTGCCGCGCTTGCGTACGTCATGCCTCGCATTGCCGTCAGACCACGTGAAGTCGCTGGATCAGGAAGAGCAACCTTGCGGGTCGCCGGAATGCCTTCGACTGCCTCAGCTTCCTCGTCAACGAGAACAATGGACGTCAGATGGGTCACAAGACCTGCTTCGGCCGCGTAAACGGCACCAGCTTCCGCTTCCATTGCCTGGACTGCAAGACTTGCGGCAAAGGCCCCAACCGCTTGCTTGACGGCATCATTGGTCATGCCTGCTGACCCCTTGATGGACTTCCAGCTTGCATTGATCTCAACACCTGCAATCTGACGCGTCAGCTGGGCAGGCGCTGCCTTGATCGGGACAATCGGCGACGAAACGTTGCGCATCGACTTGATGGCCGCACTGATCGCTTTGCGGACGTTAGCGCCACGGACGATGAACATCTGGCCGCCCGTCATGGCAGCGAGATAGCCGACATTGATCTCAAGTGAATCCTCGCCGACCAGAACCACGGTGAAACGTGCGCCGCTCGCAATTGCCGACTGGACATCGATCTTGTTCCAGCTCTTGCCATCGGTCACGAGAAGGATATTGGCCTCCCTTTCATGGCTCACAACCTTGGCGACGGCTTCCGGCAGATGGGTTCCACCAGACACAAATGGCAGGGATCGAACATAGGAGCTGAGATTGTCGCCAGTAGTTGAACCATGAATGGTGCAATGGCTTGCGAACGTCGAAACCGTGATGCGATCCGAAGACTTCACAGCTTCACCCGTCGCTTCATCGACGCCGCCTAAGACGGCTTCCCATTTGGTTTTATCGCCGTTGGCGTTAGAGGTAACGCGCTCGCCCATCGAACCTGACACGTCGAGCATCAAATGCATGTTGAGCGGCGACTTCACCTTGGCGAGCGGTTTGAAATCCAGACTGACGAGTTTGCCGTCCGCAGAGACACCCGATAGCGACGATGGCTTGTCCTCATAGAGACCGATGACACGAACCTCGATTGGCTGGTTTGACTGCACCTTCGTTCTTTTGGGGACGTCTTTACCGCCGATCTGGATAGTGCCTCTATCGGCCTTGATCGTCACAGATACCGACTTAACGTCACCGCCAGTTGCAATGCTGTCGCTATCTTCCAGCGGAGTGACGCCATAGATCTGACCGACCGTCAGCGGGATACGGAACGATCCGTTGCCCTTGGTGAGCGCGACCGGGACCACATAAGCGGCAGTGACTTCGATCTCGACGCCTGGTGCGACATTGCCGACCGAGAGCATATGAAGACCGCGCAGGAGTTCTTCATGAAGAACAGCACGCTTGCCGTCATCGATTGCAGCTTCATAGGTCTCGCGAGCTTCGACAGCGGCCTGAGCCTTGCCAGTCAGAATACGCCCGTCGACCTTGGCCTGGATTTCATAGACGGCGGCGTCGAACGGAACCGGGAAGGTCATCGTCGCTTCAATAGGACGGTCCTCGACGTTCTTGAACACACGGGTCGAACGAACGATTGCGAGACCGGAGACGACTTCGATGTCGTAGCTGGTCTTCTTCAGAGGCACCGGATGCTTGGCACATGTGCGCTGAGAAATGAACGTTTCCAGAGGGTGCTTGATATCAATTGCAGGCATCGATTTAACCTTTCTTGACGGCTTCGCGCCGGATTGTTTCAGTGATTTCCTTGATCAGATTTTCGACACCCAATTTTTGGAGCGTTGCCTGATCGATTTTGATTTCCACCCCTTCAATGTCGTTGAGCACGAGGGGAGGGAGGTCTTCGGCCGCACTCAGGATTTTGCTTCGAATAATATCGAGGGAACTGACGCCCGATTTCTTCATATCCGCATAAATCTGAAGCGAATTAATGTGTTCAGGCCCATATCGCGCCCAACGTTTTTGCCCATGAGGCTCGGGGACGACACCTTCGGAGATCAGATAGCGAATATTTCTTCGCGGAACCCCCGTTAGTTCTTCGAGCCGTTCAATCGAAATTTCGTCTTCTTCCGACATTTTCCAGTCCGTAATTCATCTAATAGACAGTAGGGTGTCGCATAGAATTAACGGTGTCAATCATAAAAGACAGTTCGCTGTCGTTTATTTTTCAAATGCACCGAATAAATGTTGATTTTGAGGCCTTTATTTAATAAGTACCGACCAAACAAGGAGAGCCATTATGGGTGTCGGCAAATATTCGCCTACTGTCACTTTTTCGTATATGAAGGATCAAAATTGGTGGAACAAGAACAACACCAAGGACGACGTCAATTACGACGATGACGGCTACGACAGGTACGGCTATGACTGTAATGATCGGGATCGGGCGGGTGTCTACGAGAATGACTACATCAGCGATGGTCGGTGGGAGGGTGACAACTTCGTATACCCGCTCTACGAAGACATCTCTAGCGAATGGTCTGGACGCCTGTGCGCTGGTGTGAAGTTCGAAGCTTCAGAACCGAAGGTCTGACGATGGCGCTAAGCGAAGTTTTGAGCGCCGAAGAGCAGACAGACGTGCAGGCGGTAGTGGATAAGATTGTCGAACTCTACGATCCGGTTGAAGTCTATCTGTTCGGCAGTCGCCATCGTGGAACTGCAAAAGAAGGCAGCGATTGGGATTTCCTCGTCCTTGTTGACGATCATCGCATCAATGAGATCGATGAATATTCAAACGAGTCCGCAATTAAGAATGCAACGTCACTCGACGTCCAGATCGTATCTGAAGGATACATCTGGTTTTCCGACACTTCTCTCGTCGAAAACACGCTGCCTTTCGGCATTCGTGATGATCGTACACTTCTGTTCAAGCGTGACATCCGCAACCAAATCCTTGCTAACATTATTCGCCATGCCCACGGCATGTGGGAAGCCGCCCAATGTCTCACTGCACGAGATCATTCGGGTGGCGACATGCATTATTTCGCTGTGAATAGCCTTATGTCTCTGGTGCTGACCTCTGAACGAATTCACTTCGATGTCCGCAAACATGGGAGAGTAAGTCTCGCAAGGAAGCTCGGGCTTGTTCCAGAGACTCATCATTGGAAGGCAACTCTCGCTACACTGACGTTCCTCGACCTCTATGCGCCAGGCAATGATAGTCGCGCCGAGATGACATCCGAAGAGCGGCTGGCACTCGATCTTCGGTCAAAAAACGCGAACAAGGCGATTGGAGATCTGGTTTTCTCGGCAGCTGAACATTTCCGAGTCGACCTCAGCGCAAATTCTGTAGCCCCTGCCAAGACGAACGAGCCTGTCGGGCGCTAGTCAAAGCGGCAGAATAAACGGCTCCGATGTGAACGAGATGTCGCTATTTTCGGTGCCCGTTTTTTTGTTATTCAAACAACTAATTCCTTCTAAAGTTTACTTTTATTCAGGGCGGAATTATTATTCAACGACCCAAATTGAAGAACTTGCTATGCTGAACAAATATGTCATACACGGCCTGGGAATGGCATGCTTCCTTGCGCTCACTATCAGCCATTCCGTGGCTGAGACTAAATTCTTGTTCAGAACCAAACCAGTCCTCATCGAAAAGGTCGCGACGGACAAGGAAAACCATCCTCTAGAAATCACTCTTAATGATTTCACGTTCGGGCCATATTACATCGGGCAAGAGATCACCCCTGTACCATTGACATCCCTGGTTACTGTTAGTGGGCGTAGCGATGTTTCCAGCGCAGACCTTGAGATATCCGTCAGCAGCCTTCCCACAGGGCTAGTCGTTAATAACGGTGTCCTTTCTGGTATTCCGACCCAAGCTGGACATGGTTCCATAACGATCACCGCATCGCATAAGGATGCGAAAAGACCCGCAAGCAGATCATATGACTTGTCAATCTATGCTGAACAAGTCGCCTGCTATGACCCAGAAAACATTGGAAAAGTTGGGACTGATCGTGAATGCAACGGCATGCTGATCGTCGATAACGGCCTGCTTTGGCATGCTGTTTCCAATGGATATAAGATCGTGCTTGAGGGCACCTCATTTACGCTCGCTGACGGTGAGCACAAGGTTTTCACAGGTCAAGTTACAGACATGTCCTGGATATTTTCCGGAACGGATTTCAATGGAAATATAAACTATTGGAATACGTCGAACGTTACGACCATGAAAGGCATGTTTGCCAACGCAGAATCATTTAACCAACCTATCGGCAACTGGGACACGTCAAAAGTAACAGACATGGAGACGATGTTCTTTAATGCCATCTCGTTTAATCAGCCTATTGGTAGTTGGAACACCTCGAAAGTAAAAAGCATGGTCACCATGTTCTTTTACGCTAGCTCATTCGATCAACCTATCGGTAACTGGAACACTTCGAGCGTCGTGAACATGGCAGGCATGTTCGGCGGAGCCGTCTCATTCAATCAGCCTATCGGCAATTGGAACACCTCGAATGTGGGGAATATGGCGGGTATGTTCGGCGGAGCCATCGCATTCAATCAGCCTGTCAGCGCTTGGGATACATCGCAGGTAACGGACATGGACGCGATGTTCTTGGGAGCGAGTGTCTTCAACCAACCAATTGGAAATTGGAACACGTCAAAGGTGACGAACATGGAAAGTATGTTCTACGCTGCCAACGCTTTTAATAAACCCATCAGTGGCTGGAACATTTCGAACGTTTCAAAAATGGATACTATGTTCTATGACGCCAAATCCTTTAATAACGATCTCAGTTGCTGGAACGTCCAACACATCACCTCGAAACCAAATCATTTCGATTCAGGAGCGTCGTCATGGGAGGAAACTCGGAAACCTCGCTGGGGGCAGGCACCAAGCTGCTAGAGGAGTGCCTCAACGCAAGCACTGATGTCAGGCATTGAAGCGACGACATCCGCGCACCAGGTAGAACCCGCTCACAGCCATACCAAGACTTGCCAGCAGCACCTGTTCCGCGAATGCGTTCCCTCCATTGAAGAGAAGCCAACCCGCAACTGAGGCGACGACAAAGCTGACCACAAAATCGGAAATCCAGCCCTGTTTGAGGGAGACCATATCGGATTGAGCATTTGATATCGGGAATTTCAATTTCGAGACCATTTTACACCTTCGTCGATTGAATGATTGCATGCATGAAAAAGGCGGCCGTTTGGACCGCCCCGATTGGTTCTATTAGCTCAAGATTTCGACAAGCGCTTCGAGCACCTTCTTGTTCTTGGGACTGGTCTCCCGAAGGAGCACGCTTTCTCGCAGTTCCTGAACCGCCGTTTGGCCGCGATCATTGACCGCCATTTTGTCTGCGCCGTATTTAATCAGCATCTTGGCAACCTCGATCACGCCGTCCACGTCTCCCCATTGATGGATGCCTCGACTGTTTAGCCGCCAGGACAGGGCATGCAGGGATGAACCAACAGAGGTCGTTAGGCTTGGAGACGCTCCCGCTTTCACGACTGCCTCGACGTATGGCTGACGCTGATACGAGATCGCATAGAGCAATGGTGTCATGCCAATCGGATCGACAGCATTCGGCGAAGCCCCGAGATCGAACAAGGCTTTGATGAACCTGACATCGCTATCCATTGCAGCCTGAATCGAAACAGGGAAGCGCTTATCGAAGGGCAAGAGCTTCTCATCGAGATCAAGATTTGCTGTAGCCGCCCATCCCTTGTAAGCGGCGATAAAGCCATCGACATCTTCAATGCCAAACGCATCCGTCAAATTGCGCCCGTGACCCAGAACACGGCGAGAAACTTCAATCGGAACCGCATTCAGAATTTCAGGCAACAGAGAAAAATCACCGTCCTCGAAAGCATAGAAAAACGGAAGAATGGTCGCAGCAACCTGCTGGCTTGGATAGCATCCCATAGCCATTAGAACCCACTTTTCCATATTCGCCGCCTTGCCAATCGGGTTCTGAGGACTGGTTTCACGAAGATCGTAGATTCCGTCCTTGAACGGGTCGAACTGGACGCTCCAGACACCATCCTTGCGGACGTATGAGAAATGCCGCGTCTGCGTCAAAACCTTATCAGGAAAGCCTTCGATCCGAGCTGCGACACCAGCAATGGTCAGAAGCGCCACTACACCACTAAGACTCGTAAGCGTTCGATAAGCTTTCGTCTTCATGGCTTTGAGGTCAAACAGCTCTGGCGTATCGTTCGCGGCAATTTTCTGCAGATCAGAAAGGATCAGCTTTGACATGAATCTCTCCCTTACGCCTTCACGCCAGCGATGCAGATATCGTGAAATTCCTGATAATCAGCACCATAACTGTAATAAGGTTTCATCCTATCGGTTGTGGCGTGAAGCTTTTGGATGCGCTGACCGCTCATGGCATTGTAGATAGTCAGGCCGGATTCATTATCGGTGGCTGCGCAGGTTGCCGTACCGTAACACTTTGTGGATTTCACTGGAACGCCAGTGTCGATACGTCTAATGGCTTCACACGAAGCAACATATTTTTCGCCCGTCATTACCTGATGGATTTTCATAGCTTCAAGAGCATAGCGCTCTTTATCCCTTTTCAATTCAAGCAAAGCAAGCCCGACCGCTACAGCAATTACAACGACGATCAAAACCACAGTATGGATTTCAGATTTATTCAGCTTTTCCTCGACTGCCTTCGACATTAAACTTCCCCTTTCGAACCTCAATCCATAATGAATATTATATATTTGGTCAACATTTTATTTGATTAATAGAGGCTACATGCATAGAATTTGCGGTAATCAGGATCAAATTAAATGGCAATCAAAAATTACGAACACGATATCTGGGACATGGTGCTGGAAGGCATCGACAAGACAGTAATTGCAAGCGAAATCGTCCATAGCAGGGAGGGCTATCTTGAAAAAGTCACCCGAAATGACGTGTACAGAATTATTGATGCCGGATTCCCAGATGAATATAGGAACGATCCGCGTCACATCTACAGCGTGCGAGCTTTCTGGATTTTTCTGGAAGACTGGGTCAATCCTGCCACTGGCGTCAAAGACGCATTTATCGTCGTGTTCACCCTAGGGGGCATAAGCAAGCTTCCAGATGACATCAAGGAAAAAATCCTGATTGATTTTCAGTCAACCAGTGACACTGGAAACCTGGACTTATCCATCACCGAGCACCTTCCAATTCAGTACGCGATCAAATACGCTCATGAGAAATGCTATCTCGCATGGATCGTCGACGAAAATGACGACGCCATTCGCTACGACGGGCGGTATAATCCTGACGAAATCGCAAAGAAGCTGGCGGAGCGCGCGAATGGTAAGTGAAGCATTCAAACTTAGCATCTGGAATGAATGGCTCGCAGGCGACTCCATTAACAGGATCGCGGAATACGCTTTTGACGTCGAAAACGGCCAGAACGTTTCAGTTCGCCAGGTCAATAAGGTTCTGGCAGAAACCCCGCCTGAAGTTATTGTCAACGACCTGCGCTACATTCACGGTGTCCGATCATTTTGGATTTATGCAGAAGGCCGAATGAATGAGGCGACGGGCAAGAATGATGCCTTCGTAGTCGTCTTTTGCCCTCTTCGTCACACCTCCAAGGCCTTCCAGAAGGCCATAAGGGCGATTTCCCGCGACTACAAAACGTTTGGTGAGAGCTGCCGCCTCAATCCTTACGTCATCGAGGGGTTCGAAATGGAGGCCGCGCTCAAATTCGTTCACGAACATGGCTATCTCGCCTGGTCATTTAATGAGAACGGCGAGGTCACTCGCTACGATGGCCGCTTCATCCCAGAGGAAGTCGCATCTCCTACGCCTTGAAGCCTGAGATTTGACGTTCGCGAGCGGTCGCGCGCACACGCATGCGACTTCAGCACTCCAGATGTGGTGGCCATCCATAAAACGACAAGAAAGCCTGTCAAACTTCATGCCTGGCAGGCTTTTTCATTTTTGCTGGTCGGGACCTTAATTACCAGTTGGTTCCTTTTTCCTTGGTCAGCTTCACAGTCTGAAGTAGCGTCTGTGCTGAGTGGCTGTTGCCGTCGACCAGATTGTTCAGGAGCAGGGCGACGATGTCCGCAGTCGTCTCGTCCTTATACAGCGCGTACATATTTTCTTCCGGATAGCATTCCTGTCGAACCACTGGACATGAGCGACAACGAATTTTCGATTGGTCGACGCCCATAGAACCAGATAGTTTACGTCGTTATAATCTTCTTCAGCCATTGTTTTAATCCTTCTTCTGGCTCTAGCGCACCTGCGCCCACGGAGAAGTGGACTTCCGCCTTTCCTTCTCTTCTGCAGTCAGTCGATCATAAGCGACGCCCTCTACCTCACGCTGGAGGCCTGCCAGCGTTTCCTCGGCTGGATGAATCGTCCGGCAGGCATAGGTGCCGAAGCGGTCGATCAGATACTCATTGCCATCATTATCGACGAGAAACCCGTCCGCATTTGCTTTGCAGAAATGAAGGCGAGCGATTGCTGCTCCAATGACGTCATTGTTTGCGACTTTGATCCGTTCACGTTCCATTGTGGCTCCTCATGATCTGTTTTTGGCTCATTCGTCTCAGCTGTTGGCCTTGAGCAGGCGAGACTTCTCCCGCTGCCAGTCACGCTTCTTGTCGGCATCGCGCTTGTCGTGATTCTTGCGACCCTTCACGATGGCCAGCTCGACCTTCGCGCGTCCCCTTTCGTTGAAATAGATCTTCAGCGGAACGATAGTCATGCCTTCGCGAGCGACCGCATTCTGCAACTTGGTAATTTCGCGACGGCTCAACAGAACCTTGCGGTGACGACGCGGGTCATGATTGAAGCGATTGCCCTGCGTATATTCGGGGACATACGAATTGATGATCCAGATCTCATTGCCTTCGGGGCTGGCGTAGGATTCAGCGATATTGGGCGAACCATTACGCAGAGATTTGACCTCGGTGCCCGTCAGCACGATGCCCGCTTCGAACGTCTCAACGATATCGTAATTGTGGCGAGCCTTTCGGTTCTCGGCGACAATCTTGTGTTTTACAGCGGTCATAAGTCTCGATCCTTTATTTTGTGCCAGCATAAATACCTTATTTGTCCAATTATTCAAACTTATTTTGTGATACTCGGGTTGATTTTTTATTCTTGTTTTCATATGACATTTTCAACAAAAGGAGATTGGTTATGGGTGTGACTTCGAAGGCGATTCTTTTCGGGGATGTGACTGCTGCTGAAATCGCTGCTGTTCTTGAAGCGGCGTTCCCGACAATCGACAAAGTCGATACCTTGCATGACAAGGGAGACAGCCATTTTGTTCTGATTTTCCCTGAACCAAATTTAGAATATCGGGGGAATGGAAATGCCACCCATCGTCAACTTTTTGTTTTTCCAC
Organism: Mesorhizobium sp. SP-1A; assembly: GCF_032460275.1. NCBI lineage: Bacteria > Pseudomonadati > Pseudomonadota > Alphaproteobacteria > Hyphomicrobiales > Phyllobacteriaceae > Mesorhizobium > Mesorhizobium sp. SP-1A. The sequence goes on along the minus strand of NZ_JAVXZD010000002.1, from coordinate 262,267 downwards.
CTGAGTCCATCGGCGACGATGCCGATGTTTATGACGGTAAACGTACTATTATCAGCTTTAGCGGTTGGGGCAGCGACCAGGAGATGCTTGAAATCTTAGCCAAGGAATTCGGCGGTTTCGTCAGCCTTCGCGACAGCAGTGAATGGGCGACCTATGAGCCTTCGACCGACATCATGACGACACTGTCTCCAGAGTGCCGCCTGAAGGTCAAGCTTTCGCAGACACTTCCCCTTGAGCAGGCGACCCTCTTGGCGAAGCTAGTCGATACACCAGAACTGATTGAGCAGGTCGCCCAGCACTTCGCAGACTACACCGAAGCTAAGAACGTAGCCGCAGCCACTCCGGCTCCTTAGTCGTCCTGAATTTCGAGAGGTCAGCGGGGGCGTAGTCGCCCTCGCTCTTTTTGTTTCATGCAGCCGGAAGAGGTTTCATGGGTTATCAGAATTGGAGAACCCAGATGATTGAGAAAATCGAGCTTCGCGACGGCCACTACGCTGAAATTCATCACGACAGCGACGTCGAACAGCCCTACGCTAACGACGAAGGCGTTCATATCGTCGTTCTACACGGCAAATATAAGGACCCTTCGGAGGGTGCCTGCGGAAAAACGCCTGATGAAGTGGCCAATTGGGAAAAGAAGAACGCCAAGTCCTGGTATACGATCCCGCTCTGGCTGTACGATCACAGTGGCACTGCATACGCTGTCGGTGCAGACAACCCTTTCAGTTGCCCTTGGGATTCCGGCCGTGTCGGCACCATTGCATTGAAGCGTTCCGAATGGGGCAACGGAAAAGAGGCCGATGAGCAAATGTTCGAATACGCCCAGAACATCGCGAAGGAATATAGCGCATGGGCAAACGGTGAAACCTACTCCTACAACATCTGCGACGAAAACGAAGAAACCATCGATTCATGTGGTGGCTTCGTTGGCCTCGACATCGTCAAGGCAGAGATTGAGCTACAGGCAGAAAACCTGCTGAGCGGCCCTCGCCAGTCCATGTAAGGAGACCACCATTGGGAATCTCATATCTCTCCGACGCGATCACTGGCCGTTGCCTGTCCGAGGACGAAGAAGCCGTAGCGGTGGTTATCAAGCCAACGACTGGCGGTTATCCAGATGCCGTGGCTACGGTTGCCCGACCTGCACTCTACTCTCAGGATCGCTTTACAGCGGTTTCCCTGCTTCTGCGTGGCCATGCGGGTGAGTATGGGGATTTCGTCCCTCACGAAGGCCAGATGACCCTAGAGATGCTGCTAGGCGCGTTCAAGAAGGACAACTGGGAGTCTTTCGCGTCGGAAGCATTCGAATACGTGCACGGCGGAAAAGGCATCGCATTGCCTACCATCAAGTTCAACAAAGATGCACCCGACGAGATGGCGTATCTCGGAGTTTTTGTTATCGCAGAAAGCACTTACAAAAACATCGTCTCCAAGAATTTCGGTTCCACAACCGACGATGAAATCGACACTGTTTTGGAGATGCTCGTCGACGCTAAACTGCGATTCAAAGCTGGGGACGACAAGTTCTATAATGCGGCCACCTTCTCAGGTTTCCACGAAGACAAATATCCTTTCCTCGACGGCCGCGAAGTCGTGGTTCCTGAGTTATTCAGGACCAAGGAGTCGGGCAGAGGCTGGTGCGAACTCAGCTACGAACAGAAACTTGCCATTGACAAAGCGGCCGCAATAGTTCGCGCCGACCTGACAGATCCCGAAGCAGATGAAAAATTCCGTGAGATGCTCGTAGCGCTCGCCGATTTCCGGCACTTTATGGGTGGCCTTTACGTCCATGACCTGGTTCTGTCACCTTCGAGCAACGGGGGCCAGGGGCGAAATCCCGTCACGACTGCTTCTTTTCAAGCGGCCAATCTCGTTTCAACTTTGGACTTCATCAACAACAATGAACGGTTCGGACCTGATTATAAGGTCGAGCCAGCGAAGGGCTTTGATGAAATTCGCGCAAAGCTCGAAGCAGCGATTGCGGCTATCGACGAATACGAGGCAAAGTTCCGCAGCCATAAAAACTACGGAATGTAACGTTTTGTCGGCTATTTTGCTTATTTGACATCCAAGCCCCATCTTCTCAATTCGAACGTGAGGAGATGGAAAATGTACAATCGCACAACGCTGCTGATCACTTTTGGAATAATTATTGGTTCCGCCGCAACGGCCACCGCTGCTAGCGTGTCGGGTTGCCAGAAAGAAGTCTTCATTCCTGCGGCATTGGATTGTGCTGGTAACACTGATTCCAAGTTCGCGGACTTCTCGACCAAGTGCACCCACGTCCCAGCTCGCGTAGAATATATCGACATCGAATGTCCAGGACGCTGGGTTCAGGTGACCAACATTGCCGTACAGGGCTTTTCTCACGCTAATGCGTGCAAAGCGAGCGGCTTAAAGGCTTCAAATCTGAACGGCAGAGTATGCGCTTCTGGAGAGCGCCGTCCTCAACAGGGCGGTGACTGGTCGAAGATCAAATACTCGTATGGCACAAAAGGTAATGGCAACGGCTTCGTCGGAGGTAACAAGATCGAGCCGAGATCGTTTAGCTCTGGAAGCTTACGCGATGGCAATAGAACTACCTACTACAACACCTACTGCTACGACACCTACACTTCCAAGAAGAATAATACCCGTGAGGATCAATTGGTCGCCGTCTACTGTGAATGAGCCGACATCGGCTCATTCACCTCAATCCCCATGTCGATATGTGCCTTGTTCAACCTTCACCGTCTTCGCGCCTGCGGCCAGCAATGCACGCTGCAGGCTTGCGGCAAGGCCTTTCGGAGAAGTGAAACCGCCAAACTGCTTTTCCATTTCATAGAACCATCCACCGTGGCACCCAGGGTAAAAATCCCAGAAGTTGCCAGCCATTACGAAAGCATCCTCAATAAAGACCTCCGCCATTTCGCAACTCGCGTCGATCCTGCAATGGACGCTCACATCCACGCCCTCGAAGAGATTGAGATCCGACAGGTTTCGAATGACCTTTGTTTCCGTAGCCAATCTCAATACTCCTTGACCTGGGTAAGCGTCATCACCATGACATGACGGCCCATAGCGCGAGCTGCAGCATCGGCTTCGCCTCGGGCGTAATAGAGGGCTACGCCTTCCAGCAGATCGCCAGCGACTTCGTAATTGGTATTCAAGAAGCTGAGACCATTGTCGCACTCAGTAGCGAGGATAAAGACATCGCTATTGATGCGAAGGGCTTCAGCGACCTTGTCTGGATTAGCCAGCGACGACAGAAGAAATGCACTACCGAGCGCACGCATCATAGGCTCGTCTGAGAAAGCCTTCTCGTTGTCGATCACGTAGCCTTTGAGTAGACGTGTCGAAGCCAGGCGGAGGTCCTTAGCCTTCATTTACGGTTGTCCTTTCTGGTGAAAATCCCCGCGAACAGGCTTTTGAGGGCGGATCGCAAAGGTGCAAGCGTATAGACGTCGTCCACGCCGCGCTTGAATGGCGACTTGTAGAAAACGATGGTTTCCTGATTTTGCTTTTTCGACATATTCCGCCCCAAAAAATAGGAGCCAATTTCGGATGAAACGGCTCCTTCAATTATGTCTGCTGAGATATTTAATGCAATAAATCATTACGGCTTCATAGATGCCACTGGTTCGTATGCCAAGGCTTCGGCAACGGTCATGACACGAGCGTAGTCTTCGCCAAGTGCATCGATTTCCTCGTTGAGGTAATAGTCGTCACATCCGAGCTTAGGCTCGCCAGCATTGTCATCAAAAGGCGCAAACGTCTTTCCATCGGTCGTCAGGACGTGGAGCTTGCCATCGACTTCCTTGACCACCATAGACAGCTCATAATCTGAATGGAACGCGTCATGCAGATCAGCTGAACCGGAAATCAGTTCTTTGATTAGAGCAGCCGAGACGTTCTGCTCCTGCTGGGTGGCATCATTTTTTCACCCTTGACGATAGAGAGCATAAGGTCGCGCAAGGCTTTAGCTTTCATTTGAATACTCCTGTTTTCAAATTTCATTGTCGAAGTTCTACAAGCATCAAACAAGTTTCATGTTTGCAGGGAGCGCAATTATTCTGTGACAAGAAATCCGACAGGAATGAATTATGCCGATGGACCGCGATCAGATGATGGAATACGCCCGCGTACTCGGTGACTGCAATGACGAGCAAACACCGATTGCCGATTTCGAATGGTCTGAAACTGAACTATCGGTCGAGGCACTGTTGACCCTTATGTCGGCCGAGGAGTGGAAAGAATTCTGGATCCAAGAACTCGATATCGCGAAGTACGATCTAGAAGATGAATTGCGCTGGTCTCGACTTGCCGTCGAAGAGATTGAGGAGCCGATTGTTGTGGTTCAGAAGGATGACGGTAGTTATTCGATTTGGGACGGCTGGCACCGCAGCGCGGCAACCGTTGTCACGGGGAGGGCGACGATCAAGGCTGTCTTTGGAAAGCACCATCCCCTGTCTGCTGACCTGGATGAACCCGCAGCGCCACGCATGTGAAGGAGACCTGGCTGTCGATGATGCTCTCCATTTTAGTTTAGCGATCTTGTCAGAGAGTTTGTGGAGTTGGAAGACGGGTGGATTTCGACCAACCATAAAAAGCAAAAGGAGCCAGAAGACATTGCCCTCAAGCTCCTTTTAAATGTCCAAGGTCGCCCACCCCAATCGACTGACTCTGCGAAAAGCATATTAGCACGGTTTACAGCTCATGGCTCTTTCGTCACTACCTTCGATCCATTGCCGTGCTCGGATCTCAAGGACATATTTATGATCAGTTGTAACCCGCATCCTGTCAACGGATTATTTTAAATCTGAGGACCGCTGTCAGGACCGTCCGTCGAGATGTCGATGACATCTTCGAGGACTTCGAATGGCTTGTCCGGCAAAAGCCGCTCAGGACGATTCTGAATTTCGATTGCATCGAGTTCGACGACGTCGCCAGCAACGTTTAGCGTCGCGCACGAGAGCGAATGTCCATTGCCGCTATTGCAGATCGGGCAAATCTTACGTTCGCGCTCCATGTCCTTCCGTAGGCTTTCGGCCGGATCATAGTCGTCGTCGTAATTGCTGATATTTGTGATCTCGTCGGGCATCAAGGAACTCCTGGTAGGAAACTACATACTTAATCCCATTTCTTTCGTCAACAATCTGGTTGGAAATATATAGAATATTTGAAAATTATGTAGCGGAATTCGTTTATTCATTTATTGCATCCCAAGTGTTAAATTCAAAAATCGCTTGACTGGGTTTGGCAATAGACAAACAATTGCGATTACGGATAGAACCTCTCTGGAAATTGGGATAAAGAACTATGGGTCAAATCTACTTCTCAGCGCAGGAAAGAATTTCACTCGCAAGACGCTATGCTATCTTCGGATTAGCACTGTTTATCGCTTGCCTAAGCGGCATCGCATATGTTTCCAGCAAGATCGGTGGCACACCTGATTTTAACGGATTTATGTTTGCAGCGTCGTTCCCAACGCTCTTTGCATTTGCAGTTCTATGCTGGAGCCTTCGACATTTGGCGCGAATTAAATCGACGACGCCAACTGAATAAAAAACGGGGCCGAAGCCCCGTCTGTTTTTACATCCCTGGTGCGCTCGGAGTGTCTTCTTCCGGTTTCACCAATTCGCCCGTTGCGGCATCAAACTCAGGGAACCCCGGATCGAGATCAGCATCTTGATCGAAGTCCAGAAGATCTGCGCCGGATTCGCGAGCGGCCGCCACGAGTGCCAAGAACTCATCAGAGAAGCCAGCAGCCTTCAGATCAGCTTCTGGACCAGCAGACTTGACGTCGACAATCCAGCCATAACTGTGATCGTAGGCATGGATCGGAGCAGGGTTCAGGTCATCTGAAACGTCTTGCAGCAGATGGTAGTCGTTATGACGAAGATGCCCCGTCGAGAGATCCGCGTGCGGCTTGGTCGTCGGAACCGCAGGTCCATCCTTACTGAGTTCGAGGTAGAAAGCACCGTTTTCAGCTGCCTTGGTCATGACATCGATCAACTCAGCCGATAGGCCGTAACGCGGGCCAGCTGGCGCTTCGTCCACCGAGAACTTGCCAACAGCGATGATGAAGCCGTCGCCCTTGGCATGATGAACGCGGATCGGGTTATCTTCGGATGTGCGATTTCCCATTCGCTTGAGTGTGGCGATATCGGCGGCCGACACCTTATCGAGTGCAAGCGCGACGTTTGAACTTACATTAGCAAGACCCATATTCTCTCTCCTGGTGACAATTCCTTGTGTCTTGAGACCAAGCTAACCTGCAGAATTGCAAGCGAGAACGACTATTGGCCGAAATCCCCTGCAGAAATAAGCGACGCATATTTAAGAAGCGAGCAAATGGCTTGGATAAAAAATGAGAAAGCCGCCAACAGCAGCTGGTAGCTTTCTCGTTTGGTCAGATTGGAGGCCTTACGCCGCCTTAGACGGCTTCGCCTTCAGGATTTCTTCGACATCGATCTGCTCGACATTGTTCTCGGCGTTGAGACGCTTGAACACGTATGCCGAACCATTGATCTCCAGACCTTCGTCATCAGCGACAACAGGAATACCCTTGTCGTTGATCGCGTGGCCGAAGAGTTCAGCAATCGATGGCAGCGAGTCCAGATGCTCGACGATGGACGGCATCATCTTCGACATCCTGTTTTCGTTGGCGCGAGCCGAGTGAACGGAACCACTCAACCCGATGTCGAGATAGACCAGCTTGCGCTCGATCAGGTCGATGTAGGCTACGAACTTCGTCAGAGCCTTGCCTGTGATCGGGAACACCATCTGAGCACGTGAAGGCTCATAGAGCGCGCCAGACTCGGCATCTTCGCCCCACTGGAGCGAGGCAACGAGGTCTTCCGTGTCCGAGAACATGATGTTGCTGTACGACAGAATGTTCCAGACTGCGTAACGCACGCCCTTATCAATCAACGCCTGAGGGTAGAGGTCGATCATCTGGCAAGCACGGCCCTTCAGCTCCTTGGCATTCGTCGGATCGCCTGAGAATACGCAAGCGGGATTCTTTGGCTGTTTCCGCCCCCAATGTTCTCCGTCACCGAAAGGATTGGTCGAATTCCAGCAGATCGATCCCTTCGGAGACCAGTCGTGGCCGAAGAAGTTGAAGCCGTTGTCAAACCAAACGTAACCATACTTCCTGTCGGTTCGCCAATAGCTTGCCGTCCGCATGAAGGTGACGTTCTCCGGAATTTCGAAGACCGTGCCGCGACCATATGAAGCCAATTCCTGGCCGTTGCCCTGCAACTTCAGATTCAGCGTATCCGCCGCCACCGCGAAGCCCTCAGGATGGATGTCCCTGAGACGCTTCCCGATCTCGGCCGAGATGGCACTACGGATGAACAACAGGTCTTCCTGCGCGACCTGAGCCTTCTTGTTATCGATGATCTGAGCCTTCGCCCACGATCCAGCTGGCGTCACGATATACGCCTTGCGGGAGTTTACGGTCGACAGGTAGCCGTCAAGCTTGACAAGCTGGGAAACTGACAAGCTGTCAAACACGCAAACAAACATTTCCAGCGCTGCACGACCAAATACCGCGTAGGCCTTGTGCAGACGGCGCAGGAACTCGCCAGGACGCGTCTTCAGAACCTGAAGGACCGCGACATCCTTGTTCAGCAAGCCAGCCTCGATAGCAGAAGCCACGGTCTTCAGCTCACCCTTGTAGAGCCGATCATAGGCAGCCTTGACCTTGTCGAACTTGAATTCGCCTGGCCGAAGGAAAGACAGCAGACGCTTCCACCGCTCAGCCCGCAGCGCGAAGTCCCCTTCGAGGTTCGACGCTCCATCCAGAAGCGAAACCAGCAGACGGCGCTCAGAACGCGAGAACTTGCGGAACTTGCCTACAGCGCGCAGAGACACGTCGATATCCGACAGGGCAGCAGCAAGGCGCATGACATCGGTCGCGGTCGAAACCTTGACCGTGCGTTCGCCAGTCAGGACGGCCGACCACGCAGATGCAATCAGCTTGATGCCATTCGTCTTATGCGTGAACGCATCGAGATCGATGACAGCAGACGGAAAGGACTTCATCAGGAAGCCAGCCTGCTCCTTCTGGAAATCCGTCCAGTCAGACGACTGCTTGGTGAGCTTGTCGAAAATCTTGAGGCGCGTCTCATCGTTCGCCAAATCGAGGACCTTAGGCGAAATCTTCTCATAGATCGGCTCGCGAGCCTTCTCTTCCTCCGCGAAGAGTTCGTTCGGAAGTCCCCAGTACATGAGAATCTGCTTCAGCCAATACTCGGCGTCGCTCATCGACAGGACTTCTTTTGGGAAATTCTTGTAGACGACGAACTTGCCCATCTTACGGTCGTCAGCCGTGACGTATTTGAGAGCTGGCTTGAGCTTAGCCCAAAGGGCTTCGAGATCGACATCCGTCAGTGCGGACATAGCGTCGACGACTGCCTTGGACGGAGCGAAACCAAAATAAGCCATGTTGGCGACAATAGTGCCCACGGCGACCTCGTTGCCCGTGCGCGGAGCGCCTTCAGGCACGTCGATGAAACCATTCTGCAGAAGCAGGATCGCGTCGTTCATTTTGATGGCTTGATTGGTCTTTGTCATTTATCGCTCCTTTTTACAGGCCGACCGCGCGAAATGAAAAATGGCACTCGAAAGTGCCATGATCATTAGAGCAACGGAAAGCGGGAACGGTGTTTCGTTTTCAAGACAATGAATAGAAGGAACCGCGCCCATGGCCGTTGATATCTGTATATAGAACCCATAATTCCCCGTCAACATATTTATCGAATAAATCCACGAATGATTCCGTCATCGATCAATTGGATTATTGCTACCGCATTAAATAAGCTCAGAGGCATCAAATCAGGATAATTTTGATGCCAAAAATCACGCTCTTCCACGGCACCGCTCACGAGTTTGACGCCTTCGATGACCGTTTTATCCTGCGAGGCAACGACCCGAATAGCGCTCTAGGAATCCATCTGACGGAAGATCCTACGGTGGCTGCGGAGTATGCACGTCTCTCAGCGCGAGATATTCACGGTACCACGCCACGAGTCATTATGGTCGAAGCCGAGGTTCGCCAGGTCGGCATCGTCAGTGATCCCGCAGACTACCTCGGCCGCGATCCTGACTTCGAAGATCGCGAAAATGATGTAACCCGTGTTCGGTTCATCGAACGCCGCTTTGAACTGATCGACCAAGGCTTCGACGGACTCTGCATGGACGAGAACTCACGAGAAGATCTGAGAGGCGCATGGGTCATCTTCGATCCCAACAACCTTACCATTGTGAACTCGATGACGCTGGAAGAAGCAGAAGCGTTTGCTGAAGAGTACGAAGGCAGCTTCAATCCAGAGATTGAATTCGAGGAAGTGACATTGTTTGAAGGCCGACTGGATGCTAACCTGAAGCCATAATTGCTGATCCACAACATAACTGATAATCGGGATTACAGGTTAAAGTGAACAATTATCGTTGTTCTCTTAATTAGCATAATTATCTATTGACTTATTTCCTGATAATAAATATTACCTCCATCAACAATGGCGCGTGGGCCATATTTTCAGGAGAGAACATTGAAAAAGATCATTCTAGCATTGGCATTCGCAGCTCTGACATCATTCGCTCACGCTGAAGACGATGATTTCGACCTCGAACCGATGTGCAAAGTCGAAGTCTGCAACAAAATTGAACGCTTTTCGCTCGATATCTGGTCTCACATGAAAGACTCGATGGGCAAGACCTGCATGGATATCGTAATCCCGAAATCACAGGCAATCGTTGGTGAAAAGCTCAGCGATGAATCTCGCTGGTATCAGGGGTCTTCGATCAATCCAACCAAGCGATCCGTCACCCGTGTTTCCAAAATCTACAAGTGTCAGAAGGGCTAGAACCGTTACCGATCCGCACTTCCCAAAACACACAAGGCTCCCGAAGGAGCCTTGAAACGTATGGCGGTTAGGCTCCGCTGCAATTGCAACAACATGTTGCTGAACTTATTGTTCTCGCCACCAGGCCCTCGTGGTCCCGTTGCAATCCGTGATTGGCAGAGTACCTAAAGCTTTCCGTTGATGGCGCTGGTGGCAACGCGCTGATTTCGCCTGCAACCATTTGACCCCACCCATGATTTTGCCTACCTATTGTCCATGGCAGAGATCATCCCGCTTGGGCAAAACAACTCGTCGGAAACGCTTGTCGAATTCATCAGGCGCGAAGGATCAGTCACGACTGATGCCGTAGCCTATCGGTACGGATGGGACCGCAAGCAAGCGTTCAAGGAGCTTTCCGCACTCAGGAAGTCCGGCCAGATCGTCTCACAGACGGAGAACTACAGCACTGGAGAGGCTGGAGGCCGGATAAATGGTTGGAAGATAGCACCAACCGATGAAACGACCTCTTAGTCGCGCTCGCGGACCTTTCCAGTGCCATTGCAACAACCGCATCGCGGTGAGCCATTGTGGTCATAGCGACCAGAACCATTGCATGCGGTACACGTCACCAGCTTGCGACCGTGCTCAGCCTCGAAACGCTTTTTACGCTCAAGTTTCCTTAGCTGATAATCATCTAGTTCTCGCAACATGACATCCTCACGTCGGCAACCATTAATTCCGGTGCCGAATTATTCTGTCCTGTTATCAATTCATTGACTGTTTGTCACCCCGAAATCACATTTTCGTTGGTTGTTTCGACGAGTTTTCGGGGCAATGTTCGAATCATCATCGCATTATGGAGTTATTGATGACGGAAAAATTGAATTCTTTTCAGCCATATACAATTGCCGCACTTCGCATTATGGCAGCATTGCTTTATTTTGCGCACGGTTCGCAGAAATTGTTTGGCTTTCCTATCGCTGGTCCTGAAAGCCTGTCCACGCTCGCGTTGATCTCGGCCCTCCTGGAAGTCGGCGGCGGCATCCTTCTGGTTCTCGGTCTCTTCACGCGTCCAGTAGCTTTCTTGCTCTCTGGCCACATGGCGTTCGCCTATTTCATCGCGCATGCGCCCCAGAGCTTCTATCCAGTAGCCAATGGCGGCGACGCGTCGATCCTGTTCAGTTTCGTCTTCCTGCTGCTCGTCACCACGGGCGCTGGCAAGTTCGCGCTCGATAACAAGCGCTAAAACAAAGAAGGCGGCCACCATTTGATGTCCGCCTTTCCCCCACCCCGTCGCCCGTTACGTAACGCTTATGCCGCGTACCGCTCGATCACGTTCAGGAACGCGGTGCCGAAACGATCAATCTTCGCCTGGCCAACACCCTTGATGGCAATCAGCTCAGAGCCGTTACGCGGGCGCTGTTCCGACATTTCCTTGAGGGCGCTGTCGTGGATGACGTAATACTTCTTCACTCCCATCTCGCGGGCGAGACGGTTACGTTCCCGACGAAGAGCTTCCAGAAGAGGTGACCCCTTCGACGACTTGCGACGGCTGGTGCCTGACGACACGTAGTCACCGTCTTCACGCGGCTTGCGAGGCGCGGCCGAACGAGCAGACGGCTTGCTGCCAACCTTCTTCACAGTGGTCTCGATCTGAACCTTCTCGGCATTCAGCTCGAACGCGGCACCGTTGAGAACGGCCTGTCCAGCTTCGGTCACGCTGATATAGCCGTAGTTCGCCAGATTGACCTTCAGCAGGCCCGACGACAGCATCTGACGGATATACGATGACCATTCATGGCCCTTCGCATCGATGGCGTTGAAAGCGTCACGGATCGCCGAGCTGGCCGTCTTGATCTTCGATGTCGACGTGCAGGCGTACGAGACGATGTCATAAGCGTCGTAGCGGTCGCCGACTTCGTTCAGCAGATTGACGACTGCCTTGGCCTCGGCCGTCCCGTCACGGGTCTGGACTGGCGACTTGCAGATATCGCAGTTGGCACAGGAGGTGGCAGCATAGGTCTCACCGAAATAGCTCAGGACGGCCTTGCGGCGGCACGATACGGTCTCGCAGACACCGAGCATGGCGTCGAGCTTGGCGTAGCTAGTACGCTTGTTGGAAGTAGAGCCATTGCCCTTGTGGATCATGCGACGGCGCTTGGAAATGTCGCCCGCATTGTAGAATGTCAGGGTATCGGCATTGAGACCATCACGGCCCGCACGACCAGTTTCCTGATACCAGGCTTCAAGGCTCGACGGCAGGTCGGGATGAACGATGAAACGGATGTCCGACTTGTCGATACCCATGCCGAAGGCAACAGTGGCGACCAGAATGTCCACCTGGCCGTCCATGAATGCCTGCTGGTTGTCGTAACGGTCAGCGTCAGACATGCCAGCATGATACGCAAGGGTGGTGAAACCTTCGTCCTTGAGCCACTGAGCGGTCTTTTCAACGGTGTTGCGGCCGATGCAATAAACGATGCCGCTCTCGCCTTTGCGAGCGGTCAGGAAGTCGATGATTTCCTGCTTGGACTTCTTGCTCTTTGGCTTGATCGTGTACGAAATATTCGGGCGGTCGAAGCTGGTCTTGAAGACCTTCGCGTCAGCCATGTCGAGCGACAGCAGAATGTCATCAACGGTTTCAGGATCGGCCGTGGCGGTTACGGCGATGACGGGCACACTCGGGAATTTCTGCTTGAGTAGACCAAGATTACGGTAATCAGGACGGAAATCATGACCCCACTGCGAGACGCAGTGCGATTCATCGATGCCAAAAAGAGCGATGTCGATTTCGCCCAAAAGCTTCTGGAACTGCGCATTCGAGAAACGCTCAGGCGTCACATAAAGAAGATCGAGTTCGCCAGCGAGCAGGCGTTCCTTGACTTCATTCTGATCCGACAAAGACATCGAGGAATTAAGCGATGCAGCTTCAACGCCATGGAACTCCAGGAAGTCGAGCTGATCCTGCATCAGAGAGATCAGAGGTGAAACGATGATGCCCACGCCATCACGGCAAATAGACGGCACCATATAGCACATGGATTTCCCACCACCCGTAGGCATCAGAACCAGAGCATCATTGCCGTCAATGACGTGATTTACGACTTCTCCCTGCAGAGGACGGAAACTGTCGAAACCAAATGCCTGCTTGAGAACGGTGAGGGGGTTGAGAGCCATTTTATACGGTGCCTTTCTTTGAATTTTGTTTACGAATTTAAATTGTAAATGTCAATAAATAAAAGATGACATTTGCCAACTATTTTGCTTATTTTTCAACGACTTTGACCCCGATTTTGCCATTGTCAAAAACGGGCTTGAATTCGAACCCGAAACACTTCGCATAGTAGATTAATTTGTCAGACGACATCTTTGAAATCTTCCCACGCATGAGTTCGCTCACTCGGGGCTGGGGAACGTTGAGTATCTTGGCAACTTCCTTCTGTTTCAGGCCACGCGCCTCAATCAGGTCGGTCAAAGCCATCACCATGTCGGCACGGAATGTGAGGTCTGAGACTTCGATTGGATCGTCGCAGATGGATTCGAATACGTTGTCGTACGGCCCTAAGAATTCTGCCTTGCCCATCTCAATCTCCAATTTATACAAGATTATGTATATCTGGGATTTGCTTGTAATTCAATTTTTATCCCAGGCAATAATTCACTGGAAAACATGGAAATTCAAAGAGACAATGTCTCTGACACAACAGAGAGGTATCCGATGTCTGAAGATAAAGAATTTGGCGATTTTCTTTATGAGTTGATCAAGAAGGTGAACGAGAACAAAACTCTATCGCCCACGCTGCGCTCGCAGCTCGAAAACTATATTCGCGCATTCGACCCCAAGCAGGAGACAAACACCGCCAAAGGCGTAGTGGCTGTAGCCATCAACCCCAATGGTGCTGTTGTAGCCGAGGGGGTTTGCTTCGAGCCAACCGCACCTGGCGGGATGCGAGTGCACGAAAGTCAGCGTCGACGCGCCCTTGAAAGCATGAAGCTCGATTTCGCTCGGGCGCATCTCAATCACTTCATGACAGGCAAACTGGATATTTATTTTGCCTCAGATTACTGGGAGCACGCGACGAAAAATGGATATCGGGCCGAGATTATCGACGTCGGCTATCCAAAGAGTGACCGAGATTAATGGATCGAAACCATCCAGAAAGAAAGCCGACCGCAGTGATGTGGTCGGCTTTCTCATTTGTCGACGAGTTGACTTCTAAATCACCGCCTCTTGATGTATCAGCCTGGAAATTCGGACTTGGGCTGCTTCTTATACCGCTTTTTGGCCTGAGGCTTTGACTGCTGCTGACGCTGCTTTTTCAGCTGAGCACACTGCTGTTCCCACTTCTGGCCCTTCAACACACATGGGTCAACGATCTGAATTCCAACGTTAAATTGCGCGGACTGCGCCGCACCAGAAGCCGCCGCAATGCCCATTGAGCAAACAGTCAGCGCAACACCTAGGGTCTTATTAATCTTTTTCATGGGAAACTCCTTTTATCGGCCATTTTTCTACCAGATTTTATTCTAAATAACAAACATTTTTGCGGATTTATTTTCCCTTTTGAACCAGAGGGTTATCTATAATTTTAAGAAAAGAGACATTTCCTACAAGTTGAGAAGCTAAATTGGTTCTATTATCTTATACCAATTATGAATGCGAGCATTTTCGACAATCGGCTCACATCGCCCCTTCCGTTATTCCAGGACTAGAAGTTATGACTAAAATTGTCGCCGTAGCATTAGCATCCTTTTTCACTACCGCAGCCGTCGTACCTGCCTTCGCTGAAAACACCATTATATTTCGGTATAACTCTCAGGGAGGAACAGGATCACAAAAACCCGATGCTGGAGGAGGCCCCGGAGAACCTAGATTTATTGACCTTGTTCCCGTTTTTTCTGGTTCAGGAATGCAGTCTGCTGACCAGGATTATGTGAAAGTCTATGGAAACGGACAATTCGCAGGGCAGGGCCTTATGCGTTTTGTCGTTACTGGTTTCAAATCTGAACCTTCTGTATCGACGAATGTGCCGAGCAGCTACGCGGCGACGATGCCCTTGCCTGCAGGTTCACTTCCTGGGGTCGATGGGGATGCCTATTATTACATGCATATGGTCGACTTCCACTACGGAGAGGGCCAAAAAACGGGTAGCATTACCTTTAAAGGTGACGGGAAAGAGCTAACCCGCACCTTCAACATCGGGCGTCGTGATTTCAATCACGAACCGTTATCTATAAACACTGCCTCATGGCCAAGTCTCGTCGATGTTACAGCGTCCCCAGACCTCATGTTCGAAAGCAATCGACTGATCGTCCGTGGCGGTGTGCCACCTTATCAGGCGACACTGACAGTCAGTGGCCAGGCATTTTCCAATGATCCTGGTTTAATGGAGCCATTGTCGTCACAAGGGCTAACTGAGATCATGAATTATGCGGCAGATAGAGGTGCGAACTTTGCAATACCGAATTTGCCAATGACCGAGGTGAACGCTACTATTCGCCCAATCATTGCGGCAAACAATTGCTCTGGTGAAGATGGCACAATCGCTAACACTAGGATCAGCATGACGATCCAAGACTCGGTCGGGGCTACTGTAAATTCACCTGTCCAGACAATCCGATACACGCCTGATGGCCCACACTGCATTCGGTTTTGGGGCCTTCCACGGACGTCTGAATAATCGCCACGCGTTCGTTGGTTGCAATGCCGAGGCCTAAACTCGTCTAACAAACAGAGTTCAGGCGATGGACATCTCCAAGCTTCCGCTGATGGCGGACGGCAAAATCGATCCCAACTCCATTCCACTTCCGGACACCGAAGAGCGGGTCAGGATGCTGGAGGCCTCGCTTGGGTTACAAATCCTAGCTGAAATGGGTGCTGGGATTCAGGGGCGTTGTTACCTGCTCGACGACCAGAAGGTATTCAAGATCACCGATTGCGAAGAAGAGGCCGTTTTCGCCTCACATCTCGTCGACAACCCTCACGTTCTCTTCCCTCAGGTCGCAAGCGTGCATCGCATGGAAGACGAATTTGGGGCATTTTTTGCCATCATCCGTGAGGAGGTTGGCGACCTTTTTAACGAAATGAATGACGAAGATGGAAGTCTGCACCGCATTTGTCGCATCGTCTGGCCTTTCCTCACAGGCGGGTACGATCTGAGCAACGAGCCTACATTCCAAATCGCGATGCGGAAGTGCCCTGAGGACATCGAGAAACTGGCTGCGATCTACAGAGACCTGAAAGCCTATACCGACGTCACAGGCCTGAGTGTATCGGATCTAGTCTTTTCCAACATTGGTCGAGCTGACGACGACAGGTTTGTAATTCGAGATTTCGGCCGTAACACGATCCTGACATCGGAACATGCAAAGAAGGCGGCTGCCAGTATTCAGGACGTGCCCCAACCTTCTATGAAGATGTGCTAACTCGCTGGAGATTGTCACTTTGAATTTTGCGGAGCGATTAAGGATAATTGGCCAAGATAATTTTAGCCTGGGTAATTATCAATGTCGGACATCGAAATCGCTGAACAGAAAATAGCTGAGGCCATTATCGGGCTGCGTGAGGAATACCTTGCGACCGGGCAGGCACCCGATGTCATGACCATCAACCACGGCCTCTGCGATAGCTTCGCGGATGACATCACAGCGCAGCTCCCGGAGATCGAGGGACTGGTAGCCGTCGACATCGCAAGTTTCATCGAAGTCGATCCAGATACAGGCTGCAGCTACGACAGCGGAGGACCATTCGACCTTGAGCTAATCGGCGAGCACTGGCCGAAAATTACGCCACCTGAAGGCCTAACATGGGAGGACATGAACCAGCTATCCGAAGACGCTGGCTTTTCCTGCGGCACACACGTCTTCCTGACCTTCAATGGCAAGTTCTACGACGCCGAAGCAGAGCAAGGCGTCGACACTCCGTTCGAGCTACCGTTCTTCCAGAGAGTGATCTCCTCGTGGCTGGAAGAGCGGCCGCAGCCGCCAAGGCTCTAGTTGATACCCGCCCGCTACTATCGAGTGACGAAGTGGTTCCAGCCTCCAGCATCTTCCGCCAGGAGGAAGGCCTCTTCGTCATCCTCCTCGTCGTGATCATCGTCTTGGTAGTTGAGCGCCTTATGCAGGTCGATGAAGCGCGCCAAAGCGGCTTCGTAGCCATATTTCATCGCAAACCGGACTGATGGCTTCCCACCCTTGAATTGGCCTCGTTGCTTGAAAACGTCTTCGAACCCGGCATTCGGCCGCAGAACGAAGTTCCACCACTCGCCATCCTGAAAAGCCATCCCGCCGTAAAGAAGTTGTAGCTTGGGATCATCGCGATCCTTTGCCACCTTTGTATTGCATGTCGGCTTCGAGAAAATCACGATTGCCCGATCCCGTGGAGACTGGTGTTCGATGTGTTTTTGCAGCTCGTCAATTTCACTGCTTTCCATTGCAGGCGAATGCTGGAATGACGTCATGAAGATGGGAAACACATTGCCATCCAACGCCCTTGTCTCGCCGACTTGGCGGAACAGAAAAGTCTTTACACCTTCAACAGGACGTACGAACCAACCAATCTCGGTAGCAAGGAAATCCAACCAGACTTTAGGTATCTGTTTGATAGCCGCAATCGATTTCGCGAAGCTAACCTCGTCCTCCGACGTCAAATCGAAGCCTATATTCTCTCCAACATCGATTGCATGGAAAAGGACTTCCTTCAGCCTGCGCAAAGAGGGCTTCCGAGAACTTCCAGTTGGCTCCAGGCAACCAACTACGACATGGCTTAGCGCCATACCTTTGATGCCGCAATCGGCCAGAACCTGCGCCTGAGCGAACCTGCGTTCGATCATGACTTTACGATCCACCTGTTCGTCAGGCGTGCTACTGGCGGTACGAGGATCGTTATAAGAGGCCTCAAGCTTCTTCCATGATTGGAAGCCGAACATTCGCGAGGTCATCTCTCCAGCAAGCTCGTCCGCCATCCCAAACTCATTCAGCAGGGCGGTCTTGACCTGATGTGGTCTCTTCCTATCGGAATGAACGAAGGTATATGGCAGGATTGCCTTGTCGCCGCTCATTGGTCCTCCAGATTCGAAACTTCGACAATCATAGCCATCTTGAGCCTGCTTAGAAAGACGAAAGGCCGCCAACGGCAGCCTTTAGTATTGATTTCAATCGAGGATCGAGCGCTATGCGAGCGTAGCGCCTCGCGCTTCCTGAATTCGTTTTTCAAGCACTTCTGCTAGATCGAGGCCTTCAGGTCTCATCATGAGAGAACTCAGTTTGAACATCTCATCTCCAGAGACATCGATAGCTGTGTAGATAAGCTCTCCTTCGACATCAGATCGAACGACACGATGGATGTCCTTGAATGCATGTCGCCGGAAACCCAAAGCCTTCCCATCGCTCTCATTGAAGCAGAAATAAATGTAATTCGGGGTGAAAGCGACGAGATTGACGCCATTGGCTTCCAGCTTACCGATGACCGAAGAATAGTAACCCGTCTTCCATCGAAACCATAGTTCATATGATAGCCGTACCACCCCAATAAGAAGACTTAAAGACGCGACAATCCACAAGACGACACCTAACAAGGCAAACAAAGAAGGGCCAAATTCGCCAACCTGTTCTCCAATCATCGTCGCAAACCAGCCACAAACGGATAAAACTAGTGCCGCAAAGATCCAGATCACAGGATCATCATCTGATCCGCCTCCCAAACGGGAAGCATCCTTATCACGCTTTGATGCCGAGACTTTGTACCCTGCAACCGCACCGACAACACTCTCAAATGCAAAGAACTCGATTCTCTCATTCCCGAGATCGGCCTGACGCTTTAGAAAATTCTGCGCAACAGACAGCAGGCTACGGCCATAATATTCGACAGCTTCCCGACCTAATTCAGTGCTGAAATATACTCTCTCTCGGGCAGAGCGAGAAGATCCACAGGAAGCAGCTTCAATAATTGAACTCATCTGAATTCTCCTTTGGGCGGAAAATACAAATTTATCAGATAAAGTCAATGAATATTGGATTATTTATTGACACAAATCCCGTGTAGCACTAATCAGTCCATTAACAAGGAGATTTTATGAGCGGTCCTCTGATCTGGTTCTTTTTCGCTATGAACTGCCAAGGGCAATACACGACATGCCAAAGCGAAATGCTGACATTCCCGACGCAACAGGAATGCGTCGACAACCTTTATCATGACGACGGTAGAAGTCGTTATCTAAAACCACATGCGATGTGTCTGCCGCTCGCTGGTGAGCCGATCACCACCAAGTCCGATGAAGCCATCCAAGGCCAGTACAGAACGAAGCCAGGCTGCATTGGTCTCTGTGGTGACTACCCGACAGAGCCTCAGCGCTTGTACTACAAGGATTGGGACAAGTGAGAAAGGGGGCCGTGGCCCCCTTATTTCGTTATGGCCCACTCTGGTGGCGAATTGTAATCAGAGCTGGCTGTCAATCAAGCTTGCGGGACTCCAAGGTCGCGCAATAAACCTTGCGGCCATAGTGCTCTCCGACTTCCTTCCATTTGAAGTCCTTCGACAGCTTCTGCGCGGCGGTCGGGCTGCAATAATAATCCTCTCCACAAACATACACGCGCGGAGAATAATAGGTGCTCGGCTGATAGACGCCATCTTTCACGTCATTAATATCCCAGCCCAAATGAAATCCGATAATCTCAGCGGCTTGCTTGCGAACTTGCTTCACCATTTGCGCTCTCCTTTGATAAATAAGGAGTTACCCAGGCTTTTTATTCCCGTCAACCGGGGTAGGGGATCGCTATCAGTGCCAATGCAAGCAGATAATTCACTAGACGAGTACAAATAAGTTCCCATGGGATATTATCTAAACCTCCCATGGGAAATTCGAACTGGGCCAAATGATGTCGAAACCGCCAGAATCGAACCCAAGCAGGCCACGCAAATATATTTTTCGATTACCTCATATTTTTTATCGAGGTCACATTCCCATCGACATTGAACGCTCTTCGTCCAACTCCGGCTTGCGAACAAACACGGCCTTCAGACCGTCAATGAACGTCTCATCCTTCTGCCAATCGGGACGGTAATCGAATGCCTTCATCTGCTCTTCGACAGCCTTATAAAAGGCCATGGGAACATGCTGCAGATTTGCCTTGTTTGCTCGAACCGCACCAAGGCATATCTCCAAACTAAGCTGTTGTTCGCGAAAGTATGAAAGGAATCTGCCGTCAGCTTCAACGACTTTCCCAATGAGGTCAGGTGGCAGATCACCATATCCAATTACTGAATAGACGGTTGGATCTTTCTCGATGGCGGTTCTGACCACATCAGGAGTTCTAGCGGTCTCAGGGAGCCAATGAATTGCTCTCGGATAAGTTTCCATAGCCAATTCGACGAGTTCCTGGCTTCTCATATGACTAGGAACCTCACCAATGGCCTGACCATTGGCGGTGACAGCCACCGTGTAATATTCGCGGTCTTTCCATTTTGGCGAGACGCTATAATTTAGTTCCCGGAAAAACCTTGCAGTAGAGGCCGCCTTCAAAGTCATTTCACGGGTCACAAAACGTTCTGGAACATATTGGAGTGCGTTCCCATTTTCCTCAATCGCGGCATTCACGATCTCTCTGTGCATGAATTCTTCAAAGAACAACTTCACGCCTTCCAAAGCAGTCCCGTCTCTTCGCACGATATCTAGGAATAAGTCACGGGACGCGAGATGAACTGGCAACTCGTTCAGCGCCTGCGGGTTTGTCGCGAGAGCCTTCAAATACATGTCGTCGCTCTTGAATTTCTCTGGGACGAATGAGATGCCACGGCCACTTATAGCCATGGCAAGATCCACCATCTCTTGCGTGATCATGTCCTTCGAAACGTGAAACAGGTTTGCCTTCGGAGACCTAAGATAATCGAAGATAATTTCGTCGTCGACGATTGCCTCAGGAACCTTTTCAAACGCGACGGCATGCTGTTTTACCGCCCAATGAAGAAGCGGCTTCAGACGATCTTGATATGCGACGATCCACTCCTCCTGCACAGGTTCATCATTCTCGTTCATGAACTGGCACTCTTTTTCGTCGACATGAAACTGAACCTTGGTGCCATCGTTCATTACAATTACGATCAGAGGACCTGTTTTGTTGTATCCTTCGAACATGTTGTCGTTGTCGGCTGCGGTACACCACTGCGTGCCCTTACCCCACCATTTGGCCGCTTCCACGGTTAGAGGGACGGCAACGGTCCAGTCGTCGGTTTCGGCTAGGATCAGGCTGTCGGCATAGGACTTGGCACGTTCCGACCGCTTCTTGGCTTTCCCAGAAAGGCTCTCATCTGCCTCTGGCTGGTCTACAAACGGCTTCACGGACTTCCAGACATCTGAGAGCCTTTCATGGCGATTGATGTCTCGTTGGTCTTCAGGGAGGCGCTGGTTGAAGGCCACGAAATGCTCAAGCGTGCTTCGCGCCCTTGAAAGGTCCTCGAAACGGAAACCACCCTTAATGAGAGTGGAGATCAACCACTGAGAATAGCGCCCTGTTCTTGTTGGATCGTATTCCATGACGTGACTGACAGCGCCCGCTACGTCAAAAGTCACGCCCTGATCCGAGAGATTTTTTACGAGCGCTTCGCCATATGTGGAGATCAGCCATTCCGTGCGGGTCATCAGTAGACTTTCATTTAGAAATCATTCTGATGATTTTCGTTGGAGGCACTGCATCGGACAACGCCTCGCCCTCATTACATTGACGGAGCAGGGGCTTCGTTCTCCTCAACGATAATCGGGTTTCGGATGTGGCCGAAATTGGAGCCTTTCTCCTGCAGAAGCTTGCCCTCAAGCGCCATACGGGAATTAGAAGGCACCAATTCGAAATCGGAGCCATTCGTAGCGTGCTTAGCGAGCACGAGAACAGGCTCTGAGACCTCATACCATATTTGTCCTGTCTCCTCGTATATTGCGAGATTGAGCGCGCCCCAAAGTTTCACTGCAGCCTTCTTAGAGCTTTCGTAGTCGATGCAGTCGCGTTTATCCGGCTTCTGGAAAGTGTCGTTTGGCCGCTGCTGTTCAAGCATCGCGATCATGATTTCCGAATTGCGAGCGTTTGTGATGTCGGGGCAGGGTGCAAGCGAAACCGTCCCCCACAGATTGTCGGTCTCGACCGCAGGCACATAGCCGTGCGCTGCGAGATGGATCAGATCGTCAAGCGTAAAGGCTTCAGTCTGCCCATAACGGCCGAACCCCAATGGCCTGCGCCAGGTGTCGTCATCCTTGCGATAGGTGATGGAGCGTGCGCCGACCTTATCGAGCTTTACGGTAAGAGCAGGGGGTTCTGGAAGGATCGAAATTTCGAGTTCAATCTGGTCTGTGAGCTTTGGCTCCAAACTGGCTGGCATCATGTAGCGAGCTTCGCTCGTGAGCTTGGGAGTGAATGCGAAGGGAACTGTAAGCTTCATGACCATGTCCTCCGGTAGGGAATTTCATGGTCATGATTGTCGGCGAATGAAACAAACAAAAAAGGGAGCCGAAGCCCCCCGATCTTGCAATGATAAATATCAGCTCAGACCTCCAGGACGACGTCCCGTTGCGGGATGCGAATCCTCATCCATTCAGCGACGTCATGAATGTTAGCGAAGCCAAAAGCCTCAACCTCAGTGGCGAGTACGGGGTCTTGGACATGGTCGGCTCCAATTTCGACGCCAGACAATAAAAGCGACTGCCGACCTGGAAGGCTCTTCACATCAACGACGGAAATATCGGAGTAGGGGTCCACTGAAAGGACAACTTCGCCACGGAGATATTTATCAGCGTTAGGCTCCAGCTTGAGGGAATAAAGATATTTCTCGCCGACACCTACCACGCGAACAGCAGCAGCAAAAATATCGTCAAACTGCTCAAGGTCGAAACCATGCTGTTTGAACCATCGATATTTCAATCGACCGTCCGCAACCAGAACTCCCAAAAAAAGGACAATCATTCCGGAAAAATAGAGTTGTCCCGTATGACGAACGGCGGCATCAGGTTCATTGTACGCTGCAACCAAAAAAGCGGAAGCCATGAAGATCAGAAACCCGATAGCAACAAGTCGGCTCTTCAACAAATGCCAAAAATATTCGCTTAGAGAAAGCGAACTCAATGATCGAAATACCTTCATCCCGTATTCACCAGCCTGAACAAAGCAGACAATGACATCATCATTTTCGGCTGCGAATTCCTTCACTTCATTTTGTGCAAGCTTGCGCCGAACATCGATGAAATCCTGCAACTTTTCTGCGTTGGCCATCTCACTCATCCTCCACGTTTTGCTGGCGTTCAGGGCTATTCGCGGCCGCAAGCTTGTCCTTCAGAAAATGGACTGCATCCACTCCAACAGACGAGTTCTTGCGGTCGATGCGGAAGAGTTCAGTTCCGGCCTTGTCGTAAACGATGGTGTCTCTAGAGTTGTAGTCTTCATGAGTACCACGAAGCACCTGCTCAACGCGTCCGATCTCATTGTAGGGGATCACGCGAAGGCGTGTTGCCGACTCCGCAGCTGTCTGCAGGTGCTTGTCCTTGGTGCTCGGCGACGACACGTAAACCGCATTGGCACCAAACAGAACGTAGCGCTTAGCCACTTTCATCATCTCAGGGATCATCCAGTCGTAATCGTCTGGCAACTGAGCCTCTTTCGGATGCAGCAGGCCCGTCAGATGCAAGGAGAGCAATGCGACCATGATAACGCCCGACGTCAGCAGAGTATTCTCCATGCCGATGAATCCAGCTTCCACGAGCGCACGGGCGGTCAAAGCGGAGACAAGCGCGAACAGCATCGCCAGATGAGGACGCTTCAGCTTGTAGAGCCAGGCCACAAACAGAGCCTGAGGACCACTCTGGCCATCGATCTCTTTCGGAAGGTACAGGCGGGCGTCAAACCAATCCTGCACGACAGCTGTCGTCGGTCGAACGGAGACATGAACCTTGTCGCCTTCGCGTTCAACCATTCTCGTACCGAGGGTGATTTCCACATCAATCATGGCTTCGAATGTTTGTCGCGTTTCCGCGTTTTTACGCTGGACCCGCTCAATATTCTTGGAACTATTCCGTGCGAAAAATCGCTTGAACGTTTTTACCAAAGGAAATCCTCACTTTGAAAAAAGGATTACATATTTAATTACAGATCGTCAACGCAATTACAATATAAAGCGCCGCACTATGGCGACGCTTTGGACATCTATTTATCACAATTTACTGGGCCTCATCACGCCGACGCTTTAGCTCACCGATGACATCAACATCTTTGTCAGCCGTGAAATTCGTCATATTCAAGCCTACACGGCCGAACCGATCAAGGATCGTAATTTCGTTTTCGATCTCCTGTCCTTCGCGATCATGCTTCTGAACTGAATATGCAACGGCATCGATATCACCAATGGCATCGTATTCGATCTTCCGGATATCGGTCTCATAATCATGTCCAGAATTATTCACATGACCATAGAGGCGATCTCGTCCAACTCCAATTACGTTATTAGCCTTCCATTCAAGCTCATTAAGGAAATATTTGGCATAGCCTTTCCTCCAGCATGAAATTAGGTGTTTTCCTCCTCCTACATCCCAGGCGAAATAACCAAAAAATAAAACAACAATCGTTCCGATCAAAAACCCGAACAGGAGCAACAGAACCGTAGTTAACACACCAACCTGATTCACAGTATCCTGATAGCCATCGTTTAGCGCCTTCAAAAACACAGCAGGTACAGCTAACATCACGAACGATGAACACAATAAGAACGACAGATAAAAATCCTTGCCATGCCGGAAATATTTCCAAGCGCTCATAACATTGTTTTTAACAATCTGATTGAATTCCACTTCACTGTGAGTGATGAAGAACTCAATGCTATCACCGCAGTCGAATGCCTTCTTTCGAATTTCGGCCTTCATTTCTTCTGTTGATTTGACGGCAGAGTTCTGAGCTTCCGCTACTGCGTTAATTGCCAACGTTGAATTAGACATCGATTTCTCCTTTTCTGTCGGGCTATATACCCATTTAATTATCTATCGTCAACATTTATGCTTGTTCATAGCAATTAAATACGAAAAAGGCGGGAAATTCTCCCGCCAATCAATTTCCAATTGTTCATGTTTTATTTGGTTGCTTCCAAGTGCCTGTTCATAATGTCTGAAACCACATCACCCTTATATTCGCTCTCGTAATTGTAGACCGTCTCAATAACCTGCCCACCACGAGATACGATATTCAACATGCCATTCTGGTCGCGAACATGCTGAATCTGGTCGTAGCCGATCTTGTTGACTGTCATATCCTCGCTCATGGGAGCGGCGAAAACATAGAGGCTGTCTCGACCGACACCGATCATGTTCCGGCTGTATCGTCGTGCTGTTGGTAGAAAGTCCTTTTTGAAACCAAATTTCTTGATATGGCTTACGGAAGACAAATCATTTTTCAATTCTTTCCATAAGAAGCGCGCCAAACCCAAAACGAAAGCTGTAGCCGCAGCCGCGATCCATGGCGATAAAGTTCCTTTGGTAGGATGCCCAATGATGGCAGCTACCCACACAATCAAAATCAATGAAAGACCCATAAATAAACTCCATGCCCCCGCAATACAGGGGAGAGGCTCTTTCAGAAACTCTTTCCAGAGCGTAGTGACACTACTCCGCTCCAGCTCTTTGTATGTACGGTTCCCTAGATAGACGACATACTCGATCTCATCACCAAAGCGCTCTGCTTCCTTACGGAGAGCAACAGCGGCCTCGTTTCGGCCCTGACGTACCACATTCGCGGCCGCCTCTGCAGGGGAGAGAGCGACTGCGCCCGTATTGCTGTCGTAGATCACACATGCATTCATTTTCTCACACCTTTCCTTGTCTAGCGGTATAGAGGTGGCCACGCCACCAGCTCACTTCACCAAATTATTCGCCGTCTTTTAAAAGGACCCACGTGCGGCCCTTTTTGTCGACAAACCTGTCGTTGGAGTTCATATACTCTGCATCCAGTTCCAACACATGACGAAGGAACGCA
This sequence comes from Mesorhizobium sp. SP-1A, assembly GCF_032460275.1. Taxonomy (NCBI): domain Bacteria; kingdom Pseudomonadati; phylum Pseudomonadota; class Alphaproteobacteria; order Hyphomicrobiales; family Phyllobacteriaceae; genus Mesorhizobium; species Mesorhizobium sp. SP-1A. The sequence continues at coordinate 236,444 of NZ_JAVXZD010000002.1, read as the reverse complement.
CGTGTTGCCGATACGATTTCTGGGATAATTACCTTTTCGGCAATGTTCTGAGGATCGAAGAAGACATAGCCGCGACCAGATTGATGGAGGACGCCTGACACTGTGCGGTCAGGCTGCCAGCTATAGTTTCCATCTTCGATTTCGATTCTAAGATCGATATCGCCACAGATCACAGCCTTATATTGCCGTTTAAACGTTGGAGCATCCTCTGGTTTGGTAATAATGCTCACTCCGCTAAACAATGATGCACCTTCGACAGCGACATCTTCATTAATGACATCAGGCACTGCTTTTTTGACGAATAATTTATTCCAAAGACTTGTAATCATGTCGCTCTCCTTACGCCACCACTGCCGTGTAAAGGGCGATTTTGACCATATCGTCTAGACTGCTCTGGCGGTCAGAGGCTGGGATTTCCGTCTTGGTGACAAGGCAATCCGTCATGGTGCAAACGGCGACTGCGCGAGCACCGTACTTGGCTGCGAGCGTGTAGATCGTCGCGGCTTCCATCTCGACGCCGAGTACGCCGTGTTCTGCGAGCTTGCGATAGCCCTCAAAACCGCCTTCCTGGTAGAACGTGTCCGACGACAGTAGACTGCCCACATGATAGGGAACGCTCGACAGCTCGCCCGCATATTCGATCAGAGAGGCCATCAGCTTGTAGTCAGCAATAGGCGCATAGTTGAAGGCACCGAAGCGATTGGTGACAATCGAGCTGTCGGTGCAAGCACCCATGCCGATGATCAGATCACGAACTTTGATCTTTTCTGAAAAACCACCACAAGTGCCGACGCGGATCAGGTTCTTGACGCCATAATCGCGAAGAAGCTCTTCGACATAAATTGCGGCAGATGGTTGCCCCATACCCGTGGCTTGAACGGAGACCAGACGATTGTCGAATAGACCCGTGTAACCGTAGCAGCCACGCACATCATTCACGAGCTTTACGTCGTCCAGATAATTGTCCGCGATCCATTTCGCGCGCAGGGGATCACCTGGCAATAGAACGCTCGGAGCGTAGTCTCCGTGATTTGCTCGATTATGTGGCGTTGGCATAGTTACTCCTAATTTGTCGAAAAATAAATATTCCAAAATTATTGACAACGCAATGGTTATTTGCGAATTAAGCCCGCACTTTTCTGGAGAAACAAATGTCTATCGAGGATTACCTGAATTTCACTGGCAAACGTGCTTCCCCCTGTAGCGAGCGTGCGTTGAAACTGGCCGAGGCCATTCTGGCTGTGCAGGAGACCAAGGCGGATTTGGATAAGGCTATGAATGGCGTTCCTGGCTATACGGGGCAACACGATCCCCAAGACTACTACCAGGACGAACAGCAGGCCTACTACAATGCCTGCGCCGCCCTCGAAGCAATTATCTTCCCTTCAGACGTCCTTTCGGAGTAAATCCAATGACCCTTAGCAGGGCTGGAATTTTCCATAAATTTATGGGATATTTCCGCATATTTGGCTTTTATTTCTTGAATAAATCAGATATGACAACCGGGAATTATGAAGGGATTGCGCAATGGCTGCGGTAAAATCGAAATATTACATTGGCGACGTTCACGGTCGAGCTGATCTGCTCGAAAATATGCTGGTGGGTATCGAGTCCCATGCGGCCGAACGCGGTGCAGTCCCTGAAATCGTTTTTCTTGGAGACCTGACTGATCGTGGCCCTGAAAGCCTCGGCGTCATGGAACTCGTTCATCACGCTCTCAACAAGTGGGAAGGCTCAACGCTCGTTCTCGGAAATCATGACGAATGGTTCCTTGAAACGATCCGTCACGAAGACGAATATCAATATTCTGAAAGCTGGATCGCCAATGGGGGCATCCAGACTATCATGTCGTATTTCGACGGTGAGCTGCCGCGAGATGCCATGGAACAGATCAGGACCAAGTATCCGCATCATGTTGAGATGCTGGCCAACGCCAAGCGCTTTACGATCAACGGCGCGTTTATCGGTGTGCATGCAGGCGTAGACCCAACGCGTTCGCTCAACAATCAGCGGCTTTTTGACCTAAACTGGATCAGAGAGCCGTTCTTGAACTTCGCCGAGCGAAAACTGCCTCCGGTCATCCACGGACATACAATCCTTGGCCCCACTCCGATTGTGACTGAAAACCGTATCTCCATCGACACGGGTGCCTATCATTTCGGCCTGCTGACGACTTGCTTTGTCGACGCTGAAAACAAAACGATAAACCTGTTTCAGGCTTCAAAACGGGGCTTTGATGAAGTCGAGCCTGTTCTCATCAACCGTGGCTATGGCACGGTCTATGACCGCCTTGAGGAAATCTTCGGGGAACCGGAAAAGGTTCTCGCACCGATGATGCAAGAGGACGGAGTCCATGGCTGATACCAAGGCAAGCGAAGTCTTCTTCCAAACCCCAATCGAAGTCGTTCGGGCGCTTAACGGCGCTCGAAACGTTTCACCCAACTGGGAGCCAGCTCCAAGCCGTCCGGCTACGGATTGATGTATTGGGCCGCTTCGATGCCATCGGGTCTGCGGCGGCCGCTGTTTGGATGACGATGCCATCCAGACGGCTCCGTCCCTGATGCGCCATCCCACTTGTCGAAGGCCTTCATGGCAGCTTCCATGTTTTCGTAGCACCACCTGTCTTCATAAAAGGTGGGATTTCGACTGTCTCCGACAATGATCGCAGTTGTGTAGAGGAAAGGGATGATCGCCATGTAGCGATTCCTCTTCAGATATCTGAAGCGAACATCCTCGGGCTTTACGAATTCCTCATACTGCTTGAACCACTCGGGGTAGGGGCGGGAAGCTTCTTCTGACACGTTTTGTCTCCCTAAAGGCGTGGAGCAACATACAGATTCGGCTTCCCTCCAACAAGGCAGGCTAGCGCCGCTTGCGCACGACAGACGGCCGCTTCAGCTCTCCCTTACGGATCACGACGTCGGGCACACGGCTCTCCAGCAGCTCGACCTCGATGACCAACCTGGCGCTGAGGGCAAACTGCTTTCCAGCGTGATCGAAGCGAGCGAACTCGACACCTGCTGGAACGAGCAGGCCGGAAGCAACGGCCTCAGCCTGCTTCTGCAGTTTCTCTTGGTTGTGAACGGAAGCCTTGGCGGAAGATCCGAGGACGACATTTGCAGTATTACGCATTCTATTCTCCTAGCGATTGGACACATTTCGCCCGTCAATTCGACTGGTGCGATTATCGGGGTCTTGCTAGGAGATCTGCGGCTACATGGTCGGGTCCTTGAGTTCGGATTAATTTGGACAGGATTTCATCGTAGGCGAGCAGTGCGTCGGCTGCAAGCTTCTTTAATGCGAGACATCACTGCACAATCCCGCTAAGGAATAAATGTAGGAGATTTAGATGCCACGCGAATTGAAAAACGCAAAAGAGATTAAAGCTTATTTCCAGGCTGAAGCCGCCAAGATCATTGAAGAGGCCGCTGGTGAACCAATCCGGACTTTCGAAAACACTCGCGAGTTCGAGGTCATGACCAAATACGGACGCATGCGGGCCTCCACACATGACACGTTCATTGCGTGCCGCTTTGACCGCAGAAACCTGGCCAGCTCGATCCTGAGCGGCATGAGTTCAAAGTGGAACCATCACGCATTCAAGATTGGCACCGTTGGTCACGGCTTCGACTACGTTGATCGGGTCTTGGAGCAGTTCAAGAACGAATTCTCCCGCATCGAGCCGCGCAAATGGGAGACCTATGACGTCCAGATCACGGAAGACTACCTGAAGGAAACTGGCATCGAAAAGCTGCGCGACAGGGAAGCGCTGGGCGAGAGGTTTGTGATCGAAGGGTTCAACCCGACCGAAGCCGCAGCGGAGATCGTTGCAGAAGTCACGGACACACATGGCGAGCGACCTGACTGGCTGATCAACAGCGTTCGAGACAAGCTCGCCTCCGAGTCCCCGCTAGAGGTCTATGATAGCTACAGAAAATGGCGGGAAATCAATCCAAAGCCGGACGAGACGCCCGCCATACGGATGTGATCAGAAGAAGATCGCTTTCACAACAAGGATGGTCGATAGGCTAAGCCCGACAGCGATACTGACAAACAGAGGCAACGTGAGCATAATCTCACGGATGCCTCTGAAATGACCGTTGATACGGTCCAGCGTGGCGTTTGCTTTGCGCAATTCAGCCATGCAGGCTTCAAAACCAGGACTTTTAGATGCCTCTGACATGAGGACCACTTCCTCAGTCAATCTGGGTAACGAGACGGGCCTTGCCCGAGCGAATAGCATTCTCAGCATCGATGACCTGCTGGGCCAGCTGATTTGCACTGACGGTGCGACCACGGCCAGGTGCCGCGAACTTGATGTTGCGCACCTGCATGCGAGAATTTTCACCGAACAGCATGTCGGCAGCTTGAGAAACAGCGTTCATTATTCACCTCATAATTTTGGATGCATAGTTATCTGATTTTCAGCAATAAAAATCAACAAATAAAAAAGGAGGCGAACCTCCCTTTCGTTGTTATGGCGCGGTGGTTAGTGTCCAATCCGTCGTGTAATCGCCTGCCCTCACTCGAATAATGACCTTTTCGCCTGGCGTGACCGAACTCGTAGCATATAGCCTCAACGTCATTCCCGTTTTGTAGTTGTATGTGAGCGTCGTTCCCGGGAAGGATGTCAGAGTACCGTTGACGATAATATATTTAGGCTTAGTCGCATCTGGCCCAATATATGTGAACGTGAATGGGATGCTATCCGGAATTCCCGCTACAGTAATCGTATCGCTGTAAAACTGTTTGTTCCCAGCAAGCCCGCTCTGCTCTGTGAACGTAAACGGCTCTGGTGTCGTAACCAAAGGACGCGTCACGATCTTGAACGTTCTTGTTAGCGTGCCGACCCTAAGAGTATAGATTGCTTCTGTCTCATTGCCCCTTGGCGCTGTGCCACGGATGAGAATCTTATCTCCCGTTTTGACCGTCATGCCATTCATCTGAACCGACCCCATTTGATAGATGGAGCCATTTTTTTGAAAATAGGATGTCGATCCATTCCCAACGGCTGTTAACGTGACAGGGACTGGATCAGGAACTCCCTGGACAGTTACTTCTGCAGAGAGAATTGCAGCAGTAGCAGTTTCATAAGGAGGCTGGTTTACAGCATCTGGAAAGTTGAAATCCTCTGGCGTATCCACGTAAACACGCGTCTTTAGCCTGAATTCTTTCGTAACTGATCCAATTTTTACCGTGTAGAAGCTCTCTAAACCCCCTCCATTTTCTGAAAGAGCTTTGATCGAGAATTTCTGATTATTGGATATCGTACCAGTGATCGTATTTGTCTTGAAATACGATGATCCGCTTCCATACACAACACTATGTTGGGTGTTGGTGTTGGCATATGGGTTCGTGCCGTAATAGGTGACTTCGAAAGGAACTGGATCAGAAATACCTGTAACGGTTATTTGGTTTGAATTAATAATTGCGCTAGGCGCAACATCACTCAATGTCGGGAACTCGAAATCATCCGGCGTGTCATCGAGTTCTCTTGTGGTTACTCGGAATTCTTTCACCATCGTTCCGATTTGGAGAACGTAATAGCTCTCCTGCAAGAACCCCGTTTCAGAAAGCCCGTTGATATATATCTTGTTACCATTCGAAAGCGTTCCAGAGACCGTGTTGTTAACAAGGCGCTTTGCGACACCGTTGACATAAAGCCCATGACTCGCCAACGAGTTCGCTCTTGGATTGGTGCCGTAATATGTCAAGGTGAACGGAAGAGGGTCCGGCATTCCCGCGAGCGTAATGGTGGCTGACGCGACCGAAACATCGGGTGCGCTGTCGACGATATTTAAGAAATTAAAGTCGTCTGGTTCAGTTTTAGCTTTTCTGGTCGTTACATTCCAGACAGCGGACTGATTTCCAACGAACACACGAACCGTCTTTGTTTCACCAAGAGTGGTCGATGGTATCATTGAAACTTCGATAATCCCGCCCTCTCCGACCTGTTTAGGCTGAGTTGTTGTAGAATTAATATTGTAGCAAATCCCACCTGGATTGCTTGGGTAGCATACGCGGGTGGTCACATCAGAAGGGCCTTCAAACGTAAACGGCACGTTGGCCGTGTTACCTACAATTGGAATTCTGGCACTATATACGCGTGCACCCGTATTATTCTGATCGACAAGATCAGGAATATCGAATGCTGCAACCGCCGTGGACTGGACAACGAGATCAAAAGCATTCGACGTTGCCGAGCCATATTTATCCGTTGCCTTGACTGAAATCCTAGACGTTCCTGACTGCGTTGGAGTGCCATAGAATTGACCCGACAGTGTGTCCAGCTGAAGGCCTTGCGGAAGCGTGCCTGTCGAAATTTCGAAAGTCAGATCGCCTTCAGCGTTCGTCAGCGTTGGCTCTGCTGTTAAAGCATACTCGCCAACTTCCAGATAGTACTTATCGTCATAAGTTGCTTTCAGAAGCAGTGGATTGATCGTGTACCTGGCTGACGTAGACCCCAAAGCATCGGTTGCCGTAAGATCGAAGTAAGCTGTAGACACTCCATTCTTAATTGTTGCCCAAGCCGCTCCCGTTTTAGGGTCAACGCCAACGTCCATATAGGTTGTGGTTGAAGGGTTCTTCCCTGTAACGGAGTACGTTATGTCGCCAACCATCCTGCTTTGGTCATATTCAGGCTTACCAAAGTCAACAAGCTGATTATGTCTGGCAGGTATCGTCTTTGCTTTATAGACGCCAGTTCTAGAAGACGGCAGTACCTTGATCAGGAATTCATTTGACTCACCCTTTTGTTCAGCCAAATTGACCACGGTCACGATGTAACCTTCGTAGATACCCGCGCTTCCAATGGAGAGGCGTCCACTGATCTCGCCTGTGTCTTCATCAAATGCCAAACCGTTTGGCAGACTCTTATTGATCGAATATTTATCGCCACTTTTCTGGGTGTTGTAACGTGTAGGAGTAATTGTCCCGAAGGTATTATTCTCGGTATAACCAGTCCCTGAAGTCGAATATTGGACCCTTGGCAGCACGCCATCGTCGTGGACAGTTATGACGAACGGCTCTGTATTGGCACTATCATCGGTCGCGTCGACAACGCGAATGATCAACGGATCGCTTACTCCGATGACCGTTGGCTTACCCGAAATCGTGCCAGTCTTGTTGTTGAACACGAGGCCAGCTGGCAGATTCCCCAGAAGCGTGAAATTCACTGCGCCCACCGCGTAGTCGACTGTCGGCTTTACAGGATTGATATCAGCGCCGACTGTAGCGTCGATTGCAGCGCGCATGACGATCCGGATTGAAGGAACAATCTCGATCAGGATGAACTCTGACGTCAGTCGATTGGTGCTGTCAGTTACCCGAATGTTAGCCGTAATCTTGATCACGCTATTGACTGTTCCAGAAATCACACCTGTGACAGGATCGATAGTCAGCCCGTAGGAAGTGAGATCAGGAGACGAGAAGCGAACTTCGCCGATTGCGTTCAGCACTGAAGGTTCGCTGCTCGTGAAGGGAACCCCAGGCTTTCCCTTCACCGAGTAGGTCGTCAGGAGAAGCGGATTACCGTCTGCAGCAGTGGTGATCTTGATCGTCTTCGTCGCCGTTGCACCCTTGTCATCAACAGCGCTAAGCGTGATCGATGGCCATTCGCCAATTGTCGTCGGCGTGCCGCTGATCGTACCAGTGGAATTGTTCGCCGAAAGCCCGTCTGGCAGAGATCCGCTAATAGTCCATGTCACATTGCCGACAGCATTCAGCGCCTTGGCCTTTAGCTGATAGGTGTGATTGACGAGCGCCAGATTTTCATCTGCGTTGTCAACTTCCAGAGCCAGCCTCGTCCCCACAACAATGGAAAATGGGTTCGAGCTTGCAGCGTAGGATGTCTGACCACCGTCCGTAAGGCGAACGACGATATTTCCAAACGTTCCGGTCTGATCTGGTGCGCCTACGATCCTACCCGTCGCAGCATCGACCCTCATGCCGGAAGGCAGAGTTCCAGACGCAAGCTCATAGGAGGCCTTCCCAACCAGGTTGTCGACGGATGGCTCAATTAGAGCTTCTGTAAACTGGTTGGCGTTCGTTGTGGCTGGATATGAAAGTTTAAGATCACCAACGACGACAATCGTCACCTTATAGGTTGCTGTCTTGGCGACGCCGTCCGTGGCTGTCACGATAAAGCTGTGCGTTCCTGCAGCGGTCAACGTGCCAGACACGGAGCCGTTCACGAGGTTCACATTAATGCCCGAAGGTTTGCCTGCCCCTGCAGTAAAGGACATCGGTGCGACGCCGTTTTCAATATCTGGAGCGCCTGTGTTGATGAAATCTCCAACTCGGGCAGTGACCATCAGATCCTTGATCTTGAACTGACCACCCTTTTCCACACGAATGGACATCGCGCCAGTTTTCGCGGTTGCTCCCTCGCTATCGGTTGCCGTGACAACGATATTGTCGAACACACCCGCAACAGTTGGCACGCCCGCGAAAGCGCCTGAACTCGCATTGAAGGTTAGCCCAGCTGGCAGAGTTCCCGCTACCGAGTAGCTCACATCACCGATTGCATTGGTTGGCTCAATCGGGAATTTCGGAAGACCAGTCGTTGAACCCTCAATGAGGCCATTTGAAAAATCATAGGCGATTGCCAGCGTCTTTCTCTGGCCGACAATAAGCTTGGTCGTCACAGAAGCCGTGTTGGAAGCGTCATCGCGAGCGACAATCTGAATGTTCGCCCATTCACCTTCTTTGGTCGGAATTCCCGAGATCGAACCATTCGACGGGTCGAATGACAGGCCATCAGGCAATGCGCCTGTCTGGGTGAATTTCAGAGTGCCAATAGCGTTTTCGACGGCCGGGGTGACGTTGGCCTGCGAGCCACGGCTGAGATTGTGCTCTGAGGCAAGCTGCATTGCCATCGCGTCTTTGATCGTCAGCGTAATCTGGACAGTCGAAGTACGAGACTGCTTATCTGTGATCGTGACGGTTCCGCGATAGGTCCCTGGCGTCGCCACAGTTCCAGTCAGTTGCCCCGAAGACGACATCTGCACGGCTGCAGGAAGCGTGTTTCGGTCAGCAAAGACATAGGTGACTGGATTATCTGCGTTAACAGCCTTCAGATCAAAGCTGAATGCCTTACCCGTAGTCCATTCAAAGGCATTATCGACCAGTTCAATTGCCTTTGCGGGCGCTACCGTAATCTTGAAAGGTTCAGTCGTCGCCGTCTGGCCCTCGGCATCGGTAGCCTTGATGGTGATGCCCTCAAAAACGCCGACCTTGGACGCCGCACCCTGCAGATATCCGTCTTGCGTCAACTTTACGCCTTCAGGCAACACGCCAGTGCCAACGAGTTCGTAGGTGACCTTACCGACGCTATTGTCGACTTTGACGGGGCGGCTGTTGAACAGGCTCTGCAGAGCGTAGATTGTCAAATCGGGCGCGGTCGCCGTGAGGGCTTCGCGTGGACCTACTTCAATTTGAAACGCATTGGACGTCGCGCGCTCCCCGTTGCCATCGATGACAGAGATCGTGAATGGGCCGTAAGAACCTTCAACCGATGGAGTGCCATAAATGCGGCCGCTGGTCTTCGCGAAGGTCAGCCCGACAGGCAACGTTCCAGCAAGCTCATACTCTCCAAACGGATTGGCTTTGGAAGGAATAATGCTTTGCTCAGCGACTGCGACGGTTGGAGAAACGATTTCCTTCAACCTTGGCACATTGGTCGTCTGAGGCGAAACGGAGATTGCCAGATTGTTGTAAGAGGTTATGCCGAGCGAATATGATTTGGACACTCGCCCTTCTGCATCGACAACAACCAATGGCAGTGAGTGCGAAACCGCTGACGGCAACACACCAGAAACCACGCCATTCGCTGGATTGAGGGTCAGACCAGCAGGCATAGTCTCGCCGTTCGCCAGGCGGATCGAATATGGCTGCATCGCGCCAGTTACGACCAGAGGGGGGCTAGAAAAGTTTTTGCCAACTCGAACATGGGTCTGTTCGCCAGCAATAGTGATCGGGGCGGGGAAAACCGTCATCGAGAACGCGTTGGACGTCGAGCTGCCGCCATTGGACGACGTGACTGCAAGAACGATGTTTTCCTTCGTTTCCAATTTCGCCGGAACACCAGAGATCACTCCCGTCTTTGCGTTTAGTTCCATACCCTCAGGCAGCTCACCCGACTGAATCGACCAGTTCTTTTCCCCTTGAAGGTCGCTTGCGGTCACAACCAGCTGGAAAGGCGTACCAAGAACAAGCGACTGGTCATCGATATTTCCGATATCGGTGTCAGGCTCACGCGATGCGATTGCGAAATAATTGGAATATCCGGTCGTTCCATCGACATCACGAGCGACGAAACGCATCTTTGCACTCGTATTGAAATTACGGAGTGAACCACGAATAGCGCCTTTGTTATCAAAAGCTAGGCTCTGGGGCAGGGCATCGCCTTCGAGAGACCAGGTCAATTCACCAATGGCTCGATTCACCTTCGCTGCAATCGTTGTGTACGTATTCAAATTAAGCACTTGATCAGGAATAAATGCGATTGTCGGTCCATTCTCGATGAGAATATTACCACGAGCAGTGGCCACTTCCGTTCCTGAGAAATCATAGCCCGTAAGGTTGACCGCATAGACACCTTCGGACCCAAGGGGAGGCGTGCCCTGAAGCAGAGACCCAGAAGCTTTAAGCCAAACAGGCAAGGCTTCATTGGCGGTCCAACGATCAACCACGATGCCCGATGGAGAGATATTGACGGCCATGTTACGGTCGACGTGACCATAACCGTCGACCCTGACCATTTTCTCATCTGGAGCAACGACAGAGAACGTGACCTTCGCCTTCGTACCTTCAGCGCCCGCTGCCGTGTACCCAACAGCATCAAAGCTTACAGCTTGAACGCGCGCTGGTGTTCCGCTGAGTAGTCCGCTTGCCTGGTCAAAGCCGACACCCTGTGGCAGCGATCCATTCGTGATCCGCCAGTAAGCGATAGGCTGCGCGCCCTTTACAGGAATGCTCTGTGAGAAATCCTCGCCTGGATATCCGACAAAGTTGGCTCGGATGTCATAATCTTCTTCTCCAGGGACTTCGGGTTCGACTGCAGAGACTTGAAAGCCATATTTATATCGGAAGATATATTGATCAGCGAATGCAGGCGGGATTGCGATTGAAAATGCGGTAAGCGCGACAATTATTTTTCTTAGCATTTTGTTTTTCCTTGGAGCTACCCTAAAAATGCACCAACTCAAGGAATAAAGCAATTGGGCAGCAAATCAGGTCATCGGTCTCCTTCGCTTTATGCGCCGATAAATTGCAATCAGTTATAGGGCGCAATTCGACAATCAAGTTCGTTGTCATTTCACCTTTCACAGTAATCTGCTACAAGTCTCTCAATGCCCACAACGAGGAGCGCGCAATGGATTTCGATAGCATTACCTACCCACTGGACGGCCATGCATATGTCTGGGTGAAGCCCGCAGAAGGAACGAACTGGAGCGACGTTCTGAGCGACGACCGCCACAGCAACCGTGGCGACGAATACCGACCAGCCAAGCTTGGAGGCACTCCGCCCGAGGATAAGTATCGTGGCACCCAACTTGACGGACGCCGTATCGAACTCATCGGACAGCCCTACAGTTACCGCCTCGAAAAGTTCGAACTCGGCGGCGAGATGAGTTTCGATAATCACCCTGCTCCAAAGATGTGAGCGAGGCGTACAGATACAAATTCTACATTCGATAATTGCTTTAAAATTCAATGGGGTAGAATTTCCAAGGATAAGTCCGAGACAAAATAATGAAAAATGTTGATTTCCATTTGACATATCTATGGAATTAAGCAATAAAAGAATCACCACTAGTCATGTGGTGAGTCTCCTCCCTTGTAACTCGGCCGCGCTCAAAAGGCGTGGCCATTTTTTCATCAAGGGGGTACGGACTTTTCCTGATGAGGTTTTTATGACAGAGACGAACAAGGAAAAGCGTGAAGCGCTAATCGCCAAGATCAAGGCGTTGCTCGCGAAGACTATCGAGAACGGCGCGACCGAACAGGAGGCGCTGACAGCGGCTGCGAAGGCTGCTGAACTCATGGAAAAGTATGACATCGAGATCGGTGACGAAGAAGACGTCGACGACGAGGTCATCAACAACGATCACACGTTTCCACCAGAATTCCACAACCACATCATGACCGTCAGCATGGCTATCGCGGAGCTTTGCGAAGTCGAAGTCATCGGCCTTGTGAATGATGCCCGTCTCAGAACCGGATATCGCATCTATGGTCTTCCAGTAGATGTCGAAATTGCGCAATATCTACACGAAATCATTATCACTGCGATGAAGTATGAGATGACGCGAGCATCTGGCGGATGGATGCTGTACGTGCCGCGCAAGCGCGAGATTGCACAGCATAGCTTCCTCGATGGATTGACAGAACGCCTGGCGGAGAGAATCCGCGAACTCGCTTGGGCACGCCAGCACAAGAAGACGGGCAATGCGCTGGTCGTCGCCAAGGACGCTTTGATTAAGGCGGCCATGGAAGATGTCGAGACCTTCAAGACAAGAAAGAGACGACGTGATGTTGACGGCAAGGCACTCCTCAATGGCCTAGAAGCTGCTAACCGCATCAACCTCAATCCGGCACTCGGCTCTGAGCGCGGCCCGAACGGCGGCCAGCTTAAGAGCGACAGCCGCTTTGCAAACTGATTTTAAGGCGACCCTCGAACTTGCGAAGGACATGTTGAATGCCGAAGATCGATGTTGGAACGCTTTCGTTACACAAGAGCGAAAGATATGACCGTATGTGGTGGGTGCAGTACGAACTCAACGGGGAACGTCACATCATCTCGCGCGTCTTGTTCAACATCAAGGACACTTGGCAGACGATGCCAAAGCTGTTTTTGGCGGTCAATGCCAAGCCAGCATTGTTTGCTCGTGTCTCTGAGGCTTTCGCACCCCAAGCCCTTTCAATTGTTCGTGGCGTGAGTGAGTACAACGACACAATATTCGGTGCCGCAGATGAAGAGCAAGAAGCCGAACAGGTCGCTCGGATTCGCGAAGCTCTTCTAGCTGCGCTACCTGCGGACGATGCCTTTTGTTCAACTCAGATCTTCTGCTCAAAACTTCGCATCAGCGGCTGTGACGATCTGTACTTCGCGTTCTACAAAGAGTTCAGGCCTGCGCTTGAATTCACGGACAAAGAGCTTCTCGCTTCGGCGCGTCATATGGAGGATGAGTTGAAGTCTGAGCACAAGGAATGGGCGCAAGACATTGAAAAAGTTCTGTCTTCGGACGAACAGGCTTTAGCGCCTCGCTAGAGGCGCATTGCTGGATATCGCGTCGGCCGGACAACAGGATCAGCCGACAAGCGCGGCGCACGCTGGGGTTTCACATCCTCGAACGCCACCACAAAGCTATTACTGCCGAACTTGGTTGCGGCCGCATTATTGATCCTAGCCTCGTAGCCGTCATTCAACATGTTGCGCAGAAGGTTGATCCCCTCAGCAGTCAGCTCACCAGATGGACGAGCCTTCCTGATCGACATGCGGATTTCACCCATCCTCGACTTTACGCCTTGAATGACCTTGGAGCGTGCTTCGGCGTATTCAGCTGCCAGCCCACAATAGAGATAGGCCTGCCTGATGTTGTCCGGTGTGACGCCGCTATAGCTCGACTGGACGACATGGACGCGTTCAGGGAATTTTCTCATCACCCTGACGGACTCCTCCAGGTGAGGCTTGATCAATTCCATAACGGTCGCTTCCTGCCCTTCAGCAAAGCCGTTGGCCAAGAGAGCCAATGGAGCAAGCGGAAGGCTATGCAGGACGACATCGAGTGCCTTATCGATCCCCTTGCTGCCGAGAAGTTGCTGTCTCGCATAATGTGACTGGCCATTCTGCTGACCGCAAACAGTCTGGAACATGACATTCTTAACGTCATCGACATTGAGACCAAACTTGCCAGCAATCTTGGTCAGAAGAGAAATACCGGAGCGAGTTGCTGCCGCAGCGAATGGATGTTTCTCCACCATTTGTTCGAAGCCCGAAACCACAGCTGGCGTTACCGCGTCGATAAAACTTTGCACGATTTCCGGACTGCCGTGATGTTGATGAAGGGAATTCAAACCGAGGCCACGGTAGGTGTTCTCAAAGTTGAAATTTTGAGCTGGCTTCGAGGCATACCTCGCCATCTGTTCGCAGGCGATATGATGAGCGATATTGGGATCGGTGTAATTTACACCTTTATCCCCGCCGACATTATAAACGAAAATCATGCGGTCAGGTCGGGCATCGGGAAGCTCTTCACCGTATTCAACCCATGGAATATCGTGCTGCGCAAACCATTTTTCGATCTGATCGACATATTTATCCAGCGGACGCATATTCTGCTTGCCACGAACCTGGACGGCAACCCAATTGCTATCGGTTAGATAAAGGTAATTCACCCCAGGCCTTGGATGCGTTCCTACGCGGACAGATGAGCCGTCAGCCAAAATCACTTCTGGGGTGCGCCCCAACTCGATGGTGGCATGCGGATAGCCGTCTGCGTCACGCAATGAATAGATCTGCGTCTGACCGGAGTTCACTCGGTTCCAATACCCACCGACACAATGCCCCATCATTGCGCCTTCAGCCTTCAGTGCTTTTGCTGTCACCAGCTTGCCCATGAATGCACCGTCGTCCAGCTCGGCTACCTTCACGACACCGTTCATTCGAGCCTTGTTGTCGACTTTCGCTTTGGCAAGGGCCTCGTGCCACGCGATTGCTGCGTCATCCGCATCCTTCCATGACATGCGCTCGATGCGGCGGATACGGCGGTCATTGTCTGGAAGGGACTCAATCCAATCCATCGTATCCGCCGCCCTCCTCAGGAAGGCCGCTATGGCAGTGGCGTTATGCAAGTAGACTTTAGCCTTTGCAGATCGCCAATCATTCAGAATGCGCTTCTGAACCTCATCACTGAGGCCATCGTTTTGCATGGCGGTTATGATCTTATTCTCGTCCTTGTGCCCAGTTACCTCTTTCACAAGGCTAGGCTCACGCCGAACATGGCGCTTCAGAACTCGACGTGCCCATTCAACAACAACTGCTCGGCCGCTACGGTGTGCAACCGCGTCAATTCCGTCGTCCAATACCGAAGCGCCAACAATCTGCATCATCAAGTTCCCGAAACCAATATCCTGATTTTGGAGCCTGTCGTTGCAAGGCTCTACGATTTAATGCTCACGAGTTCTGGGACCTGCATCGCAATAGAATTCCTGATCTTGAATTTCCCCGCCGCGATGATAATCATTCTCAAAATCAAAAGTGATATTTTTATCCATTTCTTGCTTCGCTCGCTGTCGCCACCAAGCGATATCCTTGCCCTTCAATGCATCCGGCATGATCGGGTCATACAAGCGCAAAAATTCATTCGCTTTCTCATCAGGAACCACGACTGCTTCGATGCCTTCATATACCTCATTTTCAGTCATTCTCAGTCGTTTAATGCGATATTTTTTCTTTCCAAATTTCGCGAAGAAAGCGTGTTCTACAGCTACGCACATTTCGGACGGCGCAGTGTTTTGGAAGGAATGGTGCTGAGCCACCCACAGCCTGCCTTTGCCATGATCATCAGATATGCGCAGTTCAATAGTTGACCTGGTGCCGTCTTTAGCTTCAATTGCGGCTATGTGAGTTCCGCCTGTCATGCAATCCCGATAATATCCACCGACGCAATGGTCCATTAATTGACCTTCTGCATGAAGCTCATCGTCCGACGTCAGGAATTTCAAAGTTCCATATTCACAGACAAAATTTTCTTGAAGTGCAGGCCAAACCTTTGGAATCAAGCCTCTCACACGACGGCAATATGCGCGCTGTTCCACCGCAACTGTATTTACGTGCCGATGCCATAATTCATTAAATCGGACGGCTCGCTTCTTGCTGAACTGGCTTCCAACTACCTCTTCAAATATGATGCGTTGAAGATAGGCCCCACATGGCTTTCCACGCAACGGAACTCCACCTGGAAGTTCGATCCAATCGAAGTAGCCGACAATCAATTCCTCGATAAAGCAAGCCACCGATGTAGCTGGCTCTCTGACAGCTCGAAAGACCTTTTCTGAACTACTCGGATTGGCAGCAATTTTGGACGTAAAATCACCCGCAAACGGATAACCATACCGTAGCCAATCCTGCCCAACCGAAAGCATATTGCGGAATTTATCTTTATCGACATCGAAATAATCGACGGGGAGCGTGATCGCATATTCTCTCAACGGATGTGGGCCGCAAGCGAATGAATCAATAGAATTCACATTTTTCATACGGAACTTCGCCCTCGTCAGGCCAGCCAGCTTTTTGATCTTCGAGGCAGGCAGACCTGTGACTTCAGTTAGAATCGGGATCAGAGGTCTGCCTTCGTCAATCGCGGCCGTAACTTTCTTGAGCGTCAATATCCGCAACAGGGCTGGGAACGCGTCGCTTGCCTGTCTACGCCGCTTGCGGTTCTCTGGCGTGGTGTCGAGGAACCAATTGTAATCGCGCCCCATGAAATTGGCCCTGCGATAAGCAAGACGACGTGCCTCCTTATCCATTGCCTGAGAGATCAGCCATCGAAAATTTGTACGCGATTTGAAGCCATTTCTGATGCTAACAACAGCAGATCGCCACCTTTCTTCGCTGATCTCTTCCCCAATCAGTTTTCCGAACTGCTCTCGCTGATGGTTGATTCCGGAGAGTGCGCCTTTCAGGAGATTTTTGACATGCGTAGATAAATTGCGATGACGATCATGAATGAAGTCGTTTTCCGAGGTATACGTCATCATGATTGTGTTATCGAAAATGAAGTCAAAATACGGAGATTTGGTCGATTTATTCAAGTTGATTGAAATCTCGAATTCGCCAGAAGAGAAATCGATCTTGATGGCGTTGCCTGTTGCTCGATAGAACTTGCAGCCACTTGGCAGCATGACAGCGAAAACAGCCTTGGAAATCTTCACGCCGTTCTGCCCGAGTTCGACATGTTCGGGACAGATCACAGCGTCATAGCGACCAGCCTTCCCAACATGAGCGCGTCGCGCGAGTTTTAGACCACGAACCAGTGCGAATGCTTTCTCTTGAGCCTCCTTGCCGTCGACCAAGCGCTCGGCGATGCCGCGTATAGATGCGTTGAAGTTCGCGACACGCTCTTCGTGTGTCTCAGGCTTCTTCGGCAGAAACTTCTCCATGGGGTAGTAATACACACCATGATGATAACCATCTTTCTGCTCGATCCTTATGACGCCCGATTTATCAAGCGCCTTGGCCAGTTGTATCTGTTGCGCTGCAAGGATAGGGCAGTCGGGTCTTTTGAAAATCTTTTTAGCCACATTATACATGCAATCACGGAACCCGTCTTTCGTGATCGGATAAGACAGCCGCATGCGCATAATGACATTCAAGGCTATCCGCCGCAGAACTTTGTCCACGGGGAGGCCATCTTTGTCGACTACAATGTCCTTGGCGGAAATGACTTCCATAATTCACCTCTGCCAAAATGGTGACAGAAGTGATTAATATCGCAACCCTTCAAATCCTGGGTCTTCCGCAAAAAGCCTATTTTACGAACAATTCCAGATTGGCCGCCTGACAGATTTTAATCAGTGTCGGCATCGAGATTTCACCTGGCTGGTTGATCGACCTGACCAAGGTTGGCTCGAACATCTTCGCCCTCCTGGCGATCAGGCCTTCTTCGTCGTTGTCGTGGGCCGCCGCAAGGATCGATGACAGTTTCGAGATCGTCGAGACCGCTACAGCTGGCTCTTCGTCACCAACAAACCTGCAGTGCAAGGCCATCCCAGCTTTCGCAAGCGTCGAAACAAACACCGAGACGCGGATTTCCTTCAAACCACGCAGATCGGCCTCAAACTTGGGCGTCAACGCCACATTGGCCTCCTTCAAGCCCGCAAGAGCATCGTGATAGATTCTGCGGTAGACCTTCACGCTTTCCATTATGGTGCTCAGGTTGCTGGCTACGTCATTCGACACGTTCGGTACCCTGTTCCCGGTGGTCGTCGTTTCGCTCATACTTTCCTACTCAAGCCACTTAAACACGTGGGAAAATGGTTTCAATTTAAAACTGGAGCCATATAGCTAATTTCAATCGAATTGGCAATCGATACATGTTCATTGTGATCAAAAAGGTATTCCTTGAAGAATAATTTGCCACGCATTATATCTAGGTCGTGATTAGGAGCGTTCCCCCCTTTTATCCGCCAAGGGCGGCTCTGAAACATGAAACTAAGGAAGCGCTGCTACTGCAATCACATCATATGGCGGAAACCATAACGGTGACCGCGCCATCAACTTTAGAGACTAGGAAGGATAAAATTGATGTTATAGCTCTTGCGTACGGGACGACCGCATCGCTGAAAAAGCGAATACCACACCGGATGATGACCGGAACAATCATCTCTTCATCTATGCAATCGTTCGGGCAGACCTTGAAATGCCCACTGGCAAGCTGGCCGCACAAGCGGGGCATGCCTACACCGACGCACTTCTCGATTGCCTGGACAAACACCCCGAACTCGTTGAACGATATCGCCGAGGCATCAACGCCGGATCAAAGGCGACCCTGAAGGCAAAGAATGAAGCCGCTTTGATGCGAGCTTACGAAGATTGCCAGACATCGGGCCTGCCGTGCGCGCTGGTCGTCGACGAAAACCACATTCTGCTCCCTCACTTCGACGGATCACCAATCGTGACTGCGCTGGGCATCGGACCAGTGAGCAGGGCGGATGCGCGGCAAATCGTGAAACGCTTCAGCAGCGTTTGAAATCCAGATATTTCGGGCACCGTCCAAGGCGTCCGAAATATCTTTTATTCCACTCAGTGGCGAATAATTCTTGAGCCAAAATATTTTGATGTCATTATTGGATTAAGTCCATTCATGGTGATTGGGCTTAATCCCTTTTGCTGTGAGGAGACTTTAATGAAGACCACTGCTCTTGCGCTCGTGTCCGTTCTATTCGCTTCGAGTGCGTTTGCCGCTGATGCAATCGATACTATCGAGCCACCTATTCCAACTGTCACGGGTACCCCTGATGCGGCTGGTGTCGACACCTTCTCTTGGAATGGCGTCTATTTCGGTTTCAACGGTGGGTATGCAGGCGGCAAGTTCAAGAACTCCCTCACTGCATCCGACCTCGTCACCAATGAAAGCCTCACCAACACCACTTCGGTTTCGCACAACGGCTTCGTCGGCGGCGTCCAGGCAGGCTACAACTGGCAGTTTGACAATGTCGTAGCTGGTATCGAAGCGGACTTTCAGGGTAGCTCGCTCAAGCGGGACAAGATCATCCTTGAAAACGACGGTGCTTCTCTGGCGCTGAAGAACCGCCTTGATTGGTATGGCACCGCCCGTGGTCGCGTCGGCTACACCGTTTCGCCAACCGCAATGATCTACGCCACTGGCGGCGCGGCATATGGCAAGGTCAAAACTGCCTATGAACTCAGCGACGGCGTTGATACCGAAGGCGTGTCCTGGTCGAAGAACAAGGTTGGCTACACCGTTGGCGGCGGCACCGAAATCGGCCTTACGGACGAAATCTCGTTCAAGACCGAGTACCTCTACACTGACCTCGGCAAGGCCAAGATGTTCGACTACTCGGACGCCGATCTGGGCGAAAGCCTTCGCGGTGAGAACAAACTGCAGTTCCACACTATTCGGGCTGGCATTAACTACAAGTTTTAAGGGCCAATCACATTTAACGAAGAGGGCATCGGATGGTGCCCTTTTTATTGACTATATTATTCGGCTATTGAGACGGGATATTTTTGAGACCATCATTTAAGTATCTCAATAATTGTGTTGAGAAAGTCTTTCAACCGAGGAGTTCGACATGAAGACTTTTACTCTAGCCTTTCTAGCCTCTTTGTTCGCTTCGACGGCAATTGCCCAGGAGCTGACGAACGATAATATCGATCCAGCAATCCCCGCCTATGCCAGTAACCCACATACTCTCGGCCTCGATACATTCTCGTGGCAGGGCGCGTATATCGGCGTCAACGGTGGCTATGCCACTGGCAAATTTCGAGATCAGATCGACGCATCCGATGCAAACACAGGCGAGACTGCTGGGTTCTCTGACACCGTCAGCCGATCCGGGTTCCTCGGGGGCGTTCAGGCTGGTTACAACTGGCAGCACGAGCGCAACGTCTACGGCTTCGAACTCGACCTTCAGGGCGGCTCGATGAAGAAGGAAAAGGCTGTCTTTGATGACTCCATCAACTCCTTCAAGCAGAAGAACAGCGTTGACTGGTACTCATCGGCACGCAGTCGTCTCGGTTATGCGGTATCTCCGACTGCAATCCTCTATGCGACTGGCGGCCTTGCCTACGGCAAAGTTTCGACTGGCGTGACCGCTTCCGATGGAACAAACACCGAAAGCGCTTCGTGGAAAAAGAACACATTCGGCTACACAGTGGGCGGCGGCACCGAAATTGCCATGACCGACAACCTCACGTTCAAGACCGAATATCTCTATACCGACTTGGGCAACGCCAAGACGCTCAATTTCGCAAACGATAATTTCGGCACCAGCTTGCGCGGAGAAACCCGCTTTGACTTCCATACCATCCGAGCTGGTATCAACGTCAAATTCTAAGAATCCGAATACGAACATTGAAGGGGCCGCTGAAGCGGCCTTTTTCGTATCCTTTGGGGCGGGCTGTGTCGGCGGGGCGAGAAGGAACGGGAAACCTTCCATCGGCACTGCGAACCGATCATATCCTCAGGCAGCGTAGGTGGAGAGCGCAGTGCTACACCTGAGAGAAGCGCCAACATCGCCGACACGATTGAATTATTGGTTGCCAAAAATTGTTTTCAAGTCGGCCGACAATTCAGTGAACTCTCCGCTTGGCGGTGTAGCTGGAACCTTCAAAATGGCTAACTTCGGAAATTCTACAGCCTAAAGGCTGGGGTCTCGTCCACCTCCAATGAGACACCTCGCCCGAGGTTCTCGATCATCTCGGCGTGCAGGACCACCATCTCAACGTAGTTCCCCTGCTTCACCAGAACGGCGTCATGTCCCATCTCGATCAAACGCTCGCGAACACCCTTGTTTGGTCGGAATACGCGCTTCCGCTCCATCATCTCGCCATAAGGCAGATCGAGATCGACGATGTATGGGCTTTCGCAGGCGATCTGGACGACATAAGGGTCTTTCTCGCCAGAATACTGGTGACCGAGGCTGAGGTCGTTGGAACAATAAAAGCCGCGCCCGAAAGCGCAGCCATCTCTTGTCATGCTGAGATCGAACTCGGAAAAGTCCTGCTCGGAACCGTGGTAGAGGATGATTTCCATCAGATCACATCTTTGGGGCAGGGGCCTCGTCATCGGCGACCGCTGGTTCAGCTGCAGGCTTCGCTTCGGTCAGAATCTTCGGCTGCGCACCTTTGTTGATCACCGTGTAGCCAGCTTCCTTGAGGGCTTCAACAAGACGGATTGGGGTGTCAGCAGGCTTGTACTCAGCTATCCAGGCTTGACGATTGAAGTTCAACTCAAAACCGTTCTTTTTGTAGATCCGAGCAAGCTTACGGCTCTCAGTCTCAGACGGAAATGGCTCCAACGCGGTTCGGAACGCTACAGCACCTGAGACGGGACCATAATTCTCATCGCGCCACGTAATTGTCAGGACCTTTTCTTTCGCAGCTCTAGCCATCATCGATCTCCTTGGATTCGTGCATTCACTGTATCCGATGGCCTTGCAAGACGGAACTTCCTGATCGACAATTTAGGTCTCAGCGGACATGCCCCACTGGCCTAAGCCATGCGCGGTTCGCACCCCGGCGTACATGGCCTCCCTATCGGACACCGTGTACGCCATTTTTTCTCGATCAAATACAAACTCACAATAGGAATTTTCCCATTCAATCATTAAAAAGGCCGGAACCAAAGCTCCGGCCTTTTTCGCATAATTTCATATTTGGCGTTGTCAGTGACCTAATGAAGCCACCCCAAGAAGGAGTTGAAGATCAGCCGATCCACGTCCGGTCAGGCCATTCCTCCACCCGAAACTGTGAATCATTAGGTAACCAGGAGGAATTCTCTACCCAGTTCGTGTGGTCTTTCGCGGAAGCAAAATATCGCCACTTGCCATCCACCTCTTTGGCTATAAGCGGAGTGCTATGATTATCGAAACAAACAGTGTCATTACGGGCGCTTAAGCCACTCATCACGAATACGAGATTGTTGTCATCGAGAATAGGTTTATGCTCCGCTCGAAACAACTCAGGGATACGTTGAATGTCTTTTCGGAATGCCAACACGAATTTACGGGCGATAAATGGTTTTGGCTTTGAACCCCTAGAAATTTGTGAAATGACCCTTGCGTTGAGCGGACATATTCCAAAAGACAGTTCCGACCAGACGTATATTTCACATCCACTTGGCTTTTCGGGTACATTCCAGATGTTCTGATGGCCTTGAATGCTAACTTTGAACTGATAACTCATTTTTGAATTCCCTAAACATTTAGATGAAAGAGCTATCCTGATTTTTCGTTCTGCAAGATTCTAGCTTCGTCACAGATCAAGGGAACGTGCGACAGTGGTAGTTGTTACAATTTGTACCCCACTCCAGAAGCACTCTATGTAACACAAGCCACACTGACTATGACGGCACACCGATGCATTTGTGCAGCTCGCTGCAGGGCGGTAGCCATGCGGTTCAATATCTCCGCAACGAGTTTCAGTGCAGCCGACTGACCAAAAATAGGAACCGAACATGAAGGCGAGGAGGGCACAACATGTTCGGTCAATCCGTCGAGAAGGTGAGAAAGATCAGGATGCCAGCCGCTTCCTTAGATCGGCATTTTCAACCCTCAGCTTGTCAGCCAACATCTTCCTGTAGCGCTTGTTTTCTGCCTCCAGTTGCACGATTTCCTCAGAAAGACTCATCTCAGGATTTACCTTCGCTGGCGCTTCAACTCTCGGCGCGTCCTTCTTCCAGGTGTAATAAGTCCTTTTGCTGATACCAGCTTGCTGCAGCGCCTTCTTGAGCGTGTGCTTACCATTCTCGGTGAGGGAAGCGATCTTATCGAGAATTTTGCTTCTGTCCCGTGAAGTCTTGGTCACCACTTTAGCTGAAGTAGCTGGTTTAACAGAAATAGGCTTCTTTCCCTCGATCATAGCAACAGGGCTTTCAGGCTTGATGTCGATGGCTTCCTTTGACTGTTTTTCATGATCAACGTTGTTTTCTTCGGTCATTGGTCGTCGTCTCCGTTCTCATTCAAATCATAATCCCAACAACCACCGGGATTATTGCGATTCAGACCACGGTAGCAGTCATGCGCACTATTCGCGTTTCATCCCTTCAAATCAACTGCCTAATTTACGGAACGGAAAGGAGGCGAATGCCGATGTTACATTCAATACACGACACAGGCGAAATGAACCGAATGTAACCAAATGCTGTGTTCGCTTCCTCCATTCGGCTTCTAAGCCTGAGATTGCAAAAAAACGGGACCCATCTCAAATGTTACATCATGGTCCCAGACTCTGCCTATAGGGATATTTTGTAACAGCCGCTTGACTTCCGCCAGTTGTTACATTATGGTCCCAGACTCTGCCTATGGGGATATTTTGTAACAATGAATGAGGCCGCCAAACATCCTGCTGTCGAACTTCTTCAGAAGTCGCCCACACCACTTCGCACTTCCGATTTCGTGGCTGAAGGCATCAACCGCATGACGCTTCACAGGCTTGTTGCGAAAGGCGAGATTGAGCGCGTTGGCGCTGGTCTGTTCAGACTTCCAGAATTTACAAGCGAATACGCAGACTGGGCTGCGATTGCTCTTCGTTACCCGGATGCTGTCATCTGCACCCAATCGGCCGCGACATTTCATAGGACGACACAGGACCTAGTTGGTGAAATCCACGTCATGAGACCACACAAGGATAGCCAACGGTCTACTTTGGCTTCCAGTTTCCCTGTGGGCACAAGAGTTGTCCGTGTGCGCAACGAACACGGCGTTGACCCATTCTCTTATGGAATTGAAGAACACATCATCGACAACATCCCAATAAAAATCACCGATCTGGAGCGAACCCTGGTCGACATGTTCCGTTTTAGCGCCTTCAACCCGTCCTTAAGAAGTGGGCAGGGGCATATCTCTGAAGAGTCCCTCTTGGTTTGCATGGAAAGAACCCTGTCCCGAAGAGGATTCTCCATCGACAAGCTAACTGATTATGCTGAGAAGGCGGGTATCCGCAGAGCCATGTCTCCGCTACTAAAAACATCGTTGCACATTGTCTCAAGCCTTCCTGAGGAACACTACAGTACATCGCCTTGAACCAATCTTACAATTTACTCTAAGACGCGTATTTTGGTGTAAAATGTAACACAAAAAGCTCCCATTTTGTTACTTTCTTGACTCCCTGTTCTAATAGACTTAACAGGGAGTCATTTTATGAAAAACGTTGGCGCAAGTGTTCAGGCCAAACTAAAAAATTTATCTAAAACAGTAGACTTAGACGTGCCTTCTCTTTTGCGCCGTTATGTTCAGGAGCGTCTTCTTTATCGCTTGTCTGTCTCTGACGAGGCGAACAACTTCGTGCTCAAGGGCGGCCTGCTCATGGCTGCCTACAACAACGGCAATCTGATGCGTCCTACAGAAGACATCGACTTCAGCGGTATTTCTCCCGAAGGTAACGTCGAACGGTTGAGATCCGCTCTCGTGAAAATTCTGGCGCTAGATGTGCCGGATGATGGTGTTGAATTCATTATGGAGACGATGTCTGTAAAAAAAGATCGGACAGGCATCATTCCCGGAGGGAAGATCGCGATGTTCGCCAAGGTGGGAACAGCGAAAGTGGAGCTGAAAATCGACGTCGGGTTTGGAAATCCTGTGACACCGGAAGTCAGAATGATCGAATTTCCCACCATACTCGATGGAGGCATACCTCGTCCTGTGATGAACAGCTATCCGCTTGAGACCGTAATTGCAGAAAAGCTGCATGCAATGGCGCAGTTCGGCATTCAGAATACCCGCCTCAAGGACTATTACGATATCTGGATGATGACGAAGCTGCAGGAGTTCGACGGTGACATCATCTCAGATGCAATTGAGACCACCTTCCAGCATCAAGAGCGACCGATTCCTGAAACCTTCATAGGGTTATCAGAGAAGTTCGTCGCTGAGAGCGACAGGGCCTGGAAGGACTTCTTGCGCAAGCTGCCAGGCAAGCCCAATTATCAGTTCGACGAAGTAGTCGACACCCTCAATGATTTTCTTGGACCGCTCATTGAGAATGCCCGTTCTGGTGACAGGCCTGGGACGATATGGTCGCCCGATGCAGGTTGGTCGGGAAGGGGATTAAAATTATAGAAATTGAAAATCGCACTTAAATCTTGCACGCAGATTTGTTGTTCTGAGGATAGCCTCAATTCCGGCGCATATTTGGAAATCGTAAACTCATTGTTCGATAGCGGAAAATGGTGGCAAGCCAATTTGGATTTCCACCATTTTTATTATATAACGTCGCCGTTCTAAATCGAACGTGGCGATAAGCCTTCGATGTCGGAGACCAGCGCCTCCGTGATCGCGTCAGGGCGGTTTAGCAGCGGCAGAGCCGACGCGCGTCCTCTCTGCCTTCAAGTCGTGCTCGGTTACCTTGAAATTATTGAGCACGACCATTTTCCTTATCTGCTATTTGGAGACTCATTGCAGATTATGTATTTTGTTGAACCTGCTGGGGTCAAAACACCATTATTGCACGTATGCTGCGCCCTAATAGTGTTGCAATACCTGTTTACATTAGAAGAATACAGATATTGTGTTACCCCATGGCTCACGGTTCCGTCTCTAACAGGGCAGTTTTTTGGCTTATCCACAACACATGTTTTGCTGCCATAAGAACCCGACACAACGCCGTTGGTGCAGGTTCTGGCCTGTGACGCACATGTGCTTCCATAAGGCACAGTCGCAGCCTGATATGCGGTCACGGAAGAGCCATGAGCGAGAGCTGCTCCCCACGGATCGGTACAATTCAGAGGTGCCGTAACGGTGCACGCCTTGTTGGCATAAGTTCCTGAAAGAGTTCCGTTTGAACAGGTTCTGGACTGTGATGTGCATGTAGCGTTCCATGCCACTGTCGCCGCCTGATAAGCGGTAACCGCAGCACCGTGGTTCACTGCCGTCCCCCAAGGGGTGCTGCAATTTTTCACACAGGAACTGTTGGTGTAGGTGCCTGACAACACGCCATTGGTGCAAGTTCTGGACTGCGGCGTACATGTCCCATCAGAAGGTACAGACGCAGCCTGGAAGGCGGTAACCGAGGAGCCGTGATTGACCGTTCCACCCCATGGGGCCGTGCAATTTAGCGGGGTTGTGACAGTACATGCCTTGTTGGCATAAGTTCCCGACAGCACTCCGTTGGTGCAGGTTCTGGCCTGCGAGGCGCACGTGCCATTCCAAGGCACAGATGCAGCTTGATAAGCCGTCACCGAGGAGCCGTGGCTAACCGTTCCACCCCAAGGATCGGTACAATTCAGAGGGGTGGTCACAGCACACGTTTTGTTGCCATAGGTTCCTGACAGAGTGCCGTTACTGCAAGTTCTGGACTGAGACGTGCAGGTTCCATCCCAAGGCACAGATGCGGATTGATAAGCGGTAACCGCAGCACCGTGGTTCACTGCCGTTCCCCAAGGGGTGGAGCAATTTTTTACGCAGGAACTGTTGGCGTAAGTTCCTGAGAGAGTGCCGTTGGTGCATGTTCTGGTCTGTGAAGCACATGTCCCGTCCGAAGCCACAGACGCAGTTTGATAAGCCGTAGTTGAAGCGCCGTGATTCACGGTCGTGCCCCAGGGCGTTGTGCAATTTGTTGGAGCAGTGACTGCGCACGCTTTATTGGAATAGGTCCCTGACAACACGCCATTGGTGCAGGTTCTGGCCTGTGAGGTGCAGGTAGCATCCCAAGGCACAGACGCGGCCTGATAAGCGGTGACGGAGGAGCCGTGATTAACAGTTCCGCCCCAAGGATCGGTGCAATTAAGAGGGGCAGTTACCGTACATGATTTATTGGCATAAGTTCCCGAGAGAGTACCGTTGGCGCAAGTTCTGCTCTGAGACGTGCAGGTCGCATTCCAGGCCACAGTTTCAGCCTTATAAGCCGTAACGGACGAACCGCTGTTTACTGCTGTGCCCCAAGGCGTCGTGCAATTTTTCACACAGGTGCTGTTGGCATAAGAACCAGACAGCGTCCCGTTGGTGCAAGTTCTGGTTTGAGATGTACATGTCCCATCAGAAGGCACCGACGCAGCCTGGAAAGCAGTAATAGAGGAGCCGTGATTTACGGTTCCGCCCCAAGGAGCCGTGCAATTATCCGGCGTAGTCACTACGCATGTTTTATTGGAATAGGACCCTGACAAAGTGCCGTTATCACAGGTTCTCGTTTCTGGAGAACATGTCCCGTTCCAAGCCACCGACGATGTTTGATAAGCAGTCGTTGAAGCGCCATGAGCAAGCGTTCCACCCCATGGAAGTGTACAAACAGACGGCGCTGCTACAGAGCAAGTTCCGAATGTGTAGGAACCCGAAAGCGTCCCGTTCGTGCATGTTCTAGTTTGCGATGTGCACGTATTTCCAAAAGACACACTCGCAGCCGCATATGCTGTCGTAGTGGCACCATGATTTACCGTGGCACCCCATGGCGCAGTGCAATTGCCAGGAGCTGAAACTACGAACGACACAT
The DNA here is from genome assembly GCF_032460275.1 of Mesorhizobium sp. SP-1A. Taxonomy (NCBI): domain Bacteria; kingdom Pseudomonadati; phylum Pseudomonadota; class Alphaproteobacteria; order Hyphomicrobiales; family Phyllobacteriaceae; genus Mesorhizobium; species Mesorhizobium sp. SP-1A. The sequence continues at coordinate 208,771 of NZ_JAVXZD010000002.1, read as the reverse complement.
TATTAGAAGCTGAACGCGCGTTGGCATCTGTCGCAACGACCGCGAAAGAGTAGGTATTTGCAACAGTTGGAATGCCTGACAATACGCCGCCCGAAGACAGCGCCAATCCCGTAGGGAGTTTGCCCGTAATGGACCACGAATAACCAGGTTTCCCGCCCGCTACAGTGAACGCGTAGTTCACGTTGGTGATGCCAGCAATCGCTGGATCGAGGTTTGCAGAGGATATTACAATCTGCGGCCTAGTGGCAAAATCGTAGGCTCTCGATACGGACTTACCATTTACGTCAGTAACCGTGATGGTTGACGTGACAGTCCCCTCTAATGACGGGACTCCCGATATGACGCCAGTTGAGGAATTAATGCTCAGTCCTTGCGGAAGCTTTGTTGCAGACCACGCATAAGGCGCTTTTCCGCCGCTCACGGCCGGAGCTGCACCTTCAGAGGCTGTGTAGGCAACTCCTACGTATGGGTCGCTATAAATCTTGGCCTGGAGTGCCAAAGCCCCCTTGGTTGAAAGACCGTATTTTCTCGACACGGTTCGCGAATTTACGTCTGTTGCAAAAATCGTCACCGTCGAGTCAGCTACTACAGTAGGAACCCCTGAAATCTGCCCCGACGCATTCATCGTCATACCTGCTGGCAAACCAGTGGCCGACCAGGCAATTGGGGACTTACCTCCGCTCAATGCAGGAGGCTGACCATCAGCAGCATCGTATGCCGTTCCCACATAGGCGTCAGCGAATGTCTTTGCGGCCAATGCAAGCTGATTATAGGTCGACATGGTGAAGGATTTAACGGCATTTTTCCCGTTAAAATCCGACAACTGGACTGTCGTGGCGACTGTCTCTTTGGTCGTCGCAACACCAGAAATTTTACCTGTCGACGGACTAATGGAAATGCCGCTCGGCAAGTTCGAAGCACCCCACGCGATTGGCGTACGTCCACCGCTACCTTTCAAATCGAACTGGAATGTTTCACCAACATAAATATCCGGTATTGAGACCGTGCTTATATTCGGAAGCTGATAAATCCCCAGCGAAATTGGCAGATCAAAGAACTGTGTCGAGCCGTCCGCAACTTTGGCAACCAGATTTGATACTCCGGCTGTTTGAGGTGTCCCACTGAACCGTCCATCGGCATGAAAAGTCAAACCATCAGGCGCTACTCCAGAGGACAAATACCAGACATATGGAGACTCGCCACCCGATGCATTCACCGAACCGGAATATGGAAGGCCTACATACCCATCACTGATCGCGCTCGTTGCGAACAACGCATCGTACACTTCGATCAATGCATCTGCAGACTTATTTCTCCCATTGCCATCAGACACGCTGATTACTGAATTATAATTTCCCTTGGTCGTTGCAGTGCCTCTGATTCTTGTTCCAGACAACGTCAACCCATTGGGAAGAACACCGCTGCTGACTGTAGCTGTGTAGGGAGATTTGCCGCCATTAATGTTCAGATCAATGGTCGCGCTTTTACCAACAACAAGTCTTCTGATGATAGGAGCAACACTCAGTGGCTCGTACACTCTGATTGAGTTGGGTCTAACCGTATAGGTACTATTGAAGCTGTCGGTAAGTTCAAACGATATGCCACCATATGTTCCACCAGCCAGAGGAACGCCACCCAAGAAGCCAGTTTCAGACAGGCTCAATCCAGAGGGGAGGGGTGATCCCGAATTACGCCAAGAGACTTTCCCGTCGCCTCCGACATAAGTTCCCTGGATGCCTACTGTTTCACCGACGTAGAGGTCTGGTATAGCGAGATGAGCGTCGCTTATGCCTTTAGGCACTACACCCGCAGGCCTTTCGAAATTTAGACGGAAATAATAAACGCTCTCCTGCGCCGAAGCAGGAATGCCATTTAATAAGAATAACGCAGAAAACACACCTACAATCTTGCGCATGACATACTCCACTCCCCATTTGGGGGATAAGGTTCCCTGTCAAGTGCAATTAATCAAATCGCCGGTGGAACTAAATGAATCGCAGCCTGCGATTTCAGTCAAAAAGAGGCACTCAAACTCACAATTCGAGTGCCTCTTAGTTATTCTCCCTTATTTGTCCTCGACTTCCTCATACTCGGCGTCGACCACATCGTCACCGGATGCCGATGTCCGTGCCTCGTTGCCAGCATCGGCTTCTGGAGCTTCAGGGCTTGCCGCATAGACGGATTCACCCATCTTCATGAGCTTCTGCATCAGGTTCTTGGAGGCCTCCTCGATCTTGTCGAGATTCTCGCCTTCGGTTGCAGACTTCAGGATCGCGATAGCGCCCTCGATGTCCGAACGAACAGCCGCAGGAAGCTTGTCGCCATAGTCGTTGAGGGCACTCTGCGCCGAGTTGATCTCGCCTTCGGCCTTGTTCCTGGCCTCGACCAGCGCGCGACGCTTCTTGTCAGCTTCAGCGTTGATCTCGGCATCGCGCACCATCTTCTCGATATCTGCATCAGAGAGGCCACCGGACGACTGAATGCGGACCTGATGCTCCTTGCCAGTGCCCTTGTCCTTGGCCGAGACGTTGACGATACCGTTGGCGTCGATGTCGAAGGTCACTTCAATCTGCGGAACGCCACGCGGTGCCGGAGGAATGCCAACGAGATCGAACTGAGCCAGAAGCTTGTTGTCAGCAGCCATCTCGCGCTCGCCCTGAGACACACGGATCGTTACGGCTGACTGCCCATCTTCTGCCGTCGAGAAGGTCTGCGACTTCTTGGTCGGGATGGTCGTGTTGCGCTCGATCAGACGAGTGAATACGCCGCCGAGCGTTTCGATACCCAGCGAAAGCGGGGTCACGTCGAGGAGAAGGACGTCCTTCACATCACCCTTCAAGACGCCACCCTGAATTGCCGCACCCATAGCCACGACTTCATCCGGATTGACGCCCTTATGCGGGTCCTTGCCGAAGAAGCTCTTCACGACCTCCTGAATCTTCGGCATGCGGGTCATGCCACCGACCAGAACCACTTCATCGATCTCAGCGGCAGCGAGACCAGCATCCTTGAGCGCCTTACGGCACGGCTCAATGGTGCGCTGAACCAGATCTTCGACCAACGCCTCCAGCTTTGAGCGAGAAAGCTTGATTGCGAGGTGCTTTGGACCAGAAGCGTCAGCGGTGATGAATGGCAGGTTCACTTCTGTCTGCTGAGCGGAAGAAAGCTCGATCTTAGCCTTCTCGGCGGCTTCCTTCAGACGCTGGAGAGCCATCTTGTCACCACGAAGGTCGAGACCTTGTTCCTTCTTGAATTCGTCGGCCAGGTAGTTGACCAGCGTCATGTCGAAGTCTTCGCCACCGAGCGCCGTATCGCCATTGGTGGCCTTCACCTCGAAGATGCCGTCGCCAATTTCGAGGATCGAGACGTCGAATGTACCGCCACCGAGGTCATAGACGGCAATTGTCTTGCCATCGCTCTTGTCGAGGCCGTAGGCCAGCGCAGCAGCAGTAGGCTCGTTGACGATACGCAGGACTTCGAGACCAGCGATCTTGCCTGCGTCCTTGGTCGCCTGTCGCTGCGCGTCATTGAAGTAAGCCGGAACGGTAATAACCGCTTGGCTGACGCTTTCTCCGAGATACGCCTCGGCCGTTTCCTTGAGCTTGCGAAGAGTGATCGCCGAGATTTCGGATGGGGAATACTTTTTGCCTTCGACTTCGACCCATGCGTCACCGTTCGGACCAGCGACGACAGCGTAAGGAAGCTTGTTCAGCGACTTCTCAAACCGACGACCAATAAGACGCTTGACCGCGAAGATGGTGCCAGACGGGTTCATGACAGACTGAGCGCGAGCTGGCTGTCCAACGAGCTGTTCTCCGCCATCGGAAAAACCAACTACAGACGGGGTCGTGCGAGCGCCCATTTCGTTTTCGATGATTTTCACATTCGAACCGTCCATGACGGCAACGCACGAATTCGTCGTACCCAGATCGATGCCGATAATTTTCGCCATTTATTACCTCTCCTAAATTGAAATGGATGAGGCTTATATGGGAAAAAGCGGAGTTTAATCAAGGGATGTAATTCAAATAATACCGGAAATAACAAAGACTTTGATCGGCAGGGCCGTCGTCTAGTGCCAGATTTCAGCTTTCTTCGGACTATAGCGCTCAGGCAGGGAGGCAGAAACGTTGTTTGCGATTGCGTTCATGACTGCATCCTGCGTTTTCAGGGTTACAAAAATCATTCTCATAATCTCGATGTCCATGCTTTCGGCATGCTTACGCATTCTTTCAGCTGTATCGACAACCGCATCTTTAACGGCCCGTAGAATTGACTGTATTTCCTCTTCCGTCAGGTCTGCGTCTGCAAACTTCGGCTTGGCATGAACTGCCGCTAAATCCAGGATTTCTTGTTCTTTCCCAGAGTTGGCGTGCATGATGAGAACAATTGCAGACGCCTGAATTTGTTCAACCATATCAGGGTAGTGCTTCGACAAAAATTCATTGGTTGCCACCGGATGGCCCATGGAGTTCTCCATTCTTTCCGGGAAAAATATCCGCAATCATTGAATGATACCCCTCGATTGCGAACTGCGTCGAGCACTTTAACTTTAAAGTGCAGGACAAAAAGCAATATTCGGCTGTGGCTTTCAAAATTGAGGTTCATAATCAAGGAACCTAATTATTGGACAGTGTCATGGACGGGAACCGCTATCTCGACGCGCAGCTTGCAAGAGAGCTTCTGTTTAAGCTCGGAGAAGGCCTTGCGGCAAAAAACCTGACCGCAGAAATCGCACTTTATGGCGGTTCTTCACTTCTTTTCACCATCGACGGCCGCCAATCCACCAAGGACATCGATTATCTGAATATGGGTGAAAATAGCTTTGATCTGGAGGAAGTAAGCGCGAAAATTGGCGAGGAGTACGGTCTATCTAATAATTGGTTCGCAGACGTCACCGAAGTCATAGCTTCCGAAAATCCGGAATACAGCTTTCTTGGTGATTTTCCGCCTGAGAAGCCTGGTTTGCGGGTATTTACTGCCACGCCTGAATATGTTCTGGCCATGAAGATGAAAAGCCCACGCTCTTCATTTGAAGGAAACGACGTCAAGGATATATGGCTTTTGCTCGAACATTGCGGCATTTCGAATGCCGATAAGGCAATCGAATGGTTCGACAAATTTTTCCCTTCAGATAAGCTCTCTCAGCGTGATGTGGCCATCTTGAATGACATAATTGCATCACAACAAGCTGGTGAGGAATACAGCCCCATGATTGGCTGGTGAACCCAGTTGACAGCGCTTTATCAGCCATCCATGCTAAGCCATATGTCTATTGAATCACATTTCTCGCCGAAACCAAAAAGCATTGCTGAAGTCGCTCATAGTGTCCGCAACGGGCATGACTACACATGCGCGGTCAAGGAATTCCTAGACGAGGTCATTAATTCGACCGATGCGCCGGAAACGAGATACGGCTTTTATCAGATACCCAGCAGTTTTTATGAAGACGCGCCGATTGAACTGGACAGTCCGGCACATATGGCCCATCTTGCAGGCCTCGCTGAAAATCTCGCATTGCTAACTGGCTCTCAACCGCCTGCCTGGACCGAAGAAGAAGCATACTTCCTGAAAGAACCCGTCGTCCTAGGCGGTGCAAATAGCCGGGATCACATAATGGCCGAGACAGGCTCCGCATTCCGCCGCAGACTTCTGTTTTGCGGATCATCGCTCTCAAAACTCTTTAAGAAGCGCCCGCGTCCAGCCGCTTAAGGCTTCAATCCCACTTCTGGCGTCAGCTCAGCACGATATTTCTGCAGCTCTTCGAGCAGTGAATTTGGTGATATCAGAACGTCAAAATCGTCCATCGTGATGATGGGCTTGTCAGCAAGAGCGCTCAACGTATAACTGTGATCATCGCAGATCGCCCTGTAGAAGCCGTAGATGCGGTTCAGGCCCTTGACGTCTCGGACTGATATATTTCTGCAGTCGTCGTTCTTCAGAATGCCGAGCGTGCACGATAGTTCGTCCTCGTGATGCCAACTCAGGTAGACCAACTCAGCAGCCAGTTCCGCCATTTTTGAATAGCGTGGATTTATTGGGGCAGGGGCATCGATATCGACGATCAGGTCCTTGATGACCTCTTCCGCATTGGAAAGCCATTGGTCGTCGTAATTTCCAGCCTGATACCAAGCCAACCGCGCTTCTTCGAGCGCCTTGGGAAGAATCTCCTTCGCTTCCTGCTTCAGTTCGATTCCAGTGATCATGGTTCAGCGCCGTCGTTTGTGGATGCATCATCCTCAACGCTGATGACGAAATCAACAAGCACGGGATGATCCTGTAACCTTCGATATCCGTCCAAATGAAAAGGGCGAGCAAATGCCCGCCCATGTTGAAGTATGGATGCCTACCTTCAAACCCGAGGCGGCAAGACCTGGCCACGGCTTTCGATCAGCTTCGTGATTGCATCCGAAGGTACTGGCAAGGAGTTGGCAGCAATCGCCCATTCGACGTGAGCTTCAAGCTCCGTCAACTCATCAGCAGTCTCGACGCCGAGACTACGGATTGCGTCATTGGCCTTACGCAGATCGCCTTCCTGAGCGATGACTTCAGCCACTTCGCCAATGGTGACGTCGTGATAGACATCAACGATGCGCTTGCCGACCTGCAGGAAATATTCGCGCTCAATGGCTGCACGATAGATCGTCTCATAAACCTTCGACAGCATGGTCTGCTTGTTCGCACAAACCGCAATCAGGCGGCCAGACACACCATCCTTCGCCATTTCCTTGAAGAACTGCATCACGTGGTTGCGGAATGCGTTGTGCCCCTCTTCTGAGCCGTCAACTGGGCGGTTGAGCCGGAGGAAAATTTCAACGCGAGAGAAATCAACACCCAGCTCTTCGGCGGCGGTACGCAGATGACGCTGAATAAGGGCATAGGAGATCAGGGCAGAGATTTCGTCTTCCGAATAGCCCCACGAAACGATCTCACGCTTCATGTCGGCATAGGCATCCATGTAGTCGACGAACGCCTTGATTGCGGTATCGATGTTCTCTTCGCCTTCAAGAGCGCCACCGAGCGCTTCGATAACATGAACGAAGTCGTTTGGGCGCATGTGCTTGACCGAGCGGATAGCGCCTGCAAGAGCCGTTTCCGAGAATAGAACCGGAGCCACGCCGCAGATGCGCTTCACGTCATTGGAAGCGGCGACAACCAGGCCACGTGCGACTTCCAGCTTGTCGAGAATGTCACCCTGAGGGAATTGCGAGATGGAAATGCTCTCGCTGATGAAGTCTTCGGACGCGACGATGGAGTGCGAAGCGGCAAAGATCGTCAACATGGCTTCCACGGACAAATCTTCGATCATGAAAACGGTCTGAGCGCGGTCTCGCAGATACTGGACGCGATCCACGAAATCACGCAAACCAGCAACATTCCCACTCATCTTGTCGACAAGCTGCCGAAGTGGAGCCGAGCGCGCAGCTTCAAACTTTTCGATGGCTTCACGGAAATGATTGTTGGCACCGATCTTGTCAGCGATGACAACGGTCTGTGCGCTGAATGCCTTGATGTCAGAAATAGCCTGAAGGGCTGACCGAACGCTTGCAGGATCAGTAATCACGTTCCACACGAAGCTTCCCTGCGCGGCCGGACGCGGCAGGTTCGTCAAAGCGCGATAAATGATTCCCGCATCAGCATCACGTAGACGATCAGTGAAGCCCTTTCCGAGCCACTTTTCCAGAACCTTGCGTTCTGCGATGCCAACACCTGCGACTGCGCGAGCCTGGCGGTCATGGTAGATATCCAGAACCTCTTCAGCCTTCTTGGCGTCGACACGCACGTCTTCCTGTGGCTTGGCATCCACATTGACGCCCGCCTTCTCGGGCACAGGCAGGTTTTCAATCAGGTCAGTCATTATTTCTCTTCCACGGGTTTACGCGAGAATTTCGCAATTAATTCATGATGCTCGCAATTTTGTGGATTTGGCAAGATATTAGCCAAACAAAAACGGGCGAAATATCCGCCCATTTCAGGAAAATCAGCCAGCCCTGCCTAATTCGACAACTGCAATATGGAATTGCTTTAAATAATGAGATCGGCCGACGCTGAACATTCGTGCGCATTCGTGCCCGATATAATATCCAGCACAAGTGTGCAAATCCTTGAGCGTCGTTACATTCTCAGCTGCCTTTTCCATACGGTCGATGTACACGCGGACAAGCCTGATCGAAGCCTTAAGGGTCTCTGCCGCCGCTCGGAAATCCCACAAAGCCTTGAAGTTCTGCGTCATAAATGACGTCGATTTGCTCGTCGCGGAATTCTCAAGATCACGACGCACGCTGATGAGGTGCACAAGACGGGCTTCTGCTTGTTCCACATGGTGGTGCTCAGGATCGCACTTATTGATAGACGGCGGCCTATATCCGATCATTTCATTGAACAGCGGATCGACCTTAGCGCTGATCTCATCAGCAATACCGACCAGCTTGGTGCCCAGATCACGCATCCGCTTCAATTGATCATCAAAATCGCTGACACGGGAACCGTATTCGCTTCTGACGACGGAGTAGCCGTCATTGAGCAGCTGACTGAGAGAGGTCTGGACCTTCACAGCGCTCGTGACATCGAACTTGGCATCGAGCGGCACCGTCAGAATATGCTCCTCGAATGCGGCGGCCTCGCGCAATTTCCTGATGTCTTTCAGCACGTCAGCAATCTGATCATCGATCTTTGGGAAATATTTGCTGTCGCGTTCATACTCCCGCAAGCGCCCAATAACTTCAGATGCTGTTCCACTTTCATGATCGGTGTGCACCACGACATCGAGCAATCCATCCGCTTTGAGGACCCTTTGCAAGCTCTTCATCGCGAAACGCTCTGGCAAATCCTGGCGAACGCGAATGCCGATGCTGGTACCGACTGGCGAAATCGAGACAGCAATCCACCCGTGTTCGATGGCGTGCAGCATTACATGATTGGGGTCCATATCCGGCAGGTCGAAGACGCCCATGTCGGTAATAAGCTTGGCATGCTCCTACGGGCTTTCGAGTGCATAAATATCGCCGTGAGGTGAGAACCAATAGCCATGTGGCGAATAGACCTGCTCGACCTTAGACATTGGCCGACCTCTGATTGGCCTCGACGACGGCAATAGCCGCCTCGACCTTATCAAGAGCCGTATCCGAGATGCCGAGGGCGACGGTGCACTCGTGGCCGATATAGTAATCGGCGATGGACTGCATGCGTTCAAGGCCTTCGTCGTTGGCCCGCGACTTTTCAAGCTCCTTCATCATCACTCGCATATTGGAGCCGAGGCTGCTGGCGAAAGATGATGCCGAATTGATGGCCTGCACCAGCGGAGCAATCGTCACGATAATTTGCTTATGGTTATCGAGCACGGCCTGAGCGACTGCGGTTTCGTCGCGCAGCTTCTTTACCGCGATCAGCTGCTCTCCCAACGATCCGGACAGGTTGTATTCAGGCAGGTCTGTCGAAGGTTGCCAGTCATCGAAGCCCATTGAGCGATTAAAAGCGTCATTGAGCGTACCAGCAATCTGCTCACCATAAGCTGTCAGTTTCTGGCTTGCCTCGGTAACGACAGACATGAATTCATCGACGCTCGCGCCGCGACGGAGTGCGGAGTTTAAAACAATCTCATTGGCTTCATAGGGAAGCTTCCTGATATCCGTCAGTGCAGCACGCAGGCCGTCCAAATTGACCTTTTGAATGTCGAACCTGTTGGCCACGAAATCATACCAGCGCATATTCGCACGACGACGTTCAACCATCCGCACATGAAAGGCGACCTCATCTTCGATGTTCGGATAAGTCATTGAGTCACGTTCAATTTTCTGGAGACGCTCGATGACCGTTTTCACGGTGCCGCTGTCCTTGTCCGTGTGCACGATGATGTCAAATAGACCATCATCCTTCAGCACAGACTTCATTCTCATAAGCGCGCCCTTTTCAGGCAGATGATCGCGAACACGGATTCCTAGGCTACTGCCGACTGGCGAGATGGAAACAGCGATCCAGCCTTGTTCAATGGCATGACGCATGACCTCGTCAGGCGATGCACCTGGCAGATCAAAAACTCCCAAACTGGCAATAACTTCTGCATGAGATTGCGGAAGTTCGAGGCCGAAAACATCAGCCTGCGGCGAGAACCAGTAGCCAAATTTGGAATATTCGCTCATGGAGTGCTCCTTAGTTGGCGCTCTTAAATCATTTTAGCTACATAAAAACAAGCAAAATAAATTGACTTACAACCAATTATTGCGGATTAAATGGAAAACTTGGAGGTAGTAAATCAATGAATCCTTTTGCTTTAGTGGGTATTGTCTTAGCAATGGTGGTTTTTGGCGGCGCTGGCATGGATCAACTCGCCCGCAACAATCCCGTTGGAGGTGGCGTTCTGCTCTTAATTGGAGCAGGAATGATCTTCTCGTTCATTCTGATGGGCGGCGGCTTTGAGAAATCGAAATAGGTTGTCCACTGGGGAGAGGGCGACCTCCTCTGAGAGCCTGCCTAGGAAACAACCAGCACGCCAGAGTTCAATTGCGGTAGCCCCAAAATTTGAATGGATTCAGGTATCCATTGCTTCTTTGCACGCTGCCAGATTATGAGGGCGAATATGCGCGAGTGGATAGCTAAAAACATTCTTGGTCTTGTCAGAGCACCCGAAGCAAGGAAGCTTGATATCTTTGCAGAGTTGGCAAATGGGAAATCCATTCTGCTCGACTCAGGCCTTCATAGCCCTATGCAGGACTATATTCGAAGGATATGCGCATCGGCCGAATACATTGATAAACCGACGATAGAATTGTGGCACTCTCTTTTTCCTGTAGAGGCGTATCTCCAACACGCTGGACGTTTTAAACTCAGCAAGGATCGGACCCTATCTGGAGACAATCTGATTCACGCGTCCAATAAAATTGGAAAATGGCATGATCATACTGAAAAATCCAAAATTAGGAATCTCAGGAAGCAAATCGAAACGATCAAGTCCGCGATGCGATCTGAAAAAAAGACCATAGCCCAGATCGATTCCATGAGATACGAAGAACGCGTAATTGAAGCAATTGTAGAAACTGCGGAAGAACTCTGGGTGAAAGAGCACAATATGCCTCTTTTCGTGATCCAGTTTCTGCAGCGATACAAAAATGAATACGTATTTGAGCTTATAAAGCGGCTTCAACAAATCGCACCCACCGTCATTATCAGAGTGGTTGAAGCTCCGATGCCAATTACTCCTTCACTCACAGCCGACATCCATATTGTGGAGCGAACTGACTTCCAAAAATACCTCCGGTCGGACGCGGAAGTCCTTCTCGCTAACAACCAACGAGCTGTGATTACTTCACATCATGAAGCCCGCGAATTCACCAAATGGGATTACAAGAGCTACAAGTTTGAGGACACGCCCACCGTGGCTGAATACAATGCTAGCTTTTTTTCGAAATCGGCACGAAAAGCGTTTACCGACAAACACTGGGAACGATGCCATAATTAGTCAATAAATGTTGACGAACCCCTTATTTGGCGCAATATTTATTTAAAAGGAGTTTCCGATGAAGCGACCAAACCTGACTGATGAATTGATTTGCCACGTTGCGGCCGAAGAATGGGTGGAAAAGAATATCGATCACCTCAAGCGGGAAGATTATTTTTATACCGAGGCAGGTGCAAAGTCCTTTACAAAGAGCCTGGCTGAGGCAGCCAGATACGGCACAATCGACGCCCATGCCCTTGCTCGGTATGCCAAAATCGACACTGATGACGACACTATCGAGGACCTGGAAAGCTTCATTGCGCATCACCAATCCGTCTACAATCGAACGGTAAAGCAGTGGAAAAAAGGCTGGCCTCCGAAACGTCCGTTCGAGGGTGAATATGGCCGTGTGACTTTCAACATCAGTGACGATCTCGCCTATACAGGGATCGCCAGAATTGACAATTGTCTCGACGAAGAGGGGCAGCTCCATCTCTATCTGGACAAAAACAAAGACGACGCAAAGATCATGGCGAATCCGTATGGGCTTTTCAGCTCGGCTCGCATCATGAATTGGGAAGATGTCACTGAAGTCCACCCACTGGCGGACGAAGACCAGCGCCTCATCGCAGAATACCAGGCCAGAGTCATCCAGTTTGAAGAAGAGTCGAAGGCGAACAAGGCCTACAACGTCGCGAAACAGCGAATGGCTTCAGACGTAAAACAGCACAACAGTCTGAATATCGATGAAGCTAACGCGATCTTCAGCGATCTCAATGTGGCTGATAAAGACATTCCGCTGATCATTTCAGCCTTGACCAAGGTCGGTATTCATAAACGCCTTGAAGGCGCTGACGCCTCCAAAGAGCTTCTAAATCGCCTGATTTAAAGGACAGAACGTTGGGTCAATTAATCACATCGCCAGCCGTCTCATTCAAGACGACAAACACCTTTGTTCCTCGCGGGTGGAATTTCAAATTGCCCTGATTGGCAATCGCCAGTCGCAGAGATGCTGCTTGTGCATACTGACTATACGATTTTCAATCCGCGCCGGAATGGCTGGAATATGGACGACGAGGCTGAAGAATCCAGGAAGCAGATTATCTGGGAGCACGAGCACCTTGCTCGCTCCGAGACGATCCTGTTCTGGTTCCCGAAGGAAACGCTTTGCCCGATCACACTGCTTGAATACGGCAAATTTCTCGTCTCCGACCGCAAGCTGATCGTCGGTACACACCCTGAATACCAGCGCCGCCTTGACGTCGAAGTGCAGGGAAAGCTTGAACGCCCGAATATTCATGTCTGGGATGATCTGGACCTGATGGTGGCGTCGCTCTTCCAAAAATAAGAACACGCTGAAAGCGCTTCTCCGGAGGCACTCACCACCTGCAGAAAGCCTCATCCCGGTCTTGAGATCCTTCATCGCCTGAAGCTATAGTCAGGCCTCGGAGGCCACGCATGCAACTGTATCATCTCGATTGGGAAAAATCGTCCGCCAGAAGCAGAGACGATCACTTCAAAATCATCTCGCCCTTAGCGTCAGACGACCGCACCTTCGTCCGCAAAATGTTTGACGAAGGCGATCTGTACGAGCTTGTCGCCACATCGGACGTAGACGACATCGAGGAGGTGTACAAGGCTACGCAAAACGGTGTCGTAAGCGACAGCTGGAGCCTTGATCCTCCAAGCATCATCTCTCCCACGGAACCAAATTTTCACGCCGGACCAGACGGGAAAAAGTACGGTCGCCGGAGCACTTCGATGGGCGATATCATCGTCAAGGATGGCAAGGTGTTGCTGTGTGCAACGATGGGATTTCAGGAAATCTGAATCAAAAAAGGCGAGGGGACTCAATTCTCTCGCCTTCAAGGATCATCTAACGATTTAATCTCAACTACATCGCCATTGACGGCTGATTGACGCTGTCGATGCCGTCGCGAAGGATATCGCGCATTCGGGAGCGAGCATCGAAATCGCTCGTCTCGTGCAGCTCAACGAGAGCCTTGCCTTCTTCCTTATCGAGGACCACCCAAGCCGTCTGGCCAGCGATGTATTCCGGATAGAGGTTGCGGACGACGCGACCCATGCCGGAGAACTTACGGGCGTTCTTGCGCTCCAGCGAGAACGAAAGATCGATGCCCGACTTCACTTCGGTATAGCGACCAGCGACGGCTTCCTTGGCGGCAACCGAGACGTTGAAGGAGTTGCCCTCGACCGCCTGTTCCGAGACGATAAATTCGAGCAGGCAGCGGTTGCCGCACTCAGAAATTTCGATACCGATAAAGCGGCCCTGGTCGTCGACATTGTGGAGCTTCGGATGCGGCTCGTAGCCCAGGAGCTTCACAGGTTGCTTCTTGTCGTGGATCACGAAAGGCACGGTTGGGAGAAAGTGATCGTTGAAGTGAGTGCGGCGGCCGGACCAACCGAACTGGTGAACGAGGCGAGCCGCAGCGCAGTGACCGTCAAGAGTTGCAAGCAGCAAGCCCTGCAGGCGTTGTTCATCATCCGTCATTGGAAGAACTTCGCGCATCGTATTGGGATTGAAGCCCTTTTCGGTGACTTCCATGCCAACGAAATCAGCAAGCTTCTTTAGTGCCTCCTCCGACGGATAGGAGATGAAAGCCTCCTTCAGCGATGGGACCTGATGGAAAATGTTCTTCGATACGCCCTTGGTCAGGTCCTCGTAAGGAATGACGACATCGATGGCGTCTGCGATGCGGTATAGAGCTTCAGCAGCGGCGGTGTTGTGATCGAGAACAACACTCCAGCCATCTTCGAGCGAGACCATGTTCGAAGCCCCCAGACCCTCTGGCAACCAGGAAGTACGGAAAAGGCCAGCCTTGAATAGATCTGCAGGAATAAGCTTCGAATTGTTGTCCATGACCATCACCTTGTGTCGTTAGAAGGAAGGAAAGAGGCCCCCGCAAAGGAGGAGGAAACGGGGGCCTCTGCGTTCAGCGCTTGGGAGGGGGTTACGCCGAACGGATCGTGGCGAACGCGCGGTAGCGCTCGACAAAACGGGACTTGATGTCTGCCTTCAGGGTGCGAGCGAGTTCCGAATAACGCTTCATCAATTCCATCGGGTCAGTCATAGCGACGGTCTCGAACTCCTGAGCCAGCGTCAGCTTGGTCTTGAGTTCAACGAAGGCATCCATGGAAATGTCCATGAGAGCCTGGCGACGCGTCGGGTCTTCTTCAACCTTCGGCAGGCAACGTGCATGCTCGTGGTTGAGGTTGATTTCGATGAAGCGAGCTTCTTCGTTGATCTGGTAAGGGATCGTGTGATCGTCCAGATGTTCGAAAACCAGGCTGACCTTGGTCTTGCGCTCAGCCTGAGTGTCACGCTTCACACGCTCACGTGGCTCGGCAGGGTTTTCCTTTTTCGTTTCCTGACGCTCACGCTTGCCACCGAGGTCCCACATCGATGAGAACGAGCGGCTGAGGTCAGATTCCCACTCACGCAGGAGCTGGTTATCTTCGTCCTTGCGGCGCTGTTCTTCTTCGTCGACCAGCTTCTTCATGTAGTCGCCGACAGCCTTGATGGCGAAGTCGCGGACTTCACGAGCCTTGGCATCAGAAGTCTTGAGCTTGAGGTCGCGGCTTTCCGAAACGAAGCGCTCACGGCGATGATTGAAGTGCTCTTCAGCCCATTCAGCGGTCGTCGAGATAACAGCGTGAACCTTGTTCGAGAACTTGTGGCCTTCCTTGCCGAAGTTTTCACGGGCAACGAAGATCGGGCCGCAGGTGATGTAGGTATAAGCCAGTTCTTCAGGGTGTGAGCCAGCGCGGTACATGATGTGAGCTTTAAAGTTGCCGCAATCCGAGGTCACGAAGTGTTCTTCGTCGAAAGCGACTTTCTGTGCATCGACAGCTTCGCCATTGACGGTGATGTTAGCGCCCTTCATCCACATCATCATTTCGAGGGCGATCTTTTCGCGAACGTCGCGAATATCTTCGGCCTTGAAGCCGGAATGAAGCTTGGAAATGGTGATCGAGGTGCCGTTCGGCTCATTGGTCACTTCGTTGATGACCAGTTCCTTGAGATCGATTGGCGTGTTGGTTCGCGCAGCCTTTTCAACTGCGTCCAGGGTTAGGACAACGACATTGCGGTAGCCATTGCGGACAGAGTCAACGCGCATGGTGCGGCCGACGACCAGCGGAGCGACCTTACCCGTACCGTTGTAGCCTCGTAGATTACGGCCACCAACGCGACGTTCAGTGTGAGCATGAAGAGAGAAAAAGCGCTCAAGGTCCTTGCGATCCATGCCGCGAGCCTTATCGGTGATGGTCACGAAGCCATTCTTGCCGAGACCGATATTAACGTCGACCGATGCTGCTTCACCGAGATCGTATGCTTCGTAAGCGTTGGCGATACCTTCGAACAGAGCGTCCTGCTTGGTTTTGAAATCCATAGCGCGCTGTAGAACGGCTCGACCGACGTTGACGGTCACGTTAAGAGCCGAGATCGAAACCGAATCCTTCAGGCCCTTCGAATTCGTTTCCGTAACCAGTTCCTGAGCGAAAGAAGATACGGCGGTGATGTCAGCGGTCATATTGGTCATTTTTAAATCTCTCCTTTTTTGGCGCGAATTATTTTGTGTCGCGCTCAATTCGCGGCCTTAATGCCATTAATATCTAAGGTGGTCAACATTTTTCTTCATAAATATGCAGATAATTTTGGAAATAATCCGAATGCGGGATTATTCACCCTTTAAATATAGCCAGCAGGGGTAATTAATAGCGATAAATTACCCCGTTCGGGATATCAGAAGAGGAGTTTTCGTTAAAATCTGACCGTAATTATGCAGAAGGCATTAGCAGTGGAGAACCGCTTCACCCATTCACAAAAAATCTCCCGAACATGCCTGTTAGCCAGCCTTCAAAACTTGGGAGCAATCCGCTTGCCCTTCGAGCGCGTCGACGCTTATCGACCGCGCCCATGCGCAAAGGCTGAGATTTCGGGTGTTTGGATTTCGAGCCGGACGTTAGTCTGACATCAGCTTCGCATATTTCGAGGCCTTGGGCTTCTTCTGCGAAGTCTGCTTTCCGGTCTCGGTCTTGGATTCCGGTGACGGAATTGGCTCTTCAAGATCGAAAAGGAGTTGCCACGCTCTAAGAGCAACAATGACCGGGGCAGGGTATTCACCAGCATCCATTTGCCGCCAGAGCGTTGAATAATTGACGCCCAGATGTTCGGATAATGCCGTTTTCCAGTGCTCGCCGAAGATGCTTTCGGCCATCTGCCCGATATCCAGGCTATCGTCCTCTGAGATCAAGCCCAGGTTTTTGCCGTCTTCAGTTCTGTACGGCCCCATAGGTTTGAACGGGGGCAGAATGCCGAAGGCCCCATGCAGCACCAGCCATGAAGTGACTGCTGCGGCAACGGGGCCTGGTATCTTGCCTCTTTGAAGCATTCGCCATCGTGTCGATGCATCGATCCCGAGAGCGTCAGCGATCAGTCCTTTCCAGTTTTCACCGAAAAGCCTTTCGCCAGCGCTCTCAAGTTCGTGCGGGGTCATGAGCGGATGAAATCTCCCATGACCGAAACTGCACTGCTGTCGAAACCAACGATATCGAGCGAACCCGTATCCTTTGGATCGGCAATCGTGAAGCCCGTCGACGTCATGCCTGCAACAACCAGCTTCGCGTTGATACCCGTCGCCTTACGGTAACGCTTGAGAGCCTCCATCGGATGGATGGAACCAGCCCAAGTCTCGTTATCCGTATAGATGACAAAGGCATCCACTTCGAGACCCTTGCTGAGGGCGTAGAGCATCGGCTGCGCACAATCAGTACGCTGGAACGGCAAGTTGCTGATCTTCCTCGTGACGTCCGGCAGGCTCATCTTCGCGGTAATATCGAGTGGTGTGATACCTCCCGTAAAACCAACGAAGTGATGCTGCTTTTCAGTGCGTGCAGTCACCAACGACATTGCCGCCGAAGCCGCACGTGCACTAACGATGCCACCGATCAAACTGGACTGCATGGAACCGGACACATCAAGTGCCAGGAGATGACGCTTGCCAGTCGGAACCACGTTGTCGAACGCCTTGTAGAAAGCGTCGTCCAACGCATCACTGATCGTGGACACAGGAGACCACGTACGATCACCCTTCACAGCGCGACCCATCCGGTATGCAGTCAGACCCTGCAGGATCGCGTACGGATGCACACGAGCGTCCTTGATCTGCTTCGCATCAGTCAGGCGGTCCTCGATGAAAGCATTATGCTTGCCGAGGGGCTTGATCACTCCAACCGAAGTCAGCGTGGACAAGTTGCGCAGGAGAGCAGTCAGACCGAGGTTCGGCAGGAGTGCCTCCCAAACCTTCTCGTCCTTGAGCGCCCAGGTCGGCACAGCCTCCCAAGTCAAGCGATACTTCTCGATGAGCGGGATCAGCTCGGACGCAGTCTCTGCCTTCATTGCGGCCAGATGACCAACAACGACGTCAGGAAGCGCACCAGCATCATGATCGCGACCGATTGCCCAGCGATAGAGAGCGACACGCTGTGCGTCACCGTCCTCTGCCTTCGGGCGAGCACGCTTGATCAGGCGCTCGTGAGAATAGCCGTAGCGCTCACGATACTTGGACATCTGATAGCCGAGCTTGTCGACCGAGCGGGACTCGTACCAGTTCTGAACCGAACGCTGGACCGAGCGACCGAAGCCACGGCCGAGAGCATCGAGGATCGACGCAAACTCGAACAGGTGAGAAGCAGTACGGCAAACCTGATCGACAGCAGCAAGTGCAGCACGACGAGCATCAACGCTCTCAGACAAGGTGCCGAGCGCCAGTGCGAAGATCGCAGGGCTGTTCTTCGGAGCACGACCAGCGACAGAAATATCGACGATAGCCTGCGCGGTACGAGCATAGTCAGTTGCCCAGCACTGCTCGATGACAGCAGCATTGTCACGGGTCAGCTTGCGAGCGGACTCGTAATAGGTCTGCGCGTCAGAACCGAGGATGAGGAAACGCTGAAGGCGGCCCCAAATGTCGAGCGCATAAACGAAGCCACCAGCGTTGTTCTTCACCTGGCGCGAATCGAGAGGCTCACTCTGAGGGATGGAATCCTTACGAACGAGATCAGCATAAGTCATGTTCAAACCTTTCTTTTGGCTTGCGCCGTCTCGTCAACTTACAGAGTGTGCGAACGCGGTTTAGGCATCGATGTTTTAGGCGTCCTACCCCTAGACGAACACCATCAAATCGACGGTGTGCAGGATTCGAACCTGCGTTACCCGCTTAGAAGGCGATAACCGAAAGCCAGGGAGTTCGCACACTCTGTAAACCGACGAAACGAACGCGTTAATTGCAATGGGAGCTAATCATTATGAGTGATAACCCAAAGCGGGGAGTTCGCTTGCGTCAAGCTATGCATATACTGATATTGCATTTTGCAATGTCGCGCAAGGGCCTATTTTAAGATTTTGGTATTTTTATCGGCGAGACCGTAAATTTGCCTGGCCGCGCAATCCTGCATCACAATGGCATGGTCACTCGAACAGAAAAGGCATTGTGATGGCAGACGACGTATGGGAAGCATATTTTCGGGACGACATCTATTTGGTCTCCCCGACTGAAAACAAGATCGATGCGGCAAAGAAACTTCTCCGAGGCCTGCAGGAAGACAATGACTGCGTCTACAAGCTGCCTCAGGAGGTCGCCATCAGAGAAACACCAGATGACGACTGGGAAGATTTTATCGTGAAAAGCCTCGATTAGAGGCTAGTTTCTGTGCTGGGCCGAACGCGGGGGGACATCGATTGGGCTTACGCCCGAGGCTGTTGCTCTACCACCTGAGCTACTCCCGCATAGTGTAGCGGGAGGCGAGACTCGAACTCGCGACCGACTGCTTGGATAATCGAACATCAGGAGTTCGGTCCAGCACAGAAACTAGGTAACGAACGCGTGGAGCGCTATGGGGGACATCGTTTCAAGAGATAACCCAAAGCAAGGAGTTCGTTGAGATAACCATATTGCATTTTGCAATCTGGCGTCAACAGGAAAAAATGAAACTTTTCACATTTTTCGAAAAGAGGCATCGAAGGTCGGTTTCGGTGAACCGAGAAAGACAGCCACTTCTTTCACGTCATGCCAGAATGCTCCAGCTAAACGATGATAGCCATCCAACACGCGATATCCATTATCCTCTGTCACTATATACAATGGATAGATAGACGTATCTCTGGACCATTCAGCAAGCCACTCCGCACGACCTTCGTATTCGATACTGCCATTTGCAACAGCCTCTCGATCCGATTCCTGATGCCTTAAATAAGCAGCTTTCCATCCTCCCTCAGGTTCTTCGCCATCTTCATTACTGAAACGCAACAAATCCAGAGGCAACATCTCAAAAGACCATGCGTAATCACTGGTGTCTTCCAGCGCATCGCCAGGCATTTGAAAACCGACGATAGCCGCAATGTCCTCGGAAGAAAGACTGGCTAGTTCATCCTTCGCCAACGGAACGCCGTTCAAATGACAATCCAGCACTGTGTGCGTCATGTGACCTCCAAGACCTATTTTCGCTCAGTGTGCTCAGCCTCGACGCTTGTGACAACGAAAATGGTGTTCTCTTGCATTCACCTGCGATCTAATGGCAAACAGCAGCCAGAGCAGGGTTCGATGACGACACTTCCCGATAACAGATACCTCTTTCACTGGACATCCATCGAGCGCCTGCAGCGCCTCGCGAAGTCTGGGGTCATGAAGCCGTACTGGACGCACTATTTGTTTGACGAGAAGCGTGACGTGAAAGGCACTTCGACCTGCCAAGAACCAATGCTGTGGCATCCAGATGAAGAACTTCACCGAGAACCCTGCCTGATTATCGACCGCTCGACGATTGAAGCGCCACTACATGATCTTGAATCAGGGGAAACTTACCACCTGACCAAGGCGATCAGAAACGCTCGCAAGGCCGGAAAGCCAATCGAACCAATCCTGGAGAGCGTAGTTCAGGCGAGAAAGCGAACACACAGCACAACAGACGAGGTCTTCATTGAAGGTCCCATCTCCAAGGACAGCGTAGTCGCAATCGGCTTTCAGGATGACGACCTGGATCATACAGGAGAGAGGTTCGCAGCCATCAAGGCGATTGCGGAGGCAATGAATCTCCCGCTGCTCGACATGACGGGCTGGGAAATCGGTGCGCCTGGGTTCAGAGAGACTGACGAAATCGTAGACGAGTTGATCGGCCGGACTTCCAATTACAAACCATAGACCCAATAATTCCTTCATGTGGTCGAAGGAGTTAGCACCATGCCTGTTCCCACGTCATACAGTTTTACCGACGCTGTTTTCAATGTCGCTTCTGATCCAGCACGGCAGTTTGAATTCGTGTCGTTCGCAAGCCAATTCCTCTTAATCTGCGCGACGCTTCTCGTCGCCATTGCTCTAGTGGATGTTCTGCTAAAGCATCGTCGTGACACACACGACAATGAGTGAATTCGTACAGAATTAATTTGACACCTTGAACACGTCCACCGACTATTTTCGTGGAAGGAAATTCGATGGATTTATCATTTGCTGAAATTCTGATCTATATCGTTGCGATTCTCGCCCTCGGCGGCCTCACAGGCATACTAATTTGGGCGGAAATGCACGAATCTAATAAAGCACCCCTCAAGCAAGGTTCGAACGCCTCTAGGAACAATAGCAGCTATTACACCAACCTCAGTTCCAGCAGCTCTGATGGGCATATCTATGGCTTTTCGTCATCTGATGGCCATTGTGGTAGCGACAGCGGCTCGTCCAGTGGAGGCGACGGTGGTGGTGGCGGAGACTGACCACAATCGAACACTGAAATGAGAAGGCCGTCGAATTCGATTTCGGCGGCCTTCTCATTTCATGCTATTCGAGGGCAACCTCTAGATCGAAGCTCGCGAGCGATCATCAGCTTACATTCATCCGAAACCATCCACGGTTTCCCGAACTTCGGCCCTTCCTTGTCAGGAGCTGTGTCCAACTTGATCGGAAGCACTTCATAGTCTGCATTCATTCGAGCGCAGGTGAGCTTCCGGCCACCGTCATCGTCCTTAAACTCACGGTTCTTGACATAGAGTTCGAGCAGAATGCGACCAGCGACGAAATCTGCACGCCACTCCGCGTCGACCAGGAAGTGATATTTGAGATCGAGCTTCTCCGTTCTTCGCAAATAGGTGAGGAGATCCACCTCACGTAGCCATGAATAATAGGCATTCCCCATCCGCCATAGAAAGGCATCCATGATGCGCGTGTCTTGCTGGTTCACTGGGAGTTCTGCATTGAGCTTTCGGCTATTGCAAAACGGCACCCAACATAGCGAGCGGAAGTCTCCGAACAGGTGGCGCTTGATGTCATTCCAGACAGGAACGCGGCCCATTTTTTCCAATATAGAATGGAAAATATAGACCAGAGGCACTGGCGGAGAGTAATTATGGATGTCGTCGAATTTTGCAGCAGATTTGTCGATTGTACCTAATGCATGGGTCGTCTGCCGGATGGCATTTTTGATGTCAACAATCTCAAGACGGTATAGAACCTTGTGCTCAAGCGCACGGAAGCCAGCCATCAACTCGGCCCAGTTGCTGAGCTTCCCTCGACGTTTTTCCCAGTCTTGGTACTGTTTTTGACCTGTTTCACCGCGTTCAGCGAGGAATTCCTCGAACCATGCCCAGTCAGTGACAACCTCTGGCGATGCTGCGATTGGCTTCCGACCAGGCAAAACTGGCCGCGTAAAGCCCCGAAAGGCAGCGGACGTTGAATGAAGCATTTAATGAGCCTTTCTGCTCAATTTTGTGGCAATTATTAAATGCTCCTGGAATTATTCATAATCGTCAACAAATAAACTATTTTTAGTCTTATTTTCGATCCGAACCACGCGCCTATTTATTTTCTTTGAAAACACCGCAAAAAAGAGGCCCTGCTTTTCCCGCAGGACCTTCAAAATTTACAGGAGATCAAATACATGCACGTATATCGTGCCTAGTTTGATTTGTCGGCGTAGATCAACTGGCGCTTCATTTCGGATAATGACGCATCAGCAATGGACCGAGCCAAATGCTTGTTCTTCATCATTCCCTTCACATTCAACGTCTCGATACAGATGATCTTGTACGTGTCAGTGAGATGCGACGTCAGCTTATGCAGCGCATCTTTGCGAATGTTCGCGATGCGGTCGTGCTGTCTCGCTACGCGCATTTTTGCGCGTAGCCTGTTCTTCGAGCCTTTCACCTTGCGCGACAGTGCCCGCTGAAGTTTTTTCAGCTTCTTCAGGCCTTTGCGTAGGGATTTTGGTCCGTCGAACTTCTCTCCATTGGAAAGAACTGCAAGGCTTGTCAGCCCTGCATCCAGCCCCACCACTTCGCCTTGGTTTTTGGCATGTTGTTTGAAGTATGGGGTATGATCATCCACCTTCACGCCGAAGGAGATGAACCAACGATCAGCCTGACGGCTGATCGAAACTGTTTGCACTGATCCGGCAAACCGGATGGCTTCGCGCATCTTGATCCAACCGACATGCGGCAGTCGCACACGATTGCCCTTTACGCGGATATGATCGTTGCCAATGGTGAAGCGATCATCGACATAGCGCTTCCTGTAGGTCGGATATTTGGCTCTGCCCTTGAAGAAGTTCTTAAACGCTGTACCCAGCTGCTTGATTGCCTCTTGCGGGGCATATTTCGTCACTTCCATCAAGAACGGATATTCGCTGCGTTTAATGGCATTGAGCCGTTTGCGCAGATCAAGCTCAGAGACGTATTTCCGCTGTTCTTTGGGCAGTTGCTTCTGCTTTTCCCAGTGATTTTTCCATTCCGTCAAAGCCCAGTTATACGCGAAACGCGCACAACCAGCACAATCGACCAGATATGAAGTTTGAAGCTTGTTTGGAACAAGTTCAATGCGATGGGCTAAAAGCATGAATATTTATATGGTTGAATTATTTGTGAAAGTCAACCAATGTTCATTTATTCCGGTGTAACCGTTTGCCATATAACCTCGCGCAAAACACGGTCATTAATTCAATTACATCCTGAGACAGTTCCTGCTCAAATGTAACGTCATTCCCGTTCGCTTCGATGACCACCACCTGTACCTTGCAAAAGCTGCAGAACCTGAAAATTAGCTCCGCGCCAAATCTCAACAGCCGATCTTTGTGGTTCAGCACCAGGACATCGATCTGACGTGCCCAGATGAGCTTCAGCAGTTGCATCAGTCCTTTTTCTTGTAATTCAAGCCAGACCCAAGGTCGGTTATATGCACCGCCTCTGCGACTGGATAATTCACAGCGACATAGTTTTGAAGTTTGAGAGATTGGGTTTCAAGGTCGTTTTTCTGATCTGCAGATGATACTCTGGCATACGTCGCGATAGTCATTTGATGTTTTTGCCGTTGAATAAACTGCTCTTCAATTTGATTGACGTTGAAGCGACGATGACCGCCAGAAGGGAGAAAAGCTGGAACGAGTGTTCCAGCTTTTAGCCATCGGTAGGCAGTCAATAGAGATATTCCAATTAAAGTGCATCATTTGCCGATACTGATGTGTCTTTCCATGTTTGAATGACTGAACATGAATAGATTTTTACTCGGCTGCAAGTCACTCCTTACCAATATTGATCCGACAGTATCATATCGATTTGAAAGCCAACACGGGCATTGTTTGATGCAACGAAGATTTTTACGATATGTCGATCAAAATAGGGTTTTGCCATGTTCAACAAATATTACGAAGTCATCGAGCCAATCCATTATTTCGAGCGCAAAGGCCACGCGCTTTCCAACACATGGGTTGGCAGATCGCAGGCTTATGACACGATTTTCGAAGGCAAAAATGCTGTTCCTGGTGATCAGTTTCATTTGCTTGCTGGTGGTGACTTCATCCTGACTGAGGCGGGCGAAACGCCTTCCGTTGATTTCTGGAAGCCCAAGCACCTGTTTGAGAAAAGCTATGGAGGCACAAATAGTCCAAAGCAGCTCTTTGAGCAGTTTGAAAAGGCAGGGAAAGTTCGTGAAATTCCCGCGCCAGATCACAAGATCGATTATACAAATATTTCCAAACTGCCGACATTCACGCAGGGAACGCGCACTTTCACTAGAATTGAAAATTCCCCGACGTTCGAAATGTTGAACCAGAATGCCGACGACCTGATCGGCTTGGCGAGCGATTTCGGACTTCAGTACCCGCTATATGATTTCGGGGAAGATCGCAGAGCTATTCTCCGTATTACCGATGTCAATGAAGCTGGTCGGCTCAAAGCCAATATCTTTGAAGCACAGCTGCGCGAAGATGGACGCATTTATATCGCTCCCAATCAGGACTGGATTGATGGCGAAGCTTTTGTAGCGGCTTTGAAGGACAACCCGCTCGTTGATCCTGCTTACATCTACAAGGGGAGATTCTGGGCCACCGACGTCGCGATCCTCAAAGAACCCGACCTCATCAAGCAGCTTGAGATCGGCCTCGATCAGTACCTCGAAAAGACCAACCAGAAATCTGTTTTCCTGAAGCCATAAGCAAAAACCCGAGGTTCGGACCTCGGGTTTTCCATTTAATGGAGAATGAAATGCGGCAGGAACCGCGAAGAGTTCCTTGTCACCGGAGAGTCATCCTCTCGGATGCCGATGCCGCAGGCCTTACCCGCAACCACCCAGGAACCGATCACAGCCCAATCGTCACCGAAACGGGGCAGGGCATGGAATGCCTGGCGAACATAGCCTTCGCCGCCATACGGCCCATCGACCGAAATACCCATCTTCGGGTCGACGATAGTCACGTTCGCGCCCTCGCGAGACAGCAGCGGCTTGCGGACATAGGAATTGCCCAGAGAGACCGCACGCGGGTCATGATCGAAGTAGGCGGGCAGCAGGTTCGGATGACCTTCAAACATCTCCCACAGGATCGGCAACAGCCCCTTATTCGACAGCACGATCTTCCAGAGCGGCTCGATCACGCGGGTAGGGCTGTGTTTCAGGTACTGACCGAACTCCTCGCGGACCATGTCCTCAAGCGGATAGAGCTTGAAGAGATTCTCGATCTGCTGATCCTCGGTATCGGTGAACCAGCCACCAGCATCGACACCGACATGTGCGATGTCGATCAGCTTAGCCTTGTATCCAGCCTGTGTGGCGCAGTCAGCCAGATAGGTGACAGTACCCCAGTCTTCGATAGCATCGGATACGGCCGCAAAGTGGATGCTCTTGTCGCCACGAGCGATCACAGGGATCGACTGGATCAGACGTTCATGGATCGAGTTGTACTGGTCTGCGTTCGCAGACAGCTTACCCGACGCCTTCATGGCCTCCAGCCATCGCCACTGGAACACAGCCGCCTCAAAGAGGCTAGTAGGAGTGTCGGCGTTAAACTCCAGCATCTTTGCCGGACCAGTGCCGTCATATGCGAAGTCGAAGCGGCCGTAGAGGTCGAACTCACGATTGTTCCACGACTGCTTCACAGCGAAATGGAAATCCTCAGGGATCGCGAGCTTGTTCATCAGCTCAGGCTCTTCGACGATACGAGCTACAGCCTCGTAGCACATGCCCAGCAGGGCCTGCGTTGGATCTTCGATGTCATTCTCGATCTGTTCGAGCGAGAACTGATAGGCATGGCGCTCGTCCCAATAACGCTCGCCATCCATAGAGTGGAATTCGAATCCGACATATTCCGCGTCCTGCTGCCAGTCAGGACGCTCTTCAAATGCGATACGCTTCATGCCGATTTAACCCGCAAAGCTCATCGAGCGCGAGCCGAAACCGCCGCGCGCAAGCGACTTGGTATGGCCGACAGGCGCACGAGCCGCTTCAGATCGACCAGACATAGTCATACGGCCAACCTTGCTTGCGACAGAAGCACCGTTCGAATTCACGAAATTCGAGGTGTTAGACGGACGATAGAGCGCCTGCGGAGCCATCGACCTGTCGGTCGTGCCCATACGCGACCCCATCATGTAACCCATCATGAGCGGCACAAAGGAACTATGCGATCCGCCAGACGACGCCGCAGCTGCATTCTCCGCCTTAGCGGGTTCGCACTTGCCCTGGCCAAATTCAGCCTCGCAATCAGTCTGAGACTTGAAAGCAGGCGCAAACTTGGCATGAGCCTTCTGCGCTTCTGCAAAATCCTGCTCACAACGCTCGCGGGAATAATCGTATGAAATCTCACATTCGTCGACACTCGTGTACACCGAGGAATTAATAGTCGTATCCTCACAGGCCGTGAGGGTAGCCGCAGCACCCATGATGACCAGCGAAACCGCAATAGAACGCTTCATTTTCTCTCCTTAATTGGACTTTTTTATTATGACTACATCGACCACTAGTTTAACCAAAAGCCCTATCGCTGCAATAAATATAAAACAAGCATTTGCGCCAACACCTCGACACTCTTAGAATTAAATTTCAATAAGGGTGCAAAAAGTGAAAAGGGGAAATCATGTCCATTTTAAAGACGCAAAGATGTTGTGTTTTTTGTGGGGAAAAGCCCAAAGACAAAAACAGAGAACATGTTATACCACGATGGCTAATGGATATAACGGGCGGACGAAAGAAACCCTTTGATGTTCAAATGGAACCCAAAGCAGGCGAAAAAATTAAATCAAAAATTGCAACAGATAAATTTGTATCTCCGTCGTGCACAGAATGCAATTCAATTTACGCCGCATTGGAAAATGAAGCAAAGGCTGCCATGGCAGTCCTGCTGAATCAAACAACATTAACTGGCAAGCAAGCAAACAGTTTGCTGGACTGGTTTGACAAGGTAAGAATTGGTCTTTTTATTAATAATATGATGCTGAACAAAGGGGGATACATAACAGATCCGCACTTCTTCATCGACCAGAGAATAGCAGCTAAAGACAGATGCTTGTTGATCTACAAGCTTGATGAAGCGAAGGATACAAAGGGGATTGCAATCATATCTACGAATGACCATTCATTTTACGATTCTCCTACATCCTTTATATTGATTGTGAACGACCTCCTCTTCATAAACATTTCCAGTGATTTTCTATTTTCTGAGAGAATGGGCTTTCCATATCCCACTAGCCCTGAAATAGCTGACGGTAAATTCATGGCTGACGAATTCTCAGCAAAATTCCGGCTATTCGAAACAATTAGTAGGCTCAAATACCATAGGCCGAACATAGAATTATTCCAATCTATTGTAGATTTAAAGATTGTAAGCGCTGAGCACAATTCAATGCTTAACAATAAATATATTTTAGATAATAGCCTTCAGATGAACCCTCTGAGGAGCAAGGTTTGCGCGAAAATAGGATCACGATACAGATTTATCGATGACGGAGGTGTCATTCCATTTGGATTGGTGCCCAAGAATAAATCGAAAGACATGATATCCCATGCTATACGACTCTATGAAATTAAAAATCAATTGCTGAAAAGTCTGTACGACACCTACCCATCTGGACATGATTTTTTGAACCGTAATATATTATACAATAGTCGCCAGTTAGTCGTTTGGAATACTTATAAGCTCGCTTCAACGTTCGTCAAAAAGAAAACATGAAAGAGGATCGCAGTGGGCCGCCCCTCATTCATTTAACCTATACAAAAATGGTTGACTGACACCCATTGCGCCAACACACTATTTCTTAGTTAAACGAGGTGCCCATGATCATCATTCCAGAAATCAACGCTATCTACGTCCGCGTTCCATCGAACGAGGACGGCAAACTCACCGATGCCATCATGCGGAAGTATCCCTCAGCGCGCCCGCTCTATAATCAGATGGAAAGCGATGGCATCCCAATTGAATACAAGCACTTTGAGAAGTTCGGCATTATTCGCGATCCGATTGACCGCCTCTGGGACTTCTATAATGCCCATCGAAACGATGAAGCCAATGTCTACAGTCTCGCTATCTACGGCCCAGCGGCAAAGAGATATGACTTTGAAAATTGGCTCATCCTGAACAATGTCTGCTTCCAGGCATATGCGAACCCTGAGAAAACGCGCGAGAACGGTACGCTCTATGGGATCAATGAAATCATTCATCACCTTCCCGAGAACCAAAAAAGCCAATACTTCTATTTGTCGCCAACGTCGGGAACGGCTGCCTACGGCAAATCAGCAGTCGAACCCAATTCAAATGGGATTATGATATTCCCTTATTCCCACATGAACCACGTCGCCAACGCACTCGGGATTAAAGAAGACGTTACGCCAGAAGAACTCTACGGACCAGCACCGCAGATCGAGTCCGCCCTTGTCAGAGACACCGTGTTGCCGCTCTTCGCTTGGGACTTCCAGATGTGCGAGAACATGCGGATCGCCATGTTGGTTTCAGACAATAGCAAAACCGCCTGATCATTCGGGTTTCGCATGACCCTAAAAAATCCGGCCCAGAAACTCCTGTCGATATAACTCGATCATGGGCCGGATGCATCAGCATAAAACCCCACAAATCCCTTCTCGCAGACTTCAAAACAAAGAAACTCAAGCTCCCAATTTTCAGAAAAAACTGAAAACTGGGAAATTATCTATTGACGCTCATGAAAAACGGGAATAAATAGCACCCCATAAGCCGCTTAACTCGGTGGCTTACAGACATGGGGAAAAGTCATGAGTGGTATTTCTACGAAGAAGTTCGCGAAGGAAGTCCTGAAGATGTCGGGCGCGGATGAAATGATCCTAGTCCGAAAGAATAGCCATGCTATCTACGAATTTCGCATGAAGGGCATGGAAAAGGGTTTTCGCTACGCAATGCCGATTTCGGCTTCGTGCCATCACGCGATGAAAAATGCGGCGAAGGACATCAAGCGTGGTCTTGATAAAATCCTGTCCGAAGGCTCGCAAAAGATGGCAGCTTAAATCGATACTATAATAATAACCACTTCAAATTATTGAAGTTGTTGTCTTTAGAGTATTGAAAAGCCGAAATCAGGTAAACAAATCCAATTGTATTCCGACATTGGCCCGAGGTCGCGCTGGCATGGCTCCTACGCGATATCCTCGGGCCAGTTTTTGTGCAACGATTTTAGCCCGTGCGACCTCTGCCTCTCCGTGGCTTCCAAAAAGATTTATCCTGAAAGCACCTCTCTTGGCCATTCGTCCCCATGATCGGACCAGCGCAACGTCCCCGAAC
The DNA here is from genome assembly GCF_032460275.1 of Mesorhizobium sp. SP-1A. Lineage (NCBI taxonomy): Bacteria > Pseudomonadati > Pseudomonadota > Alphaproteobacteria > Hyphomicrobiales > Phyllobacteriaceae > Mesorhizobium > Mesorhizobium sp. SP-1A. The sequence continues at coordinate 179,259 of NZ_JAVXZD010000002.1, read as the reverse complement.
AGGGATGGCGATATGACCATGGTGTAGAATTTCGCCATGTTCCTTGCTGGATCGACCATGTGCAGCACGGTTGGTGGCAAATGATGTGTCTGTACCCGTTTCATGCGCGATACAGAATCAGGCTTCGCAAGCCTTTGCAAATTCATAATCTGAATCGCAGACGACGGTTTGATTCATTCTGTTGATGGATCAGAGGATCGAAGGCGGCGATTTTGAGGGTAGGGGCCACGCCGCCCTGATCATTTCAATCACATGCCCATGCCGAAGGCCATAGGCTCTTCTTCCGGCTCTTCCGCATTCTCATGCTCGTGACATACGACTTCCTCCACGTGCCATGGGGAAAGGGCGTAGTTGTCCGTCAGGGTCAATGTTTCCGTGACAGCTACCTTGGCCTTATCCAAATCCATGCGATAGAAACCGCAGCCGAGACTGTGGTTCGAAAGCCTGCTACGGATATCGTGATAGGCTTCAACCGGATCATGAACCAACCATGCTCCCAGGACACCATAAGGATCTTTGTCAGGGTTCTCGATCCGCAGCTGACGCGTAACTTCGTCAATCTGACCACCGCTGGCACCGATATAGAGTTCGTCCGGCGCGGAACTTGACCAAAGGATATAGGCCCAGCCTTCTTCTTCGACCGGATGCTGGCTTGCACAGGCGATATCCAGATAGCTATCCAGCATTTCGCGAGCATAGTTCTTGTGCAGGAATTCCATGCATTTCTCGAAGTAGCTGTCGCTCTCCGTCACGACGGCGTGGACCATACGATGGAACCGAAGCGACATCTGTCGAGACAAATCGCTCGATGGGAAACCAAGCATTCTCGACGTCGTGAACCAATCCCACTGATCGCCCACAACCAGAGCAAGGAACATGCCTTTTACAATTTTCAGGTTCTTTATTCCTTGCTCGTCGTCTGCCGCAGGCATCCGACCCGTTTCCAACATATTTGAAACGTCCTGTACGGCTTTAATTCTCAAATCCCACTGATGAGCAGCAATCGGAATAAAACCGTACCCGATGTTCTGAAACTTTCTATTTGGAACGGTTGCCATCACCTCTCGTTTTGGCCTGTTCATAAACTCCCCCTCCCAGACGCCCCTTATCTGCTAAGGAGTCGGACTGGCCTCTCTACTTATTAAGTTGCCGTGCACGTCCCTGTATTCTGGTTCCAACGCAGGAATGTCGAACGCGACGGCAACTGCCTCCTCGTCGCAGTCATCGTCAAACGTCCAATCGCAGTGTCCGATAGAGACGACTTCTATGCCTACCCTGGCTGAAACGAATTCAGCCAATTCGTCGAAATCGATTTTGTCTTCATCGATATAACTCGGGCGCTCGAATGCAATAACGCCTGGCGTATTGGATTCGAATGTCTCCAACGGCAACGTCAGCTTCGAGATGATATATTCATCAATCGCAGCCTCAGCCTTAGCCCTATCGAAACCCTGTTCTTTTTCGATATCAAGCATGTCTAGTCTCACATTCCCGGTGCTTTAGGGTTATTTTCTTGAGCAATGATCTCTTTTGCCATGTCGTAATATTCACGACCATAAAGACTGATATACGTATCGAGCATCCGCATCTCACTCAGCATCTCATAGCGAGGGTCATCTCTGTCGAAAAGCGTTACCGCACGAATGCCGTCATAATGAAGAGTTTGGAGAGTCTCGGAGACATCAAGCTCGCCAGCCAGACCAGCAGCGACTGCAACATCGAGCACATCCACTTTCTCGCGCTGTTCGTCGCTCAGTTCTCCCGAAAGTATCCAGGCGAGATCGCCCTTCACCTCTTCCAGATATTCCAAATCGTCATATGGGTATTGGGAAACGAACTTAAGGTTCGAGAATGAAACGATCTCGGAGATGACTTCTCTTTTTACGTTTCCGTCTTCGCCTAACTTTGAAGGATCGTTCCTCAATACATCAACGATACCATGAACTGGCTTCATGATGTCCGACATATTAAGTCTTTGCGACCGGCCGTTAATGATTGGCATTTCAGAAGTCACTTTCTGAATTCCAGCCTCCAGAATTTCCAATTCTGCTTGCGTCAGATGCGTATATTCAACCATTTCAAGGCCTCTAATTTCTCCCTATTATAATTTTGATGCTAATCCTTGCGAGGAACAACATCATGCGGTTGACAACTTCAATCCGTCCCGGCAATGTTGCAAGCATGAGAGCAATTTTGAACATCGCCCTGACTACAACCACCACAACGACCGCTTACGGCGGGCCGTATCGTGGTGTCATGCGCTAAGCAAAGTTAGCACTCACCGCAAACAGGCCTCGCCATCTCGGACGGGGCCTTTTCTTTATCCAGAATTGTTCCCCGTGCCCTTTTTCAAACGCACGAAGGAACAGACCAATGGAAAATAACGATCACCGCAGGCTAGGCTCCGATCTCAGCCTCTACCACATTCAGGAAAATGCTCCCGGCATGGTTTTCTGGCATCCTCGCGGCTACGCCGTCTATCGGGTGCTTGAAGACTACATTCGCAAGAAAATGCGAGGCCTCGGCTATCAGGAAGTCCGTACCCCGCAGCTTCTGCCTCGTGAACTCTGGGAACAGAGCGGCCACTGGGAGAAGTTCAAGCAGAACATGTATTGCGTATCGGACGATGACGAGCGTGAATTCGCTCTGAAGCCGATGTCCTGCCCATGCCACCTGCAGATTTTCAATCAGGGCATCCGCTCTTGGCGCGAGCTGCCGATCCGCTATGCCGAGTTTGGAGCGTGTCATCGCAATGAGCCATCGGGTTCGATGCATGGCCTCATGCGGACCAGAGCATTCGAGCAGGACGACGCTCACGTGCTGTGCCGCGAAGAAGACGTCCAAAGCGAAGTCGCGCGTTTCATCGGGCTTCTGGATCAGGTCTATGCAGATCTCGGCTTTGCCAACTATGAGATCGCACTGTCGACCAGGCCTGTCGTGCGCGCAGGTTCAGATGAGCTTTGGGACTGGGCCGAAGAGCAGCTGGCGCTGGCCGCCAAACAGCGTGGCGTGGAAATCAAAATCCAGCCAGGCGAGGGCGCTTTCTACGGACCCAAGCTCGAATTCGTTCTGAAAGACCGTCAGGAACGCTCATGGCAGTGCGGAACTGTACAGCTCGACGTGGTGCTGCCGAAGCGCCTCGGCGCGGCCTACATCGACAAGGACGGCAAGCCTGCAGTGCCTATGATGATCCACCATGCGGTCTTTGGCTCCATGGGCCGTTTCCTCGCGATCCTGCTGGAAGAGCATGAGGGCAATCTCCCGTACTGGCTGTCACCGGATCAGGTTGCTGTCATCCCGATCTCGGAAGGCCAGCTGGAGAATGCACGTGACGTCCACAACCAGCTCTTCGACGAAGGCGTTCGTTCAGTCCTCTACGACATGAATGAAGGGCTTTCCCGCAAGCTGGTGCAGGCGCACCAGGACAAGATTCCGGTTACTGCGATCATCGGCCGCCGCGAGGCTGAAGCAGGACAGGTGGCCGTGAGAGAAGCAGACGGATCGCAAGTCGTAATGTCGATCTCAGAAGCCGTCGAGCTACTCAGGAAGCGGCGTTAAAGGCGAGGGGAGGCGGAAATCAGGTTCTGCCTCCCCTTCAATTTCCAAACTTCAGACCACCTTTAATAGCTCACCGTTCACCCGATCCCACAACCCGCGCCTGTGTGATTTGACGTATTTGTCGAGTTCAGACAACGGAAAGGCCATCGGGAACATGGTTTTGACTTCTCCAGCCTCTTCGAGGCGATCAGCTAACACCAACTGAGTTGCGATGAATTCGTCTCCGACAAACTTAAAGTTTTGGATGACGATGACTGGGTCGTGAAACGATATCCACCAGCTACGTTCACTTGAATATGACACGATGCGTGTGATCGCCTCGGGCGGAATAATGCCTTTGTGGGTACAGTTGCCGATTGCCTTCAAAGACCAATCGCTATTGCATCCCAATTCGGCAAGCTCTTCGAGTTTGTGCGCGATAGTCGTAGCCTGTTCGTGGTGAGACAAGCCTGCCAAGTGCTCGTCTAATCCCAGACCTTGAAGGGCTTTGAGACGCCACGCTGACCAGATTGCGTCTTCATCAGCCAACAATGAGTTCTGTGAAGGTAGCAGATCGGTGTCGATCTCTACGATCAAGATGTCGCTGTCGGTTTCACAAGCGACATTAGCAGCAAAATGCATTGCATATGCTTTTGTCAGGTAAACGAGGTCGGCATTACTCGCGGCCTCCCAATTCGACGCATTCTCACCTCGCGGGACGAGGCCATTTTTCATGATCGAATCCAAAAATTTCGAGGAAGTCCCGTGATATAGGCGCATCTGAAGTCCTTTCACGGTCATGTAACTTGGTTGCCAAGCCCTCGTCAACGACACTCGTCGAAGACGAGAACGGCTACATTGATTTCAATTCAAGATCAGTTCCCGCCTTCAATATTTAAAGGCTGCGTTCTAAGGACATTCCTTCGATATCCCAATGAGGAATATGCTCGTCCGGCTTGCTGGAGTAACGCGTATACTCGTAGAACTCCAAATCTTCCACCTTGTCTTTGGACGATGGCAGAGGGTCGAACCCGTATAGGTTCTTGAATTCCGACCGCTTGAAAGACCCTCGATACTCACCGTCATGGTTGTTGAAATAAAGATGCGCCTTTGTCCCAGCCTCGTTCCAATAGCTGTTGCACTCTATGCTCTTGCCATTCAATTTGTATTTTGCACGAACAGAATTGGAATTCACCATTTCGATGCCGCGAGGGTCCCGCGTCAACCAAGCTATTTCGCTTGTCTGATTGATCACATTCTCTGGCTTGAGTGCATAATCACCGACCCGCATAATCCATTCGCGTTCTTCCTTTCCCGTCACGGGGTCCTTACCTCCGAGCACGGCATCCATGCACCAAGCAGAAACAACCGACACATCTTTCGAGTCTATCTCCAACACAAAGCCTTCCTGGTTCGCGAAATATTCCGCGATGCTCCGGTTGGCAGTGAACGATAATATTTCCGAGTGCGAAAAGTCAGCGAGGGTGCTTTCAAGCATTCGCGCCTTACGCGCCTTATGGACTTCAACATGTCGCTCCCATCGGCCAAGATCGCTGGCGATAGCGCTATTATCGAATTTGATGTTCTGATTTCGGACGCCGCGAAATAGCTTCTTTGGCAGCTTGACGATGCCTTCTCGAACCAGCGCACGGTTCTTTTCTTCCCACACACGGAAAGCGCGGCCGAGTGCATTAATCTTGGCGGCACTTTCATCCAGAGCGGTCATTGCACAATAGTCCCCAGTGAGTTGCCACCGCTCCTTGGCCCCGTTCTCCTTGAACTTCCCTCCCCAGACACCAACCATGCTACGCTCAATCACTACCTTGCCGAGGATCGCAGCACCAATCACCTGAGACTGCGAACGAATGTCAGCGAACATTGGCTGACCAGCGCTACCCTGATCGACATCCTTGATGATATTGATGAGTGATCCAGCTGGATTAAGACGCCAACGACGAATGGCGTAGTCGACCACTTCCTGGAAATTGTCCACTTCCAGCCCCGCATGCTCCGCCATTTCATTGGCAGTCATTTTCACCAGGAGATCGTCAGACGGAAAAAGGGCAGTATAGCCGTTCCAGCCATCATCCATCTTGATGATCGCGTCATCGCCCTCAAACTCGACGGGCTTCAGATGATATCCGTATGTTGGCGTTCTATCGCTATTCCAAAACATTTATTTCTCCTCACAGTCCAACAGCAGGCGCGGTCTCAAGCTCCACCGCTTTTCGATATTCGACAGCGTCCCTGCAATAAGCTGGACGGATTTGCTCCGGCGAGAGAGCAATATAAACGGTATGAGAATCAGCTCCTGTCACTCGGCCGCCCGTGTCCTTTATGCCGTCGTAGCCCAGCTTAAGAAGCGCATTTCGGAAAGCGGGAGTTAGATACGTCACGGTCTCCATGCCCTTCTCGGTTAGCGTCTCACGTAAATATTGAAGGGCCTCGTCGTCCTTACCGACAATAGCCTCGATCCGATCAAAAATGTCTGCTGGATAAGCATCCGTCGACAAAGGGTTCCGAATATCGAGATAGACGGGCGTAACAATCGACTCCTGTCGATATGGGTCATTGAAGACGACATTGTCGAAGATGTCGCACTCCTTAACGAACGTCAGAAATTCGTCGTCTCCGAACATCAACCCGCTGTCATGCAACAGGTCGATCATCGTTTTGATATAATCGTGCCTGTTCCTGGCCAAGAAATCTTTGAAGGTGCTTTCGCCAATTACAGGGTCTTCTCCAGTCGGCTTATATCCGTTTGGCGTGTCCGAAAGTTTCATGATCATATCAGCGATCTGCTTCTTCTTCTGACTGCTAAGCCAGAGATTTGCACTTTCGAGCGGAATAACCTTGTCTCGACCGCGATGTTTGACAGTGACGTTGATCCAACGCCAGGTGTCGCAAGCCTCGTCATCCTGATATTGCTTAGTTGTCGCGTAGCTGGATGCAATTTCCGAGTTGTCAGTAAAATAGAGGCCGCCGCTGCCGCCATCGGCGACTTCAACGACCTTAAAGCCCTTGCGTAGGGCATCGGCGCGATAATCGCCGCGAAACATCATTTTTAACTTGCCGTCTTCATCCCGAACCGCAGACTGAGAAAGAAATTCTCCGCTCATCGTTTTCTCCCTGAAATCTATTGGATTAGACGAGCGCGGCATGCATTAAACAAATAAGAGTTGACGACTTCGTCCTTTGTGATAGGGATATCGCCAACCGTCCTGGACAGGAACGGATTTGAAGGCTCTCTGGATAGAGGTTCAAGTCTTCAAGGCATCAAAACCTTGGAGACAGATATGCGCCTTTTCGTCCTTCGCCTCGGCGACCACACTCACTACAGCACCGACTTCCGCCACGCCATGCGCACGGCCTCGGCAATCGTCTTCCCTGATGCCGCAGACCGTGAAACTGCGAGGTCGATGTCAGACTTCCCCAAGCTGACCGAGATCAACGCAGGTGGCAGCTTCCACCAGCTCGTCCGTTTCACAGCGGCAAAGCGAAAGCTGGAACCGTTCCTGATCGAAGAGCACGTGCTCGGTGGCCCGCCGCTCTCACCAACCCTCGTAGAAGTCACCGACGCTATCGAAGACCTCGATCCGTCATTTATCATCCAGACGGCCTTGTGGACCTACATTATCGCCGACAAGCAGATGGACGTAGACGAGCTGGCTGACGAAATCGAACGAACAGTTGCCTCCAAGGTCAGCACTTTGCGAAAGCTCGGCCAGCCGGATGACGCGATCCTGAACAAAGTGACCAATCTCGAAGCGCGGATGCAGGGCATCAAAGTTGTCCCACAAATCGGCTCTCCGAAGAGAATTCTCGACCAATTGCACAACAGCGCATCGGAATCATTTTTAGCGATTGTCGACGAAATCTAATAAATGCAAAATCTGCAATCTATTTACATGGATTTATGCCAAATTTCCGTGTAAATGATTTGAAAAAGGAGCACTATTTATGGTCACGAACTCATTCGGTCGAGGCTTCACGCGCCCTGGAATGGCGAAGCCGAATATCATTCAGCCCAACAAGCCCGCGCTTGTACAACCGTCAAAGCCTACCGGATCTCCTGAAGAGAAATTCACATTCTTCTGGCAAGGCCCATTGAGCCAGTGGCATATGTGCAAATTCACCGTTCATCACGTCGAATATAATTGCACTGAGCAATGGATGATGGCTGAAAAGGCGCGGCTCTTTAATGACCGCGACACCGAAAGCCTTATCCTCAAAGCGAAGTCTCCAAAGGAGCAGAAAGCACTTGGGCGACAGGTCAAGGGATTCAAGGAAGACGTCTGGAACCAGCACGACATGGAAATCGTGGAAAAGGGGAATTACGCCAAGTTCACCCAAAACATGCATCTCCTCAAAATTCTGCTCGCTGGCGAAGGCACCACATTCGTTGAAGCGTCTCCGTACGACAAAATCTGGGGCATCGGCCTTGCTGCAAACGATCCCCGTGCAATGGTTCGCAGTCAGTGGAAAGGCCAGAACAAGCTTGGCATCGTTCTGACGCGCCTTTGCGACAAGCTGGTACTCACACACAAAGACGCGCTCGCAGAATGGGAAGGGTGTCAGGCGAGAAACCGCGAACTCGATGAGCAACTCGGCCTCAGGCCATGACGGGAGAACGCAATGCAGCGGTCAGAAATCGAGAACTGGCTGATACAGCATGACTTTGAAAAGCTGGAGGATGACAGCTTCGTTGCGAATTTTGGCGAGGCTCGCGTCATCGTCTCGCTTATAAAAAATCGTTTCAAGACATCGGTAATGTCGGAAGGAAAGATGTTCGACGTCATCAAGGGCTTCCAGAGCAGATTGAAGATCGGCGAACACGGGATGCTGAACGGCGCTGGACTGTTCAGTCTATTTTCCGACCGAGATCATCCAGATTTTCCACCAAAATGGTGGCCAGAAACAATGGTCGAAGAATTCACAAAACCGAGGCCAAGGCTTTAGGAGGACAATCGTGGCAAATGCCCACTACGTTTATAGAGGCGACGAAAACAACCGCGAATTCTTCGACGGGGAGGGTGGCTGGTGGGCCGAGCGCATCGATGCTCATGAATATGAATGCATGAACGACGCTGCGGAAGCCATTCTGAAATACAAACTTGCCGATGGATATATCGGCACCGAACCTGTCAGTGGCAACCACTTCAGATCTGGCAGATGATCCGATGACCAGGGATGAGTACGAGGCCTTCAAAAATGCCGTGAATGAGATCGACGAGGTGAAATCAGGCCTCGTCGAGATAAAGCTATTTGGAGCAGGCCATAGAGAAAATGAAATCGAGCTTGCGCAACTCTGGTCTCACGTCGAACGAGGCAAAGGGCACGCGACTAGGGCAATGCACGCGTTCCTGAAACTGGCTGACGAATGCGAAGTCAACATCGTACTGACACCATTCGCGCTCTTCTACGATGTCGGACTCGGTGATTATTCCGATGACGAAGCTGACCGCTTGGAAGCATTAAACGAGAAGGTTATGAACAACTACCAACTCATTGAATGGTATGATCGTTTTGGATTTGAGGAGACTGGATATAAGGACGGCGATGCGCCTGTCATGAAAAGGAATTGGCGTGCTCCTATAGCAACGCCAATTCCTTAAAAATTCATCGCCTGCTGCGCTTCAACCTCCGTACTCGGTTGGAGGCACAATCTTACGCAGCTGAACACCAATGTTCATGCGTTGCTGACCGGGATTCAGATTATCGTATCGCTTGTCGATGCCATATTTTTGAGCCACTCGGTAAAGCGCATCAAGATTGAGCGAACCGTCACCGTTTTTCACCTGAGCATCGAGCCACTGATTGAACGGGCTGTTTTTCGTGTTTTTAGCCCATGCTTCCCTTTGCTCTTTCGTGACTTTCATGGTGCGACTTGCCCCAGCGGGAATGTATGTTGTGCCTGTTGTAAACAAGTTGGGGCGGGTGATCCGCATAGATTTCCGATCAAGCTTATAGCCAAGCGCCTCCATGACCTGTCTCGCCATGTGACCCACCATCTGCTTGCAGCGCTCATCTTTGATCTGATCTCCGAATTCCAAGACCAGGAAGGGAGCTAGCGGCTCAACTGCAGGACGTTCAAGAATGTTAGCTGTTTCCATCCGGATAAGGTTGTCTTCCCTCCGCATGAAATCCCAAAGGGCTTGTCCAAACTGTGTTTCAAAAAGGTCGCGAAAGTTCTGCGGCACGTAGGCGAGCAACGCAAGACGCGGCTTCTTCGAGTCATCTGCTGGCATGGATGTCATCCTTGTTTAGGTGGTACATATGCTACATACCATCTAACACCCACCAGTCAAGACAGGTGTTACATATGCCATGTTTACGCTACGTCATGTGAGGCCCAGAATGTGCCCACGCAGTGCCATCGCCCAAATTCTAGATTTCTATTACGAAGTCCCATCGGAACCCATTCTCCTTCTCATGGCTATCCACCTGATAGCCTTTCGGGTTTCCGACGATCCGTGTCCGGCCGACTGTGACGTCAATTTTCTGATGTGTATGACCGCAAACCCAGAGCGCTGGCGCACTATCTGAAGCAAAGATGTCTCCAAACGCCTCGGCGCTGCTTGCATAAAGGAAGTTCGTTTTGTTGCCTGCGTAGGCTTCCGGCGTGCAGTCAGGATGAGGCAGGTGATGAGAAAGCACCAGCGTCTTGCGGCCGGATGCCTGTTCGAGCTGTTCACGAATGAACGCCCGCGTCTTGCGATGCATCTTGAGAGCAGACTGCGGGGTAAGCTTCTTTGCGGGGGACGTATAGATATTGGAGAAGTCCGGTGCCATGGAGATGGCGTCATTCATGCGCCAAGCGACATCGCGCTCAGATACGGCATCCAATTTGAAGTCAGTCCATAGCGTCCCGCCAATGATCTGGACGTCGCCGATCAGGGTCGTACTGTCATCGATTACGGTCAGGCGCTGAGGCCAACGGGTGCTGGCTTGAGCCAACTGCTGCATGGCATTGCGCTTATGGCGCATAATGCGAGCATTCGCCGACTGACCTTCAAAGAATTCGTGATTGCCTGGGACGAGGACCAGAGGCAGATTGTATTTCGAAATGATCTTCTCAGCCCAATAGGAAATCTGATACGACTGGCATAAATCGCCTGCACATAAAATAGCATCGACACCCGCAGGTGCGACTGACGGCAAGCTGATCTTCTGCACCTCAAGATGCAGATCCGAAAAAATCCAAAACCTCATTTGTAATTAAACATCCTTCTGGCCTATTCAGTATCCGAATGAGGATGAAATCACAAGAGCATAAAATGGATTTATTCAGAAAATGATGAATGTCCAGAAAAGAAAATAGCCCCCGCAGAGGCTACTTCTGTCCCATCTAGTGGAACGCACGGTGTAGTCGCTTTACTCGCCACTGACGAACCAGAAATCTGGTAGCTGGGGTAGCTCTTGTGCCTTCGCACTCAACCGCCTCTCATCCCATAGAATAAATATGATGCCGATATATGGGCACGTCAATTGGACATTGACTAAGTCCTCAATAATATCGACAATTATTCATGCGCTTACGAGAACGAATTATTTCGCTTATCGTATGACACACATCAGAGAGGCGGCCTTACGAGGACCGCCTTTCGCTTTTGGAGATTCCGAATGACTACAGCCCATGTCTTCATCGCTGCAAGCCTAGACGGCTATATCGCCTGCAAGGATGGAAACATCGACTGGCTGTCGTTACCTGGAGGAGAAACCGAAGATCACGGCTACAACGATTTCTTCTCGACCATCGACGGCATTATCATGGGACGCGGCACCTATGACGTCGTCAGCACCTTCGGCGACTGGCCATTCGAAAAGCCGACCATCGTCCTGACGTCATCGCTGAAGAATGAAGATCTGCCAGCCAATCAGAAGGGCAAAGTCCGCTTTCTGATCGCCAATCCGGCCGAAGCCTTGAAGGTGGTCGGAGATGATGGCTGGAAGCGAGCCTATATCGACGGCGGCAAGGTCATCCAGTCGTTTCTACAGGTAGGCCTGATCGAAGACATGATCATCTCGCGCATTCCGATCCTACTGGGTGAAGGACTGCCGCTATTTGGATTTCTCGACAGCTCCATTCCGCTGAAGCACCTCAATACCAGATCGTTTGCGTCTGGCCTCGTTCAATCCAAGTACGCGATCAGGGTTTAGGAGCGGTCTGCTGACTCCGCATCAGGTCCTTGAGGAACACAAATTGCCATGTTAGGTAAGTTCCTGGCTTCCGGAGCCACGCCGTCCACAATGGCATAGTCTGTCGACACCGGATTGACGACCTTTATGTATGCCATCCCATTGAACTCTCTTTGGCGGCATCGAGTGGACAGGTGAGTGCGCCGAGGAAAGTCAATGATCATCTATATGGACGGCACAACCCATTTCCTGAAGGTCTCCAAGACCCTGAAGAAGGCATTGGATGCACGTGGCATTCAAACCAAACTGAGCCAAGCCCAAGAAATGGCCGCTCGTGTATTCGGCTACTCCAACAGACACGAACTCAAGAAGACCTGCACATCAAAGCCTGCATCAGCGTGGGATGACGTGATCCCCGCGCATGAGGCCAAAGCGCGCCATGTAAAATACGTAGAGCGCCTGGTCGAGGCGGGCGTCCCGTTGAGCGTTGCCCGTGACATCATCTCAGACATCGCCCCTACGTCAGTCAGAAGAACAGAGGGCGAGTACGACTGGGTGTTGATGCACAATGACAGCCATTTAGCACCTCTCTCCCACTGGATACCCAAACAAGAGGCTTTCAAGAGAACAGACGCTTACAAGGGATTTCAATACGCCTGTTACGAAGAAGTCGGCAGCATTCACTGGGCAGAAAATCACGCGTTCCTCGAATACAACGAGGGGAAGCCCTGGATATATGACCTCCTCAACGAAATGAGGAACAATCACAAACATCCAATCTGGTTACCTTCTATCATTTCGTTCCTCGGCCGTACTTTGAATTCGACGATACTTGGGACAATGACTATCGATCAGGACTTCATAGACGAGTTTACAGAGGCCTTTGCACAAGCCTCGCCTACGAAGGTCGCCTCCCTTTTAGAGGAGGTTAACATCTATGAACTGGCAAAACTCTTCAGCGCGAACTTCCCTAGAATCCTTGCCCCCAGCTACGTCACAAAATTTGGCCGCACGCCTGTCTCTGATGATGTGCGCCTTTTCAAAGGTCGAAAAGCACACCTGAACCTTCCCCATAGGATTTCCACATGGATGGATAGCGAAATTGGCAACAAACAAAAATGGGTCTCCTTGTCGAATGGTGACCTCGAAACCTTTTGTTTCCTTGAAGACGACGGCGACCTTCCAGCAACTATGTACTTCAGGAAGGTGTTTACAGCTAACGATCCAAAGTTGTTAGAACTTGCTGATATGATCGAGGGTCTCAACGAGGTTATAAAGGGCCTGAACTTCAATCTCAGAACAAGCGGTCCACACCATATCAGAGACATTGTTCTGATCGGGCGTACCAAAGACAAAACCAAGACAATACAGCCTTGCGGCATCTTCGAAATTGAACATTGCGCAAACCTACCTGCGCTTCAGCACGTGACCTCCGTGCCATTCATCCACGCCCTCGACAGGAATGCTGCCATTGCGGCGATAGCGGCTATCTGCATGAGCACGATAGACGTCCGTTCACACTGGCCATCAATCCTACTGCCTGGAATGTCCGCTCGTTTGAGCGTGGAGGTTGGCGATATGGAAGAATACATTCGCGAAATGCTTTACGATTCACTCTCGATGGAAGAGGGCACGTGGGAAATGCAGGGTTATCGAACCTACGACCTCGAAATGATCGTCACGCACAAAGGGAAGATAGTCGATCTTCGCCGTTGACGGAAAACGAGGCCAGATGGAATTGATTTGGCCTCGAACCACCTCAGTATGCGCTTACGGCTTAGGAGCAGGAGCCGCTCTCACGATGCGGCTCTCGTCGATTTCGGGAATACGACCTTTTTCGACCAGCTCCTGATAGACCTTGAGGACGCTGGCGAAGTGATCGCGGCCGCCTTCACCAATCGCGTTCATGAACTGATTGACCAGGACGTCGTTGAGCTGCTCGCCGTCAGGAACTGGTTCGAGCTGATCAGGATAGACGCGATAAGTCGACAGGTTATGGGCGTTACGAACTGAGACCCAGAGACGATTGCCTGCGTCGTCCTCTTTGATGCCGTCAACGACCAGCGCACAACCGACAGGCCGACCCGATGTGGGATAGGCCTTGCCCTTGTTGCTGTAAAGATAGATGTCTCCAGCCTTCATTTTTACGCCCCCATTTGGGCAGCGAGTTCATCCAGCTTAGCCTTGCGATGTCGATTGGCCTGGCGAATTTTGCCGCGTTCCGTGGCCACACCGCTCTGATACCGATTAACCCAACGACGAACCCATTTGCCATGGCGGCCATAGGTATTGGCCCACGCTACAACACCGCCATAGCGATCCTCCAGCGCCTCAATCGCATTCAATGCCCAGCTGATCTGGCGGTCGGCATCTTCATTGATCCGATCCTCTGACAAGTCACGGAGTTCGGCAGTCGCGACGAGTTCGTCAAGGGTGGCATCAAATTCAGCACGGGTCATCGGAACGGGAAGCGTCCTACCGACAGAATTCGCCCACCGATCAAAATCGCCATCGCAAATCTGGAAATAGTTGATGTGGCCAAGAATGCGAAAATGACGCGAGCGATCTACAATTCCGTTGGTGAATTCCTTGCGCTCGGAGCGCAAATAAATGCTGTCGCCCTCAGCGTAAGAGACGACCAATCCACGTGACCTTGCCCAGTGGCGAATGTTGCGGGGAAGTTTCACTTCCTTACACTCTGGCAGAGTATAACCGTTCTCTTCAGACATGCATAAATCCTTCTTTGAGAACTCAATACGGCTTATTGAGATCAAAAACAATAATAATTATGCAATAATCATTGATTTTCGAGAGATGGAGATTTATTGTCGCCTCGAAAAGGAGTTCACCATGAGCCGTGAATGGACTGATAAAAGCGATATTCGAGTGATTATGGAATTCAAAGACTCCAAACTCGGTTATCTAGGCGGGTACGAAGAGCATTCTTATCTCCCGCCAGAAGACCGTTTCGCCGCTAAAGTTCCTGGCAAGAATCCCACGTATCATCCCGACGAAGCCAGCGCCAAGCGGTTTATCGAGGAGAATGCTTAGTATGAGTATCGACCGCGACACTCCGATCATACGCGTGCGCCATCGGGGCGCACGCGTATGATCGGAGGTAATTATGCATCACAAAAGAAAACGCCCGAAGGCAGCTCGCGCCGGATGTCTTATGTGCAAACCACATAAAGCTGGCGGATGTCCACGTCACAAGAACATGCGTATGGGCGATAGACGTCGATTTGAAGCCGGATCGACCCAGCTCCGCTGCGTAGCGATCAAGGACTGAAGCACAGAAGCCCCCGGGCTAATCCACTGAAATGTAAGGATTTGTCATTCACACTCCCATCTTTTGGATTTTGAATGACAAATCTAGCTGTATCAGCAACTTAGCTTGTTGAATGCCCTCTCATACAGCAGCCAGCTACCCAAAAATCATTACTTCCGCCGACAGCCTCCCTGTGAGATATAAGAAGATCAACTCTATCGCACATTTGTCACAAGCATAACCGCGAATGCGGAAGGATTTTCATGACTAAAACTGAACCAAATCAGCGAGAAATTATCGGTTATTCAATCAAGGATGCGAACAAGAAAGCGGAATGGATTGATCTCGTTAAGACCATCGCCAAGTGGGTCGAAGACAATGATCTGGCGCATGCCGTTGTCTTTCACGGAACGTCGTCCAGACGCGCTCTGAACATCCTAGAGGACGGCATGGAGCCGACTGACATCACCCATGCGATCTCGGAAGGCAGCCTCAACGACACCGGAAGTTTCTGGGGCGACGTCTACACTGCGTCAGCTTATGCAGAAGACACCGTCGCAGAACGCGACCCCGATGCCACTCCCGTGCTCTTGATGGCCTACACAGCCGAGCTGGAAGAGGACTTTGACCTGCGGCCGGATCTCGCCACCCTCGACTTCCCGCTGAAAGGCCTAACGAAGCTCGACGACCAGTCGGTCTACGACAACTGGATCAACAATCACCGAACGCTCACCTGGCAACAGTCGCTAACCGACCTCGGGGCGATGATCGTCGTCCATGAACACAGCCTCGATCCTGATTACATGAGGAAGATCACATCGAAGGAGGATTTCAACCGCCTGCGCAAGATTGTGCGCATTGATGAGCCAGAATTGTCGCCGTGCCCTTAAGGATCGAGGCTCGACCAACCTGCACTACGGGCGCACACAATGCTGGAGCACAAAATGGCAAATGACATCCTGACCGACCTCATCCGACCAGACCTGAAGCTCGTCATTTGTGGCTCTGCTGCTGGCACGGCGTCGGCCGAGCGTAACGCCTATTATGCGGGCCGTGGGAACCGTTTCTGGAAGATCATGCAAGAGATCGGCCTGCCAGGAGATCGCCAGCTCGATCCTGAGGAATGGAGACGACTGGACGAGTACGATATCGGGCTTACCGATCTCGCGAAAAATCACTTCGGAATGGACAACCAGTTACCTGCAGGATGTTACGATAATCAGCGTCTACAGAGGACGATTGAAGAGGCACAGCCCGCGATCCTTGCACTTCAACGGGGTGGCCGCAGCTCGACATTTTCTTGGCCGCGCAGTCGATTTCGGAGCGCAGGCAGAGACCATCGGGGTGACTGAAATATGGGCACTCCCCTCGACTTCAGGCGCAGCCAACGAGTTCGGAACGCGGAAACTTGGCACCGTGCGAGAGAGCCAAGCATATAACTTAAAAAGTCACTACCACCAAATGAGGCTCAAAAATTAACAAGGAGCCATATAGGCTCCTCATTGTGCAATATCTTAAAACCATAATCATAGATCAGGTGTTATTTTATAAATTGACCTCCGTGGGATCTTTAATTGCCGTAAATCTGAGTAAGTATTCATCTTTTCAATATCTTCAAGCTTCAGAGAGCTAACTGCATTTTTTAAAAATCTCCCCTTTGCAACTATTCTAGCCATAAACAAATCAAACTTGAAATCATTCATAGTCTCGTTGTTAAAGCTAGCTATTTCGGTTAGCTGACTATCACAATCTGAAAATACGGCGTCTAAAACTATAGCTCTCGCAAGAAGACTTTGAACCTCCCCAAAATTCTCAGATACCTTAATTCGTTGTAGTGAGACCAACCTAGACAGGGGTACTCCCCACATCACTAAACTATCAATAGTTTCCATTCGAAACCCGAAATGAATGCTCTTCAATTCTTCTAGTAAATGCTCCCTACTGTAGAGTTCGACTTTTGTCTTTTCAGTTTTTTGACTGCTTGCCCCAGTTATTCCAATCACCCCAGAATTGCCAACTTGGGCACCAACGCTTTTGCCATTCCCCACCTCAAGCTCAGAGAGACTATAACGATTTTTACCTAATCGCTTCCTTGCTAAGGCCATGGAATTGAGTGCACGATAGCAAGCCATCACATTATTTGAAGACCCCTTCACTAGATAGGAAACATAGTCACGCATAAGATTAGTGTCATCTACTGGAACAACAATAGCGTATCTTGAATAAGCGCTGTCGTGGATTTTCTTTTTATAAAAATAATTGTCAACTGATTTAGAAAATATTAACTTGATATCGCTGTCAATATATTTATTCACGGAATTGTCGCTTAGTTTGTACTTGCTTATTATTCCGTCAAATTCTTCATTCAACTCCTTTTCTATAACTTTAAGCTGATTGTCTGGGATTTTCGACACAGTCTCGACGGCAACAAGGGTGACAAGGGAAGTTATCTCTGAGACATCTCTAACACTGTACCGCACAGTTCTGTTAACATGTTCAAGCACCCTGTCCATTAGTTTCATGAATTTCAAAGTAGTCGCCGTACATTTTTTTGACCAGCTTTCCCCGTCACTGCATTTTTTATCAAAATAATCCGCAGCTTCCTTAAGGGATTCTATCTCATCTTCCTTAACTATGCTTTCAAGTAGGCCTACAATTACATCTTCATCAAATATTTTTGACAAATTTCCCTCCCCCAAAGGCAGTTCCAATGACGTCAAGTCTTTGAAGGCGTCCTCTGATGTGACTTCCGTATATTTATCTTCTTTTGCCCCCTCTTTTTCGACCATGTAAAACATTCCTGATATGACCAATGTAGCCGATATCAAGATGGTTCCCACAATTCGCGAGGCGTCTCTAATGGCAAATTTTATACTATTTGGCCAATCCTTTCCCTTTAAAGCCCATTCTTGCACAACCCATAGAACTAGGACCAGAGACATAAAACATATAGGGACAACCAGCGACAAAATAACTAAATCACTGGCTTGCAAATCCACCATCCTCAGTTCAATTTCCGTTACTATTCCTCGTATGATTTCCCGCATAAGTGCCTCCGCTAAATGCATATTAGAATTTTTATATTTTAAGTGTACATTTGTCGCCATCAAGCCAACATTGATATATATTACCGTAAGTGAAGAAGGAGCCAACGATGATCGACGTACCGCAGACCGAATATAAAAAGCAGATTTCGACCATGCGGAGCTGGCTCGACGGCAAAGGCTACCATCTGGCGCTCAAAGCCTTTGAGTTTGCCCAGAAGCACCACAAGGGCACCCGCAAGGACGGTGTCAGCCCTGAATTCTCACACCAGATGTTCATCGCCAATTATGCGATGTCGATCCTACCTGGTCTGATGTTCAAGGAAGAAACACTGGCCGCGATCTTCCTTCATGACGTCTGCGAGGACTACCACGTCAAAATTGAGCAGATCGAGGAGATGTTTGGCCAAGACGTAGCGCAGGCTGTGCGCCTTCTGACCAAGAAGACTCCTGGAGAAAAAATTCCAGAGCACGAAAAGGAACTGCGCAATCGCAGGTACTACGAGAAACTGGCGACTGATCCGATTGCTTCGATGGCAAAGGGCCTGGATCGTGCCCACAACATCCTGACCATGAAGGCTGCAGGATGGACCCTTGAGAAGCAGAAGGCCTATCTGCAGGAGGCAATCAGCCTTGTGCTACCGATGCTCAAGGAAGCTCGTCGTACCTTCACCGAGCAACGTCTGGCATACGAGAACGTAAAGAGCCTGATCCTTATTCAGGCGCAGCACATCAACTTCAATCTGCAGATGATGAAACAGCTTCAAGAGCAGGCAGAGGTAACAGAACCAGCTGCTATCAAGCTCTAAGGGGCGACGCTGGCGAGACAGATTGTCCCGCCAGCTGATACGCTAGAGGCGAGCGGTTTTCAGTACCCTTGTCTTCCACTTATCGCTGCGAGCCACCTGAAGCTCTCCGTTACGCCGGATATAGCGCACGCCGGGAATCTTCTTGAAACGTGCACGTCTGGCACTCTCGACAGCAGGATGAACTTGCCGAGGCCGTTCATCGAGGACGTCATCAACCGCGTCGTCGTCATCAACCGAATCGACATCTTGATCATCAGCCATGGCAGCGGCAGTGATGTCATCTGAGGACAGTGACTGCTCGACTTCCTCGGCTTCGTCTTCCTCATCTTCGATGACACTCACGGCCTCTACGGGCGCATCAAAGGCGATCTCTTGCTGATCAGCCGCCTGTACGGAGACTGGTTCAATTTCCGGTTCTGGAATTGGGTCTGGCAGAGCTTCCGGCTCCGACACCGCTACAGGAGCGATAGCTTCCACCGCTTCATCGACCTGCTCCCCAACTGCTTCGATCTTGGGCATCTGCGCGGAAACGGAGGCTGAAACCTCCTCCTGCGACGCCGCGACCAAACTCGTTTCAATCTTGGCTTTCATTTCAGCCTCCAATTGCGCGACTTGCTGCCGATCTTCGAGAATGCGGGCAACATGCTGCCGCGCCTGCACCTCTGGCGCAGGTTTAACGCGCAGAATGTTTTCTTGCTCATTCGGGGCACCAGAAAGGACGTGAGAGACGTTTTTGGAATGTTTGTCCAAGTCGATATCTCCCCAAATTGAGCTACCAGCCTTGTTCACACGGCGAGGATGTTTAACCTCGACCACGACGCTTTTGTTGCTAAACCTGATCATATGTCTCTGTAGGGTTGCGTTTACCAGGGGCCGTCTGCCCTGTTTGATTCCACGAAGCGAATTTAATCAAACTCGCACCGAAATCAAGCCCGCGAGGGCACTAAAAATATCTTTCTAATTCATCTGATGTCGAAAACAAAACATGAAGATGAACAAATTAAACTCGGAAACGCACACAAAAATGCCCCAAATCGCCACCTTTCAATCGATATGTCATCACAATCACAACATCAATCAGTATTTCAACCAGTCAGTTGCCGTTTGCCAGCTGACATGAAACTATCTCCACACCGATTAGAATATCCGGAGCGCAAAAATGAGTTGGACCGACCTCAATGACGAAATCTACGAAAAGCTGAACGGCAAGGTAGTCATCTACCATTGGAACGGCGTTCCGAACGACAATAGTGGCCAAAAGGTTGTTGTGTACCTGTCAGAGAAAACTCGCATTGCGTTCGGCAAGGAATTCGCGCTCGCCACCCCCTTCGTCGACGATGCAAAAACCTTTGATACTATTGAAGATGCACAAGAATTCCTGAAGCTTCAGAACGAAGCACGCCCTCATCCGCTAGGAGAGGGATGGAATATAGACACGGTTGCCAATGTCGTCCAGCGCACTGGCGGCCGGGATGGCACTCACGTTGCCTTAATGGGTCTGGCCGGAACTGAGGAGCAAGATGTCGAGGCCACAACTCCCAAATTGTGATCGTCGGCGGATTTTTCACTTCCCAGCACTGCTCTCGTCAACTTAAGCTTGTTCTCATCGAATTCTACAGAACAGGCTGTGGGAGGCTAAAGTGAGGGGAATCTATATCCTTATTGGCATATTTTTGATCGCAACGCCATCTCTGGCATGTGGTTTTGTTTTTGATCTCGTCAGCGATATGCAGGGCAGGGGCCTCCAAGCGGACAAGCTGCCGGATTTATTCAAAGTCGGGTTTAAGCTCTCCAGTCCAATCTCGGTTCCGCTTGGAATTCTCGGAACGATTTTTATCGCTCGCGGCATCACAGGACGGTGCCTCACGAAATCAAAGCGGATTCCCAGTTTCCACCTGCTGGATACGACCAAAGATCGTTGACAAACGTGCCTATTAAAAACACCCTTATAAATGAGAGGTGTTTAGATGTTAGAAAATCGTGAGTGCAAATTTGTGATAATCGGCGGCGGCCCAGCTGGGACGCAGTGCGCACTGACATTGCATCGATGGGGGCTAAACGTCACCGTTATATCTCGGCCTTTGCCACATTGCCCCGATGCGCAAATTCCCAATCTTAGTGACCAAAATCGGTCAACGGTCGAAATCGCTCGCGAGAACATCATCGAATTTCGCAACCAAAATATCAGGACCGTCACAGGCTCGGTGAGAGCGATCAAAATCATCCCTCGAACAGGCTTCCAGGTCACAGTCGACAACGGAAACGTCGATGCAACGCACGTCATTCTCGCGACTGGATCGCCCCGCGCAGACGGCACCCTCGATCTCTCTGAACTCGAAGAGCTGGAGTTTGACTCTGATGGGCGGATAATCACCTCATCGGTTTACGAGACTGGACACTGTGGTCTCTTCGTCATCGGAGAAGCGGCCGCAGACTACGTCAGGACGCTATCCTGCGCGCTCGGCACAGGTGACGGCGTTGCACGAATGCTTGCGAAACGGCACTGGAGGCCTCTTGCAGCCTGATTTTCAGCGGACCAAACCCGCAACTGGTGCTTCGAAAGCGCGATCCATCCACTCGCAGTGATCGCAATAGTCGTCTTGCGTCAAATCCTCGTCTTTGAGCATTGCGGTCTTGATCTGCTGAATGGCTTCAGACGGCAACATTCGTAGAACAGCGAAGCTCTGCTCTTCCTTGGCCTGATGAATGTCGAAGTTCTGCCAGTACGGCTCGTTTTTGAAGTGAATCGAAACGAAAAAGCCGCCACCTTCCTTCTGATAGATCACGCGAGCTGTGGCGAAGTCGTCGTTTGTCACGACGTGCCATTCGTCCCAATCGTGCATTTCCTTCGTCGGGAAAGTCGTCCCCTTGTAGGTCGAGCTGTCGACGCCGAACTCGATGCTGTCCTTGAGTTCTGCGATCTTTTCCCAGTCATCAACTGAGATCGTTCCAATCAAACCTACCTCGTCCTGCACGATAGTCGTGTTGGCGACGATGGCTTCGTATTGCTGACTGAGTGACATGGGCTTCCTCCTGTTGGAAGTCCAGTTTCGAAGCTGCGCTTGAAAGCAACAACGACCTCAGTAGCGGATGCTGACGTCGCCACCTGTCTTCTCTGCACGGGCCTCTGCTCGCTCCAGCGCCTGTCGGATCGGTGTCTTAATGTGGACGACACCCACCTTCGGCGGCTTGTCTTTCCAACGAGCGTGTCCGCGAACCCAAGTCCGGCCGCGAACCAGATTACCCTCGGCATCCCGCCCGTTGGATTCGGGGGCCAACCTCCTCCAAAAGCCATCCACCTCGACCCTGAAGCGCGGCGGAGTGTAGGCGTGATCGAACTTCTCCCCCGCGTAGCTGAAGTCGAGTGTGGACACCCGCCTTGTCAGGATGCGCATATCGAGGGGAGCCTTGAGGGCGTACTTGGCCTTAGGGTTATCGTCGCTGAGTGCGGTTTTGACCTCTCGCTCAGTCACCAGGCTCACCTTTGTGGCGAAGTAGGCGGGGAGACTGAATGCCGTCTCAGCGAGGTCGAAGTACAGGCTGGATGCCTCCAGTTGTGCCATGGACTTGTCGACCAGCCGCTTGACTTGAGGATTGCTGTCATAGGCGTCAGCGAACCTAGTCTCGAACTGATCGCTAAAAACGGAGATCGTAACGCCCCAATCGCGAGCGATGATCCTGATCTCGTGCTTGGCAGTCTTGAGATTGAACAACCCCATCGTGAACGAGAGCCAGACATCATCCGCGCCTGGCATTGCCACCGCAGTGGGGTTCAGCGTCTCTTGAATCTGTGTCTCGGAAGCGCGAGGGTTGGCCGCTCTGATTTGAGCTTCATTGGCAACCATTTCAGCGCGACGCTTGGCCGTGGTAGCGGCAAGGTCCATTACTGGCCCTCCAAGCACGATCCAGTGCAGGTGGTCGCCATAGCGGACCATGGCAATCCCGCTCATCACGACAGGATCACTTCCCTCCTGCTCGAAAGCGACCTCCTTCAGATCGCCGATGGCTGTAAAGTTGTGAACCACCCCCTCGGGCAGATCTCGCAGCCTCGGCAGCGTCTGTTCCTGCAGACCTTCCTCGGTGACGAAATGGAAGAAATCCATGGCGCTGAATGCATGGTCCTTTTCAGGCTTCATGCGCAGCACATCGACGACTGGGCCTGGTTCACGTTTTACGAACCCAGAAAACACATCCCATATATTAGCAAACGGCACCTTAGCGCCGTGAACCATCTCCTCGTTGCAGGCTTTGAGCAACGAGCGTACTTGCTGATCTATGGGATAGCCAGCGCCGCCCATCATGTCTGCGTTTGTAAGATTGGTAAGGCGCTTGATCTCGTCTTGCAGGAGCTTTTTGGCGCTCCTGCGTTGGGCACGAGTCATGCCTTCTGGGGAAACATCCAAGAGTGCGTCGAGAGGATTCTTTGCCATCCGCTCGGTATAATCAAAATGCGCACCGCAGCCAAGCCTAGCTAACGCGCGATTTCACAATGAAGGCAACCACGACGGCCGCCATCACAGCAAAACAAGCAGGCAGGATATAACGAACATATCGGTTTTCGACCTTCGACACTTCTGTCGGAAACAATAGCAGATCGCCATCGGTTTCCGATTTAACGAGAAGCATCGCGTCTACGCCATTTGAACGAATTTCATCGACAACACCAACTCCATACTGCCCATCTTTGAGAGTGTAATTCACACGAGCATTTTCCCATGCCTTGTTCAATCTAAAATAGGTTGCCGCTCCGACATAGGGCCTCGACGCAATACGACGCTCTAGAATTGATACCACCACCAGGAATGGAGCCACATACATTGCAAATAGAATAAGGTTCCAACCAAAAGGTACCAGCAGCAAAATACAAGGGAGAATGGCCATTGACACCCAATAGCAATAATTCAACATTCGAACCCAGTAACGGAATGTCTTGGCCTTCTCTTGAATGCTCCTTTGAACATCGGCGTCGAAATATTTCTCGTTATCCATAAGAGAGATCCCTGTTTCATAACATGCTCATGGATACGACCAATCTGTCACCCGAGCCACAATTTTCATTCTTATTCATTAGTCAAAATAAGGTTCGTCGTCAATATTTTTGCCATTTAAAAAGCGACCTCGCTGAAGTCATATATATTCGCTTTACGAGCATCCATATTTAACAGAAAATAATTTGTAAAAATGTACGCTGGCAGGACTTTTTGATGAATCGAATTCAATCCTCTATTCGCGTTTCACGCTTCCTGAAAGGGGTGGCGCTAATTACGCTTTTGACTGCCGCAGGGTGTACGGCCCAGAATTCCGTGCCCACGTCCAGACCGGAGCCAGAGCAGTCCCGGGCTGTCGAGGAGGTTTTGAAATCCAAAAACATGTCGAAGAAAGCTCCGATCATGATGCGCATCTTCAAGGAAGAGGGCGTTCTCGAAGTCTGGAAGCGTGTCGACAGCGGGAAATATGAACTGGCATCGAGCTACGATATCTGCGTGTGGTCCGGCAAGCTCGGCCCGAAATACGCCGAAGGCGACAGGCAGGCACCGGAGGGCTTCTACACCGTGTCGCCTGGCCAGATGAACCCAAATTCCCAATACCATCTTGCCTTCAACATCGGATTTCCGAATGCATATGACCGCGTCAACGGTCGCTATGGCCAGTACCTGATGGTCCACGGCGCTTGCTCGTCAGCAGGCTGCTACTCCATGAACGACCAGCAGATCGAAGAGATCTACGCTTATGCCCGCGACGCCTTCCGAGGCGGTCAGAAGAGCTTCCAATTGCAGGCATTCCCGTTCCGGATGACCGACCGCAACATGGCGCGCTACAGAAACGACCCGAACATCAAATTCTGGACCATGCTCAAGCAAGGTTACGACGCCTTCGAAGCCACCAAGACACCTCCAAAGGTTGACGTCTGCGAGAAGCGCTATGCATTCAATCTGAAAGGCACACCTCTTTCGCCCACTGCAACCTGCCCAGGTGAAAGCGAGACGAAGACCATCAATGCCTACACGTCTGTCGATGTCCGGACTGCGGTATTTGCTAGCCTAAAAGAGCTGGAAACACCCCCAGGCGCGCTAAAGCCCTCGATCTCTGGTATTGAAGAGGCTGCCATCGTAGCAGACTGGTCCCGCCGTCGCGCCAAGGGCGAGAAGGTGACACCGCGTCCGCCAGCCATGACGGAAGTCACTCAGGAACAAATCTCGGCCGCTTTGGCTCCCGTGAAGCAGATGTCTGAGCGAATGGCTACAAGAGCAACACGTCCGGCATTTGCACCCCAGCCTGTTCAGGCTCCGATTCCCGTCAATACAGCTTTGCCGAGACGCTTTTAAGCTAAGTATCTTTTTTGAGGACATCCCGCTCTATCTGAATCTGAACGATAGTTGAATAAACTCCAAAAAACAGAAACCAGATCGGACCACCTGTCAGCAATACATAAATGAGACCTGTCAACCCATCAAAAAAATTGTTTTCAATTAAACCTCTGCTATAGCCATTTCCGAATACAGCACCAGCCAAAAACATTATGAGAAGTAGGGATAGTATTGCCGCTAGATTAACGCCTTTTAATATTCTCCACCACGGAACTATCGATCTAAAATACCGACCTCCATTTGCAACACCATACGGCAATATATAGAATAACTTCTTACACAAAATGGGAATGCATGAGAACATAATACCTACGTATTCATATGAAAGTTCTTGATTGGTTGTCCATTCCTCGCGAAAAACAAAATACATCCCAAAAGCTCCTATAAAGAACAATAAAAGCATGAAAACAAATGAAATGATCCATATCAAGTAGAATGCAAACATGAACCAAACAAAATCTTTGCTGAATATAGAGCTATTATTCTGATTTAAAATCACCAATCTGCAGCCATAAAACCCCGCATATGCCATGGTCAAAGTGACGATAATCCAATAGGAAAATTTAAACGGCCAATAAGGGGTAAAGTCGTAGAATTCCCCCAAGCAGGATAACAAAATGGTGGGAATAGAAAAGTATATGACAATATTCCTACATAATTCTAAAAAATGCCAAAAGCCAAAGCAGCCAAACACCCTTGACAAAATTAACTTGGTATCCTTAATCATAATCGCCTCCCCATGTCCCAGATGAATTAAAACCTGATCGGCGGAATAAAGACAGGGGGCAGCCCCAAAAAATGACTGCCCCCTGTAAAGAAAACTAAACTACGCTTGATAGAACACTTTAAAGGCACAGCTTTTAACCAACTCATGGATGTATTGCTGCGTATCACGCGCCATAGGGCTGACATCCTCAATAATAGCTCCTTCAGGCCTATCAAACGAGAAATTTTTCATGTTTGGCAGAGATAGAATGTATTTCTGGAAAGGGACTTTGAAATCTGCATGAAGCAGCAGCCACCACGAATTTCTGAATACATTTGTCCTATTGTCAAAACACGTGTTAACGCCGCTGCGGAAATAATTGATTATTAGACTATCCAATGACAAAAATTCCACGAAGTCATCAACCGAGTAGCGGTTATCTTTGATAACTGACGGGCTAGCTCTCGCCGAATTCCTTACAGTTAACTGATTTTCAAGGCACTTCTGAAAGAATGGAACAAAGAACTCTTTCGCCAACGTCAGTGTATCGATATCCGCTTTTATTGATGATGCCTCTGAGGTGACAAAATCCCAAAATTCAAACGACACAAAAGCTTTAAGCCTATCAAGCTCGTTATTGTATCTACGATGAGAAAGCGTTGGAGCTTCACGGATTCGTAGCCCGTCAGTTGTATTGAAAATGTATCCGAGTTCTGATGCGTGCCCGACCGCCCAAGCCAATAGGTCTGGGCGGTCGGGCACAATCCCACCGTTTCTCCGATTAAACAATTCTGCGGCATCGCTTTGAGCACTAAATGGCAGGCCAACGATTTGCCCCACATACGCAACGGTCGCCAGGTCTCCTTTGAAAGCGCTCTCCAGATAATTATTGGCCTTAACTTCATCTGTTTCGAGGTGGAAAAATGCCAAAGCAAGCGAACACCACGAATGGTTTGGATCAATGATATGCTCATATCTTCTCGCCGACTTCATATCGCCTCGAATGACGGCCGTCAGAAAATGATCAAGCAAACTCAGACTCTGAAACTTGTCGTTTGAAGACAATGAATTGGCTGCAGGCGAAACCACATCGTGCTTCAGCGGAAAACCACGCGCTTCCATTTTATCGAGCGCTCTTGCGATCTCAATTGCGCAGTATCTATGTTGGTCAATGGTTGTTTGTGACTGCTTCGGTCCTCTTTCCTCAACGAAACCTGGTAGAGAAAACAGGTATGAACGGAGTGTGGTCAGGTTAGGACTTTCTTGAAGCGCGGGATCGCTCAACCAGCTTGAGATCGCGCCCAAAGAGACAGACCTCCTTAACGCCATATAGGTGATTTCACCACCATTTCTCCCACATTCCCACTCCAGTAGAGGGAGAGACGCACTTAGAAGATGGCGGGCTTTATTGGACCATATCTTCTTATCATCCTCATCATTCGAGTGAGACATAAAATGCCGCATAATCCCATCGACTAAATAATCCTGCGATATACCTGCTGCGGGAGTCTGGATTTCAGCACTCCCCTTGTCACGATTATTTTTAAGCTTATGCATCAAGGCGTCACCGTTCCAGCCGAGACTCTTGGCGATCAAATTGATGGCTTGGGTGTGTTTAATATCCTTACCGTATTCGGCACGAATATTGGTCGCGAGCTTCCTTACGAAGGAATGCGAAATAATAAGTTCAGACATGACAAATCCTCTCGTCTGTCAGCGAGCAGCATCAAAAATCAGGACTTCTCCATCTCCTGTGCCGTCGCTTACGTTTGAGAGTGATTGCACAGATGATTAATTTGGTAGACAAGAACTCCGAGGTTTAGCATGCCTCTTTCGAGGTGGAGAATGCCAAGGCTACGGAAAGGGCCTGCATATATGCTTCATCTTTTTTCATTTCCACGCAAGATATTAATTGTATATTTTACAATCGTCCTCTATGCACGCTTGAAAAGAGGACTATGTATGAATTCAATGAGCAATAATTCGCACATTTGCGATTGGTTCCGATCTTGGGAAGAAGCAGCTTTGGCAGCTGATTTTCGATGGGGCCATCTGACGCCAATTTCGATTAGGATCGGTGGTCTGAAGAATCCTGAAAAAGTTACACAGCTTAACCCGATTTGCTGGATGAACCGAGAAGCCGTCGAAGCAGGATCTTTGCAAATCAACAAGGAGTTGTTCCAAACAGGGAGGATTCCATCCGTTGAATCAGCCACGGTCGGACGCCAGCACCTCTTATCTTTGATTCAGCAGAGCTATCTTTGCTCTCGATCCAACGATCCTGCATCGTTTACATTTGAGTTATTCAATATTTTGGTTCAAGCCTCGTTACATGAGTTCGACTGCCGGAAGCGATTTGGCGTGTGGCGACAATGGTCTCGCGCAGCCCGCCAAGAGATTAAAGAACAGCTTGGTGAAACACACACATGGCACGATCTATCCAGGAAGCTAGGGCCAGATGATCATGACGCTTTGCTATGGATTGATCATATGGAAGACGCGGCAAATACGGAGAATATTCAACGCCCACTTACATCAATCGAAGTCAGGACTGGCATCCTTCTTGGTCTCAAAAGCGTCTTCGACCAGTACGCGTTAGTCGCACCGATCTATTCCAATAAAATTCCAGATGAATTCGCTGACGATTTTTTCCTTTGGTATGAAGGCGGCGAGAACATCTGAGCAGGCTTAAGGCCAGCAGAACCATCCCTGCTGGAGCAGCGAGCCACATCTTTTACTCGCCTTCGCCCTAAAAGTTCGAATTCGTTTGGGCCTACGAGAACATTAATTATTGCCTAACATTTCGTGGAATTTTGTTGATTATCTCTGCAATTGCCGATAATTGTTGTGATCAACAGGAGAGCGAGATGGCAATGAATTTTTCTGAAGGCCAGACGGTGAATACGAAATATGGTGTCGGAAAAATCACCTATTTTGACGACGACTACATGGACGTCGTCGTCAATGGGAAGGAGTACAATTTCTTCGCGCCTTTCGAAGGTAAGGTCCAGGAATATACGCCACCGCCGCCAAAGGATCAGATTTGGCGGGATATTCTGGCGCGGCCAGACATGGCCCCACTTATCGCCCTCACGAAGCTAAACCTACACGGCATCAATTTTATGATGAGCCTTCTCAATGGCAGTACCGCCGAATGGGATGAACTCACACCCACTCAGAAAATGAACCACGTGGCCGTCGCCACAGCTATCCCTCTCACATTTTGGGCTGAGGCTAAAGAAACCGGAAAACTGGACGATCTCATCTCCCAACACTCCAGAGGAGGTGAGCGCCGTGCTTAATTCGTTCTTCTACTGGAGTGGTGTGGCATTCTGGCTACTTCTAGCTATCCTTTTAGGATGGGGCGTCAAAATCGTATTCAAAGATGCATATCAGTGTGCGGTTTTTACCATCCGACGTCTTCGGTATCTGCCTCATGGCGGCTTCAAAAAAGATTTACCTCTTTACCGAACGGCGGTGCGTTACTGGTTTTTTCTTTGGTGGGGTAGCTACCATCGATCCCCGTATGTCTATGATCCCGACACAGATGTGATTGTATGGTTCCCTGGCAAAGAGAACAGCGAGACCGTCTACGAGCAGTTTCACGCACCGAAGGAAGCCAAGTGACACAAACATTGCATGATAACGAAAGTCCAACTCTCGAAGAACGCATCAATGATGGTTTCCGGTATGCCTATAATGGCATGTGCGAAGTCATACAGCGCCAGTTGATCATCCTGAATGTATTCAAAGGTCATAATCTAAATTTCCGAGACCTGACTCTTCTGGACTTCTTCGTCCAGCACGGCGGGGATGTCGGAATGCCAGTCAGCATGCATTATCCTAATCCCAATCGGGGGATGGCCTACACGGTGCGTATCGATATGATCACAAACGCACTGGAGCTATTATCCGCCTCTGGTGTGATTTCAGGTAGTATCGATGACGACCTTTTCCAACTGGAGAGAGACCTGACGCTTTCGGCTGACGATCTATCAAACGGATACCTCAAAGGCATCTGCTATGCCGCCGAATGGTTGGAGGAAAGGTTCACGAACAATCGCGAAGACATCGAAAACCACATGGATAATCGCCTCAGAGCACTCAAAACCGCTCCTGTGGACTTGCCAAAATCCCTGTCGGAGCGCTTCAATTACCTTCAGATACAATACTCTCTGGACTACCCTCGGCTGGAAGGCTTGATTGAAAGCATCGCATTCCAGCGAGAACTATTCGAAAGCGACTTCATCATCAGGACCAAGGACACTTCCAAGCTTCTCCCAACGAAGAAAATGTTCGACCACGTTGAAGCCGAAGCCAAGAAGGAATTGTCTCGCATCCCAGCGCAGTATCGCGATCTGACCGACCTCATTACCACCCTTGGTGACCGGATCGACGACGAAGAAGAAGAGTAATTGACGCCGCAACGTTGAACCAATGGCGACGAAGTCGTAGATTGCGCCTGTCGGTGACAGGCGCTTTTTAATGGACAGAACCAAATTCCATGAATTCGAAATCGGCGGCCTGAAATTTACGGCCAGCATTGGTGCTGTCGGCCCAATCCTGACAGCATCACAGGGCGTCATCCCCCATGGCAACATCCCGCTTGGCCCGACCGTGAAGCTTGACGTGATCCCAGAGTACATGCGGCTGGGGAAACCAGCGATGTTTGGCCTGTTCAACCCAAAGGGCCAAGCCAAAATCCGCCTCGAAGGATTGACACCGGAAGAAAGCATAGCGCTCGCCCGAGAGTTCGGCATCTCTATTGCTGGCGTGCAAGACTCACCCACATTCACTGAAAGCAAGGCCTGGCAGTCTTTAAAAGCATGGGTTGCACATCACCCCAAACTTGCCATCGCCTACTCGTCCAACGCCACCTATCTGCCGAACTGGTATCAGCAAGCGTTAAACTGACTTGGAGGCCTTCAGAGGCTGACCATACTGGTCGACGAGCTGCGCACCGTTAAAGCCGACCTCAATCTTGGAAGGCACATAGAGATCAGCCTTCTGCGACGTCACGTCGAACCCGTAGTGGTCGAACATCCGCTGGAAGAGCGGGAGCTTGTGTGCGCCGACAGTGGCGTGAGGCTGGTCTTCGTCGAGCCAGCGCAACATGTCATCCATGATGAGGAATCCCATTCCTCGGCCAACATACTCTGGAGCAACGCGCAGAGTGCAAATTTTCTTCTCGTCCGCTTCGTTCTTGGCGATACCTAGAGCAACCAGCTGGCCATGGCGCTCGACCTTCACGAAATGCCGCGTGCCCGCTCTAATTCCGGGGACGACTTTATCGAGATACCAGCGCTCAATGTTCGGATAATCTCCCGACATCGGCAGCATAAAATTCATGACTCGCAATTCATCTGGACGCAGATCGTCGATCATCAGAAAACTGCGATTGTTTCCGGTTCCAGTCAGAATTTGGGACATGAAAACTCCTTGTTACAAGAGCATTCTGACCAAATAAAATGGCCCCGCCAATAAAAACCCAGCGAGGCCTCAAACTAATTATATGAGGATTCTCACATTCTCGGAGCGGGGACCTCAATTTCAAGAGCTGCTTTGAGAACTCCGAGAGACTCCTTCAAAGCCTGCAGATGCAATCCGTAAATTGTGTCGTCCTGCTCAACCTCAATCACAGCTCGGATCGGAGAACTTTGGTTGCGCGTCCGCTCGGACAAAACGACGTTTTTCTCGCCAATGGAGATTGAGAACCAACGATCTTCAATCTTATTCAGATATGAAACCGTATCCTTCTGGCCAATAACGCCAAGCCAACCTTCGTCCGCAAATATCCGCTCAATTGCTCGTTCTTCGTTCAGTTCGAGTTGCTCTTTCAACTCCTCTTCGGCCTCTTCCTCAGAATGCCAAGGGCCGCTCCAGCTGTCGTCGCCAGGTACTCGAAAGTAATATCCGTCACCAGCACGATCAGGCTCACCGTCTGGATCTTCGTCAAAAAATTCGATTTCGCAGGCGCTCACATGAACGAGGTTACCGTTTTCATTTTCCATCTGGATATCCTTCCTACAATCTCATTGACGACAAAGCCGCATTTTCGTTGATCGACAGATCAAACCTGACCTTGCCCTCATTTTCCAATTCACTTTCACGAGTGAGAGAAACCTCGATGTCCCCATTCATGATGCCCGCCGTATACTGCTCAAGGACACTGATGGCCGTCTTATTCACCAGCTCCTCTGAAACAGGATGACGCTCTGGGCGACCAAGGCGTTGCGCAATGCGATCCTGCCAGCTACCACGACCGATCTCTGCACGCTCATCGCCATCCAGAATGCCTGAATTGAAGCGAGCACGCTTGTTCGCAGGCACACGGCCCACCAGCCTGCCATAGACGTTGGCCAGCACCGAGAAGTCGACATCGTCGCCAAGCACAGCGAGTGCAGGCATGACCTTCTTCACCTCAGAGCGAAAAGCACCCTGAACGTCATCGACTGCAGCCCAGTCGGCCGCGTTCGTCGAGTTTTCTCGTATCCAGAGGTTCATTTCTGTATTGAGATCGACACAGAGATCGCCGTTTTCGAACTGTTCGGAGCACTTCTGGATTTCGATCATCAGCAATCTGGCACTCTGCTGCGCCGGATCATACTCGTCGCCTTCACTTTGCCGACCCAGGAATTCCAACCTCGAAAGATCGCGTATGTGCTGAAGCCAATTGCGCTCATAAACTGTTTCGAGATGCTGTTCTGTGCGTCCTAGGAGGACGTCGTCTAGGTTCTTCATTTGCCAATCACTCCTGAGTACAGAAATTATGCGCAGGAGAAGTCGCAACAGACAAACGGCCGAGTGAATAAAAAAAAAGCCCATGCCGCCTTAACGACATGAGCCTTGCCTTTCGAAGCGAACGGGGAATCGAACCCCTCCTACCAGGCGCTCATGCAGGACTTTGCATGGAAACGTCCGACGAATTGAACGTCAGAAAACGCGGCATGCCATACAAGGTTGCGCAGCGTCACTTCTATTCCGAAAGATTTCGCATTGGTTTCCCCCACCATAGTCGACGTCGGGCGGGATATTGTATGCTCTATCTTTAAGACATAAGCCATATCTATAATTAAATATTTCTGCCGTCAACATTTTATTGTTTGATTTTCCGAGCGTTACAAATATTTTAAGAGAAAGGAGATTCCGGATGGGTTACGAAATCGCGTGGAAATTGACATCTGATCTAACCAAGGAGGAGGTGGCTGAAGTTAAGGAAATCTATCACCGCAATATCCGACCTGGATTGCAGGCGATGTCCTTACGAAAGCGCGACATGTCCGAGGTGTCACTCTTCTCAAAGTTTGCGTTCTTTCTGTTCGTCCAGAAAAAGAACGCGAAATATTATTCTCGGTCTGACAGCGCGGTGTTCAGCGATCTCGATATTGCTGTAGGTGCATCCTCCCCCGCGCCTGGGTCAGCCGAGGCGCTCATCCCATTCAAGGCAGGATTGACAAGAACCGACGTTCTAGGAGCGCAGCAGACCCTTACGATGGCGCTCCTGGCCAGCATCTCCAGCGTATCGAACAAGGCTCGACTGATTGAATGTGAAGCTTCATCGCTCAACGACGTAAAGATCGAACTGAAGCTGATCGAGAAGCATTCCGGAATCAAATTCAGAAACCTCGACACCTTTTTCAGCGAATACGAGGACTTCGCTGAAGTGACTCCAATGCTAATTTGAATATACATAGTTTTTATTGACAGAACCGATATATTTTGCGACTTAATCCCAAAGGAGCCGATCCAAATGGATACCAGTCGTAAAATCGCACCTGCATTGCTCGGAATTATCACTTCAATTTGCGTTGGCGTGTACTCTTTTCATGTTATTGCAGCTCGAAATTATGAAAATTCGACCCATTCGGATCTTTATGATCGCATTTCCAGTGCGAAAAATCTGAAAATCTGCTCTGGTGTCGCTCTCGAACCTTCGGAAGAAATTAGTGAACTTGGAAATTGCTTCGATGAAGCGAACTTCCGTTTTGTTTATTATCGAGAAAAGCAGATTGGTTCTTGGCGCGTCTATCGAGCTGGATCGCCCATTCTCGTTGCCGAATTCAAGCGAAGGGACACAAGCAACGCTATCGACGCCTCCTATTTCGGAGATCAGGGAGCGGTTTCGGATTTCAAGGAAAAGTTTCTGGCCGAAAAAGCCGAATGACTCCGCTTATCGTCTAATTTTGGTCTTTATCAACGCTTCATTAACCGCTAGAGCGATCAAATCGAATGCGATCTCATGATTTGACCCTTGCGTCGTATATGAGGTTTGGTATCAGCCCACTAAGACGTTGTTGTAAGGCCTTTGCATGGCAGACCCTAAGGCAGCATTGACTGCAAACCTGCGGAAAATCCGCAACAACCTACTCCTGAAACGTCAGGAACTCATTCGCCAGGTTATCGAGATCGAGGGCCAGATTGCGGCAACTGACAGGTTGCTCAAAGTCCACGACCCCGATCATATAGCGCTTCCATTTCACCCGACCTCTGTCGAGGGGGCCATCAAGCGGCCTAGAGTTCAGCTACCGCCGCCTCCATCCCTTCAGGCATCTCCCTCCGTTCAAACACCTCCGGCAACTCAGCCACCCAAGGCTCCAGAGTCTGGTGTTGAGCGCTCAGAAATACCTCTTAGACCCGCCAAAGATCACGTGGCTTTAAGAGGGAAGCTGAATATCTATTTCAACAGCTTCGACAAACGGATCGCGGTGCTAACTGCTCTGAGTGAGTTAAAAGGCCCAGCAAAGGTTCACACCATTGCAGCAGGCCTATTAAAGAACCACCCCATTGAGCTTGGCAACGGTACCCCCATGAACATCGTCAATAGCCGCGTTTCCAGCCTCTTGTATCGCCTTCAAAATCACGAGCTGGTTTCGAAGACCGAACATACCAACTCCAAAGGCAACAAGATCGTATTCTGGGAAATTACCGCCTTAGGCAGGTCGACACTTCGAGCCTGAGCATTCTGAAAGAGACCTCCATGAGCTACGTAAGAAACAAAAAGCCCAAAACGATTTTGGAACAAATCAAGGCTCGACGCGTGTTAAGGCGCGAGCGCACCGAACAACTCGAAAAGCGCCTACAGGCCAGCCAGCCTCAAGCTGCATCGACCACCAAAGAGGCGAAGCCCGTCGCCGTCCGCGCAGAAACACCAGTCCAAGCCAAACCTGCGACGGCTCAACCGAAGCGCAAAGACAAAACCACGGCTAAGGCCAAACCGAAGCCAAAAGCCCCTAAGAAGCCCGCCAAGGCCAAGACAGAGAACAAAAGTCGCCCAAAGCCTCTCCCAGAAGCCCAAGTACACGACAAAACGAGCGCTGCGCCTACTGAGACCGACGCCGTTCAAGACCTCTATACCGAACGGCAAAGGATCATTGGCCGCATAGAGGCACTAGAAGACGATCTGCAAGCCGAACTAGGCAATCTGGAAGCCGTTGATACGGTCCTTGCCGCGCTTCTCCCCGATCCAACCTTAGCGATGGAAAGTCCCTACACCCCAACTGCGGACACTGACTTTCCTCTGCTGGAAGACATAGAGTACGAAGTCACCAAACGATAACGACAAATGCGGCTTGGTCAGTGCCTAGCCGCATCCCTTCTTGAGATAGTAGATAGCTCCGTGCTTGTCGTGGAACCTTTCGTTCCGCCGCTTCATCTCAGCGCTGATCTCGCCCGCAAGACGCCCTAGCTGCCTGCTGGCGGCCGCAGCATTCGAGGTCGACAGGATCGCTTTGAACTTCTTCTCGTACTCCTGTGGAGTGTCGCGGTAGATGGCCACGTGTTCCATCTCGTGCTTCAAGACGCCGTTGTAATTGCATGAGAGCATCGATTTCTTGTCCGGCATGATGACTCGGATAGGAGCACGATGCTGGACTCTAATTTCGATGCCCATACCGCATCCGAGTTGCACATTCTTGATCGTCCAGGTCAAGCCTGAGAAGCGAGTCTGGCCTCCAAGCTTTTGATTTGATCGAAGCTTCTTCTTTGTGAAACCCTGAATATTTTTGTGGTTCTCAACCTTGTGGCTAGGCTTCACATATTTGAAGTTCACCGTATTTAGACAGCTCGAACGCCCCCAGAAAGCCTGCTGCGCTTGACTTCGTGGCGTCTTGGATAGATCGGGGGCAGGGGCCGCATAAGCGCCAGCAGAAAGCGCTAGAACAGCACCGAAAGCTGAAGCGAGAATTTTAAATCCTGAATTTTCCATATTAAACCGCACCTTTCTAATAATTAACTATGTGGAAAATTCAAGGTTCGTCAACATTATTCCCTAGCAATTTGGCGGGCGCGGCCTCCGGTTCCATCCTTTTTCCTTGCTTTAAATCTCGGCAAAATGACAACGAGTACGGAGAATCCAATGACCACCACACCCGATCCTGAACGTCTGATATCAGAATTCAAACACGGCCAATGCTATCCGATGGCGGTCGCGTTAAGCCGTACACTCGGCTGGGAAATCGGGGCTTTAATTGTCGATCTAGACCATAGGGGAGTTGAAAATGGCTTCTGGCCCCATCCTGTCCATGCTTATGTCATTTCACCCGATGGCCGTTTCCTCGATGCTGGCGGATTTTCAGATGAAGCCACTCTCAAAGAGGACTTCCTTGACACGACTAAAAGGAAGTTTTCCAACCCGAGGTTTGAGCGCTTTCCCGATGTGGAAAGCTTTCTGACAACGCTCAGACACTTTGAAGAAGGCCATTGGGACGGTGCCAGTTACGATCCAGAGCTATATGCGACCTTCGACTACAGCCATGGCTGGAGATATCAGAAATTTCTGGATGAAATCTATCCGCGAGCAATTGAGGCCATCGAGGTTCTTGGACTGGAAGAAATGGCCAATGAACGGATCATGTCCATGTAATTCGGTTAATGGATCAGTTTTCGCAATTCTGTTGACCAGCCCGCATTTTCATTAGATCATTCCTTTAAACACAATTCAGCCTCCACCTGAAGGACTAAAGGATGTTCCAAAAATTCTGTGACTCTAAATTCTTTATTCCAGTTGTCCTGGTACTCTGCGTAGGAACGCTTATTGGGACCATGCTGCTGACGGCATTCTTCACTGAGAAACATCAGGCGGCATATGCTGCCAACGCATTCCGTTCAGCAAAACCAATTTTGTGCGAAAATGTATCCTCTATCCCTCTTCCTGAAGAAGCCAAGTGCTATTCAAACAAGGGATATCTGATCGTAAAACTCGATAGTGCACTCAATTTCTACGACGGGACTTCTCGTCAGATGGTGGCGTCAGGAACTGTTAAAGACGGCACTTACACCCTTAATTTTCCAGTATTCAAATCAGTGACTACCGACGCATTCAAGAACGCATTCAGAGAATAAAAACTCCGCTGAAGACACTGGCACATAAAGGGGAACAGCGATATGGCGAGGAAAATTGCAGGCTTCTTAGTTTTCGGAATGATTGTTGCGATACTCGTGTCGCTGGCGACCATCGATGCGTATGAGAATTTTGGCGGCGCTCAAGTAGCCACCACGGACGCCGAAATCCCGTCCACAGTTGAGTAAAAAACATCAAAGGAATCGAATGATGGAAAGAGAAGGCTCGCCTCTCGTATTTTTTGGTGTTGTTGCCGCTCTGATCTTTCTGGTCATTGGTGGGCTGACCACCAAAATCAAGAACGACACTGAGAGCCGTAGCTCCCAAATCGTGCGCCTCTATGACAGGCTCGCCTCTCTGGAAAAGAAGTCCTTCGACAACTGCGAGCGGCCATTTGATGAAGTCAAATGCGTGACCGCAGGCAACGTTGTGATCTACCAGCAGCCTGAGAAGATCAGCGTTTACGACAGCGTCTCCAAGGCCAATCTGGCAACCTTCATCAAGAAGGGCGACCAAGTGCACTATTCGGCAACTGGCGGCACGCTTTCCATGCTCCTGCTGGAGTTCCTGGAGCCACGAGCAAAGAATGATTGAGGTGTGGCTGTTCTGGAGCCAAAATCCTGAAGAGTGATTACCACTACTCCAACAGCCTTCTTACCAAAAAAGCCACGGAACCCATTTCAATTCGGCTCCGTGGCTGAGTTCGTGGTGGAATTTGCGTAGTAGGAACTACCGCGCCGTCCTCGATTGTCAATGATCTTCAGCGCATCGTCCAACGACGACAATGTCGCCATCCTCTATCTATGCGGCAATTACCTGCGGCCGCATTCTGGAAACCTCGTCCAGAAGTGCGGCGGCCATCGCATCGCTACCCAACTTACCAGCATCCAACACCAGCGCCTTGACCCCAGTGAGAACCGCTAGAGAAGCCTCCAGCTCGATCTGCTCGTTCAAACGATGCAGATAGTCATAGCTGTGAACCTGTTCGAAGCTTCGACCACGCTGTTTGATGCGCTCAATCTGCTCGCCAGTTGAGATCGCCATGCAGACCAACAGATCAGGCAATCCGTACTTCTCATAAAAATCGTCAACCTGGCGGCTCATCTGACTAAGCTCACTGGCATAGGTCGGGATTAGATGACGAGCATACGCGCGCTCGGTCCAAACGCTGAAATCAGCAATGATGTCCTGCTGACTGTTTTCAATCGCAGCGCCAAGCGAGGATATTTTGTCCGCGATGAATTTTTCCTGGCAGGGCAGGGTGTAGGTCTCCGGATCGATTTTTCGAAGCTCCAAAAACGGATTCGTACTCAGATCTTCCGTAACCAACTCAAAACCATGGCCGGACAGATGTTGGACAAGAGTTGATTTCCCCGCAGCCAAGGGGGCGATGATTTCAATACGCATGACGACAATCCATTTTTGCTTAATAATGCCACCCCAGCAAATTTCTCGCAATGTGACCCCATTATTCTATATTCAAATTACGGCATTTTTGTAATTAATTATCACATATTCCGCCGCGATGCCCGCCAATCTCAAGGCGCTGGGTTTTGAACGCGGCTAGATAGCGATATTTATTGACAATAATCTCCGCATTTAATATTCACTTCGCATCTGAACCAAGCTGGAGACCCAATGACCGAGAAAGCGACACCTAAACTTCTTCACGGCCTTGGATGGCTCGTCCGCACCAGCGAAGGCGTTACGCTTTCCGACAGGGTGACTGACGAGGTCATCACGACGACTGAAGAACTGGGAGAAGGGCGCTTCGAACTGCATTGGCATCATGATTTCTCGCACGCCAAGTCGTTCGCCAACGGCATTGCAATTGCTGGCCGCAACTCCGTCACTGCTGTTCTCGGCCTAGGCGATGTTTCGCAAGCCGTGCTTGTGCTGTTTGCTGACGAAGAGACACCAAACACCACCGATCTCAACGAAGCAATCAAGCTCGTGCAGCATTCCGATGCGGCTAGACGCCAGGGTGTGGTGGCATGGTCTGCTGAAGTCAACGATCTCATTATGCATCACACCCCCAACAGGCACAGAAACACGAGTGCGCCACCTATCAGGATCAGAGAAGAAACTCCTGAAGCCCTCAAACTCGAAGTCAAATATGCGAACTGGTTTCTGAAGGAGAGCACATGGAATCCGCTTATGAATGGCGGCTGGTATCGCGTCGACATCAAACGAAGGTCGGGAAAACTATTTGCTGAATTTGATCTGACTTTCGAAACGCTGCGCAACTATAAGGATATCCCTTCTGAACGAAAACAGCAGATGCTGGAAATCGCTCAAGATGCAGGCGGCACCATCAATCACACTCACCTTATCCTGCCAATTGGCGACGACATCGGGCAGAGCTTCAAAGACATCCACCCGTTGCTTGAGCGGATCACTGAACCACTGTACGCTGGATTGAATGAAAATCACATCGCCAGTTTGCGCGCAAACAAGGATAACCAGCGCGTAGGTCGCGTGATTGCAGCTGGCGGAGCATTCCGAAAGGAAGGCACGCAATGGTTCCTCGTGGACAAGAACGGGAAAGCCAAGCCAATTACGGAAGGACGAATCCACACCGTAGTTCAAGCGGGCCTTGCGAAAGACCCATTCCCAAAAATTGACTACGCCGAGTTCAAGGTCTAGGGCGCAGGCTTTGGGACCCGCAGTCGGAGAACGGACATGAGCCTGGACGTCTTTCTGAAAGGCGACAGCCCGTTTGGCAGTGTCAGCGGGCCTCAAATCTTCATCCGCGAGAACGGCCAATCGAAGCGCATCTCACGCAACGAGTGGGACCGCCGCAATCCTGGTCGAGAGCCTGTGACCGTCAAAGCCAGAGGAGGCCACCTCTACGAGGGAAACATCACCCACAACCTCAGGGACATGGCGGATGCAGCTGGCATCTACAAGCCGCTGTGGCGACCCGACGAGGTAGGCTTGAGGTTCGCACGAGACCTGGTTGCTCCGCTTACTAAGGGGCTGGAAGTCCTTCGGGCCGACCCTGAGCACTTCAAAACCTTCAATCCCTCGAACGGGTGGGGCAACT
This sequence comes from Mesorhizobium sp. SP-1A, assembly GCF_032460275.1. Taxonomy (NCBI): domain Bacteria; kingdom Pseudomonadati; phylum Pseudomonadota; class Alphaproteobacteria; order Hyphomicrobiales; family Phyllobacteriaceae; genus Mesorhizobium; species Mesorhizobium sp. SP-1A. Next base: position 139,004 of record NZ_JAVXZD010000002.1, on the reverse strand, counting down.
ACGAGATTCTCGTGCAGTTCGTCGAGGAGTACCTGCTTGCCTGCAAGGCGTTTCCTTCCGCAGAGATCGAAGTCTCTCGCTAAGGCACCACAAACAAAGAGGGCGGCCGCTTGGACCGCCCTGAAGACTGATGTGCACGAGACTACTCTATTCTCCCGCATACCACGCCTTTTTCACATAGGCATCGGGGATACACTTCTTCACCTTATCGCGAACAGCTTCTGCCTTAGCCTTAGCCTTGGTTCCGTGAACCTGCGGTGAAAAATAGTCTTCGAGGAAGTAGAACGTCATACCTGTCTTGTTGGAGAACTTAAAGGAAGGCTCGCTCGAAGCTACAAAACCGCACTTACGAGCAGCGCTTTCGATTGCGCGCCCCTTTGCACCGCTCTCTTCGTAAGATCCCTTCGTTGCACCCACAAAAACCCAATAAGCTTCAAATGGCTCAAGACCCTGAGCTTTCAGCGCAGTTGGAGCCAGCATTGCTATACCGAGAGTAGCGGTGACAAAAGTTTTACGTATCATATGAATCCCCTGCATGACTTCCATCAAATAGCCAGCATGGAAATTCTTTTCAAGAGGAGAATACCTAAATGCGACCGCAAAAATGCATCGCATAAACCGCTTTTCGCATCAGATTAGTTTACATGCCCAGTTTAGGTGACTGGAATTGAAATTCCTTAATTTCGAATTTCCCAGTTCCACCTGTTACGCGGCAACCTGTAATGTCTCTGACCTTTTCCTTGAAAGTTGCCACGAATTTTTTGACATCGTCTTTGGTCACATCACCGACCGCCTCGATGTCTTCAATTTTCAGGCCATCTGAATTCATTCGGAGGCAGATCGCACCAACAATTCGATTACCTGCAGATGACGGATCAGGAGAGATCGCATCCATTGTCCTGCAGGTGATTGCATATTCAGTGAAGTTACGCGCCATCCAGTCATGACTGACGGTTGAGCGAGCCAGATCGCAGAGCTTATTGATAGCCTCAAACTCCTCCTGACAGGCTTCCTCGCTCCATTCCCAGCTGTAGGCACGTAGAACGAAAGCCCGCATCCCTTGAACAAAGGCATCGTAGTTTTCATCCGTGTCTTCAACATAGATGTCGCTCATCAACCGTCTGAAAACATGACCATTTTGGGCGATAGCGGCATCAAAGGCGTCGTGTAGCTCGGCATCGTCGCCGTCATCAAAGCCCAGTCGGCCGAACTCAAAATCATTCCTGATGACTGACCAGATCTTGTCCTCGTCTGCGATGAGGGTGTCTTCGTCGACTTCCAAGACAAAGACGCACGGGTCCATGCCTAAAGAACATTCCGAGGACGTGGCCTTAGCAGCATAGAAAGAGGCGACATCGACCCGGTCGGTCACAGTGGAATTAAGGATTGAGAGATGCGTCTATATCACGGCTCTGGCCAGTTCGACCAGATCATGAAGGAAGGCCTGGTTCTTGATAGGCGGCTGATCGCGACAATGCTGATTTCGTGATCTCGATCAATTCCAGTCCATATTCCATTGCCAAAGCTGCCTACCGTCGCAAAGTCTTCGAAGACCGCGTTATGGAGAGCCATATCCCGCTCATCTACGTTAATCAGGTTGGTGGCAATGACGAGCTGGTGTGGGACGGCGCATCTGCCGCGCTCGACGGCCAAGGTAACTACCATGAAATGGAACCTTGGAAGGAAGGCGTTGCCATCATTGAATTGTCTAAAGACAAGAATGGCTGGCATATCGTCAATCCCAAGGCACCAATGGAGCAGGCTTTCGACATCGAGCGCTACACTGCCGCTTGTATCGGCCTGCGCGATTACGTTCACAAGAACGGCTTCAAGAAGGTTGTTCTCGGCCTGTCGGGCGGTGCAGACTCGGCGCTGGTCGGCCTGATGGCTGCAGACGTGTTCGGCGTCGACAATGTCGATTTCATCACGATGCCAACCCGCTTCACTTCGGATGACTCGAATGACTTTGCCAAGCTGCTCGGCCATGGCATGGGAAGCGGCGCTCGCGTTCATACGATGCCTGTTCAAGCAATGTACGACACCTTCTTGACTGGCTTCACAGAGGCATTTGGAAGTCAGAAGACGAACGTGGCAGAAGAAAACCTGCAGGCGCAGCTTCGCGGCGACATCCTGTCGTTTTTCTCGAACAAATTCGGTTCGATGATCCTGTCGACGGGCAACAAGTCTGAAATCGCCATGGGGTATGCGACGCTTTATGGTGACATGCGTGGCGGATTCAATCCACTCAAAGACCTCTACAAAACTGAAGTTTTCGAGCTTCTGGAGTTCCGCCACCGGATCGGGAGCAATGCGTTACGCGGCTCGGAAACGCTTACAGATATCGATGCGCAAGAAATTTTCAAAGGAGCATTCGGCCACAAGCTGGTTGCCCTCGATAAGAATGCCGTCGAAGCACTCCGCAAGACGATTGACCGCCCACCTTCTGCTGAACTTGCAGAAGGTCAGAAGGACAGTGACAGCCTTCCTGATTATGCAGTGCTCGACAAAATTCTTTGGAACATGATCGACCACAAGGAAAGCCTTACGGACGATCAAATTGCTACGGAAACAAGCTATCCGCTTGATCTTGTAAAGACGGTGCGCAGTCGTGTCCGCTTCATGGAATACAAGCGGTTCCAGGCGTGCCCAGGACCAAAAATTCACCGGAAAGCTTTCATTGGCCTGGATTGGCGGCACCCCATGAGTAGCAAGTTCCGCGCCTAATCACCGCTTAGAAGGGATCACATGCGAAATGTGATCCCTTCGTCATTTTCCTTGGCCTTGGCGACTTCCTCGCGCTTCTTCTGTTCGAGACTTCTCTGCCGCTGATTAGCGAGCTTTTCGTGCTCGGCACCGATTGCTCGATATTCGGCCGGATCAGCTACAGGCGGAAGTTCGACGCCAAAGAACTCCGACAACTGATTACGAAGTTCGGCATGGTATGCCATCGCCTTATAGGCGTTCGCTTTACGAAAAGTCCCAACCTTGGTCTTCAATGACTCTTCGATTTCGGCCTGCAGATGAGCCGTTTTCTCCTCAATCCATGTAGCCAACTTTTCGAAGTCCACTGACGCGCCTCGCGGTCTAGCCTCCTCGTCTTTAGAGTACCTGCACCGTCTCGGAATTTCCGCCAACTGTACGCCGCCCCAGGTGATGAAGTCGCGAAGATCGTCAACTCTGAAGCGCTCAAACTTACCGTTCCTGGCGGCAACTTCGACATCGCCGATAGCGCTAGAAGCGGTGCCAGCAGCCGTTCCACCAAGGCTGTGATTGCGACCAGTGAAAAGTGCCGTCCGACCATCAGCAAGGTCAACGAAGGCTGCTACCGGATTGCTATAAAAAACGGCATAGGCAATCGGCCCATGGAAATAGAGCGATTCACTGCTCAACAACCCACGTGGCGCTTCACGAGCAATGAATGCCTCCGCTACCGATGCAGTCGTCTGATGCCAGGTTTTTGGCTTCGAGGGGCGAGAAGCAGCGCGTGCCTTACGCTTTTCTTCAAAGATATCCCAAGGGGCGTTCTCAAACTTCGATCCGACCTGCAGAAGAGGACCAAGAGAAGACACAAATCCTATCTTGCCGACAGGCTCTGACTTTTCCAGCTCAACCGTGAAAATAATAGATGGATAATTCTGGCGGTCGAATTGCTCAATCTGCCGAAACCATTTGGCGTGTGCCTCCGAATGGAAAATGTAGACGTTAGCCTCCTTGGCAGACTTGGATTTCGCAACGGCAACCTCAGCAGCCTGCCTCTCCGTCACCTGACGAATGTTCCACTTCATACCTTCTGCACTGTTATCAACGTCCACGTCCTGCGGCATCGAGTAAACTATGTCTGAGCGATAGCGTTCGGTGACTGGGGCGTAGTGTGCAACGGTCGGGAGCTTGAGAGAACGACGCTCGGCAATCATTGCCTGCATCAGCTCTGCTGCTCGGGCTTCACCTTCACAGGCGACAAAGATGTTGAAGCCACCCTGATCATAAAGCGAACGCATGCGCCCGAGGTCATTCCCTAAACCAGGAACAACCGCTTCAATGCACGGTCTTGGCGTCCGCTTTGTCTTGATGCTGATCGAGTCATCCTTAACTTCATACGACCAGTCGCCAAGTCCTGGGACGCTGATTTCCAAGGCGCTTGCGCGATAGTTGTAGTTACGGATATTCGTGTTCTGGAAGAGATCCTGCAGACCATCGATAGGCAGTAAAATGGCATCGCCATTTTTGGTCATTTCAGACTTGTCGCCGAAGAAGCCTTTCACTTCGACCCCACCCTCAGAAACAACGATTTCTCGACCAGCGCGCTCGCGACAATTGAGCAAAATTCCGCGTAGCGATTCCAACAATGACTTACGATCATGCGACATGGCAAAATTCCTATTTTTAAAAATGAAAAACCAATAGAATGAAAAGCACCATGCCATGCGGCAATTTTCTGAGGTTTGAGTATGCTGAAAAACGTAAAATGGGTTGTCCATGATCATTTAGTCCAGCGCGCCCTGCCGACTGGACGTCCAAACCTCGTGCAAGCCCTTAAAATGCGTGGCTACGAAGTCGCCGTGCTCTCGTACAACGATGAAGACCGCTCGCTTTCTGACCTACCACAATGGGAGAACGAATGCGTTGTCACCTATGGCTCCGTTCAGTTTGTCAATCAGGTTACCAAACTCCGCCGAGGCAAATGGCAGCCAGGAGCTTTTCTGCGCACGGAAAACCTTTCATATGCGGCCTATTCGCCTTTTCTTGGCGACATCCTGCTCAACGATGACTTCGTGATCGTTCCTTACGCAGAATTCCGCCGTCGAGGTGTGAAGGCGTGGGGTGATGCTGTCTTCATTCGTCCGAACGCCGTAACCAAACTCTTCACGGGCTTTGTGATCACGGGACGCGATTTCAATCACGAAACGAACTCTCTTGAGCGGCTTTCCAACGTGTTTCCAGAAGACCTGATCGTGGTCGCGAAGCCAAAGCCGATCTTGGGTGAGTTCCGCTTCATCATCTCGGAAGGCAAGGTCGTGACTGGCAGCGCCTACAGCTGGGACAATACGCTCGACGTCCGCTCTGACGTCCATCCCGCATGCCTTGAGCTGGCCGAGGAAGTCGGCCGCAGGGAATGGCAGGCGGATCGCGTCTACACCTGCGATATCGCCCTGACAGAAATCAACGGCAAGCAAGAAGCACGCGTTCTGGAGATCAACGCTTTCTCTTGTTCCGGCCTCTATGCATGTGACACGGAATTAATTGCGGACGCTGTTTCGCAAGCTGCATGGAATGAATATTCGGGCGACGATCTTTAATTGGATTTATTCACTCCCGCTTGCATTATTTGGAATAATTCCGTAAATCGCATCCAAAGGAGATAAATATGACGGTTGATGTAACCCTTACCTCTGCAGGTCATCTCGACATTGGTGAGATTCGCTCGTTTTTGCAGAATGCAAGTGATCGTCCAGCGGAAGTCATCCGCGACGAATGGATTCTGGATACTCATCACTTCACTATTGCATTCAAGGACCCGCACAATCGTCGTAACAACCGCGAACTTCGCATCCATCATTCTTTTGGTGTCGATGATGAAACCGAAGCAGCCAAATACATTGGGGACAAAATCGATTATACGTACATGGTACTCGGCGAGCACGGCAACGGCCCCAAGATCATGCGAGACCTAGCTGAACGCTTCGGCGGTTATTTTCAGAATGAAGCCAATCCCGAACAGGACGAGTATTACGACGTCAATGGCCCGCTTATGAAGCCGCGCTGAACGGGTCGAACATGAAAGATGTCGATATTAAAGCCCTTGCGGCTGCACTTAAGGAACGCGCCGACCAGATCGAGACGGCAGATGATGTCATCAACGAACGCCTCTGCTGGAACCTCCGTGATGACGATGACAGCTTCTATTCGACTGAGCACATGTCTGACGACGAACTGCAGGCCGCTGCCGTGGAAGATCTCCTCAATGTCGTTCAGCACCGAATGGAGGGCAAGGAGGTCGGAGGCGACATCGAACACTTCCTGCGTTTCCTGACGGGCGCATCAAAGGAACGCGCTCGGGCCGCATTTGAAGCCGACTTCGTAAAATCGCTCGTCGTCGTCCTCCCAAATGGTCATATCGAGCTTAATCCAGAGCACATGCAGGATGCGATGGACTTTGCAGGCGTCTGGATTGAAGGCTGGGAGCCACTTACGACCGAAGCTGTCTACTACGCCAATCCAAAGTTCTGATCGTCGATGCGATCAGAATACGGGAGCCTCAGCAGGGGTTCGCTCGTCTCTCAGCTGATCCAGGATGTCTGAAACTTCATCGAACGTGGTCTGATGGACGATCTCGCGGTCCTTCACCCAATGCAAGGCAACGATCTGATCCGTTTTGACCTGACCTGGAAACAGGCCGTACTCGTTGTCACCGTTCATGCCCGTTCGGCCGCCATCCTCGCACGAATAACGGAAACCTATCTTCATCGGCGTGGTCTCCATCACGCAAGACGTATAGGTCATCCGTTCACGCGCTTCACGCTCTTCAGCATATAGATCCAGGTAACGCGGGCGAACTGACGCAGCCATCTCCTCACGAGTCATACCTTCATCAAAGCACGACTTAATAGCAAGGTATTCAGCAACACGGTCTGCACGCTCCCCCTGGCCGATGGTCTGCTCGTTCAGCTTGTCTGCGAAAAAGACAAATGGCCGAGGGTCGAATTCATTGAACAGGTTCCCGCCGCCACTGATATCGCCAGCAACTACGATAGCCTCAAGTTCCTGAATGGACACAGAGCGGTAGAGCGTAATTGGCTCCCAGATAAGACCGGGCATCAGTCGATCATCGTAATCGTCCGGCATGCAGCCATGATTGATGGCGGCGAAAGCCTGGCCTTCGAACTGAGACGGAGCCTTATCCCAGACGAGTTCATAGCCCTCGTTCTGCCAAAGACGAACGTCATCGGAGCCTTCAGGCACAGTGCGGGATAGATCCCCATAGATGAATACGAGCCAGTTGGTCATTGCCGTCGAGTCTAGATCAATGGCTTCAATCTACCAGACGAGGTTGAAACCGCCTAGCATTTCTCAGTCCGATTTCAGGCTGGGATGGTAACGGAAGTCGTTATCCCGACTGAAGATAGGTCTGTCATGAGTTATCTCGTAAGGCCGCTCGTGGATGCATTCTCGAAGACGTTTAGGCGGAAATAGTTTTCGCCAAAGAAAGCAAGTACGATAGAAATACGAGACATATATTTGCGACGATCATTTTCAAGAACTACGTGATTAAAAGGCAGGGGTGAATATGGTTAAAACTAGAAAAACATCAGGAACTTTTTATAGAGCGGTGGGCGCAATCGTTATTGGCGCGAAGTGCTTTTCTAGCGCCGCTTTTGCCGAAGAAACGTTAAATAAACCGAACACAGAAAATGAATGTTCCTACTTCCGCATCAATACCAATGACAGCCAAAAGACAATCGGTTTACCCAAGAGATTGAATCCTTATCTCAAGGATAATAAAGTTTACGCCGAAATTTCATCTGATTTGGACACTGGTCGAGAAAACTTAGACAAGCTACTCAACCACAATTATATAATTGAGATTGCGTCCGACAATTTGACCGCGCAGGCCGTAGGTAGTTTATACAGATGGACTTGGTGGATAGAAGATTCGCTTGCCTCTCTGAAACAGCCCCCCATTCAAACGCGAACTGTCTATGGAGCCACCAACACAATATTGGATCGAAGATGCGATACAACCGAAAATCGAAGCTGCCCGACTCAAGCGTACGCCTACAATTACTATACGTTTGGAAATGAATACAGATACGACAAAGCCGTCGAAGTCACGCAATTAATATCAAAAGGGCAGGAATGGTCAGGCCCAATAAATGAACGTAACGTCGGCTCATTCCAGATTGCGTATATAGTAGCCACAGTTCTTGGTAGTGATACCATAATCAGCATTTCCAGACGCAAAGATGAAAGCCTTAAGTACGACACTTTTGTGCCAACGCCGTTAAAGTACAGGCTGAATTTACTACGAAAAACTCAAGACTTTATTGCAATGTGCGACAGCTAAGGAGGCAAAATGACCATAGCACCGATAACCCATTGAATATCATCAATACCCCTCAGTCCGCATCAGGCATAGTGAATTCATTGAGATCAACCTCGACGGCGATGGCTCGCTTAATTGGTGACGATCTCTTCGCGTCTCCGGTCCTCGATAATACCCCAGGCGTCTATCATCAGTACCAGTGCGTAAGTCGCCCACAATGCCTCCTAAGGATCAATCCCCCATATCGCCGCCCTTTGCGAACAGCTTCATAATCCAATCCGAAGCCTGCGGGCGGCTCTCGCAATCGAGCACAAACTCCTGACCTCGGGCGACCGATTGCAGTTGGACGGCGTCGCCGTCATCGGTCCAACGATCTGGCGAAGCATGATAGCTCAACGGAGATAGACCATCTGCCTGCTTGAACCATGTCGGCAGACGCCATGTGGAGCGGTTCTTGGATGTCGGATCGGTCAGGGTCCGCTGCTCGTTTAAGTTCAAGACGGACCCACCACCCTTCAAACCCGTGGATTCGACACCTGGAAGCACGAGTTCGTCCGATGCGACGTAGATGACATTCCGGGGATCAGCCTTCCGTTTCACATGCGGATGATCCGCCAGCCATGGATATTCAGCCCACTCGTTCTTATCCCCGTTACGTAACGGGACAATCGCACCAACCTGCAACCATCCGAAGATAGCGTGGATGCTGCGGCCGCCCTTGGCGAACGACCATCGACCGCCTGCGCCGCGCTCGATATCGCGGAACCAGCCAAAGAAGACGAAAACGTCACCGACTTCGACACCCTGCGCCTCCAGATGCGACTGCGCAGCGCCAGTCTGTCCGAATGCTGGCTTCCAGCCGTCCGCACGCTTAATCGTGACATGATCAAGATCAGGATCGAGATGAGCGCGATTGCGACCCATCACTCTCGCACCCGACAGATCCTGAACCATCCTCGGGAAGTCGTCGATCACGACCAGCTGGTCATAACGATAGGGAGAGCGGCCATCAGGGATCGGGAGCGAAACGATCCGCGAGCCGTCAATGATCGGGCTGGCGCACCCGCCTGACCCTGAATCGAAACCTTTTCTACTCAGAATGATCTTCAATTCTCAGCCAACCCATTCGATTTTCACTCGGCCACCATCTGGAACATCAACCAGCTGAGTCGCCAAAGCAGTTCTTAGCTGCATAATATGGGCTAAAGGGCACGCAACGATATTATCAAAATCGTAGGTCCCGCCTAAAATAAACGGTACTTTTGGCGTTAGCCTATGACCATCAGGCAAGCGACCATTTTCCTCTTCCCATGCCAGCAAAAATTCAAGACCGACTACTTCATCTGGATTGTCGATTACGGCTTTCAACCAGTCATCGTAAGATGACCATGTTTCCTCGATTTTTCCTGTTTCAGTGCGAATAAAATAAATCTTTCCGCCTGATCTAACGAAGAAATCACCAAAGACATCAAGAGCCACAACCTTCCATCTCTTGACCCCAGACAGTTTTGTTAACGGATATCCCTTCAGAAAGTCGATCTGATCCAGAATACCAGCCAGCATCACGGAGGATAGCAAACTACTGCCACTTTCCTTATCAAGATCATTCATAACATCGGTCATTTACATCCCCTTTCCACGATTACCATTGCATTAGTCTACAGTATCTAACAAAATCCTCGTCCCATCTGGCAAATCCCTACACTGAGCTGCAATGCACGCTCCCGCACCCCGGTTATCTTTGGGCGAAATATGTCTAACGCTGGACCCCTTGCCACCTTCTTTAAACATGGCAGGAGGATACTCATCTCTATCGTACCCACTTTTCCTTTTCACTCCTCTCATAGAGGCCTTGCGATTGGGACCCGCTCCTTTACGAAAAATTTCGAGCGCCCTTGGAAGACCAAGGTCAACCGCATCATCTGCATGCTTTGCAGCTTCAGGGTAACCACCACGAGGTAATTTTACCACTCTCTCGTATTTTGAGGCCTCCGCTGCTTCCGCAACAAAATCATTAATTTTTTTCTGCAATTTAGGATTTTTCTTTACCCATCGACTACCCTGGATTTTTAGAAAATCCAAGATTTTGGGATCGGAAACGATGGAATCAATCAATTCCTTCTTCAGTTTCTCACCACCTTTTCCAGCCAAATATCTACCAAATCTCGCCAGTGCGATTGTTTTCGCACCCTTTGAAACCAACCCCGCATTTGCTTCCGTTAGAAAAATAGAGCTAGATAAGCCAGAGATTGTCACGCTAGCTGACAGACAAATAACCAAAAGCAGCCTAACAAAAAATCTAGAAAACAATCCGCCTTGCATAAATCCCTCCTATGCTGATCGGTTCAATTAGCCAATAAATAAATAATAGTCAATAAAGATTGCTAACTTTCATTGGCAGACTTTGCCTCTGGATAATTATTCAGAGGTCTATCCATACTCATCGCCGAATATTTGACCACCGTTACCCATAATTCAGCGCAATAATCCATAAGAATTCACCAATGAGGCCCAATAATTCACGATATTTAACGGCAATTCGCATTTGTTGCGCGCCGCATTTTGTAGCTTTCGATCCTTATTCAAGTTTCATTCATGATGTCTGGCAATAATGGCAAATTATTAAATTGGGGTGCGACAATGGTAAAACCTATAAGCAGACAACGCGATCTGCGACTTGATTTCTTTAGAGGTTTTACGTTGATTACGATTTTCGTAAATCACGTCCCTGGCAACGTGTTTGAGAATTTCACCAGCAGAAACTTTGGCTTCTCCGACGCTGCGGAGGCATTCGTCCTGATGGCTGGGATTGCAGCCGCATTCGCCTACTCGTCATCGGTCAAGTTCTCCATGGCCGAGGCCATTCGCAAGACGGCTTCGCGCTCGTTCAAGCTCTATTGGGTGCATCTGCTCATTACAGCTCTGGCGATCACCGGAGTGATCATCCTCGCCAATTCTCTCGATGTGCGAGACTTCCTTGATCGCAACAACTTCAGACCACTCCTGTCGGAACCAGTCGCTGGGATTTTCGGGGTCGTCACCCTCGGCCACCAACTTGGCTACTTCAACATTCTGCCGCTTTACGCAGTCCTTATCCTCGCCAGCCCATTCCTTGTGAATGCCGCTATTCGGTCGCCTTATGTGCTTCTCTCGGTGTCAGCGGGCCTGTGGCTTGCTGCTGGCCTGTTGCAGGTCAACTTCCCAAATTATCCGACATCTGGCGGCTGGTTCCTGAACCCGCTCGCCTGGCAACTCGTTTTCATCATCGGGATCGTCATCGGTGTCTCTACGAAGGAAAAGCGGTCGTTCTGCTCATTTCATCCGCTGGCATATGCCATCGCAGTTGGCTATCTCGTCCTCTCGCTGATCGTCGTCCGCTGGCAACTGTGGTCCTACATTCAGGTTCCCAGCCTCCCTACAGTGCTCTTTGGCTTCAACAAGAGCTATCTGACGCTCCCAAGACTCCTTCACGTGCTGGCGCTCGCCTATACGATTATTCACCTGCCTACCTTCTCCAAGGTCGCCAACAGCAAGCTGGTAGCGCCTGTGCGCCATCTCGGGCAGAATAGCCTGGTTGCCTTTGCAACCGGATCGGTCGTCTGCATTCTGTTTCAGGTCATCAAGGCCAAATATCAGCTGACAATCGCGCATGACACGGTTCTGTTAGCGGTCGGTTTGTCCATACAGTTTGTTGCAATCCATATCGCGCAGCGCGCAAGGCAGACGGTGGGCTTTACGGCGCGATCCTCGAAACATGCATGATCACATGCTGTAGCGGTTCTCCTGAAACATGTCATCGAGATCGATCTCGTGCTTATCAGCAATCTGCCGCATTGCGCTGAGCATCGACTTCACTAGCTCTTCAGGTTGCTTCTCGAAGCTAATGCCAATGGAATCCGCATAGCTTTCGGCCGCCCATAGCTCAGCGGTCATGCGACTGTTTTTCTCGGCCGCGTCCTGCCCTTTCACCCAGTCGCAGAGCGACGTGTATTGGTCGGAGCGTTCTTTGAAGCTCTTTTGCGAGAACGACACGCTTCTCTTCATTGAAACCCTTCAAGTAAAGAACGTCGCGACCATCCTCATGAGCGTATCTATCGCTCACAACGTCACTTACTTCGACATAGTGCCGATAGAATTTGTACCATTGGTCCTTCCGCACCAATTCTTCTCTGAGTTCCGTCATTGAAATCTCCTCGATTTGCTTAATTCAGATTGCAGACAGCCCATGAAAATATCTATGTAATTCTGGACATTTTCGAAATTATAGATATCAACTAACCAATAGAGGGGCATTCAATGGCTGACGGGAAATTCACATTATTTGTAAAGAGTGCAGGCGGCATCGCGATCTTACTGTCATCGAGCTGGCGAGTTACGCTCGCTGCGATGGGCTACCAAAATCCAATTAACGACGGTCAGGAATTCATCGTCGTCGGCATCCTAGGACTTATCGGCTCCTATTTTCTGACCCGCAAGATGGTCAAAAATTGGGAAAAGGAAATTTTCACGAAAAATAATTAGACATTTACATTTCGTGAATATAGTCTGGTTTTCTGTGAGAGGAGACCAAGATGCAGACAATTTCTCAACTTGAAGACCTGAACATTTTCGGTGGCAAAGACGTTACGATCCTTGTCGAAACTGATCGCGAAAATCGCGCTGCCAAAATCTCCATCGACGGTGTCGACATCCATTCCGGACATCTATGGGAATTCCACCCAGGCGCTTGCGGCGGCTGGTTCTACGATCTCGCTATGTCCTATGGAGGCTTCTCCAGCGTGAAGATGCTAGTGGCATCGCTTCAGAACGCCTTGAGCGACCTTGGAGCAAGCTGCGAACTGAAAGTAGCGGATGGAAGCCAGCTGATCAAAGAAGTCGTCTTTGAAGACGCACCTGCGTTCACATACACGATCTGATTGGCATCGGACTAAAAATAAGGGGCTTAGCGCCCCCTATTACATCTTCGGTCCCGAAGGCTCATCAACAGAATCCTCTTCAGGAGGAATGGCGATGATTTCCCTCGGCGACGGCATCTCCATCTTGCCTGCCTTGATGTGACGAACCACAGCTGTCGCGATCTGCTTTTCCAAGGCTGACTGACTTCCTGCAAATAGCTCCGTCTCCACACCAATCGATGAGTTCCTGCGGAACATGTACTCCGTGACCACTTTTGTTTTCGTAATGCCCGTGCGTTTTCCACGTCTCACGAGCTGGCCAATTTCCAGCTCTCCAATGTAGAGACGATTCTGGCCGATGCGTCTGTCGTATCGGCTTTCCATCATATCGAGAATGTTGTCTTTCGTGACCTTCATGGGATTACCTCATGACCGTTGGCGTCGAAGTATGAGGATTGTACCCCTTGTCTTCGACCAAATCGGCATTGAAGCCAACCTTCTGCTCCCGGACCTGTTTGCAGAACTTGACCAGCGCCGCACGGTTTTCATCATCGAGCTTGGTAAGCGACGCAAAGTGGTTGCGGCCGCCCGTATAGTCCTTGCGCCCTTCGCAGGTGCGGATCATGAGGCCTTTGTCCGATCCCGCCAAAGACTGCGATGCCTGGATGTAGAGATCTTCGTGATGCAGAGTGATCTCGCCCGAGACAGCGATGCCGCCCATGTTCGAACGTAGGTCGTATTCACCCTTCTTCCAGCCCATGTCATCGGCCAGCTTCTTGAGCTGACGCTTCGCGAGACGATGAAATTCCTTCTTCTCGGCAGGCTTGTAGCTGACCGACTCATTCCAATTGAACTTAGGCATGGGAAATTCTCCTTATTTCGATATTCCCATATTATCTATCGCCATCGCATACAACGACATTTTTCATGGATATTTATTGTCATAATTGTTTTCCATGTCATAATTTCGGCAACTCAGGAGTTTTCTATGATCGCTAGACTGAACGGAACTGTCGTCGACATTGGTTTAAGCCATCTAATTGTTGATGTAAATGGCGTTGGATATCTGGTCGCCTGCACGGCCCACGAAATCAAAAAGGCCGAAATCGATAAGCCAATCGTCCTCTTCATCGAGACCATCATCCGTGAAGACGCGTTCCTTCTGTATGGTTTTGCCACCAAGATCGAGCAGGACTGGTTCCAGCTACTCACCAATAAGGTCCAAGGCGTTGGCGCGAAGTCAGCTATCGCAATGCTCTCGACCCTCAGTCTGAGCGAACTGGCCACCGCGATTCAGAACGAAGATGTCAAAGCAATCTCCCGCACGCCTGGCGTCGGCCCCAAGGTCGCCCAGCGCGTGATTGCGGAGCTAAAGGGCAAGCTGCCTGCAGGCGATTTCACCACCAACGGCACTCCAGCCTCTCCTCCAGTAGGCCTTATCGCCTCAGAAGCCATCCAGTCGCTTGTGGGTCTCGGCTTCGACAAATCCAAGGCGGAGAAGGCCATTCGGGCAGCTGTCGACGAACTCGGCGATGCGGCTGACATCGCTTCCCTTATCCGCATCGGTCTAGCACGAGCCAACTAATCAGGACGCGTATCATGAAAAAGTACCTCGATTACCAGCACATATTTTTCTGCCTTCACATGGTCTTTTTGCTCGCGCTCGGACTTTTGCTCGCACGCTATGACCCCACAATGGCTTTCTCAAATGCAGCCATCTGTTTGTTTACTATCCTGATCTCCAATCAGGTGATCTACGCTTTCAAGCGCGCCAATGTTGATTATCGTCTGCCCAGTGGATTGCCCGAACTCGATATTCCTGGCCAGAGCGTTGCCCACTACCTGATGCTGGCTTCCTCTATTGCCCAGTTCTATTTCCCGTGGTCTTTTGACCTGCACGGCTTCCTAAACAAGCCAAACCTGTTACCGACTATTTTCTTTCTCTATACCATGGCTTCGGCCCATCAAATTTGGAAGATCAACAGCCACGACACGCCACAAATCTGATTTGTGGCATTCAAGCGTTGCACTGAAAATGACAGGAAATCAGTGCAACATTATCAGTGAGCCTATTCATGCACATTTCCCTTCCTGTCCATCACAAAATATCCACGCGTCTCAAGCATCATCGCAGCCATCAGGAGGCCAGGGTCTACCAGTATGCTGATTTCGTTCTTGAGGAAATTTCGGCAGCAGACGCCCCAATCGTTATCCAGGGATTTGATCGCAATAACACCCCTGTAGAACGGCGCGAACCATCGCCTTATGGTCGTGGCTATCGTGAAGTGACCGATTATCGTAATGAGCCAAATCCGACAGGAATTCTTCGGTATTACGACGATAGCTTGTGGTACCCCGAATTCAATTCTGGGAACGTCATTGCGACCCCTGACGACTGGTCCTCGATCAGACCGAAAAACGTTCCAGAATACGAAATCGAACACCGTTTCTGGAACGCGACGTTCGCAAGAGCGAAAGAACGAGGCTTCGCTAGCGATACAACATGGTCTTCCATGCTAGATCCTGACGAGCATCGCGACATTCGTGAGAGTGATTTTGAAGAGACCCGCGCTTTTTACGCCGAGCAACTCGCCAATGACATCCGTGTCATTGATGGTCAAATCTATCGTCGGACACCTGAGCCATTCTACGCGATTAACCGCACGCATGGACACGTGAAAGCTGTCCTTCAATTCTCGCCAAACGAAAAAATCAAAGCAGGCGAAAAGATCGAGTTTTTCCGTCTGGACCGCTACGACGACATGGTCGCACATCTAAACGAGGCGAAGGATCTTTTTCCTGAGTTTTTTGGAAACAGGAATATCATCACAGGCTCCAGACCCGAGATTCAAATTGAAGGAATTCTCGAATTCAGGGATGACGAAACTTCGATGAGACGCACCGCCAGAAGAGGGTGCAAGGAGATCGAAGACAAACTGAAAACATTTCAACGCGAAACAGGAATGCTTTGGTACGATCTTCGGGATGCTATAGAAGCGGCAAAGGAAAATCCCGACAGCGAAAACACTGAACTCGTAGCTGACGCCTATTCGAAACTCTGCGCCAATCTGTCGGAAAACCCTGCATTGGAATCGGATTACCGAATTAAGAGTTTCATCGAAGACGCAAATTTTGCTCTCAACAGATGGGAAATGCGCACTATCGACCTCAACATTTCATTCCAACCTTGATCGGAGAGAAGATGTACGTCCAGGTTCCGGTCATTGCAGAAGCAGAGATCAGGCAGAAGAAGGGGATAAAGGGCTTCTCGCAGCGCGATGCCTACATAAACGTTCGCTTCGATCTCAAAGAGGTTTCCCTTTTAGATGCGCCGATTGCCATCGAAGGCTTTGATCGACATTTTGGCGAGTACAAGACGCCGTCAAAAGTCGTTCGCCGAAAGACCCCGAATCCGGTCGGGCACCTCCTCTATTATGACGGTGATCTGTGGTATCCCGACTTCAACCCAGACAACACAATCGCCACAGCAGAAACCTGGGACTGGCACAACGCAGCTCCGAAGCCCTATGCCCCATGGGAACGCGGAGAATACCAGTCCATAAAGGCGATTGCCCCAAAAATCTCGAAACGAACATGGGTCGGAGCTGACAGCTTCACCCACCAAATCGTTGATTGCGAGAGCGATTGGATCGCGGAATTGAGGTTCTCGAATATTGACGAGAGAATCTCGCTTTATCAGAATCATTTTGACGCGAATGTCATTGCTGTTGACGGCATGATCTACAATCGTGTCGAACCATTCTACGTGCTTGAGGTCAACAATAACCTGAAGACCATCCAGGCGACCGTAGCCTTTAACCTCGATCATGAAAAACAGTTTTCCCGGCCGAACACAGTCAGGTTGGAATACTTCCGTATTGATCGTTTCGACGACATGGCTGAACACATCAACGCGGCCAAAGGATTAAACTTCATCGTCAACGACAAACGTGAAATCCTGATTGGTTCGCGACCCGATGTTAAAATAGCGGACGTCTACAACTTCCGAGACGAGGATGCGTCTATGCTTCACTACGCGATTGGAGCCTTTGAAGGCCTGCTCCAATATGTCCATCACCTTCCAGTCGGAACCATTCAACAGTGGGCGTCCATTCGTGATGAATTGCACGATATCGGATACAAGTTCAGTGGAAGCCATAGCGTGACCCGCTTCAAAAGAATGTTCTCGAAGATGGATGTAGATGCGGTCGAACGCATCGCCTCTCACGTATCTGAACTTGTTGAAGGCCTTGAGCCGTACGCATCCGGTCACATGAAGCTGCGCAACATGAACAATGAAGACGAGTTGCGCAAAAAAATGAAAGCGCTCCACGGGTTTGGACAGCATATCCAGAATCGCTGGAATGTGCGTCCGATGAACCTCCACAGCGATACATTCAAGATTTGAAGAGGCAAATATGAAGGTCCAACTCCAGATCATTCACGAGATCACCGCTCGGTTGAAACACACGAAAAAGCCAGACAGCTACACCGTCTATTCGGAAGAATTTTTCGACCTCAACGAGATCGAAGAGACTGACGCTCCGCTGGTGGCGTCTGGAATATTCAGACCGGACACGGTTTCCCGTGATGGCGGATTGTTACGCTATTTCGACGGAGATTTCTGGTATACCGAAGTCGGGAACGAACCAGAAACTGCTCTGCAACAAACTCGCGCATCACAGGCTGGGAATTCATTGCCTTTCTGGCGGAAAACAAAACAGTCGAAACCCCTCCGTGGATTTACCGATGACCTTTTCAGAGAGTTGCAGACATCCAATATAGATGAGGCAAGAGGCCCCTTCATTCACCAACTCAATGACAACGTTCGTATTATCGGGGACAACATCTACACGAGGGTGCCAGAGCCACATTTTGTCGTGATCTTTGGGGAATTTGATCGAAGACCAACCGTGCAGATCGCATTCGATTCTTCCGAGGTTCCATCACACGAAGAGAGCGCAGTTATCCGCAAACCTAAATACGCGAGTGACTACGGACCAAAAGTGATTGATCTTTTTCGCCTCGACAAGGCCATGGAAATGGATCGGTCACATCCCAATCTGCAGTGGGACACACTCAGACCAAAAATTCACATTCCAGATGTATTGGATTTCGATGACGAAAAGCACTTTTTGATTCACAAAACCCAATGGCTTTTAAACAGGGAAATCCAACGTTTATCTTCATTCCCTTATGACGCAGGAATAGCATGGTTCAACCTCAAGAAACAACACAAGAACGCTATCAAAACAGAGACTCCTGATAACCTTCAGGCTCTGGCCGAATTCGTTGCTGCATATCGCGATGCATGGGAATTAAGCGGCGTCACATCCAGAGAAACTCAAACCATAACCCAGATGGCAAACGACATCTGCACTCGATGGCAATTAAGGCCAATTGACCTCGATTTTCCCGTTAAAATCTAAATTGGTATTGCCCGTTCTATTTTTTGATGAAATCCTCACAATTGATGAAAAAATTGTGAGGGCAATCGAGTATGCAGGGGGCCTATCCTGCCTGTGATCTGAAAAGATCGTCTGACGGCAAGGAATTACATAACAATAAAACGGCTCCATTAGCAGAAAAGCACATAGTTCTTCTGCAGGGTCCTGTTGGCCCCTTTTTCAGGGAATTAAGCAACACCCTCGCTAAAGAAGAAGCCAATGTCACTCACGTTTGCTTCAACTCTGCTGACGAGTTTTTCAGCGTAAGGAAACATCGCGCCAGATTTCGCAAGCCGGACAGCGAATGGAAGAAGTGGCTTCAAGGCCTCAACCAGCGCGCTCCGATTGATTTCATCATCCTGTTCGGCTGTGAGCGTCCACGCCACGTCACAGCAATCGAATTCGGGAAAGAACATGGTATTCCAGTCCTCTCACTCGAAGAGGGCTATGTCCGCCCTGGCTTCATCACAGCCGAGATGTTCGGCAACAACCGTCACTCCCCGCTCAAGGACGTTGATCTAACGATAGACGTTGCCGACCTGCCGTCAGAGCCGACACCAGCACCTGGACACGCCTTCAATCACATGGCGTGGTATGGCTTCGTCTACTACATCATCCGTCACATCGGCATAATGACGGGCAAATCCGCTGGCCACCACAAGCAGCGAAGGCTGGCGACAGAAGCCTTCTACTGGGTTCGCAACGTCATGCGAAAGCAGTCGCATCGCCTCTCCAACAATCGCATCATCAATCGCCTGTTCGGTGAACTCCAGAAGAACTACGTCATTGTCCCAATGCAAGTCCGCGATGACGGCCAGCTCATCGCTGCGGGCAGGGGATGGAGCAACGATCTCGTGATCGAGCGGCTGATACCGTCCTTCGCAGCTCATGCTCCACGAGACCTGCGCCTTGTGTTCAAAGCGCATCCGCTCGAACGAGGGCACACCAACGCAAAAAAGAAGATCGCCAGGATCGCATCCCAAAATGGTGTGAAGGACAGGGTGATCTATATCGACGACGGATCAATCGGCCAGGTCACGAAGCACGCCAAGGCAATGATAACGATCAATAGCACCAGCGCTCTTTCAGCTCTGCATTTCAATGTGCCTCTTGCAGTTCTTGGCGAGGCCATGTTCCGCCGCGATGATCTCGCGATCTGTATCGATCACGAAAAGGACCTCGATAAATTCTGGTCCGCAATTAATTCGGCAGATCCAACCGCAAATGAGCGGTTCATCGCGAATATACGATGCCGCGCTCTTCTTCCTGGCGATTATTATTCAAAGAAAAATATCAGCATAGCCTGCTCGGAAATATTATTAAAAGTCAAAATGGTGTTGACTGACATTAAATAAACCATGAAGCTTTTATGACGTTTAGGGGCGCAAGCAAAAATCAATCAGGAAAATTCGTGAAAAAGTACAGTCTTCTTCTCCTTTCGGGCGGCGTTGGTTCGCGAACTGCGCTTGATTACCCGAAACAATTCCACAAGATCAAAGGCCATCCGATGTTGGTCTACTCGCTGATCGCTGCGCGGAAGGTCCGCGAGATCGACGAGTTCGTGATTAATTACCCTGAAGGCTGCGAAGACATTACGCGCGAAATTATCGGCTCATATTTTCCTGATATGACCGTCAAATTCGTACCGTGCGGCGAAACTCGCCATGAATCCACAAAGCTCCTGCTTGAAGCCGCCAAGAACTTCGACGTTATCGTGCATGAAGCTGCCCGTCCGATCATTGGAGCCGCTGGCTTCAAAAACCTGATCAAACACGAAGCCAGCAACGTTGCCTACTGCCTGCCCATCCCATTTTCAATGTGTGAAGTCGATCCAGACTCCATGGAAATGGTGAGACGAGTTGACCGTTCCACTACGATGAACATTCAGCTCCCCCAAAAGTTCTCCAAGCGCGAACTAACTCACGCCCATGAGAAAGCGACTGAATTGGACGTTGTCTTCACAGAAGACGCGATGCTCGTCCGCGAGGTCGGAAATGTTCCGGTCAAGTTTATGCTTGGCTGGGAAAAGAACATTAAAGTCACCACTCGGGAGGATTTCGTTTTCGCCGAGTCATTCTTGAAGGAAACCTATGACAATGATTGAATCAGTCCTTTTAACAGGTGCGTCACGCGGCATTGGCGCAGCCACGCTTCGAAAGATGGCCTCGGAATCCACCACCATCGGCACCTTCGTTACGGTCGCTCGTCCAAGCACCGATTATGACGAGCTGATCGCGGAAGTTCGCAGTCTGAATCCGAACAAGACCTTCCTACAGCTCAAGGCCGACCTAAGCAGCCTCGATGACGTGTCGCGCGTCCTCTCGGAGATCAAGCAGGCTGGCATCGAGGTCCACGGTGTCGTCAACAACGCTGGCTACACCAATCCGAAGAGCATTCAGGAGATAGTCATCGACGACTTCTACAAGACACTGACTACCAATCTGGTTGCACCATTTGCGGTCATCCAGGGCCTCTTGAAGACGGGTCGCCCGCCGAAGCTGATCATCAACGTCGCTTCGACCGCTGGCATGAACGGCCGCCCAGGCTGGCTCACCTACTCGGCAAGCAAGGCTGCTCTGATCAACATGTCGGAAGTCCTGCGCGAAGAAATGAAGCCATACGGCACTCGCGTTGTCTGCGTATCGCCTGGTCGTTGCGCAACGGCCCTGCGTCGTACTCTGGCTCCAGATGAAGATCCGTCGACGATCATGCAGCCCGAAGACGTGGCTGACATTCTTTCGATCCTGGCATCGCCATCTGGTCGAATGATCGACAGCCAGAACCTCGTCATCCGCACGTAATTCGTACAGTCGGCATAGGGTTCATCATGGAAAAATCGCCAAAGGAATTGGGTCACCAGCATTCCAGTTTCTATGTCGACAGCCCGATGCCGGGATCGATTAAACAATTTGAACCATTCTTCGCGTCGGGTTTCTTTGACGCGGAGAAAACCGAAATCATCACGCGGAGACGCGTTGGAGGCCCTGATTTCAGTAAGGCCCCACATCTCAAGAATGTCATTATCCGCAAGGAAAACACGCTTCCCCACCTCGCATTTGAAGATAAGGTTGCGGTGTTTTATTCATTCAACTCAAAATCAAATGTCTCGATCACAGCCAACCGTCGCGTCAAACACGCGCTCATTCTCCATGGCGAGAGCAACAAGATTTCCTCATGCAGACCTATTGCCCGTCTTTATGACCATGTTTGTGTATCCGGCTATGCGGCGATCACGCGCTATCTCGATGCCGGAATTTTCAGGATGGGCGATGTCGATGGCGGCCGCTTGATAAGAACAGGCGACACGTTCATCCAAACGATCCCATACATTCGAGCCTCAACACCAGCAGACAACGACCCATGGGTCCTCTACGCTCCAACATGGGAGAATTCGTCTGCACCGGAAAACTACAGCAGCGCAGTCGACGGTTACGGTTTCACGGTCGCGCAACGAGCGGCTGAAGTGCTCGGCATTCGAAGGATTGCCATCAAGCTGCACCCGAATTTCGGAAAGCATGACAAGTCACTGCTGACCACGTTGCGGAGAATGGCGCGCGGGTTTGTAGACAATGGTTTCGAGGTCAAATTCCTTGAAGATAATCTGGATTTTCTCACCAAGCTTCGCCTGAAGCTTTCAATTGGTCAGGAGCCATTTTTCCATGATCGATCCAAGGCCATGGCGGTCAAGCTGGCAATTGTCGACGTGTCTGGAATGGAAGCAATCTGCCTTAAGCAAAACATTCCTCACTTGGTAATCCTTAAGCCAGAGGCCAACAATGCCATCCCTGAATATATCAAAGAAAACGTCTATAATTCCAAAGCGATTAATTTTCGAAGCTCGCCTGGAGAAATAGAAGGGATTTTATCCGCTTTGTTTGATGGTGATTTTCAGACACGATTAGACAACCTGCATCGCAATGCCATTTTCAGCTATTCCTGCGACGAACTTAAAGCTGAGGACTATGCCGTCCGGCATTCGGCATTGCTCAAGTTTATGAACGAGAACACCTACTGGAAGTAACATGAAGAATACAGCTTTGACGGTCGTGACTGCGACGGCTTTTGGATTCCTCTATCTGAACCAGATGCATGGCATCGACCCCCTGTTGATCGCGGCCACTTTGATCATCGTCCTGTCTCACATCGCGCTCGCGCTACCGAATTGGGCGTTCAACAAGGTAGTGACAAGCCTCAAAATAGGAACGTACAAGATCGGACGCCTAGACATGACAGGAGCGCTCGTCTGCAGCTCAATGACGACTGCACTGCTTTCTCAAAAACAGGCAACGAGCATTTTTGATGCGGCACTCATCGCGTCAGCCACAGGCTTCTTCCTGATTGCGACACAGTTCATCACTGATGGCGTTTCCAAGGCCTCAAGGGCAATTTCCAGAACGAACATTGTCGGCCCCACACCCGTGGCCGTTAAAGGCGTGCTTCTGAATAAAGCCGTCTTTGGCCTTCGACAGGTGGTGATTGCCATGTCTCTCGTCGCCATTGGGTACGTCGCATTCCTCGATTCCAACTTAGGCTCCTATCTGCCAATGACGTACTGGGCCATCGTGCTCATGCTGGTATCGCCATTGGCGGTCGCGACGGCTGTTTGGCGCGCAAAGACCTGCAATCCTGCCATTGAGAAGGCCAGGAACGAGCAATGGTCTTCGCTGACCGCCGCCGTCTCGGACATGAAGCCAAAGGCCATCCTTCATCACACAGGTCCGATGTCCAAAAAACTGACCGATGCGATCAAGGCACTTGATGAGCAGAAAATCCCCTTTGTCACGCTGGCGCGCGAGCAAACGATCTACAACGCGCTGAAGGCAAAGAAGGTGAAAAACATCATAATCTGCACAAAGATGACCGATCTTGAGACGCTGATCGTGCCCTCGGTCAAGGCAGTCATATACACAAACAACAGGGCAAAGAACGCCCACCTGGTCCGCTTTCACCAACTAAACCACATCTTGTGGGACGCACCCGCTGACGCTCTGGAGATCAGCCCGACCTACGGAATGTTCACAAGCCTGATCGAAACAGACAAAAAAATTCATGGAGAGACAACCTACACCGTCAAACATGTCGGAGGCGTAGTCGAATCTGAAGTCGATCTCTACAATGCCCTTTATGCCAGCATCGATTTAAAGCAGTAGTCGGAGACAATAATGTTTAATTTGAAATCTATTCTCCTTAGTCGAGATAGCGTGGCATGCATTTTTATAGTCGCTGCCGCAGCAATTCTCGACGCACTCGACATTACGTCTGGATCAACTTTAGTGGCGTGTGTTGTTGTCAGCTACCTACTGATTGATGATGTTAAAACCAAATTTCTGACTGACCGTTTTTCGACGTCGAACCTGAAGGATGAGAAGAAGAATTTTGAAACCACAACCACAACGTATGTTTTTGCCACCATCGCCCTCGGTGTAGCGTCTGCCATCATCGATCCATCCGATACCCCCGACCCATTCGAGACCTCATACTTCATAGGGATTCCCATTCTAATCGCCCTCGTGTTGTCTCCACTGCTCTCGCTTCTGATCGGAAGCATCAGATTTTCTAAGGATAAAAACGCACGCGTTTTGCGCGCATCGAAGAAGATAGAGAAAAAATCCAAGCCAAAATTCGCCTTCTATTTCTCAGGCGGCGACCTCGAAACACCCATGCATTATTTGGTTTGGAAGAAATATCTCGACGGTCTCGACACCCCCTATGTGATCGTCCTGCGCGAGCGTAAGCACTTGGCCTTTTTCCAAACCAAGGAATACGAGGATATCCCTGTGCTTCTGGTGACTTCCGGCAAGGGAATAGGCGACATTATTCCGGCTAGCGTCAGCACGATTTTTTACGCTAACAATGGCTTCAAGAACCTCGAACTGATCAATGCACGGCCGGAACTCCGCCATGTCCAGTTGCTGCACGGCGACAGCGACAAACCCTCCAGCTACAGCCCAGTCGTGCGCTGCTACACGGATTTGTTCGTCTCTGGGCAAATGGCGATTGATCGCTATGCGGCCAACGGAGTCTCATTGAACCATGTCCTCACGACCGTGGTAGGCCGCCCGCAGACTGAAGACATCAAAGTCGTTGAGGATCGAGGTCAAAAAGACGAGATCACGATTGCCTATATGCCGACGTGGCTCGGCTATCACGAAGAAGCTCGCTTTTCTTCGCTTGAGCAGTCTCCGCAGATCATCCGCGACGTACTGAATCACGACTTCGGCGCAAAGGTTCACATCCTCTTCAAGGCTCATCCGATGTCCTACAAGGACCCGAACGCTGCCGTATATTTCGATCAGATCAAAGAAGCGATTGCCGCGAGTCCAAAAAACACGGCTGAAATCGTCGATATCAATGTGGATGCCATCACGTTGTTCAACAGGTCAGACGTACTGATCGCGGACATCTCCAGCGTGGTCATCGACTTCCTGTATTCGAAGAAGCCATACCTGATCACCAATCCAAACAACTTCGATCTCAACGATCTAAGTCGATATCCGTGCACACAGGGCGGGTACCTGCTTACGCCTGCAGCAGACAATGTCATTGCTTCACTCGAAGAAGCGTTCGGCTCTGATCGCCTCAAAGACCTCCGGACAACCAGACTCCGCAATTACGCTTTCGGCGATAGCCACATGAAGCCAGGCCAACTTTTCAAGCAGGAAGCACTGGCGATCATCAATCGAGAACAGTGAGGAGATGCGGCCGAGAGGCCGTTGTCTTCCTATTGGGGAACTTTATGAAACGCATCGCAATCATTCTCGCATCAACACTGCTCACCATATCGACCAACGCTTTCGCGCAATCGCCAGGATGCGAGTACCAA
Organism: Mesorhizobium sp. SP-1A; assembly: GCF_032460275.1. NCBI lineage: Bacteria > Pseudomonadati > Pseudomonadota > Alphaproteobacteria > Hyphomicrobiales > Phyllobacteriaceae > Mesorhizobium > Mesorhizobium sp. SP-1A. The sequence goes on along the minus strand of NZ_JAVXZD010000002.1, from coordinate 113,798 downwards.
CCTCTCGCGCCTTTGATTTCAAAGACCCGCACCTATCAAACATACATGGCAAGCACGACAGAGGCCTCGCTTCTGACAACACTGCCTCTCTCTGGCAAGTACAAGGGCCGCACCGTCCAATCCATCGGCATCGACCCATCGTCGTGTCGGACAATTGCTACAATCAGCATTAGCACGAAGCCGGAAGTTGTTGGAATCTGGTCATTTTTACCGAAAGGCGCAGAGCAGGGCGCTTTCACCTCCACGGAGGCTTTTGGCCATCCGCAGGATCTCACGGTAGAGCATGACGGAGGTTCCAACCCATACCTCTGGCTGCCTGACGAAAACGGCCTTGGAGCCAAGCGCTTCAAACTCACGAAAGACACCGAAGGCAAGCTGGCCGTAAGCGACATTCAATTCGTCAGGATGCTCAAGAAGCCCGTCGCCAGCCACACAATCACCGTCTCGGCCGACCGTCGCTTCATCGCCATTATGGGCAAGGTATCAGACCGCTTCCGTGGCAAACAGGCGATCAAGATTTTCCAACTACAAGACGCGCTATCGACAGGTGATGTCTCCAATCTGAGGCCGATCAGCGAATTCCCTCTTGCCGCCGAACAGCAGCCGAATGGCGAGTATCGGCAGGGCTTGGCCATCGTCGGCAATACCGTATTCGTCCTATCAGGACGTCCCGAGATCGAGAGCACCAATCGCCTCGTTTCCTATACTCTCATGGGAAGCAAGCTTCAGAGCGAAGTCCTGACCATTGGCCGGGATTTCAGCGCTCAAGACGGCGAGGGCATGTTCAGCGAACCAGAGGGACTGGAGATCATCTCCCACAAAGGCCAGCTTGCTCTGGCGGTCGGCATCGTGTCGGGCGACAAGGGGAAAAAGACGAACCGCGTCTACAAGCTACCGCTCTACGGCAGATAGGCCTTTGAAAAGTTCATCGACAACAAAAAAAGCAGGCCGCGCGCCTGCTTTTTCGTATTCACGTCAATCGGGGGTGTGCAGTAGCAGTGACCGTATCCGAAAGCCCTCATGCAATTATTATCTGACACGAGCGATGACACAAGCGATCATTCATCCGCGTCTTTGATTGGCTTCATGAACTTTGATCGCGTCGTTAATGTCATCATAGAAATCCAGTTTTCCTTTATGAAGCACGGCACCGACTTCACTGAATTCCTTGAGAATTAAGTTTGAGTGCGAAATCAGGATCAGGGTCGACGCCTTATTGCGCTCTTCCAGAACGTATTTGCAGCGCCTCTTGAATGCCGTATCGCCAACGGCGATCACTTCATCGATCAGATAAAAATCAAAATCGATAGCCATGCTGACGCCAAAGGCTACACGTGCCCTCATACCGCTGGAGAGATTGCGAATTGGATCATCAATCGATTTTCCGATATCAGCAAAATCAGCGACGAAATCAAAAACCTCGCGACTATCCATGCCGTAGATACGGGAGATGAACTCGATGTTCTGCCGCCCGCTCAAAGATTGGTGAAAGCCGCCAGAAAAGCCCAACGGCCAAGACACGAGACCATCGCGGACAATCTTGCCGCTATCAGGCATTTCGGTGCCAGCGATCATGCGCATCAAGGTCGATTTGCCAGCGCCATTGTGACCGAGAATGCCAATATTCTTGCCCTTCTCGATAACCCCACTAAAGCCTCCGAGAATGACCTTCTTGCGATCACCATGGCCGTATGATTTTGTTACGTCACGAAATTCAATCATGCCTTCATGACCTTCCTGCGGTAGGCCCGCTCAATGAGCATGCCGAGAGCGAATGCCGTGACGCCAAAGGCAATTACATAGGCCTGACTGAGCATTGGGTCGTAATCGAGATACATTGCGTAGCGGAACCACTCGACACAGTTCAGCAGCGGATTCCATTCTAGGTAGGGATGGAATTCAGGTGGAAGCACCTTGGGGACATAAAAAACGCCAGACAGAAGCAAGAGCGGCAGGCGGATCATCCCGAACACACGCTCCCAAGACGGCATGATTGCGTTCAAAGCTCCATTAAAGACGGACATTCCGGCTGCGAGGACCATCAATCCTCCCATGGCGGCTCCAAACCTTTCGGGATAGGCAATTATGTGGTGATCGCTGGCCAGATGCATGAACGAGAAAAAGATCGCGAACACCACGAGCATCGTCACCGCTTCCAGGATGATGCGGGCGAAGATGGCATCCATCGGCTTCACCATCGGATAGGTGAAGAGCGCATTGTTGGACGAGACTGCCTTCAGGCCGCGCGAAGCAATCGAGCTGAATGCACGGAAGCAAAGCAACCCCGACAATACGAAAAGGATCATGCTGTCGCCGAAAGGCACTGTCTGCGCAACCGCGTTCCTGATCGAAAGGAACAGCGAGACATAGGCGACGGGTTCCAGCAGCGCCCAGAGATAGCCGATCTTGTTCTTGCCAAAACGTGTCAGCGTCTCGCGCATGATGATCGCTACAATCACGTCCCAGTTGGTAGTGAAAGACCGAAGGCGCTGGATGCTCATCGGGTATGATCCCTGATCGACATGGCCAGCAGATAAGCGAGTAGCCAGATCACGAACGAGCCGAACAGAACCATGATGATGTTGGCGAAACGCTTCGGGTACATCGAATAGTCGGCCAGCGTCGGTTCGACGACAACCGCCAGATAGCGCTCCTGCTTTCGAGCTTCCTGTGTCGCTGTTTCCAATGCGCTCTGCGCGGCAATGAAAGCCTTCTCCGCAAATTCCTGTGCGGCCAGCAGTTGCTGGAACTCGGTAGCGAGAGAGCTGATGTTCTTGGCGTTCGAGGCCGTCGTTGTTCCAGTGCCGACCTTACTTTTCTGAGCCTCGATCTGATCCTGAATGACGGCTATCCGGCTATCCAGGTCTTTCACAATCGGAGAATTCGCTGCCATTTTGGCAATCGACGACCTTCTCGCCTTCAGTTCCAGCTCCTGCTTCTGGAGTTCACCCAGAAGGCTCTGCTCGATCTGCGCCGTGCCAGTGACGTCGATGATCTGCTCTTTGTTGCGAAGCCCCTCAACCGCCTGACGGGCTTCATTCAGACGCTCCTCAGTGCGCCGAACTTCCTCGGCCGCAGATGCGATCACCTGTTGCTTCGCATTCTCCGAGAGGGTGTTGACGAGCTTGTCAGACGCTTTGAGCACAGCCTTCGCGATCTGCTGGGCGTCTTCTGCACTAAAGGCGTCGACCTTGAATGTGATAACGCCAGTCGTGGAATTAAACTCGACTGCCGACATCCAGCGCCAATATTCGACGAATTTCGTTATGGGATTGTCTCGATCAATTCGATAGAGCCAATCGATCTCATGGCCCGCGAATTTACGACGCACATCCAAGCCCGTCTGCTCCAAAATGTCGGCAACAATCTGCTGCGAGCGAATATATTCCGTCACGACATATGAATCACCCGATTGCGCGGCCGCGCCAGGCAGCGAGAGCATGCCGAGAGCGGCGAGGGGAGAGGTCGTGGTTCCACGAACGGAGAACAAAGTTTCCGACCGATACTGATCCGAAGCGATCCCAGTATAATAGACAACCGATGTGAGAAACGGCATGATCACCATCAGAAAAAAACTGATTATTGAACCTGACCGGAACTTGCGCCTTGAAGCTGGCTTGGTCGAGAACTCAAATTCAGGCTCTGCCTTTCTCTTTGGCAAGTCAGCAGTCGCTTTCTTTGCTTTAGCAGGTTTCACCACAGCCTTTTTGCTCTCTTCAGCTTCAATTTTTGGAAAATCTTCCATTCCCACGTCCATATTGCGCGTGCTTTCCAAGATTAAACCCCGAACAGAAGCGTTCAGGACATATTTCCTTGATTTTATTTAGCGAAATGCGAGGAGGTCAACAGTTTTGCGTCTTGCACCTAATTTATTTTCACGATTATCATGTATTCATGTCGCAAATTTTTTGAAGGTTCCCCGTGAGCGCCCATTCATTTTTTCGAAAAATACGCCCAGTTGCTATTGTTGCCTGTAGCGTATCGACGCTCGCCCTGACGGGTTGTGTTTCGATGATGCCGAATGATGGCCCGCTGCGCGCCGAAATTGCCGCCCGCAAGGCAGCGGCGAACGCACAGCAAATCCCCTACGCCGTCGTGGATGTCTCAACCAAAAATATTGCTGCTCTTCGCGAAACCAAGCCCGAGGGCTTCCGAAATACGTTCGGACGCGGCGGGGCGGCCGGAACCCATGTCGTGGGAATTGGCGACACTCTCAACCTGACGATCTTCGAGAGCGCCCAGGACGGCCTATTCACCTCCGGCGCGCAGAAGAACCTGTCGCTCGACCTGCAGGTCGACAACAAGGGTCATATTCCGGTTCCATATGCTGGCACGGTCAGGGTTGCTGGAAAGACATTCGAGCAAATCCGCACCGACATCGTTTCCCGCCTCCGTGACAAGACCAGCGAACCTGATGTGATCGTGTCACTGAAGACGAACAACACCCAGTTCGTTTCCGTCAATGGCGCGGTTGGCCGTCCGAATATGGTTCCGATGACTGGACGCGAAAAGATTCTGGACGCACTGGCTGCGGCAGGCGGTCCATCCAATCCGCCTTACGAGACCGACATCACGCTATCTCGCGGTAGCAAGACAAAGACACTTCCGTTGCAGGCGCTGGTCGAAAACCCAGCGGACAACATCTTCCTGCGTCCATCCGACCAGCTCTTCCTTGTTCATGCGCCACGCACGTTCTCTGCCTTTGGCGCAGTCAACAAGAAGGACAACATCAAGTTCGGTACAATCAAGCTATCGCTGGCTGAAGCGGCTTCTTTAGCAGGTGGCATCGACGCAGGACGCGGCGATCCAGGCGGCTATTTCCTGTTCCGCTATGAGAAGGAAAGCGTCCTGAAGAAGGCGCTCGACGCCGCCACCTTCAAATCGCTGGTCGACAACAAGTCCCTCCGCAATGCCGATGGCAACTGGCCAGTCGTCTATCGGATCGATCTCGCCCAGGCCGATGGCTATTTCCTCGCCCAGCAGTTCGAAATGCAGGACAAGGACGTGATCTATGTGTCGCGCAAGCCGTCCGTCGACCTCCTGAAGTTCATTGGCGCTCTCAAGGCAGTTAGCTCGGAGGTTCGGGCATATTGATGTGGGAAGGCAAGACATATTCCATCGCAAGTCGAGGGCTTTGGGCGCGCAGAGACGATCTCCGTGCCGTCTTGCAGGCTGATGTCCAATACAGACCTTTCGGCTTCCAGCACTCTACCGATGGATATCTCGGATGGGGTGACAAGCCGAGCAGCGTTCGCGCCCGCCAAATGGCTAACAAGCTACAGACCGGATTTATTCGCCTCGAAGACGGCTTTCTGAAGGGCTGGGGATCGGGAGTTGACGATCCTTCGGTCTCTTATGTGATTGACCCAATGGGCATCTATTACAACGCCAAAGAGACCTCGCATCTTGAAAGCATAATTACCCATGGGATTGATTATCCGCATCGCGATTTACCTCGCGCACAGGCGTGTATGCAGGAAATTATCGAGGCGAAGCTTTCTAAATATAACAACGCTCCAATTGTCGACCTAAAGACACTCGGCATCGGTCCAAAGAAATTCGTCGTTCTGGTTGATCAAGTCATGGGTGACCAGTCGATTAATGGCTCAAAAGCCAACAGTGCATCCTTCGCCAGAATGCTGGAGCACGCAGTCACCAACCACCCTGACTGCGATATCGTCATTAAAGCCCATCCGGCATCCAGAGGATACGCAGGACCGCTCCTGGAAGCCGTCCAGAAGACCGGGGTGAGTTGCAAGATCATCAAGGACAGGGTCAATCTTTGGCCGCTGATCGAGAATTGCGAGCATTTCTACACGGTATCAAGTCAGACTGGGTTCGAAGCGCTTATGGCTGGGAAACACGTCACATGCTTTGGCATGCCCTTCTATGCTGGCTGGGGCCTAACGACGGACATGATGGATTCGTGGCGCAACGACCATGAGCAGTCTCTCGAACAGCTCTTCGCCGCAGCCTATATCGAATATTCGCGGTACCTGAGCCTACACACCCGCAAGCCAACCACGATTGAGAACGCAATCGACGAGTTGACCTGGCTAGCGAAGACGCGCCGTCGCAATGGTTCGCACTTTGTCACGGCTGGGATGTCGTATCGCAAACAGCGGGCGATGGAGCCTCTCCTGAAGGGTATGGGACACCTCCCTTTTCACTTCCAGAACCCCAATGACGCGATCAAGTACCAGCATCACTGGCCAAAGAGCAGGATTGCCGTCTGGGGACAGGACGAGATGGCAGGCGAACAGGCGCACGGTGCCCCGGTTTCTCGTGTTGAAGACGGATTCATCCGCTCGGTCGGCCTGGGTGCGGCCTTTGCCCGCCCATACTCGGTGGTCGTGGACAACAGCGGACACCTGCATTTCGACCGCCGTGGCGCAAGCGATCTGGAGACCATGCTCAACACGCTCGACGTCAAGCCGCATCAGGTGAAGCGCGCGAGAGATCTGAACAAGCGCATCCTGCTTGAGCGGGTGAACAAGTACATGCTCCAGGGGGAGACGACGCACGGCCTGCCGAAGCCCGAAGGAAAGCTGCGTATTCTGGTGCCTGGTCAGGTCGAGGGCGACGCATCGCTCCGATACGGCTCTCCAGAGATTTCGACCAACACGGCGCTGATTAACAGGGTGCGAGAGCTTTATCCAGACGCCCTGATCGCGTTCAAAGAGCATCCAGACGTCGCAAGGGGTCTTCGTCCTGGCAAGGCTGACACCAAGGCGGCCGATCTCGTGGTGACGAACCACAACATTGCCGACCTTCTGGAATGGTGCGACCGCGTCGAGACGATGACCTCGCTCACTGGGTTTGAAGCCCTGGTCTATGGCGTTCCAGTCGGAACCCATGGCTATCCGTTCTATGCAGGCTGGGGATTTACCACTGATCGCATTTCGGACGGATACAAGCGTCAGCGTCGTGAACTCGGATCGTTTTTCGAGCTTCTCTATGTGACGATGTACGAATATCCAATCTATATGCATCCGCACTCTGAGCTGCCGTGTTCGCCAGAAGCGCTTCTGGATGTGCTGACGACTATCAAGCCGACACGATGGCAGAAGATGCAGTCAGACATCTTGACTTCGATTGGGCGACTGCGTCTTCGATTGAAGGGCCGTTAAATGCTCTGAGCCATTATCGGTGACTACGTCGGATCTCGTAGCCAAACCTAGACCAATAATCGTCTATGAACCCGATACGATACGAATATCAGGCTCCTCAAACACGAAAAAAAGGCATCATCAGACGCTTCTTAAGGGCCTTTCTTTGTTAGACCAAAGGGCTTCAACACGATTTGTTCTGCCAGAGATTAATCGAAGGTCGGCTCCACTCGATGGTCTGATGAAACCGTTCGAGTTCCAGCCTTTGCATTCTTCACGGTTCTCATATGCTCCTTCCTGTCAGCTCGTCCACCGCGAATCTTCATTTCATCGATCAACTCTGCCCAGGCCTGATCAATGTTTGTCTTTGCGCCCGCATCAACGAATGTCTCCCGCAACCAATCGGCAAATTCGAACATGGTGAGGACTCCCTCTGGTCGCCCCTTCGGGAACTTGGCGGTACCAACAAAAACCACTACGCCGCGCACATCGACATTGCCACCGACCACAGCTTGAACAGCCTTTATGTGCCCGTAATTCTGATTAATCGGGTTCTGGAAAGGGAATGAAGTTCCGCGACGAAAGACCTGACGCCAGTCTTTATCCCATCGGCCGCCGTAGATGGCTCCCTTGTAATTCTTTGTCTCGATGACAACGATGGAGTTGCCGACCTTGGCTATATGATCAATCTGAGTCATTCCATCTCGTGATGGTAGAAGGACATCATCGAATGCCTCCAGATTCATCCGCTTCAGCTCATTGCTGACCAGTTTTTCGCCGCGTTTTCCCTTCTTTTTCGAGCTGCCCGAAGATCCGAATGCGAGCTTCAGAACAAACGACAGGAAAACCATCAACCCAATAATGTAAAATAATCCCATTTTCTCCCCCAGGTTATTTCTAGGGGAGTCCGTTGCGATTACCGGCGCAACGAATTATTCATAAAAAAACCACCCGTTAACCGAGTGGTTAAATATTAAAGCCCAGAGACAATGCTTCCCGTCATTTCGGAGAAGGCAGGTCTACCGAAGGATTAATCGGTTCCTGAATTTTTACCCGCTCAAACGTCCCCAGACCATCATTAATCAACGCCTGCTCACATACAGGTAAATAATACCAGTCTGGAGGCCACTCATTTTCTTCGTCGAATTCGGCCAGATCGCGAATGATCTCGACTTCCTGCTTGGCGAAATCCAGATAGGCCAATTCACCATCATCTCGAATGAAGAGGTAATTCAGGTTCTCCATAGCGGGATGATGAAGTGTGCCGTCCTGATAAGAACGAAGATAGGAAAGGCCATCCTCGAACGTCATGTTCTCCCGATAAACGCCTTCGATACGCATCCCTGAAGTGTCAAGGAATTCGACCTGTCCATCCACGACAGTACCTTCAATGATTGAAATCGTCATACTGGTCATCACCGACCCTCCAAAGTCCTAGAGCGAGTTCGTTGAGGATGGCTCCAGCTCGACGGCCTCGCCATCAACATAGACAGGTTGACCATTTTCACGTGCAGACCACAGCATGTCAGTGGCGATATCGTCTGTCTCGCGTGCGAGCTGAATCAATTCGTCAGCCGACATTTCCTTCAATGCATCGCGGGTAGGTACGTTGTTGTTATAGGTGACGGCATTGTCATCAAAAATTCGGATGCCATAAGTCTCGCCAGAAATGCTGCCATCCTTCTCCATCGTCTGAAAAACAGTTCGCTCGATTGAAATCGTGTTGCTCATTATTTTCTCCATTAATCCGATATTGCATTTTCATATTTATCATCCAAATACGCGTATATCCAATTGCACAAACATGTTCGCCGATGCATCCTGTTTATCAGGTCTTCGCGGACGGCAAAGCTGGATTACCTGGTCAGGGCCGGAAGGCAGCAGCCAAATTCACCCAAGCCGGGTCGCGAAGGCTCTTATTTGAGCGCAGTGGGGATTTATGCTGAAAGTTTGGTTTATGATTTATAGCGGTATTTTTATCGCCGGAACTGTCGGTCCAATGCCCTACAATCTGCAGGTCTGCAAAATCGAAGCCAGAGCGAAAGCAGAAGAAATGAAAAAGGCCATCAGAACTGGCAAAGCTCATGATGGCCGAAAAATTAGTAAAGAAGAGCGCCAGGAGCTTCTGGATATTAGATATGGATGTATCGAATCCGAAGTCCGGCCAGAGCGCGATTTACCTGAGCGGCGCTAACGACTGCGCCTTAACGGCTTCCAATTCATCCTGAAAATCCTTCAGTGAGCGTAATTCATTCTTGTCGACGCCCATAGCTGAAAGCTCCAAATAGGCGCATGATACAGCCCGCTGGATGGCCTCACGTCGATCAACATCGAGTTCCATATGTCCAGCATTGATCTCATCGGAATAGGTTACGGCAGCTCTGGCAACTTCAGTCAGAACTTCCTTTGGAGAAATGCGATCCGACATACGCTCGCGAAGGCGTTCAATGAGCGATCTTGCAGGCGGACGAGGCTTGCCGCGTTCATGCGCAATTCGACCATAAGCAGTCAGAACCAGACCAATATCGACTTCGCTACCGAGCTTCTCAAGACCAGGCAGTGCGTCCTTGAGACGAGCACGAAGAGCGGCATCAAACTTTGGTTTGTCAGAGAGAAGCAAATCTGGACGCTCTGACATTTCACGTCCAAGCATGAAGTCGAAATCGTCGACATATCCGGTACCGCCAGCGAGAGTATTCGCTTCTCGAACGGTCTCAAGGAGATTAGAAACCGCCTTTTGAATTTCGTGCTCCTGACCCACACGGCCATCGCACAGTTCAAACCAGCGCTTTCCCTTATCAAGGATTAGGATTTTCACATCCTTATCGTAGCCGAAAATCAAATCATCTAAGTTACGCTGAGCTTTTTCAGTCATTTCAACAGGCCCTTTCGTTATCTCCAAAAATTCTGCCTGCCGATTGCGAAAGGCACAAAAAAGCAGGCCGCGACATTTTCGAGGCCTGCTCATCGAAATCCTGAGAAGATTAGAGCTTATCGATCAGAGCCTGCGCATACTGCTCGGTGTTCAGCTTGCCGCCGAGATCGCCAGTGCGATTGCCTTCAAGGATCGCCTCCTTGATGGTCTCGCGCAGGTTGGTCGCCAGATCACCATTTCCAGTGTGATCAAGAAGCATTGCCGCCGCCATCATCAGGGCAGTCGGGTTTGCGATCCCACGACCAGCGATATCAGGAGCGGTGCCATGCACGGCTTCAAAGATCGCCGCGTCGGTGCCGATATTGCCGCCTGGCACGAGACCCAGACCACCGACCAGACCTGCGATCAGATCCGACAGGATGTCTCCGAACAGGTTGGTAGTGACGATCACGTCGAAGATTTCAGGCTTCAGAACCAGATTCATCGCGGCCGCATCGACGATCATGTCGTTAATTTCGACCTTGCCTTCATATTCGGGAGCCAGCTCGCGCGCAGCTTCGAGGAAGATGCCAGTGAGAATCTTCAGGATATTGGCCTTGTGGACGATGGTGACCTTCTTACGACCCTGAGCGACCGCCAGATCGAGCGTATGACGGATGACGCGCTTCGCGCCTTCCTTGCTGTTCTGACCAATTGCGATGCCGACTGCATGCGGATCGTCACCCACGCCGATATAGTGCTCCTTGCCGACATAGAGGCCTTCGAGGTTCTCACGGACGAGGATGATGTCGACGTTGTCGTAACGACCGGGGAGGATGGTCTTGCCGGGACGGACGTTGGCATAGAGATTGAAGGCTTCACGCATGCGAACGGTTGCCGAACGATATCCTCCAGCAGCAGGCGTCGCGAGTGGCCCCTTGAGGGCAAAACGGGTCTTGCGAATGGTGTCGAGAGTTGCCTGCGGGAGCGCGTCGCCGTGTTTCTCGAAAGCACCCAGACCAGCCTCGCATTCGATGTAATTGAACGGAGCGCCCAGCGCCTCCAGAACATCGACGGTAGCCTTGGCAATTTCAGGGCCGATGCCGTCGCCAGGAATAAGTGCGATATCGATTTTCGGCTTACTGGTCATATTAATTTTCCTTCTAATTTGAGCGCTTCGCTCTTGCGCCAGATATAGGAATTTCCACATAAATAAGCAATACTAAAAACAAAATAAATTGACAAATTACGCATAAAAACTGAGCATTTATGCAGAAAGAATTATGCGAGGTTTAAAACCTATGCCCATGCCAATGTTGCGCCGAGTGTCTCTCATGTTTTTGGCTATCACTCCGATCATCGCAGGATGCAAAGATGATCGACGATATGCGCAAAAAACCGACTGCCTTCAGCAAGCGCAGCATCTGCAACCAATGCTCGTTGGCGACGTAACCATTTTAATGCCCATGTACACATGCAGAAAATATTCGGAGCCATATTGCTTTGACAAACAGCAGAATCAAAAAGCCGATAGCTCTTTCTGCATTAATCAGCCTTGAAATAAGCAGAATTCGTCTGCATAGTGATTTCACTTGATGCGATGCAACGCGTGTCATAGCCAGCGATAGATCGACTGGGGCGGCGATACCGCTTAATCGCGCTGGTCCATCGGATTTATTCCGGTCACTTGCTTACGGCTGTGGGTCTTCGGACTTGGTAGGTCGAGTAATAAAACTGGGCAGAAGAAATTCTGCTCAGTTTTTTCTTTTCAGAATTATTGACCAAAAAATTCAAACCAAATATATTGGCTACAACGCTGCTATCGACAGCGAAGGTGCCATCCGTTCCAAGCTTTAAAGCATCGACTCGCAAACACTCAATTCAACGCGCTGAACAACGATTGGCGTGCTGTGTTCATGGATGGCTGACCGCGATAGCACGCTTGGATTGGAGTTCCGATGCGCTACACACCTATTTCCGCAGCCAATATCAAGGCCAAAGCCAAACTTTTCAAAAACTCGCTCGCCAAGACGGGCAGGGATGTGCCGCTGACCGTTTGCCAGAACCACCTGTCGCGGGCGTTGGGTTACAGCGGCTGGGCTGAGTTCATGAACGGTATTGCTTCCTCATCCCAGAACCCTATGAACCATTCAGTGCCCGATTTTGTGTCCAGCGGCTTACGTCTAGCCAATGATCTCAGAATCCCAAACACGCTTGGCTTTGGGATGTTATTGCGTCTCGGCCTATTCCCAACTGGCGGCTCGGACAAGACAGGTGAATTCGCCTTATTTGCAGAACGTCTCGAAAGCGATTTGCCTGCTGGCAGCAAACACGTTGATCTCACTGCCAGACACACACAGAGCTGCCTTGATCACCTTACCTCCATTGATCTCGCTTTTGAGCGTTTTATGGAATTGAACCGAAAACCAAAACCCGAGGAAATGCTTGCGATTAATCACTTCATTAGCAAAACTTCCCATTGGAGTCATTTCGCTAGAGATCCAAAATCATCCTCGTTCCCTGAAATCATCTTCGACATGTCGGAATTCGCGGGTGATATCTGCAGTGCATTTAGTGATCGACCTGGAAGAATTGCTGACTTGAACTTTGAGGAGGATCACACGGTTCGGGACATTGCTTCCCAACTGCCCAAAAGTGGACTACTCGTTATCTGCGGGCCAACAGGTAACGGCTCAACGACTGCCGCAATGCGGCTTCTGCATCATCTTTCCAAAACACGGCGCGTCTCCACCTCATCCGCTCTTGTCATCAACCATGATGTCGCCAAACCCAACAACAGATCGACCGTCTATAATCTCAGCAAGATAATGTCCTCACTATCTTACATGAAGCCTGAGACGGTTCTTGAATTGGCAGAGAACAACCTTGTCATCACTCACATTTTCGCCCTTCCAGGCAAAGTGGAACCCAAGCAGCTCATAGCCCATTTTGCGACTAACGGCCTCATGATCACTGAGGAACAGGTGAAGAGAATTGTGGCAGGAACACTGGACGTTAAGTATGGCGGTGTACTCGACGGTAGGGGTCTTGCCCAAGACTGGTGGCCAATCGTTCTGCATTCACCAGAGTAGCCGCATTCGGACGCTAGAACAGAACCATTTGCGCATCATCCTTGGGCTTCGATAGTTCAAGGATGTGCTCAAAGCCAGAATGCGTGATGCCGATGAGCCTGATACCCATTCGCACTGGCAGGAGTTCCTTGAGCAGCTGAACTCCGGTCTCCAGCAATTCCTCTCCGCTTTCGATGTTCTTCAACAGGGTGCGACTGCGCGTGATCTGCTTGAAATCGGAGAACTTTACCTTCAGCGTCACCGACTTGCCGTTTGCACCCAAACGCTTGGTATGCGCCCACACCTTTGCCGCCAGCGGCATCAGCTCCTCATAGAGGCCATCGAAGTCTGACTTGTCGACATCGAACGTGTTTTCGGCTCCGATGGATTTCCTAGGACTGTCGACTTCGACCTCGCGGTTATCGATGCCACGGGCGATCCAGTAATAATGGGTGCCGACCTTCCCGAATGCCTGCTGAAGTTCGATCAACGAGCGCTGCTTCAGGTCTCGGCCATTATAGATGCCCAGCTCATGCATTCGCTTTTCAGTCGCTGGTCCGATGCCATGGAACCTGCCGATCTTGAGTTTTTCAACGAAAGCTTCACCCATATCAGGCGTGATGACATAAATTCCGTTGGGCTTACGATAGTCTGATGCCAGTTTCGCCAAGAACTTATTATAACTGACACCAGCCGAGGCGGTCAGCTGAGTTTCGCGGAAAATGTCTTCCTTGATCTTTATTGCAATTTTGGTCGCAGTCGGAATTCCGCAATTTGCGTTCGTGACATCCAGATACGCTTCATCAAGCGACAGCGGTTCAACGAGGGGCGTGTAATCTCGAAAGATCGACCGGATAATCCGAGTGACTTCCCTATAGGCGTCGAAACGGGGAGGAACAAAGATCAATTCAGGACAGGCTTTGAGGGCGAGCTTAGACGGCATCGCCGACTTCACCCCATACTTGCGGGCCTCATAGTTGGCAGTGGCCACGACTCCGCGATCACCAGCGTGCCCAACAGCCACGGGCTTGCCGCGCAAGTCCGGATTGTCGCGCATCTCGACTGACGCGAAATAAGAATCCATGTCCACATGGATTATCTTGCGAGGCACTTGCTCCATCGAGCCTGAATATTCTCCTGCTTATCTACGATCTATATCGCTTTATTTGCGATTCAAATTGCACTCTTGCGATGGTTTATGATAATGATTTCTCATTATTCCGAAAGGCACCTTATGAAGCTTATCACACATTCTGGCTCATTCCACGCTGACGAAGTTACCGCATGCGCCATCCTGACAGGCATTGCCAGATTCCAGAATGCAGAAATCATTCGCACCCGCGACCCTAAGATTATCGACGCAGCTGAAGCTGGCGACATCGTCTTCGATATCGGGATGGTGTACGATCCAGACCAGCTTCGCTTCGACCACCACATGGGTGCGAGCGATCCAACCAAGCCGTATCGTGAAGACGAAAACAACACGCCCTACAGCTCAGTCGGCCTGATCTGGAAGTTCTTCGGTCACGAGTACCTGGCTGAGCGCCATCCGAACCTGAGCGAAGAAGCTATCGATGAAATTTGGGGCAAGCTTGACCGCAGCATCATCAAGCGCATCGACATGATCGACAATGGCGTTGGTTCGGGCTTTGCGCCTGACGACCTTACCTCAATGATCGATGATTTCTCGCCTGACTGGGATGACGAGAGCACCTCAGAAGACGAAGCCTTCATGCGCGCTGTCGCCTTCGCACGTTCTGCAATCGAACGCCGCGCAGACCGCGCCGCAAGCCGCCAGCGCGCATATTCGCGCGTTGTCGAGTACATCAACGCTTCGCCAGACCCGCGCTACATGGTTCTGGAGACTTCCATGCCTTGGGAAGACACGGTCTTCAAAGGTGGCTACACCGACCTCCTCTACGTCGTAACCGAGCGCGAGGGCGGCTGGTACTGCACCGCTGTGCCGCTTGAGAAGGGGAGCTTCGACAAACGCAAGGCCTTCCCGCAGGAATGGTCGGGCCTCCGTGGCAAGGATCTTGCAGCTATCACGGGCGTCGAGGATGCCATCTTCTGCCATCCTGCACTCTTCATCTGCGGAGCCAAGAGCAAGGAAGGCCTGATGACCCTCCTGCAGCAGGCACTCGACCACGAACCAAATCCAGCACCAACGATCTGAGGGGGAGCAATGGCGGACGACGACTATGTGAGTTTCGGGGATATAGCGAGGAGGCTTGGCTCACAGGCCCAATACTGCTCTCGCTATCTCGATGGGCTAGATGACCACCCATACCTTGGCGAAAACATTCGCATTCGAGGAAACACCTCGGACTACCATTCGCTCGAAATCCACAAAGACGATGTCGCCCTGTTCATCAGTCGCTACGAAGAATATGTAGCATGGCGCGATGACCCTGACCTTGAAGGTCCTATGCCCAAATTCTGTTAATTTAATAAAGCCTGCGTATTATTTCCGCAGGCTTTATTTTTTATGTTGATTAATTATTTTTCATGGATATTAATGCGCCCATGACAACACTTATTCTCGCTTCCGAACTCACCGCTGGTACTCCGAAAATTCGCGACCTGGTCGCCAATGAACCGAAGGGCCTTATCCTCATCATTCCAACCGCTTCCCGTGGGGAAGGCTGGGAACCAATCTACGAAAAGCATTATCAGCCTTTCGAAGAAATGGGATACACGACCGAAGAATTCGACCTCAATGGCAAGACGCCTGCCGAGGTCGCCGAAAAGCTCGGTCAGGCCTCAGCCATTTACGTCTGCGGCGGCAACACCTTTGTTCTGATGGAACACATGCGCAAGAGCGGCTTTGCCGACCAAATTGCCAAGCGCATCGAAGAAGGTCTCGTCTATATCGGCTCCAGCGCTGGTGTCGTGGCCGCCACGCCGGACATCATGTACGCAGCTGCATTGGATGATCCGTCGAAGGCCGACCTGAAGAGCTTCGAGGGCCTCAATCTTCTGCCATACGCCGTTATCCCGCACATGGACCATGTCGACTACGGCGGCGCATGCAAGAGCCTCTATGACCGCATGGTCGAGAAGGGTTATTGGGTTCAGCCTCTGAACGACGACCAGGTGATCCATGTGAAGGGCGACCAGATCACCATCGTCTAATCGCCTGCTGAATCATCAGCCTTGAGCGGCCGCGTTAATCACATCGATTGCGCGGCCGCATAGTTTTGCAACCTCATCGGAGATGCTGACCTCGTTGCCAATCTCAGCGCGCCCCGTAATCAGAAGCATCGCCTGCTCGGCAGCCCTGAGCACATCGTCGCGATAGCTTTCGTTTTGGTGAGAAGAGACAGCAAAGAGAAGGGAGGAGGCGACATTGCCTAGATCATGTCGCCCTTCTAGGGCATAGGCATCGGCTGCATGTTTAAGTGTGAGTAGCCCAAGAGAAAGATCGTTTGGTGTCATGTAAAATGCCAAGCTAAATTAATCACTTGCTCAGTCTACCTCAAGCCAATCGCCGAAACCACCATACTTTAGGGACGAGGACCAGAATAAGCCTGCAGATTGCGAGCGGCGCGCTCACAACGTTCGTACACATCCTCGACGCATGCAGAAAATCCGTCTTCGTCACCTTCGGGAATGTCCTCTTCGAAGAGGTACTTATGAAAATCAGTTTCATAATAGTCGCGAGCCATCTCTACGACTTCAGCACCCCACTTTTCGATGGCCTGAGCCTTCGTAAGCGGGATCAGTTCATCCTCGGCACCCAGAGTGTCGGCTGGGACATCCGCCAACAATTCAGTCAAACGGCCACGCCTTCGGGCGAAAGCAGCCGCATCGATCTTGCCCTCGGCGACGTCCTCCATCAGGGAATTCAGCGCGGTTGCGACATCCTGCAGGCTCACCAAGATTGCCTGTTTATCATCTTCATTCATTTGTTTCTCCTATTCCGCGCACTCTTATAATTTTCACCCAAAAAAGTCCAATATATTTTTTGGGATTTAAGGGGAATGAATATTGACCCTTCCGAATTAAATGCTAAATATGGGCTTATCAGCTCGGGCGATGACGAGCTGGGCATGGCAAGGATGTCAGATGTTTTACGTGACAAACTAGCGCTTTTTGCATCGCTTAACCTTAGGTTTGCCGTCGACCGATTGGGGATTTTAAAAAGGGGATGGCCTGATCGCGTAGCGCGCAACCGCGTTGCACTGGAGAGTTCGCTCGTAGAAGGTAGATCAGCCCAACTACTGTCTGATAGTATTTTTCAGACCCGCTCGATGAAATGTGGTCCCGTACTTCATCGGTGTAGTGTTAGAGTGTAGAACGGGACATAACTGATATAAACCCTTGTCAGCCTTTTCCTCCTTTCAGCTGGCAAGGGTTTATTGCATTCAAAATACAAACACCAGACAAACCTGCAGTTGAATGATCTCTAGACCCTGATTATTCGGGATTAAGAATAATCCTTGATTTTACTGGATTTCATCCTATCCTCTAAAAATCGGGGTAAACACCCAATGTTCTTTGAAATCGTTGCAAACACTACATTTTCTCCAAAATTTGGAGAGTTATCCGCCGCATAGGCGGCTCTGAAGACGATCTTGCCTCTGGCGAGGTCGACGTAGCCGTTATCCGCCGCATAGGCGGCTCTGAAGATACTCCGCCGTCCGGTCGCCGTCTTTGGTGAGTTATCCGCCGCATAGGCGGCTCTGAAGTTCAACCCGCTGCTGGAGCGCACAGGACTTAAGTTATCCGCCGCATAGGCGGCTCTGAAGTATGTCGTCTGTCGGGGCCTTGGGTTCCCCAAGTTATCCGCCGCATAGGCGGCACACATATGTAGTGTTCCAATGATTTCTAACTTGCAGTACCATTAGATATCCTTTTGAAAATGCAAAGGATGCCAATTATGAAGACCGAAGCCGAATTCTTCGAAGCTTTTAACCCGCTGCTGGAACTCACAGGACTTAAAGTCCTCTCGACCGAGGTTAAGTCATACGACGAGGGCGTGATGGAGATCATCCCGAACATCACCATCGCTGTCAGCCTCGAAGGCACGAATTCAGACACGATCTACCGGACGATGAAGGGTCTGGAGATGGCGTTCAACAAATCGACCAAGTCGGACATCCGGACTGGCTACTACGATGCCGAGATCGGGTATGACGAAATCCCTGCAGGCATTGCCCACATCGAGATCGACAGTCTGCCGTTCTTTCTTGAGCCGAAGGCCCCTGCGGCGAAGATGTGAGATTGCAGGCCTAGGCTGAGTAGCCAAGCCTTTGCATAGCCGCCAACGTTGCAGCCACATCGACTACCTGCGGCCGCCTCAGGACGGTTGCAAGCCAAGGCAAAGACGCTGCAAGATCCACCAAGGCCTGCTGCTCGTCGTCATCGAACTCTGATCGCTCGATCATCCATCCGATTGAAACGCGCTTTACGTCCGCCAGCGCCGCAATCTCCTGGCGCATCAACTTGAGCGGCCGCCGACCCAGAATGTCGACCCCGTAGCCCCTTAGCTCCTCATCATGCTGGTCAGAGCAGGCCACCACTGCATGGCATAGCCGCCCATCACCCCATTGAAAGCTGACCAGGCGCTCGCGACCAACTTCATAGGCAATCGCACTCGCCAGCGACGCGCAGCCGCCGAGCAGGTACTTCTCAGCAAGCCACCCGACCATCTGGGATGTCAGTTCAGCCGAAAAGTCACCGGAACGCGCATCGAACGACCACCGAATGAGGTCCGACTTCACGAGCATTTCATGTGTGAAAACAGAAAGGGAATCCATGATACCTTTTAGAGATAATTTCGAATTTATTCAAAGGGAATTTTATCCCAACAGACAGCGCAATAGTGCCTTGCTTTCCAAGTTGGCAGACTGTACCTGATACTAAGGATTATCACATGAGACAGTCACCAAACGCTATCATCACCACTTTGGATTACGTGTTCGAGGACAAGCTCGGCCGGGAAATCACGTTCAAAATGTTTGATGACAGCGAAACGCCAAACAGAGGTTTTCGAGTTGATGAACTCGCAGCCTACGCTGATGAAGAGAAAGTCGGCTACCTCAAGGCTTCATACATAAGTGGGGAGACTTTCAAGAAATTCTTCCCATCCGGCGTGCTGAACTATATTGATCAGCACGGTGGCGCATCACTATTCGAAGTTGGAGAAGGCTTCGAACTGCCAGCTACCGACATCAAGAAGGTAGATGCTGACGAACTCAACAAGGTGGCTCACCGTTTGCACGGCTACGCTTACGCTAACAACACACCTGCAGAGCCTCTATCAAGCTATGCTGATTTTCAAAACTGGTTCAAAAAAGAGGTCGTTTCAACTGGCAAATACCTCAGAAAACTTGCAGATTACAAAGAGTTTAAAAGCAGGATCGATCTTCCATTCGTCGATTACATCAACACCAGCCCATCCGAGAACAACGGTGTTTTCACCGATAACCGCCGCTTGGGGATAGGCGGGATGCTCTACAAAATCATGGCCAAAGAACTCGACAAACGAGGAATGAGGCTCCACTCGTCATCTCTTCAGCAGCGGGAAGCCGTTGCCGCTTGGCAGAAGCTCGCCAGCGAAGGTATCTGCTACAAATCAAGAAAGATGAACGGCCGTCTGGCGATCAATCCTAACAAGTTCGATCTCGAACTCAGGACCGAGCCAGGGATGAGGTTTTGATCTCATCCAGTTTTGGGAACTGACAGCCAGTGGCACGGTCGTAGAGCTTGTGCCTCTCTTAGCAATTGAGACGACACTGGCGGGTGAGGCGATCTATGTAGCCATTTATTCAACAGGCAGAAAATAAATGACCAAGGCCATCACAACCTGTTTCAATGATTCCCGCTCATATAAAACGCTTCTTTTATTGGGATATTCATTGAATTTCCCGCAGTGGACTGATAGAAGAATTATATAAAATGCAAAGTCACCCGGCATTGCATTTATCACACTCACGAAAGGCATCAGAGATGAAATACTGGCTGCATTATGACGACCGATCATGTCTCAACTCTGGAGGACATGATGTCGAGAACTATCCGCAGCCGCGAAAAGAGCGGTTATTACACCAACGTTGAAACCTATCTTCGTCGCAATCGCCGCTGGGCATGGCTCGGCAACTACGATGAAAACGAAGAGATCGCGTGGTACAACAAACTGACCCGCGACGGCACCTATCACGAAGGCAATGCTCGTCGTGACTACCGTCACCACACGACCAAGCTGGTCCGTGCGGATAACCGCCGCAAGATCGACCGCCTCAAGAAGGACGTCGATCACTTTGACGACATGCAGTTTGCAGACAAGCACGACGGCAAATTCTACGCTTGGTGCGTGTGGTGATCCCAAAGGGCAGGGGCTTCGGCTTCCTGCCCTTGCTTTTTAACTATACAGAAATCCAACCAGTATGTTGGCGCACGCGCTTACTTTTTTGGGGATCAATCCATCCCCTTGTGCCTATCAGGCCAAAGAGTAAAAATCTGCTGATTACCACAAGCAATTGAGATCAAAGTAAACCTACTGCCGGACATCAAAATCATGCCAATCGATTACACATTCGAAGATAAGAATCCGCACTCTTGTTGTGGACCGAATTAACGCCTTACGGTCGACATCCTCAACTTCGTTCCGGCGACGCGCCTCTAATCGGGGAACTAAGCAGAAGATTGAAAATTACAGGAGATGCCAATGAAAAATCTTAAATCGCGCATTCAGATGTCGAGAGCACATGTGGAAGATTTATGCGACACGCCACCGAGTGAGGACCAAGTCCAAGCTGCCAAAAAGATTGCTAAAAAGATCAAGCTTTTACCTGCGCTTTCCTCATGGGAAAAGGATGAGAATGATGAATTCTTTATCTTCTCAACGGAGATCGTAACTATAGCTCCTCCTGCTTATGATCCATTCGAAAACGAAGAGGTGTACGCTTTAAAACAGATAAAATCAGAATCAGATGCCAAGGAACTCAGAGAAACAATTTCAACTTCAATCAGCTCCGACATGCTTCAAAAATGGATAAACCACAGCCTGTCAGATGAGCGAATGACATTGATTACTATCAGACCCGAGGACGGGGAAAAGCCAGTAGGTTTTCTCACCTATCGTCGTGGAGTAAGCATCGACATGTACAATGATGACGAACCTATTAATGTCGTCTGCCATACAGTTTCCATTGACTATGTTTACGTTGATCCTCGACACAGAAATGGTCTTGTTACCAGTTCATTAATTAGAGCGGTTATTGAAGATGTCTACGACGACGTCACAAAGCTCGCAGCACTTGTAAGAAGTCAAGAATTCAAAGAATTAGAATCTCCGATCAATTTCAGGGTATATGCCGACGCAGCTACTGAAGGCGGTGAAAAGTTTGCAGCGCGAATGATGTATGCAATCGATGATGTGATCCAAGAAAATTTCACACCCCATGAGATCGCTGAATTTTACAGCAAATCCGAAGATTACTCCATTGAAATGGGATTTTAGTCAAAACCAGATAGTCCCTTGCCAAGAATCCTCCAATAATTGGGTCAATATCCAATTATCAGGGAGTTTAGGCATGACTAAGCATAGCGTACCGCCGATTGCCATTCAGTACATCCGCTCAGTCCTGCACGACATGGGCATTAACCATCTCGTTGGCAACAATGGTAGGCAGATCTTTGTGAAATTCAGTCACCCATCATCGGGCGAGGTCACGACAGTCCACTTCGAAGACGGCGCACCGTCAGCAAAAAAGGGTTCTCCAGAAGGCCCGCACTTCGTTGTCCAGGAGAAGACGCTGAATGCGGACGAAATCAAGACAACTCGCTTCACAGCCATATTGCCGCTCCTGCAGCATCTGGACGTTGATCCTGAGCTGATCAAAAGCCTTCGCAACAAGTTCGAGGCTTCAAAGGCACGAAGGGCAGCGGAAAGCCAGGAGCCTGCATCGCCTAGAATGGGCATGTAAGTGACTGAACTCGACGTGCAAGAAGCTCAAATGTTGCAGAAGCACAGGGCGACCACAGGCTCTGAGCTTGAGGGGCCTGATCTCCATGCTCGCACCGAATTCACCTGCGGCCTATGTGCCGTCTTCGCGGCCGCATTACACGACCGCATGGGCTGGGACATCGTCGCCGAATACGAGAACGAAGATGACGTCGCGCATGTGTGGTGCGTCAACGAGACAGGCAAGGCAGTAGACATCAACGGTGTGCATCCGACGTCTTGGGCAAGGACGCCGTTCTCGGAAGCCAAGCCTGGAAGGATTGCGCCATATCCGCGCTCCGACTGCAATTCGACTTCACCGCATGCCGATAATGAGTTCCAATGGGCAAACGAAATTATTGATGCGCATCTGGAACTATATGGATGCAAGCCATGTCCAACGCCCGTCAGGTAACAGGAGGGAAGATGCCAAAATTCAATAAGAGCGAGATTCGCCCTCCATTCGATTATGTCCGCAGCATATTGTCTGAGATAGGTGTCAATCACCAAACCAGACTGACCAAAGGCGGATGGCCATATCTGACGTTCGCTCACCCCCAAAACGGCGGACGCATATCATTCCAGTTCAGATCCCCAAAGAGAGACCTTCCTGCACGTATTGTCGTCTTCAAGCCAGGGAAAGAGCAAGGCACGCAGAAGAAGCTCTACTTCAACGATATGAGCGGCTTTCTCGCATTTCTTGGTCTGAGCGCAGAGAAAATCGAGGAACTACGGCAGGAACAGATATCCAAAAAGGAGGAGAAATCAATGGATCACAACGGATGGACCTATAACGGCGATGTTGGCATTCGGCATGGCGGCTATTACTGGCGCGCGGACTCAAACGATCAGAACACGATCTATGTCGTGCGCGTTACGCCTCTCAGTGACGCGGGCGGCCCCGATAACCAGTTCAGGATTGAAACCGGACAAGTCGACCTGTCGCTGGAAGATCAACTCACCAGAGCGCGTGAGATCAGCGGCATCGATCCCGAGAACGCGAACCTCGACACTGATGTCGATGCAATGATCTCAGCCTTCGGATTGGGCGATTATGACGAGAGCTGGGTGCTTCAAATCGGACCCGACGATGAACTGTGGGATGGTCATGGTAAACGTGAAGAGCCTGCCCAGAGGTTGCCCGAGGACAGCAGCTTGCGGGATTGGATTAAGGCCGAGTACCTTCACCCAGAGCCAGAACAGAAACCAACGATGTGATTCAGAAAGGGGCTAACATGAAACCTATCAAGAACGGCGCAATCATCGACGACAACTCCGAGATCATCGAGATTCGTGATGGCAAGAATGCCTCCTTCGAGGACGGATACAACTACGTCACCGAAGGATCAGAAGACACCGCCTATCGCGCTGCCCACAGTGGCCTGATCGACGGCGAATTCACGCTTTACGCCAACCGTGCAGATGTTGAGGCCGCGATCAGCAGCCCAACACCGTGAGATCAGGCGGCTTCGGCCGCCTTTTTCTCAGCCATTTCCTTTTCCTGATCCGCCTCCAGACATTTTATAAGAAATTCTACCGCGCCGATTGAATCGCGATTGCCGACTTGCGCTGATTTCCTACCCTAATAAACGACCTAAGGAATTAATTCGAGAGAATAATGCAATTTCTCGAAAATAATTGTTGCATATCGAAATCTGAATATGTAAATACACCCCGTTACTAACTCTCCGGGCCGGATTCGAAAACAGCCCAACAGGAGTTAGTAATGCAGAAAATTAAGACAGTATTCGTCATTGATCGTGAATCCCATCGCGCTACCGAAACGGTATATGCAGACTGGGTTTTGGAAGGAGAAGGCCACGCCACCATCAAGTGGGACGGCACCTCAGTCCGGATCAAGGACGGCGAAATGTTCAAGCGGTACGACGCCAAACACGGAAAAGTGCCGCCAGCTGGTTTCGAGCCTGCTGAAGAGAAGCCCGATCCGGTTACTGGTCATTGGCCAGGCTGGGTTAAAATCTCTGAAGCTGCTCCCGAGGACAAGTACCATCGGGAGGCTTTCCGCGAGGGACTGGAAGACGGCACCTACGAACTCGTAGGCCCGAAAATCCAGGGAGACCTGTACAAGCTGGACAGACATATGCTTGTTCGTCATGGGGCCGATATTGTGGAAGTCGAGCGTTCTCGCGAAGGCATCCTCGAATGGCTTTCAACCCATGAGCACGAAGGTCTCGTCTTCCATCACTCTGATGGTCGCATGGCCAAGATCCGCAGGAAGGACTTTGGCCTGCCTTGGGGACATTCGCGCAAATCACATCGCAAGCCTAAAGAAGATGATGGGCCTGCACTGAAGATGTAAAGGCGACAAGGGAAAGGCGGTCAATTGACCGCCTTTTTCTATTCGGCTGCTTCCTGAAAAAATAAGTCAGGCTGGTCATCAGAAATTTCGAAATCCCCCAGTTCGGCAACTACCTCAGCGTGAAGCTCCTTTTCGATTTCTTCTTTTTCCGCTCTAATTCGTAGCAGCTCGGTGAAGTCGCCAACCAGCTCTGGCTGGGGCAAAGCAGCACGACGAGCCTCTTCCTCACGCTGGCGTTTCCGCTCACGCGCCTCAAGCTGTTTCTGGCGCTTTATCTGCTTCTGCTTTACGAAGTCAGGGTCCATTTCCTGATCTAGATTTGGTGGCACCGAGTCATAGGTCTCGCCATTCAACATCTTTAGAACTGCCTGGATAATAACTTTCGCACCATCTGGTGGAACAGCCATGCCTATCTGACGTCGAACAGCAGTAGGACCACCGTAGAATTTATAACCATCTGGGAACGTCTGAATGCGAGCACGCTCCCGATCCGTCGTCACGCGACCCTTCCAATGATACATGTGTGTTCCTCCACCGCCGCTACCCACGACCGTATAGGCGGGTTTGGTCGGATCGAGAATCTTATAGATTGAACTGATACAGGTTTTTGTCGCTTTGATTTTGAGATGTTCAGGAAAATCGGGACGCTTCATCGCTTCCCAAATGTTTTCGCCTGGATTCGTCTTCTCAAGCCGCTCCTTCACAATTGCATTTATCTTCTTGTCCTCATTATTCCAGACGCCATCAGGATATGGATTAGCAACCTCATCGAGAATCTCACCAACAGGCACAAATTTCCCTAAATGTGTCGGAGCCGGAGGCTGAAAACGTTTGCAACCGACTTCAGCAGCGATATCAGCGCGGATACCCACGACAATAATACGATGACGCGTCTGCGGAACACCGTACTCCTCAAACTTATAGAGATGAGGAGTTATAATGTAGTTATGACTGTCCCCGCGTAGCTTTTCAAACTGAAGCTCCGTCATAATCTCAATAAATGCGCCATAATTGTTGGCGTGCAGAAGACCAGATACATTCTCGGCTACGAAGAATTTTGGACGCTTTACCTCGATAAGCTTCATTCCCTCCTTGTAAAGCTGACCGAAATCACCATCCAACCCCTTACGCTCTCCTGCATTGCTAAAATCGTTGCAAGGGAAACCAAAGAGAAATGCATCGACATCATGAAGGTTCTTTGGATTTACGTCTCGAACATCCGCGTTTAGCACAAGCGGAACACCTTTGGGCTGCTCCAGATTAATGCCGGGAATATCGTTCCCTTCCGCTGATTGGCGATGGAGCAAACCTTTTTTTTCATGAATATTCGCATGATAGGTCATGCAAGCATCGGGATCATAATCAACCGCAAACATCGATGTCATGGAATAATCAGAACCTAAACCGACGTTCACCATAGTTGCACCAAGGGACATCCCTCCTGGGCCGCTAAAAAATTCTCCAAACGTCAGTTTCTTGTACATATCTAAAACCCTAATTAATCGTCATATAATCACGATAAGCATTGGCGTCGCTTACAACACGCCCTTGAGATCAATGGTAAACTGAAATAATCCGTGTGTGCAGCATCAAAATTCAATAAATATCATTTTTTCTCGTTGACTTGTTTTGACCATATTGCAATTGAAAAAAGGCGGCTGTAATTCAGCCGCATTTTTTCAATAACTTACGAAACGATCAATCCTGCTCTATAGTCAGCAACGACACTCTCGGTGACCTCACCAATCCGCTCATAAGCTACTTCTGAAGAGAAGAACTCGACCAGAGTGGAGCCGCAGTAGGCATTAATCCGACGCTGCGCTTCACGGAATGCTCTACGCGCCAGCAGAGACTGATCACCATGGTACGCTTCGAGCATCTTTCTAACGACCGCACTGAAGATCGTTCCGGCCAAGACCACAGTAGGACGTTCGATCATGTCATGAACGATCTCCTGCTTAAAGAACAACAGGTCGATTACTTCGTCCTGATCAATGCCCTCAAGCTGACCAGCCACATGGGCCGTCCAATAGAATCGAGCGACGGCGTTACGAGACTCCATGTTACGAGAGCTACTGGCAAAGAAGCGCTCTTCAATGTGCTCAACAGCCTTGTCATCGTCTTCTGGAATTGGCCAACGGTTACGGCTGTACTTCAAGAGGGGACCATGTGTAAGGAAAGCCCATAGTCGCTCATCGCGTGCGGCCTGCGGTTGCACATTGGCGAATGCGTCCCTGATCAGCTTGCAGTTTGTT
The DNA here is from genome assembly GCF_032460275.1 of Mesorhizobium sp. SP-1A. Lineage (NCBI taxonomy): Bacteria > Pseudomonadati > Pseudomonadota > Alphaproteobacteria > Hyphomicrobiales > Phyllobacteriaceae > Mesorhizobium > Mesorhizobium sp. SP-1A. The sequence continues at coordinate 87,239 of NZ_JAVXZD010000002.1, read as the reverse complement.
GAATCGGCAGAGGCGTCGAAATCAGCAATTTGCTTCAAGAGATTACGATCAATATCAAGCTCTAGAGGCAAAAGGTTGTCGCGAACGCCAGGAATTTCATCACCGTTTCGGTAATGTTCAAGGTTCTCCTTGATCTTCGCCCGTAGCTCATCGACGAACGTCTCGTTCAAATAGCACTTCATATTAATCAATCCTCCTCCTTAAATACACGCTCAATGAGCGATCCCAACGGATAGCGCAGGATCATCTGGGCGATGCGGTGCGCACTTTCTGCTTCAAGATTAATTCGCCGCGATGAGCAATTATTTCGAATGACATTCGCCCACGCCAAATCCGAGTTTGGATTCTGCTTGAGATAATCGATTGCCACATGAACAGCGGTCATGTAGATCGAATTCAAAAGCACGGCCTTGTCGGCAGCAGAGTTTTTACCTCGAACACGCTGGATTTTGTCATAGACGACTTTGGACACCAGAATTTTTACGTGGTGGTCTTCAGTCATCACGTCCATCTCATAAGCATCGAGATTGTCAGATGAATTGATCTCGAAGACGGAATCCAGCTTTTTGAATGAGTCACGCCCCACCGTGAACTCAATCTCTGTCTCATAAGCCAGCATGTCACCGCTTTTGAGATCAAATGCAAAGCCCTGATAGTCATCCGAAAAGTTGCGACTTGTAAATCCGTAAACGTCTTCAGAAACAATAACCATCGCATTCACAACGATTTCGTCCTTGATATTGGAAGCAGGGATGATGAACTCCCCGCCCTTCTTGTCGACGTAGAAGTTCCAGGTCTTCATAGTTTCGCGGCAACGCACAATAACGCCAACGCGAGCCTTACCTTCGTCAACGAGACGCGCAATTGCGTATTCGGTCAGTTCGTAGCGAATACTCAGTTTGACATTCCCGCGATCCACAGAAGCAGGATCACATTCGCTCGGAATGACCTCTACGTTAAACTCGCCCTTTTTGTAGTCTTCGGCATCAGGGCGAAGAACCGGATAAGAGTAGATAACCTGATTTTCAAATCGCATGTGCTTTTACCTTCAATCCACCCCGGAAATTCGCAACGAAATCTACGTCGACGATTTCCTTTGCATTCTCTTCGGCATTGATAACCAGCTTACCGTCAATGATCTCGCCTTTGTTGGTGGCAACAGCAGCGATAGCGAGGTTTGTGCCGTAACCAATTCGCTCAAACTCAAATCGCACCTGACCGACGACAGGAGCCGCGAAGATCAATCGATAGCGATTCGGAGCGATCTGGATACCCTTACAGGTACCGAGCGTCAGGCTCACGACCTTCTTACCCTCGCCGTTTCCTTCCACAAGCCTTTCGCCTTCGCCCTCTTCGCCATTCGACTGCGAGTTCAAACCACCACCTTCAGACTTTTCGCCAACGGCAGAAGAACTGCCGTCACCACCAAGGTTTTCTGGGTTGCTCCGTTCATGGACGTCGCCACCAGCAACGGCCTTTTTACCGCCAAACTTACCAGTTGAAATTTTACCTTTTCGGCGACCTGAGACGCTATCAATTGTAAAGACGTCTGAAATCTTCAAAACACCCATTGGATTGACTTCGCCTTCACCACCGTCCTTATCGGCCGCGCTCTCGTCAGCAAGGAACTCGCTAAGCTCGGTAAGATTGGTATCCTCGCAAGTTGGTGGTGCAGCAAACAGACGGAGCTTTTCACGAACGAACCCAGAGAGGTTCTTCAGAATTTTCTCACCCTCCTTAACGCCGTGGATGTGTCGAGAGGCTTCGAAATTATCGTGAGCAGGGGGTTCCATGCTACGCATAACCTCACTTCCAGCCTTGTCTTCAAAATTCACGACGCACGCGAATTCCTGTAGAGAACGGAACTGACGCAAGCCATCAAGATTTGCAGTAATGAACATGCCATTTCGGACAATAATCACCTTTTGCGGTAGTTCATCCTGAACCAGCAGCTTCAAACTGACTTCACCCAGACCTGGCACTTCCTCACAGACCACAGCCCACTCGCCATGTGCAGGCATCACGTCACCAGCGCATGCAGCGAGAGCCATATGGCCCGCTCGTGCGGTTAAATAGTCTTCCGAAGATTCACCGCTATTTTCCACAGCGAGAGAAATTTCCTCGTCATCAAACAAGTCACTTAGAGTTTCCTTGCTGATCACAATGTCGCCGACTTCAACAATCATTTCTTCGCTGTGGATTGCTGGAAACAGCGTCTGAAGACTGTAGGCGATGATGAGCTTTTCCCAACCCTCAACCTTGTTGAAGCCAAGAACAGCAATCGTGGTACCAACGTCGTCTTCGGTTGGAGCACCTTCAAAACGCTTCATGAACCAAGGAACATCTGGACTGTCACTAGAGATAGGCATGAAACCATCTGGATTACCCCAATAAACGCTGTTTGTGTGAGTGTGACCGTTAAGCTCGTAATAGGATAGAACGCTTTTCCCCTGAACCAACGACTTCAACTCTGCACCTGGAACGCCCCCTTCAGGATAAACCGTCGATACCATAATGGCACGGAAATCAGAAAGCAGGAACGGAGCCGCCTTGCCGATGCCGAAAGACCCAGAAGCGGTTTCATTGTCCTTTTGAGAGGAGCCGACCGTTTTCATATAGGTGTAATAGGGATTATTGCGTTCACAAGGCCCGCGCAGACCCTTTGTATTGTAGTCAGAAACGAGAAGAACAGGGATTGTCTCCCCAGACAGCAAATCCAGAGCCTTGTCATAAAACTGCTTGGCTTTTGGATTGTTGTCCGTATCGGAATCGACGCACGCTTGAATAATCTCACGGAAACCGTCGATATTCGGAATGTCGTCAAGTGGAACATCGATGCATTCGTACTTAAGACGGACAATTTTGCCGAGATTAGTACCAGCATCCTTCGTATTTTGAGAGAGTTCGCCCGCTGCATATCGCATCGGATTACCAGCAAACATTTCAATGCCAGAGTCGTTGTGACCCTTCCACTCACCAGCCGTATCCTGAGCTGACGCCCAAATACTTTCCCTCTGGTTCATACTACCTCCTTTAAATAGCAGTCACTCAAAAACTCTGTTGCTTTTAAGGACATTCAAGAGGAGTATTATCCTATTAATCCTTAATTGTAAACATATTTTGTTCTTTATTTACGCTATATTTAAGCCCTTGATAACATTACGTTTTCTGTTATTTTTTATTTTTTTGCAATTATTTTATGAATGTCTGGCATTTTTGGTTGCATATCGCGGTTATTTTCTTCATTTTTCAGCGGATGGACGGGTATGCATGTGATCAGCAGTCCGTTTAAGGGAATTAAATGCGTTGTTGGACCCAAGCCCAAAGAAATGGTGATTGCCTGATGGACAAAGTCCTTACCGAAATCTACGAGATCGTCGATGAAGGTGCCGAAAGCGCTCGCGCCTTCTACGCTGAGTACGATGCTGCCGCAGACGCGCAGCGCGCAGTCGCGGTCGAACTCGGTGGAGTAGATTGCCTCATCGATTGGTTCGGACGCGTTGACGCCATCTCATTCGGTGAACAGCCCGATCAGAATTGGCGCATTCTCGATGCGACAATTGCAGGCGACTTGTACGCAGCTGTACCTCGCAGAAACACAAGGGCAGGCAAGGAGCTTTACGCCAAGTTCGAGACCGCTCCGCGTCTTCCGAATGATGCCGCCTTCAAGAAGTCTCTCGGCTGGGATCGAGACATGCAGGTTGTCGAGGGGACACGACACTTCCGATCAGTGCTCGTCCGCACAAGCCTCCCTCAACCTCGCTATTTCATCAAGATTCCTCGGCAGCTGAATGACGGCTGGTTCCCATCGAGCAAGCTTGAAGCGCGGCGGGAGAGAGAGTTCCTAGAACTGATTGCCGAACACAATCGGCTCATTGAGGAACGCAACGGGATGGCTGTCGGTTTCTAATAGAAAAGGCGCTGTTGGGAGATCTCAGCGCCTTTTCATGTCCTGGATATCAGGGCAGGGTGCTAAATCACACGCCTTCGTCTGCAAAGCCCTTCACAAACGACGTCACGATCAATTCGACTTGTTGCCAGATAACCTCATGAGACAACGGCTTCAAACGAATCTGGCGGCCAAGGGAGATGATCCCGTGCACGCCTGAGAACAGGCTACGAGCAAGGATCGTCAGCTCCTCATCAGACATGTCGGCCTTGAGGTCGGCAATCGGCTCCTTGATGAACGTAAAGAGGCGATAGTGATCCTCCAGGTGCCAGTCTGGGATATCTCTGCCTTCTTCTAGAAGGTGCTCGAAAATGGCTGCCCAACGACGAGGATTGGCCTGGCAGAAGTCGAGATAGATGCGCGCTGCCGTCAAAAGACGTTTAAGCGGATCATCTCGCAAGACAATGGACTGGGTCAAAGTCAGCGCCATTCCGAGATCAACAAGCGTTCGCGAATTTGCGCGCATGATCAGATCATCGAGATCGTGATACACGTTATAAATCGAACCTACTGAACAGCCGATTTTATCGGCCAACACACGAGCTGAAAGCGCCGACAAACCTTGATCGGCGATAATCGCGCAAGCTTCATCAAGCAATTTTTCAGCCCTATTTTCCTTATTTTTCAGGGCCTTTGATTTCAATTCTGCCATTTCAAAATTCCTTCTCTATGAAAAAATTGAACACTGTTCATTTTTCATTTGATCGGCGTATTTTTATTTATTACCTTAAAAATGAACGGTGTTCAATTTCTTTATTCAACGCGAACCAACACCGAGGGGAATTAAAATGAGCAACCAGTATTTTCAGCAGCCAACCATCAACAAGCACTCGAACGCATGGGTCGGCTTCGTCGTCGGCAGCTTCGGCATATCAACTCTGCTTGTCGCACTTGGCGTCTACAACCTTCCAGTCAACGTTTGGATTAAGGGCTTCCTAGCCATGGGTATCCTGATGATGGTTCAGAACGCAATTAGCCTGACCAAAACCATCCGCGATATCGAAGAAGGCAAGAAGATTTACAACAAGATCGAAGACGCCAAGAATGAGAAGCTCTTGTCTGACACAAACAAACTGAAGATCTAAGAGCGCAAAACGGATCAAGGAACGCCAAAATGTCTCAGAAATTCATCACATCCCGTCAATTTGCCCCTTTATTCCTTACGCAGGCGTTGGCGGCATTTAATGACAACTTCCTCAAGAACACGCTGGTGTTCCTGATCCTGTTTCAAGTTGCAAGCTCCGGCCTGGACGCATCGTCCGCTGCTGCACTCATCACTCTATCAGGGGCCATTTTTATGGCTCCTTTCTTACTCCTCTCGGCTCTCGGCGGGGAGATGGCCGACAAATTCGACAAAGCCACGATGACCAAAAATCTGAAACTGGCAGAAATCGCATCTGCCGCAGTTTCGGTTACTGGTTTTTATTTTCACTCTATCCCGATTTTGATGACCGCATTATTCCTGTTCGGAGTTGGGTCAGCATTATTCGGGCCAATCAAATACGGCATCCTTCCTGACCTTCTACCACGCAAAGACCTTGCGAAGGCGAATGCATGGATTGAGGGTGCGACGTTCGCGGCGATCCTTGGCGGCACAATTGCGGCAGGCACTGCATTCACGACAGGCTCAACAGGCGTATTTGTTTTCTCGGTTCTGATCATGGGCCTATCGGTCCTCTGTTACGTCGCCAGCCTCTACATCCCGAAGACAGGCCGTGCTGCACCTTCGCTTCAGATCGACAAAAACTTTGCACGCTCGACATGGATGCTGGTCAAGGAACTCAATAGCGACAAGCGCCTTCTGGTCACCGCCCTGATGGTTTCCTGGTTCTGGCTTGTTGGCTCCATCGCGCTTGCAGTTCTGCCGACCCTCATCACAACCAACCTCGGCGGTTCTGAGCTGGCAATCTCGTCCTATCTGGCAATCTTCGCGGTCGCTGTAGCCCTTGGGTCTGCCGTGGCGGCATGGATGGTCTCGGGCCGCATTGTTCTGCTTCCAGCGCCTGTTGGCTCGCTGATTGCTGGCCTGTTCGCGATTGACCTCGGCATCACTGCCTCGACCGCGACGTCAGTCGCAACCGCAAGTCTCTACGAGTTCATGACGCAGGAAGGTTCCATCCGCATCGCTATCGACCTCGCTGGCATGGCCTTCTTCGGTGCGATGATCGTAGTTCCGACCTTTGCCGCTCTGCAGGCGTGGGCACCCGCTGATCGTCGTGCTCGCATGGTTGCGGCCGCTAACGTTATCTCCGCAGCTTTCATGACGTTGGGCGGCGGCCTCACAGCGGTCTTTCAGTCGGCTGGTGCTTCCATCACCGTCATCTGCATTAGCCTTGGCGTGGCCTCCATCGTGGCTACTGGCCTGATGGTCCGCTATCTGCCGACCAACATCTTCCGCGACTTCATTACGATCCTGTTCCGCGCATTCCATCGCCTTGAGATCGTGGGAGCCGAGAATCTGGATAAGGCTGGCGAGCGCCCAATCCTTGCTCTCAACCACGTTTCATTCCTGGACGGCCCGCTGGCACTTGCCCTGACAGAACGCGAACCAGTCTTCGCCATCGACTACAACATCGCCAAACGCTGGTGGGTAAAGCCGTTCCTCAAATTCTGCCGTGCAATGCCACTCGACCCATCAAAGCCAATGGCAACCCGCACGCTCATACGAGCAGTAGAAGGCGGCGACCCGCTAGTCATCTTCCCCGAAGGCCGAATTACGGTCACCGGAAGCCTTATGAAGGTATATTCAGGCTCTGCCATGGTTGCCGACAAGACAGGCTCAAAAATTGTCCCCATTCGTATCGAAGGCCTTGAACGCTCGTTCTTCTCTCGCCTTAAATCTTCACAGATCAAAAAGACGCTTTTCCCGAAAGTGAAGGTCACGATCCTCGAACCAGTCAAGCTGGAGATCGATCCTGACCTTAGGGGACGAAACCGTCGCAATACTGCTGGCAACGCACTCTACTCAATCATGTCCGACCTCGTGTTCAAGACTAGCCTGAGCGACGACACGATCCTTGAGCAGATCATCAAGCAGGGCAAAGCCCACGGCATGGGCAAAGTCGCGGTCCAAGATCCGGTTACTGGCTCTCTGTCATACGGCAAGTTGCTGACTGGCGCATCGGTCCTTGGCCGCAAGTTCCTGGCCATGTTCCCGAACGAGCAAACGCTTGGAGTCATGCTTCCAAACGCCAATGGTGCCGCAGCGACTCTTCTCGGCGTCATGAGCGCTGGCAAGCTTCCGGCCATGATCAACTTCACGGCAGGCGTTGCGAACATTCTGGCTGCATGCACTGCTGCTGAGGTCAAAACGATCCTGACATCACGCGCTTTCATCAAGCAGGCCAAGCTCGACACGTTGGTCGACGAACTGACCAAATCCGTCCAAATTGTCTATCTCGATGACGTTCGCGAAACAGTCACAACTCTTGATAAAATCAAGGCTTTGCTGACTAAAACGAAACCTTTAGTTCAGGTGTCGGCCGACAGGCCTGCTGTGATCCTCTTCACGTCTGGTTCGGAAGGCACTCCAAAGGGCGTCGTTCTCACCCATAGAAACGTGCTGGCGAACGCTGTTCAGGCCGCTGCGCGCATCGACTTCAACACGGGAGACAAGGTATTCAACGTCCTGCCGCTCTTCCACTCCTTCGGCCTTACCGCTGGATTGGTCCTGCCGCTGGTATCGGGCGTTCCTGTCTACCTCTATCCGTCGCCACTTCACTACAGGATTATTCCTGAGCTGATCTACGGCTCCAACGCCACGATCATCTTCGGCACCGATACCTTCCTGTCCGGATATGCCCGCTCGGCCCATCCATATGACCTTCGTTCGATCCGCTACTGCTTCGCTGGAGCGGAACCCGTAAAGGCATCGACCCGCGAGACCTATCTGGAAAAGTTCGGCATCCGCATTCTGGAAGGTTACGGCGTCACCGAAGCTGCACCTGTCGTTGCCCTGAACACGCCGATGTACAACCACTCTGGAACCGTTGGCAAAATCATGCCGGGTATGGAGACCCGTCTGGAAGCAGTTCCCGGTGTCACGGAAGGCGGTCGTCTCTTCATCAAAGGGCCGAATATCATGGCTGGCTATATGAAGGCCGAGACACCAGGCATCCTGATCCCAACAGAGGACGGCTGGCATGACACTGGCGACATCGTCACAATCGATCCAGAAGGCTTCATCCGCATTGTCGGCCGCGCCAAGCGCTTCGCAAAGATCGGTGGCGAAATGATCTCGCTGGCAGCCGTCGAAGCAATCGCTGGCGAGTTCTGGCCAGGCACTCTTTCTGCGGTCGCTGCACTGAAGGACGAGCGAAAAGGCGAAAAACTGATCCTGATCACGGAAGCCGAGGACGCGACCAAGACAGCCTTCCAGCAGTTCGCCAAGAGCAAGGGAGCTACCGAACTCTCGATTCCGGCTGAAGTTCACATCGCCAAGGTTCCCGTCCTCGGCTCCGGCAAGATCGACTTTGTCGGCGTCACCAATCTGGCCAAGGAACTGACTGCCAGCCGATAAGCGATCAGCATCGTGAACGAAGGCCTCATTCAGGAAACTGGATGAGGCCTTCGTTTTTCTGGTTCAATGCAACGCCGCCCATCATTCTCAGATCATGAGATCGAACCTGATGGGAGTTCGGACATTGGAAAACGATGGCGTAATGAAGTGTCGCTGCAGAGGGTCCAACTCCGACTGCTTCCATTGCTTTGGCACGGGCATCATCGCCACTGCCGAACCAGTCGACGTTTCCAGCTTCGACGTCAAACGCTCAACAGCGACCCCGAGCACCTCTATTCTCGACCCGAAATTCGCGCAGCGCTCGAACAAGATGTCCATGGAGCAGGCCATCATATCGCACGGCACTCTTAATGGCGATCAGGCGACACCACAACGTTTCGCCGATGCCGTTTGCGCCATTAAGGCCTTCCGCGAAGCCGATCCGGCCCATATTGGACCGCATGCAGATGCCCTGCTGGACACGATCAAGGGCGCTTTGAAGTTCGCCAAGCCGAAATTCCGCAAATTCATGAACAACATGCATTCTATCTCCACACGACAGGGCGTCCCATCTCGCGAGAAGGCAAAGCTGCTGACTGTCCGATCCGCGCTACTCCAAGGATCTCTCAAGTTCACTGCAGCTCAGATATCGGTTCTGGATGAAGCTTTCCGATTGGCATCGAAGGGACCAGCTGCGTACGAGGACAAGACCTTCCGCATTCAGCTAATTGCACTCAAAGACCGTCTGAAAACGCTCGAACCAAAACCTGCTGAGCCTGCTCCACCCACAGTTCCTGTGGGCAAAGCAGGTCTAGTTCTGGTTTCTCCAGATAATTATTTAAGCGAAGGACAGACGTCCCAATTTCTGGAACGCCTGAAGGATCGCAAGATTGATCATGTCTATTTCATTGGGACTGACGATGGCTTCGATAATTTCAAGGCAAAATTCAGCCATGTCAGCACGCTTCACCTAAAAACAGAAGCTGAGTTGAAGGCGGTAATGTCCTCATCTTCAGTTTGCACACTGCGACTTCAGTCAGAAAATTCAGACCTCAAGCTCGCCATATGAGGTCGTTGCTTCTCAACGTCGGTCATGCCATAAATCCAGGGAATTTCGCCTTTAAAGGAGAGACTGACTTGGCGACGACAGGGACCGTAAAATTCTTCAACGGAGAGAAAGGCTTCGGCTTCATCACCCCTAACAACGGCGGAAAGGACGTATTCGTTCATATATCTGCTGTGCAACGCTCTGGGTTGGACACGCTCGTTGATGGACAACAGGTGTCATTCGACGTTGAACCAGACAGATCAGGCAAAGGCCCAAAAGCGATCAATATCAAGAGCGTCTAATCACTGCAACCGAACACTAAAGGCCTTGGATCGTTGAGACTCCAAGGCCTTTTTTACATAGTAAAGGTGTCGTCTTCGCCTTGCTCTGGATCAGGGTAGATTGTCCCCAAATCGGTTTCTATTGGGCCTGCCTGCAGCATTTCGAGATCGATGCACCTGTTATAGCCGTTGACGATAATCTCGTCGATCAAGCCTTCTTCAAGCATCTTCCGCCAGAATCGGAAAGAAGGATGCTGCGCAATGCCACCATCGGCATCATCCCCAACGTCACAGGCACAGATAAAATCGAAGTTTTCGCGAAATGCCGCGACAGCCGTTCTGCCGATTCCGGTTCGTTGACCGACCAGGTTCAGGTCCTTGGCCATGAAGCTATGAATACGCGCCACGCCCGCGTAATCCAGCACTTCAAAATGAGCGGTCACGTGACCATCATCAAAGAACCAGAAACCGTCTCGCTTCGGATCTGATGACACAGGCATACTGGTTGAGAAATCCTTGTTCATGTCGCCTCACATTCCTGGAACCGGAGATGTTTGATATTTCTCGACCGGACCTTCAATCCACGAATATTCCTCCATATTGTCTTGGGCTTGAAGAAGTTCGATGCCTTGCGTCCCTCCAAAGTCATGAAGCCGCCAGAAGTAACCCGCCCCCTCAAGAATCATCTCAGGCCTTTCCTCGTTTCCATCTTTCCTTTCGTGCGTCTGCTCGTAGCCATAGCCCTTATATTCTGACCCATCGGGCAGGAGTGAATAGCCAACAATCTCCAACATTTCGCGCTCAACACGGTAGGTCGGCACCCGATCATAACCAGGACAATAGGCATCTCCCCAGCCATCTTTGAATTCGCTACGGAAAGCTACACCAATAGACAGGTCGTTCCGGCTATGCAAACTCACCACAACACCGACCGAGCCTGCAAGTGGATAGCTTTTGCGATCATCGCCCAGACGGGTCACGTCTTTATATTTAGGCACTCCAATGATGCGAACGATTGTTCCAATAGGCAGGAACACCTGTTCAGGGTCTGTCTCAAGTTGCTCCAGCTTTTCATTTAGGGCTTCAAGATGAGCAGCGACGTTGGCCTCAAAACCATCATCTGCCATTTCGGCCAAATATTCTTTCCCCATCTCTTTGAGATCCCCGCTATCACCATCGAGGTAACTTTCATAGCGAGCTTTTTTCTCACGATACTCTCGTAGTTTTTTATCAATTTCAGCAATCTTCTTTCTGACATTTCCCTGAAGCTGGGCAGTTACCACCGCAAGCGGGTCGGTTTCCCTGACGACTTGAGCGATGGCTTCAGGTGTAGCTCCGCCTTTCATCATAGCGCGAACAGTATCCAGGTTATTTTTCACCCACTCCAACTCGGCGGCCGTCAATTCCTGTTTGCTCATCTCATCACCTCACATTTTCATCGTTGAAGTGGAGTTTTCAGGCTCATACGTGATCGGATCACCAAGCCACTTACTCCCCCACAGTGAGTCATCGATGGAGACTATTTCAACTCCATGTTCGCGCCCATATTCGTCAGTTTTGATACCAAAACTAAAATAGCGACCTGCCGTAGCGAGTACCATATGACCGTCCTTCAAATCAGAAGACTGCGCATCAGCATAGGTAGGTAGATAACCAAAACCCTTGAACTCGGAGCCATCAGGAAGCTTTGCGTATTCGACCACGTCCAACATATCCGCATCGACCGCAAAAGATTCGAATGAACGATCACCAGCCAGGCAGGAGACGCCATTTTCAGTGGTGTAGTTATCGAATATCGCGACACCGACAGCAAAATCACCCTGGCGCTTGAGTTCGGTCACAACGCCGATTGTCCCTTCTGCAGGCATGTCGACGTTGTCTAATGCCAGAGCGTGACTACAAGGCCGCTTGAAGCGCACGATAGCTCCAAGCGGCAGGAACATTTCGGTAGCTCCCGCCTGAAGGTTCGCCAGCTTACGTTCGAGACCAGCGATATGCGACTGAACGACATTAATGCGCTCCTGCCGTCGCTTTGCAGCCCTCTCACGAAGGGCAGGTGTAACCGTCGCCACGGACCCACCAGACTCCGCATGCGAGGAATGAAGATCCACCAATCTCTTCTTGAGGTATCCCAACCTTTTTGCCATCGAATTGGAAAGATGAAATGACGCCACATCCATCGGATCACCGCTGCCGCGATAAACAGGCGTTTCGGCAGCCTGTACCGCTATTGCAATCGCATGACGTGCAAAAACAGGATTGGCCTTCAGGAATTCAATTTCTTGGTCAGTTAATGGCTCTATGCTCACGACGTCTGTCCTCAGGTTGTTAATTCAAAATAATACCTTAGAGAGCATGGCACACCAAAGAAAAAGCGGCTATCCGACATCTGAGGTTGACGGAAGGTTTTTGAATAGCTAGAATTTATTCCTAGTTGGGGATAATCATTGATCAGAACTTTTGAGACACGTCTGGATTTAAGATCAGAAGAATCGCTTCCGCTCGCGAACGTGCTTGATCAATATGCTGCTGTGATGAACCACGCCCAACGCGTTATTCATGCAAAGCTCAAAGCAGGACGTGAATGGAAAGGGGATTTGCATAAATCCCTCTATAAAGAACTTGGAATTGGCTCCGTTCATTTGAATATGGCTTATCGCCAGTTGCTGGCCAAGCTCGCCTCGATCAGAGAGTTGGCCAAAGACCGTATCGTTGAGCTGAAGGGCAAGATCAAATCCAAAGAAGGGGATATTGCGAAGCGCAATAAATCTGTTGGTAAAAACAAAGTCACTACAAAAAAGGCTACAACCGAGCTGGCGTTATGGGAAGAACGTTGCGCGAGGTTTAAAACCGCCGCAGATGCCGGACATAGAGACGCTGACAAAAAGCTGAAACGCTCCATCAAGGAATATTATACGGTGCTGAAGGCACTGCGGAAGCTGAAGGTCCAGCGGGAAGGTTTGAAATTTTCGGTTCATCAGAACAAGCGCCATTTGTGCATTTTGCGTGATAAGCTGCTCGTTGCAGAAGGTGTGTTTGCCAATCCTTCAATCTGTTTTGGCACGAAGAAGCTGTTTAAGGCTCAGTTTAATCTCACAGAAAATGGCTATGCTGATCATGACGAATGGCTGATGGATTGGCGCGAGGCGAGAAACAGTCAGTTCAAATTCGATGGAAATGCAGCAGCTCCAAATGGGAATGATTTTGCAAGATTGTCTATCCGGGATGATGGGTTGTTTGATCTTGAGTTGCGCCTGCCGGAGAAGCTAAAGCATCTCGCCCAAGAGCATCGCTTGAATAATAAGCTGCATATCATCCGATTTACTGGTCTGGCGTTTAATCACGGTGCAGACGTCATCCGCGAGGCTTTGGCGAATAAACAGCCAATCACCGTGTTGTTCCACAAAGATGATACGTCCTGGAAAGTCGCAGTCACTGTCGATCATAAATTGGAGTGGATCGAGCCTAACTTTGAGATTGGGGCAATTGGCGTTGACTATAACTCCAACCACATCGCTTTGGCCTATATCGACCGCTTCGGGAATCCGGTGCAGACATGGACAATTGCGCTCAACACGTATGGCCTAAGCAGTGGTGAAGCGAAGGACTTAATCCGCAAAGTCGCAAAAGAGATCGCCATGGAGGCGCAACGTCTCGGCGTGCCTGTTATCAGCGAAAAGCTCGACTTTGTGCGGAAGAAGCGCGAGATGAAGGCTGATGACGGTGCGAAGTACGCCCGTATGCTGTCATCTCTCGCCTATAACAGTTTCGACGCTGCCCTGGCGTCAGCCTGTGCACGCAACCGCGTCGCACATCGGCGGGTGAACCCCGCCTACACGTCATTGATCGGTCGTGTGAAGTTTGCTCGCCGTTATGGTTTGAGCGTCCACACCGCCGCCGCAGTTTCCATCGCTCGCAGGGCTATGGAACTTTCCGAGGGGCTACCTCGCAACGTTGATGGGTCGGTCATCGTCCCACTCAACAACTCCGAACATGTCACCCTTGCTCCACCTGTAAGGAAGGAAAAAGGTAAGGTCGTAAAGACCAAACCCGCGAGGCATGTATGGTCGGAATGGAGCGAGGTGAACAAGGAACTGAAAAAGGCTCATGAAGAGCAAAGGTTGTCTGCGCGACCCAAACGTCGCAGACCCTACACCCGTCATTGGCGGGATTGTGGTGGCACAGGTTATCTGCGCCATGGTCTTTCTGGATTGATCGGCCGTGCCGAGAAGATTCAGCTTAGTCGTAACGGCCAAGGGCTGGCCAAGCGCCAGGAGGCAACTCCTGAAATGAAAATCCTTCAAAGATGTCGGAACACCGTTTCAACCTCAGATGTCGGATAGCCGAAAAAGCGGGCTTTCTCGCCCGCCTTCCATGTTTTCGTTTGTGACCTTGGGAAAAACCAGGCGGAAAACTATCCGCGAACCACCTGGCCGTAGTTGGCCTCTCGGTCTTCCGCGTTCACCTTCATGCCGACCACATTCTCGCCAGTACCGAGATGGCCGAGCAGATCGCCAAGTCCCGCCGCCTGCAGTTCTGGAATACTTGCATGATAACCGTCCTCGGTTTCGAGCTGGACATAGCTAAACGACTGCTTGGCGACTGGGACGGCGATGTCAGCGACGAAGGATCGAGCCTGCGTTTCATTCTCGAAGACCGCAGCGGAATTCTGCCCGACAGCGTCAAGCTTGGACCAGAAGGCCAAGCCTAGTCCTTCTCCAACAAAAATCCCGTATTCGGGATGTGTAATAACAACTGAATTGAACATTCACTTCTCCATTTTCACTCGAAATATCATAGATCATACATATTTGTCTACGAATTATGCGGACGGAATTATTCATTTAATGTTTACGACTGGTTTTTAATCCCTCATCATTCCTCTCGGATTTATTCCATAATTCGAGAGGTTTCATTCCGTGTCCCGCACTCATTCAAATTCTGATATTTTCCCAAAATTCATTGCCGTTGATTTCTTCTGCGGGGCAGGGGGCACGGCGCGAGGATTAATCGAGGCCGGAGGCCACGTCCTCGCTGGTATCGACAAGGAGGGCGAAACCAAGGAAACCTTCGAGCACAATAACGTCAATTCCGATGGCTCAAATGCTATTTTCATCCAGAAGGATATCTTTGCACAGGAAGACGAATATCCAGACGGCCAGCGGCATGAAATTATTGCCGAACTCAACACGCTTATCGCGGACGCGAACTCGAAATTTCCTGATACCCCGCTGCTATTCTCCATCTGCGCGCCGTGTCAGCCATTCACAGGTGTCACCCGCATCGATCTATCTGATGAGCGCTCAGAAGCTCGCATCCGTGATCAGGGCCTGCTTTCACAGAGCCTTGCCTATATCGACGAATTCAAGCCTCAAATCCTGTTCTGCGAGAACGTAGCAGGCATTCAGGCTGAGAAGTACGGAGGTGTCTGGCAGCACTTCATGGCCGAGATCGAGAAGCGCGGATTTATCGTCGGCTCCGACATCATAGACACCGTGAATTACGGCATTCCTCAGAGCCGCAAGCGCTCGATCATGATCGCGATCCACAAGGACTTCACCGATCTACAGTCGGCCCAATCCTTCATACAGGATGACCGCCTGGTACTTCCAAAGGAGGACGAGGGCGCTGGTCGACCGACCGTCAAGGAAACGCTGGACAAGTTCCCTCCGCTCGCCGCTGGTGAACGTCATCCAACGATCCCGAACCACCAGACAGCCAAGGTGCAACCGATCAATATCGAGCGCCTCAAGCTGGCCCAGCCAGGCGGCAAGAACGATGTCTACGACAACACGCCCTTTGCACTGAACTGCCATCTAAAAATTCGTGAGAAGGCGAAGGCCGACCCAAAGGCTCGTTCCGCCAGCGGCTTCAGCGACATGTACACACGGCTATCTCCCGACAGACATGCCCCAACGATTACGACGAAGTGCATCAGCTTTTCGAATGGTCGCTATGGACACTACGACCCCAAGCAGCTGCGCGCTCTAAGCGTTAGAGAAGCGGCCGCCCTGCAGAGTTTTCCTGATGATTACGAATTCATCGGAAAATCGATCACGCACACCGCTCGTATGGTCGGCAATGCAGTTCCACCAAAGCTGGCGACATTCTTCGCGAATTTTGCGCTCTCTTTAAGACGATGAGAGAACGCAATTGAGCGCTTTCAGTGCATGCTACCAAAAGGCTTTGGGAAATTCTCGGACTCTTCTGCGAGATCCATCAAACGCTCTTTGAAGCGTAGCACGCGCCCCGTGGTGCCAATGCAAGCATTTAGCTCTTCAATGGTCTCTGGAGTGATCGAGAATTCGACGAGTTCAAGGGTCTTGGCGAACTCTGAATATCCGCCAGATGTAAAGGCCTTGACCATGCGTTCATGATCCATGCTCACCTTCGACTTCTCGCCGTGCTTATGCAGGATTCCGTCATTCACATCATAGAGCACCGCCAGCGTGTCGGTCTCATCACAAATTTCTACCGTGTTCAATTGCGTCGAAAACAACACCTTCCCCTGCGCAAGCACGTAGGGACCAGCCTCTTCAGTCATTTCTTTCTCCAAAATTCTGTAGTCGCATTCTAATTATTACCAGATAAATGCAATTAACATCTTCATTTCTCCGTTTAAATCTGATATCCGAACTGCGAAAAGGAAAACACATGACCACACATCCGGTTAAATCAGTTCACGTTCTCTCTGACGACTTCCAATGGCTTACGCCTAAGCATATTGAAGCGGTTGAAAAGGCTGCCTCAAATTCGGATATCATCATGTTTCTGGTTGCCGATGCCGACGTTCATCGCAGCATCGTGACACCATTCACTTTCGAAGAACGCTCTGACCTTATTAAGGCAGCTTTCTCCGATCTCTGGAATGATGACCGCATCCGCATCGTCGACGTTCCGTCGCAGCTCTACGTCACCACGCCTTACCCTTATGCCCTCCAGGCCATCGACGAGGAGCTGGAGCACCTGCTCGATTCACCCGCTCAAGCCGACAAGAACATTCCGGTGACGGTGCAAGGCTACCAAATGGCAATCGCGAAGCAGTCCAAACCTGAATGGGTTCATGTCGAAGACGAGATCAAGGACATCGACGAGCAGATCACCGCTCTCGACAACTACATTCTGTCCGATGAGCCGATTGGCTACGGCACTGCCCATAGCGACCTTCTCGATGCGTTCAAACGAACGGAGGAATTCGCTGAGCTTCAACATGAGTGCAATGACAAGCACTTCATCCTGACCAATTTTGGAAAGGGGCCTTTTTACACTGCGGATGCTATCTGCACCATTGGCGATCAGGTCCTGCTGATCTCTCGCAAGAACCCACCTTACCGTCACACGCTGGCGACTCCTGGAGGTTTGCTCGACCCCAACGAAGACCCTTTGACCGCAGCCGTTCGCGAACTGCTTGAGGAAACCGAAATGCGTGTTCCGGCGTACGTCCTCACGGGCGACACGCCTACTGATGACGCAGAATGGGTTCCTATTACCGAGGAGTTCCTGAAATCCAAGGCTAGGAACACCGTTCCCCGCACCTTTGTCTCCAAAACACGCGACCCTCGCGGGGACTATCGCGCCAACGTATTCTGGTTTGACCTCGGCGACCTGCCTGTTACACCGAAGGTTAAAGGCATGGACGATGCCGAGAAGGCAAACTGGGCGTCGAAACATGGGCTTACGACCTCGTCGATGGCATTCGACCACTTCGCGGGCCTGTGCGCCATGGGAGTGACCGAATACCCTGAAACAGTTCAGGAGGCTCGGCTCAGGAACGAAGTGACGGTCGCACCAACATTGTGATCTCCATGTCCCACCAAAAAGGCCGCCAGAGTGATCGGGCGGCCTTTTTGGTTTTAACGGCATAAGCCTCGTAGAGAATGCGCGAAGTGAGAATTATCCAGTGCGTTGTGTCGACGCTGCATCTCAGATAAAAGCTGGCTGTAAAACGCACGATAATCCGCTTCAGGATTACGAGAATTCGCCAGCATCTGCTTGATGCGACCTTCGTACTCACGAGGTGTCTGCTGATAAATTCGAACATGCTCCTTCTCGTGTTCGAGCGTACGGCGATAAACGCAGTCATCAGCCCCATTCGGAGGTCGCATCACGATCTCCATCGGGTCAATCCACGACCACTCGGCAACGATCCTTGCATTGCAACCGCGACCTTCCCGATAAGCCTTCACCTTTGCCCGATTTGGTGCCGTGTATGCATTAACGTAGCTCGTCGGATAGGCGGCCTTGAAGCGGTTCTGCCCGCTGTACGAAGAAGCAGGATTTGAGACATGGCGCACAACGAACCCGCGATCTGAGTAGCGGAACTGGACCGTTGGCTGACATCCAACCCGACCACGCGACTGACGGACATTTGAGGCAACAACATCCAGCTGCTCTGGAGCAGGCGTCACCGACGCGATGTCACCATAATCAGAAACTGTTGATGCAACCTGATTTACAGCGAAAATACCCGTTCGCTTTCCACGATTGGGAAACCACTCAATTTGATTGGATGTTGGAACTGCTTGCAACTGGGCGCTCGCCACCACTGGAACTGAATCTTGCGGCACGGACGGACGCTTCGTTGATAGCGGAGACTTCGCCATACGTTGAACGGATGTCCTAGCTTGAGCAGAAGCTCTTGCCTGTCGCTGAACAGGTGCTGGGGCAGGGCGGCGAGCAATCGTCGACTTCCCCAAACCCTTGGTGAAATCCGGCCGAGCTTCACGCGTCGGCTCTGGCCGAGTTGCTCGACCTCCCTGACTATAATTATTGACGTATCTCTGCCACGCAGAATAACTGGAACCACCTGGTGGATAAATAACTTCTGCACTCACAAGGCCCGAAGAGCCGAGCATCGCCGCGACGAAAAGGCCGCAGAATTTCATGACACCCGATTTATTCAAGGTGACACCGCCTTTCAATGTTGAGGAATTATTTCCGGCTTCAATAATGTGTTTTATTTCGGAAGAGTGTCAACCTATTTTGCATTTTAATTATTTCATAAACAGGTGCACTCTTTCAATTATCTTAAGCCGTTCACCGGATACGAGGTCTTCACCGAGCAATCCCAGCTGTTCCCGATATCTAAATGATCGCCTAAAACCATACTCATTTAGCCCTTCAGAATTTTTGATAATAATTACATTCTGAGCGTTATTTCCCATTGATTTCTTCAAAGCCATAAATTATCTCTTGGCTTGCCCATAAACGCACGTGCACAGGACACTCATTGTCCCGCTGAGTAACGACGGTGCGGGCTTCTAGTCTCTTCCGTGGTCCAAACACGGGAATTCCGGAGGCACACCCAAAACTCGCCCTCAAGTGCGGTGGTCAATCCATCCAAACCCAAAGGCTCTTTCAGGCGATCAACCGCCTTTAATGCCGTAAATTCGCGCGTCGCTCCACCAGACACCGAGTTTGCGAATGATGCCGTTTTCAAATCAGGAGCAATTGGATGACCACTCAGAAGATCATTGATTTCATCGCACACAATCAGCCAGCGACGCCTTGCCTTATCCTGGATCTGGACGTCGTGCAGGAGAACTACGAGCACCTTAATGCTGCGCTCCCGACCGCCGAGATTTTCTATGCTGTGAAGGCCAACCCTGATCCGCAGGTTCTCAAGCGTCTTTCCTCGCTGGGATCGCGCTTCGACACGGCTTCAGTCGCCGAAATCAAGATGGCATTCGCGGCTGGCGCATCGGCCGATCAGATCTCTTTTGGCAACACAATCAAGAAGGAGAGCGACATCGCGACCGCTTTCGATCTTGGCATTCGCCTATTTGCCGTCGACTGCCTTGAAGAGGTCGAGAAGGTTGCCCGCGCAGCTCCAGGTTCTGCAGTCTTCTGCCGCATCCTGACCGATGGTGAAGGTGCAGAGTGGCCCCTGTCGCGCAAGTTCGGCTGCGTGTCTGAAATGGCTGTCAGCGTGCTGTCCCACGCCCACGCACTTGGCCTGACCGCCGCTGGCGTTTCCTTCCACGTTGGCTCGCAGCAGTGCGACCTGACTGCATGGAACCGTGCAATTCTGGAAGCACGCTCCATTTTTGCCGGGATGGAAGAGCAGGGCGTTCGCCTTACGCTCTTGAACATGGGCGGCGGCTTCCCGACCCGTTACCTCAAGGACGTTCCGACGTCAGCTCAATACGGCGAAGCGATCTGGTCCGCACTGACCGAACACTTCGGCAATGATGTACCGCGTCTGATCATCGAGCCTGGTCGCGGCATGGTCGGCAATGCGGGTGTGATCCGCAGCGAGGTCGTGCTCGTCTCCAAGAAGGCTGACAACGACAACGTACGCTGGGTTTACCTCGACATTGGCAAGTTCGGCGGCCTCGCTGAAACCATGGACGAGGCGATCCGGTACCGCCTTCGCACCGATAAGGATGGCGACGACCATTCGGCATGCATTGTAGCTGGCCCGACCTGCGACAGTGCTGACGTTCTTTACGAGAAGAACCACTACCCGCTTCCGGTCACCCTGAAGTGCGGCGACGAGGTCCTGATCGAAGGCACGGGTGCCTACACCACCACCTATTCGGCAGTCGCCTTCAACGGCTTCGAGCCGCTGCGCGCTCACGTCATCTAGGGAGAGGTCGATGATCATCCGTCTGGAAGAGGAAAACGACGTCAAAGAGCGCGAACAGCTGCTGGATGCGGTCATGGGGCCGCATAGGAAGCGCAAGTCATCAGAAAAGCTTCGCAGAGGCCGTATGCCATCTGCGGGGCTGGCATTCTCGGGTATCGCAAACGACGGTCACCTGATCGGCACCGTGCGTCTCTGGGACATCGAACTCGACCATGACGAAGAAGGCATCCGCAATGCCCTGCTTCTCGGCCCTCTGGCGGTTTCGTGCAGCCACCATGGATCAGGAGTCGGCAGCCAACTGATGCGCACGGCAATCCGTTCTGCGGCACTCCTCGGCCATGGAGCAATCATTCTCGTAGGCAACCCAGCCTACTATGGCCGCTTTGGATTTTCGAATGAGCTGACAGGCAAGATTGCGATGCCGGGACCATTCGAGCGCGAACGTTTTCTTGCCCTGGAGCTTACCGCTGAGCACCTGTCTGGATGCAGTGGGATCATTCGGCCGAACGGTCGCTATCGCAGAGCAATCAAGGTGGCGAACTGTGTGAGCAAAGTTGCCCTGGCGAGTTAGTGACTTGCACTCGGCACCCCTAGTCTTAGGATACAAGCAACTCAGGAAGAGCAGAATCAATGACCGATCTTGACCACAAACTTGATGATGCCGCTGAAGCAATCACGAATGCTTTTTATTTGTCCGTTCAGGAACAGATTGGACAGGACGATGGCGGAATAGCTTCTATTTTTGAAAGTGGCGGTATGTTCAAAGACGAGATTGCGAGACCAATTGTTACTCAACTCATTGGCAACGACCATTCAGATGAGAGCTTCGCAAAATTCGAAAACATCTTCGACTATAAGTTCATCACGTCTCAAATCGACAAACGATGGAAACGTCCATCCGACGTAAATCTGGACAACGGCGAAGACCTCGAAGCGATCTCAAAAAACACCGTCGAAGTGCTCAACAAGGCCATCCAAAAAGAATTTCCTGATTATCCAGGCATCAATTCTGAACTGGCACTTTCACTCGGCGAAGTGACTAGCTCCTATGTGAAACTTGAAAACAGCTATGACGAAGACGCCGAGCCAGCCGCTCCCAGCATGTAATCACAAACTACCATTCGATCCCAAGGCGGCCTCTGTGCCGCCTTTTTCCTTTTACGACCTGCCATGACAGCGCCTTGGCAGAAGATGGCTATCCTTCATGTCGAACGCATCGTTCTTGCGCATGATCTCGTTCTTGATTTCATCCATCAGGACCTGAAGATCTGCATCGACATTAGACGCCTTTGATAGCACCTTTTTGATTTTGCTCTCGTAGCGGCGCGGGGTCTGCAGGAACACTTCTACATGGTGCTTCTCGTGAGCTAAAAGCTCTGAGTACATGCAGGCACCGATAACGGCTTCGGGCGGCAGAACCACCTTAATTGGCTTCGGCCAAACCCAGTCCACCGTCACAACACGGCTACAACCCTCGCCCTCCACGCCGAAATCGACATAGATTTCCTCCTGATCGGTATAAGCAAGAGTACCTTCCCAATCGCGCTCGCCAAGCTGGCGATAGGCCTCCTGCACGTGCCGCTGGTTGGTGACCTTAAATCCTTTATCCTGGTAGCTAACAACCACCTTGGCAGGGCAGACCGCCGCTTTTCTACCGAAAGCATGCGACGGCTCAGCGCCTACGAAAATGGACACAGCAAGGACAATCGCGATCCAACTCGCTAACTTGGGCGACCTCAAACGGTCAACAACCCCGTACCATAGGCAGTCGAGCTTCGAAGGCGTGGAATTCGGCGTTCCTTCGCAGGATTTCATTGGTAATGCTCCGATTTAAATCTAGCAGAGCCTGCCGAGGGTTTGACGAAGTTGCTGCAATGCGCGCAATTTGATTTTCAAAGTCACGGGGAACTTTCAAATAGATGCGGACGTGCTCCATTTCATGGTGAAGAATTCTATTATATCTGCAAGCCCCAACTTGAGATTTATGTGGCATCACAATCGCTATGGGTGCGTTCCAGGTAATTGTGACAGAGACTACACGATTACAGCCAAAACCATTGACAGAGACTGATGGGGTGATACCACGATATTGCGCAAACCCCGCGACTTTCCCAATTCTCGTCTTATGCGAAATCACATTGTCCGGACTCCCAACATGCTCAATCACATACCCTTTGTCGACATACTTTACCGAGACCTTTGGAGAGCAGGAAAAGCCACGAGGCGTGCCTACAGATGCAACCTGATGCTCGACTGCATAGTTATCATCATTGGCCTCCATTTCACCGTAAAAGGTCTGAGCACGCCCCTCTGAGAGAGGCAGAGCCAACATCACCGCGCTCAGGAGCAATGCCTTGGTCTTTCCAAAAAACATGTTTAATCACCGCATTATTGCCAGTGATTAAAAGTCTGAATCCCTGATGATTCAGCGTCAAACAATTCAGATTATAGATTTTTCCCGACCAATTTGGACGAGGCCAAATCGATATTGGTCAACATAAAATCCAATTTTTCGAACGACAATATCCGCCGACACCACCTACGAATTTAACAAAGGCCGCAGCCAGTCGCGGCTCACCCTGTCACCACAAAGCCACCCGACAGCCAGTGACCAGCTTTTCCAGATAGACATGATCACCATGTCATATTTCTAAAGGTCGGCTTGCAGCCTCTAGGTGGGCTAATCCTGCTCTCAAATTTGTGGAATTGATCGTGCCGCCTGGCTGTTTCCTTTTCGATACGCCATATCAACCGGATCATTTCTGATGCCGGATTTGTCGAGTTCTCCGCTATCCCCCGGATGTCTTCCTCGAAGCTTTTCGGGGTCGTTAGGGTGATGCGCACATGCTCTAATTCATGTTGATAAATTCGGTCCCATATACAATCGGTTTCGCCGTTTTTGACAGGCATGGCGACCTGAATTGGCTCACTCCTGAAAACGTCTATCGCGACAGTTTTAGAACAACCTTCTTCTGAAATCCGGACGTCATATTCGAGACCACGACCTCGGGCGGCTCCACCAGTCTGGCCCCGCGCTTTCAATTTCTGATACACCGTCGTGTTCAAGCCATTGCCGAAAGTTACGGTGTGCCCCTTGTCAAGGAAATTGACCTCGGCCTTTTTCCCGCAAGACTGCTGAACGGAGGCCTGCTGCGGCTCAAGCTGCTTCTCAGACTGAGGCTGAGGCTCCAGCTGTGCCTGCATCTGTGCCTGTTGCTGTGGCCGGACTGGCTGACGCCTTTCACCTGGTGACTGTAGAGACATAAGGACATCCGCGATGTCCACGCCCCCGCTACTGCGTTGAGCACCATATTCAGAAAAACGCGCCGAGCCATCAACGCTTTGAGAGTTGGCCAACGCACAACTCCCCACCATTATCATTCCACTAAAGAGGAGTACCCTATGACCTCGATATCTCACAGTTAGTCACCGCACGATTGCCAGTCCTACAATTGTGGGATTTCGAGGATCTTCGGTCAATTAACAAGAATTACGCCAAGTCAACTATGGTGAGAAACCCAGCTTTTCCGGTTGTTATTTCGTCCCATAAGGGAGTAAGGGACTCAATAATTTAATCCGCCGACAAGGTTCTATTTTAGACGACTCGCGCCGCTCTGAAATCACATACCCAAATTTGTCAGGTTTGCCTTGTGCGAGGCAATAGCATCAACAGCCTTACTGCGCTCATCCTCGGACAGGTCTGCCCACCAAGGAATGCCATTCAGCGACCATCCAGCAGGGCCATTGTCGATCACATTGAACTCACCAGCAGCGCCATCCATGTCAGCCACGAGGTTGTATAGGTCGTCATAGCTCTCAACACGCTGATCCCAACGGACGTGAACTTCTGGTGCGCCTTCGACCTTGAATACGCGACCTAGGTTTTCAAGATCGGCAACCCATAGTTCGTCTTCGTAACAAAGAATGGCACCGTAGCAATGCTCGAAATGGCGGGCATCGATAAGCGCATTGCCACCATAAAGCCCCTCAGCGCCCTTCACGCGATAATAAACGTAACTGTCCTCGACAACGACCGCCTCGACTTCCACCAGTCCGTCATTCGCTTGAGCAATTTCGACCAGATCTGCAATCGCCTCTTTGCTCACTTTCATGTTCACGCGCACCTTCTCACCAGGTGCGTGGGTATTGGCCACCACTCTCTTGTGCTCTTCTTCAGTGAGTTCGCGTTTGTATTCGTAGCCCGCAGGAATTTTGAAGTCAGACATCGTTTTCTCCTTACACCTTTGGCAAGGCGCGCATTTCTTCGGTGTGTGCGACGCCTCCGAAATTCATGCGATCATAGAGATCGCGAATAAGAGTCTCGTCCATCAGCTGTGTTTCGGAAGCAGCGAAGCCAGTAGAAAGGAAACGGCGTTTTTGGTTTTCAGGGACTTCTCCCCAGTACAATTCATAAACGGGGAACTCATTGTTCCAATATTTTTGCAATGCCGTGAGACGCTGTTGCCCATCGATCAGCCATTTGTCGTACATCCAGATTTCCTGGCCCGCAGTATTTCTGGTTTGGTGATCGAAATTCATGGTGTTGTTGTAGGTGTAGGTACCGAGGTTCATGCCAAGAATCGCTGATTCAACGAATTTAACCATCCGGCTCTCGTCCCAGACAATCGGGCGCTGAAATGGAGGAATCGCATAGCCAAGAACCCACTCTGATTCCTCATGGAACTGCATGAAGCGTTCTGGGTTCTCTTTGAACCGCTCAAGATTTGAATGCAAATTATCGAGCGTAAAATGACGGACGGTTCCGAAATCCAGTCTCTGCGGCCAAGCCATGCACGTGCTCCTTATGGTTGCCATTGGATTTCGCACATTTAAATGAATAAAACAACCAATTTAGCTCCCCAAAAACGATTACGGGAAACCTTTCGGCTTCCCCTACCAAAATGCCGGAGTCCAAGCCTCTCAGCACACTGGAACGATTATTAGATCGTGTTGTCTTCTTCAGAATGACAGGTCTGTTCATGATTTCTCCTTTTCCCAATCATTCTCAATTAATACATTAAATGAAACGGCAAATTTATTCAATTTATGGTTTTGTGACTTGACGACTGCAAATGATTATGCGGATATAAAGATATCTTTATATGATTGGAGCAGCCAATGGCCAAGAATGATGTTCTTGCAATCGGAAATGCCATTGTCGACATTCTGTCGAAAGGTGATGACGCTCTTCTTGACCAGCTCAAGCTCGAAAAGAGCGCGATGAAACTGATCAACAGACACGAAGCCGAAACGCTTCTCAATCTGCTTCCAGATCAGAAAAAGACCTCCGGTGGCTCTGCAGCCAATAGCGCGGCTGGGATCGCTGTTCTCGGCGGCAACACCAGATATGTTGGCAAGATCGCCAACGACGCTCTGGGCGACCTCTACGCCTCGGATCTGACCTCGCTTGATGGACTAAGCTTTAACTCCTCGCGCCTGTCTGGAGGCGAGAACACTGCCATCTCCGCAATCATCGTCACCGATGACGGCGAGAGAACGATGAACACCTATCTGGGAGCCTGTCTGCACCTCACGGAGGACGATATCGTTGAAAGGGAAGTCCAGGACGCGAACGTCATCTTCTTCGAGGGCTACCTCTGGGATCAGCCGAAGGCGCGTGATGCGGTTTTGAAAGCAATCGACATTGCAAAAGCGACGTCAGATGCGCGGATCGCCATCACGCTCTCTGATGCGAATTGCGTGCGGCGGCACCTGTCAGCATTCAACGAGCTGATTAATGATAGCAAGGTCGATCTGGTGCTGGCCAACAAGCAGGAACTGCAGGCGCTTTATGCCGCTGACACAATCGACAGCGCGATTAATTCGGCGGCGAATGCAAAATGCGCTTTCGCAGTCACGCTCGGATCGAAAGGTGCAGCGGCAATTGAAAATGGGATAATTCATCTGGTGGAATCGAAGCCCGTTGCCAAGATTGTCGATCTCGTTGGGGCAGGGGACGCATTCGCGGCGGGGCTTTTGCTTGGTTACAGTAGAAATGAGCCGCTCGCTAAATCAGCCAGCAATGGGTGTGCATTTGCGGCCGAGATCATACAGACGGAAGGGGCGCGCATTGCGGCCCCTGTCACGTCGTCATTCAAAATCTGAAGCTGGTTCGCAGTGATTTTCACGGTCGACGATGTCATTTTCATCCTTATCGACCGAAATCCTGCTACGAGAGGCGTTCAAGCCCGAGGCGAGAACCCTGAGGACAATGGCGTCAGTGCGAGGAAACCAAGCGCGGCACCACGGATCGAATTGGGAAGCATCTGACAACGCGACTGCTTAATCAGCACGCGCGACATACGCTCACAGTATTTTACGTTATGCGGTGCCATAGCTTCTCCTTTCTCCGTCGTAGCCTTAGATACCATTCTTACTCAAACGCTGATCGATTACCTTGTCAGCAACCTGTTCAGCGAGATCAGTAACAAACTTCTCCAGACCAGGGATTGCCTGAACAAGCCCCTGCATCTGATCGTATTCAGCCTGGTGCTGACCAGCCTGAAATCCTGCGTCATAGACCGTCTTGAACATCGCCCGCAGAATCATCTTCGGATCGGTCGCTGTCAAGTCAGCCGAAGGACATGGCCCGACTGAGTCAGAAAACATGAGAGGAACGGAAGCGATCCGACAATGGCCGACATACCTGTCATCCAAGCCGAACTTCACCAACTCGCTCAACGCCTTCCGAATTTGTCCTTCATGTAGCGCTTCCGCACTTGTATCCTTCCTCATAATTCCTCTCTTTCACGCGCTTAAATAATACTCAAATTCATAAATGTCAACATTATTTGCTATTTTTCTTGTTTTAATTTTCAAGCTGGGTATATAGAGTCCAGAAAAATGGAGATGGATTAAAATGGCTGGCAAGAGATCGGATTTCACATTTGGCCAATTGGCTCTCATGAACTGGCTTATGGAGAAGCCTGATCGCTTTATTTCGATCAGCACCTATTCGAACACATCCAAGAACATCCATTTCTACGAAGCGCAGGTTGATCAAGCTTCCGGCCAAGCCAAGGCCGTGTTGATCTATCCGCTCACGAACTACGGCAACGAAAATGCCCGGAAGCTCAAGGTGGAATTCCTGAAGCGGATCGGCAACAAGGACACTATTGACCTCACCGCCCTGCACCAAGCAGGGCTGGTCACAAGTCACAGCTCGTTTTCGGCCTCGGAATATAGTCGCGCCTTTTTCAAGCGAATTAACATGGAAGGCAATCACCACGGCGAACGCTTTGACCTTCCGACAAGAAAGATGGCGCGTTTCTGGGCAGAGGCAGGCAAGGCTGCTTACGAGGAGGAGCGGGCCAATTTTCAGAAGAAGGCGGCTGAGGTACGCCGCGAAATCGTCATCGGTCGCAAGCTTGAATTCAAGCCGGATGTTCCGAAGGACCTGACCGAACGCTGGCCAAAAGGACTGGCCTTGCCATACCCGAAAGTCTCCAAGGTTCGCCCGTCATTCTCGGCCACAGTGACCAAGGTGACGCCGACTCGCGTCTATGTTGAAGACGTCAAGTGCATCAACGATGTCGACCGGGACTATTACGTCATCAAGGGCTACCCGCCTAACCAGTATGTCGAACGGACTGAAGTCGTCGCCGATTACGCAGATGAGGCTCTCATCGAAAAGCTCGTTGACCTCGACAGGGAGTTCCAAACCGACATCGACCGCATCTCTACCGAAACCATCAAGGAGATGCTGCCGCTCGTGACAAACATCGATTCCCGCTTCAAGCAAAAGGAGGCCGAGCACGACGACATGATGCGTGATCTTATCGAGCAGCACAGTAACGCCATCGGCAAAGGTCCGAAGCGCTAACAAAAAAAGAGGGGCCGCATTTTGCGACCCCTTTTATGCTCCGAGGAGGGCATAAAAAAGAGAGAGAAAACGAGAGGACGTTCGAGAACGCAACCTCTGGGATGATAGCCAACCATCTTGACGGTATTTCTAGCACACGAACTTTTCGCCCGTATGTCCAATATCTTTCATATTGTATCGCTTTATCACTTTTTCATGTCCTAGTTTTTCTGCAAAGGGCACCGCCTGCGCAAACCAAGCCAAAAAATCGTTTTAATCACATTCATTTTTCGACTACCGTGATCAGATAGGCATTCAAAAAATCATAAAAAGGGCGCGAAATGTCTCTGAGGAAGCATATTCTGGTAGTAGATGACGACGCGGAAATTCTAAAGCTCCTGTCTAAGCGGCTGGAAGCTCACAATTTTCGCGTCACTCAAGCCGCCGATCTGGCCGAAATGCGCAACGCTATAGCCAACCATGCGATTGACCTGATCGTTCTCGACGTAACCTTACCGGACGGCGACGGCTTTAGTGCCTGTTACCAGTTGCGACAGGCCAAGAATGAGACCCCGATCATCATGCTTTCCGCGATGAAGGAAGAGGTCGACCGCATCCTCGGGTTCAAGACTGGCGCTGACCACTACATCGGCAAGCCATTCTCAACACAGGAACTGGTGTCGATCATCCACTCTGTATTCCGTCGCACGGCCGCAATGGCTGAAGTTGACGCGCCAACCAAGTTCACTTTCGAGGGATTTGTCATCGATCTGTCTGAACGCAGTGTACTCACAAACGGAGGCACGGCTGTTCTTTTCACTGGTGGCGAGTTCGACATCCTGAAGGTCTTCATTGAACGCCCAGGAAAGGTGCTGTCTCGTGACCAGATACTGGACTTCAGCAGAGGCCAGTCCACTGCAGCCTTCGACAGGTCAGTCGACATCATGATCAGCCGCATTCGCAAGAAGCTGCGCGATGCAGGCGGCTCCCCGGAGATGATGAAGACCGTTCGAGGTGGTGGATATCATTTTACGTCGAAGGTGACCCCCGTTGCCTCGTAAAGCCAAGGACACAATGATCGGCCTGCGCCTCAAGATCACCCTTCTTGTGATGGGCGCTATCATTGCCATGTCCCTGATTGGCATCGCTGCCTCGTTCAGCGTGCTCATGATCGAGTCCAACGGCGAACGAATAGTTTTTCGATACCAGAACGCGCCGACAACCTATGAAGCACTCCCGCACCCTGGGGGCATCTTGGCCAATCCCGACATCATGCCGAGCTACGCGGTCGCGATCATGTTCGCGCTCTTCATCGTTGTTGGTGCTTCAGTCGTAAGCGTCATCGTGGCCAATATGGTCGTTCGGCCGCTCCTGATCCTTCAGAATGCTGTGGATTCGGTCAATCCACACGATTTCATCCCGCCGATCAACGAAGCCAAGCCCCAGTCGGACCTCGGGGCTACCAAACTGTTAAACACATTGTCTAACAAACTGCGTTCTACTCTGGAAAACCGAATGCGGCTCGTGGCGGCCGCAGGCCATGACCTTCGCACCCCAATCACCAGGATGCGACTTCGTGCTGAATTCATCGAGGACGCCGAGGAGCGTGCTCAGTGGGAAAAAGACATCGACGAGATGACCCACATCGCCGAAAGCACGATCAATCTGGTCAAGGAAGAAATAGGACCAGACAGTCAGGAAAGCGTCGACATAGAAATGATGTTATACGATCTGACGTCCGAGCTTTCCGAGCTGGACCACGACATCAAGCTGACCACTTCTTCCCCAGCAATGGTGAAAGGTGGCTTTCACTCCCTTAAGCGGGCGTTATCAAACCTGATCATCAATGCTGCCATCCACGGCGGCTCTGCCAAAGTCAGCCTGGCTACTGAAGGCGACTTCGCTATCATTCGGATTTCTGACAATGGCCCAGGCATTCCCGATGTCGCGCTTCACATGGCGTTCGAACCGTTCTTCAGAGCCAACTCCGGCCGCGAAAAGAAGGCAGACGGTGCTGGCCTTGGCCTCTCAATCGCCAAGGAGCTGATCGACCGTCATGGCGGTCAGATCACGCTCTTCAACAAGCCGTCCGGTGGCCTGTTGCAAACGGTCAAGCTTCCTCTCGATCTCAACTCTAGCGCGCCTTTGTCGCTTTCATGATCAGAGGCAATCCTAGTGAGAAATCGCGTTTCTCGCTGGAGTTTGAAATGGCAGTCCAAAATATAAACAAAACAGACGAAGGCTACGTGCTTATCGGAACTACTAATCTTGGCCGTCCTGTGCAAATCGAGCTTCAACTTGGTGATGTTCGCAAGGTAGATGTCAGCGTCGAACCATACCCTGGTGTTCCGTTTGAAGAACCATTTGCCGAGACGGAACTGCACAACGTCATGGCTGAACACGACGCCATCCATGCCCGTATCTCCGCGACCTTCGAGATGATGCCTGCAGATGCGCAGGATGAAGAACTCTTGGCCGCAATAGCCACTGTCATTAGCAGGCAGAAGATTTCACAGGAGGTTATCGAAGAATTGACGGCCGCCAACGAACAACGGATGGGCATGTGAGCAATGGCAATCATAGACGTCCCTTATATTGTTGAGTTTGGGAATGAGACCGAAAAACGCCAATGGAAAAAGACCTATGGCGCGGTCGGGACGTTCGAGATTGAGGAAGTCTGCAAGCAAGAAGCCCCAGTGGCGATCAAATGGATATCCAACTACGGATCAGGGCGCGTTCGCTCCAATCTGACCAGATGGCACGACAACTCACATTGGCTTCCATTGGAGTTCATGGATCGCGAGACTGGCATTGAGCGCCATTTGACCCTGAAGGCGTACCAGCTGATGGTCGGCCGTTCCTTCAGCGCAAATGGACATCTAGATGGCTTTACGTCACCAACACGACGCCTGGAAAGCTCGCAGCTCAAACAATATTTCAAGGGCGAAATCAAGGAACTGGCCAGCAGAAAGCCGACCGAGAAATATTCGTGGTCAAATCACGAGAAGGTCCTTGATGACATCGAAAATACGCTAGCCGACACGACCATAATCGACGGGCACCTATGGACCCGTTGCCCAGAACCCATCCTAACACTCAGCGGCATGCGAGACGCGCCTTCGATTATCGCTACAGCTAAACGCCCAGCCCCGAATAAGAACGGAATGTTCTTCAGATTTGACCGTCTGGATGATTTCCTGAGCCAAATCGAATTTGAACAACCGGGAACGGTGATCACCAACATACCTGATATTGAAATCCTCCTTCCAGAGACCATTCATTTCAACGATGAGAAGCATAGTCTACTCGCCACGGCAGGAAAGCTGCTGGAATTGAGCAAAGACTTGTTACCACTGTGCGAATGGGAAGAGTCGAAATGCTGGTACGATTTGCGGCGGGCGCAGAAAAACGTCTCTGCTGATATAGACACGGATGTAGAAACGCTGGCCATACTCATTGAAATGGTCAAAACGACATTCAACCCATATTTCGAAGATGCTCATTCGGTTCGGACGATGGTGTCCCGCGCTCTCAACCGCTGGAACCTGAGACCCATGGAGCTGATGAATTTCGCTCCATAACAAATTGGAAATTTGTGCCTAGCAAGCATCGGTGGCCAAATAGAAGGCAAGTTTTTGTTTTGTCTTCAGGAAAAATCGATGCGAGTCAGGATTCCCTACACATTCACGGCACACGTTGTTCCGCTCAAGAAGATCAAGGAAATCAACTCCACAGAAGGCGATTGGCTGACGGCCGATCTCAAGGAAGTTGATGACCTAGACGCGCCAATAGCCACCGAATGGACCGATTTCAAAGGCGAAACCTTTCAAACGCGCTGGCATGACGGCTCTCACTGGCTGATCCATAAAATCTACGATGAGGATCAAAACTATCAGCTCCTTTCTCCTGACATCCTTTCTGACATGCTTGAAAACGGCAACGCGAGAAACCCGCTTTCTGTTGGTGCTGGATCATCACTTCGAGAATTGATCAGTGGTGAAATAAAACCCTTTGACAAAGCCAACTTCAAAACGGTCAAAGAGACGGAACAAGAGGCCGTCATTCGCCGCATTCACGATCAAATAGCCGACTGCATCATCGTTGAAAATCAGGTATGGAAAAGATGCGGAGAACCGTATTACCGCTTCAATCGGCTCAGAGTTGAAAAACAGGCCGATGGCAGGGTCATGCGCTATCCTGAAGTTGAATTATTGCCGAAAGATGGCGAGATTTACCGCGCTCACGAAGCCTTCAGCGCAGATCAATTCGAAGATTATGTTGATTTCGCCACCGGGAATTTTCACGACGCGATCTTTGTACCTGAAGAATTCAAAATCACCGTACTCGTGCCCGAGTCCATAAGCTTCAACAGCGAAGTGGCGGCACTTCACAGCACAGTCGGCGATTTCCTCACAGCCACAGCCGGAGACCTAGCGAAAAAATCTACAGATTTCATCCGTAGCTGGGCAAACCTAAAGGATGGCTTCGAACTGGCCACGGCACAAAAGTCCGAGCAAGCCAACGACACCTTGGTAGAACTAGCAAAGATCGTGGTCGAAATATCTCCAAACAAGTCGGAATATAACGTCGACAATTTGTTCAAGACAACTGAACGCTGGAACACGCGCAACATTTCACTCGATTTCGACGTTACCACAACCATTTAAGGGCACAATCATGATGATAAAGGTCCCATTCAAATACGAAGCCCGTGTGCACAAGAAACGCTTCAAGGAACCGTCAAACGAGACATTCTATGAATGGCTTGATGTCGAAATCCCTGAAATCGACGACATCGATGCACCGATAGCGACACAATGGTTTGACGAGACGCCAGACGAACTCAGATCACTTAATGAACGCGAAAACTGGGGGGCTGCGCCACAGGACGGCATCTGCCAGACAAGATGGTTCAACAATGATCATTGGTGGCCAGCCCTCGATGTCGAAACCAAATCCCAGGACTACAAGAAATTCTATAGGGAAAGGATGACACCTGAACGACTGACAGAGCTTTGCAAAGACGCCGATGAAAAGTGCAACCCCTTGATGCTCAAGGACACCTTCACTCGCCAGATGCACACAGACATCGAGTACAAAGGCAATGCGCTTGACCCTAAGGACTTCAAAGCGGTTTACGACTCAAACCGAGAAGAGGTTTTTGAAAATCTTCAAGACAGGCTCACCGACCTTATGATCGTTGACGGTCAAATCTGGGTGCGCGGCAAACCACCTGTTGTCTATCTAAAGACCCACATCCTTGCCAATGACGAAACTGGAAACCTCGTTGGTCTGCTTAAGATCCTTCCAGAAGGGGATTCCTCAATCAAGAATGCAAATCAGGTTTACTCTCTCAACCAGTTTAACGATGCCAGAGAAGTCGCAATGTCATTCGCGAGTGAAGATCAGGCAGATCCGAATGAGCGCATAAAGCTGACTGTGCTCGTTGCAGAAAGCATCAAAGACGATGCCGAGCAGAAAGCGATTGTTCAGATTGCCCATGAGGTCGACGAAAAATTCAGCGATCACTTTTCAAAAGACTACAGAAAAATGAACGAGCTACCACCAGAGACCGGAATTTCATACTTCGAATTCCGGCGAGCACTACTGGCGCTCGATGGCAGCGACGAACGTATCGAGAATCTCGTAGAGGCTATGCAAAAATTCCAACCTCTCTGCGAGATTGCACATGAGGACAGCGGCCGCCGAATGAGACACATTCTTGGGCGCTGGGAGACGAAACCCATCGAACTCAATTTCGACAATCATTAAGGATACCAACAATGAGAATTTCCGTTCCTCTCGTCTTTCAAGAAAACGTTCTGCCAAAAGGCATGCAAAAAGTTCGATCCATGAGCTTTGGCGAATGGGTTGATGTCGAAATCAAAGAAGTGAGCGAACTAGACGCTCCAATTGCAATACAGTGGACGCCTGAGAAATATGACAGAACATTTGGCGATGTGGATGGCGTCGTTACAATGCGCTATTTCGACGGCGAGCTTTGGTCACCTCAGATTTATAGCGCTTCAGGCGAGCCTAACGAGCATATCTCGCTAGAAAGGCTGTTGGAAATGAATCGAAAGGGATATGAATATGCCAATCCGTTCATCCACTCTTCGGATGCAAGCTACTTTATTCAAAATCCTGAAAGATACCCGAACTTCGACCGAGATGCTTTCCGGCGTGTAGACACGGACAATCGCAAAGAAGCCATTGAATTCCTTGATCAGAAAGCAGCCAAGGTTCTGATCGTTGATGGCATGGTTTGGCGCACCACAAAAGAGCCAGTCCTCATAGTTGAGCCTGTGTCGGCTCACTATCGCGATGACATCTTTGATATCAAGGTCGGGATTAAACCCGGACCAAGAGAAGATGACGCTATGCCGAATTTCTTCAGACTTGACCGAATGGATGACGCTATTGCGTACGGCAAGGAGCGCTGGGGAGATGGCAATTTCTACGTCAAGACAGACCCTCAGATTTTCATACCTGAAATTCTGAGTAATGAAGACGATATGGTCGTCATTCCCAACGACCTCAAAAACTTCATCAGGCGCACCGAAGACAAAAGCATTCTCGATCTCCCACGGCCTCAGATCACCGCCTGGCTAGATTTGCGGGATGCGATCCGGGAGATTTCGGAAAGTGACCTTGAAGGAACCATTGAAAATGCAATGGAGAAAGCCAAAATTCTTTTTGATGAAGGCTACGACCATGGCTGGTACAGCAATGAATTGAGAGGGCTTATCTATCGTTGGGACAACAAGCCAATCACGATAGCTGAATTCAAAGTTTAAGAAGAAGAAGAAAAAACAATTCGATAGATGACGCAAAAAAGTCGATTGGTAGTTGCGGCAAGATTTGAACTTGCAACCTCTCCGTTATGAGCGGACTGCTCTAACCATTGAGCTACGCAACCATTATCTATTTAGTTATCAGGCAGCTTTAAAACTGTCAACATTGATTTCTAAAATTCCTACATAACAAAAACGGCCCCAAATGGGCCGTTATAAATTCACGCAACTACTGCAACCGACTTAACGTCGACGATCTTCAGTGGCGTTTCCTTGCCGTCGCGGGCACGCAGCATGACATCCGAACCAGCGCGACGACCGAGCAGTGCAACGCCAAGCGGCGAAGTCACCGCAACTCGCCCAGCATCGATGTCCGCATCAGCAGGAAACACAATGGTCACGGTCTTTTCGTCATTGCCAGCGGAATAGACGACGCTGGAACCCATACGAACAAGATCATCCGGGGTCTTCGCTTCAGACACGATCAGCGCGCTATCCAGCTTTGCCAGCAACGGCTCAGCTTCGACAGGATTGCGCTGCTCCATAGCCTCAGCCATGCCCATCAGGCGCTTGAATTCAGTTTCAACGATCAGGACGTCGTTCTTCCTAGCCATAATTTCTCTCTCTTTGCTTGCCTGGTTTTCAGGACTTTAAAATAGGGCGATGACCGCTCAGGGGCGGTCGGTGAATTTCAGTAAAATTTGGAAGTGCCCCACGTACGGGGCGCGCAAGCGACCAGTCGTGGGTTCAATTGCCCGCGATTGGGCAAACCCTCAAAATCTCAACAGTGGTTTCAAACTTCTTGCTCATGCGTCCTAGATAGCCACTCAATTATCTAAAGTCAATCGAATAAAACCGAGTTTGAATATTTATTCAGAAATTCGCCCAGATGATCGGATTTTCCGATATCTATGGATATTCCTGTTGTCAAACAAACCAAAAATGATGACCATGTTCAATAAATACTCAGAAATCAAACTGATAAATAAAGGAACACGGCATTGCACGGCACATTTGAAACTATGGAATCCGTCGATATCAGCACAAAAATTATCGACTGCTATACGGAAAATTCCCAAAAATTCACTGGACAGTATGAAAGCCTCACTCCAGCTGAGGTATTCGGATCTGCAATCAGCCTTTTCCCGCTTATGCCGTCATTCACCCTCGATATTGGCGCTGGTTCCGGCCGCGATGCTGCATGGATGGCACGCCAAGGTCATATCGTAACCGCTGTCGAGCCGTCTGATGGAATGCGCGAACTGGCAATCCGAACACACGCGGACCAGCCGATCACCTGGGTTGCAGACCGTCTACCAGAGCTGAAGTCCGTACAGCGTCCTGAGGGCGGGTTTGACTTCATCCTGATCTCAGCTGTCTGGATGCACCTTGTTCCCGAAGATCGCGGTATCGCATTCAGGCGGCTTGCAGAACTCGTTTCGGCAAACGGAACGATCTTAATCAGCCTGCGTCACGGAACTTCCGACC
The DNA here is from genome assembly GCF_032460275.1 of Mesorhizobium sp. SP-1A. Classification (NCBI taxonomy): domain Bacteria; kingdom Pseudomonadati; phylum Pseudomonadota; class Alphaproteobacteria; order Hyphomicrobiales; family Phyllobacteriaceae; genus Mesorhizobium; species Mesorhizobium sp. SP-1A. The sequence continues at coordinate 50,792 of NZ_JAVXZD010000002.1, read as the reverse complement.
CTGCACGCCCAATGCTCCCAATCGACACCGCAACCGAAATCGAGAATGCCAAGTTGGCAGGCTTCAGACTGGCAAAGACCGTCAACACCGAGGAAGACGACAAGCTCGGTCGAGGCGACGTCCATTGGGAGCTGCTCCAGCTCTCCCTGAAGGCTGAACAAGCCCCATGAAGCTGTCTCATCGACTCCTTGCCCTCGCCATCGCTGTTTGCCCCATTCCAGCGCCCTCTGCGGCGCTTGCGGGGCCTACGCTCGTGTTCGACATGATCACAGGTGAAATTCTCCAAGACAACGAGGCTACAGCTTCATGGCATCCAGCTTCCCTCACGAAGATGATGACGACCCACCTGGCGCTTCGAGCGATCAAGGAAGGACGCCTAACCCTCAACACCCCGATAGTGTTTTCAGAGCATGCGTCCTCACAGCCGCCGTCGAAGCTCGGAGTGCAACCAGGTCACGGATTGGTCCTGCACGATGCCCTGAAGATCATGCTGACCCGCAGCACGAACGACGTCGCGACTGCCATTGGTGAAGCCATTGCGGGCAACGAGACGACGTTTGCGCAGCTGATGACGCTGGAAGCCAAGTCGATTGGAATGACCGCCACCCGTTTTGCGAATGCCAACGGACTATATGATCCATCGCAGGTGACCACGGCCCGAGATCTAGCCATTCTGGCAATGGCGATCCACAAGCAGCATCCGGAATATCTGTACCTATTTGGCATCAAGGAATTGCCGTACAAGGACAAAGTCCTCAAAAACACCAACAGGCTTCTTAAGACCTATCCAGGCATGAATGGTATGAAGACGGGCTTCATCTGCGCATCCGGCTTCAACATCGTCACATCCGTCCAGCGAAACGGTCGCACCTTTGGCGCAATCGTCCTTGGTGAGCCATCCGTCAAGGCTCGTGAGGCAAAGGTCGAGGCGCTGCTCAACCAGACAATCATTTCGCCTTCGCGAGGCCAATTTAACGTCCTTACTTACGGCCGCCATCAAGAGAGGCCCGCAACCAACCTCAAGGATCAGATTTGCGGGCCTCAGCCGATTGCCTCCAACACCAAGCAAAAGGGCAGGGGCAAGATCACTTCTGTTAAAAAATCTAAGCCCAAACCGACCGCAGCTCCGAAGAAACAAGCTGAAAAGACAAAACGCTTCTAATTGTCAGGGCTTCGCACTGTTAGACGGCATGGCCTCATCCATTTCTCGGATCAGATTGCCGATATCATCAACCTTGGCCACTTCCTGTTTCTCGGCAGGGCGGTTGTCCTCCACATACTTATTGACCGTATCTGCATATTTATCGATTGCAGTAGCTACAGCATCAAGGTCCATATTAGTGGCTACGGACGACGAATAAATGACATCCAACTGCTTCAGCATCGTAAAAAGCGTTTCGCGAAGTTCGCTGTTGTCCTTGGAGAAAACCGCAACGGTTTCCTTGAGATTCCCAAGCTCCTCTCTGATTCTCGAAGCCTCGACCTTGTAGTCGATTTTATTATCTAAGAATTTATAGACCGGAGCTGACCTCATCCAACCATAACGATCCTCCGAAGGGGTAATCTGCCTTTGCAAGCTCATACTGCCCAACGTAGCGGAAGCAGGAATTGATGGAACGACCTGCTGCTTGGCCTCATCTGGAATCATCTCTCCCATAGTTCCCTTATGATGGGCCAGCCAATCCATAGCTACGCCTGCCAAGAGCTTCACTTCCACTTGAGGGGTCGCGCGATCATTCAACGCATAGTGGACAGCCTCAAGCTCATCATATAATCCCACTAAGGAATCTATCGATTTCAGAAGCATGTCATTTTCGTAAACAAGTGCATCCGACGCGTTCTTCACTTTGTCGAATTCCTTCTTTGCGAGCTGATACTCCTTGATTTCGGCACTATTGTCGCGAGGCAAAACGACTTCTCGGCTTGCTCGTTCACTATCCTGGATCGCCTGATCCATTGAAGGGCCAAACACATCGGCCAATTCGGCCTTAACTCTGTCGATAGCACCAGTGCCGAGAACCGCCACCAGGCATCCGCACATGAAAGCCCCTGAGGGCTTCTTAAAATATTCCGACAGCTTGCTCACATGCCCCTCCAAAATCTGATTTCAAAACGAAGATACTTAACGGTCTTGCATTAAACGAGGTCAGCCCTAGCTTGCTCGATTGCAGAGAGCGCACGCTGCATCATGATTTTAGCTGCAAAATCATTCTTTGGCTTGCCGTCCAGTATTTTCAGGACCTTCTCCATTCCCGAAATTGCCAAGCCAAATTTTCGACAGCTTTCGTCCAGCTTCAGCTTTGCCTTCATAAGCCCAATGACTTCACCGGCGTACCCTTCCGGCAGCGGCCCGTCCATCCTTGCCATCAGCTCGTTGAATAATGCGATTGAATCGCCTTCTCCAGCTTCAATTCCGGCTTCCAGGACCGAAATAAATTCTGCCAACGTCTTATCATCAGCCCCTTCCGACATCAGCAGGCATGCAATCATGACTTTCTGCGCAACTTCCATCTTTCATCTCCCAGCCGACGATAATCGTGATCTAGACGCACAGCATCCGCCCACGTTCTCACCACTTATAATAAATCGCTTTATTCGATGATCACAAGGAGCGTGAGTTTTTCAATATTCCGTTGGTAATATGCGAGGAGCAGAGGCATTCTTAAGGCAAAGATTTATTTCTCAATCTTGATTTCGGGAATAATTCCATGATGCGACCACGCGACAGAAGAAGAGGCCAGACAACCGTTCTCGAAGGCGACAAGCCTGTCATCGACGGCTTTGCCATGGCCAAGGAAGCCAATATCGTCAATGCGCGCAATCATAGCGTTGCCAATACCGAGCTACCTGGACGACAGGCGACGGCACACCAGACGAGGACAGCCATTCGCGCCAATTTTTCGGAGGAAGCCTCGGGTCACCTCGCAGACCTGCTTAACAGCGACCTCAGAGATGACGTCCCCGTTCACTTTGACAATGATACTGATGACACCGTTGCAGGTGTGGAACGTCGGACGCCGGAAAATCTGCCTGCCATCATCTCGACCGCTGTCGCCAGAACCGACGACATGATCGTTCCCGAATGGCATCAGCTTCGCAATTTACCTGGATATCGCGCAGAGCAGATCAGAGCGCCCGGACGCCAGGTATTCAGCATGTTCACTGACACACCAATCGAAGACATTCAGGCATGCACGACGCTCTCAAACGACGTTCAGGAAGTTCAGGCTATGATGGCTTGGATCAAGAAGAACGGCGTCAGAAACGACAAGATGGAAATGGATTTCAACCAGCTCATGCGCGGCTACATGGCCGATGTTCAGAGCTGGGACGCGGAAGGCTTTTCATTCCTTCTCGTGAGAGATCATTCTGGCCACTACGTTTATGGATGGCCAGGTGGTCGCGGCGTTCACCTCACGCAGGACGCCCCGCGACCACTACTGCGATAATCACCAAGCGGTGGCGGCTCAACCCTAGAAGGGGTTTGAAATCTCCGTCACCGCACTTTCTTCCACCAGATCGCTGGTCAATCCAGCCTTGACGTCCGCATCGAGCTTATTGGCAATTTTCGAGAACAACTCGGCCAGCTGCCGCGCCCGCTCAATCGACTTTTCATCACGAGCCAGTTCCAGACTGCCATTAACCAGCAAGGTGTCTGATCCATTCTCGACGGACAGCCCACCGATACTTATCACGCTATCTGCGTCCTCCAGCGGCTTGAATTCAATCGCGCTCACTTCAGTGCTCCTTTCACGACTTCAATCAGTACACGCTTGCCAAGCTCCTTCAAGGCAGCGTTCTCATCCTCAGGCTTCTCCTGCTGCGGGATATAAGGCTGTCCACCACCTTGCCCACGCGACTTCGTAGAAGAACGGGTTCCGGCCGCACGATCCGCGTACTTGGAAGGCTTCGGAAGCTTCGCAGCGACCGCCTTCACTTTAGGATCAAGCTGCGGAAATACATCGACGTTAGCGCGGCGGCTCAATTCGTCGACTGAAATGACCTCAAACTGGTTTCCAGGCTCGACATTAGGTGCCCACCAAACTGCAGATGCATTCGCAGACGGGATATAGATCGCCTTGTAAACGGCAGAAGGAACGATCACCCGGCCTCGGAGCGCTTTCAGGTTCTGCCCCTGAAAGGCGACGCCAGTCACCACATAGACGTCATCATAGCGAAGAGCCAGACCGCGCGCCGTCGCCTCGATCTCGGCCCAGAGATTCCGGTTCAACTCAGGCTGCTGTGGAAAGATATTGGACAGGCTGAAGGAATTGGCCTGCGACCGAATTGTCGGCATGTCACCAGACGGCGCGAGATGACCCCTGTCATAACCGCTACGGGCATAGTGACTGAGTTCTGCGCGATCCTTCGCCGGAATCGATGTCTCGGCGTAGAAGCGATCAACGCGGTCAACCTGTTTTGCCGCGAAAACGCGCTGTGCGGTCAAATGCTGTGCCGACCACAGAGGCGTAGCCGTCACGCCAGAATGCACGACGCCGAAGCCATCATGGCAGAGTTCAGCCGCACGAACCTTCAGTTTTTCGTTCAAGATGTCTGGGGCTTCAGAGGAGAAGTAATTCTCACCACAAGATGTCGGCGCTGCCTGCGCCACAGAGACGACGCCAAGAAGCATCGCCGATCCAAAAATAACCCCAACAGCTCGCGATAAACCAGAAAAATTCATAAATCCCTTCCTTTGCGGCGGACCATAAACATGTTTCATTGGATTTTCCATAATTATTTTTAGTTAATTCGATTTTCCACTATAATTTGGCAATTTACGATCTCATTGCAAATTAACGGAACTGGTGAAATCAAATCGCATCAACTGCAACTAGAGCGCGGCCATGAAGTTGGTTAATTCGTTACGGTAAATCTAAGATGTGCCTTCTAAGGGAAAGTAAATCCCAATGGCATTCCAAACTTATCCATTAACAATCTTTAATACTTTCAACGTTTTGCGCGAACCGCCGATGTGGCAATGTTGGACACTGTCGCTAATTTGTGAGGAGATTATCATGAAGCGAATGATTTTAGCTGCCGCACTATCCGTAATGTTTGCGCCTTTGGCATCTGCAGAAGGAACAGATACGCCAGCTGTTCAAGCCGTGAAAAAACATTCATCTCATATGGGCATGAAACAGGCGGACCTTAACGAAGATGGAAAAATCGACATCGATGAATTCACCCAAAAAGCTCTGAACCGAGCTGAGAATACCTTTACCGAGATCGACAAAGACGGAGACGGGGTAATCACCAAGGATGAGTACCGCGAATTTTCTCTTGAAAAATCGAAGGCCATGTTCAAGCGCATGGATCGAAACGGAGACGGATTCTTGACCTCTGAAGACGCACAACACCGGAAGTTCAAGAAAAAGTCTCACAAGGCCAAGCCCCAAACACAAGAAGCTCCAGCAGAATAAAAGGAAAGGGAGGCGTGAAAACGCCTCCCTTTCCTTGGTCCCTACCGCCACCTGACAAAGTCAGGATCAGATGTCACACACCTGATATCCATCCAGTTCCAACAGCGCATCAGCGCTGAAGTTCGCACAACCTTCAAGGACATTTAAAGGTTACTTCAGAACTTTCCCAATGGGCAAGAACTTTTTTCGCGCAGCCTTATAATCCCATTCAGGTTCTACCAGAATTTTGAAAGTTGCAGCCAATTGGACAGCATCATCGCTGGCGCGATGAGTATGAGGGAAAGTTCGCATCACTGCCTCAGTGATGTCCATAATTTTTTGAGCGTTTTCCCATCGTCCCGTCCCTTCGATGTTCGCGGCTTCCCCCCAAGCCTCATAGAGATCATGAATATAGGTCATGACTTCGCCGAAAGGGTTCCTGAATACAAAGTCAGCCTTGATTTCGACAGCTTCGAACAGCCTCAGGAACCATTTTGCTTCATAAAACGGGTTATCCGAAATGATCAGCTTTTGACGGAAAGCGTCGATTACGCGCTCGGCCGCAACTTTCGGATCGATCCCTTCATCCATCAGCTGTTCCCAGGAGATGTTGTGAATCTTCTCAGACTCCGGATTCCAGAATTCCTTTGTCCAAGTCTGATGCGGCTTAATTAGAAAATGATGTGGCACAAGGTCGACACCAGCCCAACCGATTTCGATAGGAAAAGACCCCACTCCAAGCGCGCTCGCTTCGATATCGGTAAAAACAAATAAGTCAGGTGTCAGCTTCATTTTTCAATCTATCTTTCCTGGGCTATTTTCTTTGATAATTACACCAAAAACCCCATTTTCTGTCCATCTTTGTTGATCTATTTTCCTTGAATTCCGGTCGAATTATGCCCAAAATAATGCATCAGGAGATTTTCGATGTCGACCATTCTTACTCTTTTTCAGGAAGCGGCAAGTAATCTGCCTCAAGAGCTACGTACAAAGGCGGCGCTTGAATTTGCCTCTCTTCTGAAAGCTGACGTCAACGCCCCGAGCGCGTCTGTAATTGATAAACTCGCAGACCAAGATGAGCTGATTTCACTTCTTCAGCAGGAGATCGGCCGCCTCAACAGGGTTATCGTCAGCCACGCTGACGGCATCGAGAATGCCTCTATCGCTGGACTGGACATCCTTGGAGAGCGCGCACGGCAGCGCCGCCGCGAAGGATATGACGATTCCCATGATGATCAGCTTGATGACTGGTCTCTAGCCAGTGCCGCCATGGCGTTTATCGAGGATGCACGTCTTAGAAGCACGTCTGGGGGCAAGGGCTTCGATGACACGGTTCCGGCAACCTGGCCATGGGGAAAGGAAACCTGGAAGCCCAAGCAGGTCCGCCAATCGCTCGTGGTCGCGGGCGCAATGATCGTCGCTGAGATAGATAAGCTGGATCGCGCTGTCGAAAGGATCAAGGACGTGGAGACACAGGAGGAGTGATCTCCACCCCCATATCTTCCATCACCTGCGTCACCAGTTGCCTCAGTGACCGATCAAATCGGCGACCGTAGCGATACATATTGGAAGATGTCTGTTCGATCTCGATCCGATGCCTGTTTTGAACCAGCAGAAACAGCCGCTGCTCTTCAACCTGCATCGAAGTCATGGGTCGCCCGCGCAATTTCGCGTTGATAGCAGCTTTCATCAATTCATTTGATCTCATAGGACGCCGTGAGGGCGTGTTATGAACTTCAAACGGAACGCCCGCTTCGGTCTCGCCAGAGAACACCCCCCTGATATCGCGAGCGTTATGAGGCAACTCGTCCAGAGACCTTCTGACCACCATCATTCACATCCTCATTACGCGACCGACAAGGCCACACTTATCTTCGACGTCAAATGCGAGATCGCGAACCAAATCCCGCAGATTGGTGTTGCGCTCCCTGCCAGATGAATAAAACCCATCAGGGCTGACGTCTACATTGAAACGATGAATTCTCTGGCCATCCGCGATGCGAAGCAGGATTGTGGTCTTTTCCTCAACGCCCTCAACTTCAACGCTCGCAGTACGACGAAAACCTTCATATGCCGTCAGCCCTTTGTGGGCCATGATCTTTTCACGCAGCTCCATCGTCCTTCTTGCGCGACCATTTGCGGTTAGGGGCATCTGTTGCGATGTGACCTCAATATCAAAACGTAGCCCACGGTCAGTCGTGCCACTTACATGACCTCTAACACCACTGTGATGAGATGGAAGAACGTCGAGACCCATGAATAACCTCCATTTTTTCAAATGGTGGTTCGTGGGCATGCAAGGGACGAATAGTTTTGCTTTTAAATTCGCGATTTGCAGGTTGCAGACATCGTCAGTTTAATAAATACGCAGAACGAGGAGATCACCAATGACCCGCATTAAGAATACGGAACAAGCACCTGACGACCTGGTCAAGCGCACGAAGAATGGCCCCCACAAAGGCTGGAGCTTCTTCGATGAGAAATTTGAAGGCGCGCGATACCAGATGCTGCACGAACTTGTATCGGCAGAAACATTCGACGCAGATACCGCCCAAGTCGTGTTATCAGAGCTAGAGGACTATGCGCAGAGTTACGGATACGGTTCCGCAGACAGCGCCTTACACCAGTTCGGACACCTAACCGATGATGAACTCGAAGAAGAGGCCAATATTCAGGCAAAGTTCGTCATGAACGATCTGTTCGATAATGATGGCGACAATGACCCATATTTTTCGGAATTGCTGACATCCGAAAAAGCCCTCAGAGATGCCGCCAAAACGCCAGAAGCACTCCATTTCCTTGGAATGAAACATGCAAACGACAGCTACGGAACCATCTGGGATACCGTCAAAACGGCGTTCATTCGCGGCCGTGACATGAAGAAGGAAGAATACGAAGCCCCCTCCGGTCCACGACCATAAACGATTATTAATCCCGGTAATTATTGACCACCTCCGTTTTCGGCAACATAATTCTGTCTAACGAAAACGGAGGGTTTCCCTGCAATGGCATCAGCCTCGGGCATCGCGTTGCACATGCTTCCAGTTCAAACGCGCCCCGGTTATTCCGCTCGCATCGCTCTGGACAAGCTCAACGCCACCGCAAGTCGCGTAGAGAGCATCCTCGCGCCTAAATTCTGGCGAAAATTTCTTGGCGGAACAAGCAAGGACCACGCGCGTGCAGTCGTTGCCGCATGCGGTGAAGAATCCAAGGCAATCAGAGTCATCTTCCAGGAAGCCAAAAAGCACGCCCGCAACAACGGCGCAAATCCAGCCATAGATGGCTCGCTTGAACGCGTCATCAAGCTCCTGGATCAGTGGCGAGATGTTGGACTGGAATTCGAAGAAGCCGAATTCGGTGCAGACCAGAAGCTACTATCGACGACTCGTCGGCTCATCACTCTTTGCAACGACCTCAAGAACCCTGCGGCAGGCCTTCAGTAGGCCATCAAGCGCACTTTAGCGTTTGCTCAGGGACAGTTCCCTTACAAGGCTCTTCCTTGATCACCTGACTAGCATTCAACACCCAGAACGTAGCCTGTACACCATGCTCGCCCTCGCGAACATCAAAGACACGCTCCCAGCTCTTTGTAACCCGCTGCCAGAACGGCTCTGGATACGGCCGATCCGCCCACTCAATGCCCGCGCTCTCCAGCTCTTTACTGAACGCCTCGTCTTCGGCCAATCCTTCATCCGCCGTATGGCGATCAGCCAGATACCAACCGTTCAGCACATGGTGCCAATCTCCGAAATCCGACATGACCACTTGCTCGGGATCAGCCTCGAATGTCAGCACCCAAAGGCCCTGATCTTCGTATTCCTCATCATTGGGATCTACGATGCCAGTTTCATCCTTCTTGAACCAGGCCCATACTGGCCAGGCTTCGACGCCTGCAGGCGGGGGCGCTATCTTGCCCGCCATCTGATCTGCCATCCATTTATAGGCAGGCTCAAAATCTTCAAAAGTAATCCGACTCTTGTCGCCGACGATACGCCCTTCATCATAAAGGGCCTGACGTGCCTCACTCGACAGCACTATCTGAAGCTTGATCTTTCCGTCCGCCTGCACTCAATGACTCCACGATATTCAAATTGAGCGACTGAGGCTCACGTTTGCCCGACAAATCTTTAATTCGCAAACCTGGAGCGGCGGAAATTACCAGACGTGAAGGAGCTTTCATAAATGCTTCTACCGAATTTTTCAGCAAAAGGCCATCGTCAATCGTTCCTAGCTGTGCAATAATTCCGCCGAATAATTTTGATGCAAATTCGATGAAAGAGAAGCGCTCCTCTTCGCTGTGTTTCGCGAGAGCCTCACCCAGCCATTCCATGTTACCAAGCGTCAATTCGAGCTTTTCGATCTTGGCGTCACCATAGGAGGGCACAAGCGATTGGGGACGCGTCAACGCGGTAGACGAAATCTCCGAAAGCGCAAATTTCAGCTGATAGTCACCAAAGCCATCCAGCTTAAGGAAGGTGGATAGCGAGGCCGACGTTCCAGAACCAGCATCAAGCTTCATGCTTCCCTGAAACGGAACCCGTTCCTCGGCAACAGGCGTCAATGACCAAGGCACAAGCGCCGACAGAACCTGACCAGATATGTGTCCCTGATAGCCAAGGTCGATGACCTTTCCACCCTCGGCCCGCGACAGAATGAATCGATCAAGAGAAAGGGCGTTCATAGCATCGTCCATTACGATGGCATCAGCCATGATCGCGGTCGACAGCACCAACCCTCGATCACTGGTCGAATACGGGAGTTCAACCCTGTCAAGGTTCAGCTTTCCGAACCCAACGACCATCCCGTCTCCAGTTCGGCTCACTCCCGAAAAAACCAACCGATCTGCTGCGAATCCCCAATCGTTCGCTTTAGGGCTGGTGGCCGTAAGCTCGTTGATCTGAATCTTATAGCCGTCCTGATCGGCGGTGAGTTTTGTCACCTTCAGGGAGCCACCAACATCTTCGACAGAGGCGGCCGAAACGTCCTGAAGACCTTGATCCTCTAGAATGCGCTTCAGCGCGTCATATGCAGGACCGGACAGGGCAGGGGTCACGCCCACGACAGAGAACAACGCGCCAAACAGATACAAACCAAATTTATTCACTTCTCTACACCTCAGTCACCGCAGCACTAACCTGGGATTTTGCTAAAAGAGCCTGCTGAAGGCCACGAACTTCAAGTCGCCGCCACAGCAGGAAACTGCTTTGTTTTGGCAAGTTGCGGAAACTCAAAGCGAAGGCGCTGGAGTCGACATTGCCAACTCGTGGACCTCATCCCAAGTCAGGATGCAGCCAGAGCGGTCTCCATCTTCCCATGTATTCGGATCTCCCACGAGAACATGGGGCATGTTCCGGAAGGCGACGCCATTCGTTTGAGCGCGGTTGCCAAGGGTCGGCTTCCCACCACACCCTGCGAATGAACATGGATGGCCGCCGCCCATAGGTGACGCACCAGGCCCACCCTCAAGAAGCATCAAACCCTGTTCAGTCTCGATGAAGTCGAGAGTGCACGAAACGGTCTCGCGACCGAAGATGCGCATTCCTTCCTGAAACTGCTCGTTCTCAGCAAGACGAGGATTGCGAACACGCCTTGCATGCTCAACATCCATGTATCGCGGCCAGAGCTGACGCTCCATGGCGACATCGACCATCCGCTGTGCGGTCTCTCGCACTTCGAGGGCAATCGCGGCGTTCTCTTGATTGGCTTCGCCAGTCCAGCCGTAATAGTAGGAGACGCCAACGACGACACCGTCCTCGACAAAGGCTCTCCACTCCGCTGGCCAAACACCCTTACCTTGGAACGGAGTGTTCTGACGATGCGGATCGTTGGTCACGAAATATCGTGCAGCCTTGACCCATGGACGAGCGATGAAGGTCATATCTCCACCAGGCCCCTCGGCCGCAGCGCTTACCGTGCGCATGTCTGACACGTTCACGCGACGACGGTTGCCATTCCGTACCCAACCAGGGCCGACTTCTAGATCGTTGCTAAAACGAATTTCTGGCGTTCTATCAGCAACAACACCAGCACCAGCCAGAACCTTCAATTCCGACCCACCAGTTCTCGCGAACCTGACCATCCACCCCTCGGGCACGTCGTCCATGGCATCGTAGAGCTTTTCGAAGGCTTCATCTTCATTGACGCTCTCCGAGACGAACAGGTTTACAACGCCCTCCAATTCCTTGGACACGACGTCGGCATTCTCCTGCAGTCCATGAGCCAAGGCCGTCAGGGCGCGACCTTCAGGCAACTTCACCTTACCAGAAAGGGCGCTCATCTCACTTTCAGTTAGCGTAAGGATTTCACGTGCATCGACAAACGGAACGTCCGCCATCTTTGCGATTTCGATCCAATGCCTGATATCGCAAGCATCAAACGGCACGCCCTCGCGTTTACTTAAATCTGCTGGAGAAACCCAGCTCGCCGTCTCGGTCTCATGGAATTTTGCGACTTCGGCAAACCCTTTCAGATTTTCAGCGAGATTGGGGAGCCGAAAAAGCTTAGCCGCGACGGCCGTGAGTTTTCGTGAGCTGTCGTTAGCCTGCTTTTCATCGCTTTTCGCGCTCAACCATAAAAGGGCCTGTCGAAGCTTTCCCATTTTCTCGTCCTTAGTCGTTATACCAACCGCGCCAACGCGTACGCGCCGCATCAGCACGCATGGTAGTCAGACGCTCGTCCCAGCTTCGCAGCAAAGCCTCTTCAGGAGCGCCTGACTTCTCTTCCAGTTCACGGCGGATGATCCCCTGCAGCAGCTCCGCCTGCGGATCGGACTTGACCTCAATCATTCCAATAACGGCAGCGAACACTGGCTTGGGATCATCATACCTGTTTTCCATGCATCAGACTCCTGGAGCTGGCTGCGGGTCGAGATCAAAGCGCTCCACGCCCGCTTCCGCCATCGATGCCCATGCGGCATCGAGCGAACCGTCGATGTCGATGCCACGGCACGCATCAGCAACGACCACAGCCTCAAAGCCCTTTTTGCGAGCATCCATCGCCGTCCACGCAACGCAGAAGTCAGTCGCGAGACCAACGACCACGACACGCTCAATGCCGAGATCATGAAGGTATCCAGCAAGGCCAGTCGTCGAGCCATCGGCTTCGATGAATGCCGAGTAGCTATCAACGTTCGGATTGAGGCCCTTGCGGATAACGTTCTTGGCGTGCGGAATATCGAGATCAGCATGCAGGGCCGCGCCAGTCGAAGCCTGAACACAGTGATCCGGCCACATGACCTGCGTGCCGTAGTCGACGTCCTTGGCCGAGAAGAGATCAGCTCCGTGTGTCGATGCGAACGAAATGTGACCCTTCGGATGCCAATCCTGCGTGATGATCACTGTGTCGAACTGCTTGGCCATCTCGTTCACGAGAGGAATAATCTTATCACCCTCGTTCACGGCAAGCGCGCCACCAGGACAGAAGTCGTTCTGAACATCGACGACAATCAATGCGTCTTTCTTATTAATTCCCAACTTATCCAGCATGATTTTTTCCTTTCGCTGCTGCTTCCAAGGCCTGACGAGCGAACTCTGCCTTTTCGTCAAATTTTCTGATCGGACGCCATTTTCCATCGTCCTTTAATTCAAGAACAAGAACTTTATTCCTTCCAACCACATCAAAAGGAATATTGCGTTCCTTTAATTCATCGACATTCATCGGCGCTGAAATGCCAGAAACTCGCGTGCCGACTGGAAAACTTCCAAGTTCAGACAGAACCTTTTCTAGCATACCGTTTAGCAACGCACCCGCGATGCAGAAATTTCCATCATAAACAATTGGCTGACGCAAATGCGGCGGGTAGTTAAACTCGATGTAGTCGTGAAGCCGTTCAGGAACATGATTTCGCCAACGATCATCACGCATCTCAATGAGAAGCCTGATATCCCTGCCAGACGGCATCTTGATCGCATCCCTATTGACGACATGAAGCCTTTTCACGGTTCCGGAATAATCGGTATTTTCACCGATATATACCGTTGTAACCCCGCGCACTTTGCTAGGGCGATCCAGCGTCGCAAACTCATGAAAATAATATTTTGCGTCGATTTCACTGCCCGTGAAATAGTCAGTCGGCTCCGGCAGACGAGCAGCTTCGATCTTCGACTTCACGTAGTCGTACCATTCGGTGATATGGAAACTGCCGTCGATATCATGGAGAGGAATGAACTCGAAAAAATCCCCATGAATCTTCGAGATCATTTCCCTTCGCTGGTCGTAAGTGAATGGATGACCATGCACTCCAAATTGATCGACCGATCCAAGTCCGATAATCGCCCGATCACACGTCATGCGCATTTCATTGAGCATTGCATTGTGCCCGCGATGAAACGTCTGCATATCGGCAACTGCCAGCCCTACACGATTTTTCGACATAGCGTCCCTCAAACCTTCACTGCATGTTCAACCATGCCCTCGGTGCCAAAGACACGCAGATAGCGCGCGACTTCATCCTTCGGACCAGTTGCCTTGGTCGGATTATCCGAAAGCTTCACGGCCGGACGACCTTCCGCTTCCGTGACCTTGCAGACGAGCGACATCGACTTGAAATCCGCATCATTGTCGATTGGCGAACAGCCAGCAAAGTCGTTGGTCAGGTTCGTGCCCCAACCAATCGGCGTCGCGCCGATCTTGTCGTGGAACAGCTTCACGCACTTCTCGATGGAGTCGATGTCCATGCCATCCGACAGGATTGCGATCTTTTCCATCGGGTTTTCACCCTTCAGCTTGAGCCATTCGATGTACTCGTTCACGCCCTCGACAGGGTCCTTCGAGTCAGGACGAATACCCTTCCACTTGGCGACGAACTCAGGCGCACGGCGAAGGAAGCCCGTGGTACCGTAGGCGTCAGGCAAGATGACTCGCAGGCGTTCGCCGTAGAAATCCGACCAGTCCGACAGAACCTGATACTGAGCTGCGATCATTTCCTCATCGGTATTTGCGAGCGCGGTATAGACCATCGGCAGTTCGTGAGCATTGGTGCCGATAGCTTCAACGCCGACATCCATCGCATGCTTCACGTTCGAAGTGCCCGTGAATGAAGAGCCGATACCCTCCATCAGAGCCTCGATAGCCCAACGCTGCCACAGGAAGCCATGGCGACGACGAGTGCCGAAATCGGAAATCTTGACCGCGTCGTCACCAACCTGCGTCTGGAGGAAGCGAATACGTTCAACCTTGTTCCAGAGCTTGGCCTTGGCGCGAGCATAGAGAACATCGATCTCGAAACGGCTCATACCGCGCATAGCGGAACGGGCACGAAGTTCGTTCATGATTGAGAGGGCAGGGATTTCCCACGCGCTGACCGATGCCCAATCACCCTCGAAGTCGAGCACGAACTGATCTCCTTCGACGCGGAGATCGTATTCCGGCAACTGGAAGTTCCGAAGCCAGTCAATGTACTTCGGCATGAACATCTGATCCTGGCCATAGAAGGTGTTACCAGCCAGCCAAATCAGCTCAGAATTCGTGAAACGCAGAGTGCGGGCGTAGTCGAGCTGCTCGCGCAACTCCTGCTCGGAAACGATCTTCGCCAGCGGAACCGACTTCGTGCGGTTGATAAGGCTGAATTTTACCTTGGTATTGGGGTGCAAATCCAAAATCATCTGTTGCATCAGCAACTTGTAAAAGTCGGTGTCAAGCAGTGTGCGAACGATGGGATCGATCTTGAAAGTGTGGTTATAAACGCGCCCCGCGATATCCATGGAATTTCCTTTCGATTAATGCGGACCCTTTTAATTGATTGGCCACCGATGTCAATCGCAAATGCAATATTTCTTATTTATTTAAGTTTTTTCATGCCCATTTCCAGTGCCCAAGCAATGATTTTCCTGTCGCCTCATCGGCCTTCAATAATCGCGACAAGCGCACATCGTCAGAAAGCCAGTCCTGCCGGGATGAAGTCATCCGCAAATTTAAAAAAAGCTACTGAATGCAGCCCCCTGATTCATAAAAGGAAGTCGGCAGGATACCATTACAAACTGAATTTTACGCTCGCGCTTGTCTTCAATAATCCAACGCTACCGAGTCGTGTAAGCTTATTTCCACGAGTTTCGAGTGCCGCTATCAGTGCACCATTGCGACCAAGCACCTTATCGGCAAGCTCAACGACCCATTTGTTTGGGGTTGCCCACCTACGAACAACCTTCAGGGCATCAACAGCTTCCATTTCACGACCAGGCCCCATACGATCAGCAATGATAGCAAGAGCTATGGCTGGAGACCTGCATTGGCCCGCATGGCAGTGAACAAACAGCATGTTGTCTTTGTGGTTCCGCGCAAATTCCACTGCGCTACGGATATGAGCTTCTTGAGCAGAACGCCCATCTTTCGACTGGTATTCAATATCATCAAAGGCCAGCACCAGGTGATCCGTCTTCGCGTCCGCTGGAATCCGCAATCCCGATCTAAATTCGATATCCTCAATCGAAATAACCGCATGGAATAGCTTTTGTGCGCTACGCGCCTCCGAGAGCGTTCCGACTACAATATTGGCCGCCTCTGGATATCTATTATCGAACAGAGACATGCTTTCCCCTTTCCCACGCAGTTTCCATCTGCATATATCCGCGACCACAAACCGAATGGAAAACTTCCGGCTGAAGAACTGGCCCCATTGCGGCAAACTTCAGCCCCTGAGGGCTTATGCCGTTCGAATTCATCATCACCCACGAATTATTAGTGATTGCTCCAGAATATTTTCGACCTAGCCATGAAAATTCGATTGAACCATTATTTATTGTGACATCAAACGACTTCCCCCATTTGCAGGGGTGGTCCTCATTGTCGTCAAAGACAAGTCGCGCTTTCCAAACGCCATCGTATTGTCCCGTATTGATATCCGAAACCGACGTCACGGAATCACTAGAAGAGAACATGCAGTGCCGCCGCTCAGCCTCCCTAGCAACAACTCCCTCTGGCCAATCCTCTTCATACCTCGACACGGACAAGACCCGCAGATGCCCACAAGTTAGCGCTGGGGCAGGGGCACCCACCTTCTTTCCCAAACAATCACGGCGGAGATCATCGAAAGAACGTCCGAAAGCGTCCTCCATCGTCGATGGACATTGTCCATTGATTTCTTGGTCAAACCCTACTGTGGTAATCAGGCCGAAAAAAGCAGCAGAGGCAATAACCCCTGCTGGCACAATATACCAAAAAGCACTCTGTTCTTTTTTCATATTTATCTCCAGCCGATTGCAGTCAGCCTCAATCAACAATAGAATGATTTCTGAATTTTGCGCAATGATCGACTGATAATTATCGGCCGAAAATCGTTGCACATTCTGATTTTTATCTCTAAAACTATCCACCTCAGATGACAGGAAGTTCGAGTTGGAAAATCTTTTCTCAGTAGCCCAAGCAGCAGAACGCATTCGACCGCTCGCGGACGAAATTCGCCCGACCGCATTCAGCGACATTCTCGGCCAGGATCATCTTCTTGGCGAAGACGCTATCCTTCGTCGAAAGATCGACAACAACCGGATTGGCGCGATTGTGCTCTATGGGACAACAGGCGTAGGCAAGACGACGATTGCTCGCGCCATCGGCAAGCACATGAAGAAGAAGTTCATTGCCCTGCATGCGGCCCACCACAAAACTGCGGATATCCAGAAAGCAGCTGAGGAAGCGAAAGAACAGGACACCATCGTCTTCATCGACGAAATACATCGCTACAGTACAACCATCTCCGACAACCTCCTCAGCCACACCGAGGCAGGCCATTTTGACCTAATTGGTGCGACGTCTGAAAATCCGAACTTCGCGCTATCGAAAGCACTGGCCTCTCGTGCTCTGATTTTTGAACTCAAGCCCCTGTCTGTTGAGGATATGGAGCGGGTCATCACCAGAGCCGTCTGGAAGCTGAAAGATGAGGGGCTGATCATCTCGTTTGATGGCGAAGCGCTCAAAATGCTCGCTGGTCGCTCTGGCGGGGACGCCCGACGCGCTCTCAATGCACTCGAAGCCTGCACTATCGGAAGGTCTGGTGCGTTCAAAATCACAGAGGCGCTGGTCGAAGAAGTCTTCAAATTCTCACCAATCCCGTACGACCGTAGCGGTGATGCCCACTACGACGTCATCTCAGCATTCGTGAAGTCGATGCGCGGCTCTGATGAAGATGCGACCCTCTATTGGCTAGCTCGATTGATCCAGTCTGGCGAAGACCCACGTTTCATCGCCCGCCGCATCATGATCCACGCCAGCGAAGATGTTGGCCTGGCTGACAACACCGCGCTTCAGACGGCTGTTGCAGCAAGCCATGCCGTCGAGAAGATTGGCTATCCGGAAGCGCGCATCATTCTCGCTCATGCAGCCCTTCACGTCGCCCGCGCACCGAAGTCGAATTCAGCTTATCGCGGCATCTCTCTCGCTCTGGACTACGTGGCAACGCAACCGCTCATCGATGTCCCCATGCATCTTCGGGACAGCCATTACAAGGGCGCAGCAACCCTCGGTCGTGTTGGGTATCAAAGCCCCCATGCGACGGAACTTGGCTGGCTGAAACAAGACTACGCACCAGGCATCTCGCGAGGCACCTTCTATCAGAGCGATGCTCGCTCCAACTCGACATTCGAAGGCCGCGCTGACGCATTCTGGGAGAAGATCAAGGGCTTCAAGACAGGCGGATCGGTCTAGTATTGTCCAAAGCAAGCTTCCGGCCGAACATGGGACATATCCTACAGAACGGCCGGAACGACCCATGAGACCAACCTGGGACTACAGAGATGATGGAGCAACAGCCTTCTTCGACAACAAGACGGAGAATGACAACCCGCATCCAGAGCAGTCCCTAGCCCACTTTCAATGGCTTCAAGGCTTCATTTCCGAGCAGGTGATGGTCCTGCAGGACGAAGACCCCTTCGAAGGATCTGACCGCTCGACCTACCTCGAAGACGTCAAATATTGGGTAAGGCAGCAGGCCAGCCGCCTGAAACGCGAACTGCCATCCGCAGAAGATGTCGCAAAAGCGATCAACATCGATCTCAGCGAATGGCCTGCCAACTGTTACGCCATCGCCAAGGCAACATTGGAAAGCGGTATTCTGGACGAACATCAGGAGAAGCACGGCAAGCTGTTTCTGACCTACGGGCAATATCACGGCCACATCTCGCCAACGAGCATCTTTGCCAAACGCCCATTCGCTCGGCATGGATGGCTGGAAAGCACCAACGGACACGTCGTCGATCCAACGCGCTATGTCTTCCACGGGGGTGAACCTGAAATCTGGGCTGGATCGATTGAAGATTACGATATGTCTGGAGCAAGGTTGCGCGAGCGCATGGCTCCGTCGCCCCCAGAAGTCACCGACTCCGACCTCGTGAAACTGCCTCTGAACGATCCGTCATCATTGGCGGTATTCGACCGCATCATGAGGAACAGAAATCGGGAAGTCGAGAAATCCAGTCAGATTGAACTCGCCCACCTGAGATGGGTCGCCAACCGTCCCGTTGCAGAAATGGGCGACGATGCGCCCATGATCTTAAGAACAATCGATATGATCGGGAAGTCAGCCCTCATGCCTGTCGACACCCGCAACTGGATTTCAGAAGTGTCAGAATGGCGCGAGAACAGTGCGCAGAGCACCCTCAAGCCTTAGAGATGGCTACAGCGGCACGATATGCGTCCTTGTACTTCTCCTTGACCCCAGAGGCCGTTTCCATCGCCTTCGCAACTGCCTTAGGCGAAAGGAACTTCACCTCATAGGGAGCCGTCAGCAGGAAAACACCTTCCATCTTCATTGCCGCCGCGCCCGCACGCATACGTCCAGTCTCTGGCTTGTCCTTTATGGCGATCTTGGTTGCTGGATAATCGGCGAACAGCTGCTTGAGATCCGCTACATACTGCTTCATATCATCAGCGGACTTCGTACCAGCGATTTTGATGAATCCAGTTTCAAAGCTGGAAACTTCTCCACCATCAACGAAAATGGAAACCCAAACGGTTTGGTCAGATTGAAATTCTACACCGAGATATCGCATAAATTGTCCTTCTTCCTTGCCCTTCGCCAATATAGGCTTATTCCCAGTGATAATTGAGGAGCGAAAATATGTCTAACGAAAAGCACGCCAGCCTTCCGAAAGCGAATGGCTCGTCCGTAATGGATGCCCGTGAATGGTTCGGCAAGCTCCACGACATGGGCCTGCACGGCTTCCATGCTGACGACATCTACCCTGGCGAGTTTTCCGATCTCTTCACGCCGGAAGAGGAACAGGAGTTCTGTGATACGGTCGCCTCATTCCGCACAGCTGCAGCAGAGTGGCCAAACCCGGACTTCCTCTATGACCTTGCTGGAATGGGGCGCTTTCCCGCCGAAGAGGCATATCCGGCACTTGTGATCGACACTGTTCTCCCTATGGCTGGACGTAGCAACTACTCTCCGGTGCCTGGTCAAGCTAAACCAACGATCATCGTTGAGGAGTGCAACGAGTTCGTCGCAATTGAAATCGACACTCCGACTGGAAAACTCAGTGATGCCACTGGTTTCCTCGCAATCCCCGTCGAGAATGCACACCACACCGAAACGGGCATCGATACAAGGAACGCCATCCTGCATCGTGATGACGCAATGGATGTCGACAACATCGACAACCTCGAAGAAGTCGTTGAAGACTATACAGCGAGAAAAGCAGGCCTTCGCATCTAAATTCTAATTGAAATAATATAAAATCTGGCCAGAATTAGACACAACTGGCCAGATACCTGCGCCACCTTCCTTGAAAAGGCGCAGCCATGTCCAAGAAAAAGAACAAGAACTCTCCGCGACCAGATTATTCGGTGCCTATTGCTGGCATTGGCCACAACAATCCTCCGCCTGAAATCTACGCAGGCAAAATGGCTGTCATCGGTAGCCGCACATTTCAGAACTTTCGCTTTCTCTGCGAAATCCTCGACAAATACCTGAAGGACGTCACCGAGCTGATCAGTGGCGGTGCAGATGGCGCAGATAAGATGGGCGCTCGTTGGGCACGCAAACGAGGGATCGAGACGAAAGTGTTTGAACCCAATCACAAGAAGTACAAGCACGCCTATCACCACCGGAATAGGCTGATAGCTGAGGCGTGTGACTTCGTCGTAGCATTCTGGGACGGCAGTTCGACTGGCACGAAATATACGATTGATTATGCAAAACGTCTCGGAAAGCCTGTATTAATCGTGCGATTCTGAAAGAACCATCCCACGAAAATTTTTAGCCTCCAGAAATTGTGTGCCCTCTGGCAACGGAAAACTCCATGGCAAGATGGAGGTTTTATTTTTGTCACTCGGAAAATGCCTATGGGTTTGGAGCCAGTAACGCATTTACACCGTCGCGAGCGCGATGCAGCCAATCATTCATGTCCGACGCATTTTCAGCCGTTTCGACAAGAACGCGATTAAGGGATTCGTCGTCGACAATTTGAGCACCCTTAACGCCGAAGATGAATTTGGTCAAAGCATCGCGAGGACCTGCCAAATCAGGCGTCATCGCAATCGAAAGGGACGACTTGTTCACCTTCAACTCGACCCGCTCGCCGCTTGGAAAGTGAGCATTGATGATCTGACCACGCGACTGCTTTGTGGTCACAATTGCCTTTTCAGGGGCATCTGCAGGACGTGCGATCTCGGCCTTGAAGCCCAGCTTTGCCTTGATGCCTTCCACGAAATCATCAGCTGTCGTAGCCGCCTTACCGACCTCTTCCACGACCTCGAAGAACTTGCCCAGATTCCAGTCGCTCTCGTCCTTAGACTTCTGCCCATTCTCAAGCAGGATAGCAGAAATCTGATTGGATAGCTTCGTTGTCGTTGAACTGGTCGGAGAAACTTCGACAGAAGAACCGCCACGATTGAACACACACTTGATACTGATGCCATCCGCGAACTTCACGATGAAGCGCATCCAGTCGTGCTGGTTTGTGATCGAAATTTTTGCCATTTTTATCTCCCTCAATTGTTGGACATTTCCATACCTCAGGCGCATAAAACAAAGCAATAGAAACCGAACGATTATTTATAGCGTCCTTTGTCCTCGGACTGAGGACACCTCAACGAAAATACAAAAGGCCCCCGAAATGAATTAACACTTCGAGGGCCACGAAATCAGACTCAGGTCCAATTACTGGTAGTTACACGGAGCCTGATATGGACGGCCGTACGGATCGGTATAATTGCAATACTGATATGGCGATGGACCAGGAGCAGTTGGCTGTGCATTCTGCGAATTGGCAGCACCAACGAGCGTACCACCTACGCCACCAATAGCTGCACCCGCAAGCGCTGAGCGGCTGTTACCACCGATTGCAGCGCCAGCCAGACCACCAAGAGCAGCACCACCGACACCGTAGCCAACTGTACGCTGTTCGGCTGTCGTGCAGGCCGTGGTCGCAAGTGCCAATAGAGCAATGCCAGCGGACATAAGTAGACGAGACTTCATAAAGTTTTCTCCTAACAGGTTCCAGAATTTCTGGATTGATGTCGAATTAACAGAAAAGCGACATGTGCAGATTCATTACGCCATTAATTTGATTACCGTCAAGGAATTATCGAGTTTTATTTAAATAATTCCCGATAAACACCAAGCCTTTCAATTAATTCTTGGCGAGTTTCCGCCCATCTTTATTGGAAACCCGTTTCAGGTTCATATCGATCACCGGGACTAGTTCACTGTCCACCTTGACCGATATCGTAACGTTCATGCTGTCGTCGCCATCAACGCGGGCCAACATGACGCCATCCAGCTCTTTGCGATTAAGCCCTAGGACGACCTTATTGCCAGCTACCGAACCAGAAACGACGTCGAGGCCTTCGCCTTCAGAACCGTTATTGAACTCACCTTGGTAGGTTGAGCCACTGCGAACAATGCTTGCCTTCATAGGCTGTGAGAAGATGCCGACGTTACAAGAACCGTCCAGCTTCATTCCGGCTACGAAACCTGGCGTAGAGCCTTCCAGCCTGCAGACAAATCTCGTCCCCTTGTACTTTCCTGCGACGATCTCGCCTGGACCCGACCAATTTCCTTCAACCGACTGGAAGAACAGCTCATCACTGTCAGCCGCCATCGCGGAAGGAGCAATCATCAATACCGATACCATTGCCAGGCATGCAGCGATGAATTTCTTCATTTCAAGCCAATCCTTGAGTTAACCCGCAACGGGTTTGTTGAGACATCCACACATGATCCACACGGATACCAATGTGGAACCTGAGAATGTCCACGAAATACGTTATTCATGATTGATTATAGAAATTCAAAATGCGATGCCAAGCAATAAAATTCAGAGGCTCAACATTTATACGATAAATTCTGCAGATCGCTTTTTGTTAATATCACGTTCAGGCACATAATGTTACCGTAATAGTCATGATGAAAAAACTCGCCAAGACACTCACACTTTTGTCCCTAACTATCGGCACGCAGACGTCGAATGTTCTTGCCATGCCTGCAACGAACCATCCTCGCCACTCCAATATCAAGGCGGCATCAGCAGATTGCACGAGCGCTGGCAAGAGGGTTGCAGAAGAGCAGGGTGGTCGGCTCTCTCGGGTAACGCCTACGGTGCAGAACGGGCAATCTGTCTGCGTGATTGTAGTGATTGTTCCAGCAAAAGACGGAGAGCGCCCACGGCGGGTAGAAGTGGCTGTCCCTCAACAACAATAACTCATCATCTCAGAAAAAGAAAACCCCAGCTCAAGGCTGGGGTGAAAACTGGCCTCTGTGATCGTCGTACACGCTAGTGTCTGTGACGAATGCAGTTCGGCTATCGCCATCCCGCCACAGTCACCACCTGCGATCCAAGCGGAGCTTTCAAGAATCGCGCAGAGCAAGCGAGATAATAAAGGACATCGACTCCGCTACATACCGAAGAGTCGAGCCAAGAACCCACGTCGATCTTCAAGGAGCGAATTTAACCTTTGCCTTGCGGTATCATCATCGATCTTCCCGCTTTGACGTTCCAATCGAATATTCGCAGCTTGTTCGCGCAACCACTGCAATTTGCGAGAATTATCGAGTGCTAATTTTTCAACATTTTTAGGCATCTGAGTGTTGCAAAACATCAAATTCCCTCCTTTGTATTAAAGCAAAATATCATGCAATAATAAAAAGGAAATCTCGATTATCCGCTTCTGCGCTTTTTATATTGCAATGAAATTCCCTGCCGATTTGCCCGCTGATCTTTTCAGCTTTGCCATTCTTGTCTCTTTCCACATAACACTCAATAATCCATAACATTGAGTGCCATATGGATGTTAACCAATTTCCATAAACCACTCAAAATGCGGCTTAAGTGAGTTAATTACGAAAATAACGGAAATATCACAAAATGACGACACCAGTGACATCCACATCAAATGATTTGTTCATTGAGAGAAAGTCTCGGTTGCTCGCAGAAATGAGCGCTGGAGTTCCCCTTCGTCATACAGAAATACGTAAAATCATCGGATCAAGCACTTGGGTTAAAAACCTTATCGACGAAGGTGTCATTGAACGACTGCCTATGGGACTCTACGGACTGCCAACCTTCGATAATTCATGGCAATCACTGTCCATTCTGGCAATTACGTCACCTAAGGGTGTCTTCTGTATGGAAACAGCCGCAGCCTACCACGGCCTCACGACTGCCAATCCTGCAGAAGTACACATCGCGGTCCCATACAAGCAAACACCTCCACGCAACACTGAAATTTCAACTAAAGGATATCGCTGGCAGGAAGCGTCGATGACCGTTGGCGTGGAAGAAGTCACGGTCTCGAATGTGCCCGTCAGAATGACCAATCCAGCCAGAACAGTTGTCGACTATCTAAGGTCGATGAACAAGTTGGGCAATCCTGAAATGGCGATGGAAGTTCTCCAGAACTTCAAGGGCAGGCCAGCGGAGATCCTCAAAATCGCTCGCGCCCTTGGCTGCGAAAACACCATCAGACCGTACACACAGGCCATCCAGAGCCTCGGGAGGAAACCATGAGTGGAAACGTTGGAGCCAGAACATGGGAACTTATCCGTCAGCAGGCAAAGAAGCTTGGAGCTGACGTCCAGTCTCTCGCGACATCCTACGCAATCGAGCGCTTCATGGTTCGTCTCATGGAGGCAGACCCGACTGGACGCATCACGGTCAAGGGCGGACAGTCCCTGGGCATCCTTTTCGGGAACCAGATGCGTCCAACCAAGGACCTCGACATCAATGTCAGCATGGATGGCATGGACGATCCGAAGGAGTGGGCCGAGAAGGTCATTCGCGAGGCTTGCGCAGTTGAGGCAGGGGACGGTGTCGCCATTGACGTTGACACGGTCGACGTCGACTTCCGCGAACATCAGGGCGAGGGCGGCCTACGGATTACCGTCAACGCGTCCATACACACCTGCAGGACGCCATTCATGATTGATGTAGGCATCGGCAACGAAATCACCTTCGAACCATCCAAGATCGTCGTCCCCGGCGTTCTATCAGCACACAAGACCGCTCCAAAAGCTCTCGAAGCTCGGGTATATCCGCACGAAAACACACTGGCAGAGAAGATCATTGCCAAGGTCGAAGACGGCATCGCTTCGATCCGCCATAAGGATTTCTTTGACATCTGGCTGTCGGTTGAAACTCTTCGCCGCGTTGGCGATCTTCGACTGCTGGTCCTCAAGTCCGATGAATTGACCGAGGACGAAGCCATTCTGGTTGAGGAGGTCAAAAACAAGCTCTCTGACGGCACACTTCTCGAAATGCCTGAGATTGAGATTTCTGAGGATTGCATGGAGCGTCTTGGATTGGCTCTGCATCGCACTGCAGCTCATCGCGGCACCGAAATTCCCCCGGATTTATTAGAGTGGCTCAATGAAGAATTCGCTGACGACGCTCTACATGCTTCGCAGTGGACAAATTGGTCTAGAAATCAGAAAGGCCGCCTTCTTTTCCAGCCACCTGGAACAGAAAAAGGTGCCAACAAAGACAATTCATTGCGTGTTTTATTCGAGAATATAGGTCCAATCCTCCAGGAAATCGGGGGCAGGGCACTTTCACACGACAGCGCCTCCTTAAAAATGTGATTTATACGATTAAATCCGATGTTAATTATTGACTTAAAGGCTGTATTTGTTATTAATCCCGCGACAAAGGATTAATTATGGACCGCCTCGTAGCCGACAAAGACAAGCATCAATGGTTCACGCCAGTTTGGGCAGCAGCTCGCCTTATCGAGATGCATTTCCCCAACCTCACTGAAGACGACATGATTGTCGAACCGACTTGTGGAACGGGTAATTTCCTGAAGGCTATCCCGCATCACGTTCCGGCCTATGGCGTTGAACTCGATCCTGAAATCGCTGACCTGGCTCGACAGACCACTGGTCGTCACGTCGTCACTGGCGATTTCACGACAATCGACCTTCCTGCGAACCCCACCCATCTGGTTGGTAATCCTCCGTTTGATATGGAAGTGGTCGATTCCATTCTTGCGCGCTGCCATGACATTCTTCCTGATGACGGCCGTGTCGGTTTGATCCTGCCCGCCTATGGTCTGCAGACTGCCTCGCGCGTGGTCAGCTACAAGACGAAGTGGTCTCTTTATCAGGAAATGATCCCGCGCAATCTCTTCAAGAAGATGGAAAAGCCCCTCAGTTTCGTCATCTTCAAGAAAGACAAAATGGGTCTCCTGCAGGGCTTCGCTCTCTATGAAGAGTTGCATGACATTAATTCTATGAAAAAGGATATTGCTGAAACCCTTTCGACACAGCAGTCGCCTTGGAAAAAAGCCATCATTCGCGTTGTTAAGGAGCGCGGAGGTCAGGCCACACTGGAAGAAATCTATAAGGCTATTGAGCCGCGCAGACCAACCGAGAACAATTGGTGGAAGGCTAAAATCCGCCAGACCCTGAATCGTTCGGGGGCTTTCACTCGCGTTGGGCATGCAGCCTACGCAATCGCGGCATAAAAGGAGAAAATGGATGCGCATTATTGGGGGACATGATTATTTCGACAGCGCGATGGGCTTTGGTATCGACAAGACTGTCGTATTGAATCGCACAGTTTATGCTGACACTCCGATTGCCCGCTACAAAGATTGCGGCCTCAAATACCCGAAGCAGGAGACAATCGACCTGGTCGGAGCCGAGCGCCTTCACAGCCGCATCTATGACTACGAAACGAAGCATCATAGCTTCTCGTTCGAACCGTTGGTCGTCTGGTTTGCGGGCGTTCGCTATGGTGGCATCATGGTCAAAATCGAAGACAACAAGTCTCGCACGCCGATGCACCGTGAGTTCTTCTGGGATAAGGACGCGTTCGCGGTTTTCCTCAAGGAACTCGGTGTCGAGGTCAAAAAGGACACCGGATGGAACGGTGATTATCGTTTCAACGCCACCAATCTGGCCGAGCACTTCGACAACAAGGGATCGCAGGCAGAGCAGGAGTGGCTGATCGCAGCTGGTGTATCCATTGCTATCCTCAACGTCGCGCACGCTTATCGGGGTGGCAGCGGGTACGAGGAGAACGCAGGATGGCGCTTCGACTGTGACGGCCTCAAGGAACTTGGCTTCTGGAAGGTTCTCGACGCATATTCAGCATTCCAGAATCTCTCGCAGTGGGTTGGAGGCGTTCTTCCCCGCCCTAGCGCGCCGATGATTGACATCACGGACGAAAAGACCCAGCTACAGAAGCACGGTATGGATAAGTGGTCTTTCAAAACTATGCCAGGCTCAAAGAAGTAAGGAAGGCGGCGCAAGCCGCTTTTCTTTTTTGCATTAACTCCTGCCAGGCTCGTCCGAAGGCAGGAGTTCCCAATGAATGGCATTTTCTACCACGCGACCAATATCGAATTCGACAAATTCGATCCCGAAATGGCAGCCACAAAAGGCGCTACCAACGGATATCTAGGCGTATGGACTTCCGTCGACCAAGAGGGCTGTGAGGTTTTTGGCGACATCGTCATGAAACTTGAAATGCCGAATATCACGCCTTACTGCATGCCCCTTCGCGAGCTACGGAACCTTCATCAAGAAAGCAGAAAATTTAAGGATGGAGGCAAGGAGATGTATCAATCCCTTGCTCGCGATCTCGTCAGCGCAGGCTACAACGCCATTTACATCACAGAGAGAGACGGAGAACCGTCTCAGGCCATTTTAATTGACGTTGAAAACATTAAAATCCTCGAACACATCCCATCAAACAGGGCCACTCCATCAAATTGGGGCATGAGCATGTAAGGCGGTCCTTATACCGTCTTCACCTTGTGGACCAGCTTGTTAACGACCAGACAGAAATCCGGCAATGGAATGCTTAGAAGGCGATCCTTATATTCCGCATTGCTGCCGCGAATTGATACATGTGGGTTGCAGGGGAAGTCGGAAACATGCCCGTACGAGCTTCCGTAATATTCAACCAAATTGCTGAATAATTTTTCATGCTTCAGTTTAATCGCCAGAATATCGTGGTTCGGGCCGAACATCTGAAGGGCGTCTGGTTTTAGAGAAAACGGATAAATTCCATATTCTCCGTCCACAAACTTAGGGTGAGCGACCTTCGAATACATAACCGTGACATGGAATTTATAATCCTGAGGCGAAACTGAAGACTGATCTTCCGCATCAAGCAGCCCAAGCTTATTTATCCGACAATAATCAAATAACCGTTCCGTCGTCCGATTGTCGAATTCAAGACGCACATAATTTATCAGATTAGATTCCATATTTTTTCCTTTAAGCGGCTTCAGTAGCCAGTTTGCGCCGCTCGATAACCATCGCAGCAAGCTTTTTCATTCGTTCTTCGTCATGGACAGGGGCAATCGGGGCGACACCTGGATTCATGATGCCGTGTGCCTGGCTGGACTTAACGCCCAGCACCTCGACCATCAACGGATCAGAGCCGCCGTTTGCGATCATGTAATGGGCATTGACGACCTCGCTCTGGCCAGAACGCCGTAGACGACCGAGAAGCTGCTTCAAGATCATTGGTGACCAATCAAGTTCACCGATGACCAGATCGCGGCAGCGGAACTGAAGTCCATCTAGACCAGCTCCTGACCTGTTGGAAATAATCATCAGATTGGTGTCGCCTTTAACAAAGGCTTCCTTCGCTTTTCTCTTTTTTAGCTTAGTTTCCGAACCGGTATACATGACCGGATCGTATTCCTTCAGACACGAAAGCCACACGTGGTAAACGTCGCGGTGCCAACCTGAAAGTAGGACCGGGAGATCAGCATCGAGTAGAATTTTCACATATTCGGCAACCGATTCAGCCTTAGCCATGCCTGTCTGAAGGCGGGTGAGGGCGTCCAACTCCAGATAAGCCTTACCACGCTCCATGTAGCTGCCTTGTGTCGCCTTGATGGCCAGCGTATAGGCAAGGTCTTCACTCTCCTTGGCCCTAGCCTCGTCATACTCACAGTAATGTTTGGTGACGTTTGGACGCGGCAATTCGCGATCAACGTCCTCTTCGGTTCGTCGAAGCATATTGTGATTCTGACGGAGGTAGGCACCGAGCGCGTCAGGGTCGCTCACGATCTTTTCGTTCGAGCACCATTCGCGCAGAAACTCGTCCAGAGTACCGAGAACACCTGGGCAGATAAACTGCATCACATGCCACATTTCCACGCCATAGTTCATCACTGGCGTTGCAGTCAGCCCGAGAACGGCCTGAGCATTATCGCAGAACACCTTTGCGGCCGATCCTTTGTCTGTACCCGTCCCAGAACGCAATTCCTGTGGCTCATCAAGGACAACAGTCTTAAAGAAACCAGTGGCCGCCACATCACTCCAGCCAGAAAGCTTGGTATAAGAGAAAACGTAGACGTCAGCTTCAGGCAGTTCGTAAGCCTTTACCGTTTTAATGACGTGGACGCGCAAGTTTGAGAAGTCCTCAATGCGCTCCTCCCACTGTTCGGGCAGATGCGCCTGAACGACAACGGCGGCTGGAAGCATTCCGGGCTGAAGCATGCAGCCAATTGCGGTGTTCGTCTTACCCAAACCGATGTCGTCGCCAAGCAGCATACGCTTTACGACGCGGAACATTTCGACGGCCTGCGCCTGATATTCCCAGAGCTTACAGCCTTCAGCGAGACCAGCATATTGCTGCGCTTTGAATTCCGGCGTGAACAGCGTTTCGACAATCTCCTCTTTTTCGAAATACCGCTTTCTACCTGCCTTCAGACGCGAGAGGTCGAACGTCTCAATCGCCATTGGATAGCGATCCATGAACCAAAGCAGCTCAAAGCAATGCAGGTCATCGTTCTTGAAGCGAAATTCGCCCGTCTGAACCTTGGAAATGCGACGGAAAACGTCCTTGATGAACAACGAGATATTAGGCGCAGTGCCGCTGATTACCCACTCGTTGGCATGTGCATCAAACCTTAATTTCCCGAATTTCTTCTCAATTCTCTTAGCCATAAAGCAAGAACCTTTCGTCAACAAATTTATCCTGAAGCCATTTAAAGAAATATTCAACCGGAATTAGCGCCTGACATTTGTCGCTTTCCTATTTATCCGAAATAATTGAGGTACAACATCAGGAGACTTGATATGAAAATCACGATTGACGCTGAGAAGAACGTCACAATCGACATTCCGGAAAACGCTACAGCTGAGCAAGTCGCTGAAGCGCTGGCGCAAACCAAGTTAATCGAAGACATTTTTGTAAATGTCGGCAAGAATTCGTATTACGAGGCATTCCCGACTGCGAGTGACATTGACCTTGCGACAGCAAACAAAATCGTGGACACATATCTTAACGATGGCCACAGCGGCGTTCACCAGCTCTTTATCGACGAAGACTGGGATGTAAATCCAAGCACATATTTCCATGATGCAGGAGTTAAGAGCGATCTCGAATCCGAACTCAGGGACATTCTTGATGCGATATTTGAAGAAACCGATCTCGATCAGGATGACATCTTTGAAGCCCTGCTAGAAGCCGATGAAGGCAAGCTCAAAGACGTGATTTATGAAGCAATGAGAGAGGCAGACAAGAGCACTCCTGAAGAGTCATTTCCGAGCCACATTAAGGCAGACATCACCTTTATTCCCGACAACCACGTCCTTGATATCGACGACATGTACCCGTCATATCGTGGATACTGCTTCAGCGCAGAGGACGCTCGACCATCGAGCAACCTGATGCGCATTCTTCGCTTCTTCAACGTCTCCCCAGCGGAGTTCGTTCAAGAGTGCAAGAACCGTGGATGGGACCCGACCAATCCAGAAATCCCTGAAGACATTTCCGATTACCGTCGCAAGGATATTGAGCTGGACGCGCTTACTTGGAAGTCCATCCTCGAATTAGGCGAGGGCACCACCAATTTCATTCGCCAGCTTCCTCTCCCGAGCAAATACGACATTGCCGAATGGAATTCGACGGTCAAACAGGTATTTGGCGGCAAAGACATTGATCGTCCTGCGGTCGTCGACATGGACACACTCTTCACAATCCTCGATAACGCGACAGGCAGCGGCGTACCTTGTTTTGTGGCCCGCGTACCCATCAAGGATATCCTTGGCGGCCAACTTGATGGCCCTTTCAAGGTTACAGGCGGCCAGATTGGTGTCCACGACTTCATCAATGGCTCTGGCTACGTTGACACCCTTCGCGGCGAACTGATCATCGACCCATCTAAGGGCGAGATGACGACCCTTTCGATTGACGATGTCTACGGGATGGTCGGCAGCGCCTACAAAGCCGATATCGAGAAGGTAGAACTTTCGGGATGGGTGCACACCAAGGAAAATCAGTGGATCAAGGCAGAGGGTGATCGTGTGGCCGAGATCAGCCGTACCTTCGCGAGTGACGGCGTCGAAGAGTTCTGGGTTCTGACCAAGAACGAAGACGGCGACATCGCCGGACCTCGTGAGACGTCGGAAGTGTTCCTGACGCTAGAAGATGCCAAACTAGACGCTGACACCTGCCTCAAGGAAGAGTGGGAGCTTAACGCAGCACCTACGCCTTAAAGCCAGCCGCCACCTAACGATGCGACCCAAGTCGACTTGCCATGGATTTCTTCAGGGAAGCCCATGGCAGTCGCTGAAACGAGAATAAGAGCCTTCACGGCGTCATATTCACAGTAGCGGGCACATTGACGATAAATTGCCCGCTTACTGGCCTTCAGTTTCACCTCAATAGCAATGCCACCTTCAAGCACGAAGTCTGGTCGATCACCAGGTCCGAGCACAACTTCTCTCTTATGCAGGATTCCGTGTTGCGTAAGGAGTTCAGAGATTTTCTCCTGAACGGCAATCTCGTTACTCTGAACGAGCGGCGTCCTGGAAATTAGCGCCGCGATCTCAGCTGGATGCATCTTTACTCCCCGCGCCCCTCGGCGATCATCGTCAATTGCTGCCTCAGAAAGTCATCTGACAGCGTACCAAGCACCTTCAGGTTCCAGTGAATGTCGGCCAATCGCTTCGCATGAATTGCCGTGGTTCCCACCTGAACATTGAAGTGATGACCCAATGTGGCCATGACGCCTTTTCCACGAGATTGCCAAACCGAATAAGTAGCTAGCTTGTGGGAGGTATCACCGAGCCAGGTCCCCCCGTCATCGCCTTCATGAAATCTCCAGACGACTTCGCTTACCAGAGGCCTCTTAATCAACTCCAGGAGCCACCGAGCTTCATCACAATCGGGTAGCGGCAACTCACCAGTAAACCCAGCAGCATGAAATGCGATCTGCCAAAAAGGCGACACATGCTCCTCAGACGTGCGATAAAACGGGTCCAATTCAAGCATTTGTCTGACTGACGTCATATTGATGGCTATTTTCGACATAAAACCTCTCTTTAAACCGAATAATGTCAACTATTCCAGAATCGTCAATCATTTTCGTCAACTAATTGTAATTAAAGCTTGTTCCATTCTCCGCCAAAGGCTTCAATTATTGCATTGTTGAGGCCGCGCACATGGAATACAAGCAGTCTGAAATACTCCTGAACATCAGCAATATCTCTTTTGCTGCAGTTCGCTTCGGTGAAACGGACCAGTTCATGGCTGTCATCGCCATCGCGCAGGACGGCAACAAGTGGATGATTTCATCTACCCAGCCAAAAATGACACTTGGCAAGCTCAATCGGGAAGTGACCAATCTGGTGACCAAGGCCATTCACATGGCAGCCAAGGAATTTGCTCCAGATTACATGGGCGAAGCAATGGCTTACGTCAGAAATTTGCCGGATGGACATCGTTCCAACTACCTCGGCAGCGTTGACCGCGAACTCTACAACGAAGCCGTGACGGATATTAGCAACGCGCTCGAACACGCACTGATGCAGAACGACTCCTTTCGTGCGGCTGTCGAGTTTGAATCACGCGTTCCATACCTTGTCGGAGATCGTGAACTGGTCCTGACCATGGACGACATACTCATGGATTTCAAACTTAAATATAATCAGGAAACATGGATCGTGTCAGCCTGTGAGGCAACGGAAGAGGCGCTGCGGCGGGAGAACTCCTTCCTGGACAGCCAGATCTCGGCATGGAAAAAGGCGGAAGGGCTGAGCGAAAATTCGCTCCAGAAATGAAATAAATAGTTGACGAAATTCCCCATTCCTGTAGTTATCTATTCATCGAAGGTCCCATAACTCAGCGGTAGAGTGTCGAGAGTGCTAGCCTCGAAAGTCGCGGGTTCGAACCCCGCTGGGGCCTCCATCAATTCCCCATCAGAAAAAAGAAAAGCCCCCGTTTTCACGGGAGCTACACTGATATCAAATCGCCGTCATTTAAGGCTGAAAGCTGGATTCCGGCTCATCTTCCACAGGCGTTCCCGCCATAAGACATTCGCCCGCGAGAACCGAACCGAACGATGTGCCCATAAAGTGGTCATCGACTTCGTTCCCGTCGATGTCTGTCACTTCCCACCCAATGACATCCCCACCAGGCTCGTCAAGTTCAACGACGACGGAATGCAACCCTTCTGGGATTGGCACAAGCTCGTCGTCTTTCAGCTTCTGTATAAACGCCTCAAGCGCCTGACCGCTCAAACCCCATTTCAAATGATCCTGGCTCATTTTGCTCTCCAAGTGTTTCGACATGGGAAAGCCTATCGACACGGGATGCAATCAACAAAATCACTTAGTCTGCCTGAAGCCTCTCACGCACAAGGGCTTCGATATCAGACGCAACGTCGACAGCTCGTTCCATGAAAACATGGTCGAAGAGAATTTCCTCGATGTCTGAGCTGCTATGCAGATTGTTCAAAACCGTCTTGGCAGACGACTTGAGCGCTATATTGATCGCCTCCCTGATGGGATAAATGTTGCCCTGTGTTCCAATCACAACGAACGTGTCCTGAGCGCGCAAACGCTTGGCCGCACTATATAGCTTCGGATAATCGAGACCCATTTCGTCGAACAGAACGACATCGGGCCGCATCAGGCTTCCAGTCTTTGGACAGCGGAACTTGAAGCCTCGGGGAGGGGCCTCCGACGGATCGCCCTCCCAATAGCGCGTGAAGCCGACATCCTCGGTAACTTTCGAGTTGCCGATTGATCGCATACGCGTAACGAAGCCGTGGAGGTGCACAGAGCCATCGTAGCCAGCTAATTCGACCAGCGGGTCGATATTCTGGGTAAAATGAACCACGCGGCCCCCAAACTTATTACCTAGGCGAGCGATCATCATATGAGCCGCATTCGGCTTTGCACCGCCCATCTTGGCGCGCATATTATCAATGAACCTCTGAATGACCTCAGGCGACCGTCTCATCGTTCGAAACGAGAGCAATTCCTCAGCCCTTAGGCCATTATAGAACCCTTCCTCACCGCGAAAGGTTGGCACTCCGCTGTCGGCGCTCAATCCAGCTCCCGTCAAAAAGACCACCCGTGATGGTGAATTAAAATGCTTTGAACTCAACGCGCCCTCTGTTCTTTTCTGCCAAAAAATTCCACAACCATATTGATGCTGAAAATTAGCACGAACGCGAATAAACTGCCAACCAGGCTAATGTCGAAGACAAAAGCCGCCAGAAAGGTAAGGGCTGCCGAAAAGCACATTGTGGCGAACGGAGCAGAAACCTGCTTTGCCTTGATGATCTTCATGAATTTCACCCTCCTTCACGAAAAGTGGTTCATTATAGAAATCACGTCGGATATCACAAACAAAAAAAGAGGCACCGTCGATATTTTTCGAAAAGTGCCTCTTTTTGCGGTTGTAAGAACCTTTTCCTTTCAAAGACTTGACGATTTTTACCCTAAATAGAGGGGTCGCCAATTCTTTTGCCATCGGGTTTCGTTTCGCGGGCTTCATTACCTTTCTCCTATTATTTGGCGCTTTTATATAATTCTTTCCAAAAATATCCAATAAAAAACCTCCCGAGCCGAAGCCGGGAGGTTTTCAGGATTATTAACCCGATCAGATCAATAGAAGACCCAAGATACGTCGTTGTAGTTGGCCGAGCAATGGCTAGCAGCAGTCGTCGGGGTAAACGGCAGACCGTCCTGACCTACCTGGCTGGAGACGCCAGCCGAGTACAGACCACGACCGAGGTCAGCAGTGAGCATCTTGACGCAGACGTCAGACGGAATCTGACGGAACGTAACCTGGAAACCACTGCCCGCACCGCCTGCAGCAGAAGCGGCCACAACGTCAATCTGACCACTGAAAGCATGACGAAGCGTGGTTCCAACGATCATTTTGGCGGGAACAGACTTGGTGTTGATCAACGTCGACGCATTAACACCAGTGAAGCTCGACTGACCATTGTAGAGGCTTCTAACAGCCTGCTGAATGACGTTCAGTTCATTGCTCGCCTGCGTAAACAGGCGCGACTGGTTCACAACGCTAACGAGTGTCAGAGCACCAAGCACGAGAATAGCGACAACAGCCAGACCCGCAGCAATTTCAACGAGCGAATATCCGCGCTTACGCAGCCTGCTGTTTTTCACTTTCAAGGACCGATCCACCGCAGTTTCGGCCATCTTTGCATTTTCCATCGTTCTCTCCTGTGCGTTTCACGATTCAAAGCCAATGGCACTCGGTCATTGGTATCTTCAAATATTAACCTCCATAAACATTGGCTTGTAAAACGCCGGCAACAATTCTGGAAAAGCAATTCGCGGTCATTCCTCCTTTATAAAATCAGGGGAAACGCTGAGAACAATCGAAAATACTAGGCTTTAAAACAAATTTGCCGCCAACATTGTTGACGGCAAAAAGTTGACCGACATGTCGGGCCGTTGATTACATCGGCGAATATCCACTCAGATTTCGGATCTCTTCCTCGCGTTCCAACGATTCCCTGAGTTCGGAAACCATCTCAAGATACCGCTGAGTTGCAGTCTCTCGTCCTTCAGGCACCTCCTCAACGCTGGACGAACCCAAATCCGGCCGATCAGGGTCGCAACCATAATGAACGATCACAGCCCAGTCCGTGGTTGCAAGATCGGTCTCCGGAGGCAACAATGCCACTTCTATCTGCTCGTCTTGATCAGGCAGGCGCACGGTGGCAACGGCACTGGGTAGCCCCATTCGCTCTGCGGTTTTTGTATCCAATTCCAACTCTGGCATATCGACACCCTCCGATTGTCGCTTCAACGATGCGCCGCCACCGTGAAAGCGACAATCGATGCCAAATCCGTCAGTTCAAAAGCCGCTGTGTGGCCTCGACCTGCTGAGTAGCTTCTACCCTCTGAACAGCCTTTGAGAGCACATGCCTGTATGCACGGGCAAAGTCTCGCAGCGATGCGTCGGAACGCGAGAACTGACGATACAGCACCTCGTATTCATCACCATCGAGGGCAGGCAGCATGTTCACTGACACACCGAGGTAGTCCGCGTACCTTTGCTTCGCAGTCGCCAACACGACATTAAAGTGCTCCGCACTGGGACGAGGCACGTAGAAGATCGTAAAGCGATCCAACAACGCCTCTGGGATTGTCTTCAACGAATTCGCTGTCGCCATAAAGATCATTCTCGACAGGTTTACGTTCTCCAGCAGGCAAGTGTCCTGAAAGCGCTCAGGATTACCCATCATGCCGAGCAGAGTCCCCGACGCAGAGCCATTCTTGGCCCCAGGCGACTGTGTCTTATCGAGTTCGTCCACGATGATTGCAGGATCACAGCAATCGAACTGCAACGCCGCCATCACCGGACCACAAGGGCGGGCACCCGCCCAGCCGCGTGAAACTGCCCCAAGCCCTGCCGAGTCATTTGCTCCACCAGCAGGCACAACAAGCGATGGCACACCAAAGATCGCGGCTATCTTCTCAGCGAGAGCCGTCTTGCCGCTGCCTGGAGGTCCTACAAACAGCATGGGCTGAACAATTGGCTTCTTAAGACCGACCGAACGCTGCACCTGAAGCATGCTTTCGAGGTGACTCGCCACCTTATCGGCCCAGGGCCACACAGAGACGATGGCGGCACTGACCTCACCAACAGCTGGCATATCGGCCCTCATGGAAGGCAAGGCCTTTCCGACGATACGTGCAAACCTCTTCGCGAGCTGCGCCCCTTCTCCAGCGGCGGAATCACCAACCGCAGGAACGACGACCACGCCATCTGTAGCGTCCTCTGACGCCTTTGCGCTGGAAGCGTCGTCTCCATCCGACAGGTCATCGACCGTACGCGCGGCTCGCTTCAACGGAACACGGGACTTTTTCGCCGCAGGAACAGAACGATCCCCCATGACAATCCACCGTTCAGCAATCTGCTCGAACAGCTCTCTCTGCGGGCCGAGAGGAGCATCAACCGTCAATTCGGACATGATGTGCCTGCCCAACGCAACACATGCCTCTGGCACGCCCCGCGATGCGGCAATCCAAAACTTCACCATTGCCTCATGACGAGTTTTCTCGGCCATAGCGTCTGCAACGCTATCTCCATCGCCTGTTTGAGCATATTGATCCAGTTCGGAGAGACTACTCAGAGCACCGTTATAGAACTCCTCAGGAGAGCGCTCGAAAAAATCGAAATGCTCGATTGCGGCTTCCACCTCATAGTGGTCTCCAGGTCCTCGCATCCAATCGGTGCCACTGACCCGCGCCTTCTTATTGTTGTCCATGCTCACTCCTTGAACGCACTTTAAAAAGGTTCGCCTCGAATTCAAGGATCATCCTTGAAACAAGATGCCATCGCCACAAGGGCAATCAGCTGTTTCCCACCAAAGGGGGGATCACACGAGGGAACCTAGCCTCGACAACGATGCCTAAAGGCACATGCCCAGCGCTCAGGGAATTTAAAGGTCAACAACGGAATGTGTTTTGCCAGCAATTAACTGCTCCAAATATGTGCATAGCTAATTATCAACATTCAAAGATTAGTCAATAGACTTAATTCTAAAAAACAGACCGGAAACGCCAGTTTTCCGATCTGTGCTCTTTATTCAGATTGTAGCGGGATTTATGGGGCAGGCGCGAAGTAGTCGGACAAATCGTCATCGAGTGGCATCTCTGCCATCGTTTGAAGCGTCACAAGAGCCGCCTTCAATTCTGCTTCAATTTCATGGCGACGCTCAGGGGACATGCTCGCCCCAATCACTGCTATTTCCCTGGCGATCTTTCCACACGAAGCTGCTTCAAGGTGCAAATGGCCAGCAACCGCATCGCCTTTACGATTGATTGCAGAAATAGAGACAGCAGGCTGTCTGCCGTACCCCCTTGAAACTTCGACCGCAGCGAGATCAATAGTCCCATTGCGCCCCTCATAACCATAACCCACCACATTCTCAAACTTAATTACGGCCATCTCAATTCTCCAGTTTCAACTCATCCTAGGGATCAGAGGCGCAATCGACCAATCACTTGGAAGCTTCGAGAATCGAGATTGCTGCCTTAAATGCTGCGACGACGTTCACCGATTGCCCCATTGCAGAGAGAACCGCGCTCTCTTCAGGCTCCATGAATGCCGCACCAAAGGTTTTGTGGGCCAAATTAACGATGTCGTCTGGAGCCATGTTCGGGTTAGTGGCAATACCGCCGAAAAAGATCTCCACAGCCTTGATTTTACGAAGGTCAGGGGTCTTAAGCCGCTTGTATTCCTTCAAAAGAACCGATAACGCCGCTTCAAAAGTCATTCCCGCATCCATCAGAACAGAAAGGGCAATGTAAACCTTCAAGCGCTCTTTAGGCTCCAAATGAGGCTTGACCACACCGTGTCCGCTCTGACCTGGACCGTGATCCTTCGGGCCTGCAGAGGAACCAAATGCATCATTTAATTTATTATCGGAGTTCATTGACTCAATCCCTTCTTTAGCGCGAAACATGTCGCGACAAATCCAACGCTCACAAGGAACATGCCTAGAATTAACAAAGCTTCATGTCCCTCATCTCCCTGCGAAAGCCGTATCAAAATCAACCCCGAAACGACCATTCCCAGGCAGTCACCAATATGCTTCCGACAGAACCTTGCGAATTTTAGAA
Source organism: Mesorhizobium sp. SP-1A (assembly GCF_032460275.1). NCBI lineage: Bacteria > Pseudomonadati > Pseudomonadota > Alphaproteobacteria > Hyphomicrobiales > Phyllobacteriaceae > Mesorhizobium > Mesorhizobium sp. SP-1A. Next base: position 12,101 of record NZ_JAVXZD010000002.1, on the reverse strand, counting down.
ACATAAAAGCGACCCGTTTCCTATTATTATTAGTGTCGTCGCTGGCCTTTTTGAAATCAAGCTCACAAAAATCATCGTTTACGCCGTAGCTTTTCAAAGCTCTAATAGTGAGAAGGAGTATGCCTCATGCGCGCAATCGCTATTGCAACAGTTCTTCTGGCATCAATTTTACCCTCTCAGGCAAACGAGTCTCTGGGGATCGCAATCGATTTGGCAGAACAAGCAATCGCAAAAGGTCATGGGAGCATGTGCAATCTAGAAATGAAGCCTGTTCGCACTGGGGGCTACTACCCATGCCTTGACTTCGGCCCATACCGATATGTTCGCGGATATAACAAGGTGACTGGCTACGTGATCGAGAAGGGGAAGGCACCTTTCGCGATCTTTTCTGGACCGAAGTCCAATCCTACCTTCATCTACGACGGCCCATGGGAGACCGACGTCGTTTCTCGAATGGTCATGTGGTGGAACGACAATGTCGAAGGCACCAGCAAGAAATTTCAGGATGAGGCTAAGGCGAACGCTAATCGTTCAGCTGCAGCGGAGTACATATCTTCGCTGAACAAATCAGCCGACGACGATAAGGCAGCCGAAGGCAAAGAGACCCCAAAACCAGTGCCGCCCGCCAAGACTGAAATTATGACGGACGACATTCGCTCAATTCTCAGCCAGTGATCACGGCAATATCGACACATTCGTTCTACTGAACATGGAGGACAAATGATCGTTACCACAGGTTCGGAGCCAACAATTCGAGGCACCTCGATTGAAGTTCACAGAATAGCTGCTCTACTGGACGGCGGTATGAATGAGGATGAAATCCTGCTGACTATCCATCGTTAGACCGCGAGGCGTTGGCCGCCGTAAAGCTTTATGCAGATAACCACCCGAGAAAGGACAATCCCTATCCTTCGCGAACCGTTAAATCGGCATTGCGAAATATGGACCTTAGCGCATTGGACAATTTGGATTGAATTTATTGTCGAAGTGATGCCGACGATTCTTGTGCAAATTTCTGAATGAAAAAATGTTGAGAAATCAGCTATGTTCCTGGTGCATAGCTCCTCTGCAGTTACTTGCATTGTTATATTTAAGCTTAATTCCTATTTTCAATTCAGACGGATACGAACTAGGAGAAAAGAAATATGATTGGTATCGCAGAGTCCTTCAAACGCTATCGCAACGCCCGCCGCACCATGAACGAGCTTTCCAGGCTGTCTGATCGTGAACTCTCGGATATCGGCATTTCGCGTAGCGACATTCGCTCCGTCTCATTCAAGAAATTCGGCTGACCTCACCCCCACCCCCTCACTTAAGCCGAACAGAAACCGCGCAGCAATGCGCGGTTTTTTGTTGTCGAATTTTCCTCAGCCCCATCTCTATTCCATAAGCCTCTTCAGCTTTCACTGCCATTTAATCCTTATTTTCAACCCTTAATTTTGATGAATTTAAGGGATTATTCGTGATTTTTGTCCACGTTTTATCTTGACGAACCTTTCTATTGCCCGAATTCTTGTAGGGTAATGTGCAAAGGTTCATTTGTATGGTAAGCGTAAATACCTCGCTTTTCAGGAAGCACGTCATCGGTAAGATAAAAGGTCCGATCACCTCCTTTAAGCAAGTCAAAGAAGCAATCGCATCCGAACCGAAGCCATCGCTTCGCGGTCGGCTGTTTGAAATTTTTTCTCATGCAATGCTCGCGACTGATCCTGCTATCCAAGTTGAGCAGATCTATCGCATTGAAGATACCCCACCTCATATTCTGAAGAGACTTGGCCTGAAGAAGGCTTCTGATAACGGCATTGACACAATCATCGTAGACAAGAATGACCGCATTATCGCAGTCCAGGATAAATTCCGCACCGTGGCGGCCGACAGTGTCACTTGGAGCGATTTGGCAACGTTTTTTGGCGATAGCGTAAAAGCAGACTTCCGCCTCGTAATCACCACCGCCGACCATATCGACCGACTGGACAAGGCCCCTGAACACGGACGCCTGCAGAAAATCAGTTCAGCCCATCTCAACACGCTGTCTACGGATCGGCTTAAAGAAATCGTCTCTTGGATCGACAGTCAGAAGATCACTGCCGCCCGCAAACAGACAAAGGCGCACCAGAACCGCGCTGTCAAAGATATCGTTCGAGAACTTAAGGTCGCCAATAGGGCGCTTTTCATCTCTGCATGCGGCACAGGAAAGACCCTTTCGTCGGAACGGGTCATGGAGAAGGTACTGGGCACGAATGGCGGCGACGTCATCGTATTCCTCCCATCGCTTAACCTAGTGCGCCAGACCATCCGATCATGGTCTAACGAACTGACGGGCAACAGGCACTATCGCTTCATGGCCATCTGCTCCGATAAGACCGTTACCAGCGCAACGGCCAACAATCAGGATGACGAAGCTGATATCGGCTTCGACGAGATCGGCATCCCAGTTTCCACCGATTTTACCGACCTCAATCGCTTCCTGTCCAAAAAGCGCCAGAAAGGCGAACTTCGGATTGTCTACACGACCTATCAGTCCTCAAAAGTCGTGGCCGATGCAATTCGAGGCACCAAGTTCAAATTCGACTTCGGCTCCTTTGACGAAGCCCATCGTACCGTCACCGCAGGGTCTGAGGAATTTGTCCGTGAAAAGTCGGCGTTCTCCCATGGCCTATTTGACGAAAATATTCCGATTGCCAAGCGCCTGTTCATGACAGCCACGGCCAAGAAACGAATTCGCCGCAACGTTTCCGCAGACCGCGACAGCTTCACATTCATTTCGATGGATGACGAAACCAAGTACGGCAAGATCGCCCATCGATACACATTTCGAGAGGCAGCGGATGAGGGTGTCATTTGTCCGTCCAGGATCATTATTTCGGTCGTAAACCCAAAAGAGATCAGCGAATTCCGTATCAACAAGGTTTCAGTCGAAGGCACCGAACTGCCTTTCGAAGAGGCTGCTAGACAGCTCGCCATTCGAAAGGCCATCGAGCAGGCAAACGCAAAGCGCGTGATCACCTACCATTCGCGCCTGAGTGATGCTGAATACTTCTCCCAGTCGCTCAAGACGGTACTGCCGGATTGGACGACAGGTTTCATCAGCAGCAAGCAGGGCGTGGCGCTTCGCGACCAGATTACGCAGATCGTGCGCGAGAACGATAATTCTCTCGTCACAAACGTGCGCTGTTTGGCTGAAGGCATGGATTTCCCTGCCGTCGATATGGTTGCGATGATGTCTCGCATCGACAGCAAGACTGAGGTAATCCAGATCGTTGGCCGCGCGCTGCGCAAACCCGATATCGGAACCAAGGAAGTCGGCTACGTCATGCTTCCACTCATCATCTCGACATCGGGAGAAATTTTCGAAGACGAGATCGCAAAGCTTGGGTTCGAGACCATCTGGAATGTCGTCGGAGCCTTGATGGATGATGATGAGGAACTTTTCTCGACCATCGAGGACCTGAGTGTTGCAACGACGTCTGGAAACAAAATTCTGCGAGGCAAGATAGGCAAGCGCCTATCCAAATACATGGAAATCATCGGCATCGACAGCGACGTGCTATACGATTCCATCCAGACGCAGATCACCAGCCGCCTACAGTCCTCATTCTCGGTCGGACTTGGGCATTTGCAGCGCTATATCGATGAAAACGGCACGTCCACGATGCCGACCAACTTCAGAACCGAAGACGGCTTCCCTTTGGCCAAATGGCTCTCAAACCGCAAGTCGGAGTGGACCACAGGCAGGCTGTCTGCTGAGCGAATTCAGAAGCTCGAAGAACTCGACATCTCGGCCGTAACGCGCTCTGAACAAAGCGAACTCGGCCTTCGCATGCTTCGCGAATATATCGAAGAGTTTGGCGACCCCAATATCCCGCCTGGTTGCGTCTATAAAGGCTTCCCGCTGAAGTCTTGGCTCGCTAATCGCAAACGTGACGTCAAGCTTGGCCGCGAGAACAAGCGCGTCATACGCGCCATCTTGAAAATGGGCGTGCCACTGCTCGAAACCCCAAAGAGCGCATTCGACCATGGCCGTGAACCTCTAAAGACCTATGTTGCTTCCGAAGGTCACGCCAACGTCCCAGTGTCATACGTCGCAGACTGCGGCTTCAAGCTTGGACAGTGGGTTCGCAACATGCGTGCCAAGTGGAAGAACAAGGAACTTACCCGCGCTCAGATCGCATTCCTGAGCCGATATGGCGTCAGCAAAAACCAGTATGAGAACCAGTTCGAGACCTTCGTCGAACTATTGCGAAAGGTAGCTGAAGAAACTGGATCTCCGAACGTTCCGGACACCTTTGAATATGAAGGCAAGAAAATAGGGGTATGGCTTCGAGACAACCGCAAGAAGTGGCGGGACAACAAGCTTTCTCCGCAACGCGTGCGCATGCTGGAAGAACTGGGCGTTAATCGAGGGGCGTCCCTAGCCGAGCGTCGCAAGCGCAAACAGCGCAAACTGAAAGCCAAGAAGACAAAGAACCAGAAAAATACCACAAAGAAGAAGGCGGCCTAACGGTCGCCTTTATATTTTACGGCTTAGGCCGCGTCAAAAACCACTCCATATGCCACTGAACCATAGGACAGATCGAAGAGGTTACCAGGCAGCTTTACGGGCAAAATCTCCCAACTTGTGAACCAAGAGGCCACTAGGAACACCCATCACTAGACCAATTACGACAAGATCTCGAATATTCGATCCTGCATAAGGATTTTCGTACACCATCTTCATAAATACGTTGGCGTAACTTGCATAAATAATGAAACCAACCCCGGCAGCAACGGAATTATGCCTAGTAATCATGCTCCGAAACCAAATCCCAGCAAATCTCTCGACAAAAAATAACAGAGGCAACAACAGCGACAAACGCAAAACAACATTCAACTCGCCAGGTGCGTATCCCAGCAATCCCAGCACGAGAAATCCCCAAATCACGACCCCGAAATATCCTGCTGACAGGGCCAACGACTCACGCCACAACCATTCAACCGCCTTCATCGATCAAAGCACCCCTGAAGACTGGATGATGGAAAGGACGCGGTTACCCAATGCACCGATGAAGTGCGCCACCGTAGCGTCTGGAATGTAGCCAAGCCACCAAAGACCAATCACCGCAAAGAATGACAGGAATACCATGGACACCAGCATATCGAGAGCCATGGCAGCGAAACGAAAAGGGGAAAAAATCAACACTAGACATTTATGTGCGATTTCCGGCGCTTCGCTCCACCACGGACGCCCGACAGAAGCAATCCTATTCAGATCAGGTTTCACCGTCTGACCCTGCTTTTTCACGGGCTTTTGAACCCTTGGCAGGACGTTCGGAGCATCTACGACAGGATCAACTTGAACCTTCATCTTCTTTCCAACTCGGGTTGCGCTTCAGCCATTTTCTGAGGTATTTTCGATATAATTAAGTCATCCATGGTACATGTTTGCGTAATTCTGGCAAGGATGTCACTGTGAATTATAGTATGAAAAAGGTTTCCAAGTACGATGAAGCTTAGATCGCTTATTTTCGCTTCTCTGACCGCCCTCACAGCGCTTTCAGCGTCAGCGAATGCACAATCTCCAAGCCCTCAGACACCCGAGCCTGCAGCAAGCGACTGCATTGCGCCGGACTATAGCCGATCCGTGCATATCCCATGGTTCCTTGGCCTGCATCCGACTGACGATCTGCTGACCGCATTCTGTCGAATTCAGCAGCTGCCAGGTGATATCCGCTTCAATATCCTATTCCCGACCTACAAGGTCCATCGGTCTTGGGACACCAGTTTCGATGGCAGAAAACTACCTGCTACACAGATCGTCAAACTAGTGCAATCAGTGCTTCCGATGGTGGACGCGGTTGCCAAGGACGAAAATGGAATGGAGTTCCACAAGGTTCTGAAGAGCGTCGTCCAGCTTCAGGCCGCAAAGACGCCCAGCGGCCGTGACCTTGGCTTCGCCCCTGAGCATCCCGCTGCTAAAGAACTCGTTCTTTGGGAGCCGATCATCCTGCGCATCAAACCTGTGGTCATGGCCGGACAGGAGTTCACCATGACCGTCACACTAAAGCCAAATCTTGGCCTTCTCGCGCTCGCCCTACAGGGTAAGGCAACCGACGTTCGCTTTAAGGGGTGGAAGGGCAGAATGGATACTGGCGGCGTTTTTGGACGAGGATGTTCTGAAGCGATACCCGAATGCAAAGACCTGCCAGACTCTCCGATTTTTCACGCACCATGGCTGGTTAGCGATGTCGTTCTGGAAGCCAATGGCACCAATATGACAAACGCAGCCGTTGCTATCATTGACCGCCTCGCCCAATACAAAAGCAAACGCGGTTTCACGAAATCCTTCAATGAAGCGACAGGCGAAGGCACCCTCATTGCGGATGACACCATGAGCAAGCTTGAAATGAGAGCTAGCGGCTCATCTGGCGGCACCAAAAAGATAGTCATCAAATGGGAGCCTGCGGACAATCCGATGAGTGTCGAAAAACAGCTTCGCAAAGCTGCCGAGGAGTACAAAATCGGCACTGGAGAAGACGAGAAGAAGCCTGCTGCTCCCGACATTCTCAACAAGCTTTGATCGAAACGAAGGGCGGTCACAACATAAGCCGCCCTTCGTTTTTACATCGACATCCGTCGTTCATTCCGCTCTTCAGCATCATCTCGCTTCATCTTCTGAAAAACGAGAGACACTTTGACACCTTCCATCTCCTGATCGGATAAGCTTTCAAAATCACGCTTGAAAGCTGATCTCAGCTCATGTTGATCAAGATTGGAAAAGCGCATCCACGTAAATCGAGTCTGGTCTCCTGTGTGAACAGTGAAACGACGGAAGACACCAGGGGACAAGGCTTGAAAAATCTCGTCGCACTCAGGATCGTCAATCTCATCATGAGTGTTGCGATAGCAGAGGACTATCTCTTCGTCATTTACTGGAACCTTCACCAGACCATTAGTGCTCTCCAAAGACTTATGAAGGACAGAAATCATTGATTCATAGTGGTTGCTCATTTTTCTTTCCTATTTATCCCGATATCCATTTATATATTCGGCCCACGCAACCAGCGAGACTAAATTTAGGTGTTGTATTATACCGCGTAGAAATGGACATTAGGCCGGAACCCCGATAAGGAAGGCCACATGACGCCAGAGAAAGAGCATCTTTTCGACAACGACTTTGAAATCCTCAAATTCAAGGATCTTCCAAAACCCGCTCAACTCGCTATCTCCTGGTACATGGCAGTAGACGGCGAAGCCTGGGCGGACGTCTGGGGCGACATTGAATTCCCCCACTTCAGCAATTCATTTGGCAATCCCGATTACCACTCCAAGATGAGGGAACTCTTGGAAGGCGCACTACCCGCACTCATTGATGAGTATGGTGATATGGAGTTCGGGATCGGCAATTGGCCGACGAAAGACATCGTAAATTCGATTGCTCACGACGAAAACATCATCGTAGACCAAAGCGTCGAGCAAACAATCGAAGGCTATCAGCCTGGACGTGAACTCGGCCCAGCGCTTAGCGGGTACTACAAATCCTCATACCCCGAAGAGGATCGCTGGCCCGTCATTCTGTCGAACTTTGACGATGAAACCCTTCAAGACGGATGGAAGCGCTTCAGCCTCTATACGCACTCCGGCTATAACGAGACGCCCGTGGTCTTCTACCCGGAAGAATGGCACTACGAGCTGCTCCAAAAAAGAACCAGCGGCCTCAAGCCATAATCACATCGATACCGCGCTTTCCAATTCCAGAGAGCGCACTTCAACGACACTGGTCACAAACAAATGAAGATTGCTGATTGACCGCCAGATGGCCTCTTCAGCCTCCTCACGATAGTCCCACCAGTTTTCAGACCGAGGCTCGATCTTATAGCGACTACCGAGCTTCATGCGATCCAATACGTAGACGTGACCGCATTCCGCACCGTTGTCGCGGGCGAGATAGGCGAAATGCAACGCCACGGCAGGATCGCGGGTTAGGGAAACGCATTGATGGCCAAACTCAGGAAGGTTCATCGCGTTGCTTCTCGCGATCTCGACGCCAAATCTGGTTCCGTGAAAAGTGTGGGGCGTTGCTGCGCCATCACCTGCAAAACACGATAGAGGGAATGCGAGCGAAAGGCATCGAAATGACTAGGCAACGACGAGCCTGTTCAGATTCACATGACGCTTCTTGACGGCTTTCCAGCACTCGCCCCAGGTGTGAGCAGTACCACCATCCTTAAGGCCAGCCTCACGCGCATTACGGAAACCTTCATCTGACGGCAGGAAATCAGCCGGATCACCAGAACCGAAGGTATAGGCGATCATCCATTGGCAGTCGGCCGCAACTTCGCTGTTGCGACGGTGAAACCCCTCGATCACATGTGCTTTCGCACCCAATTCGATAGCCTTAGCAATCTCGGCTAGGCTGTCGACACCACACGAGGAAGAGAACTGACGATGATACGTGTTGCAGGTCTGACCAGGGTTGAAGCGGATTTTGGGATTGGGAACAAATTGCCCATTCTTGAAATCGGCTGGAAGATATAGCGTCAGCTCTGAAATAACGCCCTCAAGAAATGCGCGGACAATCAAATGATCCGCGAATGCAGCTCCACCAGATACTCCGTGGGTTGCGCCCCAACGCGCCGCTGACGCCACCACGTCGGCATAAGCTGCATCATAAAGTGCACAATTAATGCGAGCTGCATCATCCTGACGCCCCGCCGTTCCAATCACTGCAAGTTTTCCAGCCAACTCCATCTCCATACAACTCGCTTTTCCAGCGGGCAACAATCAGAAAATACTAGCCAAATATATCAAAATATGAAATAATTTCCAACATAAATCTGGCTGTTTTCATTAATCAGTCAACATTTTAGGAGTTTCTCATGGCCACTGTCGCTTTCCGTTTGACAAAGAATACTGACCCAGAAGAGCGTTTGGAAGAAGCAGCCCTATGGAAAGCTCTTTACGATTTCTACGGCGACGAAATCGTCGCATTCGATGATGAAAAGGGAGAAGGTCCTGATCTGCCGACCTTCGGCCGGAGCCATGGCTCACCACTCAAACCTAATCGAAATCCAGTTCCGTCGACTTTGAATTATTGGCTCGATCCCACATTTGAAAGACACGCTCAGAGGAACTTCTGGGTGTGCGACTGGAATGCGGCCGAGGAAAAGGTGAAGTATCTGCACGACCTGGGGATCGACGCGTTCGTCAAATCGACCAAGTCCAAGCATTTCATCTGCAAAATTCCAGCAGACGGCACAACTTTCTACGAGGCAATGGGCGACATGGCCTACTCATTCATCGACGGCGGCCCAGATCTGATTGTCCAAGAATGTATCCCAATGAATTACGAGCACCGCTTCTTCGTGATTGATCGAAAAATTGTGACTGACAGCCCAGTCCAAACCAGTCTGACCCCAATCGACTACCCGCTAAAGCCAGGAAGCCTAAGCAAGACTCCAAACTCGGCCAGCCTGGAGATCAACGTCGACATCTACAACGAGCTACGACGCGTTGCTGAGGATGTCGCAGCAACCATGGACTATCCTCATGCCTCGGTCGATTGTGCGATTACGACTTCTCCAGATTCACCGATTGGCGTTGGGTGCCTGATCGAAATGAACCCGATGCAGATCGGACAGCTCGGTCTCTACGCATGCAATGTCAGAGCACTTGCAAAAGCGTCCGCAAAGCTCATCGAGGAGTACAAGCCGTCAACCGAACCGCTCTTCACATTGGTCTAATTGCAGCGCGTTGTGGTGAATGACTCTCCGCAACCACATCGAGCCGTTTCATTTGGATTTCTAAATTCGAATGAGCGGCTCAATCCATTTTCTATCCAGTCGATTTCGGTGCCTGCAATGAAAATGAGAGACATCGCATCCACGTAGAGCGTCGCACCACCTGCATCGATCTCTATGTCCATGGGATTTGGACCATCCACAAAGTTCAAATCATATTTCACGCCCGAGCAGCCAGCGGTCTTTGTCCCCAAACGAAGCACCTTCCCACCGCCAGCATCAATCAGCTCACGGATGCGCTCAATCGCTGAAGGCGTCAGCGCCACGATCTGCTTTGTCACGATACTTCCTCCATCACTTCGTCGGTGAATGGCTTACCCATTTCGGCGATTTCTTCGGCCGTTGGTATGTCAGCCAAAGATGACAAGCCAAAGTGATCCAGAAACGCGTCCGTCGTCACATAAGCCACTGCTCGCCCCGCATCTGTCCGTCGCACTGAGGAACGAACCAACCCAGCATCGAGCAGGCTATCCATTACGCCTTTGAAGAGCTTCAGCCCGCGAGCTTTCTCGATGTCATTGATTGACACAGGCTGGTGGACAGCAATGAAGCACAAGGTCTCAATGGCCGCAGAACTCAGGACCCGCGACTTTTCTCCCTGAACCTCGGCCAAAACACGCACATGGACGGGAGAGGGGACAATGGATGCCATCCCACCCTTGACCTGCAGACGCATACCACGGGACTTCCAGAACTCGCCAAGGGATGCGAGTGCCGCGTCAACTGCCACCTTATCAGCTGCCTCATAGATTTTTTGAATGAGAACAGGTTCAGGCGAAGCAAGTAGCAACGCCTCCAACTGCAGCTCAAGCGACGATCCAGCGGCCATCAAAAAATCACTCCGCAACAAGCGCGCGAACACCTAACCCAGCTGCGTTCAAAAATTCAGGCTGACGAATAACCGTAACGGCCATCGTCAGCTGCTGGCTAGTATTTTTGGTACGACCCGTAGACGGGTCCCGAAATGATGATCGGTAACTGATCAACATTGGAAATTCCACTTTCCACGCATATCGACCAAAAATAGCGCCCTTTTTTACGATGCGACCTGGCCCAGTTGGAACTGCAGTGGTTACAAATCCATTCCCGATAACGGCATTGAAGTTACCTGAAATTTTCATTGCGTTCTCAAAGTTCACCCAACCCTGTGTAGTCAGGTTGGCCTTGGCGTCTTGGAATTGAGATCGATAATTGACGAAATCAAATGAATATAGCCTTGTTACCGCATCAATCGTCCATTTAACAATATACTCATCATCATGGTTTGGATCGCTCAACGGGACAATATCCATGACGGACCCTTCATCGGTCGACAAGATATATCGGAATTGCGGCGGCCGATTAAAGAGCGCGATTGTGCCAATCAAACTCACCATCAATGCGACTGTCAAAGCGGTTTTAATTCTAATGACATAATGCAAGCGAGCATTGGCATACCAATCTCTAACCAACAATTTTGCCGTTACACTTTCCGCCGATGGCCAAGGTGATTTTTGCGCGCTCATAAGCAAATCCTGTTTACAAACCCAGCTTTTACTAGGTCTAAAAAAGTCGATAAAACTACTCCTTTCCATATTACCGCAGATTATCTTGTTTTGCTCAAGGAACAACGCAATCATAATTGTACCGTGCTCCAAAAGGGCATTGCGGCATCCGTACCAAATTAAGGAGACATCCAATGAAATTAATTAAGTCGGTCTCTGATCTGCCTTATGCCTTGATGGCAATGGCGACCGTTGCTTTTTCCAGCGAAGCCAGCGCACAGTCAAGAGATGTTGGCACCCTTGCAACCGATTTAAAGGGGCAGTTCGGCTCGCTCGGCAAGGCACTTGTTGCTGGTGCATTCTTCGTCGGCATCGTCATGGTCATCACTGGCCTGATCAAGCTGAAGGCCGCTTCCGAGAATCCCAATCAGACCAAGTATTCCGATGGACTATGGCGTCTTGCAGTTGGTGCTGGCCTGATCGGCATACCTGCCGTTACCGGCATCCTCGGCGCATCTCTGGGCATCGAAAGCGAAACACGCATCAGTCCGACTGATGTGGCATTCTAACCATTCCATCCCAAATAGGAGAACAAAATGTTCAACAAAATCCGCGATCTTCCATACGCCGTCGCAGCAAGTGTAACAGTCATGATCATGGCTGAAACCGCAAACGCCGCAGGTGAAAATATTGGCCAGAAGGCTGATCAGCTGAAGTCGCAGTTCGGCTCGCTCGGCAAGGCACTTGTTGCTGGTGCATTCTTCGTCGGCATCGTCATGGTCATCACTGGCCTGATCAAGCTGAAGGCCGCCTCCGAGAATCCCAACCAGACCAAGTATTC